>CAVPNR010000027.1:0-307618 GCA_963706645.1 uncultured Acidobacteriaceae bacterium
CCACTCCAGCCCTTTTGGAATCAGTAAGTTACTGATTCTTAAATGTGCTAGATGTGCAAGATGTTCACGATGTGCAACTCGGTAGCACAAATTAGCACGGAAAAAAATAGATAAAGACTGGCTCAAAAGGGAGAGTTGACGCCACGGGGTTTCAATCTCGGTCCGGAGCGACGGTTGGTCGATGCATTGCGGAGATGTTCGCCTGTTCGCCTGTTCGCTCTTTGTTCGCCATCTGCTTTGCTTGCACCAAAATTCTCAAACTCAAATGGAGGATGTTTGTGTAAATATTTGACACTACGGGCCTGGTATGGGATTTGCTTTCAACATTTACCTATCCCCCCGTCCGGTCTCTGGGTGAGGCACCTCTAAATGAACGAGAAACTCATAATTTCCGTCAGTATCGGACGAGCATTTCACCGTCGATGGCACGCTGCTGGAAGCTTGGGCGGGCGCGAAGAGTTTTCAAACGAAGGACAAGAAACAGCCGCCGTCGGACGATCCCGGCAATATCCCACGGTAAACTTTCGCGGCGAGCGGCGGTCGAACGAGACGCATGCCTCGAAGACCGATCCCGAATCGTTGCTGGCGCGCAAAGGCGAGGGCAAAGAGTCGAAGCTGAGTTACACGGGGAATCTGCTGGTGGAGAATCGCAACGGACTGATCGTGGATGCGGAAGTGTTTCAGGCGAATGGGACGGCGGAGCGCGATGCCGCCTTGGTGATGCTGGAGAAGCTTTCCGGCACGCAGCCTGTGACAGTGGGAGGCGACAAAGGATTTGACACGCGGGATTTTGTGAAAGAGTGCCGTAATCTGCGGGTGACGCCGCATGTGGCGCAAAATCATGCGCGGCCGGGCGGCAGCGCCATCGAGGCTCGCACTACGCGGCACGCGGGCTACGGAGTCAGCCAGAGAAAGCGCAAGCGGATCGAAGAATGTTTCGGTTGGCTGAAGACGATCGCCCTGATGCGAAAGGTGCGGCATCGCGGGGTGTGCAAAGTGCATTGGATTTTCACCTTCGCCTGTGCCGCCTACAACCTCGTGCGCATGCGCAACCTGGCGGCTGCAGTTCCGACGGCGTAAGGCGAGACGGAAGTGTGCCCGGAGAAGCCTGCAGTTAGCCTCCGGACCCGCCAGAACACCGAAAATCAGACCGTTCGACATCGCGAAAGACTAAACAATAGAAAGAAAAACATGCCGCGAATCAATTTTTCCGCAGCCTGCTAGGAATTCTTCTTTCACAGTTCTCAGCCATTCTTCAGCCTTTGGGGACGACCAACGGTCATGCCACTGGATGTCTTGTCCGTGGCTGTCGAGCTTCGAATAAGGCAGACCAATGGCGGTGTACCACACCTTGTAATCGTCTGAATAAAAGTGCGTGCCGAAGGGGCAGTTGGAGTGCCCCTCGTCATGATGCCGGTTATTGCAGCTTTCATATTCGTGCACCATGAGATTAGGGTTCCCAGCGATGCAGTCTTCGGACTTGGTGGTCGTGCCGTCAGGCAGTTCTACTCGCCAGGGCTTAGATTTTCCCCAGTCCTTTAATAGTCGTTCTTGTTCGGGAGTGAGAGGGGTGCTGCTTTCATGCCATACGGGCTTTGATCTTCGCTTGATTCTAGCCGCTGCCCATAGCTCGGCTGTCCTGCCTCAGTTGGAAATGGAGAAAGCGTTCGTCCGTTAAGATAACGGAGCGAACGTATGAGGAAGGAACGGAAGCATTTTACTCCAGAAGAAAAAGTTGGCATCCTGAGGCGGCATCTTGTGGACAAAGTACCCGTCTCGGAGCTGTGTGAAGAACTGGGCCTGCGGCCAACGGTGTTCTACCGCTGGCAGAAGGAACTGTTCGAGAACGGAGCCGCCGCTTTTCAGTCTCAAGAGCGTCCCCACCGCCAAGTGGAGGAGAAGCAGAAGCGGATCGAGTTCTTGGAGAAGAAGGTGCAGACCAAGGACGAGGTCCTAGCTGAGCTGATGGCTGAGCACATCGCGCTAAAAAAAAGTCTTGGGGAACTCTAACCGGTATCTGGGTGCCGCATGATGTGCGGGATCTAGTCGTGGATTTCGTCCGGCGCTGGTCGGAGAAGGCCGAGATCGGCGTCGGACGGTTCATCCCGTGGCTGGGCGTGAGCGCCAGCAAGTTCTATGACTGGCGGCAGCGGTACGGGTGCGTCAACGAGCACAACGGTTGGGTTCCCCGTGATTTCTGGTTGGAACTGTGGGAGAAAGAAGCAATCATCGAGTTCCATCTGAAGAACCCGCTGGAGGGCTATCGGCGGCTGACATTCATGATGCTCGACGCTGACGTTGTAGCGGTTAGTCCGGCAAGTGTTTGGCGAGTGTTGAAGAAAGCTGGATTATTATCGCGGTGGAAGAGCAAACCTTCGCGCAAGGGAACCGGATTCGAACAGCCTCTGCAGCCGCATCAGCACTGGCATATCGACATTTCCTACATCAACCTGAGCGGCACCTTCTATTACTTGTGCAGCGTTCTGGATGGGTTCAGTCGGTTCCTCGTGCATTGGGACCTGCGTGAGTCCATGCGAGAAGCTGATGTCGAAGTGATCCTGCAGCGAGCCAAGGAGAAGTACCCGGAAGCAAAGCCGCGAATCATCTCCGACAATGGTCCGCAGTTCATTGCTCGTGACTTCAAGGAGTTCATTCGCATCTCGGGCATGACGCACGTCCGAACCTCCCCTTATTATCCACAGTCGAACGGCAAGATTGAGCGCTGGCATAAATCGCTGAAAAGCGAGTGCATTCGGCCGGGAACGCCGCTGTCGCTGGAAGACGCACGGCGTCTTGTCGAGGGCTACGTGGAGCATTACAACAACGTCCGCCTGAACAGTGCCACCGGCTACATCACGCCGACGGACGTGCTGGCGGGGCGTCAGCAGGAGATCCACGCAGAACGCGACCGCAGGTTGGAAGCCGCCAGACAGCAGCGCCAGAGTCACCGCCAGCAAGCCGCGTAAGCTCTACCTCATTCTCGGTAGTCGAGTCGGTAGATAAACCACTCTGGCTCGATGGGCACAACATAGCAAGCCGGTAGCAACGGCCCCATGTTCCTGAGGAAGTTTCGCGCTATCTAGAGACGTAACGGCGGTTTGCTCCCATCCCGAGAGGAGCGTCCGTCCTGCGATGTTTCGGGAGGTAGAGCACGCCCATATAAGAATCCGAACGAGATCGCGCATCCGAACCCGTAAAGCGAGAACTCAATGGAGCCATCTTTCCCGGATGGACCACGTATCTTGGCTCCAATTTTGCGAATGAGATTCCGGTATTCCGGTACTAGCCGTGAGTGCACTCCATCAATATCGACTCTACCGCCGTCGTCGATAGAGAATGTGCGGATTGATCTTTTTGCAGCAGTGTGGCGAATTGGATGTAATCAGCCCGGTTGTTCTCAAATTGTTTGCGCACACGTTGGTCAGGCGGAAGATGATATTCGTACTTGAGCCACAAGCGGAAACTAACCGGAGCCAACAGGCAGAGGCCCAAGAGGGAAAGGCAACTATACAGCAAGATCTTGGGAAGTCTCTTCAAAACTCTCCTTCAAAGTCGCCGCATCGCAAAGAGCCTTCGTCACGCGATATCGTAGCTGCTCGCAGGTTCGTGATTAAGATTAGAGCATTTCAGCGCCAAACTTGCGGCTTACGAGGGTAACTCTTGTAACCAAGGCGATAACGCTCACGATTCGGGTTCTGGCACGGTCTGGGTTTTGGCGGAATAACGGGCAAACCGGGCGTTGAGAAACGGCACGTGGTTGCGGGGCTACAATGATCTTGCCGGGCGAAACGGAGGCGGGCACTGCAGGGATGCAACCATGCTGAGGGATAACCCGGAGGGCTCATCGAGCCGATGCTCAGCAGCGCGGGAGGTCTTTCTCCCGCGTTGCACAGCTGAGGGAAGTCATCGGACGATAGACCCTCATGCCTTGAAAATCCCCGCCCCGCAGGGGCGGAATCTACACTAACGGAGAACGTCGCTTCTCCATTTCACGCTGAGCCAAGACACGGCATCATATCGCTGTTTTTCTACGGGATCGGATAAGACCGCATAAGCTCCATTACTTAGCGGTGTCTTTTTGGTGAGCAGACGGTACGAATCCTTGACATGATCCACGCCCACACCGCATGGAATGCCCAAAATATCGTATAACGTCTGAGGCGCGTTGTGATTCATGGGGTCCATTGATAGCCGCAACGAGCACAGAACTAGTGCTTATCCCAACCGGCTTGAGCATTTGGCGGGGGCTTGCCTTTAATGATCTTTGCGTGCACCATTCCCACTGAGCGTGCCCCATCCTTGCCCTTTTTGCAAGGGTGGGACGCGACGCGGCCGGCAGCTAGTCCTAGTGGAATATAGCTTGAGAAGAATGGTCGTCCTTCCTTGTGTTGCATTGAACGGTTCGCCCGCCTCCGTGAATGCCTGCTTCGCTATCCCGTAGGAAGTCGGACACGTCAATGATCTCACTTCGAGATTGTCCATTACCTTCGTTATGTTCTACCGACCATTTGAGTAGATTTCACTGGTACTTGTGGATCAGAGTCGTCTCACGAGAAAGTCTCACGGACCAAAGGGTCGTCTCAATTTGATCCAGAGAGAAGAACCCGTGAAGAGCTGGCTCAAGAAACTCATCCATCAGCTGACCGAAAAGCACGGTCCAGTCCTGCTGAGACTCAGCTTCAATCGCCAAAACAAGCTGGAACCTCAGATATCAAGCAGCAATGCAATTCCAGTTTGTCCGCTTTGCGGTGTCGTTCCACTGAATTGGACAGTCCATAACAAATGGTGCCGCTTTGTGACCGAGACCAAGAACACCGAGACGGTTTTGGTGGGAACCGACGACGATGCTGTGAGGGTCCCATTAGATCGAGTAACGCACGCGCAACAGGGTTGCGTAGACCAAATGCGCTCGGCGTTCGGCAAAAAGACGTGTGGAGAAAGACTGCCGAAGAAAGAAAACCTTCTCACTCACTCACGTTCGCGTAGAGAACTGCCGTCAGAAAAGGAGCGGAAAGGACGCCACATCCCCATAACTCTAGGGACAAGTAGTCACTCGGGAGAGATGAAAGGAACAGTGGAAAACACTCATCCCTCACAAACCGTTCCAGAAATCCGTTGTACAAACTGTGACGCAACGGGCAAGCATCTCGCAGATCGTGGCGACGTTGGGCCGTGCTGTAGAGAGCCTTTTTGGACGGTTCCGTACGAGTTGATATGGCGGTCACTGCCGCACGGGGAGGACCGATGATGAGGAGCGGCTCCAATCACTACGCTCGCCGGCACTCTGCCGACTGCTCGCAACAAGTGATTTAGTTCTGGAAAAACTGGGAAGGAAAAACTGGGGACAGACGGGTGAACTGCACCTGTCTGTCTTCCTCGGTTTTCCTCCACCCCCTGATCGCTGCCACGGGAAGTTATCCACACCTTCTCACTCAGTCATGTGACGTCTGCCCTTGTGTTCCACAGGCCAGACATCCGATCATCGTTACAGCCCAGGGGCGTGGCAGCGATCTCCAAGGCCAAGACCTAAGTCCTTATTCCGCAATATTTTGCGTGTAAGTCTCAGGCGCTCAAGATTTTGCAGAGGCCAACCGGGATCGGCACCATCTAAGTTATTTGAAATCAGTATTTTGAGAGTTGCGCTAAAAAAAATGCAAACCCGGCGACTGCTGGGCAAGAATGCTCAATCGAGGTCGCCCCAAGTTACGCTAAGTCTCTATTCTGCAACATTTTGCGTGCAAGTCCTGCAAAATCAATATTTTGCAGTCCAGAAAACTGGGCTCTAGTCAACAACTCCTGCAGATCCAATATTTTACAGGCTTCGCCTAAAAAATAACGAGACGTTGCAGTCACACGTAAGCCCAATGTTTCGAATGCTTTACCCGTAAAATATTGACCCACATAGACTTTCCCGCGATTTTCCCCTAACCCGATGATTCCAATAGACCAGGGGGAGGGGGTACCTAGGACAGACAGCCGGTCGGGACGAGCTGGCATCAGATGGCTACAGTTTCAACTCGCGGACTGCGTCTCCGGCGCCGCTGAGGTCGGCGAGCCGCATCTCGGAGTACTTGCGAGATAGGATCACGCCCGGCGCGCCCGCGCGAAAAGCCGCCAGCACTGCTTCCTTCACGCTTTGCGGCGTGCACTTGCTGTGATTGAGTTCGGTCGGGATATCGATGTCGATGCCAGGCCAGATCAGGGTTTTCGTGCCAGCAACACCCTCGAGCGCGCGTTTCGTTTCGCGGGATACATAATCCGCCGAAAGCCCGGTGTGAGGAATCTGATCGTAGCTGCGCTCCTGGAATCCCATCACGGCGTAATTGAAATCGAGCAGGCTCTGCTTTGATAGATCCCTATAAAGGGTCGATCCGGCATTGTCCACGTAGAGCGCCATCCGCTCGCCGCCGCAGTTGTTGTACATCACGACCTTGATGAAGTCCGAATAATTCGAAAGCTCGTGGAGGTCCTGCTCGGCGCGATAAATCGGATTGAAGGAATTGTTGTGCCAGATGTGCCAACCCACCGGTACGGCCGGCTTGGCGGTCTTCACGGTCTTGTAGATCGCCGTGTAGGTCTCGCGAAGGCTGTCGGTCCAGAGCATTTCCCAGGCGGCAAGTTCCGGATAGCGCAACAGGAGCCGCCAGAATTGAACGTAATAGCCGTCCACGGGGCGTTTGCCGCTGCGCGCCGAGCGAACGAACTTTTCCAACTCGAGGAATCCCTGCCGGGCGCGCTCCGGGTTGATGCCACGTTCTTTCGCTTTGCTCTGACAAAACTGGCAAAAACAAGTGACCTCGCCGGGATCGACCGGCGGACTGTCGTGCGTTGCCCCAAGGCTGTCGCAAAGCGCGCCCTGCCGCTCCGATCCCCACATGATTCCGTCAATGTCATAGGAGCGGGCGTAGTCCTCGACCAGACCCGTCAAGAAATTCCGGTAGTCGGGATTGTTGACGCACAGCGTCTCGGCATTTCGCCCGTGCAGATCGCGCTCCTGCGCTTTGTCGATGCCCGGCAGGTCGGTGCGGAACACATCCTCAAGCCAGCAGATCACTTTCATGCCGCGCTTTTTGGCTGCAGGCAGCACTTCGGCCAGGATATCCAGGTCGCCGTGGTCGGGTGCGCGAGTGTCTTTCAGAACCGTGTTCTTGTAGAACTGGGGATGAGGGGTCGCGAAGTTTCCGCCGTGAAAATTGAGATCGTACTCCTGCTTGCCGTGATCGGGCAGAGGTTGTCCCGGAATCTGTCGTCCCGCAATACCGCGACCGTACGTGAAGACCGCAAGGAACAGCGTATTCACGCAGCCGCGTTCCTGAAGAACGTCGAGAACTTTCTCGGTGCCTTCATCCACGAACGAGACGGCTCCGACCTGGATGCCGACCATTTTCGAAGAGACGGCAGCGTGTGCTGAGGTGGGCATGGCCAAGGCGGCGCCGGCTCCAGCGGAAATCTTCAGGAATTCGCGGCGATTCACGTGCGGTTTCAACATGGACTACTCCTAATGTCTTTGGTAGCAGCCGATGTCTACCTTTCCGGAACTGACGCGCGGAGCGCCATCCAGGTCCAGTTCTCCCACGGGTAGTCCGTCAGTGATCCCCGCAGCGATCGCGGGAGAATCTGATTGCAGGTGAAAGTCCTTCGCGGCAGTATCAATGAAGTGCGGATCGAGAAAGCGCGAATGACGGTCATTCTCGGTGGACTCAAGATATTTGTCGAATCCTGTCACCGTGTCGGAGACCCCTGCCCAGACGCTTGCCTTCGCCCCAGAGGCGCAGTAGTACAGGTTGTGCTCAAGCAAAGCGGGCGGCCGCTTTTTGTCGACTTGAGTCTTGGTCACCGTGAAAAGGCAACGTGACCCTGCATAGACAATGTTGTTCGCAAAAATATTGTCAGCCATATTCCATTGCATCTGAAACTCGCCGGAGCCTGTCCCGGAGGTATCGTTTTCATAGAGCGTATTGTTGACCACCGTGGCGTGATCGGTATGGCCCCGCTCAGGCGCATAGCCTCCGATGGAGACACCGGCGGTATGGCAGTGATAGACAAGGTTATTCCGGGCAGTGATGTAGCTGGTGGCGCGGTCCTTGTGCTCGCTGGCCAGTTCGATTCCAAAGTCCACATCATGCATGACGTTCTGTTCGATCAGGATTCTGGTGCCGCCATCGACGTAAATGCCGTCGGAAGATTCATCGTTGCGGTAAGCCGGATTGCCGCGCGATGTGATGTTGTAAACCAGATTGCCACTGACTACCCCGTCGCGAGCCTGGTCGGCGGCAGGGTCGGGAGCCGTCCGCTCGAAACCGATGACGTCGATTCCGATGTTGTTGTTGTCGTGGACAACATTGTGCGTGATGCGGAAGTTCGTGACGTTTCCGTTCACGACTAACGACTCGCTCGAACCGGTCTTGAGGTGATGCACCTCATTGCCGTCAATGATCAAGTCGGTGATCGGAGTTTTGGCGTCGGTACCGTATACAGCGATGCCAAACCCATTGCCGCCGCTACCCGGAGCGTCACGGCCTTCAAAATTGTTCTCAATGTGGTGGACGTTGTTCTTCAGCAGTTCGATATGGGAGCCGGCCCCGATCACGTTGATACCCAGGGGGGAGAGCCGATGTTCGGCGGTGCGGTAGTTGCGAATCTCAAAACCTTCGATCCTTATATAGCTCTGATTCTGAATCGTAAGTACACCGCTTCGGGCAGAGGGGACGAGATGCTCCGCGTCGAGGACGGCCGTTTCGCCGGGATAGCTCCTAAAAGTAATGAAGCCATCGGTCGCGTTGCCGGATACGTTGATGCTCACCAATTCCTCGTAGATTCCACCTCGAGCGTAGACCGTACTGCCCGCCCGCGCTGTGTCGGCGGCATGTTGAATAGTGCGCCAAGGCGACGATTGAGTGCCGGGATTCGAATTGTTCCCGGTGGTCGCTACATAGAAGGAGGAGTTGGGCTGGCCTAATGCTCCGGATACGCAAGCAAGAAATATAAAGAAGAGGATTGAGAACTTCATGCTGATTGCTCCCAAGGCGACTGTTGTCGCCTCACGAAAAGGAATTCGATCGTTCGCTTCAGTAAAGTCAATGCCACTCTGCCCGCCTCTAGACTAACGGCTGATCAGGCCGGTAATTGTGGCGCAGCGTCAGTGAGCCATCCGAATTAACCTTCTGCCGGCACGCCCACCGGACCGGATAACGCACGCCTTTGACTTCGAGCTCCGCTTTGAGTCGCAGACCCTGCCATTGGACGCCTGCAGGCAGCATTAACATCGCCTGATGAACGCCGATCGGTCTCGGATACCCTGGGTCGACACAGCCGGATACGTTGATCTTGTTGTCCTCGCCAAGAACGCTTAGGCGAAGCACCCCCGGAACAGGCGTGATTCCGTCGTTTGCGAGTCCGATCACCAGACCAGAAACTCCGTCGCGCTGGAAGGTCCAGATAAAAGAGGGACGGATGCGGTAGCCGATTTTGCGGGCCATCTCGTCGATGGGGCCGGGGAATTTCTCATAGTAGCTCAATAGGTTGCCAGCAGACAGGTTGTGCCAATTCCAAAGTGATAGATAGTTGACGCCGACATCGGCAGCGTGGGAAATGATTTGCTCGTTATAGGTCAGTCCATCTTCGTCGATCTGAAGTTGCTTGGGGTCGCCGGTGGTGAAGCCAACCTCGCAGATCGCGGCGACCCACGGCGGACGGTAGCTGAGCGCCTCGATCTGAGTGTTCTCAATGAAGATAGTGTCGGTACGCAGCCAGTTGCCGGTGCGGATCGTGCGATCCAGCAGGTCGGCGTTGCCTACGTTGCTGAAGTCGGGCTGAGTGTTGGTGGCCAGCGGGACTTTGGTCCAAAGTTGCAGCTGCAACTCGAACATGGACGCCCAAGTCTGTTCCGCGACTAACAGGCTGGGGAAGGGATTGCCCTCGAATGGCCAGGTATGACCCTCGCCCCAAAAGCCGTACATCATGGTGTCCACGAACTCGACCTGCGCGTGACCGTTGAACTCGGCGGCAAGCAGCTCGTTCAATTCGCGAAATGCCGCTTGATACGCGGGGTGATCGTAACGCGGCACGCGATTATCTTTCTTGTAGCGCGTTTCCGCCGGGTTGCCCTTCCATTCCCCTTTGAGCTTTACGTAGGGGACCTGGTTGAGGAGAAAGTCCGGCATACCGGGATCGGGAACGTCGGGATTCTCCAACTGGACTCGGAAGCCGATGCGCTTGTCGTAGCGGCGAGCCAGATCGAAGGTGATCTTCCACGACTCGGGAAGGTCAAGGCGGCCGGGCTGTTTCTGGACATCACGCCAATTCGGACGGATGTAGATCTTCTGCGCGAAGGGCAGTTTGATCAGATCTTCAAGAGTTCGTTCCAGCGTTTGGCCGGGGACATGAGGCAGTCCCGTGTCGTCGGAGACATAAATAACCAGGCCCATGCCGTAGTTGCTCACGATGTCCTTGGAGGGCGAGGTGACCATCGAGACATCGCTGTCGGGGACAACCGCGCCGGGACCGTACTGCGGGAACGGGCCCTGATAGAGCCGGTCGGGAACGGGAGGGCCCGATCCCCAGTCGTATTTGTCCCAGTTATGTTCCGGAATGGAGGCGTGGGCACCAGCCTTGTACAGACCGACCGTGAGTCCTGTTGCGGTGGCGGACTTCAGAAAAGTGCGTCGATCCATGAGCGCTCCCGCGGGGCCGAGGTGCGGCAACTAGCCTGACGATACCGAGATAGTACACCAGAATCGAAATAACACGAAAGGGTAAGAAATCATTCGTAAGCCGCTTAAGGGGAAATGTTTGCGGGGAAGCCCCCACATGCATGGACAACATGAGTCCGGATGCTAAGTCAACGGTTTGACGCCTTACGGAGGTAGGAGTAGGCTTTCCGACAGTTTGTAGCGACGCCCCCATAAGGTTTGGAAACAACACCGTCATCCGTCACCCCTCCGAGGAATTCAAGTGATGAAGGCTTGGTGTTTTGCTCTTCTGTTGTTAGCGGGAGCGCTCGTCGCGCGGTCCAAACCTGTTTCAAAAGTGACATCATCTGGCGCTATTTGGGAGCCGCGTGCGACGGCTCGCGCGGAGAGGGCTCCATCCGGAGTTCGTGCGGGCTATGGGAAATTGCCCCTAAGCTTTGAGCCAAATCGCGGCCAGAGCGATGCGAGAGTGCGTTTTCTTTCTCGCGGAGCGGGCTACACATTGTTTCTCACAGACACCGGGGCGACCTTGTCGTTGCGCGTAGGGAGCGGATCGAGCGCCGCGACCACGCGAACGAGGAGGACCTCGGAAGAGTCGGATGCCATAGTGCGCATGCGGTTATTGGGCTCGCGCCGTGCTGCGGACATCATCGGACTTGATGAGCTCCCCGGCAGGACCAATTACATCCGCGGTCGCGATCCGAAAAAGTGGAATACGAACATCACGAACTTCGCGAAGGTCCGCTATCGGGACGCGTTCCAAGGCGTTGATCTGATCTATTACGGAAATCAGGGGCAGCTGGAATATGACTTTGTGATCGCAGCAGGAGTCAGGCCAGAAGCCATCCATTTCGTGCTGACCGGTCCGCGCCGGATGTTCGTGGACAAAAGAAGCGGCGATTTAGTTTTGAAAATGGGTAAGGGAAAGGACGAAGTTCGGTTTCACAAGCCAGTTGCCTATCAGGAGACGGCCGACGATTCGACTCGAGGAGAGAAGAAAAGTCTGATCGCGGCTGACTATACGGTGGATTCGCGCAACCGGATCGCCTTCCGGCTTGGGCCGTATGATCATCAGAAAGCTTTGCTGATTGATCCGACGCTCAGCTATTCCACGTACCTGGGCGGCACCGGTAACGACTACGGTACAAGCGTGGCGGTGGATAGTGCGGGCAGCGCATATGTGACGGGCTACACCAACTCTGCTGCGTTCCCAGTCACCAGTGGGAGTTATCAGGGGACATGTGGCGGAGGCTGCAGTGGAACGAGCACAGACGCCTTCGTGGCCAAGCTTGATCCCACGGGATCCTTCCTCATTTATTCCACGTACCTGGGTGGATCGGGGAATGATCTGGGAAACGGAATTGCCCTCGATTCATCGGGCGATGCCTACATTGTCGGCCAAACCTTCTCGTCAGATTTCCCGACCACTTCCGGCGCCTATCAGACGAGCTGTGGCGGGGTCAGTTGCGCGAGCGGCGATGCGTTTGTCACGGAGTTGGATCCGACGGGATCGGTTTTGATTTATTCCACATATCTGGGGGGGGCCGGGCTCAACCAAGGCAACGGAATCGCCTTGGATGCGTTAGGCGATGCCTACGTGATCGGCTACACGCAGTCAACCAGCTTTCCCACGACGACGGGGGCGTACCAGACGAAGCTCTCCCGAGGAGCCGACGCATTCGTGACGGAGTTGAATCCGGCAGGTTCTGGTTTGGTGTATTCGACGTACCTGGGTGGGAGTGGCAAAGACGTCGGTTACGCCATCGCGCTGGATTCGTCGAATGATTCCTACGTGACAGGGTTTACGCAGTCCACGAATTTTCCCACGACTGTGGGTGCGTTCCAAACCGCACTAGGAGCGAATTCGGCAGCGTTTGTCACCGAGTTGAATGCCACGGGTTCCGCATTGGTGTATTCAACCTATCTGGGTGGAAGCAACACGAACACGACTCCGTGTGAGACTTGCGGGACGAGCATCGCGGTGGACAGTTTGGGGAATGCGTATGTGGCTGGATTGACTGCGGAGTCGAATTTCCCGACGACTCCCGGAGCGTACCAAACGGTTTTCAAAAGTTCTGCGCTGGGCCACGATGGCTTCGTGACCAAGTTGAGCCCCGGCGGGGGCACTCTGGCATTTTCAACTTACATTGGGGGCAGGAACGATGATGGTGTAACGGCTGTCGCACTCGACGCTGCAGGGAACATATGGCTCAAGGGCAACACGCAGTCTCCTGATTTTCCGGTGACGCCCGGAGCGTTCCAAACGGTTGCAGGGGGGGATTTCGATGCGTACGTGGCTGAGATCGATCCCAGTGGCTCCGTGTTGCTGTACTCCTCGTATCTGGGAGGCGCCGGTGCCGAATTCGGGGGGGCCACGCGGGCGCTGGCAGTGGACGGCCAATCACCACCAAACGTGTACCTGACCGGGTACACGGCCTCGACGAACTTCCCGATCTTGGCGGAGGCATTCCAATCGGAGCTGGGCGGAATGAATGATGCGTTTGTGACCAAGTTTGCTCCCAGCTCGAATGTTGGGCTCTCGCCTTCGAGTCTGAGTTTGGGCAACCAGGGTGACGGAACGACAGGTGCACCGCAGAACGTGACCCTCACGAACACGGGAAACCTGAATCTGAATATAAGCGGCGTTAGCATTACGGGCACGAACGGAAGCGACTTTGCGCAGACCAATACTTGTGGGCAAGTGGCTCCGAGTGGAACCTGCACGATCAGCGTGACGTTTACGCCTACGCTGGTTGGGAGTGAGAGTGCGAACTTGTCGATTACTGATGACGCTACCAACAGTCCGCAAGCGGTTCCACTGAGCGGGGTGGGGGTTGGAATTCAGCCCATGGTTGTTCTTTCCGCCAGCAATCTCAGTTTCCCGATTCAGCTCGTGGGCACGAGCGGTGTGGGTCAGTCCGTGACGCTCAGTAATACCGGCGGGGGAACATTAAACGTCACGAGCATTGTCAGTAGCGGCGATTTTAGCCAGGTGAACACGTGTGGATCGACGGTGGCCGCGGGAGGGAGTTGCACGATCACGGTTACTTTCAACCCCACGAACATCAATACTCGAACGGGCAGCATCACGATCACGGACGATGCGCCGTCCAGTCCGCAGGCCATCAGCCTGACGGGAGTTGGCACGTACATCTCGCTTTCTCCGGGCAGCCTGAATTTTGGAACGGTGGCAATTGGGACGTCGAGTGCAGTGCAAGGAGTCACTCTCACGAACACCGACGGAGTCGCTTTAAATATCAAGAGCGTGTCGATTACCGGGCCCAATCGGGGGGACTTTACTGAGACAAATACCTGCGGGACCCGCGTGGCTAAAGGCGGAATGTGCTCGATCAATGTAACGTTCACGCCGTCAGCAACTGGGGCGAGGTCGGCGAAGGTTTCAGTGGCGGACCTGGGCGGTGGCAGTCCGCAGACGGCGACACTTTCGGGAACCGGTCAGTAGGGGGCTACGGGGTGAAAATGGAGAGCCCGTATCTTGCGATACGGGCTCTTCTTTCTCGCATTCCCGCTGCGTGATGCTTAGTGCAGCACCACCGGCTTGATTCCTACAGGAACGAGTCGGCCCGAGATGGAGATGGGGGCGTTTGCGGTGGTCATATCCTGATACTGCGACCACTGCGCGTCGACAGTCTGGTTCGCGGCGGTGCAGAAGCCGCTCGCACAACTCTGCGACGAATCCCACATGATCAGATACTGGGTCCCGGCCTTATTGATGGTGCAGGAATACACGGTGCCGGCGGCTGCGCATGGAGTGGTTAGAGTGGAGTCGGCAAGCCAGTTGTAGGTCTGCTGGTAGGCGGTCTGCACGGCGGCAGGTTGAGTGGTCAGGTAGGTCCAGTCATACCATGCGATGCCCGATACATCGAGCGACCATGTCATTAAATAGAAGCGCGGCATAAAAGAGGCGGCCATATCGGGGTCCGTGTAGGCGCCGGTGAAGCCGGCTTGGGCGTAGGACGCCTCACCATCCCACAGAGGCTTGGCAAGTTCGACCGACTGGAGAATGCCGTGAACATTCGCCACGTAAGTTTGCATGGCGGTCTCAGGAGTGCAGGGAACGGGCGACGGACAATGATCGCCGGTGGCGTTGCCGGGTTTCATATGGAAGTTGACTATGTCGATCGCGGCGGCGATCGCGTTGGACGGATTCGGACAGGGCAATTGATATCCCGCAGGCGCAGCGTTGCAGTACAACTGGTTCTGCGCATAGTTCAGATTGGACGCACTATCAGCGTGTCCGGAGGCCATGACGATCTGCGCCGTAGGATCGATCGGGGTGGCGGTGCAGGGAGTTGCGGTGCCATTGCCGCTCTCGTGGATCACGCCGCGCCCCGTGATGATGCAGTTCGCGTCTTCCGTGAGACGGGCGAGTTGGGCGAAACTGCCCGACCAGTAGAACGTGGCATCGGGCTCGTTCCAGATTTCCCAGTATTTGATGTGAGCGTGCGTCTGCAGGTACGTGGGGTTGTTGACGTGAGTTGCGATTGCAGTGATCCATGCCTTCCAGATGGCGTTGGTTCCAGTGCCATCGGCGTTCAGATCGATGGGGGCATCGCATTCGCCGGCGCCTCCGCCAGAGGTGGCTGTGGTGTAGTGGCACGAAGTGTCCGACGGTTTCGAACTGGCCCACGGAGGAGTGCGGGCCAGCGTGTACATTCCTTCCATCACACCGCTGGTGTAGGCCTGAGCCAGTACTGAATCGAGGTTTGTGAAGTCATACACGCCGGATGAGGTGTTGATGGATGGCCACTGCAGCGGGGGCGAATCCCAGAAACGCTGCATGCCGTAGGTCACCGTGGGATAGTCCCGCACTGAAGTGTTGGTCGAAGTAAATCCAAACAAGGTCGAAGGCGCCGTCTTGCCGGTGACGATTGCGCTGACTGACAGCGCCAGAGGCCGAGTGGCCGTTTGTCTCGGAGAAGAAGAATCCGTTACCTGGACCGTGATGCTGAATTGCCCGGTCTGATTCGTGATGCCGGAAAGCAGGCCCCCACTCTGCAGGGAGAGGCCCGAGGGTAGCGTTCCGGAGACCAAGCTCCAGGCATATGGCGTTGTTCCGCCAGTGGCCTTCAAAGTGGCGGAGTAGTTCGTGCCCGTGGTGGCGCCGGATAACGATGAGGTTGTTACGCCGAGTGCAGGAGCCACTACCGGCGCAATGGTGACTACGGTTTTGCCTGATCTGGTGGCATCAGCGGTGCTGGTAGCCGTCACCGTGGCGGTGGTGCTGCTGGTGACGGCCGGGGCCTGGTAGAAACCGCTCGGGCTGATGGTTCCGGTAGAAGCGGACCACGTGACTCCCACGTTGTATGTG
Organism: uncultured Acidobacteriaceae bacterium; assembly: GCA_963706645.1. Classification (GTDB taxonomy): domain Bacteria; phylum Acidobacteriota; class Terriglobia; order Terriglobales; family Acidobacteriaceae; genus Sulfotelmatobacter. Next base: position 16,024 of record CAVPNR010000027.1, read on the forward strand.
TTGGTGACGAGGGCAGTGAATTGCGCCGTACCGGAAGACGACACCGTCGCGGCGACGGGGGAGACGGTCACCGTGATAGTGCCCGCGGTGGAGACGGGGATCTGGAACGATTGCACTCCGTGCATGCCGGCGGCATCGGTCGCCTGCACCGCAAAGCTATAGACGCCAGTTTTTGCGGGAGTTCCGGAGATGCTGCCGGTGGATTGGCTGAGAACCAGGCCCGAGGGCAAAAATCCAGATGCGAGACTGAAGACGTAAGGCGCTTTGCCGCCGCTGACGCTGACTGTTCCGTTGTAAGGCACGCCCACGTCGGCTGGAGACAGGTTTGCAGAGACCTGTGGGTTGCCACCGCTTCCAGAACCGGCTGAACTCGCCGCGTTACACGCGGTCAACCAGGATAAGCAGAGCAGTACGGAGCAAAGGCTTAGGAGTCGAACCCATGCGACCTGCTGGCGGTTCCGAGCCGGGGGACGTGCTTCGGACGTCATTGTTGTTACCTCGAATGGAGGTTCGACCGGACGTCTCTGTTTCGGAACGTCCTCGAAGGTAACAATAAACAGGCGTGGTAGACGGGCACAGATACCCAAGGGCCAACGCCAGGGCGTGACCAGAAGTACATGCGGGAAGGGGCTTCGCGTCGCGGCGAAAGGGCAAATTACGTGCGGAGAGTAACCTGGCTAGCGCCGGACGATGCGTACGGGTGAATCCATAGAGGCCGGAAGCGTAGCGGCCGCGGTTTCCTTTTTCGAAGGGACAGCGTCGTCGGTCGCGGCCCCGGCGGCGTGATTGCCCAATGCGTAGAGAACGACTTCCACCCTGCTGGAGACGCCGAGCTTGTCAAAGATACGAAAGAGATAGTTTTTGACGGTGTGTTCGCGGAGACTCAAGCGCTGTGCGATTTCCCGGTTACTGAGACCCTCGGCCACACAACGCACGACGTCAATTTCCCGGGCGGACAGCAGAGCATCACCACTGGCGCTGAGGAATTTCATGGGGACGGGTTCCGCCATGGATTCCAGGAGGAATTGCAGTTCGACGCTATTGGCCCAGATCTGGCCTTCGTGCACGCAACGAATGGACTTGGGGAGCAGTTTGAGCGATTCGGTGCGGCAGAAGACACCTCGCGCGCCGGCGCGGAACGCTTCGATCACGGGCGTACGTTCGGAGGAGTCCAGAAGCATGATGACCCGGGTGCTGGGGGACGCGGAACAGATCTCGCGGCTCAAGGCGAATCCACCGCGGCCGTCTGGGCCCTGGCGCGCGCTGATCAGAGCGACCTGCGAGCGCTCACGTTTGAGTACGGCCAGGATCTCAGCCTCTTTGGAGGCGGGGCTGGCCACATTAAATTGGCCATCGCGCCCGAGCGTCTCCACCAGCAACTGCGTGTTCATCGACGTGTTGTCAGCGGCTAGGACGCGGATTCGGTCTTGCTGAGGAAAGCTTGTCAATTGAGCCATGATCGGAGAGCCTGCAACCAAAAAAACGTTAGGGAGTCCTTCATCTCCCAGCGCTTCTATAGCTGTAAGACAACGGTTTGATCAGGTGATGAGGGGGGTACGGACGCAAAAACCTAAGTTACAAGTCGGGAGTCTCTAGCCCCATTTGTTTCGACCCGTTTCCGGGGCGAAAGCTTCTCGTGACAAGTTATTAGTGCGGGCAAGCCGGGTAAATGGCACTTTAGGGCCATTATTCAAACGGTTACCCTGAGCCGCATGTTACCAAGAGATTACCCTCCAGTCGAGGGTTTGGGTATGGGTATGCAAGATTCTTCACGGAGACGATCCTCTCATTGACTGCGATTTGACGCTGTACTACGGTACCGTGAGTAGAAGTGCGAGCACCTCTTGGGAAGCTCACCCCCCTTACATCTTCCTAGCAGCATAAACCGCTGAAAAGCGGCCCAGCGGAACGAACTCGGTGACGAAGGTTGGAAACCCATGCCCAGATTCGACAATTCTCCTAGCCAAGACTCCTCGGAAAACAAGTCCCGTCGACACGTCCCTTACTATCTCGCATTGGCGCTTTTGCTGGCAGCATCTGCAGCGGTGTTGATGACGCGGCCGGTCGTGGTGCACGGTTCGTCACTGGCGGTCGACCCCGGCCCGCGCCCGCTTCCCGCCGATGCAGGCAACTTCTATTCGAATCTGACAAAGAATCAGAGTGCGATCACGCAACGGTTGACCCAGATCTTTACTGAAGTCAACTTCGTGGCGGGCGGACCACTCGTGAAAACCGTTGGACTGGGCCCGCGATTCAATTCCAACTCATGCAATAGCTGCCATGCGTATCCCGCGGTCGGGGGATCGAGCCCGCCGAATAATCCACTCTTCGGCATCTACCAGTTACAGGGCGCTACGAACACGATGCCGTATTTCATTACGCCCACAGGTCCGGTGATTGTGGCACGGTTCCCGTACAAGTCGGACGGCGTGACGGCCGATGGCGGCGTGCACCAGATGTTCACCATTTCCAACCGCACCGACGCCCCCGGGTGCACGACCATGGTGCAGCCGAATTTCACCCAGGCCCAACAGAACAACGACATTATCTTCCGCCAGGTGACTCCGACGTTCGGCACGGGATTGATGGAGTTGATTCAGGACAGTGACATCATCGCCAACATGAATGCCAACAAGACGCTGAAGCAGTCGCTGGGAATTTCGGGGCATCCACAATACAGCGACGATGACGGCACGATCACGCGCTTCGGCTGGAAGGCGCAGAACAAGTCGCTGCTCTACTTTTCGGGCGAGGCATACACCGTAGAAGAAGGCGTGAGCGACGAAGCGTTCCCCAGCGAGAACGACGAGTCGATTCCAAGCTGCCTGCCGCCGTTCCCGGTGCCGCCCGGGACGAACAAGACCAAGGGCGTGCCGGACGATCGCATGGACTCCGGTGAAGCACCCAAGCTGCCGGTGAACTTCCCGAGCGATCTGGAGCGCTTCTCGCTGTTCATGCGTTTCCTGGCGCCGCCGACACCGGTTCCGCCGACTCAGTCTACAGCGAACGGGTTGGTGCAGTTCAACACCATCGGCTGCAACATGTGCCATACCAATTCCTTTACCACTCCGAAGGCTTCCATTGCGGCGTTGAGCAACGTGCAAGCATTCCTGTTCTCCGACTTACTGGTTCACGATATGGGACCGGACAACGCGGATAACGTAACGCAGGGTGGCGCCACGGGCGATCAATTCCGTACGGCACCGCTGTGGGGAATCGGCCAACGCTATTTCTTTATGCACGACGGGCGCACTCAGGATATCGTCCAGGCGATTCAGGACCATTACAGCCTGGGCAACGGCACCTATCCGAATTCGGAAGCGAACCAGGTCATCAATAATTTCAATGCGTTGTCGCAAAAGAATCAGCAGGATTTGGTGAACTTCCTGCGCTCGCTGTGAGGCTTCGGGGCACGACCGAGATCAAGGGGAACTCTATGTCATTGTCGAAAGAGACGAATCCAATGCAGCCGCAAACGCATGAAGGGAAGTGGATCCGCATAGTTCTTCCGATGGCGTTGCTGCTGGTGGTATGCACGGCGGCGACCGCATATTTTCCTAAGGGCGCGAAGCCATCGAAGCCGACTCCGCCTTCGTCGTTGCGGACGAATGCGAGTCAGCCTCCGGCAGTGACGGCGACGGATCCGGGTCCACGGCCGCTGCCCGCGAATGCCGGCGGTTTCCTGGGAACCTTGAGTTCCAACGAACAGCAGATTGAACCGAGCATCACAACGGAATTCAACCGCACGCACGACGTCATTGTGACCTCTCCGACCGACGGTGGCCTAGGGCCTAGATTCAACTCGAATTCGTGCGCGAGTTGCCACGCGTATCCCGCAGTCGGTGGGTCGAGCCCGCCATCGAATCCATTGTTCGCCGTGTACAACTACAACGGCGCGAGCAACACGATGCCATCGTTTATTACTTCGAATGGGCCAATCCTCGAAGCACGGTTCATCAATCAGCCGGGCACGACGATCCCGGATGGCACAGTACACCAACTTTTCACGATTACGGGCCGCAGCGATGCTGCCGGATGCAAAATCTCACAGCCGGACTTCGTGACCGCGGCTTCGCAGGGGAATCTCGTGCTCCGTCAGGTGATTCCGACCTACGGAGACGGTCTGATCGAAGTAATTCGCAATATCGACATTATCAACAATATGAATTCGAACCTGACCAAGAAAGCAGGGCTGGGCATCAGCGGTCACCCGAATTACAGCGGGAATGACGGCAGCATCCAGCGCTTTGGCTGGAAGGCGCAGGTTCGTTCCACGTTGTTGATGTCTGCAAACCAGATGAACGTCGAGATGGGTGTCACCAACGAGACGTTCCCCAACGAAATCGACCAGACGCCGGGATGTGTTTTGAATCCCGTTCCGGAGACAGTTTCGAACTTTACGCCCGGAATTCTCACGGAAATGTTCCCTGGCGATGCGGAGCGCGCCGAGTACTTTACCCAGTGGATGGCGCCGCCGACGCCGGGACAGCAAAACAGTTCCACGACCAACGGGAAGACGCAGTTCACCAACGTGGGTTGCGTCTATTGCCACACCACTTCGTTCACCACGCCGGCGACCTCGCGCCCGGCGCTCGGCGACATCAAGATCAATCTCTATTCCGATCTTCTGGTGCACCACATGGGGCCGGGCTTGGCCGATGGATTGCAGCAAGGTAGCGCGGGTCCCGATGAGTTCAGAACCTCACCGCTGTGGGGTATTGGACAGCGCCTGTGGTTCCTGCACGACGGACGCACGAACAACATCGTTACGGCGATTGAAGATCACTACAGCTTGGGGAACGGCTCGTACCCGGCTTCGGAAGCGAATCAGAGCGTGACGAACTTCAACAATCTGAGTCCGAAGAACCAGCAGGATCTGGTGAATTTCCTGCGGTCGCTGTAGTCGGAAAGATCTGGCAGCAGTAGCGAGTTGCAATACCTGGAGCGCCGCGAATCGAAACTGGTTGCGGCGCCCTGAACTTTTGCGGGCAACCATGGGGCGATCTCGGGCTAATGAGATGCCGCGCCTTTGGCGCGGAGACGGGCCTCTTCTGCCATCGTCGTTCGGCCTTGCGCTTGGTACAGGTCCGCAAGTCCCAGCCAGAGCTTGGCGTCACCCGGGGCCAGCTTCACGGCCTCTTCCTGAAAACTCACAGCTTGCGGCAAGTCTCCCAGTTGATACCACGCCTTGGCGCGACCGGTTGCAATGAGCGAGTTGAAACTCGCGCCTAGAGATTGTCCTTCCGAGTCGAAGGGGCTCGTGGCCACGGCCTTGCCGAGTGCCTCCAGTGCCCGTTGTGGCTGGTGCATTTGTAGATCAGCCTGGCCCAACATCATCCACATTTGATGCGGACGGTTGGAGGACTCCGCGGATTGGCGGAAAACTTCAGCGGCTTCCCCATATCGCTTCTGCGTCATGTAGAAGAGTCCGAAGTCGAACCAAGCCTCGTCGCTCGGTTCGAGACGAAGGCTCTCGCGAAATTCTATTTCGGCTTCCGAGGGTCGTCCGGTCTGCTGAAGCACCAATGCGCGGAAAAGGTGAACTGTGCCATTGTCGGGGGAGAGTGCCTCGGCACGATCCAGGGCAGAGAGGGCTTCGGCGTAGCGCTCGAGGCTATAGAGAACGCCGCCCGCGTTGGCCCACGAGTTGAATTGTTCGGCTAGGGCCCTGTCGGACAAGGCTCTGGACAACGGGGCGGAACTTGAGTCCGAGGGCAGGCCAATGGGAGTCTTGTCGCAATCGATCTGTAGACGGTCGATGAGGGCGGCGGTTTCCGGTGTATGCCGCACAAAGATTGCGGAGACTTCGTCCAGGTAGACGGCGCGCCAGTTCTGGCTTCTACAAAAGCTGCCCAGTTGCGGGAATAATGTCATCCCCTCATAGCGTCCCAGCGGAACGATGATTGTGTTAATGCCGCGAAGCCCGGCCTCCTGCAGCCACGCGGTTGAGTCCGGCGGCTCCACGCCCAGATCGTAAGCGCGAAAGAAAAGTCGCGGTCCGAAGGGTAGAGCGCGGCCGTCGATGTAGTCACGGTAGACGGGGAACAGGCGCCATGTCAGATAGCCTCCGAGACTGTAGGTGTTGAAGACGTTGGCGGGCAATTGTTCGCGCTGCAGGAAATCTACCGCGCGCTCGGGATACCACCAGGAGAGTCCGGTTCCGAACCATGTGCGCAGGATAGATCGCATGTAGTAGCGATTGGAAATGAGATCGCTCGCACGGGCCGCAGCCAGGGCAGCAAGGAAGATTGTCAGGACCAAGGCGGCGGCGGTCACGAGAGTTTGAGTGCGGGCTGGGGAGGAAGCAGTTCGATCGCGCGATGTGTCTTCGATGGCAGGCTTCGGCGCGAGCAGTTCGTCGAGCATAGTGCCCCCGATCACCACGGCGACACAGGCAAACAGGGCTTGAAGACGGACGTGCTGGACGGCGAGATATGTGGATGCAATCAGGAATGCGGCCGCTCCCCATTGCTGTTTCCAGACGGCGATGATGGCGCTGATGAGGACGACCAACATCAGCCACCAGAAGCAACTTTGGGGATCGCGCCAGTCGAGTGCCTGATGCAGACTAGCCGAGGAGAGGCGTACGCTCTCCCATTCGGCGATCCATGATGTGTGGAGACTCTGGGCGCGTTGTTGCCTGATCAGCGCCAAGTATAGAGAAGGGCCCCAGGGATTCACGACAGTGGCGGCGGCTGTCAGCGCCAGCCATGGCCACGCGCTTTGCAAGCGAGCGAGTGCGATTTGCTGTTTGGGTGGAAAGGGCAGATCGAGAATCTCGAGCACAACATATGCGGCGCAGATTGCCAGGCCGGCGACAAATCCCAAATGCAGGTTAACCCACAACACCATGAGGATGGGCAGGAGCCACACGGCGGATCGGCCGTTGCGATAGTGCCGCCACAGCAGGCTGAGGAACGCAGCGAAGAGAACGGTCGTGAACAGTTCGGCGCGCGGTTGTGTGCGGTTTGCGATGAGAGGAACCGCGACAACTGCGAGTGCCGAACTTATCAGGCCCTTTCGGTGAAGCAGGAGGGCGACCGTTCCCGCGCAGGCGAGCGCGCCGATCCATGAAAGGAATGCGTATCCACCCGCGAGATAGGCGAGGTAGAAGGCGACTCCCGACAGAACGGGATAGATCCAAGGCTGACCCGCGGCCGTGTAAGAAAAGACATCGGTTGAGAAGACATGTCGATGCTGGACTACCCAGCGCCCGGTGGCGAGTTGCCATCCTAGATCGAAGTCCTGCAGCGTGTGCAGGCCGGCGACGAACGCATAGGAGAGCGCGACGATGGCGAGAGCAGCGCTGGAAAGTTGCACAGCCTTGCTGCGAGATGCGCGCTCGAATCGAGAACTGTTCTCAGGTGGACAAGTGGCCATTCGGCAGGGAAGTCATTCCATGCAAGAGTGCAAGTCCGCTGAGGCCGCCAGTTGTAGAACTCGGCTGCGGCGAGACTCCAGAATGATACAACACTGCGGAAGCCGTGAAGCGCACGTGCGGGCATCGCGCGCGACTCAGTGCCGACTCACTTTTGTCCGTTCGCCCTCGATAGAATGAAGATGTGATCGTCGGGCAAAGATTCGATCTGACTATCGCCACCAAAAACGACCAGACAGTTGAACGCTGAACTGTACGCCGCCGAGTGGAAGAATCGCTCGGGCGCGGTGCCGGTTACTTTCTCTGCGGTCCATGCCGGAGTTCCTCCGATGCCGTTAGGGAAGGTGAGGATCCATGAGTCATAGAGGAAGCGAGTGCCGTTGATTGCGTTGATCCCTCCGTACATAATCATCCGGTTATTAGTTGTATCGTAAACTGTCGACTGGCCGGTTCTTCCGTTTGGAGCGGTTCCGGATGGGGCAAGTTGCTGCCAGAGGGATGTGCCGCCTTGTCCGTTGGCGTTGGAGAGGGTCCAGACATCGGCAAAGCCGCTTCCACCGATGTCACCGGCATAGATAGTCAGCACATTATTAACTGAATCATAAATCGCGCTGCTATTTTCACGCGCGGCAGGCGGTGTGCCGGACGGAGAAAGTTGCGACCAGGCCGGTGTTCCGCCTTCGCCGTTGGCGTTGCTCAGCACCCATACGTCTGAGAGATAACCGGAAGCGCAATTGGTTCCCCCGAAAATGATCGCGGTATTCTGCGCTGGATCGTAGACGGCGGCCTGGTTCATGCGAGCGGGCGGCAGTGTTCCCGAAGCGGTCATGCTGATCCAATCCGGTGTGCCGTGAGCGGAATTCGCGTTGTCGAGAATCCACAGATCGTTCAGACAACTGGTCGAACTGGTGGCACCCCCAAAAATGATCATCCGGTTGCTGCTCGAGTCATAGAGGCCACTATGCCCAAAGCGCGCGGCAGGTGCTGCTCCTGAAGGGAAAACCTGCACCCAATTCGTGGGCACCAGAGACGCTTGACCGGATGAGACGATCGAGGGTTCCGACCAGACGTCGTTCAAGGCGCCCGACGTTCCGGAAGTCTGCCCGCCGAAGACGATCAGTTGATCGGTGATGGAGTCGTAAACGGCGCTCTGGTGGTTTCGCGGGGCGGGACCGTCCTGCGACCAAGTGGAACCGGACTGCAACCCGTTGGCTTTTGTAAGTACAAAAACGTGATCGTCTGTGAACGTTTTGGGAAGCTGGCTGTCGCCGCCGAAGATTGCCATTTCATTCGAGGTCGAATCGTAGATGGCAGTGTGGCTGGCGCGATACGGAGCCGTGTCGGTCGGGGCAAACTGTGTCCAGGCGGGATTGCCACCGACGCCGTTCGCGTCGCTGAGAATCCAGGTGTCATTTTGGACGGCGGTCGAGCCGGCGACTCCGCCGTGGACGATCATCCGATTGTCTGCCGAATCGTAGACGGCGGTGTGGCCACTGCGCGGATTTGGCGCTGCTCCGGTCGGTGCTAACTGCGTCCACGTGGGCGTTCCCTTAACATTTGCAAAGGTCCAGACATCGTTGAAGACCGCCCTCGCGGCTCCCGCGCCACCAAAGACCGTCATGACGCGATTCACGGGATCGTAGACCGCGGTGCTCTGCGAACGCGCGCTGGGCCCGGTGCCGACTGGCTTGGATTGAGTCCATTTTGGTGTGCCCACAGATCCATCGGCGTTACTCAAGATCCAGACGTCGTTGTAAAAGTTCCCAGCACAATCGGTCCCGCCGAAGACGATCATGGTGTTTGAGGTGGAGTCATATATCGACGCGTGGCCCTCACGGACGGGTGGCAAGGTTCCGGTGGGGCTGAGTTTGATCCAGGCGGCCGTTCCGCCCACGGAGTTGGCGTGTGACAGCACCCATAGATCGTTCGTGCAGGGCCCAGGAAATCCGGTGCCGCCACCAAAAATGATCAAGCGATTAGAGGTGGGATTGTAGGCGGCAGAGTGGCCGAAGCGAGCGCTTGGAACCGTGCCGGTGGTGGTGACCGAGACCCAGTTCAAATTGCTGGCGGCCGATCCAGGGGCTTCAAAGACGTTCTTCACGGTCCAGACGTCGTGGAAGTCGACATTGGTGGGTGCATGCTGTCCGCCAAACATGATCATCTGTTTGGTGGAGGGATCGTAGACTGCGGATGCCTGGCTGCGTGTGCCGGGGCCATAGCGGTTCCACTTTTGCGCAGTAGCAGAAGACGCCAGGAGCATGCTCAAAAGCGTCAACAAAAGGGCCGTGTACAGAGAATTGGAACGGGTCAAGTGAAGACTCCGAAAGGGGCGCAGCACGAACTGGCTCCGGATGTTCAAGTAGGGCGTTGCGGGGGAAAGGCAACTCTACACGTGATGCTTACGCAGCATAGGACTGCGGCCCAACAGCGTCAAGATGCAAATTCCTTCATCTTGACAGTGCTGCTAGCGTCGGACAGACTGAACTGCCCTCGGTTCGCCAGTCGAGAGCCAGGCGCGGCTGTGCCTTAGACGGCGGGCCAGAGTAGGCGCTCTCAGCTTGCGACAGTCTTTCAAGGCAGGAGCCGTCCTACACCATGAAGTTTTGGGGAACCCTAGCGTCGGTGAATCTCCCGCTGGCGCTCTGCGTCGTTTTCCTCATTCCTCATCCAATCTTGCTTGCACAGACATGGACTCAATATGGTCCCCCTGCGCGCTTTTCGCACACGGCCGTGTTCGATCCAGTATCGAAGCAGATGATCGTGTTCGGAGGGCAGGACAGTGCCACCAAGTCGGACCTCAACGATTTGTGGCTCGTTGACACCAGCACCACGAAGTTTGTGACCTCCACGAGTCTGCTGCCCAGCGGTTCAGCGCCTTCGGGCCGGTTCGGGCACGTGGCAACCTACGATGCGAACACCAACCGCATGACGGTCTTCGGCGGAGGTACAGGGACGCCCGGACCGTGCATGAACGATGTTTGGATTCTGGACGGAGCGAACGGTCAGAGCGGATCGCCGGCCTGGCTTTCCATCTCAGCGTCCGGTGCATCACCGGCAGCGAGACTGCATCCCACAGGCGTGTATGATCCGACCACGAATTCGCTGATCGTGTTTGGCGGGAACAATTGTTCCACCGGATATTTCAATGACGTGTGGGTGTTGAGCGACGCGAACGGCGGAAGTGGAACACCGACGTGGCGACACCTGTCGCCGAGCGGTACGCCTCCGGCGGCGCGAGAGAGCGCGAGCGCGATCTACGACGCTACGAATAACGTCCTGACTGTGTATGGCGGGGATGCTGGTTCCGCGAATTTTGGAGATGTCTGGGTGCTCTCTCATGCCAACGGCACCGGTGGAACTCCAGCGTGGACGCAGCTTTCGCCTACGGGGACAGCTCCCAGCGGCCGGTCGGGTCATACCGCCGTCTACGACAGCACGAATGATCGCATGATTGTGTTCGGTGGATTCCATCTTTCAAGTGCCCTGTCGGACAGTTTTGTATTGACATTTGCAAACGGAATCGGCGGCACGCCCGCGTGGACGAAAATCGCGACCAAGGGAACTGCACCGGCGGTGGGCTTTCATAGTGCCGTGTATGACTCCAGAGCGAACGATATGTATGTTTTCGCGGGATCGAGTAGCGAAGCCAAACTCGCTGGAGACGACCATGCTTTCACCTTAAGCAGTGCGAACGGCATGGGAACAAGCTCGTGGACGCGCGGGGGCCCCCCGGCTCGATACTCGCAGGCGATGTTCTCTGACTCGGTCACCAACAGCGTGTTTGTCCTCGATGGCCAGCACGCGCAGACTAATACCAACTTCGACGACTACTGGCAGACCACCGGAGTCAATGATTCATCCAACATCAATTGGATCCCGATTAACGTTGGGGGAAAACATCCCATGGCGCGATGGGGCCACAGCGTGCAGTATGACAGCGTGAACAATCGATTGATGGTGTTTGGCGGAGGGACGGGGTTTCCTGCACCTTGCGTCAACGATTACTGGGTGATGACCAGCGCCAACAATACCGGGGGCAAGCCGACGTGGGTTGCGACGACTCCCACAGGTGCTGTGCCGGGAATTCGAACGCGCCATAATGCGGCCTACGATCCGGTCACGAACCGGTTGATCGTTTTCGGCGGATTCGATTGCGTCTCCAAGTATTACAACGACGTATGGGTTCTGGGCAACGCGAACGCGGTGACCGGCACACCGGCCTGGAGCAAATTGACTCCGCGCGGAACGCCTCCGAGTGCCCGGCAAAGTAGTTCAGCCATTTACAACTCGGCCACAAACACGTTAACGATCTATGGCGGCGACGCGGGAAGCGCCCCGTTTGGCGATATCTGGATTCTCTCGAACGCGAACGGCACGGGAGGCGCGCCGCAATGGCGGCAGGCGGTTCCTTCGAGTGACGGGCCAAGCGCCCGCTCCGGACATACGGCGATCTACGATGTGACCAACGATCTGATGACAATTTACGGAGGGTATGACGGGACCAATCTATTGGGCGATACGTGGGTGCTGTCGGATCCAAACGGACAGAGCAAGCTTCCTCAATGGACCGAAATTAATCCCCAGACCACGGCGCCGGCGCACCGCTTTTCCACTGCGGTGTATGACTCAGTCCACAACCAAATGAATGTTTTTGGGGGAGTGTTCACCCTGCCGTCGCTCCCGGACGATCACTTATTCTCTTTGACGAACGCGAACGGACAACCATGAAGCAACTCAGCCTTCTCTTGCTTGTTTTTCTAGGTAGCGTCACAGTTCTGGACGCTCAGGTGTGGACTCTTGCCGGTCCGTCATCGCGCCATTCGCATTCCGCTGTGTTCGATCCGACCACCGCGCAAATGATCATTTTTGGGGGGCAGTCAACGGCCACCAACACGGATCTCAACGACGTGTGGCTGGGCGTGACCACGTCCCAACAGAACGATCGCTTCACGCAAGTGCTCCCAACGGGGACACTTCCACCAGGCCGATATGGGCACGTGGCGACGTACGATCCCAACAGCAATCGCATGACGATTTTTGGCGGAGCACAAGGGATGCCTTCGCCGTGTTCCAACGATGCCTGGATCTTGAATGATGCGAACGGAAGCGGAAGTTCGTCCTGGTTCGAGCTTAGCCCAACGGGAACGCTGCCGCCGGCCCGTGTCTATCACACGGCGGTTTACGATCCCACCACGGACTCGATGATCGTGTTTGGCGGCAACAATTGCTCTACCGGATACTTCAACGATGTTTGGGTACTCAGCAGCGCGAATGGCGAGGGCGGGACACCTTCGTGGACGAAGTTGACGCCCTCCGGCACCCCGCCGGCAGCGCGTGAGAGCGCCAGCGCCGTGTACGATTCCGTGAACAACATCATGACTCTGTACGGAGGGGATACTGGAGGCTCCGGTTTAGGAGATGTTTGGGTTCTGTCGCACGCGAATGGCACGGGCGGAACTCCGGCGTGGTCGAGGCTGTCGCCGACCGGTACTCCTCCGGGCACCCGAACCGGTCAAACAGCCACGTATGATCCCACCACCGATCGCATGACGATATTCGGTGGAGTCAACAATGGGCTTACGCTCTCGGACTCATGGGTGCTGATCTCGGCGAATGGCATTGGAACTGCGAGTTGGGCGCCGATCAAAACCTCAGGCACGTCTCCGAGTGTTGCGTACCACAGCGCAGTCTACGATCCAAATCTCAACAATATGTATGTTTTTGCCGGCACCAGTAGCGCGGATAAGCTCTCCACAAATTCGCATGCCTTCACGTTGTTTGGAGCGAACAACGTTACGAAGACGGGCAGTCGATGGATTCTCGGCGGGCCGGCAGTCCGTTATTCGGCCGCCGCGTTCTACGACGGTGGCACCAACAGCCTGTTTGTCCTGGGTGGCCAGCACGCGAAGACGAACCTGGATTTTGGGGATTACTGGCAGGCCTCGAACGTAGTCGGTTCTTCCAACCTGAAGTGGACAGTCCTCAATCCCACCGGTAGTCGTCCTTCGCCGCGTTTTGGTCACACAGGCTTGTTCGACAGTGGGAGCGACCGGATGATGGTCTTTGGTGGGGCCACGGGATATCCGGCACCGTGCGTGAACGACTACCACGTGTTGCAACACGCCAACGCCCAAGGTGGGACGATGACATGGTCGTTGTTGAAGCCGTCGGGCACGCTGCCTGCGGTGCGTACATTGCATTCGTCTGTATATGATTCCGCAACGAACACGATCATCATTTTCGGTGGCTACAACTGCCAGGCCACCTACTATAACGATGTCTGGGTTCTGAAGAATGCCAACGATGTGACCGGGACGCCGAGTTGGACTCAACTCACACCTTCGGGAGGAGGTCCGAGCGCGCGGGAAAGCAGCAGCGCGGTCTACGATGCCTCCGCGAATGTCTTGATTGTGTTCGGAGGCGACGCGGGCAAAGGCGTCTATTTCGGGGACGTCTGGGTTTTGTCGAATGCCAACGGCACGGGAGGGGCACCAAGATGGACGCAGATCACTCCCTCGAATCACGGACCAACGGCACGTTCTGGGCACTCAGCGACCTACGATTCGGTTAACGATCGCATGACGATTTATGGCGGTTATAGTGGGGGCGCCATTTTGAGCGACGTCTGGATACTGTCGGGTGCGAGTGGGCACAACGGCATCTCTACGTGGAGTCAAGGCATCACCGGGCAACCGAGACGTTTCCACAGCTCGTTATACGATTCGACAGTGAACGAGATGATTACCTTCGGCGGGCAGTCCAACACAAACCCGCTGAATCCGTCGGCGGATATCTACACTTTGAGTGACGCGAACGGCCTGCAGTAGATTCTCGTGATTCACTGCGCCTCAGATTGAACAGATCAGAAAAACGGCGGCCCAAGATGGGCCGCTATTTTTTCTTAGTGCCCGATATTCTTAGTGCCCGATTCGCGGTAAGGTTCTACTCCAGAAGGACCGGCTTATAACCAACCGGTGCTGCGCCCCCGGAGATTGAGTGCTGCGCGCCTTCAAGGTCTGTCCAAGTCGAGTACGTGCTGACGGGAACCGGCTGGTTCACGCTAGTACACGAGGTGTTGCAGCTTGTCTTCAGGCTCATATCCCACATGATTGTGAAGGGTTTTCCTGCCGAAGTTGTGCCTGAGCAGGAATAAATTGTGCCTGCTGGCGTGGTACAGCCACCACTCAAGGTCGAACCGCTCAGCCATCCGGCGGTAACGTCATAAGCGAGGCCGGCGTTGGTTCCTTGCAATGGTCCCTGACCAGAGTCCCAGGCGTACCAACCCGAGAGCAGAATCGGAGGATTCGTCACCGAGGCCCGGAGCACATAGGAAATGGACACATAGGCTGCCTGCAAGTCGACCGTGGGTGCGTCGGCCGATCCGATATAGCCATTCTCATCGTCGAAGAATTCTGTATGCAAGCTGTCGCGTTGGATTTCTCCCACCGCCGCGGTGTACGCGGCGACGAACGCTGTGGGATCGGAAGTCGGCGATCCTCGGCCGTGGAAATTGGTGATGTCGAAGGTTTGCTTGCCCGTCACGTTCGCCGCCGCCCATGAGCATTGCGTCCCGCTCGTGGGGAGCGTGATTGTGCCCGCAGGCGCGCTAATTGGGGTCTGTGTGGAATAAAGGTTCATCCATCCTCCAGCGCTCGAAGAAAACTCGTGGAACGAGGGGCTGAGGACCGTTGCCTTGGGGTCGGCGCAATGGACGATGTTGTAGAGGTCCCATCCCATGCGAACCATGCGCGGGATGCTACCAACGCAAGTTGCTGGAGATCCGGCGTCAGGGCACCAAAAATTCGGGGAGTCGGCTTCATTCCAAACTTCGTAATAGGCGATCTTGCCAGCGTAACGGTCCACGAGAGCCGCGATGAAGGTCTGGAACTGGAGATCGGTTCCTGTCCCATCCGAGTTCAGATCGGAGGGAGGAGTACATGAAAAATCGAGGGAGCCATCGCCCGGGGCACATTGCTCTCCACCGCCAAAGCCAGAGGCGGTCGGTCCCGGCAGGCAGGGACCCGGATCGGGTTGCCCCGAGCAGGCGGAAGCCCATATCGGCGTGTTCCCCAGCGTGTAGATGACGCTCATCGCGCAGTGGGAATTTGTGGCAAGAGTGTTGACGGTCTTGTCCATCTTGGTCCAGTCGAAGGTGCCGGGCGCAGTTTCGATGTTCGCCCACTTCATTCCGCTGTCCCAGATTCTTAATGTCGTAACGGCGGCCACGTTGCCAAGCGAATCCGTCGGACACCATCCCGCTGGATTACTGGCGATCTTGTTGAAGTCGGCGGCGAACAGCATGTCGTTGACAGTGCGACTGCCACCGCCGCCACCACCACCGCCGCCTCCTCCGGTATTGAGCGAGTTTGTGCTGCTGCCTCCACAAGCAATGAGGCCCGCGAGACCCAGAAGAGGGAAGATCAGGCGTAGAAATTTCAGGAACGCGTTGGAGCTCGATTCAGGGGAAGGGCTCATAGTCGTCGTCCGATTTGCGCTAGTTTTATTCAGAAGCAGGCCCCAGGCCAATGTTGAGATAAAACCCGGGCACGAGAGAAAAGTTTCGCCAAATTTAGGCGCTCGATCCGGGCGGTGTCCTTTGCCTAAGCTCCAGAAATACTATGCCTTTAGAGTCGGAAAAACGATGCCGAGGGAGATTCGAATTCCAGCGATAATCGCCTCCAAACCAAAGACCCGTATGCAAGTTCCTTCATCTTGACAGCATAGTTGAAGGCAGCGAAACTGGCACTCACGTCTCGGTTTTGCCCTATCCCCCGCCTGCCGAGCGACCAAACAAAGACCTATAGAGGGCTCCGCCTGACTCTCGTCAAAACGACTCAAACTGAGGGAGATACTCCGTGAATATGTGCCGACAGCCCGCCGCGACCACCGTGCGTGAGGGAAGCGCCTCACCTCGCTGTAACAGCGTATTGACCTTCACCGTGATTGCGATGGTGGTGTTGGCCCTGGGCGCTTCGGCGGCCCTGGCGCAGAATGCCCTGCCTCTGATTAACGCTCCCCTGGTACCCGGACAGAAGGCGCCGGGATCGGCTGCCTTCACTTTGACTGTGAACGGCACGGGTTTTGTTTCTGGCGCGACGGTGAACTGGAATGGCAATGCCCGCACTACGACCTTCGTGAGCAGTTCACGCGTAACGGCTTCGATCACGGCAACCGACGTCGCCACGGCTGGGACCGCAAACGTGACTGTGACCAACCCCGCTCCAGGCGGCGGCGTATCGAACGTAGCGCATTTCCAGATCGTGAAGGCCGGTTATGCGGTCGCTTTCGGCAAGCTGGATTACGCAACCGATCTGACTCCTCAGGATCTCGCGGCGGCGGATTTCAACGGGGACGGGAAGGTCGACTTGGCAGTCGCAACCGGTAATAACAGCGTGTCGGTTTTGCTGGGAGTTGGGGATGGAACATTCCCGACACACGTGGAATATCCGGTCCCGGGACATCCAAGCTCAATCGTCACCGGCGATTTCAATGGTGACGGCAAGATCGACATCGCGACCGTCGATCCGTATCAGAGCGAAATCTCGATCCTGTTGGGGAACGGTGACGGAACATTCCAAGGCCATCAGGAGTACTTGACCGGCAGTCATCCGGTGGCGATCGCCACAGCTGACCTGAACGGTGACGGCAAGCTGGACCTCGTGGTCGTCGATTTCAACGACAACAAGGTCGCGATTCTGCTGGGCAACGGCGACGGCACCTTCAAGGCTCACGTGGATTATGCGACCGGCAACGGCCCTTCCGCTGTGGCGATTGGGGACTTCAATAGTGACGGCAAGCTCGATCTCGCGGTCGCAGACAATACCGATACGACCGTCGCCATCTTGCTGGGGAACGGAGATGGCAGCTTCCAGGGACCGATTCCGTTTCCAACGGCAACAGCACCTAATAGCGTGGTCACGGGCGATTTCAACAATGACGGCAAATTAGACCTAGCGGTCGGCACGTCGAACAAGCAGGTTTCCATCCTCCTCGGCAACGGTGACGGAACTTTCCAGAACCACAAGGAGTACGCAATCGGCGCGAATGCCGTAATCGTGGCCGCCGCTGACCTCAGCGGAGACGGCAAGCTGGATCTGGTGACCGCAAACTACAACGACAATACGGTTTCGAGTCTGATCGGGAACGGCGACGGCACGTTCAAGGGGCAGTCGGTTTATCCCACGGCAGCCGGACCCTCGGGAGTGGCCATCGGCGACTTTAACGGAAACGGCAAACTCGACATCGCGGTTGCTGCGTCGACGGCGAACAAGGTTTCCGTATTGACCGATGACCTGATCTCGCTGACCCCCAGCGTGCTGGCTTACGGTACGCAGACTTCGGGGCCGGCTTATGCTGTGACCAAGACCACCACGTTGAAGAACAACGGCACTACTGCCTATACGATGGGCACGATTGGGTTCATCGGAACCTTCCCCACAGACTTCACTCAGACCAATACTTGCGGCACGTCGGTAGCTGCTGGAAAGACCTGCACTATCTCAGTGACGTTCACTCCCATGGCGTCGGAAGCGGCGAATGCCCAGATGACGATTACCGCGTCGAACGGCACCGTGATCGCGGTCCAGATGATTGGGAACGGGAACATTCCGATTTATCTGGCGCCCCGCACCATGAATTTCACGACATATCAGCTTATCGGTACGAAGAGTCCGGGCAAGACGGATACGTTTACCAACAAGAGCGGCGTGGATATTTACTTCACCCTTATCGATCTGGAAGGCCTCAACCAGAACGAGTTCAGCTTCACGAGCACCTGTGCGGGCGGAGGTCCACCCTTTAACTACAGCGTGCCGTTGTTGCCAGGGGCCAGTTGCACTTCGACTGTCTATTTCAGTCCGACTCAATCGGGGGGAGCCAATACTACGCAGGTCTACTACGGGAACTTCACGCTGAAGAAGCAGGGCCTGCTGATCGCCGGGAACGGGACCGCTGTAAAGGTCACACCGACGACGTTGAATTTCGGAAATGTGACGGTTGGAACGACCAGCGCGGTAAAGACGGTTACCTTCCAGAACGCTGGCTCGACGGCGATGCCCATCAGCAGCGTGAGTTGGAGCGGCCAGAATGACTTCGCCGAGACCAATACCTGCGGAAGCAGCGTTGCAGCCAACTCCTCCTGTACGTTCAGCGTTACTTGCACTCCGAGCGGGGTTGGAACTTTCACGGCGACGATGAGCATCGGCGATCCAGATCCGACCGGGCCGCAGAAGGTTACGGCCACGTGCACGGGCGACTAGTTTCAGGCTGAAACCATAAGCATGGCGGGCTTTGGAGAATTCTCCAAGGCCCGTTTCATTTTTGGCGAGGCGAATCGGAGATGCGCACTGCGCTGCCGCTCGATTCATCGTAGGTTTCGCCGCAGAGAAAGGAACGCCGGCGTGCCGGACGCAGACGCTACTGAGGGCGATAAATCCAGGTTTTAGCCGTGCTGACACCTTTTGCGTCATATCCTCCGAAGATACGCGTGGTGCCGTCCATCAGCTGTACCGCCGCAGAAGAGTAGCGGGGCGTGTCGAGGCGTCCCTCGGCAGTGCGAAATGTGCCGGGTCTCGGGTCGTAAATCTCAGCCGACGCTGCTCCCCCCACGACCAGGACTCGGCCGTCGAGCAGGGCAGTGGAGTGGGGGAGTTGAAAGCGCGGCTCGGTAAGGTTTCCTGTTGGCGAAAAGGAATTCGTCGCAGGGTTGTAGACTTCCGCCGAGGCCAGCGCGGAATGCTTCGACCCGGTGCCCGCAGCGATCAAGACCGCGCCCTTAGGGAGGAGTGCGGCGGTATGGCTGGAGCGGGGTTCGTGCAGATTCGACGTGGGCGAGAAGCGATTCGTCTTCGGGTCGAAGATTTCTGCGGTAGCGAGCGCGGCGTGGTGGAGGCTGGTGCCGCCCACAATCAGAACACGGCCGTCGGAGAGAAGCGTCGCAGTGTGGTTGGCGCGCGGCCACAACATCTTCGCCACGAGAGTCCATTTGCCGGTGAGAACGTCGTAGAACTCGGCCGAGGCCAGAGGCTGGTCTCCGTCCTCGCCTCCAGTCACCAAAATTCGACCGTCGCGCAGCGCCGTCGCCACCGCGTGCGCGCGCGGAGCGTGCATGCTTCCACGCGGAGTGAACTTGCCGGTTTCGAAATCATAGTCCTCGCTGCTGGAGAGTGAAACGCCATTCTGGCTCACGCCGCCTGCGATCAGGATCTTGCCGTCCGAGAGTGGGGCGGCTACGTGCCCTTCGCGTGGCATAGTCATCCTGGCGGCGACCGAGAACTTCTCTGTGGTGGGATCGTAGATTTCTGTCGTGGCCAGCACCAGACCATGGTCTTGCTTGCCGCCTGCGATGAGCACTCGGAAGTCGGGCAGGAAGGTTGCCGTGTGACCGCCGCGCGCTGTGATCATGTCGCGGCCAGAGATGAGTTTCCCGAGGGGCAGAACGGGTTTCTTGGACAGATCTTCTTGCGCAGTAGCGCATGCCACGAAAACTGAAAGCAGCAAAACCGCCTGGGAAAATTTCACCATTTGTCAGTACAAGGTTTACGGAATCGACGTGTATCCAACTAGACGCCAAAAGCTATAGTTGAGCTGAAGAGTCCTCGCTCAATCGTGCAATATTAAGTCGAAGCCCCAGGCCATTTCGCGATGTGGTTGATTTTATCGCGCCGTGCTGCGCGCGCTGTTGTGAGAGTTGGCACCGGGTTTGCCTGGATGAGAATACCGCAGGCGCAAGCGGAAGCCCTTGGCCCTCCGCGTCGAGTCATAAGACCGTGATCTCCCCGCTGAAGGCAACGCCTGTCGTTTGCTAGCTGACCACAAGTTGCATGGTTACAGTGCGAGCCAAGCTACCGCTGTTCGCAATCACCGTGATCGAGTAGGTGCCAGGGGCGGTCTTAGACCCCGCTGTTACCGTAAGGACCGAGGTTCCGGAGACTTTGAGGGTGCTTGCGCTCAAAGCGGCGGACAAACCACGCACTTCAGAGATTCCATCCAGGGTCAACGTCACCGTTCCACTGAAGTTCAGAGGGGTTAGCGTCAAGGTATAGGTCGCCGCGCTGCCGCCGGGGGTTACCGTCAGAGAAGCGTGATCCACCATGAACCAGAAGTCGGTACCGACCGGTTGCAAGTTGCAGGCTGCTCCAGTATTGCTGCCAGGAGTCTTGAAACTGGACGAGGCGTCCGTGACGGTGTCGCTCTTCCAACCGGAGAAATCCGTCTTAGAATTCTTTTTCGGAGTGGGCACCTCGAAAGGAGTGGCGGAATTGTAGGCATTCCACCACGTGTTGCCGGAAGAGATCAAAGTGTTCTGGAAAGCCGTCCAGTCGCCATCGACGAGATAGCTATCCTGAAACACCTGCTGGGTGCTATTCGTTCCTTCGATGATATTGGAAGTATTGGTGAAATTCTGAGTGACCAGGTTCTTGGTAACACCCGTCTCCCAGTTGGTAACCTCGATGCCGCCAGCCTGCCCGATCACCATGATCTGAGCCGTGAGGTTATTCAAGACGGTGCTCTTGGTCAACGAGACGGCTTCCGAGTTCCGGAGGACCACGCCGCCGACTCCAGTCGTGGAGGTCTGATTACAGACGTAGCTGCCGCTGATCGAGATCGGCCCTTCGTCCTTCTCGAGGAAGATTCCCGTCATCTGATTGCCGGTTGAATTGATGCCACTGCTGCTGATGTTGGCATTGTCGGTATCCCAGTGAATGCCGTAGCTCTGATTGAACGTTGTCGTCAGGTTCTTGACGGTATCGACGTGAACCAGAGAAGCGTGGAGTCCTGCGGTGTTACAGGCGTAGTAACCGGCCTGGGCGCCGCGCCAGTTGTTATACGAAGTGGTATCGGACTGCCAGAGTCCGTACTTGGTCTTTGATTCCTGAAAGCCGCTGTCGCCATTGTGCTGGGCGAGGCTGTTCTGCACCGTGAAGTATGTGGTCGGATAGGAGATATTCAGGCCTTGGCCGTTATTCCACTGAAAGACGTCCGAGTCGAACAGAATATTTGTTGATGCTCCCGAAACAAAGACCGCGGGTGTGAAGTGGCAGCTATTGGCATACTGAAAAGTCAAGCCGCGGACCACGATGTTCGACTTGTTGGAAATCTTCAGGATGATTGGAGTCGTCGCAACGTCCACGATCGCAGTTCCCATATTTGTTCCCGCCGCTGGCCAAACGTAGATCAACGCCGCCGCTTCATCGACATAAAAGGTGCCCTGCACCATCTGCGCGAACGACAAGACCTGCGTGAGCAGTTTGCCGTTCACGGCGACCAGTTCCTGTCGCATCATGATTTCCTGCTGCGTGGGGCAGATAGCGACGGAGGCACAGGTTCCCCAGTTGTTGTTCCAACTGTTGGTATAGATGCTCGGATTGGTCTGATATTTCGCCCAGCCGGTGTAGAGCATCGCGCCGCTCACAATGACAGTTCCATTGGTAGCGGCTTGGATGGTGACGGGAAGGCTGGTGTCTTTGCTGCTATGACTCAGAGTAATACTCTCGCGGTAGGTGCCCGGATTGATGATAATGCGGGACCCAACCGAGTTGTGATTGTTGGTCATTGCCATGGACGTGGCCGCGCCGATGGTTTTCAGGGGGCTCGTCTTGGAGCCCGAATTCGTGTCGGATCCAGTCGTTCCATCGACGTAAATAAATGCCGTTTCGAGGCTTTCATTGACGTTAGCTTGGCCCACAGCAAAGTGAGAAAGAAAAAGGATAATGGCGAGGCCGCAGAGAGCGGGTCTGGATCGTCGCATAATAAAGGCACTGCCTCCCTGTGACGGTAGGACTCAGATCACGCGAGTTGGCCAGAGAGGTGAAACCGGGACGTCTGACTCGCACAATGCTTACCGAACTAGGCAAGCACCGGGACGTGCGAATGAGACCACACAGCGAACGAAGCGGCAGTGCGAACAGCATAGCGGAAGGGTGCGCAAGTTGAAATAAGGCGAACGCCTTAAACAGGAGTCGAAAGTACATGTCCCGGCAACGAATTTCGGGAGTATCTCTCGGCGGTGCGACTTCAGGAATTCGAGGAGCGACAAAAAAGCACACCACGGCACGCTAGACCTCAGGCTGGATCGCGTGTTACGAGCGCTGGTGAATCGGCATGCTCAGTTGACAGTCTCGGTGAACTGAGCCGCTGGCAGTGTCGAGTAGGTTGCCGTGATGTGGACAGTTCCCGTGTTCGGCGGCGTTGTGTACGTGACGGAGGCTTGTCCGTGATTATTCGTGATCGGGGCTGTCGTGGAGAACGTTCCGCCGGCTCCGTTGTCGGTGAAGGTTACGGTGAGTCCGGGGATTCCGTTCAGATATTGATCGGTGATGGAAACGACGAGGGTCTTCGGCAACTTGGTGTTCACGTGAGCGGTCTGATTGTTTCCCTGGACGATGCTCATCGCCGATGCGGGCCCCGCGTTCGCTTGTTCCGCCGCGGTAACTTTGACCGATCCGACTGATGCGGTGACAGTGAGCGACTTGGCCACCGTCGGAAGCGTGTAAGAGGTGGAGGCTTGCCCAGTCGAATCCGTGATCGCAGGGTTTGGAGAGAAGCTTCCGCCAGAGCTGTCGGTGAAAGCTACGCTCGCCCCGTGAACCAGATTTCCTGCGGCATCTTTGGCTCGAATGACAATGGGTAAGGGGAGGGTGGTTCCAACCGTTCCGATTTGTTTCGAGCCCGAAACCACGGACAGGGCGGAAACGGGGCCCACGTTGTCTTGTTCCGTGAAAATGGCAGACGAATACCCGGGACTGGCCACGGTGAGAGTCAGAGTCTGGGGAAGATTCGGAAGCTTGTAGGTGCTGGACGCCTGGCCGTTACTGTCGGTAACCGCCGTGGGATTGCTGAATGTGCCTTTCTTGCCGCCGTCGCCAAAGGTTACGGTTACACCGGGAATCGGAGCGCCTGTGTAAGGATTGAGGGCCTTCACCGTAATTGGAATGGGCAGGGTAGTGCCTGCGTACCCTGTCTGTCCTCCACCCGTGACCGGATTGACCTCTGGAAATAAACCGTAGGAAACCAGTTGCGTCTGGGTACCGGCATACACCTTGCCATTCGCAACGATCGGAGTCGCAGAGTGTCCGATGTTCCCCAGGCTGTCGCGCCCACCTGCAGCCATGCCGGAATCGTAGAGCAGAACGAGGTGAACCGCATCGAACGCGGACATCAGTTGAACGCCCTTCACGCTTCGCACTACCCAAACGACGCCGTTGTTCGTTCCATTCGCCGAAACTACCGGAAAACCAATGTTCGTAAGCTTTACGTTCGTTTGTGCAACGGGAGATGTCGAGAGCGCGCTTTTCCCGTTGCTATTCACACTCAAGGAATAGGCCCGCAGATAGTCCTGGTGGGCCAGAAAATAGACCGTATTGTTCCAGTAAACCGGACTGCCGAACAATTCGCCGCTCAGTGCGGCCGGAAGGTACTGGGGAATCTGGTCGTTGTTCGTGGGGTTGTACAAGCCCAGATTGTCGCGGTTGACAAGATAGATGTCGGCGTCTTTGCCCGACGTGACGAGCAGATTAGGAGTGTTGCTTCCTACCTGAGTGGGGAGAAGAGTAACGCCGCCGGAGCCGAGATCGGTGTCGGTAGCCGCCATGTTGGCCTGGTCGAAAGGCGTGAAATAGTCCTCGATAGAAAAAGAGTTCGTCCCCAGCGACAGTTTTAGAATGCTGTCGCCGAAGTCCTGGGTGCTGAAGTTGAAGCTGCCATTTGCCGTCGAGAAAAATACATTGCCGGCGCTGTCTGCCGCTGGACCTGCGCCACCCTGCCAAATGGAACTGCCATAGCTGTTGTCAGGCTGCGTCGTCATCTGCGCGATTTGTTCCAGGTTCGAAGCGCCGTAGGCGAATAACCAGCCGCGTGCATTGAAGTCGCATCCATTCGAGCCGAAGCCGAGGTACAAGGTGCCATTGGAAAGAAGTAATCCGGGGCGCTGGATCTGATTCAGGGGAGTAAAAGTCAGGGTGCCGATTTGACCGGTGATCTGTACCGGGCCGCCGAGCTTCTCAAGGCCGGTAGTAACATCCAGCGCGTGCAACCGGTACACGTAGGTGTAGTGCCCCGACACGATCTCCTGGGTTTTCGCGGTCACATACAGAGTTCGAGATGTCGGATCGATCACAGGAGTGCTGACAATGCCCAGTTCGTTGAAGCCGGTCACGTTATTACAACCCTCAGCCTGGGCCGGGACAGTTGTGATCGCTGATGCCGGGTCGATGAAGCTGGTCTGCCAGAGTTGGACGCCAGTATCGGCGTCGACGGCATATACGCTGTCATGCTGAGTGGCGACGAAGACCACGTTATGAGCGACACCATTGACCGTCAGAGCGGTCATGTAGAGCGGCTGCGCCTGGACGTATCCATCGACATTGAAGGAGAAGAGCTTCCCGAACATGTTGGAATTCACATTCGACGTTGTGAGCAATGTCTCGCTGATGTTCTGCCCTGTACGCGAGTTGTCCATCTTATTCGTGAGCACGTTGACTTGGGCAACGGCTTGCGGCAAGACGGCGAGCCCAGCGGCAGCCAACATCGCGACGGCAAGAATGCTTACTTTTGCGAGACGGTCAGAACGCATGCGTGCCCCTTTTCATGGACCCCGGAAACAAACCTCGCGCAGAATTGACCCCGCTCAGAACCATTTCAATGACCAAAGGGAAGGAGTCCTTTTTGCAACAGGAAGTGCTCCGGTTTGCAGAGCTTTCCCGATCTTGAGCGATTGCCGACAACGAAGGGGGGATGATGGCGCGTATCACTTCGGGCAGAATCGTAAAGTCATTTTTGGGCCCACTGGACGCTATGTCAATGATGAAAGTTCTTGCACACTGGAGCTTTCTTCAGTTTTGCCGCGCAGAGTCTTTCGTCTCCTAGGCCTGTCTTTCGACTCATGCTAGCCTCATTGCAAGCAAGATCTCCCCTCCGTCTACTTGTCAACGGTGACTCCAAAAAATCGGGAAAACACTCATGAACTTCAAGGCCCCAATTCTGGCAGTTCTCGTCCTCATCGCACCCTTTGCGGTTCAGAGCCAAACCGTTTCGTCTTTTGAGGGCATCGACGCCTCGCAAGTCTCCAGTCCCGGCTACGATATCGATCCCAACGGCGCAGTCGGCACGAAGCAATACATGGAATGGGTGAATACGTTCTACCAGGCGTATGACAAGACCTCGTTCGCGCCGGTATGGGCGAGTCCGCAGAACGGGGATACGCCTTGGCGAAACAACAACATGACGAATTGCTATGGCGCCGGTGGTGGCGACGGCATCATCACGTTCGACCGCATGGCTTCACGCTGGGTGATTGCCCGGCGCGGCACGCCTGCCAGCAATACCTATTACTACTGCGTAGCAATCTCCAATACAGATGATCTGAGTTCCTCGACGCTAGCGTGGTTCGCGTACCAGTTTTCGCTCAACTCGGTGCTTGGAACCAACGCCCACGGGAATGTGTATTGGCCCGACTGGCCGAAATTCGGTACGTGGATCGACGGCTACTATGTGAGTTTTGTCCTCCAGGACACAAATAACCAATACACGAACATTGGCGTGGTCGCCTGCGCGCTCGACCGAGCGAAGATGCTGACTGGCGGAACTGCGCGCGCCATGCAGTGTTTCAGCGATCCCAGTCCGATTCCCACGAACGGGACTTTGTATCTGAAGCACAGCCTGATTCCTGCCGATGTGGAGGGGACGACCGCCCCGCTGAACGGGAGCCACGAATATTTTCTGAGTATCCAGAATCCTCCCAACGACGGTAAGACCACGAGCTCGACGAAATTGAATCTGTGGAGTTTCCATGTGAACTGGACGACTCCGACGCTGTCCGCCTTCGGCAAGTCACAAATTACCGTTCCCAGCTACGAGCCAGGATGCTACGACCTTGCGCAAGTAGCCAACACGTTTTGTGTGAACGAGCCTTCAAGCAGCAGAAGCGGCGTTTACGTGGATTCGGTGGGCGACCGCCTGATGCCGCGCCTGGCCTACCGGAATTTTGGAACCTACCAGTCATTTCTGATCAGCCACACCGTGCAGATGACCGCGGGGACGAATCAGCAGGCGGGCATCCGCTGGTATGAACTGCGCGGCGCCGGCAACCCGACGCTGTATCAGAGCGGCACAGTGAATAACGGTGCGAGTCTTTACCGGTTCATGCCCAGCATCGCCCAGGACAAAGTGGGCAATGCGGCGGCAGGATACAGCGTGTCGAGCAGCTCGGTTGAACCGGGCATTCGGGCGGCCTACTGGAGCCTTCCCAGCAAGACCACGCCGGTTGAGATCGGCCTTCAGAATGGAATTGGCGACGAGGAGAACTCTAGCCACTGGGGCGATTACACCAGCATGACGGTCGATCCCGTGGACGGCTGCACGTTCTGGTACGTGAACCAGTACTACAAAGTAAGCGAAACCGGAAGCATGATCGACTGGGACACGCGGATCTCGAACTTCAAGCTGTCGAACTGTCACTGAGAGCACTAAGACATGCTTCAAATGACAAGGCCCGCCGAGAGTCGACGGGCCTTGTTGCTTTTTGAGGCATGATACTTGACGACTAGTTCACCTTGCACATCGTTGTGATGTCACTGACGATTTGAGCGGCGCCAGCCGCAGTCGAAGGAACGGCGTGAGGCGTGCTTGCCACGCACATGTACGGGGGGGTAGGACCGACCGCTGCCCGCCAGGCATAACCCATCGGAATCGCATTGGAGGGATCATCGGCACCGAATAAGATGTTCACGGTTGTTGGGGGACTGGCGATGGGAAGCGCGGGGCTGATGCCAGGGTCGTCCTCGATGCTGTCAGAGAGGAATCGAGTGAAGTTGCTGTTGTCCCCGTTGACCCCATTTGTGCAAAGAGTCGGAGTGGTTTGTCCGGAAGCTTGGTAGGCAAGATCGATAATTGCCGCCGTACTGCCTGTCCCCCCTGAAGCGGTGTAACACAAGTTGACTCCAGCGGTCTGAGTGCAAGCATTCGACCCCATATATTGGCCGCAAACGTTGCAGCCCTGGTGAAGAAGCGTCATTACTGGCCCGCTGGTGGGCTCGATCAGTGAGAACTCTGAGCCCAAGCCGTACTCCGATACTGCGTATCCAATCGCCCCCGACCCCCCGCTGTTGCCAGTAGCGCAATACGGTGCAGTGGTGCTGGAGTTGTGGATGTTCTTGTAGACCCAGTCGGCAACGGTAGCGTAGCGGCAAGCCACACGTCGTACCCCACCCGGTCCCTGAAGCCAGCCATTCGGCTGAGCCGGCTGAGGATTAAAAGGATCCCCAAACGAGACTTGTACGGTGGTGAAGCCCGCGCTCAGGACGCCCTCGACCACGGTGTCGCCGCCGTTGTAAGTGCCGACGGTGAAGCTGGGGTCGTTGTCGTAAAGTGTCGTTCCGCCGGTGCCCGTCCCGAGGATCACGGTGCCCGCCGGAGTTCCCACTGGAGTATTCACTTTCAGGTAGGCATAGTAGTCCGCGATTGCGTCGCAGGATACTTTAAGCTGATAACAAGTCGCTCCGGTGCTGCCGCCAGTAAACGTCGGACAGGTGATCAGCGCGGAAGCCGCGGTGGTCTGTGCGATCGTTCCTAATCGATCCGTCTTCTCCACCGTGACGGGCACGGAAGCCGTTTGCGTCGGGTCGAAGCTTGAGGTCGCCTGAATGGTGACGTTGATTGGCGGCTCGCCGCTGGTCAGCGGCGGGGCTACATAGAGGCCGTTGTTGTAAATCGGATTGTCGAACGCACCGCCGTTTGACGCCGACCACTGGATGTCCTGGCCTGCGGCGGTGAGCGGGGCTCCCGTCACCGTACCGGTGTATTGAAAATTGGCGCGCTGTCCGATCGTGGTCGGGGCGGCCGCGATATTGACTACAACATGCACATTCACCAACGCCTGTCCGGACGTGGAGTTGTCTTCATTCGAGGTCGCCGTCACAACTACACCGCATGGGCTGATTGGCAACGGTCCAGCGGGCGCGGTATACGTCATCGTATTAACGCCGGTGATGGCCACGGTGCCGAGTTGGCTACCCGTAGCGCTGCAGACTCCGTTGCTCGCGGTGGGATCGGCGGCCACCGTCCACGTCACAGCCTGATTGCTGGTGCCCGTTACGGCGGCCGTGTACTGCACCGTGCTCGGAGTAGGGCCGCTAACCGGAACTGAAGCTGGAGATGCCGGACTCGAGGTAACCGCGACGGCGATTTGCGTCCCACCGCCACCGCCGTTGCCCGGGGCGTGGGCGATGCACCCCGCCAGGGGGAACACAACGGCAACGACGAGCAAACACGGGACCACGGAAGACAGGAATTTTCGCACAGGACCCTCGGTTGGAGAAAAAGCCATAGAGAATGTTAGGGGAGGAGACGGGAAGTGTACTCCGTGACGGCCATGTTGTCACGCTCGGTCCAGACTGTCAAATAAATCCTCGATCCAGTCGAATCCCGGACTGGACATCATTGCATGCCAATTCTGCCGCAAGCTTTTTTACGCATCAGGTAAAAGCCGGTGCGTTTCTTTAATGGAGATAAAGTCTCTTTGCTTATTCCCCTGAAAACAGTCGCTTACCGTACTCGCGGCTGCTAGATTACCGGCACGTTACCCTCTGGCTCGATGGTTGCTCCCCCCAATGCGCCGCCAATAGCGAGGACGACTGTGCAAAAAGTTTCATGCTTGGCGAACAGGGGGACTTTTGATTAAATAGGGACACACAGCGCGACGGTAAAAAGTAGCGCTCCCCCTCTCTAACAATTCTGTAACATTCTTGCCTCTCCTCCGCACGAGTTGGGTGTTGTTTGAGAGGGCAACTTTGTTATTCAGATTCCAGTTGAAACCACAAGCCAATCCGACAGAAATGATTCAATTCCGAGCAAACATCTTGGGGAGAAGACAGCAGATATGAACTCATCCGTGCCCGATTTTGAGGTAGGAATCATTGGAGGCGGCCCTGCGGGTTCGAGCATGGCGGCGTACCTGGCCAAAGCTGGTGTGAGCTGCGTGGTATTTGAGCGTGAGTTGATGCCGCGCGAACACGTGGGAGAGTCGCTGGTGCCATCGTCGACTCGAGTGTTTAAAGAACTCGATTTCCTGCCCAAGATGGAAGAGGCAAAGTTTCCTCACAAGTTCGGCGCCGCCTGGACTGCGGCCTCGGATGCGAAGGTCTACAACATGGATTTCGGCGGGGTTTCGGCCGACTGCCATGTGGATATCCGCTTCTCGGAACGCGAGCAGGCTGGTGTTGGCCAGAACTACACCTACCACGTGGACCGGGGCAAGTTCGATCTGATGCTGCTGCAGCACGCGAACCAGTTTGGCGCGAAAGTGTACGAAGGCATTCACGTGAACGGGGTTGATTTCACCGATCCGAATTGCGCCGCCGTGAAGTACAAGATGGGCAAGAGAGACATGAGCACCACCTGCCGGATAGTGGTGGATGCTTCGGGCCGCAAGACTCTTGTCGGCAACCAGTTGAAGTGGCGCATTCAGGACAACGTTTTTGACCAGTATGCCATCCATACCTGGTTCGACGGATACGATCGTCGCTGCATGGCGTCGAACAAGCAGACTCAGGGCGACTTCATTTTCATTCACTTCCTTCCGATCACCAACACCTGGGTTTGGCAGATTCCGATCAGCGAAACCGTTACCAGCATCGGCGTAGTCACCCAGAAAAAGAACTTTGCGGGAAGCAAAGAGTCGCGCGAGAAGTTCTTCTGGGAGTGCATCAAGAGCCGTCCTGAGCTGTACGAGGGCCTGAGGGCGCAGGGTTCGCAGCAGATTAAGCCATTCAAAGATGAGGGCGACTATAGCTATGCCATGAAGCAACTGGCGGGTGACCGCGTGGTGCTTGTCGGTGACGCGGGACGATTTGTCGATCCCATTTTCTCTACCGGAGTGAGCATCGCTCTGAATTGCTCCCGCTTCGCGCACAAAGACATTCTGAAGTCGCTGGAGACGGGCAACTTCAGCCGAGAGTCGTTCGCGGATTACGAGACTACGCTCAAGCGCGGAACCAAGAACTGGTACAACTTCATCACCGTATACTACCGGCTGAATGTGCTGTTCACGGCGTTTGTGCAGGATCCGCGCTACCGCCTCGATGTGCTGAAGCTGCTGCAAGGAGACGTCTATGATGACGCCGAGCCGGCAGTTCTGACCCGCATGCGCAACATCGTCCGGCAGGTGGAAAAGGATCCCAACCATGCTCTGCACGGATTCCTGGGTGATTTAACCGCCGATGCATTTGTGGAAGCCTCGGCCTAGGTAGAAACAGCCAGCGAACACACTGGGAGAAAGCAGCGATATGAATCATTCAGTCCCCGATTTTGAGGTAGGAATCATTGGTGGTGGGCCCGCTGGATCGAGCATGGCATGCTATCTGGCGAAAGCCGGGGTCAAGTGCGTCGTGTTCGAGCGCGAGTTGTTCCCGCGCCCGCATGTGGGCGAGTCGCTCGTTCCATCTTCGACGCGCGTCTTCAAAGATCTAGACTTCCTCCCGCAGATGGAGGAGGCAAAGTTCCCGCACAAGTTCGGCGCGGTCTGGACCACCAATGACGAGAATCCCGGGTACGTGCATGACCTCGAGGGTTTGGCGCCGGACTATAACGTCGATATCCGCTTCGAAGAACGCAAACAGGAAGGCATGGAGGACCGGAACTATACCTACCATGTGGATCGCGGCAAGTTTGACCTGATGCTGTTGAAGCACGCGCAGAAACTCGGCGCGACCGTGTATGACGGGGTCAAGGTTGGGCGCGTCGACTTCGGCCCCGAGCAGCCGGAGGTTTATTTCAACATTGGGCCAAAGGAAATGAGCGTCAGTTGCAAGATGGTGGTGGATTGCAGCGGGCGGCAGACCTTCCTTGGAAATCAGCTGAGGCTGAAAATCAAAGACACAGTATTCGACCAGTACGCCATTCACTCCTGGTTCGATGGCTACGACCGCAAAGTGTTTGCGAAACGGGACACGAATCTGGATTACATCTACATTCACTTCCTGCCGATCTCGAACACGTGGATCTGGCAGATCCCGATCACGGACAGCGTTACCAGCCTCGGCGTGGTGACGCAGAAAAAGAATTTCGCCAAGTCGAAGGAAGATCGCGAGAAGTTTTTCTGGGAGACAGTGGGGAGCCGGCCTCTGATTGCGGAAACTCTGCGGAAATCCGATCGCATTCGTCCTTTCAAGGAAGAAGGCGATTACAGCTACGCCATGAAGCAACTGGCCGGCGACCGGTTCATGCTGGTGGGAGATGCGGGACGCTTCGTCGATCCGATCTTTTCAACCGGTGTGAGCATAGCGCTCAACAGCTCCCGATTCGCGCACAAAGACATTCTCTCAGCCATCGAGAAGAACGATTTCTCGCGCGCGCAATTTGCCGATTACGAGACGAAGCTGCGCCGCGGAACCAAGAACTGGTACGAATTCATCTCGGTTTACTACCGGTTGAATGTGCTGTTTACCTACTTCATCAGCGACAAGAATTACCGGTTGGACGTTCTGAAGCTTCTTCAGGGAGACGTGTACGACGAGGAAGCGCCCGAAGTGCTGACTAAGATGAAGCAGATGGTTTCGAAGGTCGAGCAGAACGAGAAACACCCGTGGCACAAGTTGCTGGGGGATTTGACCTCCGACGCGTTCCGTCCGCAGCAGGTCTAGAAGTCCGTTTCGTAGGATATGTAAGGGAAGTCCGATTATTCGATCGGACTTCCTTCGTTTTCGGCGTAAGCTGTCACGCGGTGTTCCCTGGCTTCGGCACCAAAAGCATAAAGAGGCACGATGTCGCACACGAGCCGCAATTTCGTCGTTGCGTACGTTCTCCTCGTTGGTCTGCCCTTGCTTGGTCTGGCGGGAGTGCTAAGGTCAGGCCGCAGATTGGTCGCGCCAATTTCAGTGGATGGCATTTGGAAGATCGAGGGTGACACCACTCGCTTGACTGGTCGATCTTGCGCGAAGTTCCTTTCTTCTCTTTCCAATACTTCTGTCGTGATCTCACAGTCGGGCAAGGGCCTGGTGCTTACGTTCTACAACGCCTCGAAGACAGTGGCTTCGGGAATGATTGATGGCAAGGGCATTGAGGCATCTGTGGCCCTGCGAGATTCTTCGAGCGACATCGCCTGCAGCGATCAAGCGCTGTTGCTGAAGGCGACGGTCGATCCGAAGTCGGAGCCCAGAGGGTTGAGCGGGGTACTGTCGGTGAGTGGCTGTGCGTCGTGTGCGCCGGTGGAATTCAAGGCCGTGCGGCAGCCACGAGTCGTGGGCGGCGGGACGCAGTGATGCCGAATCTCTTTACGCTCGTCCTGCAGATTGCGGTGGTCCTCGCGGTATGCCGTCTCGTCGGGGAAGTATTTCGCAAGGTTCATCAGCCGCGTGTTGTGGGTGAGATGTTTGCCGGCATTATGCTGGGACCGTCGCTTCTCGGCTGGATTGCGCCTCATGCCTCGGCTTACCTGTTTCCCGCCTCCAGCCTTGGTTTCTTGAACGCTCTAAGCCAGGTGGGCGTTGTTGTCTTCATGTTCCTTGTGGGGTTGGGAATTAATCCGAGAGAACTCAAGAAGCAAGGACACGCCGCCGTCCTGACCAGTCATGTCAGCATTACCGCGCCATTTGTTCTCGCGGCGTTTCTCGCGCTGTACCTCTATCCGCGGCTGTCGGATGACAGCGTCAGCTTTACCAACTTCGCGTTGTTCATGGGCGCGGCCATGAGCATCACGGCCTTTCCGGTGTTGGCCAGGATTCTCGCAGAACGAAATATGCTGGGCAGCCGTTTGGGTACGGTCGCCATTGCGTGCGCGGCGGTTGATGATGTCACGGGCTGGTGCATTCTCGCCTACATCGTAGTGCTGATTCGCTCGGCGCACTCTTCCACGTCGATTTGGACCACCGTGGGTGGCATCGCCGTCTTTGGTTTGATCATGGTCTATGGCGTCCGGCGCCTGCTGCGCGGCTACGAGCGCGTCTACAAAGAGAAGGGCGAACTCAGCGAAAACCTGATGGCGCTGATGGTGCTTCTCGTTCTGGTTTCCGCTCTGAGCACCGAATACCTCGGCATTCACTTGCTCTTTGGCGCGTTTCTGATGGGCGCCATCATGCCGAAGCAAAGACATTTTGTCAGATACGTCCTCGACCGCTTCGAGACCATCACGGTCACTCTGCTGTTGCCCTTATTTTTCGCCTTTACGGGATTGCGTACGAACATCGGCCTGGTCAAAGGGCCGGAGATGTGGATGTACTGCGGCCTGATCATCCTGGTCGCAACCGTCGGCAAATTGGGTGGTTCAACATTGGCTTCGTGGCTCACGGGCATTCCTTTGCGGGAAGCTGCCGGACTCGGCACGCTGATGAATACGCGGGGCCTTATGGAGTTGGTGATTCTTAACATCGGCCTCGATATCGGAGTGATCTCGCCCGCGCTGTTTTCCATGATGGTGATTATGGCGTTGGTGACGACCTTTATGACGACGCCGGTACTCGCGCTCATTTGTCCGAAGGAGTTTCTAGCCAGAGAACCCGAAAAGGTGGTTGCAAGGCCCGCTACTCCACCCATCAGTCTGAACGACGGCGAAAGCCAAGTCGCCTGAAATCATCCGAGGCCTGACTGCATCTTCCAATCAAGATGAATGCTCAGGATGTGCAAGAACTTTCATTCTTGACACTCCGGTAGTGCCAGCGAAGAATGCCACAACGGTCTCCTCTTCATTAGCCGGAGAGCGGATCACCAGGTTTTCCCCCGACGGTGGAAACGCAAGGACTGCATAAGTCTCGGAAAGTCCGCCACCCATTGTTACGACTTCAAACAGCTAGAACCAGTTGCTTGTCGTGCATACGGCGCGGAAAGTTGATTCGACCGCCCACAAGAATCCTGCGTTCTTGCCTGGAACTCGCGAGACGATACTAATCGGAGGATCGAACGATGCGTGGTGTAATGCGCCGAGTTGTTTTCTGTCTGGCCAACCTCTTTGTCATCGGGTGGATTCTCCTCGTTGCCGCCTCCGCGCAGATTACCTCTACCCCGAACTCTCTGACATTTACGAGTACATACCTCGGGATGAGCACCACGACCAAAACGATTACGATCAAGAACAAGGGGACGGCCACCACTACGATTACGGCCATTGCCTCAAATTGTCCGGAGTTCAAGCTGGCGTCAGGACAAACGCCGTTTGCTCTCGCGTCGGGCAAGACCACGACCTACTCCATGTACTTTGCCCCCGATGCGGCGAAGACATTTCATTGCGATTACACCCTGACGCAACAGACCGGCAACCCCTTGCAGGTGCCTTTGACGGGAACGGGTCTCTTATCGCAGGCAGTCGTGAGTTCGAGTCCAACTTCGCTGAATTTTCCTGATCAGGCTGAGGGAACTGGGAGCGGGACGCAGTTGATCACGATTTCCAATGCAGGGACCGGTGCGGTGAAGTTGCAGGGAATCACAATCACGCCTCCGACCTTCGCCATCGTTCCGGTGAGTCTGCCCATTACCATTAATGCGGGCGCAAGCAAGACGATCAGCGTTGGCTACAGTCCGACGATGGCGACATCGGAGACCGGAGTGATCGCCTTCGCTTTCGATCAGGTCCCAACGCAGGTGGTTGATTTGAGCGGCAACGGTTCGGTAGCGACATCTCTGTCACTCCTGAACATAACCACGCTACCAGTGGCGACGCAGGGTGCGTCCTATCAAGCAACCCTCCGCGCCGCTGCGGGCACTCCGCCTTACACATTTAGCCTGAAGCCGGGATCGAGCATGCCTACCGGCCTTACGCTTTCGAGCGCTGGCTTGATCAGCGGAACCGTCGCTTCCACCGTAACGGCTGGCAACTATACGTTTACAGCCGGAGTGAAGGACTCGGCGAAGTTCAATGTCACCAAGTTGTTCACTCTGACGGTAGCGAAGTCGACGGGCGCGGTGTGCAACAACATTTCGTACGATGTCCCGAAGACCACGACGCCCATCGTTCCTCTTACGGATCTGGCCACGGGAATCTATCAAGGGGAAGAGGGTGGGCTTTATCCCAACGGAAGCAACCTGCGTCCGGCCTCGCATGACTCCGATGGTGTGGGATTCGCGAAGGGTGTTGTGCCGCTGGATGGCAATGGCAACTACAGCCCGACGGGGAAGGACGTGATGCTGGCGCTGGGAGAATCCACCGCGCTCGATGAATTCGCTGAGTTCCTGGCGCTGGCGCGAACCGACCCGGCGATCAATCCTAACTTGGTATTCGTGTCGGGTGCGCAAGGCGGAGCCACGCCGAACTTGTTGTCGTCGACCAGTTCGCCGTACTGGAACATGATTTTGAACAACTACCTGCCCGATCAGGGCGTCACCGCGCAGCAGGTCGTCGCGGTGTGGATTGAAGACACCAACGGCATTGCGAAAGGGACGTTTCCCGGCGACATGACCCAGATGCAGGGGAACTACGAAACCGAGATGAATAACGTCCACACGTTCTTCCCGAACGCGAAGCTGGTGTATTTCTCCAGCCGCATTTACGCAGGCTACTCGAATGGCGTGGCGAAGATTGATCCAGAACCTTACGCCTACGAAGCCGGCTTCGCCGTGAAGAATGCCATCAACGACCAGTTGAACGGCGCCGCGAACCTGAACTACAACCCCGCGCTGGGAGCTGTCAAGGCTCCGTGGATGTCGTGGGGACCGTATTACTGGGCCAATGGATTACTGGGTCGCAGTGACGGATTTGTGTGGACATGCCAGGACCTGCAGTCGGATGGTACACATCCCTCGTTCCCGGCGGGAGACCTGAAGGTGGCGGGGCAGATCCTGAATTTCTTTAAGACCGACGATACGACGACTCCTTGGTTCCTGCA
The DNA here is from genome assembly GCA_963706645.1 of uncultured Acidobacteriaceae bacterium. GTDB lineage: Bacteria > Acidobacteriota > Terriglobia > Terriglobales > Acidobacteriaceae > Sulfotelmatobacter. The sequence continues at coordinate 52,207 of CAVPNR010000027.1, forward strand.
TCCGTAGGGGTTCCCATAAGGCCCTATTGGTTTGTACTTTGAGGAGCCCGTCTTGGCAACGCAGCGGGAGTGTATGGCGCGGCGACGCCGCATCCGGCGTGCTACACTCGTTCCACTTAAACTGGAATGCCAGCCGATTCTGGGCGGCTCCAGAATTCCTGTTTTAGAGGAATGTATGAAACCAGCCATCGAGACACCGGGTGGTGTCTCCACCGATCCCTATAGCAAGACGGTCTGTTGCTTGCGTTGCGAGCAGAAGCTCAAGAGATATCAACTGATGAAAGCCAGCCTGGCTCCAGGCAATTCCGGGCACGCTATTCTGTCGTGCCCGCGCTGCGGGCATGTGGAGTTCGTCGCGGATTCAAGCCCGCTGCTGCAGAGCCTGGAAATGATTTCAGTCGACACGGGCGACGGCGACTAAAGCAGGACGCGAATGCCCGTGATAGACATCTAACCTTCGTCCACCGGGTACGCGACCGTTCCGAGTCCACTGAATCTTGGGAATGGACGCGTCTCGTTGGGACGATTCATGCCGCGCCATGCGCATCCTCTTGATTGGCGGGAATGGCTTCATCGGCCGGTTCGTTGTGGCTGCACTGAAGCAGCGAGGACATACTCTTTCCGTGTTCCATCGGGGCACGTCAGCCGTGCCCGCAGGCGTCGATGAGATCCAGGGTGACCATAACCAACTGAATGCCAGCGCTGAGGAACTGAAGCGCTTTGCTCCCGACGTAGTCATTGATCTGGTCCTCAGTTCGGGTTCGCAGGCCGAAGCGCTGATGAATGTGTTCCGTGGCGCGATCCGGCGCATAATCATGCTGAGTAGCATGGACGTATACCGCGCGGTGGGCATTTCCCAGGGTACGGAAGATGGCCCGCTGATGGAGGTACCTCTCACGGAGGATTCGGAGCTGCGCCGCAGTCTGCATCCGTACCCACCGGAGGTCTTGCAGGCGATGCGCAAGATTTTCCCCTGGCTAACGGACGACTACGACAAGATCCCGGCCGAGCGCGTTGTAATGAACGACAGTGGACTGCCCGGCACAGTGCTGCGGATGCCCATGGTGTACGGCCCTGGAGATCCTCTACATCGTTTTTATCCGGTCGTGAAGCGCATCGCCGACGGGCGGCGCCATATCATCTTTCCCGAAGCGCTCGCCGCCTGGCGTTCGCCGCGAGGTTATGTCGAGAACGTGGCCGCAGCCATCGTGCTGGCTGCCACGGATGATCGAGCCGCCGGACGAATCTATAACGTGTGTGAGGAACCGGCATTCAGCGAAGTGGAATGGGCGCGGAAGATCGCCGGCGAGATGCAGTGGGATGGCGAATTCGTGACTCTGCCGGTGGAACGTACGCCGCCCCACTTGCTGAAGCCCGGCAATGCGGCGCAGCACTGGACCGTGAGTTCTGCGCGCATCCGCACGGAACTGGGATACAAAGAGCCCGTAGCGATTGAGGAAGCGATCCGACGGACGATCGGCTGGCAGCGGGAAAATTCGCCGGCGTTCGAGTTCCTCGCGCAGTTCGATTATGCGGCGGAAGATGCCGCGATAGCCGGCGAGCGTCAACAAGCTTGACCGCAGCCGGCTAGAACGGAATATCGTCGTCAGTGATCGGACCGCTTGCAGCTGGCTCCGGCTCGGGAGTGCGCTGGTCGAAGTTGTTGCTGCTGCCCGCAGACGAGGATGATCCGCGCGAGCTTCCGGCAAAATCGCCACCGCCGCCTTCGCCGCGTCCACCCAACAGGATAATGTCGCTGGCTACGACTTCGGTCATGTATTTCTTTTGGCCGGACGTCTTGTCGTCCCAGGAGCGGGTTTGCAGGCGGCCCTCGATGTAGACCTTGCCGCCCTTCTTCAGATACTCGCCGGCAATCTCGGCCAGACGCTGCCAGAGTACGACGTTGTGCCACTCGGTGCGATCCTGCCACTCGCCGGCCTTATCTTTAAAGCGCTCGTTGGTGGCGATGGTCAGCTTGGCCACGGGCGTACCCTGCGGCGTGTATTTGATTTCGGGATCTTTCCCTAGATTTCCGATCAATTGAACCCGGTTCAGACTCTTGCCAGCCATGTCGGTGCTCCTTTGCAGGGGTTCACTATAACAGAATGGGCCCGGTGGGAATCGTGCTGTCTGTCATGAACCCCTGCCACGAGTGTCGTTTTGGGTCGAGATTCTGCGATCGTGCTGGCCAATATTCACGCGGAAGTAAGGTTCATAACTGGCGTGGTTTCAGGTTATAATTCCGCGCATGCCTCCTGTGCCCGGCGCCACCAGAGCTGTTGGGATGGTTCCCGACGAGCTTAAGTTTGAACCGAAGTCCAAAGGCCTCGCGACCCCGCGCAAGAAAAAACCGAAGGAATTGGCGGTTATCACCGAGTGCTGCACCGGATGCGCCGGTTCGCCTGCCTGTGTGGAATACTGCCCGGTGGAAGACTGCATGTTCTGGGTGCCGGACGAGGACAATCCGCCGTTCGGCCGCATCCAGATCGACCCCATTCTCTGCATCGGATGCAAGAAGTGCCTGAGCAAAGGCCCAGACGGCTGCTTCCTCGATGGCTGCCCGTGGGACGCCATCGTCATGGTCGACACAGCTGAGGTGGAAAAAGAAGTGGGGCCGATGGCGATCTGAAGAGAGCTCTCGGATGTTGGCTGTCAGGCCGTGCCAATTAAAACGATGGATTGTCATCCTGAGGGCCGCGTTTCTTCCGGCCCGAAGGACCTGTGCAATTCTGTCTGCGTCACCTCTGCTACCAGCGAGTGCATCGATCCTTCGGCCCGCAAAATGCACGGGTCTCAGGATGACAAGTCTTGATTGAAATTAGATTGCACTGGTCGCCGCCGATTAGGTTGCGGGCGTATTTCCCAATGCGGCGCCTGCCATGATTTTCCTCCTTAGTGTTGATTTCTGCTCTGGATTGCTTTCTCGGTCTCCTGTGCCTGCTGGCGTACATCGTTCGAAATGTCGGGCAGGTCCCGTTCGTAAGGACGGATGGCCGCCAGATCGTCGATCTGTCCCACCAGATACAACGCGCGAAGCGCTTCCCACACCTGCTCAGTGCTGGGATCGACTACGGCTACTTCCGAGCCAGCGGTGACATTCGCGCCGGGTTGCGCCACCGAGCGGATGCGCCCGGGTATCGGCGAGCGAATCTCAGCCGGCGCTGGAGATCCCGAAGGTGCGATCTTCGCGAGCAGTCCGCCCTGATGGACTGCGGTGCCGGGGCGGTCGGAGTCGACGATGCGCCCATCGACTGGAGCACTAAGCTGAGCGGGTTGCAGCAGAGCCACGATCTGCGGGCGGCCGGTTGCATCCCCGAAGCGCACTAACGACAAGGCCGCATTTCCGCGAACCATAGGCGAAGGATCGGACAGCATCTTCACCAGCGCCTCGTGAAAGCCTGTGCCCGAGGGGTCGAGCCCCATCACCCAGGCGTCCGTATTGCGGACTTCCTCCACAGGATCGCTGGCGAGCCGTATCAGGTCGGGATACCACTGCTTTGCGGCTGGAACGGGGGCCGGCTTCCCCGCGTTATCGCGATGGCCCATGCGATCGCCCATCTGCACCAGTGCATGCTGAATGTGGCGTGGCTTCTTGTCGTCGTGCAGGTACTCGGTCAACTGTGCGTCGGAGAGATGTCGCCCGAACCACGTATTCCACCAGAACAGAAAGGGCATCAGGACGATGAGCCATCCGGTGGCGAAGAAGAGAATCTTCTGGATGCGCGACATCCCGCGCTTGGGCTTAGTCTGCGGTGCGGCGGGGCCGTCAGGAATGGGAGTTGAACTGGGCGTTTCTGATTGAACCGACATGGAATCCCGGAAAGAAACTATAGCAGAATCTGCCTACTCTACATCTGCGTCGAGCACGCGCTCCTGCTCGAGATAGTGTGACATAGCGTACTGGGCCAGAAGCGGTGTCTGGAGCCGGATTTCGGCTCCGATCCATTCGCCCTTGGCATGCGGAGCATCGGGCGGATGGTTGCACCCACCGCTACTGCCGAATTGCGGGCCGAAGTCCGCACTCTGAATCTGATCAAACTGCTGAATCCCGCGCCATGCGGCATCGCCAACTGTGGCGGATACGTCGATCTTGAGCTTCAGGACGGCCATAAAAATGAAAAATCAATTCACCACTGAGTCACAGAGACACACAGAGAAGATCAGGTCGAACAGCTTGATGAGGGGTTGAGGCTTATTTCTAAGATTTGTTTTTATTTTTTCTTCCTCTGTGTCTCTGTGACTCGTGAATTAGTTTTTTTGCTCCTAGCTATGTGGAAACCACTGGTACAGCATGAAATACACGATCACGCCCGTGACAGACACATACATCCAAAGCGGCCAGGTCCAGCGGGCGATCGCGCGATGCTGAGGGTAGCGGGCCTTCAGGCCACGAGTCAACGTGATGATCGCCAGAGGCACGATAACGATGGCCAGCGTGACATGCGAAATCAGAATCGCAAAATACACTGGACGCGCCCAGCCTTCGCCCAGGAACCGGATGTTCCCAACCTCGAAGTGGAAGAACAGATAGCACGCCAGAAAGAGTCCCGAAGCGACAACGGCGGCGATCATACAAATGCGATGCGCCGCGATGCGGCCCCGGGAGATCAGAATGCGGCCAGAGAGCAGCAGTGCGGCGCTGGTTCCGTTCAGGGTCGCGTTAAGGGCAGGGAAGAAAGCGTATTGCTCAGCGATCACGCAGCGGGCCTCATGCTACAGATGATTTGGTACGGCGGTTTGCCATCAGGAATGCCAGTCCAAACATGACCAGCGAAAACAGAAGCAAGGTTGCGATGGCGGAGGGCAGCGGAAACGCCGTTTCCGCACCGGGATAGAGAAGGCTGCGGAGGGCTTCCACTCCGTACGTCAGAGGATTCAGGCGCATAATGACGCGAATCCATCCTGAAGCGCCCTCAAGCGGGAACAGCGCGCCCGACAAGAGCCAGAGCGGAATCAGGAACAGGTTCACGATGCCATGAAAGGCTTGGGAAGAATCCATGGGCCACGCGATTGCGAAGCCGAGCGCGGTCAATGCGAATGACACGAAGAACACCACCACGGCGGCGAGCAGCACCTGCACCAATCCCAAGTGAACTCCGGCGAAAGGCGCGAAGATCAAAAAGATCATGCCTTGGACGGCCGAGAGGGTGGTCCCGCCCAACACTTTCCCAAGCACGATCGCGGTGCGTGGCACCGGAGCGACCAGCACGGAAAGCAAGAAGCCTTCCTTGCGGTCTTCGATCACCGACATCATGGTGAAGATCGAAGTGAAGAGCACGATCATGATGAGAGCGCCGGGATAGAAATAATCGAGGTAATGCTGCTGGCCCGGTCCTCCGCCGGAACGAAAGGAAGTTCCGAAGCCCGAACCGATGACCAGCCAGAACACCAGTGGCGATGCCAGCACTCCGACCACGCGCGTGGGCTGGCGGTAGAAGCGCACGATTTCCCGCCACCAGAGGGTGAAGGCGGGCAGCATCACGCCAGCGGATGCGGACGCCATCGGTCGTGCCAAAGTTGTTGCCTGCGACGCCATTCTCTAACTCGCTTTCGCTGCAGGGGTCTTAGAGGGCGGGTCTGCCTTCTTGCCCAACATCCCGCGATCCCGCATTTCCCAGAACGCATTTAACAGGAAGCACGCCGAGAGCGTGAGCAGGATCAGCGTCATGAACAGGCCATCCACCGTGGCAGAGAATGGATACAGGACGATCATGCCGTTTATAAAAATCCATACGACGCCCACCAAGGGCAGCACGCCGAGCACCAGAGAAAGCACCAGGATCATGGGACGCAAGCTACCTCCTCTTTTTCTTTTTGTCTTTCGTTTCGTCTGCAGAACTTGCTTCGCGCTCTTCACTCCAGAACTTGTGGCCCGTGCGGTGAATGAACACATCCTCCAGCGCCGGCTTGCTTACGGAAATAGCCTGAATCTCTCCGGGGAATGCTTCGACAACGTCGGGAACGAAGCGGTGGCCGCCCTCGCGTTCAATTCGCACCTGATTGCCCATCACAGTCGCTTCTAGGTGGAATCGCGTCTGGATATGCTCGGCCAGCAATGCGGCGTCGCGTGCGGCGTCGAGCAAGATCACGTCGCCGCCGATTTCACTCTTCAATTCCGTCGACGTTCCCAAGGCCACGAGATTTCCTTCATTCAAAATGGCGAGCCGATCGCAGCGCTCAGCCTCTTCCATTAGATGCGTTGTGACCAACACCGAGACATGCTCTTCATCGCGCAGCATCTGCAGGTATTGCCAAAGATCGCGGCGAGCCCCGGGATCGAGCCCGGTGGTAGGCTCATCGAGCAACAACACTCCAGGATGATGCAGCAGGCCCTTTGCCAGTTCAATACGGCGCTGCATTCCGCCGGAAAATGTTTCCACGCGATCTTTCGCACGGTCCGCCAGCCCGACTCTGGCCAGGATCTCGCCGATGCGTTGTTTGAGCGCCGATCCTCGCAGGCCGTACAGATGTCCCTGATGCCATAGGTTCTCGTAAGCAGTTAATTTGGGGTCGACGCTTTGCGCCTGAAACACGACACCGATCTGCCGCCTCAAACTCTCGGGATGCTGTGTCGCGTCGCATCCCATGACGACTGCGCGGCCCCCGGTCGGGATCATCAACGTTGACAGAATACGAAATAGCGTTGTTTTCCCGCTGCCATTCGGGCCGAGCAGGCCAAACAACTCTGCTGGCCGCACGTCGAAGGAAACTCCGTTCAGAGCTGTGCGGCTTTCGTAGCGGTGCACCAGATTTTGAACGGAAATCACGGGCGCGGCGGCTTGCTCCTGTTCCGGACCGGGTTCAGCGAGCGCAGAGACTTTCGAAACCAATGGCTACTCCGGGGACTACATCCAGTTTACGACAACTTGTCGAATGTTAGGACAGGCTGTACGTTTCAGCTTGCCGGTTCTTACGGGCAAAACTGTCGAGCTTCGCTCGACGGACAGCCGACGGCGGTTGTCCCCAAATAGGTATTTCCACGAGCGGATGATGCTACGCCGCCGAGGCATCGTGTTGGGCTTCCGGCACCCCTTCTTCGAAAGCAACTGGAACGTGCCGCCACACTTGGATTGCCAGGACCACCGTGGTCGCAAGCAGGAGTGCTCCCACCGCAACGTGAGCCACAGTTGACAACACCATGGGCAACTCTGGTTGCACCGCGTCTCGTCCCCATGACACACGAGTCAGGAATGCGGTAAAGCCGAGGCATAGCTGGGCGATAACCAGCGACAGCATCAGAATCGCCGGCTTGCGAACCGCCTCAATTTGCGGATAAACCGTCAGGGCCCGGACTGAAGTCCACGCCAGCACGGCTGAGACGACAACGGCGTGCACCACGTGAGGCCACCAACTCAAACCGTGATGACGGAACATCGCTCCCAGGATCAGCTGCACATACAACACGAAAATGGAAAGCAGAGTTAGCGTGAACAAACTCGGGCGCCGCTGGTCGAACTCCACGCGAGGCTGCTCTTCCACCCATTTCCGGCCGGTGAATAATGCCATCGCCACCGCTATACAGAAAAAAGTCTGGGCCAGCGCCGCATGGGCCGACGAAATCGGCGGAGGCAGAAAGAACAGGACGGTCAGGCCACCAAGAATGCCCTGCGCAATCACAGTCCCGACTGCGGCAATGCCCAAGAATCGCATCCAGCGGCGTTTTTCCGTGCGCCAGGTCCAGACCGCGAGGATAACCGTCAACAGTCCCGCGCCTTGCGCGATCATCCGGTGTGTGTGTTCGAACTTCACACCGCCCACGAGTTTCGGGATCTTGTACCAGGAACCGAACGAAGTCGGCCAGTCGGGCACGGAGAGTCCGGCATCGTTACTGGTGACCAGGGCGCCTGCGATGATGAGGAAAAAAGTCCAGCAGGCAAGGATGACCGCGAGCCTGTGATGCCCGCGATTGTAGGTTGTCGCGATGGCTTTCAGAGTAGTGCCCCTTGGGTCGGGAGGTCTGTGAAGGGAACGAGACCGCCCTTGGCTTAGGAGGGCAGAGCAGGCCGCACATCGACTGCGACCTGCTCTGTCCAACCCGGTATTTTAGCACCGGCGCCTTTACTCGGCGGCTGGTTTGAAGCTCTGGTCCACGGTCTTGGTTTCTTTGGCCGCTACCGTGACCTTCTGATCCTGTTCTCCCAGCTTCTCCTGCACGAACGCAATCGTGTAATCGCCCGGCGGCAGGCCCTTAATCTCGTATTTCCCAGCTTTGTCGGTTACAGCATAGAACGGACTCTTGACTACGTTGATGTACATCTTCATCCACGGGTGCTGGTTGCACTTCACCGGCAGCATGATTTCTTCGCGCGCGAAATTCTTTTCGATGGCCGGCGAAGAAGGTGGCTGCGATTCGTTCCATTCCCGGTTGTCCTTGGGCGTGGGGTGGATGTTGTGGGTCGTGGGATCATCGTTGTTAATCCGGACGGTCTGGCCGGCCATCACGCCCAACACGTGGGGATGGTATTGGCAGCCCTTTTGGTCAAGCACGACCGGATCCTTCGGAACGTCGAATGTGCGGTTTCCGAGTCCGTCTTTGACGTAGACGAATACATTGGCGAGATCGCCGCCGTTCACAACTTCATTCTCGGCCTCGTTCGTGCCCTTGCAGCCCGGATCCTGGCTCATGTCGATCTTGGAGGGCTTGGGAGCCGTGCCGTCAAACTTTACGGTTCCGTTGATGGTGGCTACAGTTGCCGGATCGATCGGCGTGGCCGGCTGCGCAGGGGCCGCCGATTCCGCAGGAGCGTTGCTCGATTGCTCCGTATTCTCCTTCTTGCTGCAACCTGCCAGGATGAGAATCGCGCATAGTGCCAGCGCGCTGACTGCCAGCCTTGTCCAACCTGTCTTCCTATTCATGATGTCGCCCTTTCTTTGAAGTGTAGGGCCGGCGACTCGCCGGCGGTCGCGCGGGACGTCTGGCCCGCGCCGTAAGCAGCTAACGAAATGCAAGAGCACTCACCAAACCGCACATTCTAACTAATGCCAACTGGCTAACGCGAACCAGCTATGCGAATCAGTTAACGAGAACCACCGCTCACCGTAGGATGCGATTCCACGGCTGCCTGTTTACGGCTAGTCGAGGGCTGGATCGCCGCCTTGGCTCGCGGCATCGATGCCGCTACCCGCCGCTGTTCTTCTGCAGTCAACTGGAAGATGTAATCGGTCAGCAGTTTGCGGTGATCACCGGTATAGCCATTGAAGGTCGGCGGTGTCGGCCCAGCAAAGACGTACTGCGTACCCAGTTGCTTAAACAAGCCAGACGGCATCGAGGTTCCCGGGCTGACTGCCTGAGGATCGGTGATCCAGCGTTCAACCCAGTCCGGTTTCAGCCGCTCTTTCGCCAACAGGAAATTCGGAGCGGTTGCGATCTTGTCATGCGCCGGATCGCCCGTGGCATGGCACTTCAGGCAAGGCGCCGCCGTGCTTGAGAACAGGCTTCGTGCCATGTCCGTTTCTTTGGCCGTGAGCGTCGGCACCTCTTCCGGAATGTAGGGAAGCGGTTGCTGCGACAAGGCCTCAAAGAAGCGCACCAGCTTTCGCAGTTCATTGTCGGAGAAGGAGAATGTGGGCATGCGAACCTTCAAGTACGGTCGCACGCCGTTGCGATTCGTGTCGGTGGTGCTCAGCGCCGGATTCGACAGGAATTTCCTCAACCACTCAGGATCGACGCGCGCGCCCTCCGTCAGCAGTTTCGGAGGCAGTTGCTCCTGTACATCCTGATACTGCTTTAGGCCCATCAGAATCGTGCGCTGGCCGGGGATGAACTGGTGGCATCCCATGCAGTTGTATTTCTTGACGATCCACCAGCCTTCTTGAATGTCATGCCGCGCATCGCCCGGTTTGTATTGATAACTCTGGGGCAGGGAAGTCTCCTGGCTCCCCAGCAGGAAAGTCGTGAGGTCGAGGACCTGATCCTTGGTCAGGTGCAGGTTCGGCATGCGAAGAGCTTCGGTCTCGCTCTTGACTTTGCCTTGATCGTAAATGTTCGGTTCCGCAAGTTTATGCTCGAAGAATCCCTTGTGGTCGTACCACGGGGCGGTTGCCGGACCGTCGGGCAGGCGCGCTAGGTCTGCTTTGTCTTTGATCGGTTCGGCGTCTTTCCCTCCACGCTGCGCTACTTCGGTGAACAGCGCAAAGTCGAGGCGCTCGATCGGCTTACTGCCTTCGAATGTGAGTTCGGTGCCGATGCGGCCTTCATCTTCCATGCCCGATATTTCGTGGCATCCGCCGCAACCGTAGAACCGAACCCACTTCTTGCCTTCCTCTTTCAGAGTCGGATCATCCATGAACGGCGCAGCCGCGTAGGAAGACGGTTCCTGCTTCTTCTGCGTCATCAGATACGTGGCGATGTCCTCCGCGTCTTCGGGACTCAAGCGCAGGCTGGGCATCACCGTCATGTTCTGCACTTGCAGTTCGTGGCCGTCGTTCGGACACTTGCTGTGATCCAGGTCGAATACGTAAGGCAGTCCCTTCTTGGCATAATCTTCCGGACCGATGTCCTTTTTCTCGTATGGGCAGTACGGGCGCGTACGCTGCCGCGCATTGTGAATCCAGCGCACGAGGTAGTCGTAATTTGCCTTTTCGCCGACGCGGGTCAGGTTTGCCGCAAACGTTCCACCCTGCATCTGATCGCCTTCGCCGATCGAGTGACAGGCCAGGCATCCTCGCTCTTCAAATAGCTCTTTGCCGTGAGCGACGTTTCCGGGCTTGTGCTTGGGGAGTTCGTCGGTGAATCCGGATTGCCAGATGTACGCCGAGATTGCCTGAATCTGATGATCGGTCAGGCGGAAGTTGGGCATCTTGGTCGTTGGCCGGAAGTCGGACGGCTTCTTCAACCAGACCGGAATCCAGTTCTTGTTCAGCTTGAGCCGCACATCTTTCAGGTTGGGGCCAACCTTCTTCTGGTCCTGCATCAGGCTATGCGATTGAAAGTCGAGTTGCTGTAAACGCGCATCGAGCTTGCTGTTGGCCACTTTGAGGTCGACGGCTTTCGTATTCAACGCGTTCGCTTCGGCGTTTGATTCAGAGGCGTCGGCCTGCTTCATCAGGTCTGCAGAATTCTTTACGTTCTCTTTCTTCTGCGTTTCAATCTGCTTGATCTGCTGTCCGATGGAGTTCAGATCTTCGGGTTCTTTATCGTAGCCCTCGTAGCGATGGCAGCCCATGCAGCCGCGTTGCCGGAACAAATCCTTACCGTTGTTAATGGTGTTGAACTGGAGGTCGCCGCTCACCAGCACCATGTCGGCGGAGTGGCAACTCTGGCAACCCGCCTGCGAATTTTCCTTGGGATAGAGCGGCCACAACCAGTGTTCATAATTTCCGTGCGCCTTCTCGACACTCGTGGTGGCGCGGCCGTTGCCCTGGTGACAGGGTGAGCAGCCAAACTTCTCGGGATCGTGAATCGAGAGCAATTCAGGTTCGGGATGGCTGACAAACGCATTGGCATATTCATCCGGCCGCTTCGCGCCTTTGGCCGTCATCGCCGCGGCCGTGACCCTCAGTGGCTCGCGCGTATTCATATGGCACGATTCGCAACGATCCACAATGTTCGCCTCGGCGACATTGATCTGCACGATTGCCGGATCCCATTCCGTGGCCCGTTTTTTCAGTCCCTGAATCTGCTGCGGAGTCAGGTCGACCATGTGGTCCGAGATGTACTCGTCCATCTTCGCCTTGGCCGCGGTTACAGGCTTGAGAACGTCGCCTAGTTCGAGGCTGAGCTTGGTCCGCTCGTCGCGGATCTCGTTATACTTCTCCTCCAATTGCGGGAAGGTAAATTTCTGCTTAGTGCGGTCGGGAAATTCGACTGTCGCCTGCTCGGCCTTGTAGGAGCCGATTTCCTTCTGCTTGCTGGCTTTCGCCGAAGCACTGGTGCTGGTTTCCAATTCGTAGGTAAGAGCGTTTACGTAGGCACGGCGGTCCGTGAAGACGCTCTGCACCGCGAGCAAGCGCGCGCTGGCGTCGTCGAGCTTCTTGCGAGCCTCGTCTGCTTGAGGCTTCGATTCCTGATAGGCCTTCTCGTACGCCTGTTTCAGATCTGCGTACTGCGGATCCTTCTCCACCGATTGTTCGGACTTCGAGGATTTGGACGTGGCCGTGTTCAGAAAAGCGCTGTAGCGATCCTTCCACTGGTCTTGGAAGGCCTTCCACGGGCGCTGTCCCCAGGCTTCGTCGTACAACGCCCAGAACAGCGTGCCTATCAGAATCACCGTCGCGATCAGGTAGTGGATCGCGTACGATTTTCCGGTGATCGGATCCTGCTCGGGAATCGGTTTTTCAGGCACCAGTTCCTCCGACTGCGTTGAACCTTAGTTTTCTACTGTCATTCTGAGCGCCTTGTTCCTGGCGCGAAGAATCTATATCACCGTCACCGCACTCGCGGGTAGGGATGCTTCGACTGCGCTGGAGTCTCGCTTCGCGAAATTCCAGCTTCGCTCAGCATGACCATCACACGTTAAACCACGGCGTAATCCACACATACTTGATGTGCCACAAAAGCCGCAGAGCCATCTTCAAGGGCAACGCCAGCATGGTCAGCCACAAAAATGCCATCAGTGAGAACTGCAGCAGGCCCATGCGCTGGAAATCCTTCGGCATTTTTCGACGAAACAGCGAGTACACCGCCGCGCCGCCAACCAGGTAAAACCCACCGACCACGATCGCGCCAAAAATTGCTTTGGCCGCGTTCGACGTGAGTCCAAAAATATCGGGCAGGTCGCGGTTCACCTCATATATCAAGCGATTGTGGTCCCAGGTTTGCCCGGGCCAGAACCATTGCCAGCCGGGCCCGCGAATGAATGTACCAATGATGATCATCGCGACCCAAAGAATGACGAAGCCGAACATGAACGTGGAAATCGAGAACTTACGCTGCTTCCAGGTGTAATACCCACTGCCTAGCGGGTTCGTATCGATGTAAGGAATGACCATCAGGCCGATGATGATCATCGTCGGCATGACCACGCCGGCAATCCACGGATCGAAGTAGACCAGCATCTCCTGCAGTCCGAGGAAGTACCACGGAGCTTTTGCAGGATTCATCGTGAGGTTGGGATTCGCGGGTTCTTCGAGCGGTGCATTCAGTGTGATGGACCAGACCATCAGGATAATGGTGATGATGATGGCGGCGAGGAATTCAATGCGCAGCAGAAAAGGCCAGACGTGGACTTCCTTGGCCCATCCGGGCTTGAAGGGCCATGTCTTGCGATGGTGGGTCTTGGCCATCGCCGGGTCGCCTTCGAGTTGTTCGATCAACTGGTCGTTGGCCCGCGCCTGTTTCACTGCCAGATAAATGTAGAACGCTAGCAGCGGAATCAAGCCCACGATCGGCACGTTGTCGGGCGCCGAGCAAATCTCCCAGAGTTGTCGCCAGTCCATAGTTTCTCCACGACCGGGTGCTTCTGAATCATGTAGGGACGGCCGCCTCCAGCCGTCCGTCGAGCAAAGCTCGACTCTGTTACTCTCCCGCTGCTTTCGGGCCGCGCCGCGGTTTGTCCGCTTCCGCTTCGAGCATCACCGGCGCCGGACCCGAAATCCCGCCATCTTTTCGCACACGCCAGAAGTGCACAATCATCAGCACCGACGCCACGATCGGAATTCCGATGCAATGCCAGATGTAAGATCGCAGCAACGCGTTCGCGTCGACGATGGATCCGCCCAGCAATCCGAAACGCACGTCGTTGTATGGAGTCATACCAAGCATTGAGCCGAACGGGCCTTCATGCCCTAACAGCGGCGTCGCGCGCGCCATGTTCGTGCCTACCGTGACGGCCCAGAAACCCAACTGATCGTCCGGTAGCAGATATCCCGTGAACGACAGCAGCAGCGTGAACACCAGCAGCAGTACGCCGATATTCCAATTGAATTCGCGCGGCTTCTTGTACGACCCAGTCAGGAACACGCGGAACATGTGCAGCCACACGCCAATCACCATCAGGTGAGCGGCCCAGCGATGCATGTTGCGCAATATCTTGCCGAAGGGAACGTCGTGCTCCAGATAGAGCACATCGCGGAATGCCTGCACCTTGGTGGGATGGTAATAGAACATCAGTAGCACGCCGGTGTAGGTCAGGATGATGAACAGATAGAACGTAATCCCGCCCATGCCCCACGTGTAGCTGTAGCGCACCGCATCGCGATTGATCTTTGCCGGGTGCAGATGCAGAAACACGTTCGATAGCACGCCCAGCGCCCGATTGCGGGGCGTGTCGTCGTGCTTGTGGCGGAAGATCGACGTATAAACCTGCGTCTTCGTCGGATCCTTCAGCCCGTCGATCTGCTCCTTCGTCTTGGTGGGGATATCGGTTTTGAGTGCCTGAATATCCTCTTTCACACCGGTCGAGACCCGTTCCACCAGTCCGACTTTCCCGTTTTTCCCGTTAGTCCCGTTGCCACCGTTCGGATTGTTTTCGTCAGCCATAAGATTCGCTTTTTAGAACGCTCTTGTTATTCCGAGCGCCGTGTTCTTGGCGCGTAGAATCTGCTGCTTGCGTCGCGCTACACTCCGGTCAAAAAGGCTCCCGGATCATTAAAGTGCGTGGGCTGTCCCTTGGGCCACTGATAGAGGCGCGAAGTGTCTACGATGATCTGTCCATCGGGCGCCAGTTCGATTTTCGCGCGGTCCATCGGCCTGGGTGCTGGACCTTCGAAGTTGATCCCTTCGCTGTCGTAGCCGCTGCCGTGGCACGGACACTTGAATTTGTTTTCGCTGGGTTTCCAATCCGGCGTGCAGCCCAGGTGCGTGCACCGCGCATAGATGACGAACAGGCGGTCGGGTGTGCGATCAACCCAGATGCGATATTTCTGCTGGAACTTTGTATCGACACCGAGCGCGAATTCCGACGGGTAGCCAATCTTGAAAACAGAGTTTGGTTCAAACAGAGTGCGCGGCAGGAAGAAACGAAAGAACGCGAGAAACCACGCCATCAGGAATCCTGTCACCATCGTCCAAACGAAGCGGCGACGGTGACGATCGATCTCGGTGGACGGAGCAGTGCCACCGACGCCAGCGGCTGCCGCCGCCTTCGAGGTTCCCACGGCTGGCGTGCCCACGTATTTCGTGGCATCCTGCGCCCCCGCCGCGGGTTTCGTCGCCTCGGGATTCGGATTGACCTTCCCGGTCTCCTCCGCCATGAACTCCCTCCTGTACCTCGATGACTACGGCTCTAATCCAAACCGGCGGCCGCCGCGTACTGCGGCTCGGTCAACGTCCTCCCCGAACTGCGAATCGGAATCAAGCTATGAACGGCCTGGTCCAAAGCCTCCTGCACGATCTGTCCTAGAGCACTGATGAACTTTGTGGAATCGTTTAATCCGGCACTCATTTCAAACTGCTCGATCCCAAGCCGGTGAGCTTCCTCGCGGGCCTCGTGATCGATTTCGCCGAGAGTCTCCACGTGATCGGAAACGAACGCGACGGGAACAACACACATCTCGCGGACGCGCTCGGCTGCCAACTGCTTTAAGGTTTGATGCAGGGAAGGCTGCAGCCAGCGGCTCGCTCCGACCTTGCTCTGGTAGCAGAGGCGCTGCGGGTTGGTCCAGCCACCGCGCTCGGTTAGCCGGCACACCGTCTCCTCGATCTGCCGCTGGTAAGGGTCGCCTTTTTCAATCACCGACATCGGTATGCTGTGCGCACTGAAGACAATTTCCGGCCGAGAGGGCTCGGGAAAGCGGGACAGGGCTTCGTTCACCTTCTCCGCCACCGCATCTAGATACATCGTATTACGATAGAAAGTCTCTACGCAACGGACCGGCAAGTCGTCCCGGAACAGCCGCCGCCATTCGTTCAAGCTCGAGCCGGTCGTGGTTGAGGAATATTGAGGGTACAACGGCAGGAGAACCACTTCGTCGCACTGCGCATCCTGCAGTTGGGCGATCGCCTCGCGCGTAAACGGGTGCCAGTACCGCATGGCTACGAAACAGTGAGCGTCAATGCCCTGAACACGCAATTCGGTCTCGAGTGCCCGCGCCTGCCGTTCCGTATGACGCCGGATCGGCGAGCCTCCGCCAATCGTCGCGTAGTGATGCTGCACCTTGCGGGCGCGAGTGGTCGAGATGAGTTTGGCCAGCGGTTTGCGCCCGATGCGGGCAAAAGGGAAGTCGATAATATCCGGGTCGCAGAAGAGGTTATATAAAAAAGGTTCGATCGCTTCCAGCGTGTCGGGTCCACCGAGCTGAAAGAGAACTATCCCCACACGCCGTTTTGTGCGCGTCATTTTCCCCAGAATCCCCAGAACGCCAAGGACTGTACTCCGAACCGAGCGCGCGAGTCAATGGCGCAGTTGCAAAATTTCCACAGGACAAGGCGAATCGCGGAGACAGTGTTGAAAAATCCTGGTTCCCCATGCAATCTGATCTGTATGCCCGAATTGCCAGACATAACAGCCTACATCAGCGCGCTCGAAACCCGCGTCGTGGGCCAGCCTCTGCAGCATGTGCGCTTGTCGAGCCCTTTCTTGCTGCGGACGGTCCAGCCGCCGCTGGCAAGTGCTGAAGGTCGAGTGGTAAAGGACCTTCGACGCATCGGTAAGCGGATCGCGATTGGCGTCGAGGGCGATCTATGGCTGGTGCTGCATCTGATGATTGCGGGGCGGTTGCATTGGCGAGTTGCAGACGCCAAGCTGGCGGGTCGTCAGAGTCTGGCCGCTTTCGACTTTCCGAATGGCTCTCTAATTCTGACGGAAGCTGGCAGCAAGCGTCGAGCCGCGCTACATCTGGTCAGCGGCGAGGAGGGATTGCGCTCTCTCGACGCCGGAGGGATCGACATATTCGCTTCAGATCTGGATGCGTTTCGCGCAGTGATGGCGGCCGAAAATCACACCCTAAAGCGCGCCTTGACTGATCCGCGAGTGCTGAGTGGCATCGGCAACGCCTACTCCGACGAGATCCTGCACGCTGCTCAGCTCTCGCCGATCATGCTTACCAATAAGCTTTCGCCGGACGAATGGGAGAGACTGTTTACTGCGACTCGGCAGACGCTCGAACTCTGGATCAATCGTCTGGGCGCCGAAGCGAATCAGAGCTTTCCCGAAAAGGTCACGGCATTTCGCAAAGAGATGGCAGCCCACGGCCGTTATGGACTTCCTTGTCCGAGGTGTGGAGATAAGATTCTGAGGATTCGCTACGCGGACAAGGAGACCAACTATTGCGCGCGCTGCCAAACCGGCGGAAAGGTCCTGGCTGACCGGAGCCTGTCTCGCCTGCTGGGATCCGACTGGCCCCGTACTTTGGAAGAACTGGAAGCGCTGAAGCGCCGATGAATGTGCGGTCTCTATAGCCGAAAGCTAGACGGACGCCGGTTCGGTCTTGTTGCTCTGCATTTCCTCGATCACCGCGTCGGCAAATTCCGACGTTCCAGACTTTCCTCCGATATCACGCGTCAGTTTTTCCGGATGTCGGTACACCCGCTCCAGTGCGTTCCGAATCTGCGTGGAAGCGGCGTGCTCGCCGAGGTGCCGCACCATCAATAGAGCCGAGCGCAGTAGTGCCGTCGGGTTGGCCAGGTTCTTTCCCGCAATGTCGGGCGCGGAGCCGTGGACGGCTTCAAATACGGCGCAGTCGTCTCCCAGGTTGGCGCTGGGTACGAATCCTAGCCCGCCGACAAACGCCGCGCACAGGTCCGAGAGGATATCGCCGTACAGGTTTTCCATTACGAGCATGTCGTACTGGTAAGGGTTCATCACCAACTGCATGCAGGTGTTGTCGACGATGTGTTCGCCGTAGGTGATTTCGGGATAGTCTTTTGCTACGTTCCGGGTGCTACGCAGGAACAGCCCGTCGGATAACTTCATGATATTCGCTTTATGAATACAGTGAATCTTCTTGCGGTTATTCTTGCGCGCGTATTCGAAAGCGAACTTGGCGATCCGTGTCGATGCCTTCTCGGTGATGATCTTCAGGCTCTCAACCACTCCGGGCACCACTTCGTGCTCCAGGCCCGAATACAGTCCCTCGGTGTTTTCGCGCACGATAATGAGATCGACATCCGGATACCGCGTCGGAATATGCGGCAGGTTGCGGATCGGCCGGAAGTTGGCATAGAGTTCGAATCTCTTCCGCAGCGCGACATTAATGCTAGGAAAGCCGCCACCGATCGGCGTAGTGACCGGACCCTTCAAGCCGACTTTGGTCCGCTCCAGCGACTCGATCAAATCTTTGGGAATGTACTCCCCCGATTTTTCGTACGCCTCCGCACCCACGGCAAAAGGTTCCCAATCGAACTTCACCCCGGTCGCTTCCAGGATGCGCACCGTGGCGTTCATCACTTCGGGCCCAATCCCGTCTCCGGGGATCAGCGTTACTTTATGACTCATGAGTGCTTCATCCTCAGAGGGTAGCCATTACGCGGGCTTCACTTTCACCAGATCCTTCAACTCATTCATGAACTCTTTCACATCCTTGAAATCTAGATACACGGACGCAAAACGCACATAGGCCACCTTGTCGTAGCGCCGCAGTCGATTCATGATCAACTCGCCCAGTTCGCTGGTCTTGCGCTCCCGTTCCGCCGACTCGATCACAAACGACTCCGCCTCATTCACAATCTGTTCCAGTTTGCTGATGGGCACGGGGCGTTTTTCGCAGGCCCGCAGTAATCCGTTGAGTACCTTCTGGCGATCGAATTTCTCCCGCCGCCCGTCTTTTTTCACCACCATATAGGGGATTTCATCGATGCGCTCGTACGTGGTGAAGCGTTTGCCGCACTTCAGGCACTCGCGCCTCCGCCGAATCGACTCGGCTTCCTTACTCTCCCGCGAGTCGACGACCTTGTCATTCGCAAATCCGCAAAAAGGACATTTCATGGCGCTTGATGGATTCAGCCGATGCTGCGGGCTAATCCCCAAAATTGTAACAGTTGAAAATGGATCGCGAAGGGAAGACGAAGCTTGCCCAGTGCTGAGGCAAGCACCTGCGAGGCTCCGCGGCGATGCTCAACGCGAAACTGGCGCTCCCACCCCCTGCGGTGAGAGCGCCAGTTTTCCCCCATGCCTTCTCGGTGACGGAAGGCTTGAAGCCTGTGGTCCCGACCATGGGCAGCGGAAAGGAATCCCGCCATTCCCGTGGGACCTGCCTAGAACTTGACTCACTCTGGGACTTGCTTTGTCACAACGGTGTCTCCATTTTGTAAAAAATCGCCATCGCCGCGGTCCATAAGATGCCCTTGGTAACAGAAGTCTTGAGCGGTGCTGCTGGTATCATGAGCATTCCCCCCGATCACCTTGCGCAACCTTCTCCACCTCGGAATCGCGCTGCTGGCGCTGCCACTGTTCGGCCAGAGCAATACGGGAGAACTCCGCCTCAAAGTTTCCGATCCACAGGGTCTTGGCGTGAAGACTACCGTCGAACTGATGAGTGAGGCCAACGAATACCGCAACACGCTGGTCACCGACGACGCCGGCACGCTCGTAGCCAGGCGGCTTCGCTATGGCTTGTATCGCCTCGAGATCCATCAGGCGGGATTCGCCGATGTTTCGGCATCCGTCGAGATCCGGTCCGCCATTCCCACGGAATATTGGGTTCGGCTCAGCTTGGCACCGGTAACCGATTCCGTCACCGTCCAGGACTCCGACACTCTCATTGACCCCTATCGCGCCGGATCGGCCAACGAAATTGGCGCGCAGACCATCCAGACTCGAACCACGTCACTTCCCGGCCGCTCGCTGCAGGATCTGGTGAATTCTCAGCCGGGATGGCTCTACGAAGGGAATGCTGTCCTCCATCCCCGCGGCTCCGAGTATCAGACCCAATTCGTGGTCGACGGAATCCCTCTCACCGATAACCGCTCGCCAAGTTTCGGCCCCGAAATTGAAGCTGATGATGCCGATTCGCTCAATGTATATACCGCAGGAATTCCTGCCGAATTTGGCCGCAAGATGGGCGGCGTCATCGAAGTCAACACCCTCAAAGATACGCAGGCCGGGCTGCACGGGCAGACGGTGCTCTCAGGCGGCAGTTTCGACACTGCGGGGGCATTCGCTCAGGCACAGTATGTGTGGAAGGGAAACACGCTCGGCGGCAGCGCCGCAGGCAGCATGACCAGCCATTATCTGAACCCTGTGGTTCCGGAGAATTACACCAACAACGGAACGACGGGAGATTTTTCCGTCAACTACGAACGCGATTTCACGACCCGGGACCGACTCGGGCTCATCGTCCGCCACGGCCTGTCGCGCTACGAGATTCCGAACGAACAGGTCCAGCAAGCCGCCGGCCAGCGCCAGGATGGCGATAACTTCGAAACCATGGGCATCGTTTCCTATCAGCACGTTTTTTCTTCGAACGCGCTGGGCAGCCTTCGTGGAATGGTCAGGGACAATTCCGACGACCTCACTTCCAATCCCGAGTCCACTCCGGTCATTGTTTACCTCCATAATCACTTTACGGAGGGCTACTTCAACGGTTCCATCTCGATGCATCACGGACGGCAGGAGTTCAAGGCCGGCGTTGAATCCGATACGATGTTCCTGCACGAAAACTTCAGCGACATCGTTACCGATCCCAGCCAGTTTGACCCGGGGACGCCCCAGACCTTCGCTTTCACCGGCAACCGTCCTGACCTGGAGCAGTCCGCTTACGTGCAAGACCTCATTCGTCTCCGCAACTGGACGCTTAGCGCGGGACTACGCTGGGACCACTATCAGCTTCTAGTCAACCAGAACGCCGTCAGTCCGCGTCTTTCCCTGGCTCGCTACTTCCCCTCGGCCGGGCTCGTGATCCACGCTTCCTACGATCGCGTATTCCAGACGCCATCTTCAGACAATCTTTTGCTTTCAAGTTCTGCGCAGGTGATTTCATTGAATCCCAGTGTGTTGCGTCTGCCCGTCGAGCCGTCTCATGGCAACTATTTCGAAATTGGCGGCACGAAGAGCCTTTTCGGCCAGCTCCGTTTCGATGCCAACTATTTCCGGCGATACGTCAATAACTACGCCGACGACGACCAGATTCTCAGCACCGCAGTCAGTTTTCCCATCGCCTTCGAGAAGGCTGTCATCTACGGAGCGGAAGCGAAAGTGGAGATCCCGAAGTGGGGGCGCTTCTCAGGCCTTGCCACCTACTCCTATATCGTCGGCAACGCATGGTTCCCTGTGACCGGCGGCCTTTTCCTCGGCGATGATGCCACCAACGCAACCACCCAGCTCACGGGCCACTTTCCCGATTCGCAGGATCAGCGAAACAGCGTGCGGATTCGCCTCCGCTATCAGCTGATTTTGCGCATGTGGATTGCGGGCTCGGCGGAGTACGGCAGCGGACTGCCCTTCGACTTTACCGGAACTTATCAGGAGGCGCTGGCTCAGTACGGTCAAGCTGTGGTCGACCGGATCAATTTCGATCGTAGCCGGGTGAAGCCGTCCCTTGCCGTGGGCGCGTCCCTTGGCGCGGACGTCTGGAAGAATGACAAGGTGTCCATGCGCCTTCAGGCCGATTTTATGAATCTCAACAATCGCCTGAACGTCATCGACTTCGGCGGCCTTTTCTCGGGCAATGCCATCGCCCCGCCCCGCAGTTACGCCTTACGCCTGCAAACTTCCTTCTAGAATTGCAACCTTATTGCTTCCCAGAGAATTGGATCGTCCGCCAAGGCTTCTTGGCAGCGAGCATTGTTACACGACAAAGTACTTCGCTCCCGGATGGTGCACGACAATTGCCGAAGTAGACTGCTCCGGCTCGAGCAAGAACCCCGACGTGAGCCGCACGCCCACGTTCTCCTCCGGTTTCAGCAGGGCGAACAGCTTGGTCTGATCTTCCAGGTTCGGGCACGCCGGGTACCCAAACGAATACCGCGACCCGCGATACTTCTGATGAAACAGATCGCGAATCTCCGCCGAGTCCTCTCCGGCAATTCCCAACTCCTCGCGCATCTTCTTGTGATGAAACTCGGCAAGAGCCTCCGCGGTTTCGACGCTGAGTCCGTGGAGATATAGATATTTCGTGTACTCGCCACCCTCAAACAGCCGCTGGGTCTCGACGCTTGCCTTAGGTCCAATCGTGACGAGCGAGAGTCCAATCACATCCATCTTTCCAGATGATTTGGGTGCGAAGAAGTCCGAGATTGCAAGCCGACGCCCTTCGCGCTGCCGTGGGAATGTGAAGCGTAACAGTTCGTGTGTAGGGACAGCCGCCATCGGCTGTCCGGCAGCGCTCAAGCCC
Source organism: uncultured Acidobacteriaceae bacterium (assembly GCA_963706645.1). Taxonomy (GTDB): domain Bacteria; phylum Acidobacteriota; class Terriglobia; order Terriglobales; family Acidobacteriaceae; genus Sulfotelmatobacter. Next base: position 74,356 of record CAVPNR010000027.1, read on the forward strand.
GGCTGCCCCTCCGCGGAATACACAACCACGTCGTTTCCGTCGGCCTGGGCAGGGAAGTAGCCATACACAACCTTGGGTTCGAACAATCCCGACGCAACCACCTCATCTTCCAGTTTGTGCAGGATCGGCCGGAACTTCTCGTCAACCAGCCGCACATAATCTGACTGCGACGCCGTCTTCAACTGCCACTGGTTCTTGAACAGAGCCGTCTCGTTGATGTACGGAAACAACTCGCGCAAGTCGTAATCCTTGCGCACGCGCACGCCCCAGAACGGCGGCGCCGGAATATTCGGAGCATCTACTACTACCGGACTCCGCTCCGCAAACACCGGTCCCGTCTCTTCATCAACGGCAGCGGCTTTGGCGTACTCCTTTACAGTTTTGCCCTCGGTGAGCCGCGTCTGTTTCGCGCCGTTTTCGGTGGCGAGGTCTTCCATGATGTGCAGGCCCGCGAACGCATCGTCGGCGTAGAAAACCGCGTTGGCATACTCGCGGCGCAGGTCGTCTTCCACATACTTGCGGGTCAGCGCCGCGCCACCGCAGATGACCGGAAACGCGAGCTTCTGCCGCTCCAGATCCTGGATCACGTACTTCATCTCGAGCGTCGACTTCACCAGCAGTCCGCTCAGCCCGATCGCGTCGGCCTGATGCTCCTGCGCCGACCGGATGATCGTGTCTCCCGGCTGCTTGATTCCGAGGTTGACGACCTTGAATCCGTTATTCGACAGAATAATGTCGACCAGATTCTTGCCGATGTCGTGCACATCGCCCTTCACCGTCGCGAGCACGATTGTGCCCTTCTGTTGCGACCCGGACTTCTTCTCCATCTTTGGCTCAAGATAGGCGACCGCGGCCTTCATGACTCCAGCCGAATCGAGCACTGAGGGTAACTGCATCTTGCGCGCGCCAAACAGGTCGCCAACCGTCTTCATTCCATCCAGCAGGACCGTGTTGATCAGTTCCAGCGGAGAATAATTCGCAGCGAGCGCCTCCTCCAGCAGTTCCTCGAGCGTTTTCTTGTGCGCGCCGTCTCCGACTGTCTTTTCGCCGTTGATAATCGCAAACTTCAGCTTGTCCTCGACCGATAGCGTATCGACGTGCGCAGTTGTCGAAGCGGCTGGCTTCCCCTTCGTGCCGGCGAAGTGTGCCATATATTTCTGCAGCGGGTCGCCGTCAGAGTTGGCATCGCGGTGGATGAGCTTGCGCGCCAGTTCTACTTCTTCCTGCGGAATCTTGTACAGCGGATAAATCTTGGTGTAGTTCACGATGGCCATGTCGAGCCCGTTATCCACTGCCTCATGCATGAACACCGAGTTCAGCACCCGCCTCGGATACGCATCCAGCCCAAACGAAATGTTGCTCACGCCCAGAATCGTCTTCACCGAAGGCAGTTCCTTCTTGATCCGTCTCACTGCCTCGATCGTCTCCATTCCCGCGGTGCGATATTCTTCCTGCCCCGTCGAAATCGGCAAAGTGAGCGCATCGAAAATCAGATCGGTGCCGTCGAGCCCGTACTTCTTCGTGGCCAGATCGTAGATCCGGTGCGCAATCGCGACTTTCTTGTCGGCCGTCAGAGCCATGCCGTCTTCGTCAATGGTCAAGGCAATCACGGCCGCCCCGTACCGCTTGGCCATGGGCAAAACCTTCGAGGTCCGCTTCTCGCCGTCTTCCAGATTGATTGAATTGATGATGGCGCGCCCGGGAATACGCTTCAGAGCTTCTTCGACGACGTCGGCTTCGGTCGAATCCACCAGGACCGGTGCCGGAACGCGCGTAGCGATCTTTTCCAGAATCGACGTGATGTATCCCTTCTCGTCCTCCCCCACAATGGCGACGCACAAATCGAGCATGTGCGATCCGTCGTTCACCAATCGCTTGGCGAGTCCCAGAATTTCGTCGTACTTCTTTCCCTGAACGAGCTTGCGGAAGTGCTCGACCCGCGTCGTGGTATTCATCTCCTCGGCAACGATGAGAGGCTTGGGTTCCAGATCGAGAGGTACGGTGGTATAAGCACTGGAAGCCGCGCCCAAGCGCTTGACGTCACGCTTGGCCGGTTCGACGCCGGAAACCGCGTCGACCACAGCCTTGAGATGCTCCGGCGTCGTACCACAGCAGCCACCTACGATGCGGACTCCATAATCCTGCACGAAATGCTTGTGATACTCCGCCAGATCCTCCGGCGAAAGCTTGTACACGGCTTGCCCGCCGACGTTCTGGGGAAGACCTGCGTTCGGTAGCACCGAAACTTCCTTTGTCGAATTCAGCCCCAGATAGCGGACTGCGTCGTTCATTTCCTTCGGCCCCGTCGCACAATTCAGCCCGATGGCATCGATTTCAAAGGGCTCAAGCGCAGTCAGCGCCGCACCGATCTCGGTGCCGAGCAGCATGGTCCCGGACTCTTGCAGTGTGACCTGGACTTGCACCGGTAGCCGTTTGCCCGCCTTCCGCATGGCTTCCAGTACGGCGATGGTGGCGATCTTAACTTGCAGCAAATCCTGAACTGTCTCGATGAGCAGCACGTCGACCCCGCCTTCAATCAGTGCGGCGGCCTGTTCCTCGTAGGATTCGACCATTGCGTCGAAACTAATATGACCTAGCGACGGCAGTTTCGTCGTGGGTCCCATCGACCCAGCGACGAATCGCGGCCGGTCTTTCGTCGAGAACTGCTGCGCCACTTCCTTGGCGAGTTGCGCGGCCTTCACATTGATCTCGTGAACGCGATCGCGCAGTTCGAACTCCCCGAGGACGATTCCGCTGCCGCCGAAGGTGTTGGTCTCAACGATGTCGCACCCCACGCGGAAAAAATCCGCATGAATGTCGCGAATAATATCGGGACGGCTCAACACCAGCACTTCGCTGCAGTTCTCCTTGCCCCAGTAATCGTCCAGGGTAGGATTGCGCTTCTGAATGTTGGTCCCCATCGCGCCGTCATAGACGACGACGCGTTCCTTCACGGTCTGTAAGAAGTCAGCCATTGGTAGCTTCTAGCTCCTAGCTCTTAGCTTCTAGCTTTTAATCTGTCTGTTGAAATCCGTGTTCATCCGCGCGAATCCGTGGCCGAGAGGTTAGTTTCTCCACATGCACGAACGCCGGTCTCGAATGGACCGGCGTTGATCAAACTCGAAACCCGTTTCGAGGTCAGCTCCCCGGTACCATTTGCGCCGGCGCCCCACCGTCCACGTCGGCCTGGTTGAATACCACGTTGGCTCCCATGTGTGCTGGCCGGGGGGCCAGCATTTGCTCCTTGCGGTAGACCAGGTTGCTGGCATTGAAGGTCGCCAGCTCAAATCCATGCCCGTGGGTGATCGCGTCCGTGGGACACGCTTCCACGCAATAACCGCAGAAAATGCATCGGTTGTAGTCGATGTTGTAAACCTTGGCGTAGCGCTCGGCGCCACTGACGCGTTTCTCCGCAGTGTTCTCGGCCGCCTCGATATAAATGCAGTTCGAAGGACACGCGGCCGCGCAGAGGAAGCAGGCCACGCACTTTTCCAGTCCGTTCTCGTCGCGCTGCAGCACGTGTGCGCCGCGGAATCGGGCCTCAATGCGAGCGCCGCGCAACGGTCCCTTGCCGTCGGGATAGTTCTCGACGGTCGTCGGCTGGAACATCTCCATAAAGGTGATGCTCATGCCTTTAGCAATGGCTGCGATGTTTTTCAGAACCGGCATCTCGATATTCAGTATACCGAAAGAGGTGCGAATATCGCGAGGAGAGCCGCCAAATGGCGATTAAGAGCCGTCGAGCTGCGCTCGATGGACAGCCGATGGCGGCTGTCCCCACATTGAAAAACTTCTACTTCTTCGGCAGGGCTGACGGCGGATGCTCCGGCACCGGAACCGCGCTTTCCATCCACGCCGTATACCAGAGGTCCAGCAGCATCTGCGATCCGGCGGCGAGACGGTGAGTGGTGAAATCGAAGGTTGCCGGAGTGCCTTTACCCGTAAACCCCCCGGCTTTCTCGAGCGCGTAGACGTTGTCCACCATCCCATTGGACTGTCGAAGATAAGCCACGTAGCGCGCGAACGGATCGTCGAGCCGCTCGGGACTCTTCACCAGTGGGGAGAAATCTTTCTCCGTGATGTTCGCTGCAACGTATGCGGTCTCGAACTGGCTGTGGATGGTGTGCTGCGTCGTGTATCCGTTAGGATTCGGGCCAACCCATCCGTTGTACTGGATGGTCGTGTGCAAAGGTTGGGAACCATCAGCGACATAATGCCCAAGCCAGCCCGCATAAAAGATGATCGCCTGCTGCACCGCCTGCGTAGGCTCATGTGCCGCCACCCGCTGCCGATATTCGCGGAACGCCGCCTTCAGTCGCCCGTACACTTCCATCGTGATGTACGGCTGCAGCCCGACATGCTCCGGAAGATAGTCGTCCGGATGATCTGAAGTTGCCGCGCGCTTCTCGTAGAGCTTGCGATAAAACTCGTAGCGACCGGGCGGAAGCGGATCGAGCCACGCCACGCGTTCGAGGTCGATGAAATGGTCGGCCTCTTGCGCGTTCTTCAGAGCAAACTCCGAAGGACTGCGCCAGCGATCGGGCTCCGCCCCGAGGTAAGCAATCTCAATCACGGCGCGGCGTAAAAAGCTCGGCATGGAAGCCGGAATCTTCTGGGCAGCAACACGGTTGATGGCCGTGTGCCCCTCGTTGCCCCACGCGAACGCCGCCGGGCTCTGCAAAAGGACAAGGGCTGTCAGCCCCAGGCCGACCAGCCCCCGTCCAAATTGCCGAGTTCTTATTTCACGATGCAGAATTGGTCCACTCCTCTCCCTTCAAATCAGAACGCAAAGTGCAGCGCGAGCTGCAGGAAGCGTGGGCTGCCAATCGTGTGCTGGATCACGCCCAAGCTACCCGAGGGTGGAATTGATGGCGGACCTACGTAATAGGGGAAGAAGTCCACGTCGTTGTTTGGAGTGTCGAAGTCGGCATGGTTGAATATATTGAACGCATCGGCCTCAAACCTCAGCTGGAAGCGCTCTTTGAATAAGAACTGCTTGGCCAGGCTCATATCGAAGCGCACCTGGAATGGGCCTCGGAAACTGTTTCGGCCTGTATTACCATACAAGGATTCGAATTCGTCGCACCCTGAACTGTCGCAAGCCGGAACTCCGTTGGTCCCCGGAGCTACGAACTGGGGTAAGAAATCGGCCGAATTGAGCTTGCAAAGTTGCGCCGAAACTCCCGCGGGGCAATTAGCGCCCTTAGCTGCCTCCTTGGCAGTTACGCCAGGTACCAGAGGCACAATGGGGTTGCCAATGTAGTTGCTGGTGCCGTAGTACAGACTCGCCACCGAGCCCGAATAGTCATAGACGCTGAAGGGCTGCCCGCTTTGCGCCACAGTCTGACCACCAATGGTCCAGCCATTCGCCACGTACCCCCACGCCCCGCTTTCCACGAACTTCGGAATCGTATAGCTGTAGTTGACCAGAAAAACATGGGTCTGATCGAAATCCGAGGAGGCGTAGTTGGCTCGAGGAGTCAGCGGATTGTTTCCGGTGAAAAAGAGGCCCAAGCCGCTCTGCTCGTCGAGCGCGTGAGACCAGGTGTAAGACGTGGTGAATTGCAGGCCGTTGGACAAGCGCTTATGGACTTGGAGTTGTAACGCATTGAAGTTCGAGATGCCCTCCGCCCTATACGACACCGAGTTCATGTCGTAGCCCGGATAAGGGACGCGAATCGGCGCATTGCCCGCGAATTCGTTCGTATAGATGGGCTCACTATCCAGATACAGCGGGGTCGTGCCTCCATAGGAACTAGTCTGCCCGTTGACCACATTCGTCGGTGTGGCGATGAGCGGTTGGTTGAAGGGGATGGGTAGCACTAAATGGGTACCATGATTGCCGACGTAACCGACCTCGAAGATCCAGTTGTTGCTTGCCTGAAATTGCAGGTCGAGTGTCCAGTTCTGCGTATAGGGTAGCTTGTTGTTGATATCGTAACCGCCGAATAGGAAAGGGCCGTAAAGATTGCCCGATGGCCAGCATCCCGGGAAACCGCAAGCAGTCTGCTGAAGGTTTGGCAGGTAGGAGAGGAAGGCTGCTGCCGTGGCTGGCGGCGGTGGTGGCAGAGTCGTGCCGAACGGCTGATCAAGGGTAGCACCCTGCGCGACTGAGATCGGTTGAACAAACGGAGGCGCCAGCGTGACGCCGAATGGCCCGTTGAATCCGGACCCCGCGCTCGGTGACAAGTAGCTGAAGAATTCGCCGCGGTCGAAATACATGCCGTACCCTGCGCGCACGGTGAGCTTAGACGTTGGAGCCCACGCGATGCCGAGGCGGGGCGCGAAGCCCCATTGATGGTTTTTCATCAGCGAATTGCTCGCTCCTGGTGTGGCGCCAGTCTTGTTATTCCCGGCGATTAACAGACCAGAGCTGGTTATCACGTCAGTCCCCGCGTCGCAACTGCCATAGTTGTACCAAGTCAACGCCGGGTCTGCCGGAACTCCACCGACGGTGCATTGCGCGTAACTGTATTTCGAAGGGTCAAAACCTGTAAGCAAGCCGTATTTCTCCGTGAGCGGCCCGTCGATGTCCCAGCGCAACCCGGCGGTTACCGTGAGGTTTTTCCTCATCTTAAAGTTGTCGTTAATGTATGTGCCGAGCGTATTGGAGCGGTAGTAACGATGAGCCGAACCAACGAACTCATTGCCGCCGTGCAAGGTGCCTTCTACAAAATCCAGGAACGTCTGGGAGTAAAGCGTATCGGTATTTGTGTTGTTATTGAGAATGTTGAGTTGGGTGTGGTCCCACGTTGTCCCCACACTCAAGACATGCTTTCCTTTCACCCAACTCGCGGAGGTCCCGTACTCCCATTGATTCTGAAACATGCCACCATCACCAAAGCTCGTGCTGGGGCCAAACTCCAAACCGTTACCGATAGTAGGGTCCGATGTGGAAATGCTGATGTCCGGAAAAGTCGCGGTCCCGGGCAGGGAAATGCCCACCGAACTCGCGGTGAAGTCTTTTGTTGTATTGGCATAAGCTCGCAAGCGGGTGAATCCCACATGCTGTTCCCATGTGAGGTTAGGGGACAGCACGACGGAGTTCGAGAGCGAAAATACCTGACTGCCCGCGGAAAGCTGTTGTGCAAATCCCAGTAGAGAACCGACCGCGCCAAAAGGGTTGTTGGTGGGATTGCTCTGGATGTAATATCTCGCGGCCAGACGATCTTTGGCGTTTAATACATAATCGATGCCCGCGATCCCTTGGTTTACGCGGGCTTGCGTATTGGGGCCTTGCACAATGGCATCGTAGCCCAGCGTTTGGGCGTTCGTCGTAGTGTACTGCGCGCTTGGCATCAGGTAGTGCCCGTTGGGAAGTTTGGCATTCAGAATCTGCGAGGCAGCGCTATTGATCTGGCTCGGGGTAATGGTTTGGCCGTATGTCGCCTGAATCATGTTGATGATGCCCTGCGTACTGCGGTCATCCGTCAACCCCAGGGGCACCGTCACATCTTTGGTGGAAGCTTCCGCATCGGCAATGTGCACTCCCTGATAGGACCCAAAGTAGAACAACTTATCCTTGATAATCGCGCCGCCGATTGTCCCGCCAAAAGCATTTCGATTCACGAAAGGACGAGGCAAGTAAGGCCGGTTGGTGACAGGGTTGATGCCTGCAGCATTGTAGAAGTATGGCGCGGCGTTCATATCGCTGTTCTGCCACTGTTCCCACAGGGAACCATGCACCGCGTTCGTGCCAGACTTAGTCAGTACGCTGATGTGCGCGCCGCTGTTGTTGCCCTGTGTGGCATCGTACTGCGAGGAGTTGACCGCAATCTCCTGAATGGCATCCGGCGGCGGAGTGGGAAGAGCCTGGCCAATCGCCCCATACACCGATGTGCTGGTTTGAATGGTACCGCCCGCACCGAAGTTCTCACCGGTGTTGAGCACGAAGCGGTTCTCGCCTACCTGGCTGGTGGAATTGCCGTTAAAGAGGTTGTTGGTGCTGACCCCGTTCAAGGAAAAGCTATTGCTGGTGTCCCGGTTTCCGTTCGCGAAGATGGCCTGATTGCCAAGGCCCGTGTTGGCGCCCCCTCCACCCAGGAAGTCCGCATGGACGCCAGGGCTGAGAATTGCCAGTTGTGTGAAGCTGCCGGTGCCCAGCGGCGTGGTTTCGATGGTTTGAGTATCGACGACATAGCCGATCGTCGTGTCCGTCTGGTTCATCAACGGCACGGCGGTCACTTCCACCGTGGCACTGAGCGAGCCCACCACCAAGGTCGTATCGACAGTTGTCGTACGGTTACCGGACACCAGGATTTTCGTGTGGGTTTCCGTTTTGAAGCCGTCCTTCGTGACGATGACACGATAGGTTCCGGCTGGAAGATCCGGAATCACGAAAGAGCCATTCTTCGTATGCGCCACAACTTCGAGGTTGGTCGCGATATTGACGGCTTTCACACTGGCGTCGGATACAACTGCTCCCGACGGATCAGTCACCGTGCCGGTGATGGCGCCCAAGGTCTGCTGGGCGGACGCGAACTGAGTCAGGAACGCGAGCGTCGCTGCAACGATAAGAATGGCGCGCAAGGACTTCGAAGGAGACACGAAGACACCGAGGCAGGGGAAACGCACGGTAGAACCTCCTGTGATGGGGAGCCCTTATAACAGAGCGACTTCCCGAGGTTCAAGGTTTCCAGTGTAAAAGTCTGTCAAGATTCGATGAATTATTTTTCAGGTTCGCAGCAAGAATTCTTCTGGTCGTACGGTCGACAACCGCACCTTACGCTGCTGCTGTTCAGGGGGCGCTATTCTTTGATCATGAGCGAGAGAAAGGACGCATCCCCCCAGGGTGGCATCGGTCTGTGTGCCGATTGCCGGTTCATGCGATTAATCCAATCCGATCGTGGATCGACGTTCCGTCTGTGTGAGCGCTCCTTCTCCGACGCGAGCTTTCCCAAATATCCGCGATTGCCCGTTCTGCAGTGCGCTGGATATGAGCGCCTGAGCGCGGATCTCGAACTGGAAACGTGACGGTGGTCACTGCAGGGTAGCGGGGCTTTCCTGCAGTATCGGCAATGCACACGCAGGGGACGGACGCATTCGTCCATGCCGCAAAGCAGCTCTATCGACGTTCTCGGCCCGCGAGTTTGACTCAGGGAGGAATCCGATATGTTCCTCAAGATTCTTGGTGCGGTCGCAATCGTTTTGTTTGTCGTTTGAGTCGCGGCCGTGCTCCAGGGCTGGAGCAAGGGGTCAACCACCGATCATTTCGTCGGTCTCGTGTTCATCGCGTTGTTCGGCGTCGCCGCGGCGTGGGGCGTACGAACACTGTTTGGACTTGGGCATTGACAGGACATGTCTGCACACAAGACAAAGACGATTCCAGAGAATGCATTTGCTGGTCAGGCCACGCGCCCAACAGAGAGAGAATTGGCTCACGTGCTGGGTGAGAGCCACTTCCTCTGGCAGGATCTAGTGGCCGATCTCAAGCACGAACTGAAACTGGATGGCGATGAGTGGAATTGTTACTCCGTCAAGGCGGGCTGGTCGCTCCGGTTGCAAAAGGAGAAACGCAACATCGTGTACCTGGGGCCTCGCACAGGTTGGTTTCTGGCGTCATTTATTCTGGGAGAGAAGGCTGTAACAGCTGCTCGCAAAATCGAACTCCCCGCGCGCATCATGAAAATAATCGACGAAGCCAAGCGCTACCCAGAGGGAACTGCCGTCCGCATCGCAGTGCGCGATGCCAAAGATGCCAGCGTTGTGAAAATGCTGGCGAAGATTAAGGTCGAGAACTGAGCGGCGGAACGACACTCCAGGAAAAAGGAGTCACTCCAACCCCAGCTCCTTTGCCAGCGCCTTCCACTTGCCGTCGACCAGCGCTTTCGTCTTCGCGTCCATCACAATCTCATCCGGCCAAGGACGCGTGAAGCCTTCGCTGGCCCACTTGCGCGTGGCGTCGATCCCCATCTTCGATCCGTAGTTGGGCAGCCGCGAGGCGTGGTCGAGCGAATCGACCGGCCCCAGCGTGAATTGGATGTCGCGCTCGGGATCGATGTGGTTGAGGGCTTTAAGCGTGACGTCAGCCAGATCCTGCACGTCGACGTCTTCATCCACCACAATGATGCACTTGGTGAACATCGCCTGGCCGAGCGACCAGACGGCATTCATCACTTTGCGGGCCTGTCCCGGATACGACTTCTTGATGGAGACGATCATCAGATTGTGAAACACACCTTCGACGGGCAGGTTGATGTCGACCAACTCTGGAATCGTCAGCTTCATCAATGGCAAAAAGATGCGCTCGACCGCCTTGCCCATGTAGGCGTCTTCCTGCGGAGGCTTCCCCACAATGGTGGTTGCGTAGATGGGATCCTTCCGGTGCGTGATGCAGGAGACGTGAAAGATGGGGTACAGATCTTCGAGTGAATAGAAGCCCGTGTGGTCGCCGAAGGGGCCTTCGCTGCGAAGTTCGTCGAGATGTACGTGGCCTTCGAGCACGATTTCGCTTTTGGCGGGGACTTCAAGGTCGACCGTCTCGCACTTCACGAGATCCACCGGGGCTCCGCGAAGGAAGCCGGCGATCAGGTACTCTTCGATTTCGGGTGGCGCGGGAACGATCGCCGAAAAAGTCACCGCCGGCTCGGTGCCGATGGCGACCGCAACCTCCATCTTCCCGGACGGACGTTCGCCTTCGGGGACCACAGATCCACCCGAAGAGCGCGCCATGATGTCGACTGCCGCCGACTTTCCTTCCACGGCCGCCCGCATGCGCTCGCGCGCGTGCTCTGCTGCAACTTTCTGGCGCTGCCAGTGCATACCCGTCGTGCGCTCGTCATAAACCTGCATCCGGTACATGCCCAGATTGCGCTTTCCCGAACGCGGGTCGCGCGTTGTAACGCAGGGCAGAGTAATAAAGCGTCCTGCATCCTTGGGCCAGCACTGCAGGATCGGGAAATCGAGCAACGAGAAATTGTCGCGCTTGATCACTTCTTTGCAAGGCCCGGTTGGCACCGTGCGCGGGAAAAACTTGCCGGCTTCCGTCAACAGAGGAAGCATCTTCAACTTGTCGAGAAACCCCTGCGGAGACTTCACGTCCATAAACATGCGGATACGTCCCGCGATCTCGTCGAAGGAATTGACGCCGAGGGCGAGCTTCATGCGGGCGTCGGAGCCGAACTGATTGATCAGGACTTGCGATCCGGCATGGCCCTTGAGATTCTGAAAAAGAAGCGCAGGGCCACCCGCGGCGCCCTTGGCATCGCGACTCTTCGACACACGGTCGGTGATCTCGGCGATCTCAAGAAGGGGGGCAACTTCGGTCTGGATGCGCTTGAGTTGTCCCGCGCGATCGAGCGCTGCGATCCACTGGCGAAGGTCGTCGAAGGGCAAGAGGATTCCTCTCTGTATCGGATCTACGTGACCGAAGATTATAAGGGATTTGCAAAAGCAGAAAACTTCTTCGCGCGGATCAACGCGGAGCGATCCTTGTCATCCTGAGCGGCTTTCTTTTGCCGCGAAGGACCTATGCAACTTTGCCAGTGCCACTAGATTGCACTGGTCCTTACACTTTTCTCTGGATGACAAACGACGAATGGCTTTATTTTCGTTGTTCGAGCTTCACGCTTGCCGTGACCGGCTGCCCGTCTCGCATGACTTTCACTTCAACTACGTCTCCCACCTTGCTGCGGCGGAGAGCATCGGTGAAGTCGTACAGATTCTTGATCGGTTTGTCCCCGAATTGGATCATGATGTCTCCCGCTTTCAGCCCAGCCTTCGCCGCTGGCGAGTTCGGTTTGACGTCGGAAAACTTCACGCCGTTTTCCGTTTGGCCAAAGTCGGGAATCGATCCGAAGTAAGGACCGTAGCCGCCACCTCCACCGCCCGCGGCTGGCTTGTCTTCAGCAACCACCTGAAATGCTGGAGCATCGGGCGCGTTCGCCAATTGCACCGCAACGTTCTCGACCATATCGAGCAGGCGCGCAGCCGACGGAGCGTTGATCTTGTCCCATGTGTCGGAAGGCTTGTGATAATCCGAATGCAGTCCGGAAAAGAAGAACAACGATGGAATCTTCTTCGTCACGAACGAGGTGTGATCGCTCGATGAATATCCGCTGGCGGAGTATTCGATCTTGAAAGGCGCGTCTTTCTGCGCTTGCTCGAGCACTGTCTTGAACGTCGAACCGGTGCCCACTCCGCCGATATAAACCTTGTCATCCTTGATTCGTCCGATCATATCCATATTGATCATCGCCACGGCCTTGGCTAAGGGACGAGTCGGATTCTGTACCCATGCCGCCGAACCCAGCAATCCCAATTCTTCGCCGGCGAAGTCCATGAAGAGAATGCTGCGCTTCAGTTGTCCGCGTTGCGGAGCAAGCAGGCGCGCCAGTTCAAGCACTCCGGCGGTGCCGCTGGCGTTGTCGTCCGCTCCAGGATGGATCTGACCGATTTGCGATGGGGCGAGAGAATCAAAATTGCCGCGGCCGAGGTGATCATAGTGCGCCCCGATGATCACATATTCGTCACTCTGGCCGGGCAGCCACGCGAGAACATTGTTGACAGTGGCGCGGGTGGTCTCGATGTCAATGTGGAGAGACAAGTGAAGCGTATCGGGGAAGGCAAAGGAAGCGGGCTTCGTATTCGAGTTGATCTGCGCTTGTGTGTCGTTCAAGGACTTTCCGGCGGACTGGAACCAGGATTCCGCGACCGCGTTCTTCACCTGCACCATGACCAAGCCCACGTTCTCCGGGCCACTGACGCTGCCGAATCGCGTGAGCAGATCTTCCTCGCCATCGCCAAGTTTTCCATTCAAGACGACGATGGCCTTCGCCCCATGATTGTGAGCATTGATGGCCTTCGCGATGAGTTGCGAATGCTGCGTCAAGCCATGGTTGCCGCTCTTTTCCGCGAAGCCCGAGGGTTCGTAGCGCAGGACGACGACGATCTTGTCCCTCACCTCGAGGCCGGCATAGTCGTCATAGTGGAATTCGTCCGCAGTCACGCCATAGCCCGCAAACACTAGCGGGGCCGCGACCTCTCCTGAGGCAGAAAAGCTGAACGGGACGAAGTCCTGGTTGATTTTCAGATTGCTCTTGGAGTCGCCCTTCACGGCGAAATGGTTGTAAGACTTGAGGCGCGCACCGGTAATCACAGTGAACGGCTGCGCGTAGCCGTTTACTCCGGCGGGTGGAATTCCAAGTTCTTTGTAGCGTTTCTCAATCAGATGCTGAGCGCGCGTTAGACCTTTGGTGCCGGCGCCTCGGCCTTCCATCTCCGGCGAGGCAAGCGACTTGATGTCATCCAGATATCGAGCCGGATCGGCCTGCTGTAGCGGGGTTGACGCGGCGATGAGAACTACGGCCGCGCTGACGATGAGCAGGAAACGAGAAACGCGTAGACGAGTGCGCATAGGGCCCTTCTGTGAACCGAAAATCGTAGGTGGTCGCGCCGATGGTGTCAATCGCACCCTATCAAGTGCGAAGAGTTTCAGGATAGAGCGTTCTTCGGCAGTCTGGGCAGATGCCGTGACTGAAGTCGGCTTCGGTGTGGTTGCGAATGTAAGCCTCGAGTTGATGCCATGCGCCTTCTTTGTCCCGGATCTTTCGGCAGGAGGCGCAGATCGGCAGCAGTCCACTTAATGTCTTGACGCTTCCCAGCGCCTCCTGGAGTTCCTTGATCAGGCGTTCACGCTCGGCCTCAGCCGTGCTGCGCTCGGTGACGTCGCGGATGATCATGCAAGTGCGGGCCTCCCCTTGGGGGCTCTGGAAGACCACCGACGAGATCTCCACGGGGAAGAAACTGCCATCTTTCCGCCGCACTCGCAGTTCTCCGTGCGCCCTGCCCGTACGTTGCCTCTCCGCCACAAGACCGGCGAGCCGGGGATCGGAGGGATCCACCAGTCCTTGACGCCCTTCCTGCAGAATCTCCTCTTTGGTTCGTCCCAGAATATGGCAGGCGGCCGGATTGGCATCGAGGATCGCACCGTCCGGCACAGTCAGCATCAAGCCATCAAGACCGTTTTGAAAGAGCAGGTGGTAAAGAGTTTCGCTCGAAGCAATGTCCTGCAAGGATGCTTCCGTGGTTTTTTCGAGTGCCATGAGTCCGGTTTTGCGGATAATCCCGGGTTCCGAGTGCCGCGGGAGATTTGCTGAAAGTTGACGAAATTGTAAGCGAGATCGCAGACAACGGCAATGACAGATGGTGGAGTGACAGGCGGTGCGGTGATAGATGCTGCGGTGGGCCGGCCCGCGCTCTTACTCGGTAAGTTTGACCACGGTGTTCTCAACCTGCTTCCAGGCTTGAGTGCGCGGATCAATCACGTCGAAGTGTCCCGCGCTGGGAATCTCGAACAGATGAACATCTTCCTTCGCTTTCCCGGACCGTTTCTGTTTGGCCGAAACGTAGTCGCGGCTGAAGTCAGGCGGAACCTCGTCATCGGTCGACCCGTGAATCAGCCACTGCCGCGCTAGAGGAATGGAAAGCTCAGCGGGATCGGCTTCGCGGTAATGGTCGGGAACCTCCGCTGGAGTGCCGCGAAGGAACTCGACCACAGCGTCGTTGCTCAGGCGGAGTTGGTGCGCGCGCCGTAAATCTACAACCCCGGCTAGCGAGACGACGCGAGTTACTCCGGCGTCGTGGGCCGCCAGGCAGAGCGCAAGTTGGGCGCCGGCGGAGTGCCCCATCACCACAATCCTTCGCCGGTCCAGGTTGTGCCGCACCGCGTTTTGCAGAACGAATTGATATGCGGAGCGGATATCCGCAAACGTTCCCGGCCACGCCCCGCCTTCATTCCCCACGCGCCGGAATTCGAGATTCGCAGTCGCCAGTCCTTTCGCAGTGAGCGCCGCGCAGAGGTGTCCGGCGTGATCAAGATTGTATTTCGCGCGCCAGTAGCCTCCGTGGATGTTGATGACCAACGGATACGGTTGATCGCTGCGCTCCTTCGACGATGGCAGACGCAAATCGAGAAACTGATTGGGATCCCGTCCGTAGGCCAGGCGCGCATCAGCGGGCGGCGGTGCCAGAGTGAGGATGTCGTCAGACATGTTTCGAAGAATAATCCTAATCGCCGACGAGACTATTCGTACCGCAGCGCTTCGATCGGATCCAGATTGGCTGCGCGCATCGCCGGAACCATTCCGCTGATCACCCCAACGACGGCAAGAATCGACGTTGCCACCAGCAGAATCATCGGAGAGACGATCAACCGGATGTCGGCGGCCTCAGCGTGCGATGCCATCGCACTGTAGAAAGTAATGCGACCCGACGCGATCGATACTGCATAAGACAGCAGAATTCCAAGAAACCCTCCCGCTGCCGTAATCACCATCGCCTCAGACAGAAATTGAAACAGGATGTGGTGCCGTCGCGCCCCCAGAGCTTTTTCCACGCCGATTTCGCGAGTCCGCTGCGTCACCGATACCAGCATGATGTTCATCAGACCCACGCCACCTATGCCGAGCGTAACCGTCCCGATGAAGGCCAGTAGAACTTTGAGCGCCATCGTGATAATGCCGAATTGCGCGAGCTGCTTTTGCGCATCGAAGACGAAGACGGCGCGCTGGTCGTCAACCTTGAAGCTGTGGGCCGTCGCCAGGGTTGCCCGGATCGTGCTGTCCAACTTGTCGTGGTCCAGGCCCGCAGAGTCCATCCAGATCCCGTCGAGATAGTGGGTATCTTTCAGAACATCCATCGAGTTGAACGGGACGTAGACGACCCGATTGTTGTCGCTGTCGCCCTCCTGCATGCGGGGTGCTCCCACTCCGATTACCTCGAACGTCACGCCATCGATGCGAATGGATTCTCCGACCGCCGGCATCCCTGAGAAGAGCTTGTCCCGGGCTTCCGAAGCGATAACAGCGTAGAGCCCGTGCTGCATGTTGTCGGCGTCATTGAGGAACCGGCCCTCCGCAATGTCAAGATTCCAAATATCCTGAATCGAGGGATCGAGCCCCATCACGGGAAACGTGAATGATCGATTATTGTTCTGGACGGTGGAGTCTTTTTGCGCCATGCGCACGACGTGACGGGAGAGCGGCACGTTATTGCGGAGCAATTCGATATCGTCATTGGTGAAGCGAACCTGCACGCCCGCCTTGTTGCCTCCCGCTTGCTGCGAGGTGCGCCCGGGGAATACCCCCACCGCGGTAGCGCCAAAGCTCTCAAAGATCGTCTCGATGGCTTTTCCAAAGCCGTTGCCGTACGAGAGCAGCAGAACGACGGTCGCGATGCCCCAGGCCATCCCCGCCATGGTGAGCAGAGTGCGGCGCAGGTCGTGGCGCATGGCCGAGTACGCTTGTTTCAAAAGGTCGCGGTTCATGCTATTCCTTGCGGAGCGCCTCCACCGGTTCGAGCATGGCTGCACGCCGGGCCGGATACAGGCCTGCAGCTACGCCGGCTATTGCGAGAGAGACCACCGCCAAGGCTGCCGTGGACGCAACTAACTTAGGCGGGTCGAATCCCTGGCCAAGATCTACGCCCGAGAGCATAGCCATCAGTCCCGCCGCGCCGGCTATGCCGATGCCTCCGCTCAGCAGAGTCAAGAACGCTCCTTCGACAAAAAACTGGAACATGATGCTGGTGTTGGTGGCGCCCACAGCCTTGCGCAGTCCAATCTCGCGCGTCCGGTCGGCGACCGCCACAAGCATGATATTGATAATGCCGATCGCGCCCAACGCGAGCGTCACCAGTCCCACGCTTCCCAGGAACATGTTCATGGCGTCAAAGATCTTACCAATCTGGTCGACTGTCTTGATTGTGTCCCACTCGTCGAACGAGTCAGGGTTTTTCGGATCGAAGCCGTGATTGCGCGCGATGATCTTGTGAACTTCCTGTTGCGCGGTCTCGTGGAGGGCGCGCGATTTCGGCTGATAGTTGATGAACGAGATCACATCTGTCGCGATTCCCGCATTTAACGGGCGGAAGTAGTCCTGCATGGCATGGAAGGGCACGAAGCTGCGCAGGTTCAGGTTCATGTTGTCGCCATGTCCAACTTTTTGCAGCGTGCCAATCACCGTGAAGCGCACTCCGTTCAGCAAGATCGTCGCTCCCACAGCGGGGCGCCCCGGAAACAACGTGCGGCGCACTTCGTCCCCAATCACGATCACAGTCCGCTTTTGCATATCATCCAGATCGTTAATCCAGCGGCCTTCATTCATTGGCAGATAGCGGATCTGATTGAAGTTGGCCGGAACACCCACGATCTGCCCGCTGGCTTGAAAGAAGTCACTCACGGCACGAATATCGCCGCGCGAGATCGCCGGAGCTGCCGCGGCCACACTCCGGCACTCCCGCAGAATGTCCTCATAATCACGATAGGTCAGATAGTACTGCCGCAAGGCCGTGAAACTGCCTTGCATCACGGGGGCCCGGCCCGACCAGATGAACATCACGTTTTCGCCCAGGGAATCAAATTGCTTACGGTTCCCGGCCCGAAACCCTTCGCCTAGCCCAACCAGCAGCAGCAGGGAACCAACTCCCCATGCAATGCCGAACATCGTGAGAAACGAGCGCAGTTTATGCGCCCAGAGTGCCCGGAAGGTCTGCCCGATGATGTCGAAGATGTGCCGCACAGTATTTGTCCATTATACGGGGCTTGCTCGGAATGCCCGATCCTGCGGCCGTCTCCGCCTTCAATCCGCTGCTCCTCGTATGCCTTCGGGACGATTTTCTCCGACCAAACCGTGGCTCTGAGGTCCAGGGACCGAAGTCCGCGGCCGGCCCTTCGATTTTCGTTTCGAATCGTGCGGGACTTGGTTATTCTCTAGCGGGATGATGACTCTTGCCCTGAGCGAACTGCTGGGCGCCACCGTGTATGACCCGTCTGGCGCGTCCGGACGCGTGCGCGAAGTGACCCTCGCTCCGCAGGAAGACCGCTCTCGTATCTCCTCACTCATCGTAAAGACGAAGTCGGGGAACCGGGTTCTGGCGTTTGCCGCCGTCTCTGCGATCAACGGCGGGATTCAGGCGACGACCGCGGCAGCTCAGTGGCCCGCCGTGAACGGGACCGAAGGACTCTTTCTGCTGGAACGGGACTTGCTTGACCAGCAGGTGATCGACATCAATGGGCGCAAAGTAGTCCGCGTGAATGATGTCGATCTGCAGGTCGATGCGCCCAAGGACAAGAACGCGGCCACGCATCCCGTGCTGCGCGTCCACTCGGTCGATGTCGGAGCACGCGGGGCTGTCCGCCGCTTGCTGCGTGGCGTGGCACCCAAGAACGCATTGCACGCTCTGCTCGCGAGGATCCCTCCCCGCAGCATTCCGTGGAATTTCATTGACGTGATTGAGACGGACCCGGCGCGCAGAGTGAAGTTGAAGATTTCGCACGACGGCCTGGCGAAGCTCCATCCGGCTGACATCGCTGACATCGTGGAAGATCTGGCGCCCGATGAACGGCAGGCGGTGTTCCAGACGCTGGACGAGGGAGTGGCCGCCGAAGCCTTGGAAGAGGTCGAGCCCAAGGTTCAGAAGGCGATCGTGGAGTCGCTCGATTCGGGCAGGGCCGCCGATATCGTGGAGGAGATGGATCCCGACGCGGCTGCCGACCTGCTAGGCGATCTACCGGAAGAGCGCAGCGAGCAGATCCTGGTGCAGATGGAGCCGGAAGCCCAGCAGGACGTCGTCGAACTGCTCGAGCACCGCGAGGAAACCGCAGCCGGCCGCATGACCACCGAATTCCTTGCCCTGCCGGTTCAGGCGACGGTTCAGAATGCCATCGATTCGCTGCGCGAATTTGAGGGCGGAGTCGAGGTGGTCAGCACGATCTACCTGGTCGACTCCCACGGAACCCTGGTCGGTGCGGTTCCTCTGGCGAGGCTGGTTCTCGCGCCCACGTCGACTCCCATGTTGTCGCTGACGCAGGAGCCGCTCGTCCTCGCTCACGAAGGCGTTGAGGAGAACGAAGTCGCGGAGCTGTTCGATAAGTACAATTTGCAGACGCTCCCCGTGGTGGACGAGCACAACAAACTCAGCGGCGTCATTACCTCCGACGACGTGATCAGCATGTTACGAGCGAAGCTCTAGCGCAGGAATCGTCGTTCCAAGTTCATTAAAATGCAAAAACTCCTCAACCAACTGCGAAACGCAGCTCGCAAAAATGATGAAACTTGGCGCGGCGTCATCCTTGTAGCATGGCTCATCCTGCTCTGCGCGATCTGGATGTCGGCGCAGAACGCCATGGCTTGTCACCCGATGGATACTCGGGATGCCCTCGCTCCGGAGAAGCTGCCTCCGCCTCAGAGACTAACCGGCATCGGAAACTCGCACATCCGCATTTCGTCCACGCCCGAGGCGCAGTTGTGGTTCGACCAGGGCCTGAATTTACTTCACGACTTTTGGGACTACGAGTCCCTGCGCGCCTTCGAGCAGAGTGTGCGCATCGATCCGCAGTGTGCGATGTGCTATTGGGGCATCTACCAAGCAGAGATCTTCGCCCACAGTAACTCGAAATACTATGCGAACCAGGCGTTGACGAAGGCCGTCAGTCTCAAAAGCCATGCGGGCAAGGCAGAGCGCCTGTATATCGAAGCCAGCGCCGCCGCTGCCGCTGCCGAGAAATCTTCGACGTCTGAGAAGAAGGGAAAGGGCAGTCAGGAGTCCGAGGAACGTCGCCTCTACCGCAAGCTGGTCAAGGACAATCCTCACGACATGCAGGCCAAAATCTTTCTGGCAGACGCGCTCAGGGATGGCTACGAGGAGAATGGCCAGCCTCGGCCAGGTCAAAAAGAAGCCTTGGCGATTCTGCAAAACGTCTTAAAGGAAGATCCCGACAGCTCTGCAGCGAATCATTATTGGATTCACGCTGTCGAAGCCAGCCCCCATCCGGAGCAGGCGCTGCACAGCGCTGAAATTCTCGGAAGTCTTGCGCCCACCTCGGGACACATGGTCCACATGCCCGGGCACATCTTCTACCGCACGGGCGATTACGCCAGCGCGAAGAATTCTTTCGCGGCCTCCATGAAAGCCGATGAGCAGTATATGCAATCGCAGCACGTGAAAGTGGACGACGACTGGAACTACGTGCACAACCTGATGTACTCCATTGCGAATCTTCTGGAAGCCGGCGAATTCTCAGAAGCCACCGTGCTGTCTGCCAAGCTCAAGGATGCGCGCGGTGAACTGGAAAACACACTGTACCCGTGGTCGCCGCGCGACGCGATGTCTCGCCTTGACCCTCGCCTCCCGGTCGCGCTGCGGGCTGCGGATTGGACAACGATTATCGCGCTCTTGAAGTCCAGCAATCCTCCAGCAACGCTTCCCAATCTGCAGTTTCTGGCGCGTGCGCTCACGCAGTTCGCTTTGGGCATGCAGGCCCTCGAACAGCACGATCGGTCGCGCGCAGAGGAGGCATCAGCACAGTTCGATGCCGAACTGTGGCGGACTTCCAATCGCCTGAAAGACGAAGAGGCATCTAAAGCCAAGGACAAGAAGAAGACCGGGGATGCGGCCCCTCCCAAACTGCAGGTGATGCCTGACGCTTTGCCCGACCCGCTGCTAGATAACCTGTCCATCATGTCCCTTGAACTGCGCGCCGGACTCCTCATGGAAAGGAAGCTCGGCGAGGAGGCAAAGAAACTCTACGCTCGAGCCGCGCGGGAAGAGAAGGCCCTGGGATACCGCGAGCCTCCCGCATACATTCGTCCGGTTGGCGAAACCGAGGCAGCGGCGCTTCTAGCGGCTTCGGACTGGATTGGCGCGAAGGCGGCCTACAAAGAAGCACTCGTCGAGCGGCCGCGCTCGGGTTTTCCGCTTTATGGCATTGCTATCGCAAGCGAGCAGGCGGGCGACGTACCATCGGCAACGACGGAATACGCAGACTTTTTATTGGCCTGGAAGTCTGCCGATTCCGATCTGCCGCAACTCGCCCACGCGCGCTCCTACCTCGCTTCTCATAACGGGCCTCCGGTCGGGAAGTAGCCCGCTTTCACCCGCACCAACTCCGCCATCTTTAATTTCACCTGCGCTGCACTTTTCGTTTGGTCAGATTCGCCGCATACGTTTATCCTGTGGCGTCGTTCCTGGCCTCAATCCGCTCCATCCATATGTCAGCGACAAGTGCGCATGAAGTTCCTGAAACGTTCGAAAACCCGGATCCTGTTGTTCCTCGCCGTCGTTGGGCCGGGTTTTATCACCGCCAACGTCGATAACGACGCTGGCGGCATCCTGACCTATTCGCAGGCCGGGGCCCAATTCGGACATCTTCTCCTCTGGACCATGATCCCGATTACGCTGTCGTTGATCGTGGTGCAGGAGATGTGCGCCCGGATGGGCGCTGTCACCGGCAAGGGTTTGAGCGACCTGATCCGCGAAGAATTCGGGTTGCGTATCACGTTCCTCATGATGCTCGGCATCCTTATCACTAACTTCGGCAATATCGTGACGGAGTTCATCGGTATCGCCACTAGTCTCGAACTCTTTGGACTGCCTCGGTTGGCAACCGTGCCCGTGTGCGGCGTCATCGTGTGGCTGATTGTGGTGAAAGGCCAATACAAGACCGTGGAAAAGGTCTTCCTCGCCGCCTCGTTTTTTTACATTACCTATATCGTGGCAGGTGTTCTGGCTCATCCCGCATGGAAAGATGCCACGATCGCGACCTTCAAACCGCCCGCCCTGAAAGCGTTTCGCGAGCAAGCGTATCTGTATATGGTTATCGGCGTAGTCGGGACTACGATTGCGCCCTGGATGCAGTTCTACCTGCAGTCGTCGATCGTTGAAAAAGGCGTGACTAGGCGTGGGTTCAAAGCGTCGCGCCTCGATGTCGTAACCGGCTGCATCTTTACCGACGTGGTGGCGTGGTTCATCATCGTGGCCTGCGCCGCGACGCTCTACGTTCACGGATTTCGCGACATTAAATATGCCGCCGACGCGGCTCAAGCTCTGAAGCCGCTGGCCGGGGATTACGCCTATATCCTGTTCGCGGTCGGTCTTTTCAATGCTTCCTTATTCGCGGCCTCGATCTTGCCTCTCTCTACCGCGTATACGGTTTGCGAAGGACTGGGGTTTGAGTCCGGCGTCGGGATGAAATTCGGCGAAGCGCCTGCTTTCTACTGGCTGTATACCTTGCTGATTATTGCCGGAGGCGCGGTGGTCCTGATCCCTGGCCTGCCGCTCGTCAAGATCGCCGTGCTGTCGCAGGTCGTCAACGGTGTTGTGCTGCCGTTTGTCCTGATCTTCATGCTGCTGCTGATCAATAAAAAGGAGTTGATGGGCGAGTATGTGAACACGCGCTTGTTTAATCTGGTCGCGTGGAGCACGACGATCGTGATGATTGGTCTTACGGTCGCGTGGTTCTGGACGCTGCGCTCGGGCTAGAGCAGTTTTCCGTCAGCCAACTCTCGCACCAGTGTCAAGTCGGCTTCCAGGAAGTCGTACTTCGGCAAGTCCTTGGGCTCGGCCCACTGCATGTCGCGAAAAATGCGGTTCTCGAGCTCTCGCTCGAACTCGCGCACGATAAAGAACCGCAGTTCCACCATCCCGCCGTTTGGATATTCGTGCCGAATCCGCCGGACTTCGTCTCCAACTTTCGCCAGGATTCCGAGTTCCTCTTCCAGTTCCCGGCGCAGCGCATCGCGAGGCTGCTCGCCTTCTTCGATCTTTCCCCCGGGGAACTCCCATTTCAGCGGCATCGTTTGATGGCGGGTGCGCTGGCAGACCAACAGCTTGCTTTCTTTGACGATAAGGCCTGCGACGACGCGCTTCATATCTCAGAAACACCGGACTGAGACACGCTGGCGGCCTGCAGCGCGCTAGCCACCGGGTCGACGCAACTGGTGAAGGTAAAAGCGAAGGCCGCAACGCCTTCGGAGCATCGGAGCTCGAGTTCATGCTCGCCGAATTCGTGGTTGTCGACCAGTGCATACATGCGAGCTGAATCCACCACGATGTAGCTCTGTTCGCTTCCGTTGGAACTCGGCCGGAAACGAATGTCTGGCGTCGCCTGCTTGCGGGTCAACGGCTTGCCGTCCTGCAGAACGATTACCTCAGCAGTCGGCGCGTGTGGAGAAGCCATGACCAAGTTTACGGCGGACGCGTCGCATTTCAATCGCAAACTATGGGGTGCAGATTCCACCGCCTCGAAGTACTCAGCGGTCGAGGCCCACCGTCCGGCCGCGTAGAAAAAGTTCTCTTCCATAGTCCCCGCGAAATCATAGTCGGCAATCTGATCTTCCTTGAGCCCGCCTTCGTTGCCGATCCGCCCGCGCCGGTTTCCCAGGTAGAGTTCGCCTGATGCGCGATAACAAACCGCACCCACGTGATCCTCTTCCCGCACGGGCTCCATCAAGGCGGGCAGAGAAACGTTCGGATCAATCTCTCGCAGCAGTTCCTGAATCACCTGCTCGCACTCCCCATAACCGCCCTCACCAAAGTGACCGAAGCGCAGATACCCATCTTTGTCGAGCAGGTACTTGGTCGGCCAGTAGCGATTCGCAAACGCTTTCCAGATCTCGCGATCGCTGTCGATGACGATGGGATACGTCAGGTCGAACTCGTGAATCCCGCGCTCCACATTCGACTCGTACTGCGCAAAAGTAAACTCCGGCGTGTGCACTCCGATCACGGCCAGGCCCTTGTCCTTGTAGCGCTCGTGCCACGCCTGCACGTAGGGTAGCGTGCGAATACAGTTAACGCAGGTGTAATCCCAGAAGTCGACCAGCACCACGCGCCCCCGCAACTGCCGGAAGCTCAGAGGCGTTGAATTCAGCCAGACCCGCCCGATCTCAGGCGCGCGCACCTTGCCCTTTTCGACTCTCATTCGCTGGCTTTCATAAATGTCGCTTATTGTCCCGAGGCTTCCAGTTTCTTTCCGATGAGCTTTGCGCAGTGCTGCACCAGATCCTGATGCTCGGGCGTAAATGCGGCCGGGAAGTGGCTGTCGATATCCAACTCGCCTACGACTTTACCATGCACAAACACCGGCACCACGATCTCAGACTTGGTTTCAAGCGAACACGCCAGATAGCGCGGATCCTTGCTCACATCGTCGATCACGACCGTTTGCCCGCTCGATGCGGCCGCGCCGCAGATGCCCTGATTCAGTGGAATCCGCGTATGCGGCGTCATGGCGCCTTCGAAAGCGCCTAGCACCAGCATCGGCGGCTGCGCTCCCGGTTCCAGCATGTAAAAGCCCACCCAGTTATATTTCAGCATCCGTTCGTGCAGCAGTTTCACCATCGACTGCATGAGTTCCTGCGCAGAGGGGGCTGCCTGCGCCAACGCAGTGAGTTCGAGCCGGATTTCTTCGATTCTGCGAGTTACGTGCATAACTGAAATCTTAACTCACCCCGCGAAACTTTCAGGACTGTGACCAGGAACCGCAGTAATCCTGCCGGATTCCTTTGGTGCCAGGAAATAATTCGGGATGGATTGCAAAAGCCAGCGCCTCCAACCCTTGAAGCAAGGTAGGCGCCGGTGTGTTGAGAAATTCGTCCCGAATGCAGAACACGCGGCCAGCGAGCGCCGCCGAGGTCTGCTGCCAGTTCCGATCCGCAACGATCTTCTCCAACGGGACGCGATCTCCCGCACCACACCAAGCCGCGATAATAACTTGCGGATCGAGCTGTCGAATCTCCTCAGCCGAGATCTGTCGCCCCGGAATGCCCAGGAACTCGCCCCCGGCGGCCTCGACCAGTTCGCCAACCCAGCGCTGTGAAGCAATCACCGGCTTACCCCACTCCTCACACCACACTCTCGGTCGATCGCTCTTACCGGTTCGAGTGCGAACCTGGTCAATCCGGCTCTGCATCGCCGAGATGATGGCTTCTCCGCGATCCATCGCACCCACCGCGCCCGAGATCGTTGCGATGTCGGTGTAGATGTCCGCTAGAGTCTTAGGGGCCAAGCCAAGAAACCGAGCACCCGCCTTCAGAATTTCGCTGACTGCCTTTTCTTGATAAGGAACCGCCGCAATCACCAGATCGGGCCGTGCGGCGACGATCTGTTCGGTGTCGGCCGTCCACGAGTCGGCAAGAATCAATCGCGAACCGTCAGAGACCTCAGGCACTACGTCGGCGCAATACCGCGTGCAAGCCACCACGCGCCCAAGTTCTCCAACCGCATTGAGAATGACGGTCGCGCTTGGCTGCAGGCATGCAATGCGACGAGGATGATGGGAGCCAGGCATGGCCGAGTCTAGGGTTTGAGTTGGCGCAGCGCCGCGGCAAGCGTGTCCAAAGCCAGTTGGGCAGCGTGGGTCGAAGCCTGCGGCAGGCCGCCCACTGCCGCGATCAACGTTTCTCTGTGCAGGGATCGAGTTTCGTCTAGAGTCTGCCCCGCTACCAGTTCCGTCAGCGCCGACGCACACGCCATCGACGGCACGCACCCTTGCGCCTTGAACCGAATCTCCGCAATGCGCCCGGAGTGTATTTTCAAGCTGAGTCGAAGCACGTCCCCGCAGGCCGGGTTTTCGATCTGTGCGATGGCGTCAGCATCCGTCACTTCGCCCGTGTTCCGCGGATGCTGAAAGTGATCGAGTAATTGCGTCGAGTACATACGATCTCGATTGTAAATGCCTCGCGGTCGGGGTTGTCGCGTTGGATGTTGCTAGGTCGGAAACGCTTTGACGACGGATTACGTGCGGGTTCCGTCTGGGAAGTAGATGGTCCAGCCACGCTGGCGAGCGGCCGCTTCGAGATCGGGATTGGGGTTCACTGCGAAGCCGTGTTTGGCAATGGCAAGCATATCGGCGTCCCAGCGCGAGTTGCCGAAAGCCGCGTCGACCTGCTTCTTCACGACTTCGCGCAGCGCCTTGGGTTTGCCAGCGCCCGACGGGACTCGAACCAGTCGGTCGGTAATCACTCCGTTTTCGAGTTCGACTCTCGTCGCGAGGATGCGCTCCTCTGCAATTTCGAACGCCTTCATGCCCGCCCGAATCACCCATTCGTTCGAAGACGAAACGGCCCAGATCTCACAGCCATTTTCGTGCAAGCGATTCACTAATTCTTGCATCTCGCTGAAGATCTTGCCTGGGAACGCATGCGCCATGAAATCCGCCGCGGCCTTCATCATGGCAGTCTCGGTGATTCCCTTATGCATCGTGACCATCTCGCCGCACATATCGTCTTCGCTCACCCGTCCGGCTTTGTATTCGACGTAGCGGGCGCGCATCGCCTGAGCAACCTCGTTCGTGACGATGCCCTGTTTGATCTCCCAGTCGAAGAAGCGTTCCCCGGCATCGCCCGACCACAGCGTGCCGTCGCAATCAAATGCCGCCACGCGTGGTTCTAGCCGCAGAATCGATTCGAGAAATTCATGCTTGGTAGGATTTAGAGCGCGCGCCCCGAAAGTTTCCATGCCCTTCGACGATAACGTGCCGAAACCGAAATGCGCAAACCCGCGCGTATCTGAGTTGGCAATTGAGTGCGAAGCCACGGTTGATGCGCCCGGCAAGGCTCCCAAACGAGTATGCGGGGGAAAAACCGCGTTACGGCGCCGCCGGGTTGCATCCCCGCCGCACGTTGCCGTTGTCTGAGTACCGTGATTGCGCTTCCATTGTCGTGGAAGAGCGGCCCTTGAAGGGCCGCGTAAAGCATGCCAAAACGGTTCGGACTTCAGCCCCCGCGGACTAAAGCCGCGTAATCCTCGGGAGTGTTGATATTCAACGCAACAAACGGATCACTCACGGCGACATATTGAATGCGATCCTGATATCGATGCTCGATCTCGCGTGCACTGGCAGTCGGCGGGGATTGCAGAAAAACTTCGATTAATTCCCGGCCCACAAGATAAGGATGCCCGTGCTTGCCCTCGAGCTCCGGAATCACCGCCCACACATCCTGCGGAGCGGATTCGAAAGCATCTCTCAGCA
This sequence comes from uncultured Acidobacteriaceae bacterium, assembly GCA_963706645.1. GTDB lineage: Bacteria > Acidobacteriota > Terriglobia > Terriglobales > Acidobacteriaceae > Sulfotelmatobacter. The sequence continues at coordinate 101,105 of CAVPNR010000027.1, forward strand.
ACTGAATCGTTCCCGAGCCGACCGGAGGCCGGTCTACGAGCGTGATGATGGCAGCGTCCCGGCCATGATTGAGCACATCCTGTAATCCGACTTGCAGGGAACTGAACTGTCCCCGGCTGGCGTCAGGATTGACGATAACCGACGCCCCACTGGCATACGCGATCGGTGCCACGGTCGATTCGTTCTTGCCGGCGACGACCACGACGTAGTCGGTGGTGAGCAGCAGGGAACGAATCGCTGCCGACAGAAAAGTGTCTTTCGACGCCAGTGGCCCTTCGACCTGCGGTGGCCAGGGCAGCAGAGCTTTGTCCGTACCCATGCGCGAGGATTCCCCTGCTGCCAGAATGACTCCGGCAAAGCTCGGCGAGCGTGCCATGTTGCGGAAGATAGCAGAAAGCGGTAGGAAAGTCAGTGAGCCGGAAAACTACAACGAGTGGTCGCCCTCGTCGATGGCCTCTTCAACTGCGTCTGTGCCAGAGGCCGCAGCAGATTCCTCCCGCGATCCCTTGAACCAGCTCAGATGGGGCAGGGCAGAGCTGGCATGCCGCCGCACCGCGATTAACTCTGCAGTAATCGCGACGGCAATCTCCTCCGGCGTGATGGCCCCAATGTCGAGACCCACCGGCGCGTGAACGCGGTCGAACAGATGCGCGGGCACGCCCTCTTTCTGCAGCGTCTTGAAAATTTCGATCACCTTGCGCTTCGAACCGATCATCCCCACGTAACGAGCCTGCGTCTGTACCGCCCAGCGCAGAATCCGCATGTCGTCGCGATGTCCGCGCGTCACGATCACGATGTAGGAAGACTCGTTTGGATCGAGTTTCTGCATGGCCTCGTCAAAATCGAGCGCATGAACTTCGTGTGCGGCAGGGAAGCGTTCCTTCGTCGCGTAAGAAGACCGATCGTCCGTCACCGTCACATCAAACCCAGCGCTCGCTGCCGTCTGGCAAAGGCTTAGTGCTAAGTGACCTGCTCCGAATACATAAAGTAATGCTGGAGGCAGCACCGGCTCCACGAAAACCTCTAGCATCCCGCCGCAAACCAGCCCCGTGTCGTACTTCGGATCCTGGTTCAAGTCGAACTTTAAGGTTCGCGGCTTCTCCGATTCCATGACTTCGCGCGCCGCCTGCCAGACATCGGCCTCAACGCATCCGCCACCAATCGTGCCCACAATCGAGCCGTCGTCGCGCACCAGCATCTTCGCAGTCTTGAACGACGGAATCGAGCCGCGCACGTTGACGATCGTGGCCACGGCCCCGCGGCGTCCACTGCGGCGAAGCTCGACGATCTGTTCGTAGATGTCCATGCAGCCCTTACAGGATGATTATCAGTCGGTTAACAGGGCAGAGTCAATGCAGTCAGGAGGCTCAAGTTTCGGATGGGCTCGTGTGGGGACAGCCGCCATCGGCTGTCCGTCGAGCGAAGCTCGACAGTGAGTCAGTCAGAACCGGTAAACTGACACGTCGCGAAAGCCGCACAGCCGCAATCCTATGTGATCTTGTTTGGGATATCCTGCGAAATGTGGAAGCAGGGAAAACATGCTTAGAGCACTGAGTTAGAAGTGAGCGACTGAACAGCACGAGGAGAACAGCGCCATGAAAGCCGTCCGCATTCATCAGTTCGGTGGTCCCGAAGTTCTGACGTACGAAGACATCCCCGACCCGCAGCCCCGCAAAGATCAAGTGCTCGTGCGCGTCAAGGCCTGCTCGCTCAACCACCTCGACATCTGGGTCCGCAAAGGTTTGCCGGGCGTGAAACTGCCGCACATCCTCGGCAGCGACGTCGCTGGTGAGATCGCAGAGATCGGCGAATACGTCACCGGACTCACCGTCGGCCAGCGCGTCATAGTCGCTCCGATGTACTTCTGCGGACACTGCCCGAAGTGTCTCGCAGGCCTGCAAAACCACTGCCGCGAGTTCACCGTTTTGGGCAACGCCGTCGACGGCGGCAACTGCGAGTTGATCGCCGTGCCGTGGGCCAGTGTCATCCCCATTCCCGACGCGCTCGATTTCAATCAAGCAGCCAGCGTCCCGTTGGTGTTCGTGACCGCGTGGCACATGCTGGTGGGCTTGGCCGCCGTACGCCCCGGTCAGACCGTGCTGGTGTTGGGCGCCAGTTCCGGCGTGGGCATCGCCGCCATCCAGATTGCCAAGATGTTTCACTGCCGCGTCATCACCACCGCAGGCGACGAGGCGAAACTTGAAAAAGCACGCGCGCTCGGTGCTGATTTCGGAATCAATCATTACAAACAGAAAATTTCCGAGGACGTCCGCAAGATCACGAACAAAGAAGGCGTCGACATCGTGGTCGAACACGTGGGCCTCGCCACCTGGGACGAGAGCCTACGATCCCTCAAGAGCGGCGGCAAACTGGTGACCTGCGGCGCCACGACCGGACCTGCCGTGGGCCTCGATCTCCGTCATCTGTTCGCGCGCCAGTTGACCCTGCTCGGTTCCTACATGGGGACGATGGCCGAACTGCACGAAGTTCTAGGCCATATATTCGCGGGCCGCCTGAAGCCGGTACTAGACCGCACCTTCCCGCTCGGTGAACTCCGAGCGGCGCATGAGTATCTAGAGAAGAGTCGAATGTTTGGCAAAGTGGTGGTGAATCCGTAAAGATACAGTTCTCCTCAGTGTCCTCAGTGTCCTCCGTGTCCTCTGTGGTTTAGAATGTTTTTATGGCTCGCGAACTAAACTTCGGACCCTACGTCGACATCGAAAACGGCACTAAGACCGTCAGGGACCTCACCTTCGGCAATCCCACGCCGGAGGGCTTGGTCCTCACCACGATGGACTCGGCCGTCAACTGGATGCGCAAGAGTTCCATCTGGCCCATGACCTTCGGCCTGGCCTGCTGCGCCATTGAAATGATGTCTATGGGAGCGGCGCGCTTCGACATCGCCCGCTTCGGCGCCGAGGTATTCCGTCCCTCGCCGCGGCAAAGCGATCTGATGATCATCGCCGGCCGCGTCTCGAACAAGATGGCTCCCGTCATTCGCCAGTTATGGGAGCAGATGCCTGAACCTAAGTGGGTCATCTCGATGGGTGCCTGCGCCACTTCAGGCGGAGTCTTCCAAAACTACGCGCTGGTGCAGAGCGTGAACCAGGTCATCCCCGTCGACATCTATGTCCCGGGCTGCCCCCCTCGTCCCGAGCAGCTTATCTACGCCATCACGCTGCTCCAGGAAAAAATCCAGAAAGAGCGCGGCACCATCAAGAAGGCGTTGAACATCGTCTAGAAACCAGCTCGGTTAGGAATTTGGTCTAGAAGGTGTAAGAATCTGCTGTCCTCGCTTGCTTTCTCTCTGCGTCAGGTCGTCATCCTTAGGCTCACGATCTCACGGCAACTTGAAGACAATCGTGATTCGCTTCTGGACCTCGATAGGTTTTCCGTCGAGGGTCGATGGACTATAACGCCAATGTTTGACAGCCGAGATGGCGGCGGACGCAAGCAGGGCCGGTCCGCTGATGACCTTTATATCGTGGACCGAACCATCCTCGGCGACAGTGGCGTCAAGGCTCACCAACCCCGCAAGTCGCTGGATCCGAGCCTCAGCAGGGTACACAGGATTCACCCTCTCGATCAGAGTTGCTTCGATGACACCGGTCGAAACCTTAGCCCCAAACGCCGGCAACGCAGCCGGAGCAGAACTCAGCCCCGCAAGATTCTCCGCAGTAGTGGATGGCGTCACTTCGACTATGGGAGCCGGCTCACTGACCGAACTCGCACTCTCGGAATCCGCGGCCGCTTTCACTGGAATCGCCTCCACCGTGTCTATGGCGGCACTGGGAGCGGGGTTTGACGAACGAGAGGCGGTCATTTCCGGATCAATCGCGGCAGCATTTTGCAGCACGCCCTTCGTCCTCATTGAGTCCAACGGCTGACTGACGATGGCCGCGTCGGGTTTCAGCGGTACGACGCGAGGCGCGGCATTGCCTGAAGTTTCCTCGGGCTGGTTGAAGGACGATACCGGAGCTTCACTGGCTGCGATTTCGCTCGCGGAGTCCCGCCAACTCCACCACGCCACTATCCCTACGAGGAGCAACGCGACGGCTACAACCGCCGGAATCCAATAGCTCCGTTTCGGGGAATATTCGCCGGAGAACTTGGCGGCACCAGTTTGTTCCTCGACATCCGGAGAAGTGGATGGTTGCGTCGCAACGCTCGGAGCAGCGAACAGCGCGGACAGTCTGCCTGCCGCATTTACGGAAGGCGCAGCCGGCTTCGGAACTCGGCCTTCGCGATCGTAAGCGATCTCTGCGATCTCAGCCAACGCTCGCAGGGTATCGATTTGTTCGGAGCCGAAGGCATACCCGCGAGTCGAGAAGGCCTCCATGACTCCGGCAATCCCCATGGCTCCGCGTAAGGGCACAACCACAATCGAGCGCACTCCCAGGTGAAAGCAGGCTTCAAAATCTACGCGCGGGTCAGTGGCGGCGTCGTTGCATACTAAGATGGTCGCGCTGCGCAAGCACTCGCCAGAAATCCCTGACTCCACATTCAGAGCCGAGCCCAGTTCAGGAGCGATTTCCCCGCTTCGTGCCCGGCATTGAATCACGCCGTTGGTTCGCAAGGCCAGCGCCGCTCCGTGCGCGCCGGTCAGCACCCGCGCTGCATCGGCAATCGCCCGCAGGATCGACTCTGTGGAACGCGTGCCCCCATCGACTGCCTGCCGCAGCACTTCCACGAGCGCAACCGGGTCGGAAGCCTGCGGTGGCTCCAGCTGCCCGCGGCGTAGCGAAACCGGCAGTGCTTCAACGTTGGTTACAGATGAGGTTGAGAAGACTGAAAGCGGCGAATTGTCCATGGCACGGCCCTAGCGATCGGAGTTGGCCAGTGTAGACGAAGCCGCGAGTGGCAACGAGTCTGTCGCAAAATCAGGGAGCTGTCAATCCCCGGAAGGGCCTCCGAACGCCGCGCCGCACGCCGTCTTTAGAAAGGCTTCCGACCGAGGTGCGGACTCCGGTTGAGTCCCAACCAAATGTCCTCTTGGGGTTGCGCGCCGCGCTATAATGACCGCAAGTGACCCTGGGGTGGTTTATGCAGCGTCTTCACGTCGCGTCCCTCTTGTTCCTTCCCGTTTTTCTGTGTGCCGTCTCTGTCAGCGGACAAGACACTGATCCCACAAAGTCTCCAGACCAAGCGCCGGCCCCGGCAGCGACTGCCCAAACGCCGAGGTATTCCACGCCCGCGCCGCCTATTCCTGCCGATGCCCCCCGCATGTCGAAGCAGACGCGGATCGAGATCATCCGCGACTTCGAGACTCAAATCGTCTACGCGCGGACCTTCTTTCCCATGGGAACCAAAGGAATCAAGTTGAAAGACGGTGTAGCTTCACCGAACGGTGCGGAGTTGCAGCAAGCCTTGACGATCTATGGACCCGCGGTGAAGCCCGGAGATCCCGCCCACATTTCCTACGTCCATATCAAAGACGACCACATTCATTTCGACATCAATGGCGGCCCGATTCATCGCAAGAAGTGGTACGAGCATATCCAGGTTGAGGGCGCCAATGGCACCCCGGTACAGACGGGTCCGGATCAGGCGGCGCAGAATCCCCACGGTACCTATCTTGACGTCTACTTCGATAAATATGTTCCGGAAATGACCGCCCGGCAATTGCGCGACCTGCTCTATCCCGTCCTCGATTTCAATGCCCGCAACAAAGAGGAAGCGTATCTCGATACTGTCCCTCCGAAAGTGAAAGCGGCGATTCAGGCGCACCAGGTATTGGTGGGAATGAATACCGAGATGGTGCTGCACGCCAAAGGCAAGGCGCCCAAGAAGGTGCGCGAGCGAGATGGTGAGACGGAATACGAGGAATGGATCTACGGCGACCCGCCGCAGGATGTCGAGTTCGTTCGTATCGTGGGCGACGAAGTTGTGCGCCTCGAAATTATGAAAGTTGGCGGCCAGAAGATCGTGCGCACCGAAAAAGAAGTGATCCTCGAGAAGCCCGACAAAGATACCGAGGCGAAGAAGGACCAGGACCGTTCCCCGAACGCCCCCAGCCTCCGCCGTCCGGGAGAAGACTCGGACAACGCCCCGAAACCTTCCGACGGAATCTCCCCGGTCCCAGTCGCGACACCACCCGATGTTCAGCAGCCGGGAGGCCAGGGCCCTGGGGATTTAGTAGCCGGCCACAGATAGCAAAGATAGAACCCTACTTCATCGCTACCACCGGCGTATCGGCAAACGAGAAGGCCAGCGAAACATTGGAATACTCCTGGCCGTCCACTTCCACGTAAGGGTAAACAAAGTAGTTCAGCGGCTTGCCGTCCTGCGGAGGATTCAGACGCAGATCGCGCCCCATGCTGAACTGAACCCGGTTCACGTCGTGCGATCCGAAGAAGTAGTCGCGTTTTTCCGGGTGCTTCCACGCCTCGGAGATGTCGACCGGAATCCATCCCTTTCCATCGACGTAGAAATCGGACCAGCAGTGGTAGCCCGCGATCTCCGCTGAATGTTTGTCCGGCGGCAGCGGAAATCCGATCTCGAAGCGGGCGGGAATGCGCTGGGACCGCGCCATCGCGATGAACAGGGAATGGAAGTCGGTGCAGTTGCCTTTTTTGGCATCGCAGGCGTAGAGCACGTCGCCATGTCCCCAGCCCGTGCCCGCCTTGTCGTACTTCATGGTCGTGAAGACGTAATCGTAGATGGCGCGGGCCTTGTCGAGCGGCTGCGCCTTGCCCTCCGTCACCTTGGCCGCGAGGTCGGCAGGCAGGCCGGTGATTGGGACCAGCACGTCGGGCTGCAAATCTTCTTGCCGTTCTTTCCTTGGGAGGGCGGTCGCGGTCAGGTGCGGAGCAGAGCCTAGCGCCACGCGTTCATGGCGCACCACGTCGTATTCCACGTCGAAGTGCAGCTCCGGCTGCGTTGCGCTCACAGCCTCCGCAAAGTAAATCTCGTTGCCAAATCTCGACTCCCGTGTCTTCTTCAACGGCAGGTCACCCTTTGCAGAGCTGATCTTCACTTCCTGGTTTGCGTCCGATTGCGCGGCGGGAATCCATATGCGAACCTTCTTGCCTGCGGGCAGATTCTTTACCGTAAAGCCGTAATGAAACGTGAAGTGGCGCGAGTCTTGAGCCACCGAGACCAGAGTGAGAGCAAACAGCAGAGACCACAAGATACAGAGCTTGCGCAGCATAGGCGCTCCTTACTACGTCCTCAACTGAGAACTGAGAATTGAGAACTGGAAACTGAGAACTGGTTTGGGAAACGACACACGGGCGTCTTAGAGGGAACGCCGTCAAGTAAAGCCGCGCTGTGGGATGCGCATAGGCAAAAAGATGCGGGATAAGGTCACCGCGATGCGGTATTTTAGCCGAGAGAACGTTGTGGAAAATCCTGCCTACATGTGAAAGACGGGCGGGGTCTCCTCTACGTTAGAATGCCAGCGTGCCCGTAGCCATCCAGTGCCGCGATCTGCGCAAGACCTACGACGGCAAAGTCGAAGCTGTCCGCGGCCTGAACCTCGAAATCCAGACCGGCGAGTGCTTCGGCCTGCTCGGACCGAACGGGGCGGGGAAGACGACCACGATCGAAATCCTGGAAGGTTTACTTGAACCAACTTCAGGACAAGTCTCAATCCTCGGACACACCTGGCGCGAGAATGAGCGTGAAATGCGCGAGTGGCTGGGCATCTCCCTGCAGGAGACGCGCCTGTCGGAAAAGCTAACGGTCCGCGAGACCATCGAACTGTTTGCCAGCTTTTACCGCCAGCCGCGCTCGTCGAACGAAGTACTCGACCAGCTCCAACTCACCGAGAAGGCCGATTCCTGGGTGGGCAAGCTTTCCGGCGGACAGCGCCAGCGCCTGGCAGTAGCGACGGCGCTGGTGTGCAATCCCAAGATTCTGTTTCTCGACGAACCGACGACAGGACTTGATCCCCAAAGTCGCCGCCAGTTGTGGGACATCATCCGCACATTCCAGCGCGACGGCGGCACCGTTCTGCTCACGACCCATTACATGGACGAAGCCGAGCGCCTCTGCGACCGCCTTGCTATCGTCGATCACGGCCAGATCATTGCCGAGGGCTCACCCGCCGACTTGATTGAACGCCTCGGCGGGCATCATGTCGTGGAGTTCTCAGTCAGTGGCGGCTCCGATGGCGCAGCGTTGCAGGCCTGGAACGGCTTGCCCAGCGTCGAATCGGTTCGCGAGGACGACGGCCTGGTGGCTCTGAACGTCAAGCAACCGCACCTGACGATTCCCGCTCTGCTCGATGCGATCGACAAGCAGGGAAGTCAGCTGCAGCATCTGACCACGCGCCAGGCCAGCTTGGAAGATGTTTTTGTGCGATTAACCGGGCGCCATTTGCGCGAAGAATAATGCAGAGAAAAATGGCAGGCGACCAGCAGCAAGCGACAGAGGGTGAGAGATGAATCGAGGGCTCCGATTTTCAGCCATGGTACTGCTGTTGTTCGCCGTGTCCTCCTTCTTTGGTCAGACGGCGGAACCCGCCGCAACTTTCCCTCCGTTTGAGCAATGGAAGGCCGCGGTTCTCGACGGCAACGCAACCGCACTCAATGCGCTTTATAGCACCGATCCCGCGGCGCAGATTTTCATCGGCACCACGCGAAGCACCGTCGACGCCGACATCAATTTCTGGCTCGCCCTGAAGCCGCGCTCCATGCGAACCGAAGTGGTTCGGAACGAACCGCGCCACGGGCACATCAGTTACATTTTTCGCGCCGAGATTGTATCCGGCCTGCCCAACGGCCAAACTGTCACCCTCACCAATGACCAGTCGTGGCAGCAGCAGGGAGATCAGTGGCGCCTGATTTCTGTGGAGCGCACCGACGCACCACATCTCAAGCAACCGTCGGACATGAAGAAAAACCTCTATCCCGCCGACACCCATGCCGAGCTTAAAGCTGCCGAAGAAAAAGCTACATTCGGCCGCAAGCGTTTATTGCTGGTCTTCGGCGCGAACTGGTGCTTCGATTGCCACGTCCTCGATCTCGCCTTCCAGCGTCCCGATCTGGCGCCCGTTCTCGCAGCCAATTACGAAGTGGTGCACGTCGACCTAGGGCCGGACGAGGAAAAGAACGCGGATCTGGTGCAGCAATACCAGATCCCGCTGAACAAGGGCATCCCCGCCTTAGCGGTCGCGGACAGCGACGGCAAACTCGTGGTCAGCCAGAAGAATGGTGAATTCGAAGATGCCCGCGGTCTTACCTCGGAAGTCTTGCTGGATTTCCTGAATAAATGGAAGCCGCAGGCCCGGTAACTCGTCGTCTATTACGCTATGAGCATTGCGCAAGTAACTCCGGTGACCAAAACGCGAACGCCGCCACCCTCTCCGCCCCAGCGCAACGGACGCTGGGCCGGCTACAGCCATCTGCTGATGGCCCGCATGCTGGAACTGAAGCGCGAGCCGGAGGTGGTCTTCTGGGTATTCGTCTTCCCGCTGCTGTTGGCGCTCGGCCTCGGAATTGCTTTCCGCAACAAACCCGCAGACGCCGTCCGCGTCGCGATCGTCGCGGGTGCCGGGTCAGAAGATGCGCAGTCTCTCCTGGCGCGTTCGCCGCAGCATGATCTCTTCAAAACGCAGACCCTGCCTGCCGACGAAGCGAAAAAAGGATTTCGCCTCGGCAAGTTCGATCTCGTCATCGAACCCAACGGCAATGGCAGCCTCGAGTATCGCTATGACCCCGCGCGCCCCGAAAGTGTGCTCGCCAGGACCGAGGTCAATGACGCCCTGCAATCCGCTGCCGGACGTAAAGATGTCGTAGCCGCGAAGGGCGTCACCTCCTCCGAGCCCGGTTCGCGCTATATCGACTTCCTCATCCCCGGCCTCCTCGGCATGAACCTGATGAACTCCGGCATGTGGGGCATCGGCTTCGCGCTCGTCGATATGCGTCAACGCAAACTCCTCAAGCGCTTCGTGGGCACGCCCATGCGCCGCGGCGATTTCCTGCTCGCGATCATGACCAGCCGCCTTCTGCTCATGGTCATCGAGATCGGCCTGCTCCTGGTCTTCGGGGTCATCTTCTTCCACATGCGCGTTCTCGGGTCGATATTCTCGATCGCTCTTCTCGGTGGCCTGGGATCGCTCACCTTCGGCGGCATCGGCCTGCTCACCGCCAGCCGCGCGCAGAAGATCGAGAGCATCAGCGGACTCATCAACCTGGTCATGATGCCCATGTGGATCTTCTCCGGCGTGTTCTTTTCTTACGAACGATTCCCGGCTGTCATTCATCCGTTAATCAAGGCGTTACCTCTCACCGCGCTCAACGACGCTCTGCGAGCCAGCATCCTGGAAGGCACGCCATTGCTGCAGCAGTGGCCGCGCCTGTTGATTCTGGCTCTCTGGGGCGGAATTTCGTTCGTGCTCGCGCTGAAGTGGTTCCGCTGGACATAGTCAACTGGGTCGACGAGGATTACCGTCAAGAAATCCCAGCGGCCGCGAACGAGAACAGGCTCGCCATGATATCGGTCTTTGTCGGAACCAGCCTCGACGGTTTTATTGCGCGACTGGACGGCACGTTCGACTTCCTGCCGCCAGACGGCGGCGAACCTCATGGCTATGATGAATTCATCGCCAGCATCGACGCCATCGTCATCGGGCGCAAGACTTTCGAGACAGTTCTATCCCTTGATCCTTGGCCCTATGGCAAAAAGCGTGTAGTGGTGTTGAGCAGTCGGCCCGTCGATTTATCTGTCATAAGCGGAGGCGTGGTTGAGCAGATGGCCGGCCCTCCGGCCCAGATCGTTGCCCGACTCGCAGCCACCGGCGCCCACAATCTCTATATCGATGGTGGAATCACGATTCAAGAATTCCTGCGCGCTGGGTTGATCCAACGTCTCGTGATTACTCGTGTTCCGGTGCTGATCGGACAAGGAATCCCGCTCTTCGGAATGCTGTCCGCCGATATCCACCTCCATCACGTTGCGACGCGGCAGTATCCGAGTGGCCTGGTGACGAGCGAATACCTGGTTGCAACCTAGAAAGCAGAACGATCCGGAGATCGCTACCGGCTTGACGCGACCGCCAGATCCCGCATCTGGTTCAGATATCCCACATAAATCGGGATCGGAATGTCAGGCGAATCGCCGTCGTTCAAGAAATGTTCGAGCCGGATCTCCCTGGGAATCGACGCGATCACCTCGCGAAACCGCGCCATTTGCAGGTATTTGACCTTCCAGATTTCCAGCATCAGCGAGCGGAACTCTTCGCTGATAAAACCCATCTTGCGCTCGCCCAGATATATGCCGTCAAAGTGCCGGTCGGCGAGCGTGCTTCGCAACGTATCATCCGGAGCAGAGAAAACGTAAACCAGATGAAATAGGTCGGCCAGGTCGCCCCACAGCACCTTCTCTTCAAACGCGGTAAAACGAAATGGAGTCCCACGCCGTCTTTGAACCATGCGGGCATGATCGCCGGCATGCAGGTCATGTCCCGCTAACTCATTTTGAAACCAACGCAGCCGTTCTTGCGTGAGGTTGTGCCGCAGGAACTCCACCGCATAAGCGTTGGGCAAATACAAATCCGGATCGGCACCCAGCCGCGCCAGCCATTGGCTCCAGTCCTTGCGCTGGAAAACGGCGAGCAACTCTTTCAGTTGAGTTACCGTGATCTCCGGATGATATTTCACCGCCTGCCAGAAATGCTCCGTCGAATCATAAGTCGCGCCGTAGAGTTGAATGCCTTCTTCAATGGGATACCAATTCGACAACACACGCGCCGGAATCGACGGAGAGGCGCTCCAGCAATTGATCGCATGTTTCCATTTTTCCTGTACAGCGAGAAACGCTTCAGCGTAACCAGCAGGCACCGGTTCCTGCACGCGGGCGAGCGCTTGCTCTAATTCCTCTCTGGTGTGAGTGATCAGCGCTTCCAGCGGACGCTCGTCAGCCATCGAAACAATTCGGCTCTCGACGCCGCGCCGCAACAGTTCTCGGGCCAGCGCCTCTCGCTGAACCTTCCCGAATTCGCTGCGCCCTTGCCAGCGCTGTGTCTGTGAGTCGATGTAAGGGAACAATTCTGCCAGCGTCTGGAACTCAATGAATCCGTGCACTGCAAAAGGGATGGGCCGTCCGTCCTTCAGGATCACCGTAGAAGGCGTGACGATGGCCTGCAGAGAAATCTGTTCGGCGGCCAGCGGCGCGCTCAATACTAGAGAAAGAAGAACGAGCAGCATCCAGGCCGGAGATCGGGAGCGTCCAGGAAATGGCATTTCGGGAGGATTCTCGATCAGATTCCGCTTACGACCTCGCCCGTAAGGTTCTTGGGGAAAGTTGCGAACGAGGCCGTCGGCGGTGTTTGCGAAAATGACTGCGGTTAGGCTTTGACTAGCTTGGCGGCTTGCTTCCGCACTTTCGCCCAGCGTAGTCGTTGCGCGTCGGCGATCCGCTTGCGGGCTTCTTTGCTCAAGGTACGTCCTGTCCTCTTGAGCGATTTCCCGCCGGCGTGCCCCAGCGCATCCAGCGCCTTCCCCACTCTGTCCATCTCTTGTTGGAGACGGGAGTACTCGTTCCGCAGGGAAGAGACTACCTTGTTCAGGTTTGTCATTTATTACCCCCTCATAAGTAGAGGCTAACATGGGAATGTAAAGAGTAGTGGAAGATTAGAAGACGAAGATTAGAAAATAATGCACCCTATTGCATCGCGAACGACAGCCACAGCATCCCCTGAACCCTGCCCCAGTCGTCCGTTGACCGGTCAAACAGCACTTCACGCTGGGAATCCGAGTACCGCGGATCGATCAGCCGAAACCTCAGAACTGTATCCATCAGACCGCCGTTCGCATCGTAATCTTCCCGGTAAGTCACTCCATAACAGACATACAGATGAGAGTTCCATCCCAGCAGCAGAGCATGCTTCTCCCGGAGCGTAGCGATTAGCAGAGCGCCATTGACCGCCTGAGCGTCAAGGTAAGTCGCCGTGACCATGATCGGACGGCCGTCGCTCAGCAGATGCCGCCCCTGCAACTTCGCGGCTACGTCCTTGAGCGACAACGGGTCGGCCTTTTCGGCGCTATCCGCGAGTGCGGAGTCTTTCCCACAACACACGCCCTTGTTGTTGAGCAAGATATCGAGCGAGGTCAGCAGTACAACGCCCGGATCGTGAGAGCGCGCCATCGGCGCCCGTAAGCCCGGAACCCGAACTTCCCGTTCAGTGGAGTAAGCCTGCCCGTACGCAACGCCGCCCGCAAGCAGCGATGCGAGGAACAACTGCGCAATTAGACGAAATGCGGATGGATGCGAACCAAGAACGGTCACCTGCGGACCCTCCTCCTTACTTCCACGATCCTGACCTTATCCCGAATGGCTCTCTACGATCCGATGCTCTGCAGGAATCGCGGCGGCTGCCGCGCCTTGGTGGCTTGCTCGAACGAGTATGCCAACTTAATCAGAGTAGGTTCGCTCCATGCCCGTCCAAAGAACGATATCCCGACCGGAAGTCCAGATACAAAACCCGCGGTCACATTGAGATTGGGATAACCCGCGACCGCCGCCGCATTCGAACTGCCTCCCGCGAAATGATCGCCGGTGACCAGATCAGTCAGCCACGCCGGCCCACCAGTCGGCGCCACGATCGCATCCAGCCGATGCTTATCCATCAATGCGTCGATCCCCTCAATGCCGGCTAACTGATGATTCTTCGCCACGGCATCCAGATACTCCTTGTCGGTCAAGGGTCCTTTCGCCTGCGCTTTCATGAATAAGTCCTGCCCAAAGTAGGGCATTTCTCTCGCGCGATTGCGGTTGTTGAAATCAATGATGTCCTGGAGTGTGTGCACCGGCGCGCCTGGGCCGAGCCGTGCCAGATACGAGTTGAGGTCAGCCTTTAACTCATACAACAAGACCAGCAACTCGCTCTCGTCGAACTTGCCGAAAGTTTCAATGTCTGCGGGATCGACCAGCGTGGCCCCGTGTTGCTTTATCATTGATAGCGACTGCTCCATCAGCGCGTCGACGGCCTCGCTGAATCCAAAATACTTACGCGCCACCCCGATCCGCGCACCCTTAAGCCCATTGGGATCGCAGTACTGCACATAGTCGGCTTGCGATTTTCCGGCGCTAGCAGCCGTCGCTGCATCCTCCGGATCGATCCCAGCGAGCGCCCCCAGCAGAATCGCCGCATCGCGCACGGTTCGGCACATCGGACCGGCGCCGTCCTGGCTATGAGAAATCGGAATGATGCCAGTGCGGCTAACCAATCCCACCGTCGGTTTGATCCCGGCCAGCCCGTTCGACGACGACGGACACACAATCGACCCATCCGTTTCCGTTCCAATGCCAACCGCCGCGAGGTTGGCCGAGATGCCCGCGCCGGTGCCCGAACTCGATCCGCACGCATTGCGATCCAGCGCGTAAGGATTCTTCGTTAACCCACCGCGCCCGCTCCATCCGCTGACCGAGTGGCTCGACCGCATATTCGCCCACTCGCTGAGATTGGTCTTACCCACAATGACCGCACCCGACGCCCGCAACCTCTGCGCCACAAACGAATCTTTAGCCGGCTTCGACCCGACCAACGCCAGCGACCCGGCCGTGGTCATCATCTTGTCGGCGGTATCGATGTTGTCCTTGATCAGCACCGGAACCCCATGCAGCGGTCCCCGCGGCCCCTTCGCCTTGCGCTCCTGATCGAGCGCATCGGAAATCGAGAGCGCATCCGGATTGAGTTCAATAATCGCGTTAATGGCGGGGCCGCGCTTGTCTGTACGCGGAGTATCGACCTCCTCAATCCGCTCAAGATATTTCTCAACCAGCGATCGCGCCGTATACTTGCCCGACTTCATCCCCTCCTGCAGTTCCGGGATCGTAATCTCCTCCAGTTCAAAGGCCTTTACTTCAGGAGTCGCCGGTTCGCTCGCAAAAGAATTTGCTCGGCCTGCGCTAAGAGCAGGGAACAGGGCGGCGGCACTACCGGTAGTCAGCGCAGCTTGCAGGAATTTGCGGCGCGAAGCCGCAGTGTGTGAAGTTGGCATAGTCTCCTGAAGTCGAACCAGAATTGAACCACAGGCCGACATTAAAACACGAACGATAGGAGGAGTTCACGAGCCAGTAACGGCAGAGAAACGAACACGGAGGTGACGAGTATCACGCAGCCGTCATATGTAGAGGTTTTCCTTAGTGATCCTTAGTGTCCTTAGTGGTCGAGATTTTTCTAGCCGCATCCGCATCCGCATCTCGTCTCTCACAAACGGTTGTGAGCGTCGATGGGGGATGATAAGCTAAGGTCGTTCCCCGGCTGAGCGGGAGTAGTTCAGCGGTAGAACGCCAGCTTCCCAAGCTGGATGTCACGGGTTCGATCCCCGTCTCCCGCTCCATCTTTTCCAATCCTTCCCCCGAAAAACCTGCCCTTGAGTGAAACGGAGATGTTCCGGCACTCGCGCGGCCGCCTGCTACCATTGCAGAATGTTCAATTTTGGCAAACCGAAAACCGCCGGCGACTGGATCGTTCACATCGCCGGCGTCGTCGTCGCGATTCTACTTGTCTGGTGGATGCTTCGGATGTACGTACTCTAACCGTGCTCCAGCGTCGTCAATGCGTGGAATAGTGATTTATCAACGGTTGGTCGCAGGCTACTTTGAATCCGTAGGCCTCGATTCTTTCATGCCAGTGACCAAGAGCCAGAGTACGAAGGCCCACCAAATCACTAGCAGAAGATCGCGGAGAGCGGCTGCTTTGGTGATAGGCCTTAAAAACAAGAACACCGGGGTCAGTATTAGAAGCAGAATTCCCCAGAACATCTTCACGCTAGCCCTTTGCTGTTTCACGGTACCACTCGTTTCCCCCTCGGCTGCTGAAGATGAGCGCGATGAGGATTTATCGCAGCCAATGACAGGCCGTCCGTTTCAATACTCGATTGAGGAGACTTCTCTTCACAACCAATGGGACGGCTTGCCGCAAAAAACTCGATATAAACCAAGGAGCCCTACAACCACAGGCCCCAGCATTATCCACTCGCGGGCGAGCGTCAGATGTCGCCACCCTTCTTCTGGAATGTACCCGCACATAGCAGCAACGCCAGCACAAGCAAACACAAGGAAAATTCGTTTTAGATTCGGACGAATTTGCAATTCTCTCGGAATCAGTATCCCCATCCAAGCGGCAAGCAATCCGGCACACCCTCCGACTGCCTGACTCACTGTTCGGACAACAAAAGGAAGCGTATATCCGTTGGGATTTGCAAGCGCGTTGGGCAGGTCCGCCGAGAACCTGAGCGACAAAATGATGCCTAAGAAGACGAAACACATCGCGGGGCCAAGTGCAATCAGCCCAACAATCGCCCAAACCAACATTATAAATTTGTCGCGCATCATTTTTGAGTGCTATCGGGGATTTTTCATCAAGGTGCAATCGATGCTGCCCCTCCGTTTTTTTCGCGCAGTGCCTACTTCGGGATAATTCCAATCGTTAGCAGCCACCTCTCTACCAGCTTGGGCCATTCCGTAATCGGAAACTCAGTACGCCGCAGCCCAAACGCATGACCACCTTCCGCGTACAGATGCATATCCACCGGAACGCCAGCTTGTTTCAGCGCGGCCCAGTAGGCCAGTGAGTTCTGTACGGGATCGATTGGGTCATTTTCCGCCTGCAGCAGAAATGTAGCTGGAGTTTGGCGAGTGACGCGAATGCTCGGATTCAACCCAAGGTTGTTTTCCGTCCACAGATGCCCGGGATAGATTGCGACGGCAAAATCGGGACGGCAGCTTTCTTGGTCTGAGGCATCGACAGGGCGGTACAACCGGTGATCAAAATGAGTGCTGATCTCTGCGACTAGATAGCCGCCCGCGGAAAACCCCAGCACCCCAATCTTGTGAGGATCGATATGCCACTCGTTGGCATGAAGGCGTACGAGCCCGATCGTTCTCTGCGCATCCTCCAGCGCGAGTGTCGATATGGCAAGTCCGTTGGGTCGGCAGTCGCAGTGCCAGTCATAGGGCAGGCTCGGCACGCGGTACTTAAGCAGCACGCACGTAATCCCTGCGGATGTTAGCCAGTCGCAAACCTCCGTGCCCTCAAGATCGATTGCCAGTCTCACATAGCCACCGCCTGGAAATACGACCACCGCAGCGCCTGTATTCTTTCCTTCCGGGGAGTAGACGGTCATCGTAGGCTGCGAGACGTTATCCACCTCGACCCATGGCCTTCCGGCGACCGGCTTGTTCCCTTTTGTCGTGGCGAACTCCGGCCCGGGGACAGACTGTGCATCCGGCGCCGCACCCGGCCATATCGGCAGTTGTGTATGTCCGGGCGATGGTTGCCAAGAGGCTGTTTGGGCACCCAGAGAAAAAAGACTCAAGAAAACGAAAAACCCGAGAAACAGGCGGTTCATCATCCCCACCTCGGCTCATTCATGGAACTGCGATGCTGAAGGCAGCATTCTAAGAGCTCCAAGAATCCTGAGCCAGCGAGGGAATCTAGATAGTTAGACAGTCAAGAAGTTTTGGCTCAGTCGATTCCTTCAGCAGACACGATGCAACTGTTGTGACAGATGGGATGAGTTCTGCATGGCGGAGGTGACGGCCCGGCTATATCTTTTGACAGGTTTCATGACCGGACGAGCAGCCTAGGCTCGACGGTGGTTAGTACTGAAAGTGATCAAAAGCTTATACGGCTGTGCGGTAGTTCAGAAGGACGGATTCTATGAAGAATCAAGTCACACTCGCAATCACGCTGGCCTTCCTGCTGTGCGGGTCCGCATTTGCGCAGAGAGTAGAGATCTACGGAGGAGCCCAGTTCGACCATCTACAGCCCAACTATAACGCCGGGGGCTGGAACGCTTCACTGACTGGAAACTTCAAACACATCCTTGGAATTACTGGGGACTTTAGTGGGGGATACACTTCGCGCCGAACCAGCTCCACCGTCTATACCTACACCGTTGGTCCCGTGCTCACAGCGCGCCTGCCGGTCGTTCAGCCCTTCGTGCATGCCTTATTCGGTGGTGCCACAATTTCCGGTGGAGGGGTAAGCGACAACGCCTTTGCGATGCTGGTTGGCGGCGGCTTGGATATCGGGCTCCGAAAGGGGATCGGACTCCGCCTGGTTCAGGCAGATTGGCTCTTGACTCAGTTCGGCGGTGAGACCCAAGAGAGACAGGGTAGGGTCTCGGCCGGTATCGTTATAAAGTTCTGAGACTGGGCCCTCAAGACAACCCTCCGGTGCTTCAAGAACAAACACTGACCGGTTCGAGTTCGCATTCAGGAACTTCGTGGCAACCGCCTAAACACGTGCGCATCTGTCCTGTGGAGGGCCGGAGACCTCAAGACTGCGCTCCCTGTCCTGATTATTGGGTGCTCTGGAACTCCATATTCTCGTCTACTGAAAGCTGCGCAGGAGTGCCTGCAAGGTTCTCTCCGGAGAGCGTGGCTATGACGCGAAAACTGCCGGAACTCACCTCAACCGCATAGCTATACGGTGGCCTCTGCCGCGCCACCGTGATGTAGTTCGTCGAAATCAGATCGTCGAGCGATGCATATTTGCCTTCGGTGGCAAAGTATCGCCGCTCGGCCGAGGCGATCGTCATCAGATCGCTCTTCACGCCTGTGATGTTAATGGCGCCCTGCGGCGTGCTCGCCCCGGCTTCCGCAGACGTCCCCTGGATCTGCTTGGAGTAGATATACATCCCAATCGCCATCACAATGATGACGCTGAGAAAGCCGAACATGCGACCCATAGGCCCCTCCGCAGAAGCGATTTCACCGCGAAAACGCGCTTCTTTCAAGTAACCGGAGGGCAGTGACCTGCCTGAATCAGCCGCAAGGCACTGATTCTGTTTGATCGGAGGCCTGAATCCCTGGCGCTGCTGCTGCCGTGAGTCCGCTCTCGCGCGATCCCATCCCAGCAAACTTTGGATACGTTACTACCGTGCCACCCACAGTCGAGCCATTTTCAACTCAGCCTTCTTGCCGCAAACTACTCAGCATGGCAGCCGAATCCAACACCCGCAAAGACAGCCTGAGAGTCGAGAAGCTCTTGTACTTAGTCCTCGCCCTCTGCGTCGCGGTGCTCGTTTACGTCCTGGCCGCCAAGCCCTTCTAAAGTCAGACTCTTCCGCTTCAACCTCAGCGCGAAATCGACCTTGCGCGGTCGGGTCAGCCGTCTTCGTGGAGCAATATGCTCTCTGCTCTCGCCGCTGTCATTTCTGACAGTATCCCAAGTCCCTGCGCCCTCCTATGGTCAGTGCAACGTTGGTCAATCCGTTTCTCCATTTGCATTTCTTTGCACCGCGTTCGCATACCTTGACCCGTCCAACGAGGTCGAAAAGGAGAAATAACTCTATGTACTTCACCGATGACTCGCTGCTGCCCGAAAATCAGGCACCGCTGATGATTACCGCCGCTCCCTACGGTCCGGTCTGGCTGCCGGGGGACTGCACTCCCGAACAAAAACTTCCCGTCACTTGGGACGAACAGGTCCAGGCCGCGGTCGACTGTTACAACGCCGGTGCAACCCTGCTGCACATCCATGTGCGGGACCCGAAAACCGGTCACATCTCCAAGAACTTCAACCAGTACAACGATCAGGTCGGCCGTCTCCGCAATGCCGTTCCGAAAATGATCCTCCAACTTGGCGGGTCGATCTCGTTCGCCCCTGAGCCGGGGGAGGAAGCCAAGTTCCAGAGCTACGATTCTCGTCACAAGCTGGCCGAAATCGATCCCAAGCCGGATCAGGTGACGGTGGCCTGTGGCTCAAGCCTTTACGATCTGACGGCGCTCCATCCGCCCGATGATGCCTTTCAGGGAACGCGTGTCGCCAATCCGGCCATGATCCATGCGATGGCCAACCTTGTCGCCGACTCGACGCCGGACTTCTATCTGGAAAATATCAAGCGCATGGTCGCCCACGGGATTCAGCCCTACTTCGCTCTACCTCATGTGCATGGTCTCGAACTGGTGGAGCGCCTCATCCGCAAGGGCTATTACATGGGGCCGATGAACGGCTTCTTCAGCATCGGTGGTGGCGGCGTGTGCGGAGCAAATCCGTTCGATCTCATGGAACTGATCCGCCGGACACCGCATGGCTCATTCTTCACCTACCAGACGACTTTCCGTCTGACGCACCCGGTTGCTGCCATATGCATCGCTCTCGGACAACACACCCGGGCGGGTATCGAAGACAATCTATGGGACACCACGAAGGGCAAGCGCATGACGACGATCCAAATGATTGAGCGCCACGTGCGCATGGCGAACGAGCTGGGTCGCCCCATCGCTACTGCGGAACAAGCCCGCCAGATGCTGAAGATCGGCGTCACCTACAGTTCCACCGCCGAAACGCTCGCCAACCTCGGCCTGCCCCCCAACCGTCGACCCGGCAACATGGGGTTTATGGTTCACGAAACGGATGGAATGTATCATCCGGCAGCGCAGGGCGGGTGCGGACACATCCACGCTGGCGAATGGGAGAAGGATCTGGAAGTTCCGATTACTGTGAAGGTTGCCTAAAAGATATCGGTCCTGCTCCAACAATTGCGAGCAGGACCCAACCTTTTCTTGTGGGCAGCCCTCGCCTGGATGTCGGCCGCATCAAATTCCGCGACGTCCCGCTTTCGCACTCGGCGGCTCACTTGCGGGGGTCATTTCTGAGTTATGTCTTTGTCGGAGAGGGAAATCATGAGCAACGAAACGAAGGAATATCAGGAAGCTCCGCACGCTCCGAATGGTCCAGCAGGGCCTTGGGACTCAGCCTTGGACACGCTGCGCGCATGGGATCCGAAATGGGCAGAACTCTGCTTCAAGATGAGCACCAACCCATGGACCCATTCTGTTCTGCCGCGCAAGTTCATCGAATTGGTCAGCGTGAGCCTAAATGCCGCTTGTACCAATCTCAATGCGGACGGGACGCGCCACCACATCCGCGCCGCGCTCGAAGCGGGCGCGACTCGCGAGGAAATCCTGTTCGTCCTCAAGTGTGGATCGGTCCTGTCCATTCATAGTTGCAGCCAGGCGGCGCCCATTGTCTTTGAAGAAGCCAAAGCGGCCAACGCCCAGTTGACTCCCCGAGCCAACACCGAGCCGACGCCGGCCTGCGATGCGATGCGGACGCTGGGACAGTGGAATACCGCGTGGGATCCGTTCTTCGCACTCGATCCTGTGTTCACCGACGAATTCATGGCGATGGGCGCTGGCCTGTACAAGAGCGGAGTTCTGTCGCCCAATGAGGTCGAACTCCTCAGCATCGCCCTTGATGCTTCCGTCACGCACATGTATGCGCCGGGCACTCGCCGCCACATCAAAAACGCGTTGCAATCCGGCGCAACCATGGAGGAGATCATGGAAGTGCTCAAGCTCTGCGTCGTTCAGGGAGTGCAGACCTTCAATCTTGGCCTCCCGATCCTGGCGGAGGAACTGGAACGCCATTCCTCAAACCAGAAGGCGGCGTGACTTATGGCGAACTATGTCGAGGCCGCAGATCTGGAGCAGCTTCCGCCCGGGCGAGGCACAACTGTCTCGATCGAAGGCAAAGAGATTGCTCTCTTCAACGTTGATGGCACCGTCTACGCCATCGACGATGCTTGTCTTCACCACGGAGTGTCGCTCGGACTTTCGAAGCTCGAGGGCAACATCATCACCTGTCGGGGACATGGCTGGAAGTACGATGTCACCACCGGTAGCACATACCCTGTGCCCGGAATAGGAGTCGCCGCCTACCCTGTGAAAGTTGTCGACGGAAAAATTATGGTTGCCATCGACGAAACATTGAAGCCGGCTGCTTGACTCCATCATCTCACTGAAGTTGTCGCAGCAGCCTCATGAACCGCGCGCGTAGCTGGAGTCGCGAACCCTTGCCGCCGGAGGGGTGCCATGTTTTGTAGGCGTCGGCTAGCATCCGATGGTCTGGAAAGTTCTGTCGCAGGACCTCCAGCCAGTAATCGAAATCGCTTTCTGGTCATGGGATACATCGAGTGTGGCTGAAGGAAGAATGCGGACGGAGATTTCTGCAGAACCACGTAGCCCGATTCGGTCCTGCGGCAATGCGGACAGAAATACTGGCGCTCGCGATAGGAGAGTTCCACTCCGCCAACCCTGTCGGCTCCGCGATAGTCGTGGTCGATCTCCCAATGCAGCCCCCGACAAATCGGGCAGCGCAGTTCTACCATCCTTTGGAGGAGTAGCCATGACGTGAAAACCCGCATGGATTTTACTCTCTCCTGGCCAAGACCACAGAGGACACAGAGAGCACAACAAGAAACAACAATGTGGGGACGGCCGCCATCGGCCGTCCGGCGAGCGCCAGCTCGCCAAATGTGTGGGGAAAGCCACGACACTTGCGGAGCTTCGCTCCGCGGACAGCCGAAGGCGGCTGTCCCCACATGTGTCGGGGCCGTACCATTCTGGCGGGATCGGGTATTCGTACTTCGAGGAGGTTTGCGACACGGTAGATCAGCGGGGAGACGCGCCGGCGTCCAGTCCGTTGGCGAGCGCGGCCCTTAGGCCGTCGGGAATGAAATTCCCCAGAAATTCAGCGCCCGCTCGTCCTTTTCGACAAACTCGATTCCGTACGTGCGGTTTCCTGCCACCGCGCTGATGTGCGAAACCACGCGGGCGGTCACTTCCGCTCCTCGCTGATTCTTCACGACGACCACGGACCCCACCGGCAGATCCCGATTTAGCTGAACCACAGCTCCGTGCTTATTCAGGTTGGTGGCTTTGGCCGCCGACGTGAACGCAATCTTTTTTTGATCGTGGCCCGACAATCCCACCGAGGCGTGCAGCGCCATCCGGTTACTGCGGCGTTTGGAGACAGAATTCCGAGGCAAGGCTGCAGACGAAGCAGACGCTGTGCTGTGCACTACTCTGGAAGAGGATCGAATGGCGTTGCCCTCCCGATTGAATCTGCATGAGATTAGGCGATCACCCACCTGGCTCGCAAAGTACGCCGGTTACCACCCGCTGGTGACCCCCGATTGCCTGGCCAAGCGTCTGATCCAGTTGGCCTTGCTTGACGAGCGCGATACAAGCCCCTTATCGTGGCCGATTTTCGCTACCTCGCTCGAAGCCGCATTTCATGTTGGACTCACCGGCAAAGGCGCGTATAACACCTTAATGGCGTCTTTGCGCTCGACGGTCATTGACTGGCGTTCGCGTTCGCCGGTTCGGTTTGCTTGGGGGCCTTATCTTCCTCGTCTGGCGGAGAATCTGTTTGCGGACGATCCTCTGAAATCATGAAAGAACCATCCTGGTCGAATTTTGGAATCGCTTCCAGATTGCCTTCAGGGCCCACCTGGCCGGCCGTCCTGATGGGAATCGTCGTGATCAAGGCGGTTCTGTCACTCGCCGTGACGCCCGGTACTATCGTCGTTTCCTACAGCGGCGTGAGCTATTTCCTTCTGCTGGCTCTTGCGACTGGCTTCGCCATCCGCAACGCGGCCCGCAACACGATGGGGAGGAGGTCTTTCTGGGTTTTATTCGCAATCGGCCTTGCCCTCTGGACGCTCGACCAATGGGTGATTGTCTACTACGAACTGATTCTGCACATTGGCGTGCCAGACAACTCCATTGCGGATCCGATGTTGTTTCTGCATGTGGTGCCGTTGATCGCGGCGGTGGCAGCTCTGCCGCACAGGAATGCCGACGCCAGGCCCTACCGGATTATCCTGAATTTTCTTTTCATATTGTTTTTCTGGAGCTTTCTTTACGGGTACTTAATCTTTCCATACCAGTACTTATCCTCGAATTCATCCTCCAGCTACGCTCCCCGCTTTGACATTCTTTACCTGGCTGAGAATCTGACGCTGGTTTTAGCGTCGGCCGTACTGACTGTTCGCGCGCAGCAGCCTTGGAAATCCGTCTATCGGCATCTGTTGGGCGCATCCTCCCTGTACACCTTAAGCTCGTTGCTGGCGAACCTCGCGACGGATTCAGGAGGCTACCTCAACGGCAAGCTCTATGGTCTGGGGCTGACCGCCTCCGTCTGCTGGTTTGTGTGGATCCCGCTCCGGGCATGGCAGATCCGGGATACTGAAGCAGGGTCAACCCGATCCGACGGTGGGGATGGCTCCCAAGCTTCAGCCTGGGCGATGATCGTGGTCGTAATGATCTCGATCCCGATCGCGTGGGAGTTGTTGAGGCGCGACAGCCCGGCGAGTGTGCGCACCCTACGCCTGCTCGTAGCCATCGCGGCGATTGTCCTGCTGGCCAGTGCCGCCTACATCCGAGAGTATCTGACGAAACACGAGCTCGCCTTACGAGTCGTGATGGCCAACGACCAGCTCCGCCTGGCATTGGAAGCGGGCAGATCCGTAGGCTGGGATTTTGACATCAAGAGCGGACGCGATGCGTGGTTCGGCGACTTGCAAACCATGTTTGGAATCCCATCGAGTAGCTATGTTGGGCGCGCGGAAGATTTCTATAGTCGCGTGCACCCGGACGATCGCCGGCAAGTAGCGACGGCGGTGCATGCCGCCATGCAAAGCCACGGACCGTACGCCGCGGAGTTCCGCGTTGTGCGCCCGGATGGCAGCGAACGCTGGGTGGCCGCGAAAGGCAAGTTCTATTACTCGAAGGATGGAACCCCGGAACGTATGCTCGGCATGGCGCTCGACATCACCGAGCGCAAGCAGACCGAAGAAGTGCTGCAACTGCGCGAGGCAGAACTCCAGGAAGCCCAGCGTTTAGCACAAGTGGGAAGCTGGCAATGGGATCCCGCCACCGATACCGTCCATTGGTCGGAAGAGCTTTACCGAATCGCAGGTCGCGACCTCAGCTTGCCGGCTGTCAGCTTTCAGGACCATCACAAGCTCTACACCCCTGAGACTTGGGAGAAGCTGCGGCAGGCCGTGGAAGCAGCACTGCGAACCGGAGCTCCCTACCAACTTGACCTGGAAATGGTCCGCGAGGATGGGGCCAGGAGATGGATCAAAGCCCGCGGCGAGGTGCAGCGCGACAGCACCGGACGCATCGTCCGCCTGCGGGGCACAGCCCAGGACATCACCGAGAGCAAGCAAATCGCAGATGCACTTGCCAGCATGAACCGCCGGGTCATTGAGGCAGAGGAGCGCGAACGCTACCGCATCTCCATGGATCTGCACGAGGATATTGGGCAGCGCCTTGCTTTAGTAGCGATTCAGATGCAAGAACTGCAGACCAACCTCCCCGATCAGCCTGCCGGCCTTCTCCACCGCATGGGCGAGGTAGGGAAGCAAATCGTAAACGTTTTGGGCGACGTCAAGGCCTCGGCTCACGAATTGCACTCTCCCCGGCTGGAATACGTTGACATCGCAACCGTCATGCGATGCTTCTGCAACGAGTTTGGGGAGCGCAAGGGAGCCGAGATTCATTTCAGGAGCCATGGCCAGCCTGGCCCCATGCCGCACGAGGTTTCTCTCTGTCTCTTCCGTGTGCTGCAGGAAGCCTTATACAACGGAATGGAGCACAGCGGAACGCGGCGGTTCGAAGTGGAATTGTGGGAATCCCAGAACGAAGTTCATCTGTCGGTGAGCGACTCCGGTATAGGTTTTGACGTCGCGGCGGCCCGCACCGGGAAAGGACTCGGTCTCATCCGAATGGAGCAGCGCCTGAAACTAGTAGACGGAACATTCTCGATTGACTCGCGTCCCGATGGTGGTGCTGCGATCCACGCCCGCGTTCCTCTCGGTTTGCGATCCAATTCTCTGCGTGCCGCTGGGTGAGAATCCTGAAACTCGCCAGAGCACACCCGGTGCGCCCTCGCAATCAACTCTGCCTTGCATGACCAGTCCTTTGCGCAAGCTATAATGCCGGGCACTTATGCCTCTGGCTGAGAGTGAGCGCTCCACCTTTACGGCCTCACCCGCGATCCGACTGATCGTCACTGCCGCCGCTCTGGCGATCTGGTTCTGGACGCAATCCCTGATTGGCGCACGAGGCGCGCCGACGTCAGGCATTGGAGACCGCATCCACGCCATGACGGCGCCGGCGAATCTTTATCTTCACTTTCATCCAGCGGCGGCCAATGCGCTCCTCGTCTTCAGTTCCGCCATCATTGACTTGCTGGGAACCTTTCTTCTGTCGCTGTGGATCTTTCGCGGCGAATTGCGGCCGTTCCTGGCACTGGTCATCGTGCTCAGCCTGCGCCAGATCATGCAGGCCTGCGTCGCCCTTCCTGCTCCGCCGGATGCGATCTGGCACTCCCCGGGATTTCCATCGCTGCTGGTGACCTATGGAGTGGCCAACGATTATTTTTTCTCCGGGCACACAGCGATCGCTGTCCTCGGAGCCTCTGAACTCGCCCGGCATGGCAGGCGTTGGATGACCGCACTGGGGATTGGAATCGTGCTTTTTGAGGCTGCTGCCGTGCTGATTCTGCGAGCCCACTACACCATGGACGTGTTCACCGGACTGGTTACCGGACTGTACGCCGCGTACTTGGCCGATCGGATTGCACACTCCGCGCGACAGAGAGGCTGAAGTCTCGGAATCTGCTGCGTTCTGTCTCTTTGCTTCTTCTTCGCGGTCCATTTCGTGGTGCCGAAACCGCACTTGCGAGCTCTCCCTGCCATTCATCTGCCGTGGTTACTTTGGGTTAGCCGAAACGCGAAAACCGTGATTGAGATCACGAAGAACCGTGATGAGCGCCATTTGCCCTGCCGATAGCTTAGAAGAAGATGTCCGTGGAGAAAGCGGAGATGTGACCGCTCAGGACACATCCCCTGGACACGACCGGCCGGAAAGAAGTCGCGCCAGGGTAAGGCACGGAGGTTGCGATGAGCACAATCGAGGTCCACGAACCAGAAGTACAGGAAAGCAAGGAAGTTAAGCCAGGCCGTGGCACGGCGGCCGTCCTGCAGGGGAAAGATCTTGTGCTCGGACCAGCGTTGCCGCCGCGTCCCATGTTTGCCGACAGCCTGCTGGACTTTGGCGTACAGCGCAAGCGAAAGTTCTTCGCCACCAGCACCTCATTTCTTATCAATTGCCTGGTGATCATGCTTATGCTGGCGGTCCCGCTGATGTTTACCGAGGAGTTGCCCCGGGCGCAATTGCTCACCTTCCTGGTGGCGCCGCCACCTCCTCCGCCGCCACCGCCGCCAGCGGCGGCCGAAGTGCATGTGGTCAAGCAGATCCAGACCGATCTGCTGAACAACGGCACGTTGCGCACCCCGACGAAGATTCCACAGAAGATTCAGATGATTAAGGAAGAGGAGGCGCCGCCGCCGATGGCTTCCAATGGCGGAGTCGTAGGAGGAGTCCCGGGAGGCATCCCGGGCGGACAATTGGGAGGCGTGATTGGCAGCGTGATCAGTTCCACGAACAGCCTGTCGGCCGTTCCCAAGTTCGTGCCGGCGACCCCGACACGCATCCGCATTTCCGGTGGCGTGACCAGGGGCCTGCTGATTCAACGCGTCGAGCCGACGTATCCGACTCTCGCCCGCGCTGCGCGTGTGCAGGGCGACGTGATCCTCAGCGCGGTCATCGACACCAACGGACAAATCACGAACCTGCAACTGGTGAGCGGTCACCCCATGCTGGTACCGGCGGCCCTCGCGGCCGTCAAGCAGTGGCGCTACAAGCCGTACCTTTTGAATGGGCAACCGGTAGAGGTCGAGACCACGATCACCGTGATCTTCACCCTCTCCTCTTGAGGTGGGGACGGCGCCCTCTGGGAGCGCCAGGAGTCTAAATATGGCGGCAGAATATACTTATCGCGTTTCGGCCTGGTGGACTTCAGGCCGCACTGGACTGGCCAAGTGCGAGTCCTCCCCCAACACGATCCACTTCTCCGAGGCTGCTGAATTAGGAGGCCTGCAGGGCCGCTGGACTCCCGAACAACTGCTGCTCTGCTCGCTTGCCGGATGCTTCACAACCACGTTTCATGAAATCGCTCGCGCCGCCAAGTTCGACTTCACCGATCTCGAGGTCGAAATGGAGGGCGTGGTCCGCCGCAGCCGGACTACCGGGTGCAATTTTAACGAGATCCTGATCCGCCCCAGACTGACCGTGCGGTTCGAAGAGCAACGCGAGGCGGGATTGAACCTGCTGCGCAAAACCAAAGCCGTATGCATGATTTCGCGCGCCATCACCGTCCCCCAGACCATGGAACCCGCTGTCGAAACCGGCAAGGTTCCGGTCGAGGGCTGGAGTAATGAAGACGCCGTCGTGAAACTCGGGGTCTGAACGGCCTTTTGGGTCGAGCGCCCTGCAATGGGCGAGGGGGTGCATATGATGTTCTCTTACAGACTGGTGCGTTTGATCGAAACGCACGCCGATGCGCTCGCCGCGGGACTGGAAGAACGAGTCGCCGGGAGCAACCAAGTCACCCATTTCTCTGATATCTCCGCGCATGAATTGAGAGAGCGCGTCTACGAAATCTACCGCCACCTGGGCGAGTGGCTTCTGGGCAAAAACGAATTGGATATCGAACAGCGCTATCGCGAGATCGGCTCGCGGCGGGCGCAACAGAAGGTTCCACTCAGCGAGGTCGTGCAGGCTATCGTTCTGACCAAAGAAAATCTCTGGGAGTTCCTCAAGAGCGAAGCCGTGATGGACCGCGCCATCGAAATCATGGGGGAACTGGAGTTGCTGCAAATGCTTGAGATGTTCTTTGACCGGGCGATTTATTATGCCGCTGTGGGGTATGAAGAAGAAGTTGCCCGGACCACGCACCACGCCGGTGCGCTGAAGGCTAGCTAGGGGAGCTACCAACATGTCGATGTCGTGGGAGATGGAATACAAGAAGCGGCTAAGATTGGCCGACGACGCGCTCCAGTGCGTGCAGTCGGGGATGCGCGTCTACATCCAGCCCGGCTGTGCCGAGCCCGAAACTCTGGTCGAGGCGCTCATGCGCCGCGGACCAGAAGTTTATAACGTCGAAATCGTTCACATGATGACCATGGGGTGCGCGCCCTACGTTGCCCCCGAAATGGCGGGACACTTCCGGCACAATGCCGTGTTTATCGGCGCCAACGTGCGCGATGCCATCAACGACGGCCGCGCCGACTACACTCCGATTTACCTCTCCGAAATTGAAGGGCTGTTTGAAAGCGGCGCCATGCCGATCGATGTAGCGCTGATCGAGGTTTCTCCCCCCGATTCGCACGGATTCTGCAGCTTCGGCGTCGGTGTCGACACGACCCTGACCGCCGCGAAATGCGCCAAACATGTGGTGGCGCAAATCAACGACAACGTTCCCCGCACCTACGGCGACAGCTTCATTCACGTCAACGACATCGACGTCTTCGTCGAGTCTTCGCGCCCTTTGTGCGCCCTGAAACGGCCGGTCGTGACCGATCTGCAGATTGCCATCGCGCGCAACGTCGCTGGCCTGATCGAAGATGGAGCGGTACTGCAGACTGGCATTGGCGGAATTCCCGATGCGGTGTTGCCGTTGCTCATGGATCGGAAAGACCTGGCCGTGCACAGCGAACTGGTATCCGACGGCGTGATTCCACTGATTGAAGCTGGAGTGCTCACCGGAGCGCGCAAGAACTTCAAGCCGCGCAAGATCATCCTCGGCTTTGCCCTGGGGACCAAGCGCCTGTTCGAATTCGTCGACAACAATCCCATTTTCGAATTTCATCCCACGGCCTACACCAACGATCCCGGACTGATCGCCCGCAACGACAACATGGTGGCGATCAATTCGGCGGTGCAGATCGATCTGACGGGACAGGTTTGCTCCGACTCGATCGGGAACCAGTTCTACAGCGGCATCGGCGGGCAGGTGGACTTTCTGCGCGGAGCGACGCGCTCCAAAGGCGGCAAGCCGATCATCGCGATTTCATCGACCGCGAAGCGGGGAACCATTTCCCGGATTGTGCCCATGCTCGATCCTGGGGCGGGAGTCGTCACCTCGCGAGGCTTGGTCCGCTACGTTGTGACGGAGTATGGCGTGGCGTATCTGCATGGTAAGTCGATTCGCGAACGGGCCAAGTCGCTGATCGAGATCGCGCATCCCGATTTTCGCGCCGAGCTTTACGAATACTGCGAGAAGACCAAGTGGGCGCAGCATCCTCAACAAGCACAAACACCCGTTTCGAGGTGAAGACCTATGGCAGGCCCAGCTCGCGGCAATATCACGATCGACATCGAGGAGTGCAAAGGATGCGGGCTATGCGTGGAGTCCTGCCCGCCGAAGTGCCTGGAACTTGCGCCTGAGTTGAGTTCCTATGGAGTGCATCCCGCGCGCTACACCGGGCACGATTGCACCGGATGCGGCATCTGCTTCTATTGCTGCCCTGAGCCCGGCGCCATCGTCGTTTATCGCCTGGTCCCGCCGCCCAAAGTGGCTGCCTCGCAAGTCCTGCCAGGAGGCGAACATGCGGCAACTGTGTAAAGGAAATGTTGCGGTCATCAAGGGTGCAGTGCTGGCCGGTTGCCGAGCCTATTACGGCTACCCCATCACGCCGGCGAGCGAAGTTGCCGAAGCTGCGGCACTTTATTTTCCTGAAATCGGTGGCACGTTTGTGCAGGCTGAAAGCGAGACGGCTTCCATCAACATGGTGTACGGCTCGGCCTCCGCGGGCGAGCGTGTGATGACCGCATCCTCCGGTCCAGGCCTGAGCCTGATGCAGGAAGGCATCTCTTATCTTGCCGGCGCGGAGCTACCCTGCGTGATCGTTGACGTCATGCGCGGCGGTCCCGGTCTGGGCAACATCGCTCCCGAGCAGAGCGACTATTTCGCCATGGTCAAAGGCGGAGGGCACGGCAACTATCGCAACCTGGTGGTTGCTCCTGCCTCAGTGCAAGAGATGGCGGACCTGACCATCCTCGCCTTCGAACTCGCTGACCGCTACCGCAATCCGGCAATCGTGTTGACCGATGGATTCGTCGGCCAGATGATGGAGCCCCTGGACCTCGAATACCGCGAAATTCTCGCCCCGCAAAAGCCCTGGGCAGTGAAGGGAACTGCGGGGACGCGCAAGAATATGATCAGCTCGATCTTCCTCGAATCCGATGACCTGGAAGAGCACCAGCGCCGCATGGAAGCGAAATATATGCGGGCGAAGCAGACCGAAACGCGCTGCGAAGAGTACCGCACCGAAGACGCCGAACTGATCGTCGTCGGCTACGGCATCGTGTCGCGCGTATTGCGTTCGGCGGTCGACGAAGCGCGCAAGCAGGGAATCAAGGTCGGACTGTTCCGGCCGATCACGTTGTGGCCGTTCCCCTCGACGCAATTGCTGGCAACCGCGCTGCGCACGGAAAAACTTCTGGTGGTGGAACTGAGTAACGGGCAGATGGTGGACGACGTCCGCCTGACCCTCGAAGGTCAGCGCCCGATCGAGTTTTACGGGCGCGTGGGCGGCAACGTGCCCTCGGTCGAAGAGTTGTTAACCAAGATGGAAGAGCAGATGCCAGCGGCAGTGTGAAAGGCGGCTTCCGCTTTCCGGCTTCTGGCTTCCGGAAGCCGAAAGCCGGAAGCCGTAAAGAGGATCTCACAATGGCGGACCACGTAGTCCAGGAACAACCGAAGGTGAGCACCGACAAGTACGAAGTCGTGCATCAGAAGTCGGAAGCGTTCTATCCGCTGTACGAACGCAAGAGCGACCTGCAGCACCAGACGCACTACTGTCCCGGATGCGGACATGGCGTGGCGCATAAGCTCATCGCGGAAGCTCTCGAAGATTTAGGCGTGCAGGACGACACCATCCTGGTCAGCCCCGTGGGTTGCTCGGTTTTCGCTTACTACTACTTTGATGTGGGCAACGTGCAAGTCGCCCACGGACGCGCTCCCGCTGCGGCCACTGGCCTGAAGCGGGCATGCCCGGACAAGATCGTGATCGCGTATCAGGGGGACGGCGACCTGGCGGCGATCGGCACGGCGGAAATCGTGCATGCGGCGAATCGTGGGGAAAAGATCAGCGTCTTCTTCGTCAACAATGCGATCTACGGCATGACTGGCGGGCAGATGGCGCCCACCACGCTGGTCGGCCAGCGCAGCACGACCTCTCCGTGGGGACGCCGGCCGGTGAACGAAGGTTTCCCCCTGCACATGGCCGAAATGCTCTCCTCGCTCGAAGCTCCGGTCTACATTGAGCGGGTTGCGCTGTCGGACAACAAGAACATCATGAAAGCGCGCCGGGCCGTGCGCAAAGCGCTCGAGTTGCAACGCGCCGGCGCGGGCTTCACCTTCGTCGAGATTCTTTCTCCGTGTCCCACGATCTGGGGCAAGGATCCTGTGGAAGCGCGGGAGTGGATCGCCGAGAAGATGATTCCGAGTTTCCCACTCAATGTGTTCCGCGACCGCTCCATAGAAATTCCGAACAACAACATTCCGCCGCACAAGACAGTGGCCGAATTGGTGGAAGGCGAGCGCAAGGCGGCCGGCGACGGGCCCGCACCTAAGAAGCAACATCACTTCCGCGACCTCGGCATCAAGATCGCAGGCTTCGGAGGACAGGGCGTGCTGCTGCTGGGCCAGCTCTTGGCCGAGATGGGCATGCGCGAAGGCCTGGAAGTCAGCTGGCTGCCCTCCTATGGTCCCGAGATGCGCTCGGGCAGCGCGCACTGCCACATCTGCCTCTCGAAAGATCGCATCGGCTCTCCGGTGATCTCGCGCCCCGACGTGTTGATTGCGATGAACGAGATCTCGCTGCGCAAGTTCTACGCTCAGGTCGCGCCGGGCGGGACAATCATTTATGGCCGCGAGCGGCTACCCGAAGATCTCAGCATCCCGCAGGCGCAGGTAGTGTGCATTCCGGCATCCGAGATTGCCGACAAGCTAGGCTCGGCGAAAGTCGCCAACGTCGTCATGATGGGCGCTCTGCTCGAAGAGACGGAATGCCTGTCCCCGGCGACTGCGATGCAAGTGCTGGAAAAGAAAGTCAAGAATCCGGCGCTCCTCGAACTGGATCGCAAGGCACTCGACGCCGGCAGAGTCTATATCGACCACACCGTGGCGATCGGCGCGGTGACTCAGGCCGATGGTTTTGCACAGTAAACGCTGCAGTTGACTGTAAGTGATTGATCTTATCTGCAAGTTATTGACGATTGGTGTAAGTCGTTGAAATGTCGTAGAGCCGCTCTGTCGTGCCGCAGGGCGCATTGCGTTTCTGCGCCTGAGGATTTCCTCGTCTCACTCCCTGATCATCGAAATTAGGCCCGTTTCCGGCTCGGGAAATGGCATCCTGGGGAGCAGGCCAACCTCGTTTTGCCAGAGCGCTCGAGCAGGAGCTTGCGTCGTCTGTCGCCAAGTCTATGAAATTATCTCCAAGTTATTGATGTTGCCCGTAAGTGATTGAAAAACTCTAAAAGTGAAAACTCTGTGTGATTTGAATCACAAAAAGAGGTGACAGGGGGCATACCGAAGAACCCGCTTAGGGTTAATCTTTGAAACATAGGTGTGGGAGGTGTTCCATGACCCCTATGGAAGAACTACACGGGACAGTGCTCGAACCGCGATCGCTGAGCGCTATCGCGGTGAAGAATGTGTTGTTTGCCACTGATTTTTCAGTGACCTCCGAAGCAGCGTTTCCCTACGCCGTGGCGATCTGCCGGCGGTTTGGAGCCACGCTGCATGCCGCTCATGTGCTTTCCGACGCCAGCCTGCTGATGATGACCGGCGGTGTGGATTACGTCAGCATGAGCACGATCTACGAAGACGCGCACACCGAGGCCCGAGTCAAACTCGACCAGATGTGCGCGCACGCCGATGGAATTACGCACCATAACTACGTACGTCACGGGCAGGTCTGGAAGACCCTGGCTGGAATCGTTGACGAGAACAAGATTGATCTGATCGTGGTTGGAACTCACGGACGCTCGGGTCTGGGTAAACTGCTGCTGGGTTCGGTGGCGGAGGATATTCTGCGGCACGCATCCTGCCCCGTGCTGACGGTGGGACCGAGAGTTTCAGGACGCGCCAAACTGCCGGCATTTCCAGCCGGCGGGCGCGATCTGGCTCCGGTTGAATTGGAGTTGCAGCAGATCGTGTTCGCGACCGATTTTGCGCAGTACTCACAGTACGCGGCGCAGGAGGCAGTCGCGCTGGCCGAGGAATTCCGCTCGCGCCTCACACTGCTGCACGTGATCGAGGACTATTCGCACCTGGGTACGCGTCCCGATCTGATGGAAGACAGCATTTGCCGTCTGAAATCGCTGATCCCAAACAACCATGCCCTGCAATACGCGCCGGAAACTGCACTGGAGTTTGGATCGGCGGCGGACTGCATCTTGAAAGTGGCGTCCGATCGTGAGGCTGACATGATCGTACTGGGAGCGCGCGCCTCCGAACAGGGCGGCACCACTCATCTGCCCTGGTCGACGGCGCACCATGTGATTGCGCAGGCCCATTGCCCGGTGCTGACGCTGCGGTCGTGAAGCTCGGAGTGGAACCGTTCTCTACGCCCGGTTGGCGGCGAAGCGCCAGCCAAGAAAGTGAGTTGAGGCAGTTCGCCGCGAAAATGAAAGTGCCGGCCCGATCGCTTCAACCGATGCGACTCATCCGCCGCCAACAGACCTACATTGCTGTCGCCGTGGCCATTTATTGCGGATTGTGGGCCGCGGACCGTCCCGTATCGATTGGCAGCACACTGATCTATACCCTCTCTCTCTGCAATCTGATCGTGCTCATGCAGGATCATCTTGGCTTCCTGTACGACCGAAAGCGGCTTTGGCATTCTTGGGCGCTCTACGTACCGCTCCTACTGGTCTTTTCGTTCCTGGCTGTGACTCTTGTGAACATCATTATTCAATTCCCCTTGCGCGGGCTTCCCGGCCAGACACTCGGGCAGTTTCTGGCATCGGGATGGAAGTTTCCGTTCATGGCCACGGTGATCGTGGGAGTGAGTTCGAGAGTGTACCGCCAGACTCGAGAGCGGCTGGAATCGAAGAATCGTGAGTTGCAGCAGAGGATCGAACGAGAAGCAGTGGAACGGGAGTTACAGGGCCAGGAGTTGCAGCAGGCGCGGGAGATTCAACAATCTCTGCTGCCGAAAGAGATTCCGCAGGTGGCGGGATTCGAGATTGATGGTGCCTGGGAGCCGGCGAGCGTGGTGGGTGGCGATTATTTTGACGTGATCCGGTTGAGCGAAACCAAGCTGGGGATCTGTATCGCCGATGTGGTCGGCAAGAGCGTGTCGGCCGCGCTGCTGATGGCCAATGTGCAGGCCAGCGTGCGGGCCTTCGCCAATGAAGCGGTGTCCCCGTCAGCCCTGTGCAGCCGGGTCAACTCCGTTCTATGCACCAACATTGCTTCCGGAAAGTTCGTGACTTTGTTCTACGGTGTGCTCGATGCGCCGAGTGGCGCGTTTCGCTACACGAACGCCGGCCATCTGTTGCCGATCGTGATTCGGGCCGATGGCGAAGCGGAGGAACTCCAGAACGGAGGGGCGGTGGTCGGCGTCTTTCCGGATTGGAAGTATGAAGACTCCGTGGTGCAACTGCATCCCGGGGACCGGTTGCTGTTGTTCACCGACGGCATCACTGAGGCTGCTTTGGAGGGCGGCGAAGAATTCGGGGAGGAGCGCCTGATCGCGGGTGCTCGAGCCCACGCTGCCAAGTCCACGCCGGAACTGAAACTGGCTCTGCTCGCAGAAGTGAAGCAGTTCTGCGCCTCGCAGTTTCGGGATGATGCGACGCTGATCGTGATCTCCGCCCTGTTCTCAAGTCAGAAGACGCCGAGGGTGCAAGACGAAGCATGTGCAGCGGTATGACAGTTTGGGACTTGATCCGAAATGAAACAGGTAACGCGAATTATTACGAGACGAGCGGTTTGCACAGCCCGCGCCGGGAATAGAATTCATTTTTATTTCATCGTCGCGGTTAGCGGTATCGAACTTCGCTGCGATTGAGAACTTTTATGCATTCCTATGTTGCCAAGCCCACTCCGCCCAATCAGGACAAGCGCTGGAAGTTGGTCGATGCCACGATTCGGCGTCAGGGCCAGCAGCAGCGTGGACTGATTGAGACCCTGCACACGGTGCAAGAGGCGTTCGGATATCTGGACGAACAAGCGCTGCGCTATGTCGCTATGTCTCTCCGCGTGCCCCTCAGCCGTGCCTATGGCGTCGCCACCTTCTACCATTTCTTTACGCTGAAACCCGCAGGCGAACACACCTGCGTCATCTGCATGGGAACGGCGTGCTACATCAAGGGATCGCAGCAGTTGCTCGATACGGTGCAGAACGAACTGGGAATTCGTCCTGGGGAGACCACGGGCGACAAGAGAGTGTCGCTGCTCACGGCGCGCTGCTTGGGATCCTGTGGACTCGCTCCGGCGGTCGTTTACGACCAGGAAGTTGCGGGTAAGGTCGGGACCGCGGCCGTCCGCGAACACCTGAAGAAATGGATCCACGCATGACGCCCGAGGAACTCGATCAGATCGCCGAAACCGAACGCGAGGCGCAGAGCCAGTTCACCCAGCGCGTGAATGTGTGCGTCGCCGCTGGATGTCTTTCTTGCCAAAGCCAAGGTGTAAAAGACGCGCTCGACCAAGAAGTGACGCGACGCGGCACCAAGGACCACTGCCAGATCAAGGGCGTGGGCTGTATGGGGCTGTGTTCCGAGGGGCCGCTGGTGTCGACCAGCAATGGTGTGCTCTACAAGAAGGTCGAAGCCGGGGATGGCGCTGCGATTCTCGACGGTCTCGATGGGGAGCCGGTGTCGCGCCTGCTATGTCCCACCGACGTTCCATTTTTCCAGCGGCAAAAGAAGATTGTGCTGGAGAATTCCGGAGTAATCGATCCCGACCGCGTGGAAGACTACGTTGCCGCGAACGGGTACACGGCGCTGATCAGGGCGCTGACCGAAATGACGTCGCGGGAAGTGATTGAGCAGGTGACCAAGAGTGGCTTGCGCGGCCGCGGGGGCGCGGGATATCCCACTGGGCTGAAATGGAGCACGGTCTCGAAGTCGGTGGGGACCCAGAAATATGTCATCTGCAATGCGGACGAAGGGGATCCGGGAGCGTTCATGGACCGCAGCGTTCTGGAGAGCGATCCGCACCGCGTGCTGGAAGGGATGCTGATCGCAGCCTATGCCGTGGGTGCGTCGGAAGGCTACATCTATGTGCGGGCGGAATACCCGCTGGCCATCAAGCGGCTGCGCAACGCCATTCGTCAGGCGGAGCGAATGGGATTGCTGGGCTCGAATATCTGCGGCACGCGATTCAGTTTTCGCATGGATCTGAGGTTGGGTGCTGGTGCTTTCGTATGCGGCGAAGAGACCGCGTTGATCGCTTCGGTGGAAGGGAAGCGCGGGACGCCGCGTCCGCGGCCTCCGTATCCGGCGATGGAGGGGCTCTTCGGGGAGCCGACCCTCATCAATAATGTAGAGACGTTCGCTAATATCGCGCCCATCATCCGCAACGGTGGCGAGTGGTATGCCGGTATCGGCACAGAGAAGAGCAAAGGCACGAAAGTCTTTGCCCTGGCTGGGCGGGTGGAGAACACTGGCCTGGTTGAAGTTCCGATGGGAATCTCCTTGCGCGAGATGGTCTTTGAAATCGGCGGCGGGATTCCTGAGGGGCGCAAGTTCAAGGCGGTGCAGACGGGCGGACCTTCGGGCGGCTGCCTGCCGTCGGATTGCCTCGACATGCCTGTGGATTATGAATCGCTGGCACGCGCGGGGTCGATCATGGGCTCGGGCGGCATGATCGTGATGGACGAAAGTTCCTGCATGGTCGATGTGGCCAAATACTTTATGGACTTCTGCATGACCGAGTCGTGCGGCAAGTGCATTCCATGCCGGGTCGGAACGTATCAGATGCACCGCATTCTCTCGGCCATCGCGAACATGAACGCTACGCCGCAGGACATGAAGATGCTGGAAGAGTTGTGCGACCTGCTGAAGCACACCAGCCTGTGCGGCTTGGGGCAGTCGGCACCGAATCCGGTGGTGAGCACGCTGCGCTCATTCGCCGAGGAGTACCGGGCCCATATTGAAGATCACAAGTGCCCGGCTGGCGTCTGTGGCGCCCA
This sequence comes from uncultured Acidobacteriaceae bacterium, assembly GCA_963706645.1. Taxonomy (GTDB): domain Bacteria; phylum Acidobacteriota; class Terriglobia; order Terriglobales; family Acidobacteriaceae; genus Sulfotelmatobacter. The sequence continues at coordinate 138,910 of CAVPNR010000027.1, forward strand.
GCTGGCGGGAGAAAACGCATGAGCCCCGTCGCCCCCGTCAAAACCCTGAGAATCGATGGCCGCGATCTGAGCGGACGCCAGGAAGAAACCATCCTCGACGTGGCCCGGCAGAATGGCATCTTCATCCCGCGCTTGTGCGAGATGGATGGCCTCTCCGACGTGGGCGCGTGCCGCCTGTGCCTGGTCGAGATCAAAGGACAGAACAAACTGCTGCCCGCCTGCGTCACCGTGGTCGAGGAAGGCATGGAGGTCACTACTGACTCCGAGCGGCTGCAGGGATACCGGCGGATGATTCTGGAATTGCTGTTCACCGAGCGGAACCATGTTTGCTCGGTTTGCGTCTCCAACGGCCACTGCGAGATGCAGATGCTGGCGCAGCGGTTGGGCATCACTCACGTGCACTTCCCCTATCGATATCCCAAGGAGGAGGTCGACGCGTCGCACGACCGCTTCGTCATCGACCACAACCGATGCATCCTGTGCACGCGTTGTGTGCGCGTGTGCGACGAGATCGAGGGCGCGCATACCTGGGACATTATGGGCCGCGGTATCGACGCCAAAGTGATCACGGACTTGAATGAACCGTGGGGATCGTCGGAAACCTGCACCAGTTGCGGCAAGTGCGTGCATGTGTGTCCCACGGGGGCGCTGTTTGAGAAAGGGCGCTCGGTCGCCGAGATGCTGAAGCGGCGGCAGTTCCTTCCCTACCTGACCATGATGCGGGAAGAAAACGAATGAAGAGCAGGAACTTGAACCACGAAGGGCACGAAGGTTCACGAAGGAAAACCTCTCAGATGATATTGATCGCGGGGATGAATGGGTCCAATGAGTAGGTCTCATGAGTAAGAAGAAGCTTGCTACTGTGTGGCTCGATGGCTGCTCCGGCTGCCATATGTCGTTTCTCGATATGGACGAGCGGTTGCTGACCGTGGCCGGGTTGGCCGATCTGGTCTACAGCCCGCTGGTCGATGCCAAGGAATTTCCCGCCGGCGTCGATGTAACCCTGGTTGAGGGCGCGGTGAGCACTGAGGGGGACCTCCACAAGATCACGATCGTGCGCGAGCGGACCAAGATATTGGTGTCGCTCGGCGACTGCGCCGTTACGGCGAATGTGCCGGGCATGCGCAATGCGTTCGGAGTCAAGGCGGTTTGCGACCGGGCGTATCGGGAGAACGTGACGTTCGACCCGGGAATCCCGGACCAGGTGGTGCCGCCGCTGCTGGAGAATTCGCGTCCAGTGCACGAGTTCGTCACCGTGGATGTGTTTGTTCCGGGCTGTCCACCGTCGGCTGACACGATTTATTACGTGGTGTCGGAACTCCTGGAAGGGCGCACTCCGGATGTGAGTTTGAAGACTCGTTTCGGGGCGTAATTGAGCGAGCCATGAGCTAGGAGCTGAAATAGGGAAGCATCTCATAAAGAACCAAGAGCGGAAGAGTTGGTTTCCCTCGGGGGCTAAAGGCCGCGCCCTTTCAAAGCCAGTTATGAGATAGCTCCTGAAAGCTAGGAACTGAGAGCTAAGAGCTGGGGCCAGGAGCTAAGAGCTAAGAATTCGCGACTCGCCACTCGAAGCTCGAAGCTGAAGAGGAGAATTCGTGAAGCAGGGCAGCAGCATCGTCATCGATCCGGTTACGCGCATCGAAGGCCATTCCAAGATCACGCTCCACCTGAACGAAGACGGACGGGTTGAGGAAGCCCGCTTTCACGTCACCCAGTTTCGAGGCTTCGAGAAGCTGTGTGAAGGGCGGCCATTTTACGAGATGCCGTCGTTGATGGCGCGCATTTGCGGGATCTGTCCGGTCAGCCATTTGATCGCGTCGGCCAAGGCTTGCGACCAGTTGCTGGCGGTGCGGATCCCTCCCACGGCGGACAAGCTCCGCCGCATTTTCGGGCTCGCCCAGGTCACACAGTCGCATGCGCTCAGCCTGTTTCATCTGTCGTCTCCAGACTTGCTGATGGGGATGGACGCAGATCCAGCAACGAGCAACATTTTTGGTGTGGCGGAAAAGAATCCGGAGCTGGCGCTGGACGGCATTCGTTTACGGCAATTTGGTCAGAAGATCATCGAACGGCTGGGAGGGAAGCGCATCCATCCGGCGTGGGTGGTGCCAGGCGGCGTGAGTGAACCGCTGACGGAAGCGAACCGCGACGCCATCTTGTTCGCGCTGCCGGATGCTCTGGCCATCGCCGAGCGCACCCTGGAATGGTTCAAGAGCACGACGGAGCGGTTTCGCGAAGAGATTTCGGTGTTTGGAAATTTCCCCACGCTGTTTATGGGGATCGTCAAAAAGGATAACGGGCTCACTTTTTACGACGGCAACTTGCGCGTGGTGGATGCCTCGGGTCATATCGTCGCGCAGCAAGTGGATCCGGCGGAGTACGCAAGCTACATCGGCGAAAAGGTTGAGCCCTGGAGCTATCTCAAGTCGTCCTACTACAAGCCCAAGGGATTTCCCGACGGCATTTATCGCGTGGGGCCGCTGGCGCGACTGAATGTGGCCGACCGCTGCGGCACTCCGCGGGCCGATCAGGAGCTGGCGGAGTTTCACGAATTGCAGCGCACGGCGGTGCTCAGTTCGTTCCACTATCACCACGCGCGGCTGATCGAAATCCTGTATTGCATCGAGCGGCTGGAACAGTTGCTGAACGATCCCGAGATTCTGTCGAAGCATGTGCGGGCGGTGGCCCGGCCCAACGCGCTGGAAGGCGTGGGGGCGGCGGAGGCTCCTCGCGGGACGTTATTCCATCACTACAAGATCGATGATCAGGGTCTGATCCGCTGGGTGAACCTGATTATCGCGACCGGGCAGAACAATCTGGCGATGAACCGGAGTGTGCTGCAGGTGGCCAAGCATTATGTGCACGGCAACCGGCTGACGCCGGGGATGTTGAACCGCGTCGAAGCGGTGATCCGGTGCTACGACCCGTGCCTGAGTTGTTCGACGCACGCGTTCGGAGAGATGATGCTGCAGATTCAGTTGCTCAGTCCGGACGGCGACGTTCTGGACGAAGTGGCCCGGGCATAAAGATGGCTGGAGTTGTGGTGGCGCCACGCCTCGCTGCGCTTGGCGGGACGGGCGAAGGCGCCCGTCCCCACACGAGCCTTACACGGACAGCGGTTCTTTCCGGCCTACGCGACGAGAGAGTTTTCGCGCACGATAAAATCCACACCATGGCCCGCGTGCTGATCATCGCGTACGGAAATCCGATGCGCTGCGACGATGGGCTGGCATGGCGTGCGGCCGATGAATTCGAGCGCAAGCTCTCCACTTCTGAGGTCGAGATCCTTCGCGCGCATCAGCTCACGCCGGAGTTGGCCGAAACCGTCTGCCGATGCGACGCCGTGATTTTTGTGGACGCAGCCGCTGCCGATGGGGTCAACGGCCTGCCCGGAGAAATCCGCTCCGCCGAAATTGATCTGACTGGGGAGGCCCCCCGGTTCTCGCACCAACTTTCTCCGGGAGTTGTGATGGCGCTGGCTCGGCAACTCTATGGGGCTGCCCCTCGCACATTTTCGGCGACGCTTACGGGGCAGTGTTTTGATCACGGGGAATTGCTCTCGGCTGCGGTCGAGGGTGCCATCCCCTTGCTGGTGGCGCGGATTGCGGCGCTGGTTGAGTCTATGCAATCGAGAGCGTCCCTTCCTCCCCTTTCCGACAAGGCTTAGAATCAGGGCAGCGGCTATGCCCCTATGAAGACAGTTGCGGTACAACCATTGACGCAACGCCTCCGGATCACCCTGCGCGGAGCCGTGCAGGGCGTGGGCTTTCGTCCTTTTGTGTACCGCTTGGCGACCGAGATGGGGCTCACCGGATGGGTGCTGAATTCTTCGGCCGGCCTGGTCGTAGAAGTCGAGGGACCCACCGAGCAACTCAACCTCTTTGAGCAAAGGCTTGAGCAGGAGCGGCCGAAGGCTTCCGTAGTGACGGTGCGCGAGTTTGCGTGGCTGGCGGCCGAGGGATCGATGCGCTTCGAGATCCTGGCGAGCGACCACGACTCCGGCAAGACGGTCCACGTTCTACCCGATCTGGCCACCTGCACTGACTGCCGGGAGGAGTTGTTCGATCCCGAGAATCGGCGTTTTGAATATCCTTTCACCAACTGCACGAACTGCGGACCGCGGTACACGATTGTCGTCGACATTCCGTATGACCGGCCCAATACGACAATGCGCGACTTTGTGCTGTGTCCGCGGTGTCGCGAGGAGTACGAGAATCCTGCGAACCGGCGGTTTCACGCGCAGCCCAATGCTTGTCCAGTGTGCGGGCCGAAGCTCGATGGCACCATCGAGGATGCGGTCGACGCTCTGCAGCAGGGCGAGATCGTGGCTCTTAAGGGGATTGGTGGGTTCCAGCTTCTGGTCGATGCGCGCAATGCTGAGGCGGTGGCGCGGCTGCGGCAGCGCAAGCATCGCGAAGAAAAGCCGTTTGCAGTGATGATGCCGTCGCTGGAAATGGCGCGGGTATATTGCGAGATCTCACCGGCGGAAGTGGAATTGCTGGAATCGCAGGCGGCGCCCATCGTTCTGTTGCAGCCGAAGCGAGGAACCGACATTGCTGCGAATGTGGCGCACTGCTCGCCTTATCTTGGCGTCATGTTGCCGTACTCGCCGCTGCATCATTTGCTGATGGAGGAGTGCAGGTTTGCGTTGATTGCGACCAGCGGCAACCGCAGCGACGAGCCTATCGCGACCGCGAATGATGAGGCCGAAGCTCGCCTGAAGGACATCGCGGATCATTTTCTGATGCACAACCGGCCAATCGTGCGGGCGTGCGACGATTCGCTGGTGCGGCTGACGAGAGGGCGCGCCGGAATTCTGCGCCGGGGTCGCGGCTACGCTCCTTTAGGAATTCGCGTGGCGCAGAGCCTGCCGCCGGTGTTGGCTGTTGGCGGACATCTTAAGAACACGGTGGCCATCGCCGTGGGCCAGGACGTGTTTCTCAGTCAGCACATCGGCGACCTTGAAACGCTCGAAGCCCGCGGGGCGTTCGAGAAGGCGATCGATGACCTATGCCGCCTGTACAGCTTCAGGCCGGAGGCGGTGGCTTGCGATCTGCATCCCAATTATGCCTCGACCCACTGGGCGGAGAAGTCGGGGCTGCCGCTAATCCACGTGCAGCATCATCAGGCGCATGTGGCGGCCTGCGCTGCGGAGAACGACGTCGCCGGACCGTACCTCGGAGTCTCTTGGGACGGCACCGGATATGGCCTTGACGGCGCCATCTGGGGCGGCGAATTCTTTCGTGTAGAAGCGAACCATTACGAGCGGATCGCGCACCTGCGATCGTTTGGACTCCCGGGTGGCGATGCGGCGGTCCGCGAGGGCTGGCGTTCGGCCGCGAGTCTGCTGTTTGAGGTTTTTGGGTCGGAGCCCACGGCGCCTGACGCCGGAGCACAATCGCAGGGGAAAGCCCGATTGGCTGAGGGCCAGGTCCGCTATATGCTCGAGCGCGGGATCAATGTGGTTCCTACCACAAGCGTGGGCCGGTTGTTCGACGCCGTCGCCTGCATCACCGGCGTGGCGAGGCAGAATCGATTTGAGGGCCAGGCCGCGATGCTGCTCGAAAATGAAATCGGGGCTTTGCGGACGGAAGAGGCGTATGCTCTAGCGGGTGGGGACTGGGGTCCGCTGATTTCGGCTGTGATGGCCGACAAGATCGCGGGCGTTCCTGTGCCCCGTATCGCGGCACGGTTCCACAATGCGCTGGTGGAGTGGATTCTGGAAGTTGCGGCCAGTGCCAAGCTGAAGCAGATCGTGCTCAGCGGCGGGGTGTTCCAGAACCGGTATTTGACGGAACGGGCGGCTGGAATGCTCGAGTCGCGGGGATTTCAGGTGTACACGCACCAGCGGGTTCCGCCGAATGATGGCGGTATTGCACTGGGGCAAGCGGTGATGAGCACGTAACGTGGAAGAGCGGCGCTTTAGCGCCGCGTTAAGGCAGCCAACCTCTAATGGCTTTAGCCCCTGCGGTCGTGGCGCGTAGGAGATCATCCAATGTGTCTTGCGGTTCCAGGACGGGTAGTTGAAATCATGGACGACGGCGACGTTGCGTTTCGCCGCGGCCGGGTCGACTTCGGCGGAATCCGCAAGGAAATCAATCTTGCTTATGTCCCTGAGGCCGAAGTCGGAAAATATGTGCTCGTCCACGTGGGCTTCGCCATCAGCGTGATTGATGAGGAGGAAGCGAAGCGCGTCTTCCAGTACCTCGAAGAACTCGGTGGACTGAAGGAGGAGCTCGGTGAAATTCCTCAGTGAATATCGCGATCAGAAAGCCGCGGAACAACTGGCGCAACAAATCTGGAAGAAAGTAACGCGTTCGTGGACCGTGATGGAGATCTGCGGCGGGCAAACCCACACTATCGTCAAGAGCGGGCTGGAAGACTTGTTGCCGCGGGATATCACGCTGGTGCACGGGCCCGGATGTCCGGTGTGTGTGACGCCGATTGAATTGATCGACAAGGCCGTCGCCATTGCGCACCGGCCGGAAGTGATTTTCTGTTCTTTCGGAGACATGCTGCGCGTGCCGGGCTCCGCGAAGAGCTTGTTCGATGCCAAGGCAGAGGGCGCCGATGTGCGCATCGTGTATTCGCCGCTGGATGCAGTGAAGCTGGCGAGAGCGAATCCGGAGCGGCAGGTGGTCTTCTTTGCGGTGGGCTTTGAAACGACCGCGCCAGCCAATGCGATGGCCGCGTGGCAGGCCGATCACGATCACATCGATAACTTTTCGCTGCTGGTCTCGCACGTGCTGGTTCCTCCCGCAATGGAGGCGCTGCTGTCCTCGTCGAACTGCGTGGTGCAGGGATTCCTGGCCGCCGGCCACGTGTGCACAGTGATGGGATATGAAGAATATTTTCCGATTGCCGAAAAGTACAAAGTTCCAATCGTCGTGACAGGATTCGAGCCGCTGGATATTCTCGACGGCATTCTGATGACGGTGAGCCAGTTGGAAGAGGGCCGCCACGAGGTGGAGAACCAGTACGCGCGGGCCACGCGGCGGGAAGGGAACCGCCCGGCGCAGGAACGCATTATTGAAGTGTTCGAGGTGGTGAACCGGCAATGGCGCGGTCTGGGCGAGATTCCCTTGAGTGGATTCCAGTTGCGGGGACGTTTCCAGAAGTATGACGCCAACCGGCGCTTTCCATTTACGGGCACACCCGCGCAAGAGTCGCCGGAGTGCATCAGCGGGCTGATTCTGCAGGGCATCAAGAAGCCGCACGAGTGTCCGGCGTTTGCGGTGAAGTGCACGCCGGAAAACCCACTCGGTGCGCCGATGGTATCGTCGGAAGGCGCTTGCGCGGCTTATTATCACTATGGCAGACGTCAAAACCATGACCGCCAAACCAATGACCGAGTTCAACCTGAGTTGTCCAGTACCCCGAGTCGCTGACGATCGCATCGTCCTGGCGCACGGCGGCGGCGGACGGCTGACCCATCAACTGATCGAGAAGATTTTTATGCCCGCGTTCGGCAATCCCATGCTCGAACAGCGGCACGATGGCGCGGTTCTGGCGGTTAACGGCTCGCGGCTCGCGTTTACGACCGATTCGTTTGTGGTGCGGCCGCTGATTTTTCCTGGCGGGACGATCGGCGATCTCGCCGTCTACGGCACAGTCAACGATCTGGCGATGTGCGGCGCGCGGCCGCTTTATCTGAGTGCGGGATTCATTCTCGAAGAAGGTCTCGCCATGGATACGCTGCGCACCGTGGTTGCGTCCATGCAAGACGCGGCTGCGAAGGCCGGGGTGCAACTCGTCACCGGTGATACGAAGGTTGTCGACAAGGGCAAGGGCGACGGGATCTTTGTCAATACCTCTGGGATTGGGCTGATCGAAGGAAATGTGAAGGAGACGATTGGTCCGGCGTCGGTTCAGGTTGGAGACGCCGTCATCGTCAGCGGCGATCTGGGGCGGCATGGAGTCGCGATTCTTTCTGTGCGTGAGGGATTGGAATTTGAATCGCCGATTCTGAGCGATACTGCCGCAGTCTGGCCGGCGGTCGAGGCGTTGCTGAATTCCGGCATCGAAGTGCATTGCCTGCGCGATTTGACGCGGGGCGGCCTGGCGACAACTTTGAATGAGATTGCGTCCGACCGGAATGTCTGCATCAAGCTGGAAGAGACGCTCATTCCTGTGCAGGAGACGGTGCAGAGCGCGTGCGAGATTCTAGGGCTTGATCCGCTCTACGTGGCGAACGAGGGACGCTTCGCCGTCTTCGTTCCCGGCGCGCAGGCGGATGCAGCGCTCGAAATCATGAAGAAAGTTCCAGTGTCAGAAGGTTCGGTCCGTGTCGGCAAAGTGGAACAAACTCCCGGGCGCACGGTGGTGTTGCAAAGCCTCATCGGCGGCAACCGCGTGGTCGACATGTTGAGTGGGGAGCAGTTGCCGCGCATTTGCTGAAGCGTTTAAGCACGAAACTCCGTTGTCATCCTGAGCGGGGTAGTTTGCCGCGAAGGATCTATGCAATTTCTGCAATTTCTGTGCTGCCGGCAAAGTACATAGGTTCTTCACTGAGCTCAGAATGACAAACTGGGAATGAGAAACTGCGAATGACAAACCGCGAATGAGCAACTGCGGAGCCTGCCCTTCACCCTTCCCACGGATTGACCAGCCTTATGCCGCATCCTTCGAAAACATAGGGGTTGCGCGTAGCCAGCGTCGCTTCGTGGACTCGCGCGATCGCCGCGATCTGGGCATCGACTCCGGATATCGGTTTGCCTTGCCGGCGCCGCGCTGACGCAATTTGCGAGAAAGCATGCGCAGCTCTTTCCTCAAAGGTCACGATGCGATCCGCAAACACGTCCCCGAACATTTTTTCGGCGGCCGCCCGAACTACGTCGCGACGTCGGCCTGAGAAGGTGATCTCAATGCCGCTGAGAATTTCTGCCATGGTAATGGCTGTGACGTGCAAGTCTTCGGCAGCCTGGTTGCTGAACCAGCGTAGAACCATCCGCTCCGGCGCCGGGCGCATTAGTTCGGATACGACGTTGGTATCGAGAATGATCATCGACTTCAAAGTTCGCGCCGAGGGAGCCGGCGTCATTTCAGCTTGCAGATTTTCGATGGCAGATTGAGCAACGCAGTGACGGAGATCTTCGATCCGCAATCTTCAATCTACCATCTGCAATCACGCGCTTATTCCTTCGGAGTGAGCCAATCTGGATCGGGTATAAGCTCCCGTGGAAGACGCTCCACTTCAACTCCTCCCAGCGGACCGAAGATTTCGCGAATGCGTTCGGCAACGTCGGCTTTCTTCTTGGAAGTCTGGGCAAGCGCGCTCTTCAGGATTTCGCGCGCCTCCTGCTCCATGGAGCGTCCATTCGTGGCGGCCCGGATCTTGAGCATGCGTTTCGTGCCCGCTTCCAGATTCCTGATGGTAATACTGGCCATGCCATCAATGATAGCATTGCAATCATTGATGGCATAGCAGACATGGCGTGGGACTAAATGTCGAGAGACGACCTTGGCGGTGCCCGTGGCGTTATCCAGGAATGTTACGTATCTAGCTGATGGCAGGGCACTTATATGGAAGTGACCGCAATCACCCCCGCCCGTGAGAATTATCACTGCGGTGTCCTCTGAGAAGCCGAGAATGAAGAACGGAATTATGTTTATGTTGTACCTACGGAGGTAGGACCATGTCTGTGTTGACACATCCTGGAGTCAAAGCTCCCGGGGACTACATTGAATCCACGATGATCAGTGTGAAGGCCAAGAATCCCGCCGAGCCTGAGTTCCATCAGGCCGTGGCCGAAGTGTTCGATTCTCTCCGGTTAGTGATTGCGAAACATCCCGAGTATCAATCCGCACGTTTGCTCGAAAGAATTGTCGAACCAGAGCGCGTCATTATGTTCCGCGTGCCGTGGTTCGATGATCTGGGCAACATTCAAGTGAACCGCGGTTTCCGCATCGAGATGAACAGCGCCATCGGCCCTTACAAGGGCGGACTCCGCTTCCATCCCAGCGTGAACCTCGGCATCCTCAAATTCCTGGCGTTTGAACAGGTCTTCAAGAATTCGCTCACCACGCTGCCCATGGGCGGCGGCAAGGGCGGATCGGATTTCGATCCCAAGGGCAAGAGTGACAACGAAGTGATGCGGTTCTGCCAGAGCTTCATGACCGAACTGCAGCGCCACATCGGCCCCGACACCGACGTCCCGGCTGGCGACATCGGCGTGGGCGGCCGCGAAATCGGCTTCCTGTTTGGCCAGTACAAGCGGCTGCGCAACGAATTCACCGGCGTGCTGACGGGCAAGGGCCTGGGCTGGGGTGGATCGCTGATTCGTCCCGAAGCCACCGGATACGGCTGCGTGTACTTCGCCGCCGAAATGCTGAAGAGCAAGAAGGATTCGTTCGACGGGAAGCTCTGCCTGGTTTCGGGCAGCGGCAACGTTTCGCAATACACGCTCGAGAAACTGCTCGATCTGGGCGCGAAGCCGGTTACGGTGTCGGATTCGAATGGCGTGATTTACGATCCGGACGGAATCGACCGCGCGAAGCTGGCGTTCATCATCGAACTGAAGAACGTGAAGCGTGGACGCATCCGGGACTATGCTGATCACTACAAGAAAGCGATCTTCATGCCCACGGACATCAAGCTGGAGCACAATCCGCTCTGGAACATCAAAGCAGACTGCGCTTTCCCCAGCGCCACGCAGAACGAGATCACCGCAAAGGATGCGGCGAATCTCATCAAGAACGGCATCAAACTGGTGGCCGAAGGCGCGAACATGCCGAGCACGCTGGAAGCGACCAAGATGTTCCTCGATGCCAAGATCCTGTACGGACCGGCCAAGGCTGCCAATGCGGGCGGCGTGGCGACGTCTGGCCTCGAAATGGCCCAGAACAGCGCACGGCTGAGCTGGACTCGCGAGGAAGTGGACGACCGTCTGCACAAGATCATGATCGCCATTCATCGCAATTGCTTCGAAACTGCCGAAAAATACGGCACGCCGGGCAATTTGGTGAACGGCGCCAACATCGGCGGCTTCTTAAAAGTTGCCAACGCGATGCTGGATCAGGGCCTGGTGTAGAAAGGACATATGTGGGGACAGCCGCCGTCGGCTGTCCGCCGGGCGAAGCCCGGCTATTGCATTCGGGGTGGACAAGTTCCACCCCGTTCTTTCAAAGAGGTGCGAGTTGAACGCATCAAGCCTGCCGCCAAGATTTGCAGTCGTAGGCGTAGTCTTGGGTTTCGCGTGTATGGCACTGTATTGGTATGACTACAGGTTCAATCCCTTCCACCTTCCGCCTCCGCCACCGATGTACAACGTCGTTGAGAAGATGATGTTCGTCCTTTGCCCCGGCCTGTTCCTTCAGGTCTTCACAATAGGCGCTGGTGACCGACTTGGTTGGGTGATGTGGGTCTTTGCAGCGTTACTTAACGGGCCGCTCTATTATTTGTTGGGTATGCTCGTTGCTTCGGTGGCCAGATCACCGGGCCACCATCAGCATTAGCGGGTGCCCCATCTTTGCCGCGCCCATTGCGGAAAGTTGGGGATTTCATTTCCGTCGACGAACACGGTTGAAAGTAAGAGACCTCGAACCTACGCCCCCGCCTTCTCCCCACCGCCGGCTCCGAACCCGTACCCCTCATCCATTGCCCGCCGAAACTTTTCCCGCTCCTCCGGACTCATGTTCCGGCACCGCCCGCGGAACCCCCGCCCACCGTGCCGTCCCGGGCCGCCGTGGTGCAGGCCGCCGAACAGAATCCGGCACAGCGCCAGCAATCCCAGAGCCTGCCAGAAGCCGAGTGTCCGCCAGCCGAACAGCGGCGGCAGCAGCCAGTTCCACAGATGCATCACGACTTCGCCGCCCACGAAGAGGAATAGCGGAATCGCCACAATCGCAAACGGGACAATCCAAAACCATCTTTTTCTCATGGTTACTTCTCCTTCGCTGAAACTCGCTGCGCACTCCCGGCGAAAATCCGTTCACTGACGGTTGTCGAAAATCCCCACTTCTCGCGCAAAGAACGCGCGAGAAATGGGGCACCCGCCTTGGTGATGAGGCCGCGTTGGGAATTTCGTCGCACCACAAACCTCATTCCGTAAACTCGTCATAGACCTGCTGCAGCCGCTCCCGCAGATGCAGCACCGCATATCGCTTGCGCGACAGAAGCGTATTCACGCTGACTCCCGTCTCTGCCGACAGCTCTTTGAAACTGCGCCCGTCGAACTCGTGCGCGACAAAGACCTCGCGCTGCTCTTTTGGAAGCTCGGCCACGGCCCGCTGCAGCTCACTGAGCAGCACGCTGCGCGCATAGAGCGCCTCCGGTCCGGCATCGGGAGAAGGCAGTAGGTCTTCGAACTGCAGTGACTCGTCTTCGTCTTCCTGTCGCGCCGACTCGATCTCGCTGAAGTTCTCGGGTTCCTTCTTGCGAAACAGATCCGTAATGCGGTTCCGCGCCACGCGAAACAGCCAGCCGGTTACGTGTTCGATCGGCATCAGCAGCCGGTTCGCCTCCACCAGTCGGTAGAAGACGTCCTGCAGAATGTCCTCCGCATCGAGTGGATCGGGCACACGCCGGCGAATGAAGTTGCGCAGCCGCGACTGCTCGCGCTTGACCACGTCCGAGATGCGCTGGTCCTGTTCGAGTGCCATCCGGTTGAGGCTCGGTTCGAGGCTCGCCGCTTCGTTCATCTAGTTTTGTAGACGAATGAGGGGTGCGGATATTGTAGGGTTTGGTGCAGAACTGTCGAGCTCCGCTCGACTGGACAGCCGAGGGCGGCTGTCCCCACATGAGTCTCTCGATCCCCGCGAGTATGATTACCTGTTAAGAGTCCTGCCATGATCGTCCGGTCCATCGCCGAGCCCATCCTCGACGCCGAAGAGCGCTTTGAAGGCTTCGAGAACCTGATGCCGTTCCGCGTCCAGAACATCCTTCTAGTCTCGAGTCTCTACGACTCGTTCATCCTGCGCGAAGACGGACGCCTCAACGAACTGCTGATCGACGAATCGCTCGAACTCAGCCTGCGGCAGATTCCCGGAATCACACACGTCTCCAGCTGTGCCGAGGCACTAGACCTGGCGAGTTCGAATCCGCAATTCAATCTGATCGTGACCAATCTCGCCGTGGGGGACATGGACGCCGCGCAGTTAGCCCGCGAAGTCCGGCGCAAGGGCCTCGACGTTCCGGTGGTCGTGCTCGGCTACGACTACCGCGAGATCAAGAATTTCGTCGCGCGGAATCCTGTTACCGATATTGACCGCGTCTTCTTGTGGCAGGGAACTGCCCGGATCCTGATCGCGATCGTGAAGTACGTAGAAGACAAGCGCAATGTACTGCACGATACGCGGGCCATGGGTGTTCCCGTATTGCTGGTGGTCGAAGACAATATCCGTTACTACTCATCGTTTTTGCCGGTGATTTATACCGAGATCATCAAGCAGTCGCGGCGCGTGATTCAGGAAGGCATCAACGTTGCGCACAAGTTGGTGCGGATGCAGGCGCGGCCGAAGATTCTGCTGGCGTCTAATTTCGAAGAGGCGGCACAACTTGTGCAGCAGTACCGCGACTACATCTTCGGCCTGGTCTCGGACGTGGAATTTCCATGGGAAGGCAAGCTCAGTCCGGAGGCGGGATTCGAACTGGCGCGCATGGTCAAGAGTCTGACGCCGGACGTGCCAGTGGTTTTGCAGACCAGCCGCACCGAGTTCCGTCCGCGCGCGCATGCCGAAGGGTATTCGTTCCTGCGGAAACGCTCGCCCACGCTGCTCAAAGATTTGCGCCGAATCCTTACGGATAACTTCGGCTTCGGAGATTTCGTCTTTCGCATGCCCGACCAGCGCGAAGTGGGACGTGCCAAAGACTTGAACGAACTCGAAGAGACGCTGCAATCACTTCCCGCCGACAGCCTGATGTACCACGCGCAGCGCAATCACTTCTCACACTGGTTGATGGCGCGTACCGAATTTGCGCTGGCCGCCAAACTAAGACCGCGCAAGGTTTCTGATTTCAATGGGCCGGAACACCTGCGCAGCGATCTGATCGACTCCATCAACGACTACCGACGCGAACAAAACGAAGTTCTGATCGGGGACTTCAGGTCCGATACATTCAAGCCCTCGGACTCCAGTTTCCTTAGGATTGGTTCCGGTTCGCTCGGGGGCAAAGCACGAGGTCTGGCGTTCGTGCGGCATCTGCTGCGCACGCGCCGCATCATGCGACGATTTCCTGGCGTGCGTATTTCGGTGCCACCTGCAGTAGTGATCGCCACGGACATGTTTGACTTGTTCCTGGCTGAAAATAATCTGAGCGATTTCGCGTTGCATTGTGATGACGACAGTGAGATCCAGCAGCGCTTCATGGATGCTGCACTCCCCGTCCCATTACAAGAAAACTTGAAGGCATTTCTCGCCGAGGTGGATTATCCGTTGGCGGTGCGCTCATCGAGCCTGCTGGAAGACTCGCAATACCAGCCGTTCACCGGTGTCTACGAAACGTTCATGCTCGGCAATCGGCAGGTCTCGCCGCAGTCCCGTCTCGACGACCTATCGGAGGCGATCAAGCGCGTTTATGCGTCAACGTTCAGCCAGCATGCGAAGGCTTACGTGCGGGCTACGCCATACCGTCTGGAAGAAGAGAAGATGGCAGTGGTCCTGCAGCAAGTGGTGGGTACGGCGCACGGGACGCGCTTCTATCCGGATTTCTCGGGCGTGGTGCGGTCGCATAATTTTTATCCCGTCGAGCCGATGACGTTTGCCGACGGCATCGCAGCGGTGGCACTGGGACTGGGGCGCACGGTGGTCGATGGTGGCAAGTGCCTGAGTTTCTGTCCGCGCTATCCGCGCAACCTGCTGCAGTTCTCGTCGGTGGAAGACATTCTAGCGAACACGCAGACCGAGTTCTGCGCGCTTGAATTGGATGGTGTTCCCCAGGGCGGTGGCGCAGGCCACCTGCGGGAAGCGCGATTCGGTCTTGACGTGGCTGAGAAGGACGGCACTCTGCACTCGGTGGCCTCGACATATTCTGCCGACAATCACGCGGTCTACGACGGGTTAAGCCGTCCCGGAGCGCGCGTGGTGACGTTCGCACCGATGCTCAAGCACGGCATCTTCCCGCTGGCGGCGATTCTGGAGTTGCTGGTGCGCGCCGGAGAAGAGGCGCTGGGAAATCCCGTCGAGATTGAATTCGCGGTTCGCCTGCCTAGAGCCGAAGAGCCAGCGGAGTTCGGATTCCTGCAGATTCGCCCGCTGACTTTGGCTCGGGATCATCAGGACCTCACCATCGGTGATGTGGACCCGTCGCAACTGGTTTGCAATAGTTCGAAGGTTTTGGGAAACGGCCGCATTGAGAATCTGCACGACATTGTGGTCGTCGATTCACAGCGCTTCGAGCGCAGCCGGAGCCAGGAAGTCGCGCGGGCGGTCGCGCACTTTAATGCCACGTTGAGCGCGGAAAATCGTCCGTACCTGCTGATCGGCGTCGGGCGTTGGGGATCGAATGATCCATGGCTAGGGATTCCCGTGGAGTGGGACGAAATATCTGGGGCCCGCGTCATTGTTGAGGCCGGCTTCCGCGATTTCCGCGTTACTCCTTCGCAGGGCAGCCACTTCTTTCAGAACCTCACTGCCTTCCAGGTGGGATATTTCACGGTAAATCCAGATGCGGGTGAGGGATCCGTCGATTGGCAGTGGCTATCAGAGCAGCCCGCGATCGAGGAGCAAGGGTGCGTGCGCCATCTGCAATTCGCACAACCGCTGCGCGTGGTCATGAATAGCAGGAGCAGCCAGGGCGTGATCTTCAAACCGGAAGGGAATTAGAAACGCGCCGCGATTTCCGGAGCGCTAACGGATTACGTGGATCCGGACACCCAGCTTAAGGTTCTTCCACGATCGATCCGCCGTGTAGACCGGCGCTTTCAATGCCAACCCGAGCGCCAGACACGCCCGGTCTCCCAGCGACAATCCGAGCGAACGAGTTTCAGTAATCAAGCTCCCTGCAGTCTTGGCCTGCTCGATAGTGAAAGGTACGACCTCGCCCACTGATCCTGTGGCATCGGCCCATGCTTCTTCCAGTCGCCAACCCTGGCTCACGAGTTTGCCTTGAACCTCAGCGAGGTTAACGGTGCTGATGATTGCCCGCGTGAGAAGTTCGGGGGCGACTTTCTCGGATCCCTGCTCCTGATTAATCACAGCGAGGAGGACGGAGGAATCCACCACAACGCTATTCACGCTTGGCAGCCTCGCGCCGCTCGGCGAGCAAGTCGTCCACGAGTGACACGCCGGGCTTCACGTAGCGCCGCGCGCGACGCTGCGCGCGCTCGATGCGTCGCTTCATGGTCGTGATCCGAAGTTCGTCCTCTTCGAGGCTCAAGATAACCTCGTCCCCTGGATTGATTCCGAGGGCCTTACGAAAAGATGCGGGGATGACAACGCGGCCATTTTCATTGACTCGCAATTTGGCTTCTGCGTTCATGATGAGCCTCGCTTCCTGTGACATAATACCACAAACTGTCATATCATGCTTAGAATGACAAACTGGAAGAACAATGACAAATCCGCCGCACATCGTTCTGTGATCCAAATCACAGCCTGCTTCGAGCCCTCCGAACACAATCATGTAGGTCGAGAAGACCGCATTTCTTACCTGGGGGCCATGTGTTCAAAATCGTCCACGCAGAATTCCTTGCGCCCGGAGTCAAACGCTTTGTGATTGAAGCGCCTCGTATTGCTCGGAAACAGAGGCCGGGACAGTTCGTCATCCTTCGGATCTACGAGGAGGGCGAGCGTATTCCGGTCACCATTGAGAACTCCGATCCGGAGCGCGGCACGGTGAACATCGTCGTGCAATCGGCAGGGAAGACGACCCAGTTGTTGAATTCGCTGAATACCGGCGATCACATTCTCGATGTAGTCGGGCCGCTCGGGAAGCCTTCCGAGATCGCGAATTACGGGACCGTTGTGGTAGTGGGTGGGGGAGTTGGCACGGCCATGGCGTATCCCACGGCGTCTGCACTGAAGCGGGCGGGGAATCGCGTGATTTCTATTGTGGGTGCACGCAACAAAGAATTGGTGATCCTCGAGTCGGAAATGCGGGCGGTGAGCGATGCCTTGATGATCACGACCGACGACGGCAGCTACGCCGACAAGGGATTCGTCACCGACAAGTTGCGCCAGCTGATCGAGAACGGGACGCGCATCGACCTGGTCGTGGCTGTGGGGCCAATCGTGATGATGAGGGCGATTGCGGAGATGACGCGCAAGGAAAACATCCATACGGTGGTGAGCCTGAATCCGATCATGATCGATGGCACGGGAATGTGCGGTGGTTGCCGGGTATTGATTGACGGCAAGAGCGAGTTTGCCTGCGTCGACGGGCCCGAGTTCGACGCGCATCGAGTGGATTTCGCAGTATTGGTGCAGCGTAATTCGATGTACCGCGACGCGGAACAGCGCTCGCTGGAGGAATTCCACCGCTGCAGGACGGAGTTGGCGAATAGAGAAGCAGCGCCCGTGGCTGCCGCGGTTCCGGCCGGACGGCAAGGAGAACAACGATGAGCCCAACGGTGAAGAAGTCAGTGAATCCCTTGCCATTGAGAGAGCGCATGAAGGTTCCGCGCCAACTGATGCCGGAACAGGCTGCCGAGGAGCGCGCTCACAACTTCAGCGAAGTGAATCTAGGCTACAGTCCGGAACTGGCGCAGCAAGAGGCGCTGCGCTGCCTGGAATGCGCCAAGCCGACGTGCACCGATAACTGCCCGGTCGGTGTGAAAGTTAAAGAATTTGTAGAGAAGATCGTGATCGGCGACTTTCTTGGGGCGGCCGCCAAGATTCGTGAGGACAATGTTCTGCCTGCCGTGACCGGGCGCGTGTGCCCGCAGGAAGATCACTGCGAAGGCAAGTGCCTGCTGTCGAAAAAGGTGAAGCCTCTCGGGATCGGTTATCTGGAGCGCTTCGTCGCCGACTATGAAAAGCGCATGGGGACGCACGTCGTGCCGAACGTCGCGCTGACCGGGAAGAAAGTGGCTGTGGTAGGCAGCGGTCCCTCGGGACTGACGGTGGCTGGCGATCTCATCCAAAAAGGCCACAAGGTGCGCGTGTTCGAAGCGCTGCACGAATTGGGTGGCGTGCTGGTGTACGGCATTCCCGAGTTCCGGTTGCCCAAGCAGATTATCCGCGAGCAACTTGACTACATGCGCGAGATGGGAGTGGAGTTCGAGACTGACGTGGTCGTTGGGCGCACCGTGACCATCGATGAACTGATGGAGGAAGAAGGCTACGACGCGGTCTACATTGGCACGGGCGCAGGGCTGCCGCAGTTCATGAACATTCCCGGCGAGCATTTCAACGGAGTCTATTCGGCCAATGAATTTCTGACGCGCATCAACTTGATGAAGGCGTACAAGTTTCCTACGTACGATGAGCCGATGCTGGATCTGCAGGGAAGAGACGTAGCCGTGATTGGTGGTGGCAATACGGCGCTGGATGCGATCCGGTCTGCCCTACGCCTGGGAGCACGGAAGGCATATGTGATCTATCGCCGCAGCGATGCCGAGATGCCGGCCCGCGCGGAAGAAGTTCACCACGCACGCCAGGAAGGGATTGACTTCCAGATGCTGACGGCTCCGGTTGAGTTCGTTTCTGACGGAAAGGGATGGCTTACGGCCGCGCGCTGCGTCCGCATGGAACTGGGTGAGCCGGATGCCTCTGGTCGCCGCCGTCCGGTGCCGATGCAGGGATCGGAGTTCGACCTGCCGCTGTCGGTGGCCATCATTGCCATCGGCACAAGTGCGAACCCGATTGTGCAGAGCACTACTCCGGGATTGGGAACGAATAAACGCGGATACATTCAGGCCAGCAAGGAAACGCAACGCACGACACGCAAAGGAGTGTTCGCCGGAGGAGATATTGTGACCGGGAGCGCAACGGTGATTCTGGCGATGGGAGCTGGTCGGCGGGCCGCGAAATCCATTCACGACTATCTGACGAACGGCGAGTGGTGAGGAGGGAAAGGTTTCGAGGTTTCAAGGTTTCGAAGTTTCAAGGTTAAAAACAAACCGGTGACCTTGGAACATTGCGACTTTGAGTATTGCGTTATTCAAAACTGATTTCGATGTAGGTGTCGGTGCGCCACCAGACCAACGGAAGCCGTGCCATCCAGTATTTGCGGTTGATCGCCTGGCGTGCTCGAGCTTGTTCTTCCGGAGGCAGAATGCGCGCTGTCGCGGCGAACTCGGGACCAGTCACCTTTCCACGAATAGTGCAGGGTGCTACACGCACTTGCGGATTATTACGAATCCGCTTCGTCTTTCCCATGTCGCTGCGTGTCATCACGTAGAGCTTGCCGTTGTCCTCGCCAAACCAGACGGGGGTCGCGACTCCGGCGCCGGTTTTGCGAAAGGTGGTCAGGGAAATATATTTGTGAGCTTGAATGGGTGAGGGAATCGAGCTAAGCGGATCGGTAGTCACACTCGGCGCCTCCATAGGATTGTTGAAATCACGGACACGCACGGGTTTACCGGCTTCGAGCGTGTACTCAGCTCCCATGATTACATCACGAAAGTCTCTCCCGAGTTCCCTGATCTGTTGATCGAGAAGCTTCAGATTACCGCGAGAGCTGAAAACTACGCAGCGCAAGAGTCGTGGGCCCGCAGGTTCGCCAGTGTGAATCTCAGCGGACCGAAGTCTCGCCATGGCTTGTTCTCTTTCTGCCGCGTTGAAGTGGAGCGAAACCCAGCGCACAACGTCGTCCGGAAGTTCCATCTCATTCACCTTCGCGCTCCGATACCGATTATTGCAGACCTTTTAGTTGCGAGCCGTTCTCCTGGGGCCCACGGTCCAGACCACGTGACTCCAGATCTTTCAACCCCTGTCGTTTCTGGTACGCAAAGCGGCTCTGCCAATTGCTCCGATCTGGTCTAATGTGTTACAAGCCTGAACATGCGTAAATGGATGAAAGATCGATTACAGCGCCGCAAGAAGAAACCTCCGGAGCAGGGAAGTCAGGCGGCGCCTCCGCCACTGCAGCCAGCTTATTTCGATGCGGAGCAAGTTCCGAGTACACCGGCAGAGCCCATTCAAGTCGAATCTGGGTATCCTGAGCCGAGTTCGCATGAGCCCGAGGCTCCAGCGGCCTCTGAATCCGAGTTTGAAGCGCAACCTGCGCGAGAAGAAGCGGCAAGCAGCGCCGGGCGGTCGCGGCCACCCGCGAGTGGGGATGGCCAGCGCGGTCGCGGACGCCGTCGGCGTGGTGGGCGCGGTCGCGGAGGTCGCGGTCGCGAGCAAGCTGTGGCGCAGGCGTTTACTCCTGCCGCCGCGAAGGGGATCGTCCCCGAGTTGCCAGGAACCGAAGAAATCGCGCCAGAAGAAGGAGCGCTGGAAGGGGCTGAACCCGAGGCTGAGGCCGCGCCGCAAGCGCCCCGCGTTCCGGCCGCCGTGCCTGCAGCATCGGCGCGCCCCCCGAAGGGTATTGTCGTTCTGGCGATCGGGCTGCCCGGTTCGGGTAAGAGTTCATGGTTCAAACGCCACAATGTGGTCCCGCTCTCCAGCGACATGGTCCGATCACTTCTGTTTGATGACGTACGCGAGCAGCGCTTTCAGGATCTGGTGTTTTCCAATCTGCGATCCATGCTCAAGGCACGGCTCATCGCCAAGCGTCCCATGAACTATGTGGATGCGACGAACCTGACGCCGCAGGAGCGCCAGCACTGGGTCAAATTGGCCAAGGATTACAACTACGAAGTGCACGCCGTATTCTTCGATGTACCACTAGAAGTCTGCATCGAGCGCCATCAGCGGCGCGATCGGGTTGTACCCGAGGACATCATGCGCCGCATGGCTGCCAAGCTGAAGGCGCCGGCGTTTGATGAGGGATTCGCGAAGATCACGGTAGTCCGCGTGAAGAAAAAAGAATGATTCCTTAGGGCTCTCCTTCGGTTAGTTTTCGAACCGTCTCGTCCGCCGTTTCTCTGTCTCCGGGGATCGTGTAGGTGATGGTCTGTTGATTTGCGCTGTGCATCAATTCCTCAATTTCTTCAGGACGCATCGGCATCCCGAAACCTGCCCCCATCAGAAGCGGTAGACACAGCACAAGCATGCGCAGGCGGCGCTTGATCGACACGATTGCCTCCTGGCAGACGTCCGCGGCGGCACCGCAAAATAGGCATTCTGCAGCAGGAGCCTGCCTGATTTTGTGAATGGACTTTCTATCTGGAGAACTTCAGATTAACGAGGCGGCGCAGGGTGGTGCGCGGGAGGGAGTGGCGGAACGAAAACAGCGGGCCGGGACTCCGCTTTCTTCCGATTGGCGTTCGGCCCAAACCACACTTGCTATGCAGACAAAGAGTAAGAAGGGAACGAGAATGGCCCAGAACAGGCTGGCAGAAACGGGAGTCAGCGCGGCGAACAGGACGGCCACGAGACAGGTAAGCGCGAAGAGTTTACGCGTCGAGATCATTGAGTTCGACTATTCTCTACTTTACGCAAGCTCAACACTAGCATGGCGAAGCCTTTCTATCCCTTTAGACGGGGCAACAATTCCTTGAACGCAGCCGACGAAGACGACCGCATCAATTCATAGATCATCATTTCGGTGGAGGAGATCACCGCGCCCGCGGCCCGCATGCGTTCGAGGCCAATTTTCCAGTTCCATTCGGTGCGCGAACTGACAGCGTCGGATGCAACGTGAACGAGGTATCCCTCGCGTAAAGCTCCCAGTGCGGTTTGCGTTACGCAGATGTGGCTCTCCATACCGCAGAGCAACAGCGTATTGCGTTGGCCCGGCAGACGCTTGACGAGGCTGCAAAACACGTCGCTGCCGAAGCAGGAAAACAAAGTCTTGTCGACTGCTTCCGTTCCGGACAGCAGAGAGGAAATCTCGGGCACGGTTCCTCCGAGTCCCTTCGCATACTGAGTGCTGACCAGTGCGGGAATTTTCAGGATCGCGGCGGCTCGAATCAAGAGCTGTGCGTTCCGCACCAGTTGTTCCTTTTGACAGATCGGTGGCAGCAGTTTCTCCTGGATGTCGATCACAACCAGGGCGCATTGCTCGGCCTCGAGAGGACGGCGGGCGATCTCGGCGTAGTCCGCGGCGGGGTGAATGGAATCGAGGGTGGAAACCATGGCTGCTCCTGGTCGGAAAATCGCGTCATCCGATTCTACCGCTTCAAGAGAATCGGCTGCGGCGCAGGAACACTGCTCGCGTGTGAATGTCAGCGTGGCCGTCTTGATTCTGGTTTCGGTTGACCCCGGCTCGCTCTGAACCATAAAATGAAAGTGCGCTTGCGAGCTTCGGCCGCGAGCGAGAGTTTGCCCCCTCGTTCAACGGCTAGGACACCTGCCTCTGGAGCAGGTTATCGGGGTTCGAATCCCTGGGGGGCAGCCAAACCTACTCTTATTCGGCTGCCCGAAAACCTTTCAAAAGTTGACACCCAGCGCCAGAACCTCGGTTGGAGTGGCCCACCCGAAATTGAATACGTTGGTCGTGAAGGTCATTTTCTTGTAGGTAACTCCTGCCAGAATTCCGCGCTGGACGTCGAGGCCGGTTTGATAAACGCGGGTTCTTTGCGATACGAGGCCTACCTGCAGCCAGTGCAGAGGTGAGTATGTGAGTTGATTCCAGGTGTAAAAGAAATTGCTGTTGTGATTCTGGAAAGCGAAGACGTACTCAAGCGAGGCGTAAAGCTGCAAGCGCTCATAGCTCAGTGTGATCTCACCGCCTGGAGCCATGCCGTTCAGATCGCCAAAGACCGCTCCCACCATCGGGGTAGCGTCCAGGGTCAGCTTTTTCCCTACGCTGAAATTGTAGCCGGCCCACAGCGATCCGGTCTTCAGAGCCTCGCTGTTGTAACGAGCTTCGAGGTGCAGCCAGTCATGGTCGGCTGTGAAGTCGGGCGATACGTAGGATTGGTTGTGGGGCACAATGAAGCCGCTGGTCGTGAGTGAGTATGCCCAGGGAGGGGCCTTGGAGGAATCGGAAGGCGCGCTGCCGCCCGCTCCCTGCGCCAAGACATAAGGCGTGAGCAGAGCCGCCATCGCAAGCAGCCCGAGATGTTTTGTGGAAGTCATTCACGCGTCGTGATCCCGTCAAGCGTCGCGGTGGGGGGGGCGCGGGCTCAAGCAAGACTACTGCTCAGCCCCTGGGGACTGAGGGGCGCTTTCGGCGGAATCTGTGGTGCTGGCCAATCGACTCGGCTGCAAGGCGAGCAGTTGCTGCAGAAGGGCGAGGTCGCTCTCGACGTCGGCGCGGGCTGTCTTGCGGACAGCAGCCGATTTCAGTTCTTCACGCAGGCGCGCTTTCACAAGGCCCGCGGCAAATTCGGAACTGGCGGGAATATCCAGAATGTTGGAGCGCGCAATTCCCACGGACGTGACTTCACCACCATCGCTTACCTGCAGGATCAGTCCTCCCGCGGCGTCGAGAGCGGGCTGGCCTGTGGCGCTTAAAGTCGTCCATTGATGTTCATCGGTGTCTGCCGAAGACGAGGCGCGGAGTAGGTCGTCCATTCGATCCTGAAAAATCCGCCGGTCCGTGCTGGTCATGGGAGCACTCAACTGCCGTTGAGCGTCGAGAACCAGAGCGTTCTTTCCAGGGTTGAAATGCCAGTGCTGCACATAGACCGCTACGGCGGTGCCGGCGGCGTACGGGTGGACCAGGAAGATGGGCCACATGTATTTCTTCGCGGTCAGCATGACCTCGAAAACACCTTTGATCCGCTTGGAGCGCGGTATGCTTCCGGGGACCTGGGGAACAACGAACTTCGGTCCCTGCAAGTCGGAATGTCGGCTGGTGTACTTGGTAAACGTTCTGGCCAGCTGTTTAGGGGTGGTGACTCCCAAGTCGCCGACAATGCTGCGATGCACGGAATGCGGATAGTAAACGCTGATGACATTGCGCGCGAAGTCGGCACAATTTGCGGTGACCAGGTTCCAGTGCTGATGGTTTGAGCGGTCGTTGAGCAGGGCGATCAGCTTCGCATCCTGCTCGGGGCTGGTCTCGATTTCGAAAGTGTAGATGGTGCGGAGGTAGGCCGCGCCGATCAACTCATACCAGTCGCCACCGGGGGTGCCTCCACCGGGAAGATCGGGAATGATCGATTCCAGGTGATTTCGCCGGTAACGGTCTCGTAGGAACGCAACCAGCTTTCTATCGGATAAGAGCGGAATATCTTCCGGCCTCTCTATGGCATACAAATAAGGGAGTAGCGGAATGGCAATCCAGTCGTAGCCGCCAATGCCGCGATAGCGACTGAGGACGACTCCGGTTTCGCCAGGGGCACAAGGGCGCAGAAGAACGGGTGTTGTGGCGCAGACGCCGCTGAGGTAGACGGCAGCATGGCCTGTTCCCGCCCACTTGCCGTCCTGACCATAGGGCTCGCCTACGAGCAGGGTTGCCCCAGTCGCCGCCCGTGCCATTGGGCACAGGCAGAAAAGGAGAAAGCAGCTCAAAATCCTCAGTCTCACACAGCCTCGGGGTTTGCCTGCGCCGTTTTTAAAGAGGAGGCATCCTAGGTCTGGATTTCCCCTCTCCTAACACGAGAGTAGGCTATCCGCTACCGATAGTTAACTGTCAAAATGTACAGGTCAAGACTAGTGTACCCAAGGAATACACGGTCTGTTAAAACATCATTGATAATTTGACTGAGGCGTAGTGAATTCGTCACTCGATCCAGGAACCAGCACTTTAAACCCAAAGGACGATATCCTGACCGCGGGTGGGGGACGTTGACAGGCGCGCAGCTGTTACTAGTGACAGGTGCGCGAGCGGGCTGCTCATAGTGAAATCGTAGGCTGGAAAGGTTAGGCTCAGGAAGTGGTTCATGCTGCAAAAGCAGGTCCATCCAAGATGTCGTTGCGCCGAAGCGTCAGCGAGCTGGTGCTTCGGGCCATAGGCTTGATCGCGCTGAGCCTTATTGTGCTGTCCTGCGGCTTTCCGATTGCCATGATGGCGCAATCTTCCCCCCTTCCGACGATCGACGCGGGAGGGACGAGCCCACAGGGAGCGCAGAAAACAACGGCGGCCGAGGACGAGCAGCCGGGTCGGCAAGCTTTGGGGTATATCCATGGCACCGTGCTGGATCAAGTTGGCGGGATCTCCCCCGACGCTACGGTCCGACTGACGCGGGAAGATCCGTCCCAAGTACGAGAAGTGTTGTCGGGCGATAATGGGCAGTTCCTCTTTTCCGATCTGGCGGCTGGGCCCTTTGAAATCACTGTTTCGGCGGAAGGTTTCGAGACGCAGAAGGTCTCGGGAGTTCTGCTGCCCGGACAGGCGTACCTTGTGCCGGAAATCCGGTTACCGGTGGCCGGGGGTATCACCGAAGTGCGAGTGGCCGTGGCCCTGACGCAGGTCGAAGTGGCGCAGGATCAGATTAAGGAGCAAGAGAAGCAACGGGTGCTGGGTTTCATTCCGAACTTCTTCGTCAGTTACGTGCCTGATGCGGCTCCGCTCACGATGAAACAAAAATTCGAGCTTTCCTGGAAGTCGACGATCGATCCTTTTACCTTTGTTGGAGTTGCCGCGCTGGCAGGAGTGCAGCAGGCGACAGACGACTTCGATGGATACGGGCAAGGCATGGAAGGTTATGCGAAACGCTTCGGAGCAGACTACGCTGACGTTCTTACCGGTACCTACATTGGAAGCGCGATCTTGCCTACGCTCCTGAAGCAGGATCCTCGCTACTTCTATAAGGGAACCGGCAGTCCCCGGTCACGGTTTTTCTACGCGGTCGCCAATACCGTGATTTGCAAGGGCGACAACAAGCGCTGGCAGCCGAATTACTCTGGAATTGGGGGAAGCTTTGCAACCGGCGCGATCTCGTATCTATACTATCCGGCTGCCGATCGCGATTTATCGAACCTCGTGCTGCAAAATTCGCTAATCAGGATGGGTGAAACTGCCCTGGCGAATGTGTTGCAGGAATTTGTCGTGAAGAGACTTACGCCGCACCTTCAAAAGCACCCTCCCGAGAGCCAGCCTCCTGCTCAACCCTGAAAAGTGCTGTTCCCGAAGTTTGGCGTTTTCCATTCTGCCCCATATACTTCCTCGACCTGTCTTCTGCTCTCGAGACCGAGGGTGCCGGAGTACGGATGAATCACTCCCACAGAGAGAACGACCAACAGCTTCGTCGGGGACTGACGCTCGGACCCACGATTTCTCTCGTCGTGGGTGCAGTCATTGGCACTGGAGTTTTTCTCAAGGCCGCCGTGATGGCGCAGACGGTGGGTTCGCCGAGCCTGGTGCTCTGGGCCTGGGGACTGGCCGGACTGCTCTCGATGGCGGGCGCACTCACCTATGCGGAGCTGGGCGCCCTTCTGCCACACGCGGGTGGCGAATATGTTTACCTGCTGGAGGCCTATGGTGAAGGTCCAGCGTTTCTCTTTGGCTGGATGAGGTTCGTGATGGGATCCGCAGGATCGATTGCCAGCCTGGCCGTGGGTTTTGCCACATTCCTTGCCGCCATCCTGCCGATTAATCACGTTTGGGTCGAGTGTCCATACCATGCGTTCGGCCAGTCGCTGGTATGGCGATTTGGAACCCAACAGGCTTTAGCACTGGGCGTGATCATTCTGCTCTCGGCGTTGAACTGCGGACGTGTGGTGCTGGGTGGGCAAGTGCAACTTTGGTTGACGATTTTGAAAGTTGCCGGAATCGCGATTCTGGTCGGGGGGATATTGTTCTTCTCGCGGGCGGGAGGACTGGCGAATCTGGCGCGTCCGACAGGAGCCAGGCCTTGGTCTGGGTTCGCGGCTTTCGGGACTGCGATGCTGGCGGCGCTGTGGGCCTACGAAGGTTGGAATCAAATGCCGATGTGCGCCGGAGAAGTGCAGAATCCGACCCGTAATGTGCCACGGGGTCTGATCATCGGCACAGGGCTGGTGGTTTTGATTTACTGTCTGGCAAACTTCTCGTATTTTTACGCTCTGCCGTTTTCCGAAGTATTGATCTCGAATTCCACCACCTATCCAGACGCACTGCCGGTCGCCGCCAAGGCCGCGACGACTTTTCTGGCCCGCTATGGGGCCACATTTATTTCGCTGGTGTTTGTGATGTCTACCTTAGGCGCGCTGAACGGGACGATTCTTTCCTCGGCGCGGGTGCCTTATGCGATGGCGCGCGACCGCTTGTTTTTTGCTTCGTTCGGTCGCGTAAGCGGCGCGACCCATGTCCCGGTATTTTCGATTGTGTTGCAGGGTGTATGGGCGAGCTTGCTGGCGATCTCTGGGACCTACGATCAGCTTACCGATTGTGTGGTCTTCGCTTCGTGGATCTTTTACGCGCTGGTCACGACTTCCGTGTTCGCGCTCCGGCGGAAAATGCCCAGCGTCGAACGGCCCTACAAAACGCTGGCGTATCCCGTACTTCCGCTAGTCTTTGTGATGGTCGCCATTTGGCTGGTGTGGAATACCATTCACACGCGACCGCTCGAGTCAACCGTGGGCTTGGGCCTGATTGCGACGGGTCTACCGCTGTATTTCTACTTTCGAAAATCTCAAGCAGGAGAAGCCCCGTCGGCTGGCTCGAGCCGGTAATCACTTCGTGCGGCGCTTCTTGCGGGCCTTATTCTTCGAACCCGATTTCTTGGTGCCGAGTTGTTTCTGCGGAGCGTAGGCCACGCAATCCGCTTCGATCAACATTCCGGGCAATTGCCGCAAGTCACTGCCGACCGTCGTACGCACAGGGTAGGGAGCGGAAAACCGGCGGGCGTACACCGCGTTGTAGCGTGAAAAGAAAGCGGTATCGCTGAGATGAACCGTTACTTTGATGACGTCGGCAAGGGAAGCGCGGTCGGCGGCGAGAACAGATTCCATGTTGCTGATGACTTGTTCGGTCTGCTCTTCGATCGTATCGCCTGCTAGTTTCCCGGTATTGGCATCGACAGGGCCGGTTCCGGTCACGAAGATAAAGTCTCCTGCGCGCCAGCCTTGAGAGTATGCGCCCTGGGGCGCGGCACCTTTAGTGGTTTGGATTACATATTTCGCCATGCTACCTCCCGAGTAATCAAGTTGTCGTGATTCGTTGGCTGACCGCGGGTTCAAGTCCTGAGGCCTCGCGCGCGGACGAGCCAAACGACTTCGACCCGTTCGCCCCGGAAGCCCAGAATCTCGTCATTTAAGTTCGCGCAGGTACAGGCGTGATAAGGGTAGAAGCGGATTTTCTCTCCGAGCTTTACGTGCTCGTCGGTTCGGGCCATGCCGTGTTCTTCATTGAGTCGGTCCACAAAGATTCTACGGTCCACGGCCCGCGCAATCGTAGCGGGAGCCGCGCGGCCGCTGCCGACGCCGCCAGCGTCGCCACTGAATGTTTTTGTGCCACCATCGATGGTCAGACGGCCGCTTCCGTTCGTGCTTGCCACCGTGCACAGGACCGACAGCGCCAGCTGATCTTCGCTGGCGATGCTATGGTCCAGTTGCATCAGATCGTTGAAAACATAATTGCCGGCTCGTATTTCTGTGACTCCGGCAACCTCGGCGACCCATTTGCCGGTAGGAGTGCTTCCGGCCGCGATCTCGCCGACCTCGATGCCGCTTGCCCTAAGTTGGTTTGCGACCTCTACCAGCAGTTGCCCCTCACCATGCCCGGCATCTTTCGGGTTCGGTGCTCCTGGAAAACTTCCGGAGCGATAGGTTGTAATGCCCGCGAAATGCAATCCCGGCAGCGATCTTATTTCGGCGGCCAGATGCGCGATAGCAACCTGGTCCTCGGCAGGAACTCCTCCGCGGTGGAGTCCGCTGTCAATATCGATGTGGATATGGATCGTTGTACCGGCCTCGGACGCAGCTTTTGACAGCCCTTGAGCCGCTTCCGTGGAGTCGCAGTTCACCGTCAACCTCCGAATGCGCGACGCGAGCGCAGCTAGCCGCTTCCACTTCACCTCACCGACCACCGGATACGCAATGCAGATATCTTCGATTCCCGCGTCTGCGAAGGGCTCCGCCTCGCTTACTTTGGCGCAGACGATTCCGCGGGCTCCGGCAGCGATCTGCATACGCGCAATGTCGGGGATCTTGTGGGTTTTAATGTGCGCTCGAAACTGGACCCCGCACTGGTTCGCATGCGCTTGCCATTCGCGGATGTTCCTCTCCAAACGGTCGAGATCAATCAGGGTAGTGGGAGTATCTAGATCAAAGATGGAGACGCCTTGCTTGGGGAAAGAGGGAGCCAACGTAGTTCTCCGAGTTCGTGATTTGGCGTTTCCTAGCATACCGTCTTACTCCGCCTCGCGGAATCCCTGGTGTGCGGCTCTCTGGTTTCCACTAGCGGGCAGGCTCGTGATCCGTTACCATCTCACTCCGAGGATTCAGTTTCGGCAGTCTACCGCATGCGAGCCAACCGCAACCGCATTGCTCTCGTTACGCTGGCCCTTCAGGCCACCCTGTGGGTTCCGGGCGTCCTCGCCAAGAACAGCACTCAAACCATCGTGGTCCCGGTGGCCAACATGTATTCCGGGCCGAGCGACCAGGCCGATGTGGTCTCTCAGGCGATTTATGGCAGCAACGTGACGCTGCTGACCGCTCGCGGCGAGTGGTGCAGGATTCAAACCGCCGATCATTACAAAGGATGGGTGCCGAGCCGGCATCTGCGCCTGGTACAGACCGGCGCCGGGTATGCCACGGCGGGCGTGGTGGTTCAGGTCGAGAGTCTTTTCGCCAACCTCTATCGCGCGCCTGACGTGACCAAGCACAAGCCTGTCATCACAATTCCCTTCGAATCGCGGCTGGAAGTGATTGCCGATGATACGAGCGACGAGAAAAAGCCAGCCGGAAAGGGAACTCCCGAGGATTGGTTGCAGGTTCGCCTTCCCGACAAGCGCAGCGCGTGGATCCAGTCGAGCGACGTCGTCACGGACCCGAAGCCGTTGTCGATTCCTGAATCCATCGCACTCGCGAAGCGCTTCCTGGGTATTCCGTATTTATGGGGTGGCACGTCGAGCTTTGGATTCGACTGCTCCGGCTTCACGCAGATGCTGGTGCGGGCTCGCGGCTTCAACATGCCCCGCGATGCCGATAAACAAGCAGAGTGGACGGGCGTGGTCGCCGTGGAGCGCAAAGATCTGCAGCCCGGGGACCTGCTTTTTTTCGGCGCGTCGGCCCGGAAGATTGATCACACCGGGATGTATATCGGCGATGGGCAATTCATTCAGGACACAACGACTGGGCATCCGGTGGTTCAGATCAGCCGTCTGGATGACGAGCCCTGGAGTCATCTTCTAGTGGCCAGCCGGAGAGTGAAGTGATTCTCATCCTCTTGAAGTATTACGTCACTCTGCCGCTGGCGCGGATCAAGCGACATTCGGACAACGTGGGCTACACGAAACAGTCGGAATCCAGATGCCTCCAACCCTCGACGTGCTCCTGACGGGCCTCGAAGCCTCGAAGAACAGCTTCGGACGGGGTGCGACCTCCCACACGCAGGCCGTCCTCGATCAACTGGCGCGTCATCGATTTCGCGACGCCAAATCATTAATTCGCTTTCACGAGGCCCTGCTGTTTCTGCGAGCCTTTCCTTCGTCGCCGACAGTCGTCGCCCTGACTGAAAAACTTCTGGACACATTCCACGAGAGAGTCGAGGAACTCCGCACACTCGGAGTCGACATGTCGGTGTTCGATGACTTTGATACTTCCGGCATCTCCGGGACCACAATGCAAGACACGCTCAACTTCGATGCCGCACGCTGGCTGGCGCGACGGATTCCGCGCAAGGTTGAGATCGCGTGGGGCAACTATGAGGAAGAACGCGCGATGGGCTCAATCTGGCCGCGGTTCATTCCTCTGCTCTCAGAAGATGCCGATGTGGAAGCGAACATCCCATGGCGCCGCTGGCTCGACGCTGCCAGGGGGCGTGAGCGAGATCTGGAATGGCTGATCCGCCGCTTCGAACAACTGCCCGTCTCCCCCCGCGAGCGTGCTGAATTGTACGATTCGTTGCGTCTTCCGTTGCGGTGGCGTCTTGAGAACCTGAGATTGTCGCGCACCCGCAACTGGACGCGTCCGAGACAGTTCTATTTTCACAGCGCTCCGCTGCTTGTCCGTAGCCAAGTTTCGTTGGCTCACGAACTCGCTCAACCGGCTCCGCGTCTGGTGAAACTCTCGCGACACGATGGCGAGACTATCATGGACAAGATTCGCGCGGTGATGGCGGTGCGTTATCGCGAACTCTACGGGACTACGCTGGGCGATCCCAAATCCGTGGTGCGTGCTACCCTCGGCCGCGGTGTCGTCATGTATTTCTGGAACCTTCCGGCGGATCGACGGTTGCCGTTGCGCGCGTATGTTGCAGGTTTCACGCTGAAGAACGGCGTGCCCATCAACTACATCGAAGCGATTGGCCTGTGCGAATGGATCGAGGTGGGTTTCAATACCTTTTACACCTACCGGCAGGGCGAAACCGCGTGGATCTACGCGCAGGCGCTGCGTTGCCTGTGTGCGTTCACTGGCGCGACGACGATTTCCATCTACCCCTACCAGATCGGGCAAAACAATGACGAAGCGCTGGACTCCGGCGCTTTCTGGTTCTATCGCAAGTTAGGTTTCCGCTCCGGCAACAGAAGTCTGGAGTTACTCGCGAGACGAGAAGAACAGAAGATCGCGGCGAATCCACAATACCGCACACCAAAGAAAACTCTGAAGCAACTGGCGGAGGCGCATCTGTTCTATGAACTGGATCAAGCCGATTCTGCAGCGGGGTCCACTCCCGGACGGTGGGACACGTTCTCGACGCGCAATCTCGGCCTGCGCGTAAACCGGCGCATGGCGCGCGAGTTTGCGGGAGACAGCCAGCGAATCCGACGCGCGTCGGCGGCAGAGGTGAGCCGCGCGTTAGCAGTCAACGTGGCGCCCTGGAGTGTGGCGGAGCGCGAGGCCTTTGAAAACTGGTCGCTCGTGTTGACGCTGATTCCGGGGTTGAGCAAGTGGAGGTTGCCGGAAAAGAAGGACATGGTCAAGATTATTCGCGCGCAGGCTGGGCGGGATGAGATGAGCTATCTGCGCCTCACGCGACAACACCTGAGGCTACGCGAGGAGCTATTGCGATTAGGGTCGAAGGGGTAGGTTCGGGTCGAGTCTTCTAATTTGCTTTCCTGGTGCGCTTTTCTAGAAAGTCTGTCCCTTTTTCTTCCAAATGGTCGTTGAGGTCCTCGACGATTGGCGCTTGACGCTGTCTATCAAAGCCACTACAACCGGTCTGAGGAACAGGCAGTGACGGAGGAGGCTCCGCAACACAGGTTCGGCTCGGAATTGTCGTCGCATCCCATCCTGCTCTACGACGGCGTTTGTGGGCTGTGCGACCGGATGGTGCAGTTCATTTTGCGTCGCGACTTTGCTGGGGTATTTCGATTTGCCTCACTACAGAGTGCTCTGGCTGCGAGGATTCTGGCGCGGCATGGAGCCGACGCTCGGCATCTCGACACCGTGTACGTCGTGGTGAATTACGCACTGGCGGACGAGCGGTTGTTCTCTCGATCGGATGCTGTCGTGTTTATTCTCCAGAACCTGGGAGCTGCTGCCGAGCTTCGCTCGGCCCGTCCGGGTCTGAGACCCGGACCCACACAAGCAACACCGGCACCAATATCAACACCACCCGGATCTCTATTCTGGCGGGTGGCGGGGCGTGTCCTGCGGATGACTCCCCAGTCGCTTCGCGATTGGGGATACGGCGTCGTGGCGCGCAACCGGTATCGCATTTTTGGGCGATACGACACCTGCCCTGTTCCGACCGAAGGCACCCGCTCCCGTTTTCTCGCTTAGTCCCGACGCTTTGCTTCCGACTCGATGGCTTTTCCATGATCCACGATCAGACGGATCAGTTCGTCCATTTGCGTCTCTGTGACCGTTGGGTTCATGCAGGTGAATTTAAGAGCCTGGCGGCTGTGGACGCGCGTGTGACCGATGACTGCGACTCCAGAAGCAAAGAGCCGCTGGCGAATCGCGGCGTTGATCGCGTCCGAATCGGTGGATAGCTGAGAGGGGATGTAGCGAAAGACAACTGTGCTCAGTTGCGGTTCAGACAAGAGTTCGAGTTGCTGCGTGTTGCGTATCGTGCTTGCGGCGTGCCGGGCAAGTTCGACCGTGCGATCGATCATGGCGGCGAGTTTGGCGCGGCCCAGACTCTGAAACGAAATCCACAACTTTAGCGCGTCGAAGCGCCGGGTTGTGAGCAGAGAAGTTGTTACCAGGTTGGGGATGCCTTGGTCTTCATGATCCTCGGGGTTGAGGTAATCGGCGTTTTGTTTGATGGAATCAAAGTGGCGCGAGTCCCGGAGAAGAAACGCACTGCACGGTATCGGTTGCCAGAAGAGCTTGTGAAAGTCGATGCCGATGGAGTCGGCGGCTTCGATGCCTCTGAGCTTATCGCGATGCTGAGCGGAGAAGAGGAGCGCGCCGCCATAGGCTGCGTCCACATGAAGCCATGCGCCCGCTGTTTGGGCGAGAGATGCGAGTTCGGGTGAGGCATCGATAGAGCCGAAGTCAGTTGTGCCGACGGTGGCGACGATGGCCAAGGGAAGCAGGCTTGCGGCCTGAGCAGAATGGAGTACATCCCCCAGAGCCGGAAGGCTCATGCGGAAGTTCTGATCCACGGCAACGCGAACGACAGCGTCGGTTCCAAGACCGAGTTGTGAGGCGGCCTTCTCCACCGTGAAGTGCGCAACTTCAGAACAAAAAATGCGCAAGCGGCGAGCTTCGGGAGGAAGGCCTGATTTCTGCGCAGACCAGTTCCAATGTTTCTGAAGAAATGTGTCGCGCGCCAACAGCAGGGCCATGTAGTTGGACTGGGAGCCGCCGGTGGTGAATGTTCCGTCGGAAGCAGCGGGCAGTCCGGCCTGTGCGCACAGCCAACCGATCATCTTCTGCTCGACGACTGTGGCGACCGGCGCCTGGTCGAAGGAATCCATCGACTGATTGAGCGTGCTGATCACAACCTCGGCAGCCAAAGCGGCTAACAAGGGCGGGCAATGCAGGTGCGCGGCGGTGCGGGGATGGTTGACGACGATTGAGTTGGAGACAACCGTGTGCAGGGTGACGGCGATCTGCTCGGGAGCGTATCCAGTGTCAGGGAGAACATCTGCGCCTACTAATTCCGCCAGGGCGGCGGCATCCTTCCCGGAATAAGGAACCTTCGGCAGAGACTCACGGACGATCTGCGCGGCTTGTGAGACAAGCCTCTGGTAACGGTCTTCGCTTCCCTGCGCGGGGGTCAAGAACTCAGATTCGAACAAGCGCGTCGTCCTGTATGCAGCCTAGGGTTTGCGCAAGCCCATAATGAGGGCCACGACGCCGCCGGCAAGAAGGACGATGCCCGCAGTGGGAGGCAGTTTGTCGCTGCTCTCGGTCTGGACGCTGATTCTGGCGTCGCCAAGCTTCACACCATGGTTCTCGCGATGTGGGACTGGGACGACCAACGCCAGCACTCCCAGTACGAGCAACAGAATTCCGACGAGCGGTAGAGCCTTCATAGGGGAAGCTCCGATAAACGGGTTGATGCGCTTGAGTGCGCGCAGCCAACCGCTGCGATACGACTGTGATCCTATCATCAAGCTCTGTCTCGCAGGGTTCAACTTCGCTAGACCGGAAAACAGCGGGCCATCGTGCCTTTGCGCTATGATTGCTGGTGCTTGTATTTGTCCATCCATCGACGACCGCAACCTCAGGCTACGTATTCAGGTTCACCTCCTAAAATATTCCGTGCAAAGGAATAGACCACAGATGAAGACTGACAAATTAGCGAAGACCTATCGTGTTGAGAGCGGCAAGGATTTCCGGCTGAAGGATTTCGATCCGGCAGATACGGGACACTGGCACTCGAAAGAAAGCGCGACCGAGGCCCTGCAGCAGGGCATTGAGCGCACAGCGGAACTTCAGGACAAGCTCTACGCGCAGAATAGCTGGGCGCTTTTGTTGATTTTTCAGGCAATGGACGCGGCCGGGAAAGACGGCATCATCAAACATGTGATGTCGGGAATCAATCCGCAGGGTTGTCAGGTGCATTCCTTCAAGGCGCCGTCCGACGTCGAACTGCAGCACGATTTTCTGTGGCGCACGACGCGCTCCTTGCCGGAGCGTGGCCATATTGGCATCTTCAACCGGTCTTATTACGAAGAGGTGCTGGTGGTGCGGGTTCACCCCGAGATTCTCCAGAGCCAGAAAACCCCGCCGTCATTGGTGGGCAAGAATATTTGGGAGGAGCGTTTCGAGGACATCCGGGGCTTTGAGCGACACATGGCGCGGAGCGGGACGGTGATCCGCAAGTTTTTTTTGAACCTTTCCAAGAAAGAGCAAAAGAGCCGCTTTCTGAAGCGT
Organism: uncultured Acidobacteriaceae bacterium; assembly: GCA_963706645.1. Classification (GTDB taxonomy): domain Bacteria; phylum Acidobacteriota; class Terriglobia; order Terriglobales; family Acidobacteriaceae; genus Sulfotelmatobacter. The sequence continues at coordinate 174,145 of CAVPNR010000027.1, forward strand.
CTTGAGGAGCCCGAGAAGAACTGGAAGTTCTCGGCGGCCGACATTCGCGAGCGCAAATGCTGGGATGATTATCAGAAGGCTTACGAGGAAATGATCAGCAATACCGCGTCCGAGCATGCGCCATGGTACGTTGTGCCTGCCGACGACAAGTGGTTTACCCGTCTCGTGGTATCTGCGGTGCTGGTCGATACGCTGGAGTCTCTGAAGCTCTCGTATCCGGAAGTCGATCCGGCGAAGCGCAAGGAGTTGCTAGCCGCGAAGAAAATTCTAGCGTCCAAGAAATGACCGCGCACCTGGGGGGCGTGACTCTAAGGCAGGATCGCTCCGGCGGGAATATCAGCTGCCCTTTGCAGGCAGCCCCGTCTCGATTAACATAGCCCAATTGTCCACTTCTTCCCGGAGATAACTTGAATATGGGCCCATACAAGTCTCGTGCGAACGTGTCGATCTTCGCTCAGCTGAATCTCGTGATGCTATTCGCGATGGCGATTGCCGTTCCTGCCTACTCCCAGGCAAAACCCGAACGGCAATCCAAAGCTTCGAAGCCGTCGCCAGCGGCGGAGACCGCAAAGCCGGCAGCTCCGGCTGCGAGCGATTCCGACACCGACGAAGACTCCAAGCCCGAGGAAAAGGCTTTTAAGGGGATGAAGTACCGCATGATCGGTCCATTTCGCGGTGGCCGGTCGCTGACGGCTGCGGGGATCCCCGGGGATCCGACGACCTATTATTTTGGAGCGACTGGCGGCGGAGTCTGGAAGTCGACCGACGGCGCCATGACTTGGTCTCCAGTCTTCGACAAAGAGGGGACGTCCGCGATCGGGAGCATCGCTGTGGCCAGTTCCAATCACAATGTTCTGTATGTAGGGACGGGTGAGGCCTGCATTCGCGGCAATATCTCTCACGGCGACGGAGTGTACAAGTCGCTGGACGGCGGTAAAACCTGGAAGAACGTGGGGCTGAAAGACTCTCGCGCCATCGGCAAGGTCATTATTAATCCCAGCAATCCCGACATTGCTTTTGTCGCAGCGCTGGGGCATCCTTACGGGCCGAATACCGAGCGCGGCATTTTTCGCACCACCGACGGCGGCAAGACCTGGGAGAAAGTTCTCTACAAGGACGAGAATACCGGTGGCATTGATGTAGCGTTCGATCCGCATAATCCCAATATTCTTTTTGCCGCCCTGTGGCAGGCGCGGCGCACTTCGTGGAGCATGTCGAGCGGGGGCCCGGGCAGCGGCCTCTACCGCTCGAGCGATGGCGGCACGACCTGGAAGCACATCGAGGAGCACGGCCTGCCGAAAGGGCCATACGGAAAGATCGGCGTGGCTGTTGCGGCGAACTCGGACCGCGTGTATGCGCTGATCGAGGCACACAACCCGGACGGCGGCCTTTACCGTTCGGATGACGGTGGCGAATCGTGGCAACTAGTGAATCCGGACCACAGTTTGTGGCAGCGTCCCTGGTACTACATGCACGTGATCGCCGATCCGCGAGACGAGAACATTCTCTACATTATGAATGTTGAGTCGTATAAATCGACGGATGGTGGGCATCTGTTCAACAAGATCCGAGTGCCGCACGGCGATAACCACGGGCTCTGGATCGACCCGCAGAATACGCGCCGGATGATTGCTTCCAACGACGGCGGCGTGACGATAACGCTCGATGGCGGCAAGACGTGGAGTCTCCAGGATAACCAGCCGACCGCGCAGTTCTACCACGTCATCACCGACTCGGCGACCCCCTATCGCGTGTATGGTCCGCAGCAAGATAGCGGTACGGTTGCCATCGTCAGCCGCAGTGACGACGGATCGATTAGCCACAGCGACTGGTACGACGTAGGTGGCGGCGAAGCTGGGTATATTGCGCCGGATCCCCGCGATCCCAATATTGTTTACGCGGCGGATTATCAGGGAAACATTACGCGCTACGACCGGCACATCGGACAGGTGAAGGCAATCACCGAACAGCCGGAACTTTCCGACGCGCATGGGGCCGCAAATCTGGAGCACCGCTTCCAGTGGACCGCGCCTGTGATGCTATCTCCGCACGATCCCAACACGCTGTACCACGCCGGGGAGCGCCTGTTTAGGACCACCGACGGTGGTGTGCACTGGCAGGTGATCAGTCCCGACCTGACTCGCAACGATAAAGAGAAGCAGAAAGTGTCGGGCGGAGACATAACCATCGATGACTCGGGCACAGAATATTACGACACAATTTTCGCGCTGGCCGAGTCGCCGCTCAAGAAAGGATTGCTCTGGGTTGGTACCGATGACGGCCTGATTCAGCTCACACAGGATGAAGGCAAGACTTGGACTAACGTCACGCCGAAGGATATGCTGGAGTGGGCGCGTGTCAGCCAGATTGATGCTTCCGCGCATGACGCTGGAACTGCCTATGTCGCTGTCGATCGCCACCAGTTTGACGATCTTCGTCCTTACATTTACAAAACCAGCGACTATGGCAAGAGTTGGACGAAGCTGATCCAGGGAATCCCCGACACGGAATTCGTGCGAGTGGTGCGGGAAGACCCGAAAAAACGAGGACTGCTCTATGCTGGAACGGAAACAGGAATCTACATCTCGTTCAACGACGGAGCGAACTGGCGTCCGTTCAAGCTGAATCTGCCCACGACGCCGGTGCATGATCTGGTGATCAAAGACAATGATCTGGTCGTTGCGACCCATGGGCGGGCATTCTGGATTCTCGATGACCTGTCGCCGCTGCGGCAATACAGTGACGACGTCGCGCAGAAAGATGCATTCCTGTATACGCCCGGGATAGCCTATCGCATTCAGGCGGGAGCGGGCGGCGAAAGGCACCCTTCCAAGCGGACGGGGCAGAATCCTCCGGCCGGCGCAGTTATTTATTACTTCTTGAAAGACGCGCCGAAGGCCGACACCGAAGCGAAGATCGAGATTCTGGATGCTTCCGGCAAGGTCATTCGCAAATACTCAAGCGCGGAATACAACACGCTGGAAGAACCACCGGACCCGGACGACAAGAAGCCGGAGAAGCAACTGAAACCGGAAGCCGGGCTGAACCGGTTCGTGTGGGATCTGCGCTACGAGGAGGCGCGTCGCGTTCCGGGCTACTATTTGTGGGAATACGAGGGCGGAGCGCGGGGACCGGTGGCCGTGCCGGGCCGCTACCAGGTTCGGTTGACCGTGGGAGCCCAGACTCAGACGGCGGCGTTCGATCTCAAATTGGATCCACGCGTGCAGGTCAGCCAGGCGGATCTAGAACAGCAATTCAATCTGCTATTGCAGACACGCGACGAACTGAGCCGCGTCTACGACACGGTCAATCAGATCCAGGACGTTCGTGCGCAGTTGTCTGGACTGAAACGCCGGCTGCCGGAAAACGCCAGCACGAAGACGATTGTTAACGCGGCCGATGACTTGGAGAAGAAGCTGGTTGCGGTGCGCGAAGAGCTCGTCAACCTGACTATCAGTGCGAACGAAGACTCGCTGGCATATCCTCCACAGCTGGACGCGAAGCTGGCGTATCTGGCGATGGATGCGAGTACGGCTGACTCGGCGCCCACCGAGGCCGAGCAAAAGCAGTTCGAGAAACTGAAGCGGCAGAGCGGGGAGCTGATTGGGCGTTGGGAAGACTTGCAGCGCCGCGATCTGGCCGCATTTCAGAAGCTCACGGCGGAAGGCAGCCTGTCGACCGTAGTGGTGCCGCCGCCCGGACGCGCCACGGATGAGGCGATTCCGGCGCACTAATCATAGTCAACCGCGTAATGGGCACGGGCTGGAGCGCGGCAAGAATATCGCCGTGTTTTCAGCCTGTTGCCTTTCCGAGTTACTCGTATTACTTCCGTGCCACTTTGATGGCACTGTTGTGCCTTGTTCGACTGAAGGCCTGTTGCTATTGTGCCGATAGAGGTTGCAGTTGGTTCCTCCCCTGAGGATCAACGAGGTGATGATTCCGATTGGGGGGTTGTCTATGCGAAAGATGCATCTGCTCTATGCGGCGCTTGGCTTCGCGGTGGCCCGTTGGATCTTCAAGCGGCAAGCGGTAGTCGACCCAGTCACACGATTCCGGTCGCAGGGACTTCTGTAGAACGGCTTTCTCCGGGCTTGGGCGTGCGCCCCGTTGCGCCTCCATTTCGTCAGCGCGCGCCCATTGCTTCCTTCCTGCTCCCCGAAGTAACAGTTACCAAGGTTTGCCCGTATCGTCCCGAGTTCTTCGATTCTCCATACAATTAGCTCAGGGGCCTCGCTCTCGCGAGCGCTCTGAGCTCTCATGTTCCGGGTGCAAAAAAGTCGTCTGATCCTCGCACTGCCCATGCTCCTGGCGGCGCTAATCCCCGTGCGTCTGGCCGCCCAGGATGATCCGAATGGCGATCCGAACGACACCCCCCTGGGGGATGTGGCTCGTACCTTGCGCAAGAAGACTCCGTCGTCGCAGAGCGTGATCGATGACGACAATTTAACAAAGGTGATGGAGCAGGCGGAAAGTCGCCACTCGCCGGGCTCGGCGCTGAGATTCCTGATGGCGGGAGATCGCAGAGGCTTCCAGGTCAGCGCACCGGACGTCACGTGCAGTCTTGCGTTCACTGCGAACGTGAAATCTTTGCTTTCAAACCAGTACGCGCAGATGGAAGTTCCGGCGGACGAACTCTCCAAGTTGGAGGGACCGGCCACGATTGAAGGCGACGCGTTGATCGTCGCTCTCTATAACCGAACGGACTGGCATGTGAGCGAGATTGCCGTGGCTCTGACTGTCATCAAGAAGAATGTTGTTCTTGGTGGCATGGCGATCGGCGATGCGGAAATAGGGGTTCGGCCTGAAAAGAAGCCCGACGTGACCGTCATCTACCGGATGCGGGCAGCGGCGCCCCCGTGGGAGACGACCGTCTTCAATACGACACTCAAAACGCAGCTTGCCGCTGATGAAGAATGGCACTGGGCAATCGTGCAGGCGAGAGGGTATCCTCCGCAGACCTATGTGCCACCCGTGCCGCAGACAGCGGCCGAAAGCGGCGGCTCAACATCCGTCCAAGCGATCTCGGACCAGTCGACCGCAGCGAAGCCCACACTATCGCCGGCCGTAGCTGAGCCGCAGAATACGCCGAAGATTTCGCCCTCACAAAATCCGCAGTAGAGATCGATTCTCACTACGCAGAGCCCTTTACTTCACAAATTGTCCATTCTGTACTTCGTATTCGATGCGGAAAGGCTTCTGCGTTTTGCGGTCCTGCCAGCCTGCCTGTGCGATCTGGCTGTTGGCTTGCGCGAGGCGTTCGGAGGGAAGAGGATGAAAACGGAAATATCCCTGCAAGGGGTACGGGAAAACTCGACCTGCGTCGCTTGAAACAACTCGCAACAGCAGCGACCGTGTGAGTGAAGTTCGTTCGAGTGTCCACGCTGGAGGGCGTGTTAGACTAACGACAAATTCCTGCAACAAAGGACATCCATGAAATTCGGCGTCATCATTTTCCCTGGTTCGAATTGCGATCATGATGCCTTCTGGACGATTCAGCACGTAGCCAAGCAGCCGGTCACGTTCTTGTGGCACGAATCGCACGACCTGGAAAACTGTGATGCGATCATTGTGCCAGGTGGTTTCGCCTATGGCGACTACCTGCGGACCGGTGCCATCGCCAGGTTTTCGCCGGTCATGGAGTCGGTGCGCAAGTTCGCCGACGGTGGCGGGTTGGTGCTCGGCATCTGTAATGGTTTTCAGATTTTGTGTGAGTCGGGCTTGCTGCCGGGTGCGTTGATGCGCAACGTTGGCCTTAAGTACGTTTGCAAGCCGGTGCAGGTACGTGTCGATAACACCGAAACGCCCTTTACCAACGCGTGTGCGAACGGGGAAGTGTTGACCATCCCGATCGGCCACATGGAGGGTAACTATTTTTGCGATTCTGCAACTCTCGAAGAGTTGCACCGGGGCAATCGCGTCGTGTTCCGGTATTCCTCACCGAGCGGCGAAATCACGGCCGCCGCCAATCCCAACGGTTCTTTGGATAATATCGCTGGCGTCTGCAGCCCTGGCGGCAATGTGGTTGGCATGATGCCTCATCCCGAGCGCTCGGCGGAGCCCGAATTGGGGTGTACCGACGGTTTAAAGGTGTTCCAGTCCATGGTTGGTGCGATGGCTCATCGATAGTCGACCACAAGCCAAGTCGTCGTCGAAAGAATTTTCTTGGCTATCGACAGACTTCGGGTTATTGTTTTTCCGTCTTCCCCTGCAGTACAGGTCTCCAAAACTTGACTGTGTTTTCAAAAGCACACGCGGGGAGGCGTGTCTCTCATGACACCGAAGCAAATTCTAGATTCCTTTTCCGAAACACTGATGCGGGATGAACGGATTCTCAGCGTGCAAGAACGAGCGCTGGTAGCGAGCCTGCTGCAGCACGCCAGAACCGCTAGCAATGAAAACTCCGAGATGCAAGCAGCAGTCAGGGCGGTGATTGCGTCGGCAGTGGGTGAAACCGTCGCTCAGCGCGCCTTTGCCGTGCTCGGAGGAAGCATCGTCGAACGTATCCTGGAGAACAGCGCACTGCCGCTAGGCGACTCTGCGGGTGTGCGGGCCTCCGACATCTACACAGGGCCGAGACCCCCATTGGGTCCACAAACTCCGAGCGAGTCAGTGCATGCCATGTCAGAACCCGATCCTCCCTCGGCATCGCCGAAAGATCCACAGCCGCCAAGCGTTCGAGCGCCGCGTAAGGAACCCCACCGGCCCTCGCCCCACGAACCACAGCCGCCAGGTTCTCCAATGCGCACGCCGGGTGCTCCCTCATCCCCAGGAGAGCCGGATCCGCCGTCGCATGGTCCGGGGCCGGGTGTTCGAGCGCCGCAGAAGGAGCCCCTCCGGTCGGTGCCAACTTCTCCGAAAGATCCACAGCCGCCGAGCGCCGTTCGAACCACGGTCGTTTCTGAAACGGGCGCGGCGGTTGCGGACCGGCCTCCTGTCTTGCCGGCACGATGTGTGGTTCTGGACGAATTCCTCGCACCGCAAGAACTTGAGGGACTCACCCGTTTCGCACTGGAACACGAAGCCGACTTCAACGCGAGCGAAGTCGTTTCTCCGCATGCAGACAGCGGCGTCGTCAATTACGAGCACCGGCGCTCCCGGGTTCTGATGGACCTGGGTCAACACCAGGACGTGATGTTGGAACGCATCAAGTCCGTTTTGCCGCAAGTCCTGGACGAACTCGGCATGGAGCCATTCACGATTGCCGGAGTGGAAGTGCAGGCCACCGCCAGCAACGACGGAGACTTTTTCCACTTCCACAGCGACAACGGCAGCGACCGGGTCGCCTCGCGTTATCTGACGTTCGTCTACTTCTTCCACCGCGAGCCTCGGCACTTCGAAGGTGGGGAACTGCGCATTCACGACGCACGTCTGAAGGATGGCGTGTACAGAAGCGATGGCAGCTACCAGTCGATCGTCCCACGGCAGAACCAGATCGTATTTTTCCCGTGTGAACTGATGCACGAAATCACTCCGGTGAATTGCGCATCGCAGGAATTCGCCGACAGCCGCTTCACCCTGAACGGATGGCTACTTCGATAAACAATCCGGCTTGGTTGGAATGGATGGCAACCCTGATGGGAGGAGTGTCGCGGAATTCCCATACCGCGACACTTCCTCCGGATCGTTTCCATTGCCTGTTAGATGAGTTGCCCCTGCACTTGATCCCCCAAGGCTTCCTGGCGTCTGCGCAGCATCGGGAAATTGCGCAGCGGAACTTGTATTTCAATCCTGAGTGTCTCTTGTGCTCTGACGGGCAGTTGCCGGACGAACTTGCGTCGCAGCAGGATCTACTCTCGGGATTCGCTCTGCAGGGAACCATCGCTTGGGTGCGGCAGCCAGAGACCGGAAGCCTGCTCCCGTTCTGGCTCGGACCGCAGTTGGAGGAGGTGGTGGGAAGGTTTCGAAATGGGGAAGTCGCGTCCCCGAGCGTTCAGGCACGCGTGCGGCGGGTCTTGGCCGCAGCTCGAATCTTGCTTCCGGAAGATGGGATTGACCGAGGCCTATCTTCGAGCGAAAACTCGCGGCGCAAAGTGGTGACGGAGAATGCGGGTTGCCTCCTTCGCGAGAAGGGTTATGCCCCGCTCTCGGGGCTGATCCACCCATTCCATGTTGCCGCCCTGCGCCGCTATTATCGGTACTTGATTCGCACTGGTGCGATCAAGCTTGGTGACGGCCAGAGTCCCCGACGCTATGTGGCCTACAACGAGCCCGTGACCCGCTTCTTCCACCGCGGTATTGCCTCTACCCTAGAAGCGGTGGCTGGCGAGCCCATCAAGCCATCGTATGTGTATCTCGCCTCATATCTCAGCGGAGCGGAACTGAAGAAGCACACGGACCGTCCGCAGTGTGAGGTCAGCGTAACCCTCAGCTTGGACTTCTCTCCCGAACCCGAGCTGGCAACTCCATGGCCGATCCACCTCGACACTCCAGCGAGTACGGTCACGGTCTATCAGGCCCTAGGAGACGGCCTCGCTTACCGGGGGACCCGACTGCCTCACTATCGCCACGTTCTGGGAGAAGGACAGACGTCGACTTCCATCTTCTTCCATTATGTTTCGGCAGATTTTTCGGGATCTCTGGATTGAGGGCAGATCCTCCCGCCTTCTAATGCAAGCCTGTGATGATGTTCAGAACCGACAGGACCTGATTGTAGCTATACAAGAAGCGCGCGCCATCGCGGCTGATCACGACAGGGGCTACTGTCACCACGCCCGCAGGCGCTCCTGGCGTTAGTTCCTGCACTGCAGTTCGCTTTCCGCTTGCGATGTCGACTTTGTAGATCTTGGCGGGCAATTCGCCCATCTGGTACCCGTAGAAAGAGGAGCCATCTTGCGACCACTGCACGGGGTGGAAGCCGGGCTCCAGTGCGAGGGGCCGGGGGGGACCACCTCCGACCGGGTAAATTGCCACCGCGGAATTCTCGCCGATGCCGACGACAAATCGGCTGTCCGGGGAGGATGGACCACACAGAATTCCTTCGGGGGTGACGGCTCTGGGTTTCCCGCCAGCCAAGTCCAGCACGTAGCACTGGGTCAAATGGCCCGTCTCATTGCCGTTGGCGATCAGTCTTTGTCCATCCGCAAGGAAATGAGCTCCGCCGTTATGAATGTGTTCCAGTTGGCTGACATCGATTGAACGGGGCGGGCCAGCGCCGATCGGCAGTAGCGTAACCCGAGTGGGCTCTCCGGTAGAGACTGAGATTGCCCACTTTCCGTCCGGCGACAAGCCGCCGGCGCTGCCGTCACCAAGACGAACAGGAAGCGTGCCGTCCAACCTTCGCATAGCAACAGCGTATCCCGAACCCGCGGCCTCGCTGGAATCCTCGAACAGAACAAATTGACCGTCATGCGAAATATCCTTGGCGACATTCCAGTCGTGCCACGAGAGTTCTACATCCTGTTTGCCTCCCAGACTTCCGAACGCCATCGCCAGGCGCTTGGAGGTGGTCGAGACCAGTACACGTCCATCGGAGGCGATATCCTCCAGCGTGAGCCCTACCGGCAGGTCCAATAGCGTTCGGAGTCTACCGGACAGGGTCACGGCCATCAGGTTCAGGTTGTTGCCTCTCTCAATGGCAGTGAACCAGATTTCCTTTCCGTCGGGGCGCCACGCAACTCCACGCTCAGATGTCCATCCGCTCGAGAGGGTACGGACATGGCCTTCCAGATCGACCACGCAGACGGATCCGCGATTGTCCCAAAGGGCCGGGTGATCCATGAATGCGATCTGATCACCCTGCGGAGAGAACCGAATGTTGCTGATCCATCCGCTAGTCTGATAAAGCACCTTGCCGATCGGATATTCCAGGCGGCTGTAGGCGTCGACGTAATGCACGACCGCCAGTTCTCCGTTAGGTCCCCAGTCTGCCCAGCGCACATCTGCCAGTACTTCACGAGGAGATCCTCCAGCTAGAGGCGCACGAGCCATCATCCCATTGATCGGTTCCATTTGCCCGTTGTGAGTGCCGTTCACGACCACGGCGAGTTCGTTGGCTCGTGAAACCGCGAGAAGATTCGCATCGCCCAAACTCAGCGGCTGGGTCAGAAGAGTGTCACCGACGGTGGAGAAGAGCTGTACCGGCTTGCCATTCCATGCGGCGCCGTACACGATGGTCCGTCCGTCGGGTGAGAAGCGAGCTGCATACACCGTCCCAGCCTCGAACGTTAGGCGCTGGTAGGACGGGGGCGCAGCCGGTTTGCGCAGAGACTGCGTAACCACCAGAAGCGCAGTCACCAGCCCCAGAACAGCTGCGACAGCCCAAGGCAACAGGGTCCGGGTGCGAGTCACGGGCCTGGGGGAGGGAAGCTGTCTGCCTGGTGATGATCCGGACAGCGTCTGCAACGCGAAAACCAGATCCTTGGCCGACTGGAAGCGATCTTCCGGATCTTTTTCCAGGCAATGCTTGACGATGTCCTGATATCCGGGCGGGACGGCAGCCTCGTCCAGATGGGAGCTCGCCGGTTCCTCGCGCAGGACTGCGGTCATGGTGTCAACCTCAGTCTCGCCATGAAACGCCCGGCATCCCGACATCATTTCGTAAAGAATCGCGCCGAAGCTGAAGATATCGCTGCGGTGATCCACAGGCTTGCCCCGCAGTTGTTCCGGAGACATGTAGGCCACCGTGCCGACGACGGCTCCATGCTTCGTCACCGTGGTGAGGCTTTCAATGGCGCGATCGTCCCCCACGGGAGCCTGGAGCTTGGCCACACCGAAATCTAGAATCTTGATTCGTCCCTCGTTCGTCAGAAACAGATTCTCGGGCTTGAGATCGCGGTGGACGATCAGCCGGTCGTGCGCGGCAATGAGGCCTTGGGCAATCTGCAGAGCGTAGTCTGCAGCCTCACGCGTCGGGATCGTGCCTTCGGACAATCGCCGGCCTAGAGTCTTCCCCTCCAGCAATTCCGACACGATGTAGGGCGTGCTGCCCTCAAAGCCGACGTCATAAATGGCAAGTATGTTGGGATGGTTCAGCGCCGCCGCTGCCCGAGCTTCTTGCTCGAAGCGACGTAGATGATCGGGATTATCGCTGGACGCCGGCCGAATCAGCTTCAGAGCAACGTCGCGCCCCAATCTTTCGTCGCGCGCGCGAAAGACTTCGCCCATCGCTCCCGAACCGATCTTTTCAACGAGGCGGTAATGCCCGAACAACTGGCCATCCATGGTTCGATCCCTAGAGCGCTGAGCAGGTCTTCCTGTGACATCGCATGTTAGGTGGGTGGGGGGATGCAGTCAAGACCACAGAACGGAACCGGGAAAGTTAGAGGATCTGGAAGGGAACCAAATCCGCTACAGTCCGGCCCGGTGCCCGTGCTATAATCCCAGTTCGCCTGCATACGAACCGAGGCAAATCCTGTGATCTCCTCTGAAGGCGAATCCTGCGCCATCCATAGCTCTTTAAAGAAGATATTTAGACACGAGGTCTAACCATGTCCGGCCATTCTAAATGGGCCACAATTAAGCATAAAAAAGGCGCGCTCGATGCCAAGCGCGGCAAGATCTTCACCCGTCTCATCAAGGAAATCAGCATTGCCGCAAAGAACGGCGGCGGCGATCCTGACTCCAATCCCCGCCTCCGCGGCGCCATCCTCGCGGCCAAGGCCGAGAATATGCCCGCCGACAACATCAAGAGGGCCATCCAACGCGGCACCGGCGAATTGCCCGGCGCCACTTACGAGGAATTCTCGCTCGAGGGCTACGGACCAGGCGGCGCGGCGGTATTGCTCGACATTAACACCGACAATCGCAACCGCACGGTGAGCGAAATCCGTCACGTCTTCGGCAAAAACGGTGGCAACATGGCGGAAGCCGGAGCAGTTTCCTGGATGTTCCACAAAAAAGGCGACATCATCATTCCTAAAGCTGCCGCAAAAGAGGACGACCTGATGAACATCGTTCTCGAGTCCGGCGGTGAAGATTTGAATGATGACGGCGATAACTGGGAAATCCTGACTGAGACCTCTGCCTATGAAGCCGTGCTGGAAGCAGTGAAGAAGGCCGGCATCGAACCTGTATCCGCCAGCGTGGCCATGATTCCACAGAACTACATCAAGCTGGAAGGTGCGGCGGCCAACACCATGATCCGTCTGATGGAAGCGTTCGAAGAACACGATGACGTGCAAAACGTGCATTCGAACTTCGATATCGATCAGAAAACTCTGGAAGAAGTTGCCGGGTAGTTCGCAGCCAGTGAAACTCGGAGAGCCGCCCACCGTCGGGCGGCTTTTTATTCTTGCATGACTCATTTACCGTGGTCGGAGCATTCTTCGGACCGAAGTTTTCAACACGTTCGTGGAAAACGCTGTGGAAAAGAACCGAAGTACCTTCGTAAGTGATTCACCATGGAGGCGCTTCAACACTTTGCACTACTGCAAGTGCTGGCACTTTCGTGGTAGGACTCGCGAGCAAAATATTTCTTGAAAGTCAGACTCGACAAACTCCTCGTCGATCGAGGCTTGGCCGCTTCGCGCCAGCGGGCGCAGGCTCTCGTTCTTGCCGGCAAGGTTCTGGTCGACGATCAGAAAGTTGAGAAAGCCGGCGCGCAAGTTTCAGCAGTATGCGTGATCCGCCTCCTCGGCGAAGATCTCAGATACGTCAGCCGCGGCGGACTCAAGCTGGAGCGCGCCCTTGATCACTGGAATATCGCTGTGGCGGAGAAAATCTGTCTCGACGTTGGTGCTTCGACCGGCGGTTTTACAGATTGCCTGCTCCAGCGGAGCGCCAAGCACGTCATTGCTGTCGACACGGGCTACGGTCAGATGGACTTCAGACTTCGCCAGGATGCGCGCGTGCGACTGCTGGAGAAGACCAATGCCCGCTACCTGAAACGCGAAGACCTCGGTGAAACAGTGGATTTCGTCGGGATGGATGTATCGTTCATCTCCGCTACTCTGGTCCTTCCGGCCGTCATCGCCGCCGCATTTCCGGAATCGCCCGACGAACGCCGGGGGCGGCAGATCGTCGTATTGGTGAAGCCCCAGTTCGAAGCTGGCAGGGAACATGTGGGCAAGGGTGGCATTGTGCGCGACGAAGCAGTACAACTCGCATCCGTGGAAAAAGTTAGGATTGCGGTGAAACACCTGGGTGCGGTGCAGACCGAAACCATCGAATCACCCATCCTTGGCGCCGAAGGCAATCGCGAGTTCCTGCTCTATGCTTTGTTCTAGTCCTCCGTGTTCGCAGTGCCCTCTGTGGTGAACTCCCGGAATTTCTGTACAATCTCCTTTGCCCTATGGCCAGTCCGCAAGCGACCCAGAAAACCGCCGCCATCATTGCCCGGCCTGATCGGCCGGCGGTCGCGCAGATTCTTCCCCGTCTGTTCAGTTGGCTCACCGAGCATGGGTACAAAGTCATTGTGGACGAGCAAACGGCAGAATATACCACCGGTCAGGACGTCGTTCCGCGGGCGGCGATGTCCTCGAAGCCGCTGGATCTCGTAATTGTACTGGGGGGGGATGGAACCTTACTTTCAGCTGCCAGGGTCACGGCCGCGGTCGATGTTCCTCTGCTAGGCGTCAACTTGGGCTCCCTCGGATTCCTGACAGAGGTTCCTCTGCCGTCGCTCTACACGATGCTCGAAGCGATCGCCCAGGGACGCGCTACTGTCGAACATCGCTCGCTGATGCAGGTCCAGTTGCTGCGAGACGACTCGGTGCTCGGCAGCTATCTGGTTTTCAATGACGCGGTGGTCAACAAAACCGCCCTTGCTCGCCTCAATACATACGAGCTTCACATCGATAAGGCCTTCGTTGCGAGCTACCGCGCCGATGGCATGATCGTGGCTACGCCGACCGGATCGACGGCGTATTCCCTGTCGGCCGGAGGACCTGTGCTCATGCCCACCGTCAACGCCTTCGTGATTACGCCGGTCGCCCCGCATTCCCTGACGCACCGTCCTCTGGTCGTACCGGATTCGGTAGAGATTGAGATCCTGCTGCGCAGCGAAGAGGAAGTGGCCTACTTGAGTCTCGACGGACAACCGGGCCTCGACCTGCGCGACGGCGACCGTGTCCGCTGCCGCCGCTCCGAGCATCACGTAAATTTGTTCCGCACCGGTGCCGACTTCTTTCACGTGCTGCGTACAAAGTTGAAGTGGGGTGAGCGGCAGGAGTGAGTACCTGGCAAAACGCCAGCAGAGGACTATATCTCCGCGCGCAGCAGGTCAGACACTTTCTCTCGCCGTCGGATTACCTTGGTCGACTTGCCTGCAACCAGCACTTCCGCCGGGCGCGGACGCGTGTTGTAGTTCGATGCCAGCACCATCCCGTAGGCACCTGCATCCAGAATCGCAAGCAGCCCACCCTCTTCGACCGTGGGCATTTCGCGGTCACGCGCGAAGAAGTCTCCCGTCTCACACACCGGGCCGACGATATCGGTGACTTCGGAATTGGCTGCCGGATTCACGCTTTGGATTACCGGAATGATCTCGTGATAGGCGCCGTAGAGTGCAGGCCGGATCAAGTCATTCATCGCGGCGTCCACCACCAGAAAGCGCTTGCCGTCATTTTGCTTTCGGTAGATCACCGAGGTCAGCAGAATGCCCGCCGGGCCGATGATCGATCGCCCCGGTTCCAGCAGCAGGCGAACGTCGAGGCCTCGCAGGGGAGTTGCCAGCGCTCGGGCATACGCCGCGACATCGGCGAAGAATCCTGGAGAGGTCGCCTTTTCGTAAGCAATCCCCAAACCTCCGCCTGCGTCGATGTAGTCGATTCTGTGGCCAACTTCGCGTAACTCGCGCACCAGGTCCGCGACCCGCGCCATCGCCTCGCCGAATGGTGCGATGTCCGTGATCTGCGAGCCGATATGAACACTGACCCCGCGAACCTTGAGATACCGGGCCCCCGAAGCCTTGGCATATAGCGCCCGAGCTTCGCGGATAGGTACCCCAAACTTGTGCTTGCGCAAGCCGGTAGAAATGTAAGGATGCGTCTCGGCTGCCACGTCTGGATTCACACGCAGCGCCACTGGAGCCGTCTTGCGCAGTCGCCCGGCGCACTCCGCCAGGGCCCACAATTCCGACTCGCTCTCAACATTGAAGAGCATGATTCCGGCCTTCAATGCAGCGGTCAGTTCTTCCCGCGTCTTGCCCACGCCGGAGAACACAACTTTCTTGGCCGCTTTGCGGTCTGCCGCGAGCACGCGCTCCAGTTCTCCGCCAGAAACCACGTCGAACCCGCAACCTTTTCGTGCCAGCATTCGTAGAACGCTCAGGTTTGAGTTCGCTTTGACGGAATAGCAGATCGTATGCATTTGATCTCGAAAGGCGGCGTCGAACGCCTCGTAGCGCTCGCCAATCATCGCTGCCGAGTAAACGTAGAGGGGCGTGCCGTATTGCTCGGCTAGCTTCCGCAAAGAAATGCCCTCGCAGTGCAGGACGTACGATCCGCCCCGTCGGGAGATCCCATTCTTGATCTCGCGATAGGCAAATCCTGGGGGACGCACGGCTGGGGACTGACGGCGCGAGCTCATTTCTTTTTGTGTGGGGCGTGCGCGCTGCCGTGCACCCGGATGGCGACGACTGTCTGGTCATCGAAGGTTTCCACACCAGCGGAGTGTTCGGCCGCGGCCTTGAAGAGGGAATCCACGACGCAGCTCGCCGACTTTGACGCGCACTCGGCCACGATCTTCTCGACTCGTCCGCGTCCGAAAAGTTCACCCTTGCGATTGCGCGCGTCAAGAATGCCGTCGCTGAAGAACACGAACATATCGCCAGGCTTCATGCGGAATTTGAACTCGTCGTAGTCCGCTTCGTCGAACAGGCCGAGGGGCAACCCGGTCGCCTCGATCACTTCATTCTTTCCACCGTGCACAAAAATCGGGCGGGGAAGTCCCGAGTTCGCCACCGTCAGCGTGCGTTGCTCGTCGTCCCAGACGGCGTAAATGATGGAGACAAACTGCGCCTCGATTCTCCGCTCGGCCAGCGACAGATTCACAGCCGAGAGCATCTCCGCCGATCCAGGTTCGATCGGAGCATGCGACCGGATGATTCCGCTCACAAGCGCCGCATAGATGGCCGCCGGTGCGCCTTTGCCACTGACGTCGCCAATCGCAATACCAAGTCTGGACATCGAGTACGGGATGAAGTCGTACAGGTCGCCGCCGATGGCTCTGGCTGGAACGAACTTCGCAGCCACATCCAGATGCGCCATCTTTGGACTGCTCTGAGGCAGCAAACGTCCCTGCAACTCCCGAGCCAAAGCCAGATCGCGCTCTAACCGGCGCTCCTGCCGTTCAATCTCTTCGTAGAGCCGTGCGTTCTCGAGAGCGATTGCGATCTGCGCGGCCAGAGTTGTCATCGTGCGCTGATGCTCTTCGGTAAAGAACCCCCGCCGCGTGTGCTCCAGGTCGAGCACGCCAATCACTTTACCCTTGTAGACGAGTGGTACCACGAGTTCGGAGCGCGTCTCAGGATTTGCCTCAACGTAGCGTGCATCTTTTGTAACGTCGGGGACGAGCACCGCTTGTTTGCTCTCTGCCGCGGCCCCCACCAACCCGCGTCCCAGCGGGATTTCGTGCTTCAGATGGATGTTCTCATTGAAGCGCAAGGAAAACCGGTGCTGCAGTTTCTCTCCGGAAGAATCCAGCAGAAGGATGCTGAACATCTGGTAGTCGATGAGGCGCCGCACCAGCTCCGCGATCCGGCCAAGCAACTCGTCCAGGTTCAGAATCGAAGTCAATTCGCGCGCAATTTCGTTGAGCAGCAATAGAATCCGCGCCTGCTTGGTGGTGCGCGTGTAGAGTTGCGCGTTTTCGATGCCCGCGGCCATGCGTGACGCCACCAGCGTCAGCACGCGGACATGCTCTTCGTTGAAATAGCCGGGTTCCCGAGCCTCGATGTCGATGACCCCGATCACCCGGTTCTTGGTGATCAGGGGTACGGCGAGCTCCGAGTGCACGTTCGGAACCGCCTCGATATAGCGCGGATCTTTGGTCACATCGTCAATCAGAACGGCCTGTCGCAATTGCGCCGCCTGCCCAGTCACGCCCTCGCCCACTTTGATCCGGCTGCGCTCGGCGAATTCCGGCGGGTACCCAACCTGAAAGCGGAAGCGCAGATCCTGGGTTTTTTCGTTCAACAGCAAAATGGCAAAAATCTCGTAATCGATGACCTTGCGCACGACTTCGGCGACCCGGCGCACAGTCGTGTCGAGGTCGAGCGATGTGGCTAGAACATCGGCCACATCGAGCAGCAGCGACTCGACCGGTAAGCGATCCGGCTTGGAAAGGACTGTACTCATTCGTTCGTATGATAGCAGCCATGTTCCTTGCAGCTCTCGAGCAAGAAGGAACGTCGCCGCGAAAGGCGTATTGCGACTGCACTCTGGCGCCCTGCTGGCACCGGTTTACTCTCTGGGCACAACGCAGATGTCAGGGAGATTGCGGTATTTCTCCGCATAGTCGAGTCCATACCCGACCACAAATTCGTCGGGAATCTTGAACCCGACGTAATCGCCCTCCAAGGGAAGCTTGCGTCGCGACGGCTTGTCGAGCAGCGCCGCAACCTTCAACGATCGCGGCTGCCGAGCCAGCAGCATTTTTTTCAAATAGGTCATCGTCAGGCCCGTATCGAGGATGTCCTCCACCAGAATGATGTTCTTGTCCTTGATGGATTGATCGACATCCTTGAGCAGTCGAACTTCTCCCGTAGAATCCCAGCCGCTCTTCAATTCGTTGGCCGGGCTGGGCCGGTTCCCATAACTCGAAACGCCGATGAAATCGAACGTCGAATCCAGCTGTACCTGTCGTGCCAGATCGGCCAGAAAAATCGCCGCGCCCTTAAGCACGCCAACGAAAATGATGGACTGGCCGACGAAATCTTTCGTGACCTGTGCGCCCAGTTCTCCGACACGCTTAGCGATATCCTGCCGTGAAATCAGCACCTTAAGTTCTGCCATGGCGTTTGATAATAAACCATCTCCAGTTAAACTAGGTGAGCCGATTAATGGAAAACGAGCTCTCCTGGAACAATGCCGCGCCCAAGTCGCCAGGAGCTAGGAGCTCGCAGCTAGGAGCGATCGCAGACATGAATCTGAAAGGTGTCAAACTCACGTGGTTGGGCCATTCGACCTTCCGCATCGAAACTCCCGCCGGAAAGACGATCTTCATTGACCCTTGGATCATGGGCAATCCCAAGTGCCCCGAGGCCGACAAGAAAGTGAAGAGGGCAGATGTCCTGCTTTGCACGCATGGTCATGGCGACCACATCGGCGATGCCGTCGAAGTCGTCAAGCAGCACAACCCGCTCGTCATCGGGATCTACGAGCTTTGCCTCTGGATGGCGAAGAAGGGCGCGAAGCAGATTTCTCCCATGAACAAAGGTGGATCGCAGACGGTCGGCGATGTCAAAGTGACCATGGTCCATGCCGATCATTCCTGCGGCATCCAGGACGGCGATGAAATCGTCTACGGCGGCGAGGCGTGCGGTTACGTGATCGAATTTGCCAACGGCGTGAAGATTTATCATGCCGGAGACACCAACGTCTTCGGCGATATGGCAATCATCCGCGAACTGTACGCTCCAGGAATTGCCATGATTCCGATGGGAGACCTTTTCACGATGGGACCTCGCGAAGCAGCGTATGCCATCAACCTGCTGAAGCCGAAGACCGTCATCCCCATGCACTTTGGAACTTTTCCCGCGCTCACCGGAACCCCCAGCGCCTTGCAGAAACTGGTTCCAAACGTCGAAGTGTACGAGATGAAGCCGGGCGTTACGATCGGCGGCTGAACCATTAGGACCTTGAACCACCTGGACTATCACAACTGGAGAGGGAAGCGCGTGACTCAAGCCAAGATTACTCAAGCCTCGAGGAAAAACTCTGCCGCCAGTTGGCGCCACTACAACTTCACCACCGCGGGTCCCGTCGACGACTATCTCTACTCCATGCTGCCCAAGCGCGACGAAGTGCTGGCTGAGATGGAAGATTACGCCACCGAACACAAAGTGCCGATCGTCGGCCCAGCGGTAGCGCGAGTCCTGCAACAGTTGGCAATGATGATCAATGCCCGAAGCGTTTTTGAGTTGGGTTCGGCGATCGGGTACTCGACCATCTGGTGGGCTCAGGCGGTGGGCGATAAAGGCCGCGTGATCTACACCGACGGCGATTCCAAGAACGCAGAGCGCGCTCGTGGCTACTTCCAGCGCGCCGGGGTCTCTAACCGCATCACGCTGCATACGGGAGACGCGCTGGAATATCTCTCGGAGCAGAAGCAGGAGTTCGACATCATCTTCAACGACGTGGACAAGGAAGATTATCCCCGCGTGTTGCGTCTGGTCGGGCCGCGCTTGCGCAAGGGCGGGCTGTTCATCACCGACAACGTTCTGTGGAGCGGACGCGTCGCCGAAAAGAATCCAACCGATGCCACCACCAAGGCTATCCTCGAATTCAATCGGAAACTCTACGACGCGAAAGAGTTTTGCACCACGCTGTTGCCGATCCGGGACGGTCTGGCGGTCGCACTTAAGAAATGAAGCCGGCCCAGCTCTGGCATCGCGATTCCTATCTGCGACGGACGCGATTCCTCTTGCAGGTTCGCCTCGCTTTTTAATACACCCGTAACTTCCCTTCACTATAGTGTCGCAATTCCATCGGACTTCAATCCTGGACGTTAGAGCTGACACAAAGGACCACCATGGCCACAGCATCCACTGTTCTTGATGCCAAAATCCGCCGTTCTCCCGGCAAGATCGGCATGCTGATGTTCGGGATCGTCCTGATCATCAGTTTTGCCTATGCAGGATCGCAGCTCCTGGGCGACCTTTCCACGCTGCACAACGAATCCGTGCTGCCAGCACCTGACGTACGCACAGGGAGCCGCGGCGGAAATCACCGCCATGGCAACCATCGGCGCGGCAGACGGATTCGGCTTGCCAGTCAGCACCACGCATGTGCTTTCTTCGGGTGTGGCGGGAACCATGGCAGCCAACCATTCCGGCATTCAACTCAGCACGGTGCGCAATCTGGCGTTGGCTTGGGTGCTCACGCTTCCGGTCGCGATGTGTTTGTCGGGATCCCTGTTCTGGCTGTTCCGGAGGATCTTCTAAAGTCAAGATCCGCTTAGCCGGGTCCTCTGCTCACTTCGCCGCCAGCGGTTGGAGCATTTCGACGTCGATGGTGATGGTGATCTCGTCTCCCACGACGCCGGGAGCGGCCGACACGCCAAAGTCCTGCCGAGTGATCTTGGTCGTCGCCGAAGCGCCCATGCGCTGGCCCGCTCTGGCGTCGGCAATTGGCCCTGACGGTCCATCCACGTCAAGCGTGACTTCTTTGGTTACGCCGTGAAGGGTCAAGTCGCCCATGATCAGCAGTTTCCCTGGGCTTGTCGCTTTGGTCGATTTGGAATGGAACGTGATGGTGGGATACTTCTGCGCGTCTAGGAAGTGGGGGCTCTTAATATCGTTATCGCGCATTTCGACGCGCGTATCCACGGAGCTCGTGTCGATCGTTACGTCGAGAGAATCCTTGGATGGATCTGCGGGATCATGCTTCACCGTCCCGCTCACGCTGGTGAAGGCGCCACGTACTGTCGATACGCCGAGGTGTCGGACGGCGAACTGCGCGGCCGTGTGTTTGGGATCAATCTGCCAGGTTCCGGCTTGTGCTGCGGCGGTAGTTGCTATCGCCAGTGCGGTAATGAGGGCAAATACAAAACGACGCATGCGTGAAAGTCTCCTCTGAAAATAATGAAGGTTGAGTAATGCTAAATGGATTTGACCGGAATGGCCAACAGGTCGTCGACCAGGCCGACTTCTTTTTGCAGGAAGGGTTCCGCGTGGATCACACCCCCAAGCGCCCCATAAAAGCGCGCCATCGATTCCACGCGGGCGCGAATCTCGGCTTGGGCCGGGAACAAGTCCTTGCCTGCGTCCTGATCGCTGAATTGCGATTTGTACGCGAGGATCGAAGCGAACTTTTCCTCAAATTGCTCGCCAATGTCCACGACAAACGAAGGCCGAATGTCGTAGTAGAGCGTCGCATAAATAATCTTGAAGGGGCGATGCGGCGCGAGGGATGCGACGCCGGAAGAGGCTGACGGATGAACCCTGAGATCCAGCTTCGCCAATCCCGCCAGGAAGCAAGCCTCGTATCCCAATACCGAGGCAGTGTAATGATCCGGATGCCGCCCCTTCCAGTAGGGCAGAATGATTACCCGCGGCCGGGTCTCACGAATCACGGTGGCGACCTTCAACCGGTTCTCGTAAGTGTTCTCGACGCGCCCGTCAGGAATGTCGAGCGCCCTCCGCCAACCAACTCCAAGAATCCTCGCCGCGTCGTCAGCTTCGCGTGCGCGATCTTCCGCCGTTCCCCGCGTCCCCATCTCCCCCCGCGTCAGGTCTAGGATGCCAGTGCGCTGTCCGCGCTGCGCGGCCTTCAGGAGAGTGCCGCCGCAAGTCTGCTCCACATCGTCGCGGTGCGCGGCAATGGCCAGGACATCGAGAGAAGAGCTTAAGGGGTTGGATGACATATCAGTCGAGACTGCCTTGCTCCAGCACGACATTCTCGCGCACGATCAACCGGTGTGCCGCCATTTCCTTCAGCGTAGGTAGCACACGATTCACGTGCTCATCGGTGTCGACGAAGATGATGATCACCGGAAGCTTACCGCCGGCCTCGACTAGATGGGAGGTCTCGACTCGTTGCCGCCCTAGAAATCCTGCGACGCAGTGGACCGCCGTAGCCGCATAGACGTTCTCCTTGCGCAGGTAGTTGAGGATCTCCATATGCAGCGGACGGTGATGCCATTGGTCCGCTTCGTTCAGATAGATGGTAACCTGTACAGCCATCGCGTTCGCCATTTTACAGCACCCGCGCCAGCGCCATGCCAGCGAGTGCGCCGCCGAGGCACAGTACGTTGTTGCTGAGAACATTGGTCAGCATCAGAGCCCATTGACCCTGCTCGAAGTACGACATGGATTCGAATGCGTAGCTCGAAAACGTTGTGAACGATCCGCAGAACCCCACCACCACCAGCAGCCTCCAGCGTGGGTCCACCAACACGCGCTCGGAGGTCCAAATGACAAAGAAACCCACGATGAAGCTGCCAACAATGTTGATGGCGAGTGTTCCGTAAGGGAAGACGGGGCCAAATTCCCGGGCAGCCAGACGGCTTAACAGATACCGCAGGTTGGCGCCGACAATCGCAGCGACGGATATAGCGAGGAAATCCTTCACGATGGAGCTCCCTACAAAAAGAGTCAGATTCTGTAGGAGTTATTAGCCTGCCGTTCGCCGCAAGCGGTTATGGCGAACTCCATCGCCGTCTTTAATTTTTACCACAAACGACACTGAAGAGCACAATGACCGAAGGTCTAAGATCCAATGTCTGATGTCTGAACTGTGACGTCCGCTCTATTTCTTCCGCTCCACCAAAAACCGCGCCAGTTCCTTCAGAGTCTCCGCCGACTCCCCGAAGCTTTCCAGTTCTGCGAACGCGTCATTCACCAAGGCGTCTGCCCTGCGCACCGATGCTTCAACTCCAAATAGTGCCGGATAGGTGGCTTTCTCTGAGGCCGTATCTTTTCCGGCAGTCTTTCCCAGTTGCTCCGAAGTCTGCGTCACGTCGAGCACGTCGTCCACAATCTGAAAGGCCAAGCCAATCGCCAATCCGAAGGCGCGCAGCTTCGCGACCTGATTGTCTTTTGCTCCAGCGTAGAGCCCTCCGCTTACTAGGCTCGCCGTGATCAGGGCAGCCGTCTTCGAGCGGTGAATGTATTCCAGCATTTCCGCCGTCGGCCGCATGTGTTCCGACTCGAGGTCCACGACCTGCCCGCCGATCATGCCGTCGATAGTGCCCGTGTCGTGGGCGATCTCTTCGATAATCCGCACGCGCGCTTCCGCCGGGCACTTCAACCGCGACAGCACTTCATAAGCCTGCGTCTGCAAGGCATCTCCAGCCAAAATGGCGATGGCCTCGCCAAACACCTTGTGGCACGTTGGACGCCCGCGCCGCAGGTCGTCATTATCGAGCGCCGGCAGATCGTCATGGATCAGCGAATAGGTGTGCAGCATCTCGAGCGCTGCGCCCAGCTCTTCAATGCGCGGCGGCAGCGATCCCGCCACCATGCGTCCCGCCTCCATGCAGAGCACCGGCCGCAGGCGCTTGCCTCCGGCAAATACGCTGTGCCGCATCGCTTTATGAATCGACTGCGGATGCTGCGTCTCCAGCGGTATGAGCCGGTCGAGCGCAGCGTCAGCCAGTTGCCGTCCTTGTTCGAGAGTTCCCTTGAGCATGAAGGAGTGAGTATAACAAGGCCGCGCATGTGGAGATTGAGGGCCGTTACGCGTGTCGGCAGGCTCGAGCCCAGAAAAAAGAAAGGACGCCCGCAGGCGTCCCTCGTGACAGAAGTCGAATCTAGGCCGCCGCGGTCCGCGACAGCGCCATGCTTCGGAGCACCGAAGTCAGCACATTCCCCACGTCATCCGCAGGGCAAACATCGCTGGCACCAGCCTCAAGCGCAGCCATCCACATTTCTTCGTCAGGAATGCGATGTGTGCACACGATGGGTAAGCCAGGAAAATCCCGATGCAGATCCTCCACATCGGTCAGCAGCCAGTGCTCGATGTTGAGAACCACGGCCTCGGGCTGGTTGCGGGTGACATTGTCCCGCAATTCCTCGCGGGAGCGGATTACATGAACTGAAAAGTGAGGGCGGAGCCCACCAGCCAGGGTTCTGGCCACTTTAGGATCTTTCTCAAGAACAACTACGCTTTGTGTCATCATTCCCCCGATCTTCAACCGTCGTCAACGGCGGACGTCGACATTGGACTAGGGCTGCGGGGTGGCTGGGAAAACCACTGCACCACAGACATCGAAAGCTCTCGAATCGCGGCCAGAAATCCGCACGCCTCACCGCCGTGCAGGCGACTTTTCTGTCAGCGCTTCAAATGGTTCAGCTTGAAGCTTCCCGTTCTTTTTCAGCAGAATTTCGACCTTTCCTTCCGCTTGCTCCAGTTCCTTGCGGCAGGAGGAGGAAAGCTGCATGCCTTCTTCAAACAGTGTGAGAGATTTCTCCAAAGGGACTTCTCCCTTTTCCAGTTCCTGAACAATTCTCTCCAGTCGCTGGAGGCACTCTTCAAACTTGGCCAACGGTTTTTCGCTCCGTCCTTTATTGTAATGCAACTATTTTGAGCGTGTGTCCAGTCTTTTTGATGAGAAGGATCAATAAAAATGGACGATTCCGTTCCGCTCTGGGAACGGTTCGAAAGCAGGAAATCTGCAATATCGTTATGCTGTTGCGCTGAATCGATTCACTGTCCAGACGGACCGTCGGAAGGAACTCCAGCAGAACTTGTGTGTACGGGATGGCTAGGCGGTCGCCTTAGAACCTGGATCCTTCCCGAGGGCCTCAAGAACGTCGACGGCCGAACTGTATCGCCCCTGCGGCGCGCTGATTTGCGCTCCCTGCGCCATCTGCTTGGCAGCAATCAGCATTTCGCGCGCGATCGCCACACCCTCCGCCCTTGCCAATTCCGGAGTCTGGGCCCGCGCCATGCGCTCCAGAATCGAATCCGGCACTGACACTCGCAACTCATTTTTCATGAACTCGGCGTTGCGCACACTCACCAGCGGCCATATTCCGGCCACCACCGGAATGCGACAATGCTCAATGCGCTTCAAGAAGTTCTCCAGCAGACGCAGATCGAACACCGGCTGAGTCACGGCATATTCCGCCCCGGCCTCGACCTTGTACTCGAAGCGCCGAATCTCTTCGTCCATGTCGCTGAGGCCCGGGTTGGCCCCGACGCCGATGACAAATCCCGTGCCGGTTCCAATCGGATTTCCTCCCAGATCAAGACCCCGATTTAGGTTGTGCACAATGTTGACCAGGCCGATCGCGTCCACATCAAACACCGCTGTCGCGTCGGGATAATTCCCCATCTTCGGCGGATCGCCCGTGATGCAGATCAGGTTCTTGATTCCGACCGCCGCCGCTCCCAGCAGGTCGCTCTGGATGCACAGCACATTCCGATCGCGGCACGTGTAATGCAGAATCGCATCGATGCCGACTTCACGCTGAATGAGCAGTGACAGGGCCTGGTTGCTCATGCGCGCCGAGGCGCGGGGGCTATCGGGGATGTTCACCGCGTCCACGCCCACGGACTTCACAAACTGCGCGCCCTCGATTTCCTTGCGAACGTCGATCCCCTTGGGCGGCACGATCTCGACCATGGTTACAAATTCACCGCGAGCCAGCCGCGCGCCCAGCAGCGATCGATTCTCCAGCGGCACCGCCGGCACGGCGAGTGGTGCGGTCTGGCTGCCCACCACGTGAGCGGCCGCCGTCTTTCCTCTCGCTTCACCTACGCGGAGCGCCGACCTCATGACCCGGATATGCTCCGGCGTTGTCCCGCAGCAACCGCCGACGAGCCTTACTCCAGCCGCGACAAACTTCCGCGCGTAGCTGGCCATATACTCCGGTGAGCACAAATAAATATTCCGGCCGTCCACCGACCGCGGAATGCCTGCGTTGGGCTGCGCCGCCAGGGGCAGGGAGGTCGCCGCGCGCACTCGCTCCATCGCATCCAGCATCGCGACGGGACCCACGCTGCAGTTGCAGCCAATCACATCCGCTCCCCACTCCTCGAGCTTCGATACAAACGTCTGCGGATCAGAGCCATCGAGGCAGTTGCCATCCTCGTCGATGGTCACTTGCGCCACAAGCGGGATGGATTTGCTCACATCCCGGGCTGCCAGCATCGCCTGGTGAATCTCTTCCAGATATCCAAATGTTTCCAGAATCAATAAGTCGACCCCGCCTTCCACCAGCGCTTCCATCTGCTGGCGAAAAGCTTCGCGAGCCTCCTGGAACGAAGTCTTCCCCAAGGGCTCAATTCTGGTGCCCAGTGGGCCAACCGATGCTCCGACCCATACATCGAAGCTTTTGGCAGCTTCGCGTGCTAGACGGGCGCCGGCATGATTGATGTCGCGAACTTTATCCGCCAAGCTGTGTCGTCCCAAGCGGAAAGAGTTGGCACCGAAAGTATTGGTTTCAATAATCTCGGCTCCAGCCTGCAGATATTCGTGGTGAATGCCGCGAATCAGGTCGGGCTGGGAAAGATTCAGTTCGTCGTAAGACCGGTTGATGAAGATGCCTTTAGCATAGAGCAGGGTACCCATGGCGCCGTCGCAGAGTACCGGGGACTGCTTGATCCGTGCAAGAAAGTCAGCCGCCATATAGTTTCTGAGAATACAGGATCAGCGCCGGTTCGTGCACCTCGGTTACTTCGCGAACAGGCACGGGAAAATCGCAGAGGTATGTCGAGCGAATCTCGAAAGCTCCGCAGGAGTATGAGTTCCGGGTCTGTTATAATCCAGCATTTCGCAATTAAATCTCCCTTTTTCATGTCGTTAGGAGCCTGTCGTTTGAAGAAACGCATCCTCGTACTGGTCGTCGGATTGTGGGCCATCTTGAACTTTTCTTCCTGCGGGGGCAGCAGCAAACCCAAGGATCCGCCCAGCGGTCTGCCCGACCGCGTCTTGGCCTCGCAAGGGGTCACTGCGACGTTCAGCAGAGGCGGCCTGGTAATCCTCAACGCTTATAACGACACGATACCGGGTCTCGCCCCCCTTAGCGGCGGAAATTCCCCCGGCCTGATGGCGACTTCTCCCACCCGAAACATTGCGGCCGCCTTCGACTCCAGCAGCAACAACGTCTACGCGGTGAACACCTTTACGGAATCGAGTATCGGAAACGTGCGCCTTCCCGGGCCTACCGCAAGCATGGCCTTTCCTACCGCCCAACCAATCGGATATGCCGCGATTCCAACGGCTACTGTCGTCGGATATTCGTTCGTAGGCGCGGTGGATATATTGAATTTCGTCACGTCGCAACTCACGACGATTCCCATCCCCAACGCTCAAACCGTGATCGCCAACTCCACGGGTACCCAACTTCTCGTCTTTAGCAATGACTCCGACTCGATCACGGTGCTGAATCCCGCGAATGCGCTCCCCCCCGTCGATCAGAGTTGCGCTTCCGCTCCCAACACGGTTTGCACAGTGGTCCCGGGCTTCGACCGTCCTGTATGGGCCGTCGTCAGCGGGAACACCGCGTATATCATGAATTGCGGTGCCGAGTGCGGCGGCGTCCAGGCCAGCGTGCAGACCTTGGACCTGGGTTCTCTCACCGTGGGCCCTCCGGTCTATGTGAACGGCGCTACCGTCGCACTACTTAGTGGTTCCCAGCTCTACGTTGCAGGGAACGGCACCCCTACTGGACCTCTCTGCAAATCCATCCCGAGCGCGGCCCCAACCCGCGCAACCTATTGCGGGACACTCGATATCATCGACCTGAACACGATGACCGATCCGTATTACAACAACCCCAGCGCTGAGATCGCGATCCCTGACGGCTTTCATTGGCGGATCGATATGACGACCAACGGCCAAGTATTCGTCGGATCGCAACATTGCACCAACATCGGCAACGTCAATAATCCCGTCGGGGAGGTGCGCGGCTGTCTGGCCATCTACCGCACCACCAACAATTCAGTGCTCTTCCCTCCGGACAACGGCGACGTGAACGGTCTTCAGGGATTCATCACCCGTGACGTTGAATATGTTGCCGAAGGTGGAAACCTGCGGGTCTACGACACTCTCACTGATGTGCTGTTGATCAACGACTTTCTGCCCGAGGGAAATATCAACATCGTGGGCTACGTGGGCGACATTAAGGCGATCGATTTCTTCTAGTAGCGTGATTTCGTCCTTCTCGCCAAAGCCTTGATGGTCGATCTGCCGTGCCGAAAGTCGTGCGCGACAACTGGATTTCGTTCGAGTCCAACTCCCGTCCCTTGACGGCGCTAGCCATCTCGCCTAGCTTTTTGATGTGAGACTCGAAAATCAAGGATCGGGAAGGAGAAGAGCCTTTCGGAGGATGATGTTTGCCATCATCCTGTGTTCCTCCTCATGTCTGCAGGCACAGAAGATTACGTGGAAGGGTCACGAGTGGATCGTAACCGGAGGAGGGATGGCTGGCGTTGCCCCAGGCAACCGAACCAATGTCACCGTCGACAGTCGCGGATACTTGCACCTCCGAATCCTCAATCGTGGCGGAAAATGGACCGCAGCCGAAATCTTCACTACCGATAGCCTGGGCTTTGGGACGTACCAGTGGGTAGTTCAGGGCAACACCCACAAAATGGACAAGTCCACTGTGCTCGGGTTGTTCACCTACGGACCGTCGCACCATGTCGGCATCGACGGAGAAAACGAAATTGATATCGAATTCTCTCATTGGAATGGCACTTGCGGCGGTTGCAACGCTGATTTTACTGTGTATCCCTCGACGGGAAATCGCAAACCAGATGGGTCTTCAAGTTGGGAGGATAACTTCCATATCACCGGTGCATCTCTCACCACGGCAAGGATGGAGTGGCGCTCGAGCGGAATCGTTTTCACGATCATGAAGGGCGTTCATCCCATCGGGACCACCGCGAACGTGATCAGGACCAGGACCTATGCCTCCAATGCAATCGATGTTCCGCAAGCTGCTGCTGCCGTGGGCATCAACCTCTGGTGCTTTCAAAAGACGCCCTCCGAGGATCAGTCGGTAGTAATTCGGGATTTTCAATTCATGGGTCAGTGAACCACGGACGGACAGCGAGGGCAGCCGAGCTGCCCATTCGCGTCAGATTTCAGGCGGCTACCAACCCGACCTTATTTGAATGGCTCCAGCACTAACCGGTGCGTCTTCGCGGCCTCCACGGCCTTCGCACTGAACGGCAGAGTGAAGGTCGTTCCTTCATACCAAGCCTTCCATTGATCCATGTAGTAAGGGCTGAGGAAATTTCCCCCTTGCCCGGTCACGGTGTTCAGCGTCGACTCATCCAGGCTAGCCATATTCGCCGTGAAACGCTCGGACGGCCCATGGTACGGCGTCACGGCCTTCACCGTATATCCGCTGCCGGATTGCTCCTGCACTCCTGGTCCCGACCAGTGTTTGATCACCGGAATCTTGCCCAGGATCGGATGCTGGATGTCGACTGCATTGAAGGCCCCCCAGCGCCATGAGGCCAAATCCTTCGGTGCCTGTGGATGGTTGACCGCAGCCTCCACCGCCGCGGTCAACAATTCGTCATAATTTGGATATTGATCCGGCAGCCAGCGCTTCGGCCGGTGGAGCAGGATGTTCTCCATCCATACTGACCTTTGCAGCCACGAATAGGTCTTCCAGTCGATAACGTTCTTCTCAGTTTCTTTATAGAGCTCGGAGTCGGCTTCCTTGCGAGATTCAGGGGGAGCCGCTCCCAATTTTGGTTCGAGCAGCAGGCGACGCAGTTCGCCGATTGAATTTTCCGCGATGGTGGGTGTGGCTGAGGTCGCCAGCATGCGTCCATCCCAGCTGCGCATCAGGTCGGCGGCCTGCTTGGCGCGGACGGAGGGCTTCGCGGCGTGATCCACGGCGTAAACCAGGCGCTCCGCGGCAAATAGCGTTGCTTCCGATTGAATATCGGTTTGCAGCGCGAGCATGTCCGCGGTCGAGAACTGCCGTCCCGACTCCAGCACGTGATAGATGCGCGCCGTGCGCCACGGAGCCTCCCATTCCATGCTGATCGAATTCGGATACCCGTCTGGTGTGATTCGTCCGTTCGCGGTTGCAATAATTCCTGACGGCGGATTGTAGACGCTCGGGAGCTTTTGAAACGGTATGTACGAAATCCACTCGTGCGCGTTATCGGCGCCGCTGACGGGAAGGCTGCCGTCTCCCGCCGCGCGGATCGGAACCTTGCCCGTCGCGTGATACCCAATATTGCCGTCCACGTCGGCGTAGACCACGTTCTGCCCCGGCGCGTCCAGATGAGAAAACGCGCGCTGGAACTCATCCCAGTTCTGCGCCGTATTCACGTCAAAGAACGGGATGTGCAACCCGTCATAGAGCGTCCAACGCAGCGCCAATGGCCGGGTTTCCCCAGGAACCAGTTCCGTGATTACGGGTCCGTGACGCGTGATCCTCACATCCACATGCACATCTGGCTTGCCCTTCACGTGAATGACTTCCGCGCGATGCTCCGGTTGCACCCATCCGCTTGGCGTCTGGTACGCGCCTTGCTGGTTGAAATTCTCGATGAACACATCGGTCACCGTCGGACCGACGTTGGTGAACCCCCAGGCAATCCGCTGATTGTGTCCCACAATCACGTATGGCATTCCCGGTAGCGTCACCCCGGCCACATCCAGTGTGCCCGACCGAAGGTGCGCCTCGTACCAGAGGTTCGGCATCTGGTGGCCAAGATGCATGTCGTTCGACAGCAGCGGCTTTCCCGTCACCGTGTGCGCCCCGGAGACGACCCAGTCGTTCGATCCGTTGACGGGAGGCCCCTCCGTCGGCAGCGGCTCGATTCGCGAAGCTTTAGCGCTTTCTGAAAAAAGTGGTTTTGGGTGGCGCGGCGCTTTAAGCGCTGCGATCAGACCGTTCTCTTCGGCAAGGGCTTTTGCCCCTGAAGCCGCGACTCGCGAGCCTTCTGGCGCGGTTAACGGAAATGTCTTGGTCACCGAATTATCCGGAGAGTCGTCGTCGTCCTCGTCATCGGATCCGCCCGTATCCGGTTCTGTCAAATCCTCCCGCATCACCGTCGGCGGACGGTCGTGCCACGAACGGTTGACATACAAATCCGCGGTCAACTCCGGGCCCAACTTGGCGAGAATCTTCTCGCGAGCGAGTGCGTCGAAAAAATAGTGATAGTTCAGGTCCTTCACCATCGAGTTAGCAATGACGGCGGAGTCCTCGGGTTGCCACGGCTTGGGGGCGTAATGCAGAATCAGAAACTCAATCGGCAGTCGATCGCCATGCGTCCCTATGTACGCGTTGACTCCGCGGGTATACGCTTCGTAGAAGGCGCGGTCGCGAGGGCTGGCGATCTCCATCGCTTTCCGTGCCGCTTGCCGCAAGCCCAGAATCCTCTGTTCGCGGTCCAGTTTCAGCAGGCCTTTGCCGAGAATCTCCGAGAGTTCTCCTCCACCGTAGCGCCGCATCACGTCCATCTGCCAAAGCCGGTCCTGCGCTGTGACGTACCCCTGGGCGAAGAAAAGATCCTCGAGGCTCGCCGCCTCAATCGTTGGAACGCCGTGACCGTCCCGAGTGACCGTCACGGAAGCAGAGACCCCGCTGACCTGCAGTCGTCCGTCGAGTTGGGGCAGGGCAGCTTGCGCGATGTGGTAGGCATAGGCCGCCATGCCCGCCGCAATCACAATCACGGCCAGCAGGAACCACAACAAAATGCGGAAGACGGGCGAACGGCGCGACTTGGGTGGGCTGATCTCGGCCAATGTGCTCATGAGGAATCTCTGATTGTATTCCACACCCCGCAGCGCCGCCCGGCGCTGAAAATGAATTTCATTTTCAAGATGCCGGATGGTATCCTGACCATGTTCACCAGACTTCGTTTCCACCCAACCATGCTCCAGAAGCGCATCGATGATCAACCCACCATCTCCCGCCAGATGGTCCGCGAGGCCCAGGAAATCCTTCATAAGCACCTGAAGGGCGTGGGCCTCAAGCAGACCGCTCAGCGCGACACGATTCTCCGCACCTTCCTCGAAACTCGCGACCATCTTTCCACGGACGAACTCCACCGTCTGGTGCAAAAAAAAGACGCTCGCATCGGCTACACCACGGTTTACCGAACTCTGAAGCTGCTGGCGGAGTGCGGCTTGGCCAGCGAGGTCGCTTTCCACGACGGCATTGCCCGCTACGAGCACCAGTACAACCGTCGCAGCCATCACCACATGGTCTGCACCGGCTGCGGCAGTTCCGTCGAGTTCTTTTCCCAGGAGGTCGGCCATCTCGAGCAGGAGATCGGACGCCGTTACCACTACCTCACTACGCGGCATACGTTCCAGATCTACGGCGTCTGCGAAGACTGCCGTAAGAAGAACCACGCGCCTCGCGCGCTCTAAAAATCGGTCCTGTGATTTGCCGCCCGCCTCGCCATTTGATATGGTGCCCCACAATGGATCAGAGCACCATCTCCGTGACATCGTGTCCCGAATGCGCTGCTCAAATGCCTGAGTCCGCGGCGTTTTGCCCGGGGTGCGGCCGCCCCATGCATTCGGAGGCGCGCGCGGGCGGGACGGTCGGTGTTCTTCCCGAAAATGTCGGCGGCGCGCTGGCGTATTTCACCTTCATTCCGGCGATCGTTTTCATGGTCCTTGAACCTTACAAGAAAAACCGTTTCCTGCGCTTCCATTCTCTCCAGTGCCTGCTGCTCTGGGGCGCGGCTATTCTCATCGGGATCGCCCTGAAGCTCGCCAGCGTGGTTCTATTCATCGTCCCCGTGCTCGGCCCCCTGCTGGTGCTAGTGGTCGCTGTGGTGGTCGTACTCGCGGTCATGGTCATCTGGCTGGTGCTCGTCGTGAAAGCGTTTCAGGGAGAAATGTTCCAACTGCCCATGCTCGGCGAGTTCGCCGCGCAGTACGCTGGTTCGATCTAGCCGGCGCCAGAGCTCCTTACACATAGAAATTGCTTTCTGCTGATTTTCCTGATACTTTGCCGCCGACGCCGCTTGGGGCATCAACCTAAACACTGATCTGGTCGGCCCATCCGCGGTCCCGAGGAGGAGATTTTTATGGCTTTCTGCAACATGTGCGGCGCTCAGATCGCCGACGGTGCTACCACTTGTTCAGCCTGTGCGGGCCGAGCCCCGGCCGCGCCTGCTTCAACCATAGCGTCCACAGGGGGCATGCCGGACAACATCGCGGGAATGATCGCTTATGTCACCATTGTCCCCGCGATCATCTTCCTTGTGATGGAGCCCTACAATAAGAGTCGCTTCGTGCGCTTTCATTCCTTTCAATGTCTGTTTTTTGCGGTGGCATGGACGGTTCTGTGGATCGGGCTCAACATCATCGCCCACATTCCGATATTGGGTTGGCTGACCATCCTGATCTGGCCTCTCGTCGGCCTTGCAGGGCTGATCATCTGGGTCATCCTTCTCCTCAAGGCCAATCAGGGGCAGATGTTCAAGCTGCCCGTAATCGGCGACCTGGCGGAAAAGCAAGCGAACGCGATGTAAACCCCTACGCGCTCCACGCAGGCCATTCGTGTTTCGTTCCCTGATGGGGACATTCTGACCGCCGGTTTTCAGGCGGAGGAGAGAGCGCGTCCAGAGTGAAGTGGACGGATCTCGCGCGTCGAACTGCAGTGCGGCGGGAAGAGTTCGCGGCGAGATCCTCCTCGCCTGAGCGGTGCCGGGATCGACGTAGTAGTGCGTCGAAAAATTCGAACCGCACCGCTTCTCAAACTCCCGCGCTTGACTTTCTTCCTGTAAGCTGTCAATCCTATTAGCTTTTACCCTCGTCCCAATTCCATGCCAGTAGCGTGGTTTGCGGCCGGCGGGCATTCTGTTGGCCGATTGGGGAATTCATTGCGCGTACGGGTCTTCTATCACGACAAATGCTTTGACGGAGCTTCCTCCGCCGCGTTGTTCTCCCGCTTCTATCGCGAGCGCATTCGCGGCGACGCCGAGTTCGAGTTCACCGGACTCGTTCACCGCGCCGGAGCGTTGTTTGACGAAAAGCAGTTCGACGGTGACGAGAACGCCATTGTCGACTTCAAGTATTCCAGCTCGCCCAAAATTACCTGGTGGTTTGACCATCACGAGAGCGCCTTTCTCTCGCCGCAGGATGCCGAACACTTCGAGCAGGACCAGAGCAATCGCAAATTCTACGATCCCGATTTCAAGTCCTGCACCAGTTTCATCGCCATGATCGCACAACAGCGCTTCGGCTTCGATCCCTCGTCCGTGGCCGATCTCGTCCACTGGACCGACATCATCGACGGTGCCCTCTACCCCGATGCCAAGACGGCCGTCGAGATGGAAGCTCCCGCCATGAAGCTGACCATGGTCATCGAATCGGCCCCAGACCATGGCTTCGTTCCTAACCTGATTCCGCTGCTAGCCACAAAATCTTTGGCCGACATTCTGAAAGAGCCCTTCGTCGCTCCTCTGCTTCCTCCGCTGCTCAAGCGCCACGAACTATCCATCGGCATCCTCGAACAGCGCACCGAGTGCAAGGACGGAACCATTTTCTTCGACGTTACCGATCACGATCTGGAGGGCTACAACAAGTTCATCCCCTACTACCTGCACCCGGAATCCGTCTATAGCGTGGGGTTGAGCAAGAGCAGTTTCCGGGTGAAGGTATCGGTGGGGTCGAACCCATGGGCTCCGCAGGAGCCCGAAGTGAACCTGGCCCGCATCTGCGAGCGCTACGGCGGCGGAGGCCACGCCCGCGTGGGCGCTATTTCCTTCAACGTGAACCAGCACGCCGCCGCCATCAAAGCTTCGCAAGAAATCGTAGCCGAACTGCGAGCCGCGATTCGCGAGAAGAAAGCCTGAAAAGAAGGGCGCCCCGTCCTTGTCCTTGCGTCTTTCGCAGGGACAGCGTGGGGATGTTGATCTTCGGGCCGCATTCTTGTCGGTCTATCCCAAAAATCAAAATCCCCACCCTGTCGCAAACGACAAAACAAGGGTGGGGCACCCGAGACTGAATTGCGTAACTCTTTCTACTGCACTGGCGTCCCGCTAGCTATGCACGTCGCAGGATTCCCGTCGCTCGCCGACCGAATCATTCCCGATTGATCGGCGCAGAATGCTTTCCGCCCATAACTGCTGCCGTTCGGCACGGCGGTCAGATGAAAGCTGGAAGCTGGTGACCCGCCGCATCCAGACAGCGTAAACACATAGCCGTATCGCTTCCCGCTGGCCAGTCCACTGTTGATCAGCATGGCTTGATGCTCGTTCGGCGTGCCGCCTCCGAAACCATCCAGATCTGAGAGCGTGCAGCTGTATCCAACCGCGGGATAGCTACTGGCATACGTGATTTCGGCCGTAAGAATCGTTCGCATGGCCGCGATCACGATTGCGTCGCTGCCTCCTGCCTGCACCGTAACTTCAGGTCGCGAAGGGAACGTCCCCGCTCCGTTGGCCGTCCCGGCATGCGGGGTCATTTTCTCGGTGATGGTCTTCAGAAACTCCGGGTCCGCCAGTGGCAGGTGAAGCGTCACGGAGATCTCATTCAGCGTCCAGGCCTGTTCCTCCAGTTTCATCGAGAAAGTGATCTGGGGCATGAACGGGCCTTTCTGTGCCACTCCGTTCTTGTAAGTCTGAAATGACACCTCGATGTCGTCCTGATCTCCGCGCAGCGCGTCATTCTCCACGGTGACCTCAGCCTTTTCGCCGGTCTTGGGATTCTCACTAGCCAGTAGAACCGACCCCGTTTCAAATGTCTGTATGTTTTGACCCTGAGTCTGCAGCTGGTTTGCCATCGCCGCGTACTGCTGCAGCGACGCCAGCGCGCCCGACTTCTCCAGCGCAGCGCGCGTGGCGGCAGGCAGATGCTTTGCGAGGGTTCCGGGCGTCTTGCTGAAGAACATTTCGATCAGCGCCTGGCGCGCAGTTTGCGGAGCCGCCTGCGGAGCACCCGTGGTCGTGCCAGCCCACGAATTGCTGATGGAAAGCGCTACGATAGCCAGATAGAGCACGAGTCTTCGCATAATTCATCTCCTGTCAGATCGTTGCATCCTTTGGGCGTACTCTCCAGTTACCGAGGTAAGAACTAGCCCGCGCACCGTCAACCGCAGGGAAGTCCTGTATCTGTGGTCCTCCTCGTGGTACCCTGCCTTGAGACTCTGCCCGCCTACATGCGCCAGCCTGGAACCAAGCCAGATTCCCATCGCGCCCAGCGTCGCGTGCTCCAGGCCGTAGCCATGTTCGAATTCTTGAAGGGCAGCTTTGTGGTCGTGATGGGATTGTGCGCCCTTGCCCTTGTGCACAAGGATGTCTGGCTGTATGCCGAGAGTCTCCTGGCCCTGTTGCACATCAGTACCGATCGCCGCTCAGCCCAGCTCTTCCTCGACTTTGCCGATAACGTGACCGACGCACGACTCTGGGCGGCGGCCCGCATCGCCTTTGCCTACGCCGCATTGCGCTTCACCGAGGCTTACGGCCTGTGGAAGGCCCGCCACTGGGCCGAGTGGGTCGCCCTGGTTTCCGGGGCGCTGCTGCTGCCTCTCGAGATCCGCGAGCTCATGCGCGGCATCACCCTGGTACGCAGCGCTATGCTGATCGGCAACCTGGCGGTCGTGATCTACATGCTCTATGTCATCCGCGACAACCGTCGCGAACGCCGTGCCGCCGCCATGAGAGACTCAGGCTGAAACCCGCGCCAGAAGCCGGATTTGAGCTAAATTGCTCTGGCATTTGTGCGGCTTTCGGTCCATAATCGTGGCTGTAAATGAGTGGTGTTCCGGAGGCCCGTATGCGTCTCGCCAGTCTTTTTTGTTTATCGGTGGTTCTGGTAGGAATCAGCGCCGCACAAGATACAAATTTTTCTGTCGGCCCGCAGTATCTGATGAGCTATGGTTCGCCACAGTTCGCCACTCCCATCGCGACGCCTTCGCTTTCTCTGGAAGCTCCTCTCCCGGGAATTCCAAACCTGCCCGAAGTAGGACCAGCCGTGCATGATCAGCCTTACCTCGGTAATCCGGAACTCCAGCACCAGGCGAATCTGTTCTCGGTCTATTACGGTTACCAGATGATCAGCGTGGTTGAGCTCACCTCCGCCGAACTTCCCCGGGAGTTGCCGGCCAGCATCACTGACGTCGGGGTCATTGGAATGACCACTGCGGAGTCGCTTCGCGAACGCGGATACGGAGTCCCCATTGGCTACGCAGCTTCCTTCTGGAAGGCGCGCACGCCTCACGCCAAGCGCGTCTACACCAACGCCGACATCGAGCGCGTGCACCAGAACTAGATCCTTGTGGCGCGGGCGCCTCGCCCGCGAGAACTCACACGTCTTTTGTGAGAAACCGGCGAACCCCGCATCATCGACGTGCGCGTGATAGCCTGAACCCATCTCATTCCGCACGGGGAGTTCATGCCAGACGCCAATCCTTCGCCTGTCGACTTGCAAGCCACCGCAAAAGAAGTCATGCAGCGCTACGGTTTCGAGCCGGATTTTCCTCCCCAGGTTCCACAGCAGCTTGCCGACCTCAAGATGCATCCCCCGCAAATCACCCCCACTGGCGACATCCGCGACCTGCGCAATCTGCTCTGGTCCTCCATCGACAACGACACCTCACGCGACCTCGACCAGATCGAAGTGGCCGAACGGGTCTCGAATGGCGATGTGAAAGTCATGATCGGCATCGCGGACGTAGACGCCTTCGTCCCCAAGCAGACCCCAATCGATCAGCACGCAGCGAAAGAAACTACAACGGTCTATGCCGGAATCCGCAACTTCCCGATGTTCCCCGAAGAGCTTTCTACCGGGAAAACTTCGCTGCTCGAAAGTCAGGACTGTCTTAGCGTGGTGACCGAATTCATGGTAGATTCCTCCGGAACCTTGAAGTCGTCGAGCGTCTATCGCGCGGTGGTTCGCAACCAGGCCCAACTGCAATACAACAGCGTTGGCGCCTGGCTGGAAGGGAAGTCGCCAGCGCCGCCCAAGGTCGCGGCTTCCAGTGATTTGCAGGCGCAATTGAAACTGCAGGATGAAGTCGCTCAGAAATTGAAGAGTCAGCGCGTCCAGAACGGCGCGCTCAATCTGCAGACCGACGAAGTCCATCCCCTGGTCCTGAATGATCAAGTGGTCGACGTCGTGAAACAACAGAAGAACCATGCCACCGATCTGATCGAAGACTTCATGATCGCCGCCAATGGCGTGATCGCCCGGCTACTCGAGAGCGTGTCATCTCTGCGCCGCATCGTGCGCACTCCGGAGCGCTGGGACCGCATCGTCCAGCTGGCCGCGACCAAAGGCGAGAAGCTTCCGGCGCAACCAGACTCCAAAGCGCTCAACGATTTCCTGCTTCGTCGCAAGGCCGCTGATCCCGATCACTTCGCGGACGTGTCGTTGATCGTGATCAAGCTCATCGGCCCCGGAGAGTACGTTCTGGAGCGCCCCGGAGAACCTGCTCCCGGACACTTCGGCCTCGCAGTTCAGGACTACACTCACTCCACCGCGCCCAATCGCCGCTTCGCCGACGTCGTCACGCAGCGCCTGATCAAGGCACTGCTCGCCGGGCAGAAGAATCCGTACTCCGACGACGAACTGACCGCCGTCGCCGCCAACTGCACGCAGAAAGAAAACGCTGCCAAGAAAGTCGAGCGTGAAATGGGGAAGCGGCTGGCGGCTGTTGCCATGCAGCACCGCACCGGCGAAGTGTTCGACGCCATAGTGACCGGCGTGACCGATCACGGAACCTTCGTTCGCGTCCTGCAGCCGCACCTTGAAGGACTGCTCGCGCAAGGGCAGCAGGGGCTCGATGTGGGCGACAGGCTTCGCGCCAAGCTCATCCGCACTGATGTACAAAAGGGATACATCGACTTCGCCCGCGCCTAAGTCCCGACATCACATCTCGTGCCAACCCCGGTTGAGGCACCACCAGAGCCAATAGCCGCTCAGAAAGGCGCAGTCTAAGCTGCTGGCAGTCGTTTGTGCGGAAAATTGCGGGGCGTATCGTTGTCCAGATGGCGACATTTCGTTTGCCTATCGATGATCGTAATTCTGCCCGTGTCGATGCTTTCGCAGGACACCGCTGCTGCCATACTGCGCAGTAACGGCGTCGGCGTCGTGGTCAACAAGTATCCCGCTCCTGCCTCCATCGCTGTGTTCGACCACGACCTCATCGAGACCCAGAAGAATGCCGACGCCCGCATTGAAGCCAGGGGCTCCACGGCGGACATCCATCCCGATTCCATCGTGCAGTTCGACGGGAATGCACTGGTTCTCGATCACGGCAGTTTGTCGGTGAACACTTCTCGTGGAATGCGGGTGAGGACCAGGTTGCTTGACGGTCACGCCCGTGAATCAGGAGGGGTGGACGCAGTATGACGTTATTGACGTCGATGGGAAGGTAACGGTGTCGGCGCTGAAGGACGACGTCTACATCGATGCCCGCTCTAACAATCCTAAGCAGG
Organism: uncultured Acidobacteriaceae bacterium; assembly: GCA_963706645.1. Lineage (GTDB taxonomy): Bacteria > Acidobacteriota > Terriglobia > Terriglobales > Acidobacteriaceae > Sulfotelmatobacter. The sequence continues at coordinate 213,066 of CAVPNR010000027.1, forward strand.
CGAAGCAGTCGAGACAGTCCGAGCGCGCCATTGTTAGAGAAAGGGAACAGAAATCAAGAGAAGAGAAGTGTGGAGCGGCCGACCTTAAAACTCCTGGCGCGATTGCCGGACGAGGTGCAATCATGAACTCGCCGTGGGTAATGGCCGCAGGCGTCGCGGGCGTCGGCGCAGCTCTTTGCTTCGGCCTGCTTTGCCGGAACGACGATCCCATGAGCCCGACAAAACCATAGTCAAGGTGCGGATCGCTCTCGCCAAAGATCGCCCGCCACGAAGTAAGGCAAACACGGAGCAGGCAATTGATTGAATTTCTCCGTGCTCAGTGTCTCCGTGGTGGAACTGACTGCCTATTCGGTAACCACTGCCTTGACCAGGTTGCGCGGATGGTCGACGTCGTATCCTTTATTCACCGCGACGTGATACGCGAACAACTGCAGCGGGATCACTTCCACGATCGGCAATAACAGCTCAGGCGCGGCGGGAACGTAGAACACATGGTCCGCAATAGCTGCGACTTCGTCATCGGCTTCCGTCGCCACCGCAACCAGCGGTCCGCGTCGGGACCGCACTTCTTTCATGACCTCCAGCGTCCGGCGATAGCGCAGCAACGAGTCGGGATCATGGTGGTCGCAAGTAGCCAGCACGACGACGGGCAACTTTTCGTCGACCAGAGCGTTGGGCCCGTGCTTCAGTTCGCCTGCCGGATATCCTTCGGCGTGCGCGTACGAGATTTCTTTCAGCTTGAGCGCGCCTTCCCGGGCGATGGCGTAATGCACTCCGCGGCCCAGATAGAGAAACTTCTCGGCCTTGAAGTGCACTGCGCCGAATTTATCAGCGAGGTTGTCCCAGATCGCAAGATTCTTATCAATCGCGTCAGGAAGCCGCATCAACCGCTGCAGATACGAGCGGGTTACCTCCGAAGTCATGCGCCCGCGCTTGCGAGCCAGGAAGAGCGCCATCAGATAGAGGATCGTAAGTTGCGTCGTGAAGCTCTTGGTCGCCGGGATGGACAGTTCCGGTCCTGCGCCGGAGATCAGCGCCGCTCCAGCCTCGCGCACAATCGTCGTATCCGGAACATTGGAGATTGCAATGGTCTTCACGCCGCGGGTCAGCGCCTCGCGTTGGGCCGCAATGGTATCGGCGGTCTCGCCGGACTGCGTAATCACCATGACGATAGGATCTACAGCAGCATGAGTCGAGCGATAGCAATATTCGCTGGCGTACTCGACGTCGACGGCGACTCCCGAAAGATCTTCGATCATGATTTCACCGGCCAGGCCGGCATGCCGACTGGATCCGCTGGCAGCGATGATCAGCTTCTCGAAGGTCAGCAGCGCGCTCTCGATGGCGTCGAGTTCGCCGGGAAAGATGATGTCGTTCTTGAGGTGCTTCGCGACTGTCTTCGCAATGGCCGTGGGTTGCTCGTAGATCTCACGGAGCATCGCGTGGGAATGCTTCTGGTTTGTGGCTTTGGTTTCTTTTTTTACAGGAGTCATGGGGACGTACGCTGAGAGTAAATCATCCTTCGCACATCGGGCAAACCGATCCGCGCTTCGGGTGCCCCGTGTCTCGCGCTGTTTGCGAGACGTGGGGATTTCGCAAAAGACGGCAGCCACTACGGTTTCACCGCGACGCGCCCTCGAAATGCGCCTCAATCTCTTCCAGCGTTTTACCCTTCGTCTCCGGCAGGAACCAGGTCGCGGTGACGAAATAGATCACCGTGCACGCGGCGAATCCGAAAAACATAGTCGAATACCCATACTTTCCGACCGTCGGCAAGAACACCGCAGCTATGGCCGTGGAGACCGCCTGGTTGAGTAAGAGCGCGATGCTCATTCCGTTGGAGCGGATCCGCGTCGGCATCAACTCCGAGAGCGCCAGCCAAACGCACACGCCAGGACCAATCGCGAAAAAGGCCATGAAGACAAACAAGGTGATCGCTACCATCCATCCGTTGCGAGCTGATGGGACCTGCGTGATGAGCGCATTTTCGATTCGCAGTGGCGCCGTGCGCGCGGCATCAAGATTGCCAAATGGGTTCGAGAAGAACGCCACCACCTTATTCGCGGGCACGCAGCCATCACGCGTGATTTCGATGGGTTTCGCCGCCAGATCGTCGGAGCGCACCGCCGCACTTGCCGCCCGGAAGTCCCCACAGGAATAGATCACAACGAGCGATGTTGCCCGTCCCGCAACGCGATTGTCACCACTCAGCCGATTCGCCGAGTCGGAGTCGTAGTGCAGAGTCAGCTTCTGGTCAGCAGTGACCATGGCTTGGACGGAGCTTTTTGCATCTACACGCTGCTTCTCGGTGCGAAGGAAGATAGCCGCCGTGCAGAGGAGCGAAACAATGATTCCTGCGGTGCCTACACCAAGCAAGAATTTGCGGCCCTTGCGGTCCACCAGCGCAACGCCGATGGCAGTTACCGTGAAGTTCACGCACGTGAAGATGACGTAGCCCAAGTGGGCATAGAAATCCGAGAGTCCGCTTTGCAATAAAATGTTGGCGTTGTAAGCGATGATCGAGTTAATACCGGTGGCCTGATTGCAGGCGAGGATGATGCAGGCCAGCACAAACGGAATCACGTACTTGCGCCGCAGTAAAGAGTCCGCACCCTTTGTGCCCGTCGCAAATTTCACCTTTTCTGCTACGGCTACCTCCTGCATTTCCTTGAGTTCGAGATCGGCTTGTTCGGTCGTGCGAGAACGCAAAAGCGAAGCATATGCAGCATCTTTTTTGCCGCGCCGGAATAGCCATCGAGGAGATTCCCCCAGCATCACGCTGCCAATCACGAACAGAATTCCCGGAGGCAATGAAACCCAGAAAATGCCGCGCCATGCCGAGTCTTTAAAGTTGTAGGCCGCCTGCAGGTCGCCGGTCCTGACAATTTGAGCGAGGCGCAAACTGAAGAAGAAGCCAACCAACGCCGCAATCGCAATTCCCAGTGTTAACAGCCACTGGAAGATGCCGGTGCCCTTGCCTCGGTTCGATGCAGTCAGGCATTCCGCCAGATAAAGCGGCACGACCACACCGATCAACCCCGCGCTCACACCTTGCAGCAGGCGCCCGAACACCAGCGGTCCATACCCATGCGCCAGGGCAATCATCGGGATGCTGATGACAAACATCACCCCGCTCAGAGCCATCAATGACTTGCGCCCCACCCAGTCCGCCAGCAATCCGGCAAACAACGTAGAGATCACACTGCCCAGCAGCACCGCGGCGACCACGATGGAGAGTTGCCCGGAATTCAGTCCCGAGGTTGCCTCCAGATAAGGCAGGGCCCCGGCGATGATCCCGACATCGACGCCATACAGCAGGCCGCCAAGGCCCGCCACAATGAGAAGAAAGCGATTGTAAAAGATCTTCTTGTCGTCGAGCGGAGTGCCGATTGCGGTCTCAGCAGTCATAGATTTCGTCGTCACCTGGATCTTGCGGATGCTGATCAACTGGCTGCGATTTGAAGGACTCTGCATTGTAGCTTAGGATTCAGCGCAACCCGCCTCTTTCGCATCTCATCCAACGTCGAAACGCTCGCCCGGGGCCTCAAGCCGGTCACTCCCTGCTGGCGTGCCGTCAGCTACAATACCCAAGCCGCGAAGGATTCCGGTGCGGGTCTCGAAACGAAAGTCCGGATGAGATACGGATTCATCATCGACAACCGTAAATGCATCGGTTGCCATGCCTGTACCGTGGCGTGCAAGACCGAGAACCACGTTCCCCTTACCGTAAACCGCACCTGGGTAAAGTATGTCGAGAAGGGAACTTTCCCAAACACCCACCGCATTTTTCAAGTCACCCGCTGCAATCACTGCGAGAATCCGCCGTGCGTGACCATCTGCCCAGTCACCGCGATGTACCAGCGGAAAGATGGCATCGTCGATTTCAGTTCAGAGCGTTGCATCGGCTGCAAGGCTTGCATGCAGGCGTGCCCGTACGATTCCATCTACATCGATCCGGACGAAGGCACGGCCGCGAAGTGCCACTTCTGCGCGCATCGCACCGAGGTGGGTTTGGAACCCTCCTGTGTCGTTGTGTGCCCCGAGCACGCGATTATCGCTGGAGACCTTGACGCCTGTGATGGAGAGATCGCGCAACTGCTGGCGCGCGAACCGGTGCGCGTACGCAAACCCGAGCAGGGAACGCGTCCCAAGCTCTACTACATCAACGGAGACGAGAGCGCGATCGTGCCCACCGCGGCGCGCCACGAGTCGATCTACATGTGGGCCCAGCGCAACGAGAGCGTCCACGGCGGTGGAGCGCTGTATCCACCCGACAGCCCGCTGCTGCAGAAAGATGCCTTGGCAGCTTACGACGTGTCGCACGCGCGTCCTTGGGGCTGGCAGGTCCCAGCCTACTGCTGGACCAAAGCCATCGGCTCCGGCGCCCTGGCCATTCCGGCGATCGCCATGCTGCTCGGGCGTTTGGGTGCGGACCGCATGCGCGACATCGCGCTCTCGACGATCGCGCTCCTCTTCACGGCGATAACAACCGGGCTCCTGGTTTGTGACCTCGAGCACAAAGCACGCTTCCTGCGGGTGGTCTTCACGCCTCAGAGCAAATCGTGGCTGGCGCGAGGGGCTTTCATCCTGATTGCGTATAGCGGACTGACTGGACTGTTCTGGCTGGCTTCCGTTGCAGGGCTTTTCGCGGTTGCGTCTGCTTTGTTGTGGCCCACCGTACTGGTCGGATTCTTTGCCGCGATCTACACTGCGTTCCTCTTTGGACAGTGCGAAGGCCGAGATCTGTGGCAGACTCCGTTGCTCCCAGTGCATTTGATCGTGCAGACCTTAATGTGCGGGGCCGCTGTATTGCCGCTGCTACCTTCGTCGCTTGGAGGCGCGGCGCAGCTGACCGCAGTGGCCAAGGAGGCCCTCGGGTTCACGCTGTTGCTGCACCTGCTGATTGTGGCGGCCGAATTCATGATGCCGCACGCTACCGACAACGCTACGTACGCTGCGCGACTGATCACGCACGGGCCGTTCCAGAACTGGTTCTGGGGAGGCGCGATCGCGCTCGGCGGAATCCTGCCGCTGCTTCTGTTGTGGCTGGCTCCGTTCGATTTCCATAGCACGGCATTGGCCGGCCTGTTGGCTTTGGCAGGATTGTTGATTTTTGAGTGGTGCTTCGTGATGGCTGGGCAGAGCGTGCCCAACAGTTGACGTAGCGCCGGCGTCTCGCCGGCTGTCGTGAGCGCATCTTGCGCTCGCAGCGGCGATAGGAAGGAGCTCTCGATGACCGACTTCAAGCGCGACGGCAGCCATCTAGCCTACTGTCCTCCAGTGGAGAAGTGGGACGACTGGGTCGAACTCGATCCTGAGGCCTGGCCGCGGCGCGTCGAGAAGCACTATTCGCTGGTGCCGACCGTCTGTTTCAACTGCGAGTCGGCGTGCGGATTGCTGGCCTATGTCGATAAAGAGACCGGACAGGTCGCGAAGTTCGAAGGCAATCCCATGCATCCGGCGAGCCGAGGACGTCTTTGCGCCAAGGGTCCGGCCACCATCAATCAGATTCACGATCCGGATCGCGTGCTGTATCCGATGAAGCGCAGTGGCGCACGCGGCGCAGGCAAGTGGGCGCGTACTTCCTGGAACGAGGTACTGGAAACATTCGGCACTCGCATTCGCACGGCAATTCAGGAAGGGCGCGGCGAAGAAGTCATGTATCACGTTGGCCGCCCTGGACACGACTTCATCATGGAGCGGACCCTGCAGGCATGGGGCATCGATGGGCACAACTCGCACACGAATGTCTGTTCGTCGTCTGCGCGCCTGGGCTATTTGCTGTGGCACTATGCCGATCGGCCATCGCCCGACCACGCCAACGCGCGCTTCATTCTCTTGCTCTCGGCGCATCTGGAGTCGGGACATTATTTCAATCCCCATGCCCAGCGCATCATCGACGGAAAAATGGCTGGCGCAAAGCTGGCAGTAATGGATCCGCGCCTCTCGAACACGGCAAGCATGGCCGACTACTGGATGCCGACGTATCCCGGAACCGAAGCAGCCGTGCTGCTAGCGATGGCGAAAGTGATCCTGGACGAGAATCGTTTCGACGCCACATTCGTGAAGAACTGGACGAACTGGGAAGAACTGAAAGTCGATGACTTCAAGGCCAAGGGCCAAAGCTTTGCGGATCTGATTGAGACCTTGAAGAAGCACTACGCGCGCTTCACGCCGCAATTTGCCGAGAAAGAGAGCGGAGTCAAGGCCGAGGTCATCGTCAAGACAGCGCGCGAGATCGCGACCGCAGGAAGTCGTTTTGCGTCGCACCTGTGGCGCGGAAGCGCGTCTGGAAACTTGGGCGGATGGCAGCCGGCGCGGGCGTTAATGCTGCTGCACGTGCTGACCGGGTCAGTCGGCACCGAAGGCGGACACAATTTGAATGCCTGGAACAAGTTTGTCCCCAAGACGTTCAAGGTTCCGCCGCCCCAGAAGCGCTGGAACGAGTTGCTCTACCCGCAGGAGTGGCCCCTGTGTACGCATGAGATGTCGTTTCTGCTGCCCCACTTCCTGAAGGAAGGACGAGGGCGCATCGAGGCGTACTTCACGCGTGTGTTCAACCCCGTGTGGACATACCCGGATGGCTTCTCCTGGATCGAGATGTTGCGCGACGAAGAAAAAGTTGGACTGCACGCCGCACTGACCCCCACCTGGAGCGAGACGGCGTGGTTTGCCGACTACGTTCTGCCCATGGGGTTCAGTTCCGAGCGCCACGACCTGATGAGCCAGGAGTCCTACGCCGGAAAGTGGATCGGCTTCCGCCAGCCCGTGAATCGCGTGCTGCGCGAACGAGCCGGCGAGAAATTCGACTACACCTACCAGGCGAATCCCGGCGAGGTTTGGGAGGAGGACGAGTTCTGGATCAATCTCTCGTGGGCGATCGATCCTGATGGTTCGATGGGCATCCGGCAGTATTTCGAATCTCCCTACCGCCCCGGCCAGAAACTCACAGTCGACGACTACTACGGTTGGATCTTCGACAACTCCGTTCCCGGCCTGCCCGAAACCGCCGGCAAAGAAGGGCTCACGCCGCTGCAATACATGCGCAAGTACGGTGCATACGAAGTCACGCGCGATGTCTACAAACAAAATGAAAAGCCGCTGTCCGCAGCCGATCTGTCGGGTTCGCGGATCGAGCCGAACGGCGTAGTCACGAAGGAAGGGAAGCCCGTTGGCGTGATGGTCGACGACAAGGCAGTCGTTGGCTACAACACTCCGTCGCGCAAGCTGGAGTTGTTCTCGAAGACGATGGCCGACTGGAAGTGGCCGGAGTTCACGCTGCCCGAGTACTATCGCAGTCACATCCATCGCTCGGCGCAGGCGGCTTCGCTGGGACAGCCGGGAGAAGATTTCGACCCCAAGTACACGCCCGTCGTCGAGTGGCCCGAAGACGCGCACGGCGATGTCTACACACTGCTCCCGATCTTTCGTCTGCCGAATCTGATTCACACCCGTTCGGGCAACGCCAAGTTCCTGTACGAGATCTCGCACAAGAATCCACTGTGGGTGAATCCGCTGGACGCGACGAAACTTGGCAGTGTGCGCACCGGCGACCTGATGAAAGTCCACACCGAGATTGGCTACTTCGTGCTGCACGCCTGGGTAACAGAAGGGCTTACGCCGGGAGTGGTCGCGTGCTCTCACCATCTGGGCCGTTGGCGCATTAATAAAGAGGATCAGGTCGAGCGCATGTCGAGCGCATGGGTCGATCTCAAGGAAGTCGGCAAGGGCCAGTGGAAGATGCGCCAGCTCGAAAGCGTGTCGCCGCACGAGAGCCCCGATCCCGATAGCAACCGCGTCTGGTGGAGCGACGCCGGCGTGCACCAAGACATCACTTTTCCCGTGCACCCCGATCCGGTCAGCGGCATGCACTGCTGGCATCAGATGGTGCGGGTGGAGAAGGCCGCGCCCGACGACAAGTACGGCGACATCTTCGTCGACACGAATCTTTCGTTCGCCGTTTATCAGCGGTGGAAAGCGCTGGCGCGCCCGGCACCGGGTCCAGGAGGTCTGCGGCGTCCATTGTGGATCCCGCGGGTGGTGCGGCCGGAAGAGGCGGCGTACTACATCAAGAAGCCGTGAATGGTCCTCAGGGCTAAGCAGTCTGGTGCAGAACTCGCTCTTGAGTGGCGCAGCGCTTTGAGCGCTGCGATGAAGTCTTTCTCTTCCGAGAAGGTGTTAGCCTCTGAGGTGGCTTGGATCGAATATTCAGCGAACCGCAAGCCCTCAATGCGGGCAAGAACCTAACGCAGCACTCAAGGCGGTGCCACCCAAAATCCATCACCGTAAAGCGTTTCCAATTAGCGGGCGTTCTCAATCGGCAAGCTGAACGAGAACACCGAGCCGCTGCCTAGCTGGCTGACTACGCCGATCGTTCCTCCGTGCGCCTCGACAATGACTTTCGCAATAGCCAGGCCCATACCCGTCCCGGGCGCGGTGTAGCGCTGATGTTGCCCACGATAGAACTTCTCGAAGATCAGCGACTGCTCGAATGAATCGATGCCGGGGCCGCGATCGGCAACACTGGTGATGAGGCTGCCTCCCTTCACCTCGCTCGTCACTTTGATCGGCACTCCAGGGTCGGAGTACTTTCCGGCGTTCTCCAATAGATGCATGAGAACTTCGCGAATCCTCTGCACGTCCATGCGCACCTTCGGGAGTTCGCCGTAATTTGCCGGCACTTCAACCGGGTGCTTTTCGAGCGATGCTTTCGCGTCTTCAATCGCAGGTTGTAGTGCATTCCAGATCGAGTGCGGCTGCAAATCAAGTTTGAACATCCCCGAGTCGAGCTGCGCCATCTCCGAGGCTTCACCCACCAGGCGGTTCAGGCGGTCGGTTTCCTCGTCAATGACTGTGAGTAACTCGTGCCTGCTCTGGTCGTCGAGGGGGGTGCCCGACAATAAAGTTGTGATGCTCGCCTTGATAGAAGTCAGTGGCGTGCGGAACTCGTGGGTCACCGAATCGAGCAAGGCAGTCCGTAGTCGTTCGTGTTCCTGCTCCGCGCGGTTCTTGCTGAGAGCTTCGAGGGCGCGGGCCCGCTCGATCGCAAGTCCTGCCAGGCTTCCGAGTGCGTCGAGTGTCTCCCGCGAAAGCTCGTCCCCAGTGACGCCTAGCGCCCCGACCGTCCGCATTCCGAGGCGCAGAGGCACATACGACACTCCACCTTGCGTAATGGGCTCCCCGCGCAGGAGTGTCGATCGCAGCACGCTCTCTTCGAATTTCGCATCGAGCGACGAGCGATAGACCGTAGGATGGTCCGCAGCCATGACGACCACGCTCCCCACCGAGAAAATCTCTTGCACATAGCTTGGCAACGAATTCAGTAATTCGAGGACGTTCTCTGAAGCGAGCAACCGTTGGCTCAACCCGAAAAGGCGCTCCACTTCGCGGCGCCGTTGCTGCGCCCCCTCCGCTTCGCTGCGCGCCCGTTCCGCCAGGTTGCTGGCGACGAGCGCAGTCACCAAGAAGGCGAACAGGGCGACCCAGTTTTGAGGATCGGCAATGGTGAACGTTCCAACCGGCGGCAGGAAGAAGAAATTGAAGGCGGCAGTGGCCCCTACGGCCATCACCACTGCGTAGCGCAAGCCCCAGTAGGCTGATGTCAACAGTACCGTGACCAGAAACATCAGCGCCACGGTAGTGTGATTGACGTGTAGTTTAAAATCGACGGCCGTAATGACCGCGATTGCCACGACCACAAAAAGATAACGTACGGCTTGCGTGCCGGACCTGACTTTCACACCCGCATTGTACGATGGACGTGACAATTCCACCGTGTCGAAAGACAATAGCTGCGATGACCAAGACACCCGAGGAGTGGCTGAATGAATGTTCGCCCGAAAAACCGCGGGGAATTTTTAAGCTGTTTCTCGGCTACGCTCCCGGCGTGGGCAAGACCTACAGCATGTTGAGCGAGGCCATTCGCCGCGCCAGTCGCGGGGAGGACGTGGTCGTTGGCGTCGTCGAGAGTCATGGCCGCAAAGCTACGGCGGAACTGGCCGGCAAACTTGACCGCATTCCTCCTCGCAAACTCGAATACAAAGGCACAACGTTTGAAGAGATGGATGTGGACGCGATCCTGGCGCGGAAGCCCGCCGTCGTCGTCGTCGACGAACTTGCCCACACGAATATCGAGGACAGCAAGCACGCCAAGCGCTACGAAGACGTGATGGAACTGCTGGAGGCCAAAATCGATGTGCTCTCTACCATGAACGTGCAGCACGTCGAGAGCGTTGGACCCACGGTGCAGCAGATTACTGGCGTGCAGGTCCGGGAAACCGTTCCCGACTGGGTAATGCAGCGCGTCGATGAAATCGTTCTGGCGGACCTCACGCCTCAGGCTTTGCAGAAGCGCATGGAGCGCGGTGATATTTACCCCGTAGACCGAGCTCAGAGGGCCCTGTCGCACTTCTTCCGTCCCGGCAACCTGATCGCGTTGCGCGAACTCGCCTTGCGGCAGGTGACGGGAGTTGTCGACCGCAGCCTCGACGCTTTTCTGGACAAAGACACAACGCAGCCGGCTCATACCGTGCGCGAACGCATCGGCGTCTGTGTGAGCTCGAATCCTGCGGCCCAATATTTGATTGCGCGCGGCTCGCGTATGGCAGAGGCTATGGGCGGGGAGTTTTACGTTTTCTACGTCGATGTCGGTCGCGATACCCGTCCCGAAGATCAGAAGACCCTGGCGGAAAACATCCGCTTCGCCGAGAACCTGGGCGCGAAGGTGGTCCGCGCATCCAGTCGGAGCGTTGCCGACGGCGTCGCCCAGTTAGTACGCGAGCATCACATCACGCAGGTCATCTTCGGTCGCTCCGCGCGCACGGGATGGCAACGATATCTCTACTTGTCGGCCATCCAGCGATTTCTCCGCGACTCGCCTTCGGTCGATGTCCACATCGTGACCCAGGAGGCCCGTTGATGGCCGACCGACCGCACATTCTCGTCGTTGACGACGAACCGCAGATTACGCGCGTGCTGCGCACCAGCCTCTCGGCTCAAGGCTATGACATTCGTGTTGCCAACAGCGGCGAAATGGCGCTGGAGATCATGAAGGACTGGTCGCCCAACCTGATCATCACCGATCTGTCCATGCCGTCTGTCGACGGCATCGAGTTGTGCCGCACGGTGCGCGCCACTTCTCAAGTGCCGATCGTCGTATTGTCCGTGCGAGACAAGGAACAGCAAAAAGTAGAAGCGCTCGATGCCGGCGCCGATGACTACGTCACCAAACCCTTTGGGATGAATGAACTCCTGGCACGGGTACGCGCGAATCTCCGCCGCGTCCCTCTGGACGGGGATCAAGAAGATCCGGTGGTCGAGATCGGCGATTTCCGCATCGACACTGCAGCTCACAAGGTGACGGTGCGCCGCCGAGAAATTCGGCTCACTCCAAAAGAGTTTGACCTGCTTGTTTTCCTGGCGCGCCGTCCCGGCAAGGTCGTCAATCACCGCACTCTGCTAGGTGCGATTTGGGGCGGACAGAGCACCGAGCAGGTCGAATATCTGCGCGTGTTCGTGGGCCAATTGCGCAAGAAACTGGAACCCGACACTTCCTCGCCCCGCTACATCGTTACCGAACCGTGGGTCGGATATCGCTTCGAACCCGGCGAATAGCCCGATTTCCGAGTAGCCGACAGCCTGCCGGATGTCGTCACGAGACCTGTACGGACTCTTCTCTGCCTCTCTTACGAACATTCTACGAACCACTTATTCAATCTTTACGCCTTTCATCATCAAATTGTTCGAGGGCAGATGAACCGCACACTGGGAGTTCACCGAGCCAGAAGGAAGGTTGAGGAATCTAATGTCGACGATTCAGGAAGTCTCCGCCGAGCAACTTGCAAAACTGTTTCATCACTATCGGGAGGCCTTGGCTCATGACTGCGGCGCCCATGGCACCAGGGGAGAAAGGTCTACCTGGGAGCGCACTCCTCAGGACGAACGCAAACTGATGGTGGCCGCGGCCCGTCTGACGCTGCTCGATCTGTCTACTGCCGTCGCACAACCGGAGCCTGGTCGGAAGTACTACGCCATCCCAGGTGAGGCAGAGTGGGGATGTTGAGAAGCACTCAACCGGACTTTCTTGCGGGTCTTGTACCTGAGAGTTTTCCTTACGAATTCTTTATGAAGTCTTGACTCCGCTCTTACGCTGGGAGCTGTCCAATGAATGTCGGGAGCCTTGGGCCGAATGGGAATCCGGTGTGATGATGCGAATAGCGCTGGCAATTCTGTGCTCCGCCGCGGTGCTGTTTTGGCTTCGCTTCCTGGCGGCTCTGCTCAAGGAGGTAAGGTATGCACCGCGAAGGGGGGCTGGTGTGCGGCAGCGGGGAACACTTGTCACGATGAGCTCTAAGGTGCAGAAGCAGAAAATTGTTCCACGAACTGACCGAAGGATCGCTCACTGATTCCGGACCAGCATTCCGGCTGAGGAAATATCTATGCAAGACGTTCTTTGGATCGCCGTAACGATCGCCTTCTTTGCACTATCCATTGCCTACGTAGAGTTCTGCGATCGAATGAAATAAGAGAAAGCCATGGACACGCAATCAATCATCATGCTCATCATCAGCGCGCTGGTCACCGTATACCTGTTCTACGCGCTGCTGCGCCCGGAGAAATTCTGAAATGACCCTCAACGGATGGCTGCAGATCCTGGTATTCCTGGGACTCATTTTTGCCGTCACCAAACCGCTCGGCATTTTCATGACGCGCGTATTTTCCCGGGAACGGACGTTTCTTGATCCAGTGCTGCGGCCCATCGAGCGCTTGCTCTATCGCGTGACGGGCGTGGATGAATCGCACGAGATGCGCTGGACGGAGTACGCGACCACCATGCTAGTGTTCAGCGCGGTGTCGATGCTCGTGCTTTATCTGATCCAGCGGACTCAGGGGATGCTGCCCTTCAACCCGCAGCATTTCGGAGCTGTTACTCCGGAGCATCTGGCTTTTAATACCGCCGCGTCGTTCACCACGAACACCAACTGGCAGGCCTATTCCGGCGAGACGACCATGAGCTATTTCACGCAAATGGCCGGCCTCGCGTTTCACAACTTTGCCTCGGCAGCGACAGGCATTGTGCTGGGAATTGCCTTCATTCGCGGCATCGCTCGTCGCCAGATGAATACCCTGGGCAATTTCTGGGTCGACTTCGTTCGCTGCTGCCTTTGGGTGCTGCTGCCCATGTGCGTGGTGGGCTCGCTGTTCCTGGTTTCGCAAGGAGTCGTGCAGAATCTGAAACCCTACGACACCGTGAAACTCGTCGAGCCACAGCAAGTCCAACGCGTCGGTGCAGACGGCAAAAGCGTCGTCGATGCCGGTGGCAAGCCCGTGATGGACACGGTTACGACGCAAACCATCGCGCAGGGTCCGGTGGCCTCGCAGGAGATTATCAAGGAGTGGGGCACGAACGGTGGCGGATTCTTCAACGCCAACAGCGCGCACCCGTTCGAGAATCCCACGCCCATCACAAACCTGTTCGAACTGTTCTGCATCTTCGCGATCGGTGCTGGTCTTACCTACACTCTCGGCCGCATGACCGGCTCTCCCGCCCACGGATGGGCCGTCTGGTCGGCGATGGCCATCCTGTTTCTCGCCGGCGTCACTGTCGCGTACTGGGCAGAGGCAAGAGGGAATCCGCTCTATCCCGTTACCGTCTCGCAGCATTCCACGGCCTTGCAGGCGGGCGGCAACATGGAGGGTAAAGAAACACGCTTTGGCATCGCCAACTCGGCTCTTTTCGCGACCGTTACCACCGATGCCAGTTGCGGCGCCATCAATGGATGGCATGATTCGTTCACCCCGCTCGGAGGGATGGTCCCGCTCGTCAACATCATGCTGAGCGAAGTGATCTTCGGCGGCGTCGGCTCAGGAATGTATGGGATCCTGATCTACGTGGTCCTGGCCGTTTTTATTGCAGGCCTCATGGTGGGCCGTACGCCCGAATATCTGGGCAAGAAAATCGAAGCCTACGACGTCAAAATGGCGATGCTGGTCTCGCTGGTCTTCCCGCTCATCATCCTGTCGCTCACGGGGCTCTCCGTCGTCAAGGGCTTCGGCATCGCGGGCATCACTAATCCTGGGCCCCACGGCCTCAGCGAGATTCTCTACGCCTTCACATCCTCCGCCGGAAACAACGGCTCCGCCTTTGCAGGCCTCATCCCAAACACGCTTTGGTATGACGCGGCGACAGGCACGACCACTCTCGTTGGTCGCTTTCTGATGATCATCCCCATGCTGGCGATTGCGGGAAACCTGGCGCAGAAGAAGTACGTGCCGCCCTCAGTGGGAACGTTCCCCGTTACTACGCCGTTGTTCACCTTGTTGCTGATCAGCGTCATCCTGATTCTGGGAGCGCTCACTTTCTTCCCGGCTCTGAGCCTGGGGCCCATTCTTGAACACCTTCTCATGAACGTCGGAAAGACCTTCTAGAAACCTATGGCAAGCCATCGCAAATCGATTTGGGATGTGAATCTCGTGCGCAGCGCGACCTGGAGTTCGCTGCTCAAGCTCAGCCCTCGCAACATGATGGGAAACCCCGTCATGTTCGTGGTCGAGATCGGCAGCGTGATCACGACCGCACTCCTGATTCTGCACCCCCACCAGGACTTCCGCTTCAATCTGCAGATCACCCTTTGGCTGTGGTTTACGGTCCTGTTTGCCAACTTCGCGGAAGCCATGGCGGAAGGCCGCGGCAAGGCGCAAGCGGAAACGTTGCGGAAAGCGCGGTCGGAGACGGTTGCCAAGCGCATCACGTCCGATGGCAAAATCGAAGAAATTCCAAGCGCAAAACTGCGCGTTGGCGATCTGGTATCCGTTGTCGCCGGTGAACTCATTCCCGGCGATGGAGAGATCATTGAGGGTGTGGCCTCGGTCGACGAATCGGCCATTACAGGCGAGTCTGCGCCAGTGATTCGGGAAGCTGGTGGCGACCGCTCCGCCGTCACCGGCGGCACGCGCGTTCTCAGCGATTTCATCAAGGTGAAGATCACCTCGAATCCCGGCGAGACCTTTCTCGACCGCATGATCGCTTTGGTCGAAGGCGCCTCGCGGCAGAAAACTCCCAACGAAATTGCGCTGAACATTCTGCTCGCGGGACTCACGATCATCTTCTTGCTGGCCGTCGTGACGCTGCAGCCGTTCGCAATCTACTCAGGATCCCCACAGACCGTCTTTGTTTTGGTCTCGTTGCTGGTCTGCCTGATTCCTACCACGATTGGCGGTTTGTTGTCGGCAATCGGCATCGCCGGTATGGACCGCCTCGTCCAACACAACGTTCTCGCCATGTCCGGCCGAGCAGTCGAGGCTGCCGGCGACGTAAACACGCTGCTGCTCGACAAGACCGGCACGATTACCTTCGGCAACCGCCAAGCCACCGAATTTTTGCCTGGCCCGGGAGTATCTGAGGCCGAAATGGCTGATGCCGCGCAGCTCTCCTCGCTGGCCGATGAGACCCCGGAAGGCCGCTCCATCGTCGTGCTGGCCAAGGAAAAGTACAAACTTCGTGGCCGCGACTTTGCGGCGCATGAGGCGCAATTTATCCCATTCACGGCCCAGACGCGAATGTCGGGCGTGAATCTCGATGGCCGGCAGATTCGCAAAGGGGCCGCCGAATCCATCGCGAATCATCTCGAACAGAACAACGGAGCGATGCCGCCAGAAGTTCGCGCCTCGGTCGAGCGGATCGCCTCGTCCGGCGGCACGCCTCTCGTAGTCTCAGAGAATCGCCGCGCCATGGGCGTCATTCACCTGAAAGACGTGGTCAAAGGCGGGATCCGCGATCGCTTCGCCCAACTGCGCGCGATGGGTATTCGAACCGTTATGATCACCGGCGACAACCCACTCACGGCCGCCGCGATTGCCCGCGAAGCCGGAGTCGACGACTTTCTCGCCCAAGCCACGCCGGAAGACAAACTGAAGCTGATCCGTACCGAGCAGGCCGGCGGCAAGCTCGTCGCCATGACCGGCGACGGAACGAACGACGCCCCCGCGCTGGCCCAGGCCGACGTTGGCGTCGCCATGAACACCGGCACGCAAGCCGCCAAGGAAGCCGGAAACATGGTCGATCTCGACTCCAATCCCACCAAGCTCATCGAGGTCGTTGAAATCGGAAAGCAATTGCTGATGACACGAGGAGCGTTGACGACGTTCTCCATCGCCAACGATGTCGCCAAGTATTTCGCGATCATCCCCGCGATGTTCGCAGTAACTTTCCCAGTGTTAAACGCGCTCAATATCATGCATCTCAAAACGCCGCAATCGGCGGTGCTCTCGGCGGTCATCTTCAACGCGCTGATCATCATTGCGCTGATCCCGTTGGCACTGCGCGGCGTGAAATACCGCGCCATGAACGCCGAGGCTCTGCTGCGCCGCAACCTCTTTATCTATGGCATCGGTGGTCTCATTGCGCCCTTTGTGGGCATTAAGCTCATCGACATGCTGATTACGATGGCGCACCTGGCCTGAGGACTCTTATGAAGAAGCATCTGATCACCGCATTTCTCATGACCATCGCGACCACGATCCTTCTCGGCGTCCTCTATCCTCTCGTGATTACGGGCGTGGCGCAGGTTCTGTTCAAAGACAAGGCCAACGGCCAGATCCGCTATCGCAACGGCCAAGCCATAGGCTCGCGCATCATCGCCCAGCCTTTCACGGCGCCCAAGTATTTCCATCCTCGCCCATCAGCCGCCGGCAACGGGTACGACGCCGCCAACTCTGGCGGCACGAACCTCGCCGCCACCAATCAGAAACTGATCGACCGCGTTCAATCCGACGCCAAGACGCTGCATGAAGAGAATCCCGGGCAACCGATCCCAGTCGATCTCATTACTACATCCGCCTCGGGCCTGGATCCCGAGATCTCACCCGCAGCCGCGGAGTTTCAAGTTCCGCGCGTCGCACGGGAGCGCGGCCTTCCGGAGTCCACGGTTCGCGACCTGGTGCAGAAGCATACCTACCAGCGGGAGTTGGGGCTTCTCGGCGAGCCCCGCGTCAACGTGCTCGAACTGAATCTCGCACTCGACGACCTGGCTCCCAAATCCTGAGCCTCGTCGCGCACCATCTTTCTGTCGATAAATCGACGTGAGATAATGGGGCAAAATCACCTTGGCCCCGTAGCTCAGATGGATAGAGCAGCGGTTTCCTAAACCGAAGGTCGGCAGTTCGACTCTGCCCGGGGCCACCATCCCATCCAGTCGCATCAAGAAATTGCGATGAACCCTGAGGTTCTCAAGCCCACAGTTTCCGGCCTCATCCGACGTTTTCCACAGGCTCGAAAAGGCATGTGACGACCATCACATCGCGGAGTGACAGCGGTTGCTGACCAAGGCCTCCGCACGTTCTATTTTGGGAACGAGGTTTTAGTCGCGTGCCTGCAGTCGACCACACCACCCTTACCCTCAACGCTCTTGTGACCCGCCTGCACGAATCCCACGAAGTCTCTTCCTACGACGCGATCGAACGACTCGTTTCGGTTGGAGAAACAGTTGGATTTGGCGCGGACGCACTCGTCCGGATGTTAGATCGGGGCATGGGACTGGAAGAGCTGCTTTTGCTGATTGAATCCAGGATGGAATGTCTGCAGCGAGCAAACGAGCTAGACGCAGAAGACAAGACGGCGGCGTGATTCCCGGAATTGTGAGGCGGTTATGAATTTGACCGAGTGGTCGAAATCCAGCGTTGACTATGGCCAGAGGCTTGTGAATTCAGCACTCGAAGGAGCCCGCGAGGGTGAAGAGGAATTCCTGAAAGAAGACTCGCTCTCTCCTCTTCTCACCGCGTCGGCGCGACATGCGCTGGTGCCGGCCTTGATTGGGGCATATTTCGGCGCATTCGGTGGCAGCCTGGCCCAACGGCGCCGGTCGACTTCGAAGGCGGTTGCTTTCGGCTTGCTGGGCGGAGCGATCGGATTTAGCGCCGCCCTGGCTTGGGAGAGCCGGCAGATCAGTGCGAGCGTCGCTTCCGGCGCTTGGAAAAGAGTCCAACAGACCCGCGATGAACGCTGGTTTGAAAAACATCCGATCGATTACGCATAGAAGAGAAGAGCGGAGAAGAGAGGCGCCACAGCCTCCGAGTGGTACGAGCCTGGATTGACCCACAAAGGCTGATCTCAGGCATTCCGAGGAACATTCAGGAAACCAGGGGTGGACCGTGGTAGGTATCTACTCACCCACTAATGTTGTTGATTGGCTCGTGCCTGGCCGGAATCTCTTTCTGGCCATCCAGGTCGCCGGAATCATCTGCTTCCTTTACATCGTGTCGAAGCGCATGGTCCCGCTGCTTCACGCACAAGCGGATCCGCGCTTCGATCAGCCCTTGACTCGCCTCGGAAGAGTCCTCAAATTCTGGCTGGGACAATGGAAACATCCGCGCTACCGTTTTGCGGGAACCCTCCACATCATCATCTTTACGGGATTCCTACTTCTGGCGGCCCGCGCCTTTACGGTCCTGATCGTCGGAGTTTCTCCAACCTTCGTCATGCCCGGCCTCTCCGGACGATTCGGCCCGATCTACGAAACCCTCACCGATTACGCTACCACTGTCGTCTTCCTCTGCATGGTGGTCGCGGTTGTGCGGCGCTTGGTCTTTAAGCCGGCTCGCTACGCGGTCCCCGCCAAATATGGGAAAGCACACACCGCCGACGCCATCTTCTTATTAGGGCTGATCGCCCTCCTAATGGCTGCCGACAGCCTCTTCTCGGCCAGTCGCTTCGCCGCGTTGGCGCAACAAGGACAATCCGCCGAAGGTCCGGCCTTCCTCTCTCTGCCCTGGATGCTGCAGATCGCGACCGGCTCCATGAGTCTCGCGACCCTCCGCGACATCACCTTGGGCGCCTATTTCCTCCACGCTTTCGCGTTCTATTTCCTGCTCTGCTATCGGCCATTTGGAATCCAGTTCCACGTGGAAACGTCGCTGTTCAGCATCTACTTCTCAAAACTGGAGAAGGGAACGGTGAAGCCGGTTCGCTGGGACGTCCCCGATGAACATCTCGATCAGGTGAAATCGTTCGGCGTGAAGACCTTCGAGGACTTCACCTGGAAGCACGTCCTTGATTTTTATTCCTGCGCCGACTGCGGACGCTGCGCGGAGAACTGTCCGTCGAATGCGGTCGGACGCCCCCTGGCCCCGCGCTTGCTCACCATCAAGGCTCGAGACTATGTATTCCAGCACTACCCCGTCTTTGGTAAGTCCAATAATTGCATGCCGTTAATCGGCAATCTTTATTCTGAGGATGAAGTCTGGTCCTGCACGACCTGCGGCGCCTGCGAAGAAGAATGTCCTCTCCTGATCGAGTACATCGACAAGATCGTCGACCTGCGCCGCGGCTTGATCGATGACGGCAACGTCCCGCAATCCCTGCAAAAGCCGCTGAAAGCCCTCGAGAGCCGCGGCAACCCCTACGGCAAGATGGAGAAAAAACGGGGCGACTGGGCCAAGTCTCCCCAGTCACAACAGGCGACCGCGGTCAAAGTGCTCGACAGCAAGAACGGCGCCGACACTCTCTATTTCGTCGACAGCATCACTTCCTACGACGACCGCATGCAGTCGGTCGGCCGAGCCACCGCCCGTATCCTCACCAGCCTCGGCAAGAATTTCGGAATTCTGGGAGCAGCCGAGAGAGACAGCGGCCACGAAGTCCGCCGCTTCGGCGAAGAGCTGCTCTTCCAGTCTCTTCGCGACCACAACAGCGAGGCCATCAAAGATTCCGGCGTGACTCGGATCGTCACTTCCGACCCGCACGCCTACAATGCCCTCAAGCACGACTATAAAGATCTTCCGCCTGTTGAGCACATCAGCCAGGTGCTGGCCATTGAAGCGAGGGTCGGCAATCTCCGCTTCAACTCGGTTGAAAAATGGCTCGAAAACAAGGACCGAATCTATACGTATCACGACCCTTGCTACCTGGGCCGCCACAATCAGGTCTATGACGACCCGCGCGACGTGCTCGACTCGATCCCCGGATTGAAACGGGTTGAGATGCAGCGCTCGCGCGACCGCTCCTTCTGCTGCGGTGGCGGCGGACTGATGTTGTTCTACGAACCCAAAGAAGAACAGAGGATGGGCGTCGTCCGCGTGCGCATGGCCGCCGAGGCCCGGGCCAACGTCATTGTCACCGCTTGCCCCTACTGCATGGTCAACATTGAAGACGCCATCAAAGTCGCGGGCATGGAAGGCCAGATGTCGGTGATGGACCTGACCGAAGTGGTCGACCGGCACATGGTTCGTTCGGTCGAAGAGAAAGATATCACCATAGAGAAATTGGAACTTGCAACCGCTGGAGGCTGAACCTTGGAGGTTTAACCATGGAAATTCTGGTTTGTGCCCGAAGAGTGCCCGATACCTCAGAGAACGAGATCGAACTCAATGCCACAGGAAACGACATTGAGCGCGGCGAACTCGTCTACTCGGTGAATGAGGCAGACAACTATGCGGTCGAAGAAGCCCTGCAAATTCGCGATCGCGTCGGCGGCAGCGTCACCGTAGTCACGGTCGACAGCGAAGAGGGTGACGAAATTCTGCGCCGCCAACTCGCGATGGGAGCGAACCATGCGGCACTCATTTTCGACGACGCCTTCAGCGGATCCGACGGCAGGGGCATCGCCACCATCCTCAAAGCCTTCGTCGAGAAAGGTCACTACGACCTCATTCTTACCGGCGTTCAAGCCGATGACGGCGCTGCCCAGGTGGGCGGAATGCTGGCCGCGATGCTCGACTATCCCTACGCTTCGCTGGTGAATTCCATCGTGGTGGAAGACGGCATGCTAAAAGTCAGCCGCGAAATCGAAGGCGGTAACCGCGAGGTCAACGAAATCGATCTGCCCTGCGTCCTCTCCATTCAAACCGGCATTAACGAGCCGCGTTACGTCGGGATGCGCGGCATCCGACAGGTGGCCGCCGTCCCGATCCCGACTCTGGCGCGGCCGACCTCGGCGTTAGCCCTAGGCGCTCAGTTGGGGAAGCGGCCGCAAAAGTGAAACGGATCGACTATTTCGTCCCCGCCTCCAGCAAGGGCGCCGAAATCCTGCACGGCAGCAGGGAAGAGAACGCCAGCAGAATTCTGGAGTTAGTCGCCGCCAAGGGAGGACTCAACTAATGCCTCGCATCTTTGCTTACATAGTCCATAAGAGTGGAGTTGCCGACGATTCCGCAGCCGAACTCATCGCAGCCGCTCGAGCCATCGATCCCACGTCCCCGCCCACAGCGATTCTCACCGGCTGGGGACCGGATCTCGACCTCGCATGCAAATCCCTGGCAACCTCGTTCGGCGAAATTTGGAAACTTTCGAATCAAACCCTCGCCCACCCCAATGCCGAACTAGTCCGGCAAGTGCTGGTGCGTGTTCTACCTTCCGACAGCATCGTCATCACTTCGCACGATCATTTCGGCATCGATCTCGCGCCGGGCCTCTCCATCAAGCTGAACGCCGCATTTGCGTCTGACGTCCTGGCCATTGAAGGTGCAGAAGGCAACACCCTCAAGCTCCTTCGCCAGGAGTTCGGCGGACAGGTCAGCACCCACGTCCGCTGCGACGTCTCTTCGGGCGCGGTGATCAACGTTCGTCCCGGTGCGTTCAAACCCGGGCCGCTTGTTGTGACCGAGGGAGTCATTACAGATAAGTCTTCGGAAGTCGGCACTCTTACCGCTCGCCGCCGTTACCTCGAGACCATCGTCGCCGAAGCCGGCGATGTCGATATCACCCGCCACAGCCTGCTCGTGTCCATAGGACGCGGCATTCAGGAAAAAGACAACATCGCCCTCGCCGAAGAACTCGCCGAGGTGCTCGGCGCTGCCGTGAGTTGCTCGCGGCCTGTTGTCGATGCCAAATGGATGGAGAAGTCCCGCCAGGTCGGCTCCTCCGGCAAAACCGTCAAGCCCAAGGTCTATCTTGCCTGCGGCATCAGCGGCGCCTTCCAGCACCTAGCCGGAATTAAGGGAAGCCCTTTCCTGATCGCCATCAACAAGAATTCCAAGGCGCCTATTTTTCAAGTCGCCGACATCGGAATCGTGGACGATCTCCTCGAGTTCCTGCCCGAGTTAACCAACAAAGCCCGTGAATTCCGCGGCGTTGCCGCCAAGTGAGGATGAGTCGATGCTCGCACCAAAGACACTGAAACTCAGCGTGAAATCCCTCAAGGAGTTTGCCAAAAAGCGCCTGCCCGACGAAGTCCTCATCGATCTCGATGACCGCGACGAGTGCCCCATCGACATCGTCCGCGACATGTGCAGCCCTGACAAGCTCGGCATCCAACTCCTCTTTATCCCCGAAGAGTTCGGCGGCATGGGCGGTGGTACGTTCGACGTCTACTGCATCTGCGAGGAAATGGCGCGCATCGATCTCGGCGTCGCAACCTCCGTGCTCGCAACCTTCCTTGGCAGCGATCCGATCACGGTCGGCGCGACCGACGAACAGAAGAAACTCTGGCTAAGCCGCATCGCCGATGAAGGACTGCTCTTCGCCTACGGCGCGACGGAACCGGAAGCCGGCAGCGATCTCGGCGCGCTCCGCACCACCGCCGACCGCGTGCTACAAGACGGCCGCATCGTCGGCTACAAGATCAACGGCAACAAGCAATGGATCAGCAACGGCGGAATCGCCGGAGCATACACGGTCCTCGCCAGCACTCCCGCCGGGCCGACGTGGTTCATCGTCGAAAAAGATGCCAAGGGATTCACCCACGACGAGCCTGAAGACAAGCACGGCATACGCCTAAGCAACACGGCCGCGCTCGCCTTCAACGACGTCTACGTTGATGCCGACCGCCTAGTTGGTGGCGTCGAAGGTCAGGGCCTCAACCAGGCGCAAGCCGTCTTCGGCTACACGCGCCTCATGGTCGCAGCCTTCGGACTCGGTGCCGGGTGGGCTGCCCTAGACCGCGCCATTCCGTACTCCACCAAGCGCATTCAAGCTGGAGCCCCGCTTTCGGAAAAGCAAGGCTACACGCACAAACTGATCGTTCCGCACGTGGCCCGACTGGAGGCCGCTCGCGCCTACATCGAACAGACCGCCGAGCGCATCGACGCCGGTGAAGGCAGCTTGAACACCGAAGGCGCCATCGCGAAGTACATGGCGACCGAAGCAGGGAACCAGGCTGCCGACGCCAGCATTCAGGCGCTCGGCGGCTACGGCTACACCCACGAATATCTCGTCGAGAAGATCAGCCGCGACGTGCGCATCACCACCATCTACGAAGGCACCTCTGAGATCATGGAGATGACCATCGCTCGCGATCGCTGGCAGCTCCATCTAAAAACGCGAGGCCAGCACTATCACGACCAAGCGCGCGACCTCGAAGCTCTCCACGCACGCCATCCGAATGTCGGAACCGACATCGCCGCGCTGGCGCACCACGCTCTTGCCGAATTATTGGAGAAGGCACGGGTCGCACGTCTCACGCGTTACCAACACATCCTTCTGCGCCTGGGCGAGTGGATCGCCTATGCGGAATGCGCAGGCAGCCTCGCGCGTCGCGCCACCCTTCACGCCGAAAACAAGTTGAACGAAAAAGCCAACCGCCGCTTTGACGCGACGGCGCTCGCGGCTGTGAGCCGCATCTTCGCCCGCGAAGCTGCACTCAAAGTCGCGGAAGAAGGCTTGCGCTGGGTATGCGGAGCTGGTGGCGTTTCTGACGCCGACATGCCCGCATTCGAAGCAAGTTTGCAGTTGCCCGCCGTGCACCGTGCCCAGGCGGGTCTGATCTCTGATATGGATCTGGTAGCCGACGTCCTCTACGCCCGTGCGGCGAAGCCTGCGATTGCCGCCTGACTATCGCGACGCCCGACTATCGTCCACGCGCAACCGGCCCAGTCCGGCTGCCGAGGAGCGTCCACATGCACGCAGAAGAAACAGCCTATCGCGCCATCGCCATCGTCGGTGCGGGAGCCGTTCTGCCCGATGCCCCCAACGTCAGCACTTTCTGGAATAACGTGAAGAGCGGCCGCTACAGCATCAGGGAGGTCACGCCCGACCGTTGGGATCCGGCGTTCTACTACGACACTGACCATTCTGCTCCCGACAAGACATACTCAAAGATCGGTGGCTGGGTTCGCGACCAGGTCTGGGATCCCGTGAAATGGCACTTGCCGATTCCTCCCCGTGTCACCGATGCGATGGACCTGGCGCAGAAATGGGCTATCGCCGCCTCCCGCGAGGCCTTGGAAGACTACGGCTATCCCCAGCGCCCTCTGAATCCCGATCGCGTCGCCGTGATCCTCGGCAACGCCATGGCCGGCGAGAAGCATTACCTCACGGCCCTGCGCGTGTTCTTCCCAGAGTATGCTCACGAACTTGCCGAGATCGCCAGCTTTGCCGCCCTTCCCGAGGAAGTTCGTACCGGAATCACGCGCGAACTGCATGAGCGGATGGGCAAGCACTTGCCCGAAATTACCGAAGACAGCATGCCCGGCGAACTGGCCAACTGCATTGCCGGACGCATCGCCAATATCTACAACTTTCACGGCCCGAATTTTATCTGTGACGCTGCGTGCGCCTCCGCCATGGCGGCGATGAGCGCTGCCGTTGAAGGATTAGTCGCCAACGACTTTGACGCTGTCATCACCGGCGGCATCGACCGCAACATGGGCGTCCAAACCTTCGTCAAATTCTGCAAGATCGGCGCGCTCTCCGCCACCGGCACGCGCCCTTATGCCGAAGGTGCCGACGGTTTCGTCATGGGCGAAGGCTCCGCCATCTTCGTGATGAAGCGCCTGGCTGACGCCGAGCGCGATGGCGACAAGATTTACGCCGTGCTCCGCGGCATTGGTGCGTCGAGCGACGGCAAAGGCAAAGGAATCACCGCTCCCAACCCGGTAGGCCAGAAGTTCTGCCTCGAGCGCGCCTGGCAGAATGCCGGCCTCTCGCCCGCGACCGCGACTCTGATGGAAGGCCACGGCACGTCAACCCGTGTGGGGGATGTGGTCGAGGCCCAGTGCATCACCGACCTGCTCAGCAGCCAGCAGCTACCCATACATTCCGTGGCGCTCGGTTCGGTCAAATCGAATATTGGCCACCTGAAAGGAGCAGCAGGCGCCGCCGGAATGCTGAAGACCGCGCTGGCACTTCGTGACAAAGTCCTGCCGCCCAGCGTGCACTGCGAGCATCCCAGCCCCGATATCGACTTCGCCCACTCTCCTCTTTATGTCAATACCGAACTGAAGCCCTGGAACGTTCCAGCCGATAGTGCCCGCCGCGCAGGCGTGAGCGCCTTCGGTTTCGGCGGCACCAATTTCCATCTCGTGCTCGAAGAGTACATTCCCCACCGACTCACCAGAAACGGAAAGCGATCGGTAGCCGTCGGCGCCCTTCCGCAAACTGCGATCCAAGAGGTTGTTATGAACTCGAACCAAATCTCCTCCCCCGCTGTATCTTCGGCATCTCCCTCCGCCTGCAAAGCACCCCTGCGCGGCGCGCTGCTGATTGGCGCTGCCTCAGACGCTGCACTCATCGAGCGTCTCCGCGCCATCATGAACGACGCCCAATCGGGTTGTGCGCCTGCTACTGTCGCACCTTCCGAAGCCGATCTCCGCGCTTCCCAACGCCTCGCTATTGACTACGCCGACGCTGCCGAACTGGCCGACAAGTCTGCCAAAGCCCTCAAAGCGCTCGCCGCGAATCAGCCGGCAATATGGAAGGCTCTGCGCACGCAAGGCATCTTCCGCGGTCAAGGCCCCGCCCCCAAGGTCGCCTTCCTCTATACGGGCCAGGGATCGCAATACGTGAACATGCTGCGCCCGCTCTACACCTCGGAGCCCATTGTCACCGAAACTTTTGCCGAAGCCGATCGCGTGATGACTCCGCTGCTCGGCAAGCCCCTTACCGACTTCATCTTCGTCGACCAGACCGATCCCGTTGCCGTCGCAAAAGCCGACGACGATCTGCGCCAGACGGCCATCACGCAGCCGGCCGTGCTAGCCATCGATCTCGGACTCACGCGCCTCCTCGCCGCCTACGGGATCCAGCCCGACATGACGATGGGCCACAGCCTCGGCGAATACGGAGCCCTGGTCGCCTCTGGCGCGTTGCCTTTCGAAGACGCGCTGGTAGCTGTCAGTGCCCGCGGTCGCGGCATGACTCGTGTGGCCGTGGCCGACAAGGGCAAGATGGCGGCCGTCTTCGCACCTCTGGCAGAAGTCGAACGAATCCTTAAGACAATCGACGGCTACGTCGTCATCGCCAATATCAATAGCGACCATCAGGCCGTGATCGGAGGCGCCAGCGACGCCGTGACCAACGCCATGCAGGTTCTTCAAGCTGCAGGGTACGAAGTTTCTCCACTCCCGGTCAGTCATGCATTTCATACGTCGATTGTCGCTGCAGCCAGCGAACCATTGCGGCAGGAACTCGCCCGCCTACGCATGGAGTCGCCACGGTTGCCAATTGTGGCGAACGTGAACGGCGAGTTTTATCCCAGCGGACCACGCGTTGTTCCGCAGATGTGCGATCTGCTCGCTAGGCAGGTTGCCTCCCCCGTTCAGTTCGTGAAAGGTCTGCACACTCTTTATGAAGCGAGCGCGCGCGTCTTTGTGGAAGTGGGGCCGAAGAAGGCTCTGCAGGGCTTTGCTGAGGATGTTCTCGCCGACCGCGGCGATGTGGTTTCGCTCTTTACCAATCATCCGAAGTTTGGAGACATCGCGTCATTCAACCAGGCCCTGTGTGGCCTCTACGCAGCCGGTCTCGGCCGCGGTACGACTGCAGCTTCGATCGAGAAGTCGGTAGCTTTGTCGCTGTCTCCCGCGCCGGCCGAAGCGCCGAAACACTTCGATGCCGTGGCTGCTCAGTCTGCCGTTGTATCTTCTCAGCTTGCGGAAGGGCAGGCGGCTGAAGCTCCGGCTTTTGGGTGGCGCAGCGCTGCGATCAAACCCGCCTCTTCTTTAAGGGCTTCAGCCCCTGAGGTACCTGGCGCTGCCGCCCAGTCCGATCACTACACCGAACTCGGTCATTTCTTCGCCGACGTCCTTGAGCGTGCCTCGCAGATTCACCGCGGGCAGGAACCTGCCACGGCGAAAGATCCAGTCGTGATCACCGGCGCCGCCCTCGGCCTTCCCGGCACCGAGCACATCTTCGATGACGCTAATCTCGCCCGCCTCCTGCGCGGCGATCAGTTCATCGATCTCATCCCCACGCGCCTGCGCAAGGCCATGCTCGACAAGCACATTACGCGCCTCGTGAAAAGCGACAACGGGGGGCCTACTTTCGAAACCATCAACAACGTTGCCGAGGTGATCAAATTGGCGGGTCGCGGAGGCACGTTTGATCTGGAAACGGAATTCGGCGTCTCCGCAGACCGCCGTGCCGCGCTGGATCGCGCCACCCAACTCGCGATTGCCGTCGGTCTCGACGCCTTGCGCGACGCCGGCATCCCGCTGGTCATGCGTTACAAGACCACCACGAGAGGCACGCAGTTGCAGGATCGTTGGGCTCTTCCCGACGCTTTGCGTGAGGATACCGGTGTCATCTTCGCCTCCGCATTTCCCGGATGTGATTCCTTCGCCGACGAGATGTCACGCTACTACACCGACCACTCCCGCCGCGAGCAACTCGGTCTGCTCGAAAGCCTGCTCGCTCGAAGCGCAAAAGGGAATGGCGATTCCGTCCTCGAGCAGGAAATCGAGCGCCGTACCGAAGACCTCCGCGACGCGATCGAGAAAGAGCCTTACGTCTTCGATCGTCGCTTCCTCCTTCACATTCTGGCAATGGGACACTCGCAGTTTGCCGAGTTCGTCGGCGCCCGCGGGCCCAACACGCAAATCAACTCTGCCTGCGCCAGCACCACGCAAGCCGTCTCCCTCGCCGAGGACTGGATCCGTGCCGGCCGCTGCCGTCGCGTGATCATTATCTCCGCCGACGACGTCACCTCCGACCACTCCATCGAATGGTTCGGAGCGGGTTTCCTCGCCAGTGGAGCCGCAGCCACTGACGAAGTCGTCGAAGAAGCTGCAACTCCGTTTGACCGCCGCCGCCACGGCTTGATCGTCGGCATGGGCGCGGCTGGCCTCGTCGTCGAAAGCGCCGAAGCCGCGCGGGAACGTGGAATTCGGCCCATCTGCGAGGTGCTCGGCACCGTCACGGCCAACAGTGCGTTTCATGGCACCCGCCTCGACGTCCAGCACATCGCTCAGATGATGGAAAACCTAGTCTCCCAGGCGGAGAGGGCCCACGACATCTCGCGCCAGCAGATCGCGCCGCACACGGTCTTTGTTTCTCACGAAACCTACACGCCTGCGCGCGGCGGCAGTGCTTCAGCTGAGATCAACGCCTTGCGCCATGTATTCGGTCCCGCAGCCGATCAAATCGTAATCGCCAACACCAAGGGTCAGACCGGCCACGCGATGGCCACCGGCATCGAGGATGTTGTAGCCGTCAAGGCCCTCGAGACTGGCCTAATTCCGCCGGTCGCGAACTTCAAGGAAGTCGATCCCGAGTTGGGTACCTTGAATTTGTCCAAAGGCGGCGGATACCCCATCGAATACGCCGTCCGCCTCGGCGCCGGATTCGGTTCGCAGATCAGCATGTCCCTGTTGCATTGGACCCCCCTGAAGGACGGAGCGCACCGCCGTCCGAGCGATCTGGGCTACGCCTACCGAATTGCCGATGAAAACGCATGGAAAGCCTGGCTCAGCCAGATCGCTGGCTATCCCACTGCCGACCTCGAAGTCGTCCGCCGCACCCTGAGAGTGCGCGATCAACGTCCAGCGGCACGCTTGGCCGAAGTCACACAAGAGTCTCCCAAAGCGCCGGTCTTCGCGCCTCCAAAATCGCCAGCACCAATTGTCGTTGTAGCCAAGACCGAACCACCCCGCCCCGTCGTTGCAGCGCAGGTTGAAACCAAAGTGCCCGCGCCGTTGCCGCCACCAGCGCCGAAACCCGCCGTTGAAGTCGATCCGGTCAAAGAGCGTGTGCTGGCTCTGGTCGCTGAGAAAACTGGATATCTCGTCGACATGCTCGATCTCGACCTCGACCTCGAAGCTGACCTGGGCATCGATACCGTGAAGCAAGCTGAGGTCATGGCCACCATCCGTGAAGCGTACGGCATCGTCCGCGACGACACGATTAGATTGCGCGATTACCCCACGCTCGCTCGCGTGATTCAATTCGTGCACGACCGCAAGCCCGGCCTTCACACCGCACAACCCACGGCCCCTCCGGCAGTGGTATCAGTGCCGGAAGCGAAGGTGGTTCCTGAAGTCAAGGCTGCTGCTCCAACGCCCGTCGCGATGCCCGCTCCGATCTCGGCCTCCATCCCCCCGAAAGATGACGATTCTGTGAAGAACCGCATCCTCGCGCTGATGGTCGAAAAGACCGGATACCCGCAAGACATGCTCGACCTCGATCTCGATCTGGAAGCCGACCTCGGTGTCGACACCGTCAAGCAGGCGGAGATGTTCGCGGCTATTCGCGAAATCTACAACATCCCGCGCGACGAAAACCGCAAGCTCCGCGATTACCCCACGCTGGCCCATGTGATTCGCTTCGTCTACGAGAAACGTCCCGATCTCGCCGCCACAAAACCGGCGCCGACGGCGGTCGCACGCGCGAAAGAAGAAGCGGTCCCGGCCCCAGTCGTGACGGCAAAGCCCGCTGCTCCTTCCGCTAAATCCAGCGAGGCGGTGAAGGAGCGCATCCTCGCACTGATGGTCGAGAAAACCGGATACCCGCAAGACATGCTCGATCTGGATCTCGATCTCGAAGCCGACCTCGGCGTCGACACCGTCAAGCAAGCCGAGATGTTTGCCGCGATCCGTGAAATCTATAGCATTCCCCGCGATGAGAACCGCAAGCTCCGCGACTATCCCACCCTCGCGCACGTGATCCGATTCGTGTACGAGAAGCGACCCGACTTGGCGGGCACACCCGCGGCAGCAGAACCGATATTCGTCGCGTCCTCCCCGACGCCGGCGGGGCCCATCGTCCCAACTCAGGCGCCGGTCGAAGCGTCAGCCAATTCCGACGAATCGATAAAGAAGGATGACCCAATAAAGAGAATGGTCCTGCAGATCGTCGCCGAGAAGACTGGCTATCCGGAAGACATGCTGGACTTGGACCTCGACCTCGAAGCCGACCTCGGCGTCGACACCGTCAAGCAGGCAGAAATGTTCGCCGCAGTCCGTGCCGCCTACAACATTCCCCGCGACGAAAACATGAAGCTGCGCGATTTTCCGACGCTGGCGCATGTCATCAAGTTCGCGCACGACCGGTCCGCGCTTGCCGCAGTCACTGCCGAGCCTGCTGTGAAGCTGCATCAAACAGAACCGAAAGCGGCATCCGCTCCTTTCGCGCGACCAACCGTTGCCAACTTCGATGCCACGAATTGCATTCCACGGCGCGTCCCGGTGGCAACGTTGCGTCCTCCGCTCACAGTTTGCAAAGAGACCGGCGTGAAACTCGACCGCAACAGCCGTGTCATAGCGATGCCTGACAAAGGCGGCGTGGCGCCCGCACTAACCGAACGCCTCCGCGCGCTGGAAGTCCAAGTGCTCACCATCGAAGGCACTCCTGACTCCGATGCCCTGAACGCACTCCTCAAATCCTGGACCGCCGCCGGCCCAATCCAAGGCATCTTCTGGCTCCCCGCGCTCGACAACGAAGGCGATCTTCGCCAACTCGACTCCGCAACCTGGCACGACGCCCTCCGCGTGCGAGTGAAGTCGCTCTATACCACGATGCGCGCCTTGTACGAGCACGTCGCTCGTGCTGGCACATTCTTCGTATCATCGACGCGACTCGGTGGCCACCACGGCTACGACGATGCCGGAGCCTTTGCTCCACTCGGAGGCTCCGTAACCGGCTTTACCAAGACCTACAAACGCGAGCGCCCGGAATCCCTGGTCAAAGCAGTCGACTTCGAATCGAATCGCAACGCGAGCGAAATCGCCGATCTTCTGATCGATGAAACTCAGCGTGATCCCGGCGCAGTCGAGATCGGATACACCGCAGACCAGCGCTGGTCCGTCGGCCTCGACGAACAACCCGCCAATGATGGCCAGCCCGGCATGGTGCTGGACAAGAACAGCATCTTCGTCATCACCGGCGCCGCAGGAAGCATCGTCTCAGCCATCACCGCCGACTTGGCAGCCGCATCGGGTGGAACCTTCTATCTGCTCGACCTGGTGCCCAAGCCCGATCCCGCGAATCCCGACCTCAAGCGCTTCGTCACCGACAAAGAGAATCTCAAGCGCGACCTTTTCGCGCGCATACAGAACCGCGGCGAGCGCGCCACTCCCGCGCTCGTCGAAAAGGAACTCGCCAGCCTGGAAAGAGCGCATGCGGCTCAGGCCGCGATCGACGCGGTTCTCGCCGCCGGAGGCACGCCACATTATTTCAGCGTCAACCTTGCCGATGCACCGGCGGTCGCCAAGGTCATCGACCAGGTGCGCCAGCGCCATGGCCGCATCGATGTCCTACTACACGCCGCGGGCATTGAGCGCAGCCACTTCCTGCCCGACAAGGATCCCCGCGAATTCGACCTGGTCTTCGACGTCAAAGCGGACGGCTTCTTCAATCTGCTGCACGCCATCGGCGACATGCCTCTAGGCGCGACCGTGGCGTTCAGTTCAATTGCCGGCCGCTTCGGTAACGCTGGCCAAACCGACTACAGCTCCGCCAACGATCTCCTCTGCAAGATCACGTCGAACTTCCGCACTACACGTCCCGCGACGCGTGGAATCGTCATCGACTGGACCGCCTGGGGCGGAATCGGCATGGCCACCCGCGGTTCCATCCCGAAGATGATGGAACTCGCCGGCATCGACATGCTTCCGCCGGAAGCAGGCGTTCCGCTGATCCGCCGCGAACTTACAGCCGGAAGCACAAGAGGTGAGATTGTCGTCGCCCAACGCCTCGGCAGTTTGCTGAATGAACTCGACGCAACCGGCGGTCTGGATAGGGCCGCCGCGCAGTCCACCACAACCTCCTCGCCCGCAGGCCCCATCACCGGTCCAATCGTCTCCCTCGGCGAATCCAGCGGGTATACCATCGAAACGACCCTGAACCCTCACGACCAACCGTTCCTGCACGATCATCAGATCGAAGGAACGCCGGTGCTGCCCGGCGTGATGGGCATCGAAGCTTTCGCCGAAGCCGCTCTCGCCCTGCTACCCGGTTGGCAAGTGGAAGCCATAGACCATGTCAACTTCCTCGCGCCCTTCAAGTTCTATCGCAGCGAACCGCGTGCACTACAAGTTGAAACGCGAATTCATCCTCACGGAAATGAACTAATCGCGGATTGCCGTCTCATCGGGCATCGCTCCTTGCCCAACCAGTCAGAGCCCCAACCGACTACGCACTTCACTGCTCGTGTGCGACTTGCGAAAAAGCATGCACAAGCTCCCTTGGTGCTCGCGCTCTGCAAACCCGACGGCCATATTATCGAAGCCGCCGACATCTACGGCCTCTACTTCCACGGCCCTGCTTATCAAGTTATCGAGAAAGCGTGGTGGGACGGCAATCGTCTTATCGGATTGCTGGCGACCAACCTCCCGCCCGGTCATCATCCCGCTGAGCTATCCACGATCGTTCAGCCGCGCCTCATTGAGCTGTGTTTCCAAACCGCTGGCATCTGGGAACTCGGTGTGCAAGGCCGCATGGGCCTCCCCCAATACGTCCACCAAATCCTGTTCTACCGTACGCCCGCTCCCACCGTCGGCCGGTTGTACGCCATATTCACTCCCGGTCACGCTGAGCGAGGTTTCGATGTCGACGTCGCGGATGCGAAAGGGAACTGCATCCTGCGTCTCACGGGCTACGAGACGGTGGCGCTCGCCAATGCCGTGAACCCGCACCACTTGAAAACGCTGCAGCAAATCATGGCAGGAGACGCCGCTCTCGTGGCGTGATGAACGCGACTCGCGTAACCGAAACTCTAGAACCGGGGTCCTTATGCTGAACGATTTTCGACGGATTGCGATTGTGAACCGCGGTGAGCCCGCAATGCGTTTCATCCATGCGGCCCGTGAGCTCAGTGCTGAGCATAGCGTGTCCCTGCGCACCATTGCTCTCTTCACTGAGCCTGATCGACACGCTATGTTCGTTCGCGAGGCCGACGAGGCGTTCTGTCTTGGCGCAGCCCTATCTACGGATCGAGAGACGCTTCTCACTAAGAGCACCTACCTCGACTACAAGCGCCTCGAACAGGCTTTGGCCGAAGCGCATGCCGATGCGGTCTGGGTCGGATGGGGCTTCGTGGCGGAACATGCAGCCTTCGCCGATCTCTGCCACGAAATGGGAGTTGTCTTTATCGGGCCCAGCGGCGATGTCATGCGACGTTTGGGCGACAAGATTGCCGCCAAGCGACTCGCCGAACAGTCACAGATCGCAGTCGCTCCATGGAGCGACTGCTCAGTGGAATCCATCGCCGATGCGCTGTCGCATGCTCAGCGGCTGGGCTTTCCTCTTTTGATCAAAGCCACCGCTGGCGGCGGTGGCCATGGCATCCGCTTGGTGCACTCCGCCGGCCAACTCCCGCAGGCGTTTGAGCGTGCCCGTATCGAGGCCTTCAAGGCCTTCGGCGATCCCACTGTTTTTATCGAGAGATTGATCGAAGGAGCCCGCCACATTGAGGTCCAGGTCATCGCCGACAATTACGGAACGGCGTGGGCCGCCGGCGTGCGCGATTGCACCATCCAGCGCAGGCATCAGAAGGTCCTCGAAGAAGCGCCTTCTCCGGCGCTTTCTTCTTATCAAGATCTCGAACTTCGCGAAGCCGCTGTTCGCCTCAGCAAACTGGCCGGATACAACAATGCCGGCACCGTGGAATTCCTCTACGATCCAGAGACTCAGCAGTTCTACTTCATGGAAGTGAATACCCGCCTGCAGGTCGAGCATCCGGTCACCGAATGCACTACCGGCCTCGATCTGGTGAAGCTGCAAATCCACGTTGCGCGCGGCGAGCCCCTCCTGGGCAATCCACCCCAGACCTGCGGCCATGCGATTGAAGTGCGCCTGAATGCAGAGGATGCCGACAACGATTTCGCGGCCGCCCCAGGGGTCCTGGAACGATTCCGCATGGTGACCGGTCCTGGCGTCCGCGTCGATACCGGTGTTACTGAGGGCGACAGCATCTCCCACGAATTTGATTCCATGATTGCCAAGGTGATCGGGTATGGTCAGACACGCAAAGAGGCGCTGTCTCGTCTCCAGCGCGCGCTCAGCGAGAGCGTCATAGTAGTCAAGGGCGGCGCGACCAACAAAGCATTCTTAATGGAGATGCTCCGGCGCGAGGAAGTGCAGGCCGGAAACGTCGACGTCGGCTGGCTCGACCGCCTCGCCGCGGAAGACGGACCTCGCTTTCGGAAATATGCCGACGTAGCGCTGGTCCAAGCAGCCATCGACGCCTACGACGCCGAACTGTCGGTAGAGCAGTCCCAGTTTTACGCATCTGCTGCGCGTGGCCGTCCGCGCGTACAGAGCGACATCGGCCACCTCCTCGCCTTGCGATATCGCGGTCACCTTTATGCCATCAGGACCCAGCGCATTGGCCCTCGAGATTACCGCATCGAGGTCGACGGTGTTCGCATCGAGGCTCACATTGACCGCTTGGATCAGTTCGAATCCTGGCTGGCCGTCTTCGGCCGCAAATTTCATATCGTTGCGGTCAGCCAAGGCATCACCTCCCGCATTGACGTGGACAGCGTCTCGCACCAAATTGACCGCGACGACGGAGGCGTGGTGCATGCTCCTGCCCCATCGGTTGTCGTTTCCATCGCGGTCAAGGTAGGAGATACCGTCGCCGTCGGCGATCGCCTTGCCATTCTCGAAGCCATGAAAATGGAGACTCAGATCGTCGCTCCCTTTTCCGGCAAAATCCGAAAAATAATGATCATGCCGAATGTGCAGGTAGACGCCGGCGCTCCCCTCCTCCAGATAGAAGGCACCGCCGGTAGCGACTCGATTGAACTGCACAAGCGCGTCATCTTTGGCGAATCCCATACCTGGCGTGAAAATCGTGAGGCCACCTGCATCGACACTCTCCACGACATTCGTCAGGTCATGCTCGGGTTTGATCTTGACCCTTCATCCAGCGCCCGCCAACTCGCAGCCTGGAGCCAGACTTGTCCGGCGCAAGGTGACGGGATTACCGAACTCGAGGACGAAATTCTTAGGATCTTCGTGGACATCTGCTCGCTTTTTCATCGCGAACCGGAAGTCAATCATCGCGCTTCCGGGGAAGAGCCCAGCGCCGAATCATACTTGTTCTCTTATTTGCGTATGGTCGAAACCAATGCCGAGGAGCTTCCTCCGGCCTTTGTCGCGGCCCTCCGCAGCGCGTTGTCTCACTACGGTGTCTACGAACTCGCTGGATCTTCCGCTCTGAAAGAATCGTTGTTGTGGATTTGCAAATCTCACCATCGGATGGCCGGGCAGATCACCTCGATTCTCGATATTCTCGAGCGTCGTCTGCGCCGTGCCAAGGCTCCCGGACCTTCGCCCAGCAATTCCTTTCGTACCCTTCTCGATCGCATCGTCGCCATGACCCATGAAACTTATCCTTCGATCAGCGATCTCGCCCGCGAAGTGCGGTATCGCTATTTTGACGAGCCGCTGTTTGAGCGCGCCCGGGATCAAGTCTTCAAGGAAGCAGAAGACCATCTCGACTACCTCAACGCGCATCCCGACGCACCCGATCGCCGTGCCCGGCTCCACGCCCTCATCGAGTGTCCGCAGTTGCTGGCGAGCCTGTTTGCGGCCCGTTTCCCATCCGCCGAACCTGCTCTATGCAGCGGTATGCTTGAAGTGCTCACTTGGCGCTACTACCGCAACTGTGCGTTGGTCAACCCTCGGTCCTTGTCCGCGGAGGGGCATCCGTGCTTTACCGCCGAATATGACGACGAGGGCAGGCGCGTCCATGTCGTCGCGGTGCACTCCGAATATCAAGGCCTCCAAGCAGCGGCGCAGGCACTCTTTGCTCTTATCACGGCCGTTCCTGCCGGTCACGACATCGTCATCGATTTCCACGTTTGCCATTCCGCAAAATTGAGCGATCCCGATACCACTCAGGCGAGCCTTCACGCCATGCTGAATAAGACTGCGTTTCCTCGTTCCATCCGGCGCATCGTCGTGTCCGCTGCGGGCCCGAGCCAGGGACATCGCGCGAACGGGCTGCAACACTTTACCTACCAGGCCACTGAGAGCGGGTATCAGGAAGACCCATTCTTTCGCGGCTTGCATCCCATGATGGGAAAGCGCCTGCATCTCTGGCGCCTCGGTAATTTCAAGATCGACCGCCTGCCCTCAGTCGAAGACGTGTACCTCCTGCATGCTGTGGCGCGCGACAATCCCAAGGATGAACGCCTGTTCGCCGCCGCCGAAGTCCGCGATGTCACCCCCGTACGCGACGAGGCGGGTCGCATCGTTCAGTTGCCCCATCTGGAACGCATGCTCATGGAAACCCTGGCCGCCATTCGCCTCTTTCAGTCGCGCCGCCGTCCGCAGGAGCGTCTCTACTGGAACCGCGTGTTCCTTTACGTCTGGCCTTCGCTCAATCTCAAGCCCGACGAATTGCGCGACATCGTCCGCCGCCTCCTCCCCGTCACCGAAGGCCTCGGCTTGGAACAGGTTGTGGTGCGCGCCCGCATTCCCAATCCTGCCACCGGAGAACTGCGCGATCTGGTCATGCGCATTTCCAGCCCCGTGGGAAGCGGATTGCTTATCACCTTCCGCCCCGCCGACAAACTGCTCGCTCTCAAGCCGCTCTCCGAATACGACCAGAAAGTCGTGCGTGTCCGCCAGCGCGGGCTGGTATATCCCTACGAAATCATCAAGATGCTCACGCCCGCTCGGGAAGACGCCCGTAGCGAATTTCCCCCGGGCGATTTCGTCGAGTACGATCTCAACGACGACCGCAAACTCGTACCCGTCGATCGGCCCTACGGCAAGAACCGCGCCAACATCATTGTCGGGGTGATTCGCAACTTCACCACCCGCTATCCCGAAGGCATGGTGCGCGTCCTGCTCCTCGGAGATCCCAGCATGGACCTCGGCGCCCTCGCCGAAACCGAATGCCGCCTCATCAGTGGCGCGCTCGACCTCGCCGAAGACAAGGGCATACCCGTCGAATGGTTCCCCATCTCCGCCGGTGCCAAGATCTCGATGGAGAGCGGTGTCGAGAACATGGATTGGATCGCTCGCGTCCTGCGCCGCCTGATCGAATTCACCCAGGCTGGGGGCGAAGTCAATCTCATCATCAACGGCATCAACGTCGGCGCCCAGCCCTACTGGAATGCCGAAGCGACTATGCTCATGCATACTCGCGGAATTCTGGTCATGACTCCGAAAGCCGCCATGGTGCTGACCGGCAAGCGCGCCCTTGACTACTCCGGCGGCATCTCTGCCGAAGACAATCAGGGAATCGGCGGCTACGACCGCATCATGGGCGTCAACGGACAGGCTCAATACTGGGCCCGTGATATCAACGAAGCCTGCCACATCCTGTTCCGCCACTACGATCACACCTATGTGAAGCCCGGGGAGCGCTTCCCGCGCCGTGCCTCCACCAACGATCCTGTTGATCGCGATGTGCAGACTTTCCCCCATAACGAAAACGGGGAAGAGGGCTTTACCTATGTGGGCGAGATCCTGTCTGACGAAACCAATCCCGGCCGCAAGAAGCCTTTCGATATTCGCAAGGTAATGATGGCCGCTATCGACCAGGATCATCCACCGCTCGAGCGCTGGGCCGGAATGCGTGCCGCCGAAACCGGTGTGGTTTGGGACGCTCATCTCGGTGGCTATCCCGTCTGTCTTATCGGCATCGAGTCCCGTTCCGTGCCTCGACTCGGTTTCGTCCCCGCCGACGGGCCGGACCAGTGGTCCGCAGGAACTCTGTTTCCTCAGTCATCCAAGAAAGTGGCGCGCGCCATTAACGCTGCCAGCAGCAATCGCCCGGTCGTCGTCCTCGCAAACCTGTCAGGGTTCGACGGTTCGCCGGAATCGATGCGCCGCCTCCAGCTCGAATACGGAGCTGAAATCGGCCGCGCCGTGGTGAACTTCAAGGGTCCCATTGTATTTTGTGTGATATCTCGTTATCACGGCGGCGCTTACGTAGTGTTCTCTCGCTCTCTGAACGAACAGATCGAGGCCGCCGCGCTCGAGGGAACTTACGCCTCGGTGATCGGCGGCGCCCCCGCGGCAGCGGTCGTTTTTGCCGGTGAAGTGGAGGATCGTACGCGCAAGGACGAACGTCTCCAGGCGCTGAACCAGGCGATGCTCCAGGCCGATTCCGCCGAAAAAGGACGCCTGCGCGCCCGATGGAACGAACTGCACGACCTCGTTTATTCCGAAAAGCTAGGTGAGATGGCCAGCGAGTTCGACCACGTTCATAGCGTACACCGCGCTCAGAGCGTCGGAGCTCTCGACCGCATCATTCCGCCCTCGAATCTCCGTTCTTATCTCATCGATGCCGTCGAGCGGGGAATCCAACGCGAGGAAGAAGCGCTGGAGAAAGGAACTCTGGAAATCGTAGAAGCCGCCTGACAAGTCGGCGTCGCCTGGGAAGATTGGAGCCCAGCACCGAGATCGCGGGAACTTCAACTGTGCGCGACCCAACTGGGCGCGACGCAAGTATGCTCGACCCAAACATGCGCCACCCAAGGTGTGCGCCACCGAAGTGTGCGACACCGTGGAAGAGCGCCTTTAGGGCCCCGTAAGCATCTGGAAATCATTGGGGCTTCAGCCCCTGTGAGACCGCAAGTCACGGATGGCGCGCATGACGTGATCGGCGAGAGACAGAAATCGCGATACCGAATGAACCTTTACTGGCTCGAACAGACCGAATCCGATGTTCCTCCCAATAATGATTGGCTGAGCCCGCACGAGATCGCCTCCCTCGCTCGCCTGCGCTTCCCTAAGCGACGCTCGGACTGGCGCCTCGGTCGCTGGACCGCCAAACAGGCTCTCGCGTCCTGCCTGAACCTTCCCACAAACCTTCTCGCCCTGGCGAGCCTCGAAATTCGCGCGGCATCGTCTGGCGCTCCAGAAGCCTTTCTCCACGCCCATCCCGCCGGCCTCGCAATCTCTCTCAGTCATCGTGCAGGTACAGCTCTGTGCACCGTGGGACCTGACAATTGCAACTTCGGATGCGATCTGGAACTGGTTGAGCCGCGCAGTCCCGCCTTCGTCGATGACTATTTCACCCCTGACGAGAAGGCTCTTATCGAAGGCACCCCTCTGCCCGACCATCCCTTGCTTCTGGCCCTGCTCTGGAGCGCCAAAGAGAGCGCGCTGAAAACCAAGCACGTCGGCCTGCGCTTCGACACCAGATCCATGTGTGTGAGCCCCGGCAATCCGGTGCAGCCGCACGCCTCTGCCGCGACGCCGTGGAGTCCCTTGCGCGTTCAATATTCCGGGATCCAGACCTTGACCGGCTGGTGGCGCCTGGAGTCTGACTTGGTTCGCACGGTAGTCTCCGAGGCTCCCCTCCGCGCTCCGCTTCCCGTGCGAGATCCGTTCTCCGCAAAAGACAGTCGCTCCCAACGAAATGTAACGGCTATCCCCGCGCCCTCCCGATCATGAAAAAGGCCGCCGGCTTGCAAGCCGGCGGCCTGATGCAACAGGGTGGTTCTAGAGTATTGGTGCAACAGCAGTGCTTGGGCTCTCGCCTACGCTACTGCCCCTTGCCCGTCAGCGTTAGCGTCTGCGGGCTTCCCGGACTATTGTCGAACACCTTGTACGTTGCGTTCTCCGTTCCCACAATGCTGGGAATGAAGTACACCGTGACCTGGCAGGTTCCGCCGGGTTTCAACGGATTCGACGAGTTGTTGCCGCAAGGTGCGTTGTCGTTGTAGTTATCGCTGAAATCGAAGCTCTGCGCGCCCGAGATTTCAGCTCCAATGAAGAACATGTTGGTCGTCCCCACGTTCGTAATGGTCACGGTCGACGAAACTTGCGTCCCCCGTGTGACCGTTCCAAAGTTGATGGTACCGGAAGAGAATTTGATGCCTGTCCCGGTGCCTTGCAGGGCTACGCTTTGCGGACTGGTGACGTCGCTGTCGTTCACGCTCACCGTGCCCAGTGCGAAGCCGACCGCTTTGGGTTTGAAGTTCACGTTGATCACGCAGGTTCCAGTCGCCGCAATCACAAGACTGTTTGTGCAGGTTGTGGTGGTGGCGCTCGAGAACGGTCCGGTTAGCGTGATGGCGGGGTTGCTCAACGTGATCGATATCCCCGTGTTGTTGGTCAGCGTGATCTTGGTATTCGCGCTCGTTGCTCCCACGGCCGTGGTTGCAAACGTTACGGACGTCGGGTTCAGAGACACGTTGCTGGTTCCCGTCCCACTCAAACCGATCAGTTGCGGTGTAGAGGGATCGCTGTCGTTGATCACCACCGAGCCTCGCTTGGAGCCAGTCGACTTCGGCCCAAACGTGACGCTGATGGTACAAGTCGCGCCACCAGCCAGGGTTGCCCCCGACGCCGGGCACGTGTTGGTCGAGATCGTGTAATCCGTGGTATCGGTCAGTGTGATCGCGCCCATCGTGATCGCACTCGTCCCAGTGTTTTTCACGGTTACGGACTTCGCCGTACTCGTGGTTTTCACCAGTTGGTTACCGAACGCCAGCGGAGCTCCCGACAGAGACATTGCGCTTCCCAGCCCGGTCAGGCTTACCGTACTGACCTGGCTGAAGAATCCGTTCGTGTTGACGGTCACGTTGCCGTTGAGATTTCCCGACGCCGTCGGCACAAAGTACACATACATCGTGCACGTCATGCCGTTGGTCATGCTGCTCGGGCAATTGTCGGCTTCGCTGAAGTTCGTGCTGGTCGATATGTTCGTGATGCTGAGGGGGCCCAGCGCGCTCAGAATAAGCGTCTCCGGCGAACTGGTGGACCCGACCGCCGTCAGCCCAAAGGATAGATTCCCCGTGCTCGTACCCATGGCCGGAAATGCCGAAATGCTCCTCACCCGCCCGTTATTGTAGTCCGACACCAGCACATCACCCGCTGTATCCAGCGCGATTCCGGTTGGCTCGGACAGCAACGCAGAGATCGCGGAGCCACCATCTCCGCTATAGCCGGCACTTCCCGTGCCCGCGATTGTGGTCATGATTCCATTCGGACTCACCCAGCGCACGCGGTTGCTGTAATCTCCAATGAACAAGTTGTCGTTGGCGTCGACCGCGAGGCCTTGTGGATACACGACACCGTTCGCTACCGCCAGCCCATCGCCGGTGAAAGCGCAGCCGCCGTTGCCCGCAATCGTCGTGATGATTCCGGTCGCGGCGTTGATTTCCCGCACCCGGCAATTGTTGGTGTCTGCGATAAACACATTGCCCGCATGATCAACCGCCACGGCCGATGGGTCATACAACAGCGCCGCCGTAGCCGGTCCACCATCGCCTGAGTAGCCGGGCAGTCCACCAATGCCTGCAATGGTGTTGATGGTTCCACTCGTCACTTTGCGGATAACGTGCTCCGCGTAGTCTGCGATGTATACGGCGTTCTTGGAGTCCACGGCGATTCCGTACGGATAGTACAGTTCCGCGCTGGTCGCGGCCCCGCCGTCGCCGGTGTATCCGCAACGCGGGCTGTTGTTCACGACGAGTCCAGCGAACGTCGTGATCGTACCCGCCGTGCTTACTTTACGGACCAGGCAATTGTAGGTATCTGCGATATAGACGTTCCCCGAGCTGTCCTTTGCGACTCCGAAGTTATAGCTCAGATCCGCGCTGGTCGCCGCTCCGCCGTCGCCCGTATAACCCTGGGTCCCGGTTCCGGCAAAGAAGTTCACCAGGCCGGTCGACTTTACGTCTTCCCGAACCATGAAGTTGTGGTTGTCGTTGATGTAGACATTTCCGGTGGAATCGTCCGCAATCCCGAATGGATAATTCAATTCCACTCCGTTCGCAGGAGCACCGGTAATCAAGGTTTCAACATTGTAGGAATGATTCCCCGCAACTCGA
Source organism: uncultured Acidobacteriaceae bacterium (assembly GCA_963706645.1). Taxonomy (GTDB): domain Bacteria; phylum Acidobacteriota; class Terriglobia; order Terriglobales; family Acidobacteriaceae; genus Sulfotelmatobacter. The sequence continues at coordinate 254,949 of CAVPNR010000027.1, forward strand.
TTCAGATTCCCGCTGACGGTAAAACTATCGACAGCATAGTTGTCATTGTTGCCCACGTAGTACGTCCCGCCGCTGGTTTGTGCCACTCCAACGGGATAGTAGAGTTCCGCGCTGGTCGCCGTGCCACCTTCGCCGCATGTGCCGGCACAGGCCGTCCCGTTACCCGCTACGGTCGTAATGGTTCCTCCTACCGTAAACTGGCGTACGCGCTGGTTGCTGTAGTCCGAGAACGTTACCACCGTGCCCGCGCTGTTGACCGAAATCCCGTAGGTTTGAGTCATCTCCGCGCTGGTGGCCGCGCCTCCATCTCCAAGAAATCCGTAGGTATGGTTTCCCGCGACCGTATTGATCTTCCCATTGGATTTCGTGACTTCCCGAATCACGTAGTTGTTCGAGTCGGAGATGAATATGTTACTCGAGCTATCCACGGCAACGGCAGACGGATAGTACATCTCCGCGCTCGTCGCCGTTCCGCCGTCCCCAGTGTAGCCGCAGGCCGCGAGCGTTCCGGCAACGGTCGACAAAGTCTTGCTCGACAGCACTAGCTTCCGCACCACGCAATTGTTGTAATCGGCGATGTACAGGTTGGCCGCCGTGCTGTCCAGCGCTACTCCTGTGGGATAATTTAGATCGCTCCCCGTGCTGTTGCACTGCCCAGCCGTTCCCGCAATCGTCGTGATCGTGTTCGTGGTATCGACTTTCCGAATCACGCAGTTGTACTGATCGGCAATGTAGACATTGCCCGAACTGTCGGCCGTTACGCCGTAGGGGTGGTACAGGCTCGCCAGTGCCGCGCCTCCCGTTACCCCGTCGCCAGAGTAGCCCTGAGCGCCGCTGCCGGCTACCACACTGATCGTTCCAGTTGAGTTCACCTTGAAGATACGGTTCTGGTTGAAGGCCGCGATGTAGATGTTGCCGGAGCTGTCCGTCGCGACTCCGTAAGGGCTATAGAGGTTTGCATCGATGGCGGGAATGCCATTGGGCCCGCCTCCGATCGCCGTGGTGATGATGTCTTGCGCCAGCGCCGGGAAACTCACCAGCAGCGCGGCCAGCAGAAGGAAAATGCACATTGTGAAGCGGCGCATGAAAATTTCTCCTCGAAAAAAGTCGTTCTTCGGTTTTGAGTATGGTCAGCTTGCAGCGGATTTGCTCGTGTGTCAGTGAATCAACGGGCGGCGGCTGATTTGCGCACCCTTCTGCCAACTCTTTCCGTTGGTGTCCTCGTACAGGATGATCAAGTTTGGCTGTGCCGGCGGGGCCATCCACTCCCGGAACTCCCGCTTCGTCACCGAAAACTCCTGGCTCATTTCGATGAATTGCTGGTGCTTCCACGTCTTCACCGGCTGAAAGTTTCCTCGTAACGTCATCGCCGGCGACGAATCCACCAGCGTCACGATCACGCTCTTCGCGTCTTCATCACCGTGATTGAACAGCTTCAGGTGGAGCGTGACCTGCACCAGGTCTCCCTGTTCTTGCACGTCGCTCACATCGAAGTAGCCTGAGAACTCGCGTCCGCTGCTATTCGCCGCGGTGGCTACTGTGGCCAGTATTAAGGCGGCGAGCATGGTGCATACTACCCACGCTCGGGAAGGGCGCTGTGATGGCATAACTATCCTCCTTGATCCGGTTGGTTCCACAATTCATCGCACGCCAAGGTCAGCCGCGCAGAGCGCAGCTTTTCCCGGCGGGAAACATTTCTTCATTGAGATTGCTGGGGCCGAAAAACTGAGACCTGGAAACGACGACTCTTACCAACTGCTTCTTTTAACTGTCTCTCGCTTACATTTGTCGTCGTTTGGGGGGCGACAAAACCGCGAGGCAGGCCACAAAGAGCCCTCCCCAAGGCGGCGCAATTGTGTCGCTATCCGCCGGGCTTGTCAAGATGCAGAGTTTTTCACACTGTGGATTGCGCGGATAAAACTTAATGGAAAACAAAACCTAATGAAGACGATCGCGAAACACTCACGCTCCGGGCGGTTTCCCCATCTCAGATTCCTCTGCCTGATGGCTCTCTACCGACAACTTCCGCAGAGACAACCGTTCCCGGTGCGCCAGTATCAGGCCCAGCGGAATCACCGCCGCAAAGGTGACCAGCCAGAGCAGGATCCCGCAGCTGGCCGCCATCTCCGCTGGCACATCAAACACACTCGACAGGATCGCGACCGTGGCGATCTGCGAACCACCGCCCACGGCCGGCAACTGCAGCAGAGAACCGACCATGCTGGCGAAGATCAGAATCAGCAACTGCGAGACTGGAATTTCCAGCGAGGCCACGCCGTAGGAATGCGTCACTTCCTGGTACGCCAGCGCAATCAGATACCACATCCCCACCGATACGGCAGCCAGCCACAGCAACGACCACGGCCCGTGAATCGTGTTGAGCCCCGTGCCGAACTCTCTGACTTTCTGACCCAGGCGATGTCCCAGGTTCGAAGAGAGATGCGCGAACCTCCGTTCTACCCAACTCGCCGCCGACTCGCCGTTGCGCCGAATGAGTATCGCGGCCACCGTCGTCGCCGTAACAATGCCGATCAGAAGAAAGCTCGCTTCACGAAAACTTCGATAAAACTCAGGATGCGGAATGGAGGGCAAGGCGCTCGGCAGAAAAATCGCCAACGCCACCAGCAGAGCAAACGCTCCGATGTCGAAGATCCGTTCCACCGCCCAAACCGCCAACTGTGACGAGAAGGGAAGGTCCGTTCGCCGCGCGATCAGATAGGGACGAATGAATTCGCCCGCTCGCCCCAGCAGCGCGAGTCCCGCAAACCCAACCAACGTCGGAGAAACCAACTCCGCCACTGTCGTCTTTGGCCGAACCGGCCTCAGAAATATCTTCCACCGCACGGCCCGCATGACGTACCCGATGTAAATCAGCGCGATCCCATGCACTACGTGAATCTTCTTAATTCGGTGAGTCTGGCTCCAGAACGTGCCCCAGTCAAAAGCTCGCCAGTGCCGGTATTGCAGGTAAACCAGAACAGCCAGGATGAGGAACACCGCGACGCTGGCCAGAATGCGCTTCTTATCCATGAAGGAGGAAGACTCCGCGCCGCGACGCTTGCAACGCGAAGCGGGAAACGGCACCACCCAAGGTAAATGACTGAGCCCAAGGGGTCAAACTATGAACAATCATGCGGAGACCACTCGCCTTGGGCGGTCAGTCGACGCACATGTGGTGACAGCCGCCTTCGGCTGTCAGTCGATGCGAAGCGAGACCTCTTTGTTGGTGACGAGCTACTGCCTTGTCTGAGACGAACTCATGTGGGACGAATTAGCCTTCGCTTGAGCCAGACTGGAATCTTGCTCCATACCGTTTGATGGACTCTTAGGAGTGGCATGCTTGGAAGCGCCGGCCTTCGCAGCAGAGGCTGCAGCCGCCTTCTCCTGGGCGGCCTTCTTCTTATTAAAGTCCTTCACGATCCGCGCCACATACACCCGCGTCTCATAATATGGAGGCACGCCGCCAAACTGCTCAACCCGCTGCGGCCCTGCGTTGTAGGCCGCCAGCGCCTTCACCAGATCAAAATTGTAGCGTTCCAGCAGTTCTCGCAGATACTTCGTTCCGCCCTCAACATTCGCCTGCGGATCGAACGCGTTCGGTACTCCCAACTGCGATGCCGTCCCCGGCATCAACTGCATCAACCCCTGCGCACCCTTCGGCGAGACCGCCCGCGCGTTGAAACCGCTCTCCGCCTTGATGACGCTGTTCACCAGATCCGGATCGAGCCGGTACCGCCCGCTCGCCGATTGGACAACCTCGTCAAGATTCAACGGTCCCGCGCTGGGTGCCCCATTTCTCGGGTATTTCGCGAGAAGTGGGGATTGCGTTCCGGAAGCCGCAAGCCGAGAGCCGGAAGCCGGCACCTCCGGCGCTGCCTCAAAATGCTCAATCTCTCCAGTAGGCACGTCCACAAAACTCGCCCCATCCGCGGTTACATACAGCCGCGTAACGTCCCCGACGATTTCCCGCCGCTCGTGGCGAATGGAGAAGCCATTCTTCAAGACGGCAACCTCACCGGCAAAGCAGGGAAGCGCCGCCACCGCAAGCACCGCGATGATCGCCAACCGCACCCGACTTGAACCCAGCCAATTCATCCCAGCCTTTGAAACTCGAAGCTCATAGCTCGCGGCTCGTGCCTTACGACCGAAGGCCCGCAGCGTCTAAATTCCCATCCAGCGCCAACTCCACCGCCGCCGCAATTCCGCACGCGTCATTGCCCAGCGTCACCGTCCACCCACGGCTGCGCAACTCCTCGCACGCATTCCCCATGATAACCGGATGCCCCGCAAACTCAAGCATTTCCACATCGTTATGGTTGTCACCGACGGCCATGACCTCTTCGCGCCGGTAACCGCGATATCCGGCCCAGCGCTCCAGCGCATGTCCCTTCGAGCACCCCGCGTTCAGCACGTCAATCATCGACAGATCGCGCTCCGGATACTCCGTGCGCAACACCGTCACCGTCCCTTCCATCCCGGTCCCCTCGAGCGCTCCCAGTGCTTGTCTCATTCGCTCCATCGTCCCACAAAACATCGCCTGCACTGGATCGCTCACTAGCGCCTTTTCAATCGGCACGACAAACTCGATGTACTCCATATTCTTCTCGAGCCACCGCCGGATGCTCGCTCCCAACTCGTCCATGCGCTCCAGGACAATCGCTCCCTTGGTTTCCTTGTCAAACGTCAGAACGGTATTCCCGCGGAATTCTTGCATCGCTGCGCACAGCGTCCGGCAAGTCTCCGCCGGCATCAGGTCGCGGTGAAACGTCTCCCCCGCCAGCGACCGCGTCACCGCCCCATTCGAACTGATCAGCCACAGATCAAACCCCAGCTGTTTCGCGATAGGCAAGGCAAACGTATGTCTGCGCCCAGTCACCAGCACGATCTCGACGCCCGCCGCGTGTGCCCGCCGCAGCGCCATCAGATCGCCATCGGAAATCTGGAATTGTGGATTGAGCAGCGTGCCGTCGATATCAGTCGCCAGCAGCCGAATAGGAGGCTTGGAAATCGTCACTTAGATGATTTTACCATCCGGACCGGCCGGCAACCGCGATGAAGTCAGCGGTAAGGGTGTCCTTGGTGTACCTTCGTGCCCTTTGTGGTAAAGATCTGGAATTGTCCGCCTCACTGCTTCACTCGACATTTCACTCGGATGATGCGGACTTGCTGACGTCAACTGGACCGCGCCGGCAAACGTCCGAGCAGCGCACTCGCCTTCCGGAACCACGGCCGCTCCCGCCGCCGCAGATATCCGGGCATCGTCGGCTTCTTGTCGAGGATTCTCTGGGACCAAATGCGCGCCTCCGCGGCTCGTCCCTGCGACTGCAGGAACAGCGCATAGTGGTAGTACGTCTCAGAGATCGTAGAAATCCGGGTAGCCTCGCGAAACATCGCGTCCGCCTTCTCAGTCTGGCCCGTCTGCGCGTACGCCCATGCCAGCAGCCCCTTGGCACGGTGGAAGTCGTAGTCAGGGTCAGAATTGACCGCACGTTCCAAATCCGGCACCGCCGCCGCGAAATCCCCCAGTTCAACCTCCGCAACCCCGCGCCGGTAAAACGGATCGACATGGTCCGTCCGCGACGAAATCGCCTTGTCGAACGCTTCTTTAGCCCGAGCGTAATTCCCGTCGTCGATGTACAGCAGCCCAAGCTCTTCGTAATTCCCCGCCGAAGGATTGTCGAGAATGGTCCGTTCCAGTTCCTGAATCCGCTTTCGCCGCGGAAAAACCTGAAACGAACTCCGAAGCAGCCCCGCGTCCGGAATTACTTCCACCACGATGTAAACCAGCGCTCCGATCGGGTGAATCAGGATCACCCAGATCCAAAACCAGTCCGGCCGCCGCCGGATGAAGTGGACAATGGCCACAATCCGCAGCGCAATCGACCACCACGAAAAGGCAAAGAAAAAGAAGGATCCCATAGCAAAACCGCACTATAGCATGCGTCCGCATCCTTTTTCGGTGACCGTGCTATGACGAAAGTGTAAAGAAAGGTGCCCTGCAGTATTTGACACCTGCGGTACGGTTCTCCCTCTGTGTCCTCCGCGTCCTCTGTGGTCAGAAAATTTCTTACTTGCCGGCCGCGTGATGGTCGTAACTGATCACGCGTGTCACCTTCCACGCCCCATCCTTATACTGCCACAAATGAACGAACTGTCCCTCACCCACTCCCTCCGTATCGTCGTGCCCAGGATGGTGGAAGCGGTGAACGCCCATCTCCACAAAGCCGTAGCCCTTCATTCGGTAGACCTTCAGCGATCCGGGAACCAGTTCGCGGGTCACCTTGCCGCAGATGTTCTTCTTGACGCTGTCGGTCAACGCCGCTCTGCCCAGAGTGACGCCGCCCTGATCGTGATAGAACTCGACGTTCTCGTCGAAGAATGAAGCAAATTTCTCCAAGTCGCAGTGGTTGTAGGAATCGAATAGAGCCACATCGAGGGCAGCGCCCACGCGATAAAGTTCCTCCTGATTCTGAATCTTGTCGAGCGCCGGCACACTTTGTGCAGACGCGTTTTGCCCGACCGCGTTGCTCAGCAGCAAAAAAGGAATAGCCAGAAACAAAAAGATCGGGGATGTCTGTCGTTTCATGAGGTTCTCTCGCTTTCAAGGAAGGATGATTGGGGCCAGGGAGAGTACGCAAAGGAAGACAGGAATGTTCCCGTCTCTCCCCAAGGTGGCGATTTTCTTGACAACCATCCCGCAAAGTCTATGATGGCCACAACTCTCCTGAAGCGCGCTTTCCTGAACTGGATCGCGTTTGCTTGGGCAAAGCCCTTTGGCCTCTTGGCAGCGACCGCAACACCGGCCCCGCTCGACGGAACTTAAGTTTCGAAATTCAAGGAGACCCTGCATGCCCACCGACAACAAACAAATCGAAACCCGCATCTTTGAAGAACTCTGGAACAAGCAACGCCTCGAAACCGCTGACGAGCTGCTCGATCCAGGTTTCCTGTTCCATGATCCCCAATCGCCCTTTCCAATCAAGGGGCCCGAAGCGTACAAACGCTTTGTGCGCTATTACCTGGACGCATTTCCCGATCTGCACTTCACCATCAACCATTAACTCTCCGACAGCCAGACCGTCATGACGCGTTGGTCCTGTACTGGCACGCACAAAGGAGATCTCCCCGGCATCCCAGCAACCGGACGTCCAATCTCACTTACTGGCATCACCTGCGGTCGGATTGACAATGGAAGATTCGTCGAAGCCTGGAGCAACTGGGACGCCCTCGGCCTTCTGCAACAACTTGGTGTGATTCCCTCCCAAAGCGTGGACCAGGCCGCCTAACCAGTCAGAGGGGTGCCCCCACCCTTCTTTTCGCGTTTTATGCGAAAGAGGGTGGGGATTTTGATCTCTATATATCGACGTTGCAGGTTCTCTTCCACCGCGCGCATCCTGAGCCCAACCCTTCCACGATTCGCAGCTGAGTGGCCCTTGCGATCGCCCGGAGCAATAACTTACTTCCGATCCCATTACGAAAGTAAATTGATGATGCGCACCCCGGTCCCTACCATCAGAGTATCGTTCCTGCGGACCCCCGATTTCTGACTGCGGACACGGGGCCCCCGGACGGGAGAATGTCATGCGGCCTCGTTGGTCAACAATCTGTTTGTCGCTCCTTTTCCTTGGAATCTCTTGCTGTGCACTGGCGCAGCCAAAACCTGAAATCAAGATTGGATTCTCTATCGAGGCCACCAAGGGAGAGCGCTGGCAGACCGACTTGGACGAATTTCAATTCCGCGCTCAGCAGCTCGGCGCGCAAACCATCACCGAGTCCGCTAACGGCGACGATGACCTGCAGTTCAAGCAGGTAAAAGGTCTGCTGGACCAAGGCATCGATGTCCTCGTCCTTCTGCCCCACGATTTCGAAAAGGCCAGCCGCATCGTCGACGCCGCCCACGCCAAAAACGTTCCCGTCATTAGCTACGACCGCCTCATCCACAATCCGCACGTGGATCTTTACATCGGCTTTGATCTGTTTTTGGTCGGTGTATTGCAGGCGCAAAGCCTGGTGCAGCACGCGCCCAAGGGGAATTACATTCTGATGGGCGGTTCGCCGCTCGACCCTAACTCCAGGGTCGTGCGTGCGGGTCAAATGAGCGTCCTTCAGCCCCTGATCGACCGCGGCGATATCAAGATACTCACCGATATTTGGATTCCCGAGTGGAGCGCCACCCAGGCATACGTTCTTGTGAGCAAGGCGCTGCAAGATCTGAAGGTCCCGCTGACCGCAATCGTCGCGTCGAACGACTCCACTGCGGGCGGCGCCATTCAGGCACTCGAGGACAACAATCTGTCGGGCAAAGTCCTGGTTAGCGGACAAGACGCAGATCTCGTGGCCGTCGCCCGGCTCTATGAGGGCACACAGCTCATGACGGTTTACAAACCCATCGTTGCGGAAGCCCGCACCGCGGCAGAAGCCGCAGTCTCACTGGCCAAACACTCCAACGTCGATGCGACTGCAACGGTACCCAACGGTGCTTTTACAACCAGAGCGATCCTGCTCACCCCGATCTCGGTCACCCGCCAAAATGCGAAAGACACCGTCCTAAAAGACGGCTTTCAAAAGATCGAAACTGTGAAGCAGGCGCTACCAAAAGATAAATGGGCCGAACTCGACCGATAAGGCAGGGAGTGACTGAACTTTAAGGCAAGGGCACGCGATACAGATTTCGTTGGATGGTGCGCAGGCTGTAAGCATAAACGCCGGGCGATGGTCCCGGAGCGAATTGTTCCACCTTGCTTGCGATCGGCACAACCGTCGCCAGCTTGGCCAATTCAGCCTCTGTGCGGGTTCCCTCCGGCGGAAACCCTTTCCACCATGTCCCCGATTTCCATGGAAGGACGTAGGTTTGCCCGTGTTTGGTCGAGTCACTCCGCGCTACGACCGAGAACGACACATAGAGTCGACTGCCATCGCTCGACCATGACGGAGAGCACAGGTCGCAGATGGTCCTCGCTGTTCCATCGCTTAGTGCGTAGATCTGGATTTTAGGTTTCGCCTCACCCTGCACATTCACAAACGCCGACAGTGCGTCGCCACCGGGCGCCACCGCCATCACGCCTAAGACCGGCGTGTCGAGGATCTTTCGCAAATCGCTGCCGTCAGCCTTCATGCGATACAGGAAATATTCACCATTTTCGTGTCTGCGAAAAATGATATCTCCATTCGCCAGAAGGTTAATCTGATCGTCGTCCTGCTCCATGAGTGAAACCCGCTTGGGAGAACTTTGATGGTCGGTTGGAGCCAACCAGATATGATAACGATTATCTCGATCCTTCGCCGAGTACAGCAGTGTCTTTCCGTCGTTGGAAACCGAAAAATCTCCCAGGCTCCGGATTGACAGAATTTCTTCTCGGGAACCAGTGCGCAAATCCACTCGCATCACTTCGATCTCATCCGCCGGAGTGCTGGCGCGGCCGTCGGAGCTCGCACGCTTGCTCAGGTTTCGCTGCAAGTAGAACAAAGTGTTGCCGTCCTCGGTGAGCCTCGGAATCTCCGCGTAACCTTCTCCCGAGATCTGGCGATCGCCACTCTGATCATGAAACCAAACCGTGCCCTCCGCCTTGCCCACAGAAGTGATCAGCGATTTTCCGTCCGGCGCCATCGCGATCCCTTCTTCTCCCGTCAGACCGAAGGTGATCTGCTCCGGCGGGCCGTCCGGCACCCTCACTCTCCAGATGTGATTTCCGACTCCTCCCCCATCGCTGGTCATGTAAATCCACTCCCCATCCGGAGACCACGCCGCGGACGAACAATCGCCTTCCGGTCCAAGCAACTTTCCCTGAGAGCTCCCATCCATTGGCATCAGCCGACAGCGCAGCCAAACAAATGAGCCCATCTCCACGATGGCCACCCACTTCCCATCCGGCGAGGGATAGGAAAAATGCGCCATGTTCTGATCATTCGCGGGAAAATAGAGATCGCGCTCTTCATTACGTGCCGGACCAGCGGTCACAATCCCCATGTGAATTCCGCCCCGGATCTCGCTGAACATCAGCCTTTGTTGATCGATCCAGGTCAGTCCTTCCGCATTCGGCAGTAGAAGCTTGGGTTCGCTACCGGTTACCGAGACCTGATAGGTATTCCAGTCGAACCCCTGCAGAACGGTGTACGTGATTCGCGAGCCGTCAGGAGAGAACACGGGTGCAAGCTTATCCCAGTCGTCGTGCGTCAATTGCACCGGTTCACCATCGGGCAGGAACTTTACATACACCTGCCCCGAGGTTAGGAAGGTCTCCGGCCCGCGAATGAAAGTCAGCAAGTGACCGTCGGATGAGAATGCCGGCTGCACGGCGGAGTCTGGAAAATCGGTGATCTGCTGCCACTGTGCGCTGGAAGCAATCGTAGGACGCCGCCACAGAAAGAATCCGATGACCGCCGCGACCAGCAGCAGCCCTGCAAGAGCGTAGAGCCAGAGCATTCTTCGAGGCTCGCTTTTTGCGGAAGGGAACTGTCCGGAGAGTCTTCCAGATTCGCTGTCGCGCTTGAGTCGCCTCAGGTCGCCTCGCAACTCCGCGGCGGTCTGGTACCGCAACTCTCGATCCTTTTCGATCGCCTTGTTGATGATGCGGTCCAGTTCCGGCGATATCTCGCGATTCAGTTGCGCGGGCGGCGTCGGTTCCCGGTTCAGCAACCCATCAAAGATGATCGCCGATGTGCTTCCTTTGAACGGCAGCGAGCCCGTCGCCATCTCATACAAGACACAACCAAACGAAAATAGATCGGTCCGCGCGTCCAACTCTTCGCCGCGGGCTTGCTCGGGCGACATGTAGGCCACGGTCCCCACCGCTACGCCTGGACTCGTCAGGTGTTCCGGCAGGCTCTCGGTGGCAGCGGCCGACATACTTGGATCTCTGGCTGTCACCTTCGCTAGCCCAAAGTCGAGTACCTTGGCATCGCCTCGCCGCGTAACGAAAATGTTCCCCGGTTTGATGTCACGGTGAATGATGCCTTTGCCGTGTGCGGCGTCGAGGGCATCGGCAACATCGATTGCGATGTCCAGAAGCCGCGTTGCAGCCACCGGGCGCTCGGCAATCATATGATTCAGCGAGACGCCCTCCAGCAGTTCCATCGCGATGAAGTACTTGCCCTGGAACTGGTCGATCTCATGGATCGTACAGATGTGCGGATGATTGAGGGCCGAGGCGGCGCGCGCTTCCCGCTGAAAGCGATCCAACGCCTGCGGATCTTTCTCGGTCGCCTCGGGCAGAAACTTGAGTGCTACTTTGCGCCCCAGACGCAGGTCTTCTGCTTCATAGACGACACCCATCCCTCCGCCGCCCAGTCGCCCGAGAACGCGGTAACGCGAGATTTGTGTGAGATCCATGGCGGCCATGATCGATTCCAGATGTTAGGGTGAATTCCCGAAGAGGTCAACGGCGAGCAGCCGCAGACAAATAGCTTGCGAGATCGGGTCTTGAACCCACAGCCGCCGGCGGACGTCCCGAGTCATCTTGCCAGGTCCCTCAACGGCTCCGACAGCCTGGCTTCGAGTTCGCGATCGACATGCTTGATTTCTTTCAACAACGCCTGCATCGCGTTCTGAAACGCGCATTTCAGCTCGGAAGGCTCGAGCGACCGGGGAAGACAGGCTGCCGCAGTGTCACGCTCCACAGCCGGGAGATCGTCGAGGCCGCGGCCTTGTGCCGCTACCAAGCCGCAGCGCAGGCATGCGAGTTCGCCAACGTGGTTGCGCATCCCGCTCAACATATATTCCGCCTGCAAGATCCGGCCACGTTCAAGGCTCGATCGCACGTGCAGCGCATACAGCCATGCCATCCCGATCAGCGCATCGGGGTTCGGTTGCTCGGCGGGGCGCGGCGGATTCGCCTCGCCGAAGATCAACCGGAAGTTCGGCCCGCTCGCGCCGAACTCTCCTGCACGCCAGAACGAGATATCCACCTGCAACGTGTTTTTCAGCAGGAACACGCGGTAGAGCGTCGCACCGCGCATGACGTCGACGTGAGCAACCGCGCTGTGATGGTGGTAAAGACGGTCGGTCCATTTGGCGACAACCTGCTCGTGAGGTGCGCCTGATGCGAGGCAGAGAGCCAGATCGATGTCAGACCAGCGGTCAAGCAGCGACGACGCCGCCGAACCAGTATGCGCTGCACCGCAGAGGTTGGAGTCGATCTGCGCAGCAGCAACAAGCTCCCCGCGCAGGCGCTCCCGTTCATCAGCAGTAAAAATCGCCACGCCGAAGATGGTAATGGATCGCCGACAACTTTGCGCGGCCGACTCTGTTCTCTATCACTCGTGTCTCAAGGCCCGCATAGGCTCTACCGCTGCGGCGTGGCGAGCAGGAGCCCAGCTTGCCACCAGTCCGACGACCGCCAGCAGCAAGCCGGATGAAGCCAATATGACCGGATCATTCGGATGCAAACCGTAAAGGAGCGATGTCACGAGGCGCGTTGATAAAAGAGTGGCAGCAATACCGCAAGTGATCCCCACCAGCGCAATCCATGTTGCCTCGCGCAAGACCAGCGTGAGCACTTCCCGCGGCAGGGCGCCGAGGGCCATCCGAATACCGATCTCGCTGGTGCGTTGCGCAACGGAATATGCCATTACGCCATAGACACCGACAGAAGCAAGCACCAGAGCAAGCACACCGAAAGACGCGGTCAGAGCTGCGATGATCCGCTCCTGTTGCATTGTGGCGTCAATCTGCTCTAGTTGCGTGCGGATCTCCTGCAGCGGCAGATCCGGATCGATCGATTGCACGGCCTTGCGCAGCGACGGTGCGATGGACGCCGGACTCAGGCTGGTTCGCACCTCGTAGGTTGCTCCGAAGTCGAGGTTCGGCGTCTGCTGGTACGGCTGATAGAACATGCCGACGGGGTCCTGCCTGAGCGACCAGTACCGCGTATCGCCGCACACGCCCACCACTTCGATCAAGTCGCCGGGCGTGCCTTCGCCCGGATTAAAGTGAGCCAGAAACCGCTTGCCGATCGGATTCTGACCCGGGAAGGCCTTGCGCGCCAAGCTCTCGCTGAGGATGCCCACCTTCGACGCACTCGCCGTATCGTTCTCATCGAAATCGCGGCCCGCCAGGATTGGAATACCCATCGTATGAAAGAAGCTGGAGCCAACGGCGTTAGTCCACGCGGACTGATTCTTGTCCGGGTTCGGGGTCTCTCCTTCAGGCAGAAAGTTCGTATTCTCCATGCTGTCGGATATGTAAGCCACCTCCGACAGGGTCACGTTCTGCACGCCGGGCAAAGCGCGCAGCCGCTCTTCGATCTGATGATGCAGCTGCAGATCTTTCGGAGACGGATAGCGCGACTCCGGTTGCTGCACCGCAAACAACACGAGATGATCGGTTCGGAATCCGGGATTGACGTGGGCGAGTTGGAAGAGCGTCCCCACAAAGAGAAGAGCCCCCGCCACGAGCAACGTCGACAACATTACCTGGAAGGTGACGAGCATCTTGCCGGAAAAGCCCTTGCGCCGTCGCGTGCTGCCTGGCCCTGTGGCCTTCAGACAAGCTCCGCCGTCACTCCAAGTCGCGATCCAAGCTGGCACAGCGCCGAAGAGCAACCCACTAAGCAGCGTGACGCTCCCAGTGAACGCCAACACAGTCCAGTCGAGCGGCATTCTGAATTGTGACATCTCCCAAGGATTCGCCAGCAGTGTAGGCAACGCGCGGCAACCGGCAAAGGCCAAAGCCACGCCCAGCGCTCCCCCGAGGGCGGAGAGCAATAAACTTTCTGTAAGCACGCCACGCAATACTCGAGCACGTCCTGCGCCAAGCGCGAGCCGCAAGGCGACCTCCCGTTGTCTCGCCATCGACCGAGCAAACAGCAGACTTGCGATATTGGAGCAGGCTAGGAGTAGCACCAGGCCTACGACTGCCATCAGCAATTCGAGCGGCTTCGCGAACATCTGCTTCGACATGAACAATCCGCGACTGCCATCCAGCAGGTCCAGTCGAGGAATGGTGGTGTTCGCGTCCGGGCGCAACGTTGAACGCACGACCGCTGACAGGGATGCATCCAGAGCAGCTTGGGCAGTGATGTCCGGAACCCTGCCCTTCGTGCGTCCCATGATATTCAACCACCACACCTGCGGGCTCGATGCACTAAGGAGCGATCCATTCTTGCCGCGCGGCTCGACCAGCGGCTGCGAACTCAATGGAAGGAAGATGTCCGGACTCGACTGCACGCTCTTAGCGCCTGTAAACGCCGACGGCACGACGCCGATAATCGTGACCGGCACCATGTTGACTTTGATCGTGCGGCCCTCGACCGCCGGGGAGGATCCGAACGCTCGTTGCCATAGTCCTGCACTGATCAGAGCGACGGTCGGCGCGCCGATCCGGTCGTCGTCGGCAAGAATGGGGCGACCGAGTTGCGGCTGCACCTGAAGCTCATCAAAATAGTTTCCGCTGACCAACTCGCCCTGCACGATTTGCGCATTGCCATCAATGGTTGCATTCATCCTCCCCACGTCCTTGAAGGCGAAAAGGTCTTCGAGTACACGGTTGTCGCGCCGAAGTTGTTCAAATGCGGGATAGGAAAACGATGCCGCTCGGATTCCTTCCGGCACGTTGTCCGACATCCCCCACATGTTTGTGACTGCTGTGTTCTTGTCTCCATGCCAATGGAGCAGGCGCAGTTGTTCGGCATGGGGCACGTCGAGCCGGTCGAGCAGCAGCCGCTTCATGACTGAAAAAATGGTGGCGTTGGCGCCGATTGCCAGTGCCAGCGAGATGGCGGCGATAGATGTGAATCCCCAGCTCTTGCGCAGGATCCGAAGGGAATAGCGCACATCCTGAGCGATGCTCTCGATGAAGGGCAGGCTCTTCTCGGCATGGTATTGTTCGCGAATTGCTTCAACCGCACCGAATTTCAATACAGCCTGGCGGCGCGCTTCGGACGGCGTCATCCCAGATCGGACGTTCTCTTCCGTCAGGCGGGAAAGATGCTCTTCCATCTCCTCCAGCAACCGCTGGTCGTCGCTCTGGCGCGACGCGAGATTGCGCAGGCGGGCGAGTAACCGTTTCAGCAGCCTCATGACTGTGTCTCCCCGTGAATTGCAAGGAATCGCGCGATGATTTCTGCCGTTTGCTGCCAGTCGCGGAGTTCAGCCTGCAACTGCTTTCGCCCAGCGCGTGTGAGGCGATAAAAGCGGGCCCGACGGTTGTTTTCGGATGGTCCCCACTCTGACGCAAGTGCGCCCTCCTGCTCCAGCCGGAGCAGCAAGGGGTACAGAGTTCCCTGGTTCAAAGCCAGTTGGTCCCCGCTGATCTGCTCAATCCGCCGCGCGATTCCGTAGCCGTGCAGTGGCCCGAGCACATCGAGCGTTTTCAAAACCATCAACGCCAATGTGCCCTGTTGAATGTCCGCTCTTGTGTTCATCTCGACACCTATTGGTTTCCCACAGGAAGTATAGCGGATTCCTTTTGGAAAACAACAGGTATTTGCTTGAGGCCGGGTGCCCCAGCCTAAGATCGCGCTGTTTGCGATTCTTAGGGTGGGGACTTTGAAGTGTGGAAACAAAAAACAATCCCCGCCATGTGGTGATCCGGAAGATGAAGGGCCGCACGCTTCTCACGGGGCATTGGACGCTTTCGGAAGACGGCAAAACGCTCAACGACGCCTAATTCGGAATACGCCCCCTGACGGTTCGAAATCGTTGTTCCTGCCCTATGTGTACGAGCGGACGGCGGGCAGTTCAGGTTTTCCGGGCACATGGGACAGCGAGAAAATGAAGGCGGGGATCGAGCTCGAGATCGAGCCCTACGAGGGTGACGGCATTGTCCTTGAATACTCCGGATGCAGAAATCACTAATGAAGGTGAGGTTCGATCGGAAGGATTATCCGAACCCGATCCGAAGGGGGATAGAGGGTCCGCATCTTCGGGCCGCCGCGTGAGCGAGCGCAGCCTTGAAATCGCAGAGAAATTCAAAGGCAAGGTAATGGGCACCCGGCAGATCGAACTTTCTGCAGATCTCAAGATTTTGACGATGACCGTGCGCCTGGAGGGTCAAAACAGGCCCAAGAGAATCATGGTGTTTGATCGGGAGTAGGCGTGGGAGCCCACTCGTGCGGGTGTCAATACCTTCAGGAGTTTGCGGAGAACCCACAAATAGATGCACCATCGTGGAAGAGCGGCCCTTCGAGGGCCGCGTAAGGCGTGTCGAAGCGGTGCGGGCTAAGAAAGCCCGCGGTTTCCATGACAATGGGACTTGGGCTGGAAGCCGCGCCCTTTCCAAGCCATTTATGGAGTTCTAGTCTGCCCCGGCCCCGGCGGCCTGCGCTTTTTGCAGCAGTTTGCGGGCCTGGGTGATGAGTTCCGCGACTTCGAAGGGCTTCACCAGGAATGGGATGTTGTTCTCCTGCAGGAAGGCTTTCTCATCGCTGGGCCCGTTCGAGTAGGTGAACAGCAGGTGTGCATCCATTCCTGAGCAGTTCTCTTTGAGCCATTCGTAGGCCTCTTTGGCGCTCCACTGTCCCGGGATCCTTCCATTCATGATGATGGCGTCAAATGGTTCGGAGAGCATGCGCGTCTGCACATCCTGACTGGTCTTAGCGGTGACGACTGCCGCACCTGCTCCGGCCAGAACGTCGCGTTCAAACTCGAGGACAGCCTCTTCTTCTTCCACGAGGAGAACGCGGCCGTGGACGGCGCCTTCGTGCAGACGGGGTGCGGGTTTCGCAACTTCGGGTTCGATGCTGGTGGAGGCGACCGCGGGTAATCTGACTTCGATGACGGCGCCACCCTCGGGCGCATTGTTGGCAGTGATATCTCCGCCGTGTTCCTTCACGATGCCGTAGCAGATGCTGAGTCCGAGTCCGGTGCCCTTGCCTATGCTCTTGGTGGTGTAGAAGGGATCGAAGATGCGCTTGGCGTCTTTGATTCCGGCGCCGTCGTCGGTGAACTGCGTGCAAATATGTCCACCCATGGTGGAGACACGAATTCTGAGCTTGCCGGTACGTCCGGTCTCAAGAATGGCGTCGACGGCGTTATTGATGATATTGAGGAACACCTGCTCGATCTGATGCGGGTCAGCGACGACCAGAGCAGGTTCCGAAGGAAGGTCACGCTCGACCTTGATGTTGTTGATCTTGAGGTCGTAGTCGCGGAGAGCCAGGGTCTCGTCGAGGATCTTGCGGATGTCGACTTCATCCCGTTGCGGCTTTCGCTGGCGGGCGAAGGACAGAAGATTCTGGACCACGCGATGGGTGCGTTGCGCCTGCTTGAACAGCTTGCTGACGTAGTCCTGGGCGCGCGTGTTGAGTCCCTCGGTTTCGAGAAGCTGCGCATAGCCGAGGATTGCGGTCAGCGGGTTGTTGAGCTCGTGGGCGACGCCGGCGATCAACTGTCCGACGGCCGACATTTTTTCGCTCTGCAGCAGTTGCTCCTGCGTTTTGCGCAGATCTTCGTAGGCGCGGCAGGTTTCTTCGTAGAGACGGACCTTTTCGATGGTAGTGGCAAGCTGGCGGCTGATCGCGACCATCAGGTTCTCGTCGTTGCTGGAATATTCGTAGCCCAGGTGGCTGCACAGGCCCATGATGCCGACTGGTGTGTCTTTGCCCCAGAACATGATCCAGATCCAGGAGCGGTCCACGTCGGAGCGCACGAATTCTGCAACCATCGGGGGCAGGTGCGGGAGATATTCTGCCGTGATCACTTCGGTGCGAGAGCGCATGACCAGATCGCCAAAGCCTTCGGTGAAGCAGACTTCGGCGGTGCGCATCTTGTCGCGGCTGCGCGGTCCCCAGGCGGCGCGGCGTCGATAAGTTGTGGTGTCGGTGTCAGACAGGTAGACGGTTCCGCTTTCGGCGCCAAATAGCGTGACGACTTGGCGCAGGGTCAGGTTCAGAATTTCGTCCAAGTCGAAGGATTGCGCGGCCACCACCGCCATGGCGTTCAGGGCGTTCAATTCGCGGTTGCGGCGGCGCATTTCGTCTTCGGCGCGGCGCTTCTCCGTCATGTCGAGCACGAAACCCTGATAGCGTTCGATGTCGCCGGAGGCATTGCGTGTGGCGAAGCTGCTCTCGACCGCAAGCAGCAGGGTGCCATCCTTGCGACGCAGGGTGACGTCGAAATTCCTCACGTAGTTCTGGCCTTCGATTTCCTTGCGGAAGGCTTCGCGTTGCTTGGGGTCGACGCAGATTTCCGAATCCAGATTCAAGACCAGCAATTCCTCGCGCTTGCTGTAGCCCAGCATGTGGACGAGGGCATCGTTGCAGTCGATCAGCTGGCCGGCGGGATTGGCAACGTAGACGCCTTCCTGGACCTGTTCAAAGAGCAGGCGATATTTTTCTTCCGCAGAACGGCGGTCGGTAATGTCGCGGACGACGTGAATGGTGCCTTTCTGTGGGCTGCCTTGCTCCGTGTAGGAGGAAGTGGAAACGACGGAATAGCCGCCGAAGCAAGGGTCGGCACCTTCGGTGAACTCTTCGTCCCCACCCATGGCGCAATAAGGACAGCCGGTCCATTCGCCAAAGGTGTGAGGCAAGGCGGAATCGCAGGAGCTGCCGACCACGTCTGCGGCGGCCTGGCCGAGCTGTTCCAGCAGAACCTGATTGGCTTTGATAATGCGGTAGTCGGCATCGTGGGCCAGAATGATGTCGTGGATGGAGTCGAAAGTGTTGATCCATTGCCGTTGCGAACGTAACACCTGCTCGAGGAGGCGGAAATTTTCGATCGCCACGGCAACTTGTTTGCCGGACGTGCGGAGGAATTCGAGTTCTTCTGGAGTCCACTCTCTGCTTCCCGAAGTGCCCAGTATGAGCAATCCGATGGGCGATTTGTTGCCGGCGACGGGGACGATGACCAACTGGTGAATCTTTTCGGCTGCGAGACAGCTCTCGGGTTCGGGAGCGGCGGCGCTCCGGGCGGTGATGCGAGGAGCGGTCTGCGCCAGCAGCTTCTGGATCTCTTCATTTACCTCAGCGAAGCCGGCGTCGCGCAGGAAATCAGCGGAAAGACCGACCGCGTGAGTAGCGACCAGGTGTCCACCTTCGAGCAACCGGAACCACGCCGCCTTTACGGGGATGAGGCGCTGCAGTTCTTCGACGGCGGACTGAACCACGTTTCCATATTGTTGAGCGCTGGCGATGCTGGCGGTGATGGCCTGGACAGCGTACAAGCGCCGGGTGCGGCTGCGCGCTTCGTCGAGCACGATCAGCAGCATGCTCAGAGCGAGCGCAACTTCCGCCGCCAGGAATACGGCTCCGGGCACGCGATCGGTGAAGGGTGACCAGGAAAGATGCAGAAACGGAAGCGACAACGCAAGCAGCCAGGCGGCAGGCTCCCAGCGGCCGCGGCGCGCGCGCAGCAGCGCGATCGATGCCGTCAGCAGAATGATGCGGTAACCGACTTCCACAGCCACGCGCAAGGGCAGGGAATCGGGCCATAACAGGATTCTGACGCCGGCAAAGCCCACAAGAACGGGCGTGATCACGGTCAATGGAAGAATGAGATCGCGGCTGCGGGTGTAGAGCAAAACCGCGCCCGCCAGCAGTCCGACGGCGAGCATGAACGCCGCCTGCACAGCCATCGAATCAAAGGGCGCCGGGATTTTTGGCGCGAAACAATGCTCGGCCAGCCGCGAACCAACGAAGGCAGCCCATCCCAATATCCAGAGCTTGAAATAGTTCTCGCGGAAGGCGCGCAGCGCGAGCAGAGAGGCGCCCAGCATGATCAGCAGGGCGAATTCCGACGCCGTGGGCCGGGCCAAGCCAAGCCTTGCGACCGAATTCCAAAGCGATAACAGGGATGCGCTCATGCGTTGCGGACGTACGTCTTCCTTGCTTTTGAATATCATGCCCCGGGTGTTTCGCAATGGAGTTTCGGGACCTGACTGATTACTTTCGGCATCTCGCGTCTGCGTTACAATCGCCGATAGACTTTCGTGTGTTCTCATGCCAGATCGCATTCTTGTAGTTGACGACGAAGAGCCGATTCGGGAAATCGTCGCCTCGATGCTCGGAACTGCCGGATATGCCTGTAAACAGGCGGCTTCCGGCATGGAAGCTCTCGCGGTCCTCACCTCAGGGGAAGAGTTTGAATTGATGCTCTCGGACCTGATGATGGCGGACCTGGATGGCATTGGCCTGCTGGAACGAACGAAGGAAAAGTATCCCGACATGCCGGTCGTGATGGTTACCGCCGTGCACGATATCTCCGTGGCGCTGGCGGCCATCCGGAACGGGGCATACGACTATCTCTTGAAGCCATTCGAGCGCGAGCAGTTGCTGAATACGGTCAGCCGCGCGCTGGAGAACCGGCGTTTAAAGGTTGAGAACCGAACCTATCAGACGAACCTGGAGTCGCTGGTCAAGGCGCGCACCGATCAACTGCAGGCGGCGATGAGCAGCCTGGAACGTTCGTATGACATTACCCTCGAGGCTCTGGGAGATGCGCTGGACTTGAAAGATCGTGAGACCGAGGGGCATTCGCGACGCGTAACGCTGTTCACGATTGCGATCGCACAGGCTCTTGGCCTGCCTCGCGAGCAAATCACCGTCATCGCGCGCGGAGCTTTTCTGCACGATATTGGAAAGATGGCCATTCCCGACAAGATCCTGAACAAGCCAGGGAAACTGACCGCAGAAGAGATGGACATTATGAAGGAGCATGCCTACCACGGGTATCAGATCGTCAAGAAAATCCCGTTTCTGGCGGAGGCTGCCGAGATTGTGTACTCGCACCAGGAGTGGTTCAACGGCAACGGTTATCCTCGGAATCTTAAGGGCGAACAAATTCCGCTGGGGGCTCGTATCTTTTCGGTCGCGGATACTTTCGATGCGATCACCTCTGATCGTCCATACCGGACTAAGCAGTCTCTTCCGGCGGCGCGCGCCGAAATCGAGAAGTTTTCTGGCCTCCAGTTCGATCCGGATATCGTGCGGGTGTTCCTGCAAATGCCGGACAAAGTGTGGGACGATTTGCGCAAGGAAATCGACGGACAAACCTACCGGGTAGCGCATTCCGCTGGGGCCAAGGGCTAAATCCGTTCGCGAAGGTGGAAACCGTTGAACGGTCGTATTCAATCAAAATTTCTGTTTTGGGCCGCGGTCGCCTCCACCGCCGTGCTCACGGCGGGCTGCCTGTTTCTTCCGCAGGGGAGAGCCCAGATCGCGATCAGCGATCTGGGCGGCGGGTTGCTGATGTTGTTGGCCCTTGTGGCCTTCGCTGCGAACGGGCTGCGCAGCAAGGGACGTACGCGCTGGTTCTGGATGCTGCAGGCCGCAGGGTGGGCGCTTTGGTTCAGTGATCAAGCGGTATGGATTGCGTGGGACCTGTTCCTGGGACGGAAGATGCCCAGCATGTATCCAGCGGACGCACTGCTGTTTCTCGCGGGAGCTCCGATGATGGCGGGGCTGCTGCTCCGGCCGCACCGCCAGCCTTCCGAACGCAGTATGCGGCTCGGAGTGTTGGACTTTTCGCTATTGGCGCTCTGGTGGCTCTACCTTTATGTCTCGTTCGTCGTCTGCTGGCAGTACATTTCGCCGAATGAGGGCGCGTACAACCTGAACTTCGATGTGCTTTCCACGGCGGAGACAATCCTCATCACGCTGGTCCTGCTGGCGTTCTGGCGCGAAAGCTCCGGGCGATGGAAGACGTTTTACGCGTTTCTTTGCTTCGCATTCGTGTTCAACGGCGTCTGGTTCTACATTCTGAACGATGCCCTGGAGAAGAACGTCTATTTCACGGGCAGCTGGTATGACATTCCGTACTCCGGTTCGTTTGCGATCTTCACCGCGGTAGCCCTGCTGGGGCCCGGTCTGTTGCCGACCCCGGAAACGGCGGCCGACGAATCGTACGGCTCGTGGATGGCGAACCTGGCGATGGTGGCGGTGCTTTCGCTGCCCATTATTGCGCTTTATGCTCTACTCGATCCGCGCCTTCCACACCAAGTCGCCGATTTCCGCGTGCTGGTGACGCTGACGACCATGTTTCTGATGGCTCTTCTGCTGTTCATCCAGCACCGTCGGCTAAACCAGGAGTTGCGGCGTACCAACCTGGTGCTGGAGGAAGCATCCCTTACCGATCCCATGACGGGATTGCGCAATCGGCGCTTTTTCTCGGCGACCATCGAATCGGATGTGAGCCAGGCCTTGCGCGCCCATGCTGACGGCCGGGATCCGCGCACGCGGGATCTGGTTTTCTATTTGATTGACGCTGATAATTTCAAGGAAGTGAACGACCAGTATGGCCACGACGTCGGCGACAAGGTGCTGGTCGAGATGGCACAACGCTTGAGTTCTTCCATTCGGCACTCCGACGTTCTGGTGCGCTGGGGTGGAGAGGAATTCCTGATCGTATCGCGGTACACGGATCGCGCCGAAGCGGAGTTGCTTGCCCAACGCGTCCTGTCGGCAGTGGCGGACACCCCGTTCAGCATGGTGGGATCCGGAGAAACGATGTACCGAACGTGCTCGCTGGGATGGGCAGCGTTCCCATGGTTTCTCGAGAATCCACGGGAGATCAGCTACGAAGAAGTTCTCACATTGGCCGACCGGGGTTTACGCCAGGCGAAGCAGGCAGGGAAGAACCGGGCGGTGGGCATTCTGCCAGCGTCGGGAAAACGTCCTGCCACGACGATTGAGGGATTCCACACTACGGGGTTGCAAGTCGACCTTCTGGCGGTGGCCGGGCCTGCGAGCGGGCACAAGTAGGACAGTCTTTCGAGCTTCCCCAGCTGTTCTTACTCCTGGCAGGCAGCGCTTTCGCCGTTTTCCCCATCCAATCGCATAAGATTCCAAGCCTCGGGAGATCCCTATGTCCATTCGCACGCTACGTTCACAGTTTGGTATGGCGGCCTTGCTGTTTGGTCTGCCCTGCATTCCGCTGGTTGCACAAGATGCTCCGGCTGCGCCTGCCAATGTGGTCCCGCAAGGCACCGTCGTTTTGATTCAGCTGGCAGACCGGCTCGATACCAAGACCGTGAAGACGGGCGATCACTTTCGCGCACGATTAGCCGAGCCTCTCGTGGCGGCGAACGGTAAGACAATCGAATCCGGAAGAAAGATCAAGGGACATGTGAGCGCGGTCGAACCAGGACTGCGGACGCGCATCATCTTGAGTTTCGAAGAGATTGAAACGGCTCACGGATGGGTGCCTCTGATTGCCACGGTGACCGGAGTTCCAGGTGAGCATGGATTGCGGCAAATTGGCGAAGAGGGAGAAATCGGACGCCAAGGCATGACCAAAGAGCAGATTGCGGAGGCGATCGTGGTCGGTGCCGGTGAGGGTGCGGCGCAGGGAGAAAAGACAGGCGGGAAGCGCGGAGCGGCGACGGGTGCAGGCTCAGGCGCGGCGTCCGGAGCTCTGTCGGCATTTGAGGTGGGACACGATCTCGTGCTCGATAAAGGGACTGCGCTCGAGATCCGCCTCGATCGCAACCTTGGAGTGCCGGCGCGATAGATTGTTGAGCCAAGATTGTTGACCCTGTTCGCCTGGTGGGATAATCCCCGAGAGGGTTGCCATGAAATTTATAAGAATTGTGCTGCTTCTCTTGTTGGCCGCGGCAGCGTTTGGCCAGGAACATCCCGCAGTTAGCGCGCAGGCGAATACGATATACGTGGGCGCGGATGGCAAATTCGAATCAGCCCCAGATACCGCTCAGATTCAATTCAACGTATCAGTGCAGGAAGATACGTCGCAGGCAGCTTTTCAGCATGCGTCGAAAAACGTAGAGCAGGTGCGGCAAGTGCTGCGCAACAACGGAATCGATCCCAAGGCCGCGACGATTGGGTTTCTTTCCGTGCAGCCCGTGTACGAGTGGAAGCCGAAGCAACGAGTCATCGGATACCGGGTAACGACCGACGTTGCGCTGAAGCTGAGGGATTTTGCGAAGGTGGGTCCGATCACCCAGCAACTGGCCGACGCCAATGTCAGCGAGACTCAGACTCTGAACTACACGCTCGAGAATATGGACGATGCCAAGAACAAAGCCGTAGAGGATGCATACCGCCGGGCGCGCAATTCCGCGGACACTCTAGCTCACGCGGCGGGACGGACGTTAAGAGAGCTTTCTTACGCGTCGATCGACACGTTTGAGAATCTGCGGCTGCCGATGCCGCGCGTGGCTCATGCCATGAGCGCGATGGCCAACGCGGCTCCTCCGGCCCCGACGGAGGAATTCTCGCCGCAGATGGTGACGGTCACTGCGCATGTGAATGCGCTGTTTAACTTGAAATAAGACTCCCCTGGACTCCGCGGGGCTGCGCCCACGCGGGACAGCCGAGATCCTGCCCTGAGCGTAGTCGAAGGGCGGCTGTCTCCACATCGTTCGTCTATTTGCCAAGGCCTACAGAATCGCGGGTGCGGGAGTGGCCGGAGGAGGAGTTGCTGCGAGCGGATCGACCTGGAGGATCAAGCCGTCGATGGCGCGCACAATGACCATCTGTCCCGGAGGCAAGGCTGTCGTGGCGACTGCATCCCACAGTTCGCCGTGGACGAAAACCTTCCCCTGCGGCGAGAGTGCAGTCTGCGCCACTCCCATTTCACCGATCAGGCCCTGGGCTCCCGTGACCACTTTGTTGCGGCGCGCCTTCAGAGCGATCGTCATCAGGAAGGCAGTGATCAAGCCGAGTGGGATGCTAACGGCGAGCGCTGTCAGAAGATGCACGCGCATTTCGGGGATTGGCGAGTCCACGAGAAGCAAGCCACCCAGTGTAAGCAGGGCGATGCCTCCGATGGTGGCGATTCCGTGGGTGGCGAACTTCGCCTCGGCCGCGAATAGTGCGAAGGCTCCAAGAATCAGTCCAAGTGCGGCAAAGCGTGTCGGAAGGAAATTGAGCGCGAAGGCGGCAAGCAAGATGAAGACGACGCCGACTGTGCCGGGGACAACTGCTCCGGGATGGTTGAATTCGACGTAAAGAGCCAGCGCTCCGATCGCGAGAAGCAAGAAAGCTACGTTCGGATCCATGAGGTCATCGAGGATATGCTCCTTGAGAGTCATGTCAAAAGGAACGATCGGCTGCCCGGTGAGGTTGAGTGATGCAGTTGCTCCATCGAACCGCCTGAACGTTTTCCCCTGCATTTGACGGAAGAGGTCTTCGGGACTCGTTGCGACGTAGTCGATCAGATGTCCGGCAAGAGCCTCCTGCTCAGTGAACGATTTCGACTCTCGTACGGCACTCTCGGCACTCTCGATATTTCGTCCGCGCTTGGATGCAACGGACCGCATGAGAGCGGCGGCGTCATTTTCGATCTTCCGGTTCATCTCGTCGTCCGGCTTGACCTGGACCGGGCCAATCAGGGTGACTGGATGAGCGGCTCCCGCAGCCGTTCCCGGAGCCATGGCGGCGACATCCGCGGATTCCAGGATGAAGATTCCGGCAGAACCGGCGTGGCCGCCGGTCGGCGTGACGTAGACGATCACTGGCACCGAAGAAGATGAGATCTTCTCAATGATTCCCCGCGTCGAACTTACCAGGCCTCCAGGTGTATTGATCTCGATCAATACGGCTTGATCTCCGCGGCGATGGGCTTCGTCGATGGCGCGAGCAATGTATTCCTCGCTGATGGGCTGGATCGTGTCATTGACCACAACCTTCAGGACCTCGGCGTGCACAGGGAAGGAGAAGAGAACGATCGCGATAAGGCTGATGATCAGGCGCAATTTCGCGTTTCTTGGGATCGACGAGGATGGCATAGGTCCTTCGCTTTGCTCAGGATGACAACTACTATTGTCCCTCTATTTGACGGGACCGGCGTGAATTTCTTGTGGTGCGGCGGGCTGGTCTGCGGCTGGGGCAGGTTGATCGGGAGTCCATCCAGGCAGGTAGGTGCTGCCGGTGATTAAACGCGCGCCACGTTCGTAGGTGACATAGGACCACGCCCATTGAATGAAGACCAACAGCCGGTTGCGGAAGCCAATAAGGAAAAAAATGTGGACGAACAACCATGACAGCCATGCGATGAAGCCAGAGATGTGGATGCGGCCGAACTCTGCCACCGCTGCTGAGCGGCCGATGGTTGCCAGGCTCCCCTTGTCCCAGTAGTGAAACCTTGGCCGGAGGTCGAGGTCCCCACCCTTTCGCGAAGAACGCGAGAAGGATGGGCCAGCCGCACGGCCCAGCTCTTCACGAATGAGTTTCGCGACGAAGTTGCCTTCCTGCATCGCAACCGGCGCAACTCCGGGCAGCAATTTCCCCTGCTCGTCCTTCAGGGCCGCGAGATCGCCGATCACGAATACTTCCGGGTGGCCCGGGATGCTGAGGTCGGGCTGCACAAGAACTCGTCCAGCGCGGTCAACCTCAGCGCCGAGCCTCTGGCCGAGAGGCGAGGCGGCTACTCCTGCAGCCCACAGCACCACCGTTGCGGGTATACGAGTTGCTCCGGTATAGACCACGCCGGGTTCAATTTGCGTGACGACGGTCGAGGTGCGTACTTCGACTCCCAGACGATTGAGTTGCTCTTGCGCGCTGCGCGACAAATCCTCCGCATAAGCCGGAAGTACGCGGGGGCCGCCTTCGACCAGCAGGATATGCGTGCGAGCAGGATCGATCGATCGGAATTCGTGGGCCAGCGCGTGGCGGGAGATTTCGGCGAGAGTGCCGGCGAGTTCGACTCCCGTGGGCCCTCCCCCCACGACCACAAAAAAGAGGGGCATGGCAGTTTCGCCGGCGGCAGCGTGCCGCTCCGCCAACTCGAACGCAAGCAGTACGCGACGGCGAATTTCGAGCGCGTCTTCAATCGTTTTCAGGCCTGGAGCGTAGGGCTCCCAGTTATCGTGCCCGAAGTAGGAGTGTGTCGCGCCAGCAGCGACCACCAGGTAGTCGTAGGGGACGGCCGTATCGGAGGTTTCGACGATGCGGCGATCCAGATCGAATCCTGTGACCTCCGCCATCAGCACTTCGATGTTCTTGTGCGAACGGAGAATCGACCGGATGGGCGCGGCGATCTCTCCCGGCGACAGGCCGGCGGTGGCCACCTGGTATAGCAGCGGCTGGAACGTATGAAAATTCTTGCGATCGATCACCGTGATTCGCGCGGGCGCCTTCGCCACAGCACGCGCAGTGTTCAGCCCGCCGAAGCCAGCGCCGACGATCACAATCCGAGGTGTCGCCTTGTTCATCATCTTGCCGTTATCGCCCTACCTCTATAAGATTCAGCGCGATGGCAGATGGTTCCAGAAGTTCTTCGTCGCTGACGCCTAAGGCCGGCTCTCACCCTCAGTGGGTCCGCTGGGTGATGCCATCGGTCGGCGACCTGATCTTTATCGGCGTGCTCAGTGCGCTGGTGTTTACGCCTCTCGCCGTGAAGTTGCTGGGCGACGCGGGAATCGGATGGCACATCCGCAACGGCCAACAGATCCTAGCTACGCACGTGATCCCACGATTCGACCCGTTCTCATTTCGTTACGCGCAACCCTGGTATGCATGGGAATGGCTGTATGACATCGCTGTCGGGAAGTTGGAGGCGTCGTGCGGGTTGAACGGCGTAGTGTGGCTCACTGCGGCTGTGATCGCAACGGTGTTTGCCTGGACGTTTCGATTGGCAGTGGCGCGCGGGACGAACCTGGTGCCGGCGTTGGTACTCACGCTGCTGGCGATGTCGGCGTCGATGATTCATGCTCTGGCTCGTCCGCATGTGTTGAGCTGGCTTTTCACTCTCGCGTGGTTCTGGGTTCTGGATTCAACAGAGCAGAGTGGAGTACGGGGTCGACGCGCGCGATGGTTATGGGCTTTGCCACCGTCGATGATGCTGTGGGTGAATGTGCACGGCGGATTTCTGATTGGGTTCGTGCTGTTGGGAATCTACTGGCTCGGAGCGTTCTGGACGTGGGTTGCTACGCGGGAGACTTGCCTCGAGGACTCGCTTGAGAAGATCGCGTCCGGTCGACGCGTGCGGCAGTTAGCTGGCGTGGGGCTCCTCTCCATTGCTGCCAGCTTTATCAATCCGTATGGATGGAAGCTCCACGCGCACATCTACTCTTATCTCTCCAATCGTTTCCTGATGGATCACATCGAGGAATTCCAGTCGCCTAACTTCCATGGCATCGCGCAGAAATGCTTTCTTGCGCTACTGTTGATCGCCATTGCCGCTCTCGCGACTCGTGGCCGCGGGATGAGATTGAGCGAGATTTTGATTTTGCTCTTTGCCGTCTACACGGGTCTGTATGCCTCGCGGAACATCCCCGTTTCTTCGGTGTTGCTGGTTCTGATCGTCGGTCCATTGCTGCCGTCGCTCGAGGCCTGGGGCTTCGCGCAGAGGATGAGCGCCGTTGATTCGAACCTGCGCATGCACTTCTGGCCAATCTTTGCCACGCTGGCGGCTCTATTTATTGCTGCTAATGGAGGGCGCCTGGGTTCTACGCCATTGATGAATGCGCATTTCGATTCACATCGAATGCCGGTCGAAGCCGTCAACTTTCTCGAGCGCGGCGGGGTGAAGGTTCCTGTGCTGAGCCCGGATTACTGGGGCGGCTATCTGATCTACAGGCTCTATCCTCCCAACAAAGTTGTGATCGACGATCGCCACGATTTTTATGGCGAGGAATTCCTGAGATCATACCTGGCGATGGTGCACGTGGAACCAGGATGGAATGAGTTTCTCAAACAGCAGCAGATCGGTTACTTGCTGCTGCCGAGAAGCGCGGCGCTCACGGCTGTCATTGGCTCAAGGCCGGAATGGAAGCAGATCTATTCCGACGATGTGGCAATTGTGTTTATGAGGACCGGGCTTAACTTTGAGGATGCTGATCAGATTCCGAGCCGATGAATCCCGTTGCGAATAGCGCCGATTCCGAAGATGATGAGGATGCTCCCAGAGTCACACCGCATCGCATGATCAGATCCCATGATTAATAAATTTGGGCGTTGTTTCCATGGATTGGCAGTGGGTGCCATCTTTGCTTTCACACTCTTCCTCGCGGGATGTTCCGGGTCCCCTTCCAGTACCTCCATGACTACGACGCCAGGGAATCCTGTGGGGCCCAATCTCACGCAGGTCAGCTCTGATCCGTACACGGTAGGTCCGGGACAGCACGCGACGGAGGTTGAGCCGCATATGCTGGCGAACGGTAATACGCTGGTGGCGGCATTTCAGACCGGACGCATCGTTGCTGGTGGCGGCACTGATATCGGATGGGCGACTTCCACCGACGGCGGAACGACCTGGAGCCACGGATTCCTGCCCGGCCTGACGACGGGGGAGGGGACAGGCCCGTACGACGCGGCCAGCGATCCGGCGGTGGCTTACGACGCGAAGCACGGCGTGTGGATGATTGCGTCCCTGCCGATTTTGAATACGGCGCAGACGCCGGCGGTGGTTGTGAGCCGGTCAACCGATGGGCTGACGTGGCAGAATCCCATTGCAGTCGACTCGACCTCGGCAAGCTCCGACAAGAACTGGATTGCTTGCGACAGCTGGGCAAGCAGTCCGCATTACGGTAATTGTTATATCGAGTGGGACGACCCGCTCAGCAACGGTGAAATCCTGATGAGCACATCCTCGGACGGAGGGTTAACGTGGGCGTCGCCATTGCCCACTGCGGACCTGGCGCCGGGAATCGGCGGCCAGCCGCTGGTGCAGCCGAACGGGACGGTAGTCGTGCCGATTGAGACGAGCGTGATGGCGGCGTTCAGTTCGAGTAATGGCGGCCTGGGCTGGACCGCGTCAGTGCCCATTTCGAACATACAGTTCCACGCCGATGCGGGAGGAATCCGCAGTGGGCCACTGCCCTCGGCGGCGGTGGACGGGGCGGGAACCGTCTGGACGGTTTGGCAGGATTGCCGATTTCGCTCCAAATGTTCCACCAACGATCTGGTGTACAGCACCTCAACCGATGGGGTGAACTGGAGCCCGGTCACGCGAATTCCGATCGATGACACATCAAGTACGGTGGATCATCTTATTCCAGGGATTGGGATTGATCCGGCGACCTCGGGCGCCTCGGCACATGTGGGGCTTCACTACTACTACTATTCGCAGAGCGATTGCACAGTTTCGACCTGCCAGCTTTTCGTGGGATATATTTCGTCGGCGAATGGGGGCTCGACCTGGAATACTCCCTCGGCTCTTACCGGCCCAATGATGTTGAGCTGGCTTGCGAATTCACAAAACGGCTTGATGGTGGGGGATTACATTGCCACGGCGTTCACCAACGGTGTGCCGCACGGCGTGTTCGCGGTGGCGTCCCCGCTTGCGGGAGCGAGTTTCAGGGAGGCGATCTATACCGGCCAAGGGGTGACGGCGAACGCGGCGGGACGGCAGTTGTCGTCAGCGGGAGACAGGCCTTTGCACAAGTTGTCGGATACGATCGAGAAGGAGCGTCCGGAGAAGGGCGTGATCCCTCCGTCGCGGCGCAAGGCGAAGAGAAGCAGAAAGTAGTTTTGGATCGGGAAATGTGTACGCTGTCAGCCGGACAGCCGCTTCTTCATGGCCATGATTGCGATGACGATGGCCGCAGAGGCGGTTGAGAACGTACTGTTCGAACATGGCGCCGTCTCGGCGTTAACGGATTCTCCGGAATTTGCTCTCTTCACCAACTCTGCGGCGACACTATGAAAGCGCGCGTGCTCGTATTTCAGCCTCGTGTATTCCGGCATCGAGGCGTAGACGGCGCCCTCCGCGTAAATCCACTGGCCCAGCACACATTTGTGGTCGAGGCTCACATCCGCAGGACGCAGGCTGCCGTCGCGTTTGGCAACGTAGTGGCGCAGCTTGCGCTTCCACTTCGTGTGGGTGCTGACCGCTTGATCAAAATCCATTTTCTGCTCCTCTCGTGCTGGCAGCCATAGCCCTTAGATTTTCTATCGGCAGGGAGTGTGAGGAGCATCAATTGGGCGAGGGCTCGGCTGTGGCCGGTGGAGCGAGCTCGGACACGAGACTCAAATTACAGAAGTTGCGTTAGAAGCGGTCGTTGGTGTCGATGCCGAAGCCCAGGATGACGGTAACTTGTACAGCCTGGTTGCCGCGCAGGGCGGGTTGCAATTTCCAACTGGGCAGAGCGGCGAGAACCTTTGCAGTCATGTTCGCGGGACCCGTTTCGAGGACGCGCATGTTCCTCAAGTTCCCGGATGCATCGAGGGTGCAGGTCAACACCATTCGGGCGCGGGGCAGTCCATCGGGCAAGTCTGTCCGAATTGCGACTGGCGCGGTAAGAGTGGCGCCGTAAGGGTGGCCTGTCGCCCCCTCATCCGCGAACTCCATAACAACGGTACCAGCCGACGTATCCAGGTACGTGGTGTACTTTTCCCCGCGCAAGAGGTTTTTGTAGGGCTCGAAAGCTCCTCCAGAACTTGCTGTGGCAACGACGGTTACGCCAAGAGCCTGGCGCTGTTTGATCGAGGAATGTCCGGGTACCTGAGGAGTGCTGCCCGACGGGTCTGAGCCGAAGGCCGGAATCGTAACCTGACTGGTGCCTCCGCTGATGTCCACGCCGCGAACAGCCGGAGTTCCGGCGGGCACGTTTCCTGCGCCGCCTGGTCCGGCCGAGGGAGAGATGCCGCCGTGGGCTGCGGGATCGGAGCCATTTCCGGGACCCGACTTGCCTGCGCCAGTGCCTGCGCCGTTCATGCCGCTGCCGGGACCGTTTCCGTGGCCAATGCTGGTTCCGCCGCCGGTGCCTCCGAGGCCTGGCTTGTCTCCTCCGGAGGGAGACATGGCGAGCGAACCGGTTCCGCCGTTGCTGGGTAGCCCGACCTTGGTTCCCGGCTGCGTGGAAATCACAGCGCCAGCATTGGCGCCACTGCCGCCGTTGTTTGCGGGAGCCGGGCCAGAGCCGACGTCGAGTGGTGAGCCAAGGCCGGTACCTTTGCGGCCCATGCCCGAGCCGGTCGTTCCGGAGCCTCCACCCACAGAGGGCGGTGGGGGAACGATGTTATTGGCGAGCAAAGTGCCGCCAGTGGCTCCGGCGCCACCGCCGGTGTTGCCCGTGCCGCCACCCGCACCCGAGAGCGAGGGAGGAGGCGGAACTACGCTCGGGGCGCCAATCGTCGGCCCAGACGAAGCGGACGCGGAGCGGGAGCCGCTACTACCCGACAATCCCACGGAAGGCGGTGGAGCGACCACGTTTCCCCCGAGGGATGTCCCCAGGCCGTTGCGAGCCCCGTGCGGACTTCCGCCAGATGCATTTGTGGCGACAGTGGGTGGAGGTGCGACGACATTCGTAGCAAGCGAGGTCCCGGTACCGCGGGTTGACTGGTTGGTTTGAACAGCTGGCGGTGGTGGAACGACCTCGGTCGAGCCAAAGATCTTGCCCATCAGACTGCTCATGAACGATCCGCCGCCCGATTGCGTCGGCGGTGGGGCCACGACCGTCTTCATTGGATCGGGAACCGAGCCACCGGCGACGCGGTGAGCGTCTTGCGAGACATCGGCTGAGGGCGGCGGCGCGACGACCGAGGGCGCCGGCAGCGTCAGCTTCGGATTCCGCGTGCCGGCGCGCTCTGGAGCCGAAACCGGGGGCGGGATCACCGCCATGTTGTTCATGCGCACCGGCGTGCTCGAAGTCTCGCGGGTTACGCCGCCAGGAGCGGGAGGAATCACATTCGTGGCCAGTGCCGGAGTCGAGCGTGCCTGCTCACGGGCGACGCTTGGAGCGGGTGCCACCACAGAGGCGTTCAAAGAAGGTGCGGTTACTGCACGATCGCGGGAGGCGCTAGGTGCCGGAGGAACAATCGACGGCGCCAGGGCGGGTGCGACCAGTTTGTGGTCGCCCGCAACGTTGGGTGCCGGCGGAATGAGCACAGTGCTGAGGTTGGGCGCGGTTAGAGTGCGATCGGACGATACCGATGGCGCCGGAGCAATCACCGTGTCCAGTTGAAGTCCGTTGCGTGTGTAGTCGCGGATTGCGTTCGGAGGCGGAGCGACCAGCGCCGAAGTCAGATTCGGGGCATTACGGTTGGAGCGCAGTCCCTCCGAAGGTGGAGGACCGGGGTTCGGATTAATGGCTAACAGGTTCGCCACTGCGTCGCGCAAAGCGGGGAGCTTGAGGTCAGGGGCATCCACCACTCTTGGGACGAGAGAGCCACCGCGAGCAATCTTGATGGCTTGAGTGCGATGGTGCGCTTCCTCACCGCCGGCGCGGCCGCTCGCTGCGGCTTCCGCTCCACCGAGGTCCTCAGTGCGAGGCAGTTCGTCGCCGCTGTAATAGATGACATCGTGCCGCGAGAATCGGGGCGCAACGAAGGGGCGCAACTCGGCAATCTTTACCTGAATGGCAATCGTGGCGAAGATCAAAAGCGCCTCCAACAGGTAGGAGGGCACCATGATGCGCAAGGGAATGAGTCCGAACGGAGCCTCTCCGGCCAGGCGGCGCTCCGAGCGCGCCAGGGCGGGCCCGATTGAGCCGGCGAACTCGCGCCAGCGTGGAGACCACTCCACCAGTAACTTCGGCGCCTCCTGAAGTTCGACGGTCTCTTCGAGTTGGAGCGTTTCACTCACGAGGGCGGTACTCTACCATCCTTCTGAATCGTTATTTCAATTTTATCTCCCACGGCCGTTCCAGTTTCCGCCGCGGTGCGACACGGTAGTTCCAGCACGGACACTGCTTGCGCACGGACCGGCGCAAACCGCCAAGGCCGCAGGTCGTGCTGGATATGAATGACGCTCATCCCGCGATCCAGATAAACGACGTCGATAGGGAAGCCCATGCCCAGAGTATGAACGCCGTGGCAGGGGGTAATCCAGAGGCCTGAGCCATTACTGAAGTCACCGGGGCGGAGACCAAGCAGGCCTCGCAGCCGGGTCCAATGAGTGTTCGCGACTGCCAACTCGGTGGCGAGGTAGGCTTGGCGGGTCTGATTGAAGGCCTGTCCCTGTGAGGAAAAAACCGCCATAAAAACGAATGCTCCCCAGTTCTGTGCCGCCTCTTGCTACCGGCCGCCGGAAATCGGCCCAAGTTGCCGGAACAATTCAATGATTGCCGGACCGATCGTGACAAAAATGATCGAAGGCAGAACAAATATCACCAATGGGGGGACCATCTTGATGGTAGTTTTAGCAGCTTGTTCTTCGGCCCGTTGCCGGCGTTCCGTGCGGAGGGAGTCAGAGTGCACACGGAGAGCCTGGGCTACGCTGGTGCCGAAGCGATCTGTTTGAATCAGTGTACCAACTAGCGAACGGATATCGTCAACCCCGGTGCGGTCCACCAGGTTACGGAGGGCTTCCGCGCGGGGTTTGCCGGCCCGCATTTCGAGGGTTACGAGATGGAACTCGTCGCTGAGGTCCGGGTGGGCGTGGTGGAGATCCTGGCCCACGCGGGTAAGAGCTTGGTCGAGCGCCAGGCCCGCCTCGACGCAGATCACCGTGAGGTCAAGAGCGTCGGGCAGGCCAATTCGAATGCGATGCTGCCGGTCTTTAATCATGCGTTTCAAAATAAAGCGCGGAAGGAAAAATCCGAGACCGGGAATGCCGACGAGCAGGAAAAGGTTGTCGAATCCAGAAAACAGGAGAACGCCGGCGAAACCCACCCCGGCCATCAGAAGGCGCGCCCCAAAGTAGTAGTTAACATCGATGGCGTCGCGGAATCCGGCCTGAATGAGCCAGGCACGCGTGCGGGACACATCCGACGCCGAAAGAGGGATGGCTTTGCTGATCGGATCGAGAGCCTGCTCAATGCGTTCCCGCATGGCAGGCCTGTTCTCGACGGGTTGCTGTTGGCCTCCCAGAGCTCGCAGTCGGGCACCCAGCATCGAACTGGGAGTTACCACTGCCGCTCCAAACGCGAACACCGCCATCACGACGGTGACGAATACGACAACGACTAAGAGCAGAGGCAACATGGCTATACCTGATTCTTCAAACCTGAATCCGGATAATCTTGCGAATCACGAAATACCCAATGGTTTGCAGTGTGATCCCGGCGACCAGCAGCGTGTGTCCGATCGGGTCAGAGAACAACGGACGGATGAAAGCGGGATTCAGCACCAGCATCACTGCGACGATGATGGGCGGCATTCCCATCAATAGGGCCATGGTAAGACGTCCCTGGGCGGTGTAGACGCGCACCTGGCGCTGGATTTTGAAACGCTCGCGAATCACATACGAAAGGTTATCGAGGATCTCAGCCAGATTGCCGCCGGTCTCGCGCTGTAGCATGACTGCCGTGACGAAAAACTTCACGTCCACCAAGGGCATACGGTCGGTCAGATTCATCAGAGCATCGCGGACCGGCATGCCAAATTTCTGTTCTTCGTAGAGCTGGCGGAATTCGCTGGAGACCGGCTCGGCCACCTCGTCGGTAATCATCTCGAGCGCGGTCGTGAAGGCGTGTCCGGCGCGAACGGCCCGCGCCAGCGTGTCAATCGCTTCGGGGAAGAGTTCCTCAAATTTTTCGAACCGCTTGTTGCGCCGATACGAGGCATAGGAATAGGGCAATACGAAACCCACCAGCATGGCCACCCAAGCAACTTCGATCCGCTTGCTCAGGCCATAAGCCAGGAATGTCGCGATGACTCCAGTGAGAGCGGAAATTCCGAGAAAATTTCCGGCGCGTGTGCCCATTCCCGCCTGCGCCAGCATCTTTTGGATGTCGGTAACCCGGCTGGACCGCCGGAGAAGATTGTCGAGTGCGGGAATCTGACTCAACTGCTCATCCCGCAGAAGGGCCAGTTCTTCGTCGGGAGCGAGTTCAGGAGCCTTGCGCTCGTTAGCGAGGCGTTCCTTGATCAGCCGGGCGCGGGCGTTGCGCTGGTCGAGAATCGAGCCCATGCCGAAGGCGACGAGCGCGACCACCACGAACACAAGAAGCGCAATCAGAGCTGCGGGCATATCGGTCTTAAACCTCGGTCCTCGATTCGAATAGCGCCGGCCGCAGGCGGGCGCCAGATGTCGCAAGCCGCTCGGCGAACTGCGGGCGCACGCCGGTTGCGCGGAATACGCCGCGAACCTTGCCGCTCTCATCGATTCCAATGCGGTCGAAGCTGAAAATGTCCTGCATGCCGATGCGGTCCTCTTCCATGCCGGTAATTTCAGACACAGTGATGACCTTGCGAGTGCCGTCGGAAAGGCGTGCAATCTGCACGACGGCATGCACGGCAGAGGCGATCTGGTGACGCACGGCGCGCTCCGGAATATTCAGGTTCGCCATCGATACCATGTTTTCCACGCGGGCCATGGCGTCGCGCGGGGAGTTGGCGTGAACCGTGGTCAGCGATCCTTCGTGGCCCGTATTCATGGCCTGCAACATGTCAAAAGCTTCTTCGCCGCGCACCTCGCCCACCACAATGCGGTCGGGACGCATACGCAGGCTGTTGATCACGAGTTGCCGCTGCCGGACCGCGCCTTTGCCTTCGATATTGGGAGGCCGAGTTTCAAGCCGGACCACATGCTCCTGTTTTAATTGCAGTTCGGCGGCGTCTTCAATGGTGACGATGCGGTCGGAGTTGGGAATGTAACCGGAAAGCACGTTCAGCAGAGTCGTCTTGCCCGCGCCAGTTCCACCGGAGACCAGGATATTAAGCCGCCCTTTGACCATGGCCGAGAGCAGTTCCAGCATCGACTCGGTGAGCGTAAGGTTCTCGATCATCTGCCGCGCGGTGACAGGTTCGCGTCCAAAGCGGCGGATCGAGAGAGACGGGCCGTCAATGGCCAGCGGTGGAATGATCGCATTCACGCGCGATCCGTCGGCGAGGCGGGCGTCGACCATAGGGGATGATTCGTCGACCCGCCGTCCGATGCGCGACACGATGCGCTCGATGATTTGCATGAGGTGCGAGTTGTCTTTAAAGGACAAGGCCGTGCGTTCGAGCTTGCCGGCGCGCTCCACATAGACGCGGTCAAAACGGTTGACCAGAATATCGGAGACGGTAGGGTCTTTGAGCAGAGGCTCGAGGGGGCCCAAACCGAAGATCTCA
Source organism: uncultured Acidobacteriaceae bacterium (assembly GCA_963706645.1). GTDB lineage: Bacteria > Acidobacteriota > Terriglobia > Terriglobales > Acidobacteriaceae > Sulfotelmatobacter. Next base: position 291,719 of record CAVPNR010000027.1, read on the forward strand.
TCGAGAATCTCGCGCGAGAGACGTTCGCGTTCGGCAAAGCTAAGAGGTACAACTTCGCTATTAACGGCGTTCCGAATGACCACCAGCACTTCGTCGCGCGCAGAATCGCCGGTTGCTTTTCCCAGTTTTTCAAGGTCCAGCCGATCCAGGATCTTGCGATGCAGGTCGGCTTTTACCTGCTGGTAATCAGTGCGCTCGAACGATTGAAGGTTTGCCATGAGTTCCTAAATCCGTTGTCTCTGATTCCTGAAACCAAATTCCTAAACCGACTTGAACAATGACCACGCGGCCCGCTTGACGTCGGCATCATTGCGCGTCAACTCTTGCGCCAGTCCCGCAAAGCAGCGGGCAATTTCGGAGTTTCTTTGGTCCATCACCGGAGTTCCACGATCGATCGCGCCCGATATGGCAAAATACTGATTCGGGATTCGCCACAGCAGTTTTGCCCCCACCGCAGCTTCCGCGTCCGCCTCACTGAAGCCTGGCACCTTGCGGAAGCGATTCAATACCAGACGCACGCGTTCGCGGCTTCCGGATTCTCCCAGGTATTGCTGCACGCGGGCGGCGCTCCACAGCGAGGCCACGTCGCTGCAGGCCACCAGCAGGACAGTCTCGGAAAGGCTCGCGATCAGGCGGGTGGCGGCATCAAACCGCGACGATGCGTCCACGACCACATATCGGTAATTACTCACGAGCATGTCGAAGAGGCGTACGAACTCCGCGGTCGAAGGATCGACGGCAGCCGGCACGTTGGTTCCGGCCAGCAACTGCAACCCTCCGCCATGACGCGTCATAAAGCTTTCCAGCAGGGAAGCGTCCATGCGGTGCAGATTGCGGGTCGCGTCCGCTACGTTGAAGACCGGTTTGAGGTTCATGTGCAGGGCGGCGTGCCCGAGCGGAGCGAGATCCACAAGCGCGGTCTGTCCATAAGCAGACTGCAAGGCCAGCGCCAGGTTGACTGCCACGGTCGTGGCGCCATTTCCGCCCTTCGCGTTGATGACGGAAAAGACCTTGCCACGAATTCCTTCCTGCTTTCCCCGGCGCTGCGCCGTAGTGAGTCGGACGAAGGCCTCCAGCAAGTCGGTGGTATTGGTCGGGCGTTCGATGAATTCGCGAGCTCCGGCCCGCATGGCATTGACGATGACTTGAGGCTGATTCAGATTGCCGACGGCGAAAATCGCAGCCTCGGGCATTTCCTGGTGTAGCAGTTCAATCGCTCGCAGCGCGGTTTGCGGACTATCGGCGGGAATGTCGACCAGAGTCACATCAGGATTGGCAGTGCGCACCCGCCGCGTGACCGGATCCGATGCCGCTACCGGAAAACTTGCGCAGGTATGAACCGTACGTGCCACACTCGTGCCGTCCACGAGCACCTGCATTACGGCGCGCTGCTCGTTGTCCGTTGCGACAATGACGACTGACAATTCTGGCATAACAACCTTGAGCGTTGACCCGTTCTTGCAAACGTACGATGTCCACGCGGCTGACTTTCAGCCTACTTACCTTTGTCGAACTTGCCGTTATCCATGAACGGCTTCGGATCCTTAGGTAGTGCGGGCGGTTCCATCGTTGGAGATATGCGCCGCACAGTGCACAAGACCATCAGTTCCGAATTGCTTTTCTGCAAGCTCTTGCTGCGGAAAAAATTCCCGAGGATCGGAATGTCACCGAGGCCGGGAATCTTGTTCCAGATGTCCGTAACCCGGTTATCGATGAGGCCCGCAATCACAAAGCTCTGCCCGTCCTGTAATTCGAATTCAGTTTCCGCTTTGCGCGTGCTGAGGGCGGGTACAGTGAATCCTGAGATCGTCAGCGCGTTGGAAAAGTCGAGGGTGCTGACTTCCGGCGCTACCTTCAAATGGATATTTCCGTTGGGCATGATGACCGGGGTGAACTGCAAATGTACGCCGAAATCCTTGAATGAGATTGTTACCGCGGTGAAGCCCGCGCCCGGCTGCACGATGGGAAAGGGAAACTGTCCTCCAGCGAGGAAGCTGGCTTCCTTGCCGTTGACCGCAATGAGATTGGGCTCGGCGAGAATCTGCAGCAGGCTCTTATTCTCTAGAGCTTGAATCACGGCACCGAAATTAATGTCGGGCCGGAATAAGAAAAGGTTGAGGACGTTGTTGATGGTGTTGGCCGGAGTGACAGTGCCAGTACCAGTTCCCGAGGCCGCGGCTTGCGTGCCCGGGGTCAGGGTCTGCGGCCCAAAGGCCCCGTACTGCCCGGTGGTGACCGTGCCGATGGTGTTCGCTGCCCCCGTGGAAATGAAGTTGATTCCCATCTGGGTCAGCGCCGTACGGTCAACTTCGGCAAACTTCACCTGCAGCAAAACTTCCTGCGAACCGACGGGTCCGAACGTCAGTACGTTTACGACTTTCGGAGAATAGGCGCTGGCCAGTTCACCGGCGCGCTTAGAGACATCTTCTGTGGAAACGTGTCCGGAGAGAACGATGGCGGCGCGAGAGGGCGTGACGGTGATCTGTTCGTCGGGAAATACGCGGCGTTCTTCGTCGGCGCAGGCACTGACGTCCACATCAACGCGAAGATCGAAGCTGCGGGAGCGCTCCAGTTCATCCCAGATGAGGAGTGAAACTTCTCCTGGAGATTTCCCGTGAACCAGAATCTGCGTTGGCGTGATGACCTGCGGATACGCGATCGCGGGATCGGTAACGGAGACGCGCTTGAGGCGCTCCGTCGTATTAATCAGCAATGACTTGCCCACCATGACGCGGAGAGGAGCCGAACCTTGAGGCTGCTGAGACTGCGCCGGCAGGGTCGTGGTCTGGGTGCTGTTCGGAGCCTGGCCTGGGAACTGGGCCGGAGTGTCCTGCTGCATGATCGCGGAGGACGCGGGAACGCAAAGGGCAACCGCCAGTACTGACCCAAAGAGAGTCGAGCGAACTTTCATTTTCAGATTCCTCTCGCCGCGAGGAAACTTGGTCGTGTGTATGAAGGCAGTTTGCAGAATCGAAGGTTTACCGGTCACTTGGCCTCGGGACTGTCGTCTGGAAATTTGACCACTTCGGGCTTCTTGTCGCCTTGGTACACCTCGATGCTGACGCCCGTGGACGCGGGTGGAGTCGGTGGCGTCACTCTCTTGGCTCCGGAGGCGTGATGCACGACCGTTGTGGTGGGCGGAGGTGGTGCACCTCCACGGTAGAGGCCTCGGGAATTGGCAGAAGCTACTTCGTCCTGCTTGGTATCGAGTGGATTCCGCAGAGCGAGCTGAATGTGTCCCTCCGAACTCGCGAGGGTGAGCCGCTGGGCATCGTCGGGCGAAACCAGAAGAGTGATCACAGCGGTGTTCTGTGCCTCTCCGGTGGAGGATCGCTCCAGCGTGTGTCCAGAGGCGAGCACCGCGACGTCCTGCAAAACAGTGGTCGTTTGTTCTTCGCCGCCGCCCGGCGTTCCCGTCAGGAGCACGTCGACACGGGTTCCCGGCGTCACAAATCCCGCCACAGAGACAACTTCATTCACGCGCACCGAAACCGCGCGCATGCCGGGGGGAATCAGCGCAGGCAAGCCGGAGCCCGCATTTTCGCCGGCTAGACGATTGGGCAGGATGAATTCGCCCTTGGCAATCGGGATGATGACCCCGTGTCCCAGTACGTCGGAGCGCTTCCGAGGAGCGGTCGGAGGCAGATCGGCGGCCGGAACCTTGATGATTCTGATGTCCCGCTCTTCGACTTTCGCCCCCACCTGCAGATCGTTAGCTGCCACGATCACGTCGACCCCGGCATCGGCGCCGGAGTGGCTTCCTGCCTGCAAGTTTCTGTAGACATACACACTTGCAAAGAAGCCAAGTGCGAGTGCCAGAACTCCGATCATTAACAGCCGTGTACGGTTCATGCTGCTCCCTTGGAAACCGAAATCCTTGCCGTTCGCCCCTTCCGGGCCAGCGCACGTTTACCCATCGTTCTTCTGCTATGCCCTACTGGATAGAACTGGCGACTGAGGAGAACACGTTGCTAGCGCTGGACCCGATGAGCCGGATAGTTCCAACGACGATGACGAGGATTACAGCCAGCATGACAGCGTATTCCGCGATATCCTGTCCTTCCTGTTCGCACCAGAGTCTGCGTACAAGTCCCATAGACATGCCTCCTTTCTGAATTTTACGAGATCGAATCGAATGCAGCCCTTTAAAACCGCCCACGTTTGTCCGCTCGACTTACGGGTAATCATACCTTGCAAACTGACCGAAAGTCGCAAATTTATTGCGTAATAGGTGAAAAAGAGATTACCCCCGGTACAAGTCTTCAACCCTTGGTTTCTTGGTCTTAACCCCAGGGTTTTCAGGCCTTGGGAGTAAGATCGTCCGGTCAGATTACCCTATGAAACTCGCCCACCTGAGACTAGCCTGCAGGTTCTACGTGGCCGGGGTGCTCGCCATCCAGTTGCTGGTAGTTTGGAATGCACGAGAGCTGATACTAAAGAGGATATCCAGACTTCACGATCTACTACACCGCCGGGACGATCGTGCGGCAGGGAATGGGGCACCGGTTATACGATGACGCGACCCAGTTTGAACTGCAGAAGCAGTTTGCTCCGCACGTTGCCACCCGCCTGGGGGCGCTCCCATTTAACCACCCTCCGTTCGAAGCCCTTTGGTTTGTCCCTCTCTCCTTGCTCTCTTATCGGGCGGCGTATGTGCTCTGGATGTTGGCGAACCTGTCCATGCTGGCCGCTCTCGCGATCTTGCTTCGCCCCTATGTTCCGGTGATGAAGGCATGGCCAGCGATGGCATGGGCTGGCGTGAGCCTGGCTTTCTTTCCAATTTTCTTTGCCCTTCTTCAGGGACAGGACGCGATTCTGCTCATGCTTCTTTATGGACTGGCATTCGTGTCCCTTAAGAAAGAGCATCTGATCTGGGCGGGGGCATGGCTCGCCTGCGGACTTTTCAAGTTTCATCTGGTTCTGCCATTTCTGGTTTTGCTGCTCGTGCAGCAGAAGACATTTCAGCGGAGCCTACGGATTCTGTTGGGCTTTGCCTCGGTCGGTGCGCTGCTGGGCGTGGTTTCGATCGCGGCGGTCGGGCTCCGGCAGATGATTGCATATCCTCGCTATGTTCTTGGCCTGGAGGCAACCATGGCCAGAGGCGCAATCAACCCGTCGGACATGCCGAACCTGCGGGGAGCCTTTTATCTGATGGCACCGAACGTGCGCTTCTTCGGCGCGATGGTGGTGGCGTTGTCGGTCTTGCTCTTTCTGCTGGCGGCATGGAACGCACGCTCGCAGAACGTTCAGGCCGAGGACCTGAAGTTTTCCATGGCGGCCTTCGCAACCGTGCTGGTGAGCTACCACGCGCTGGAATCTGATCTCTGCGTGCTCGCAATTCCGGTCTTGCTGTTAACTGGGTGTCTCAACGAGACGAGCGCGTCCAGAACGTGGACGCGCTTTGCGATCATCTCTGGCCTGGCGGTTTTGCTTTTCTCGCCTCTTCACCTGATTCTGATCATGCGCTATAGCCGACTAGCCTTGGTGGGCTGGTTCATACTCATGTGCTTCGTGGGGCTGTCCGGAGAACTGAGGGGGCGGCTTCAACCGAGTTAAGCTCTTGTCCGGAAATAGAGCCTTACGATGCACTGCAAGGAGCGTTACACGAAAAGTCTGCGTTTTGGGACGTTCGAAACAAAGCGCACCAGAGCGGTGGCTATAGCCATCGCGGTTCTGGTGGCTTGCACGGTATCACTCAGCCGTGGGTTCGCTGCGCAGATTACGCACGACGTCTTCTTCTCCCTGACTCTGGCAGGCTGCGCAATTGTGCTGCTCACGGTTCGTTCATGGGTCGAGTTTCCGCTGGCAGTGGCGGCCGGACTAGCTCTGTGCAGCCTGCAAACGTTGGTTCTGAAGACTCCTGTGCGGCTTTCGACGGCCACCGGTTTTCTGGGACTGGGTAGCCTGTTTGTCTTGGTTGTGGCGAGAATCCGGAGTAGCGATGAAAACCGCCAGGTGCTACAGGACGCGACTCTGCCCCCTTTGCTTCTCGTGCTCTTGGGATATTTCGGTTCCGGTCCACTGGAAATGACGATTCGGTTGCATCCCAAAACCCTGGATTGGTTCCTCTACAGTTTCGATCAGAGTCTCGGTGCGCAACTCAGTTTCAAGACAGGTCAGGTAGTCTTGTCGTCGCGGCTGCTCACGCGTGCGGTGGTCGGTATGTATTATGCGCTCCCGCTTGCCATCATGTTTACGTATGCGAAGCAGGTGGTACGCAATCGCAACTTGGCGATGGCCGCTTTCCTCGCCTTCGTTATTGCGGGACCGGTAGGAGTTGTGTTCTATAACCTGATCCCGGCGGGTGGTCCCCTCAACCTTTTCGGATCGAGATATCCTTTTGATCCCCTCACTACGGAGCAACTGCGGCAGTTGCCAATCCAGGCCGTGACCATCGGAGGCCAGCGCAATGCCTTTCCCTCGTTGCACCTGGGCTGGGCGCTGTTGGTCTGGTGGTATTCGGAAGGCCTGTCGCGATGGGAAAGAGTGTCGTCCTTCATTTTCCTCGTCGGCACGGTCATCGCAACCTTAGGGCTGGGAGAGCATTTCTTCATCGATCTGGTTACGGCGTTTCCGTTTGCATTGATGATTCATGCAGCCTGCACAATGAACGTCCCTGTCTCCAACGCGCGCAGGCTCATCCCACTGGTGTCCGGGATGGCCATGATGGTGGGATGGATGCTACTCGTCCGGTGGGGGTTGCCGCTGGTCTGGATCAACCCGATCGTGCCCTGGTCGATCACCGCCGGTACTGTCGGTTTGAGCTTGGTCTTGCAAGCGCGGCTGCGTCCTCTATTGCTTACCCATCAAACGGTAGGTCCTACAGACTTTGCCTTGCGACAGAGTATGACCCCCAGCATCGGCAAATAAAGGAAGATCACGGTGTAGCGGCCGACTTCGGTGAAACTCGAGGGCATGTGATACCAACGCCAAAGGCCTGCTCCCCAACTGAAAAATACCGTCCAGATGATCTCGCGCCGCGACCGCGGAATCAGCCACAAGATAAAGCTGTCAAAAAACCAGCGCTGCGGCATAAGTGCGGATGCAAAGAGCAGTTGCGCATCGCGATCGCGGTATCGAAGCAGTGCAAGCATAAGGAGCGGCCCCGGAAGAACGAGGATGGGAAAGTAATGCTCATAGTTGCCGAGCTGTCGATACCAAAGCAATGGCCAGTTGGGCATGACCGCCAGGCTCAGCAATATCACACCGATGCACGCCAACAGCCCGCGACGGCTCAGGCGCGTCAGGAACACGGGCAGCCCGACTTGGGGCTTGGTCATTGTTGCCGGCAGTAACCATGGAAAGAACGCACTGGCGGCGATGAGGGGAGACCACTGCGCGGTGAGAATGCCGGCCCAATACGGATACGCGAAGAAAATGAGCAACTTCGTATAGCCGTGGCGAGTGAGCCCGAATGCCAGCAGGGAAGAACTGATTCCCCAGAACAATCCGGCGGCCAGTTCAGGCTGCAAGCGAACCAACGGAACAGCCACCAGCCCGGCGATCAGTGGATACTGTTCGAACGGCGTGTCGTATGGATTTTGCTTGGCGAGCAGTCGGTGTGCCAGATGTAACGCCCAGCGGAAGTCGGCGGCGTCCTGATGGAAATGCTTCATCAGGAACCAGCACAATGCACCCGAGGCAAAGCCGATTGCGGCCGAGACTGCGATGCGCCAGCGCATGGGATGGTTCGTGCCCACACAGTTGTAACATGAAGGCGGATCTGGATTCGTTGTCGTACATTGAAACGAAGTCACTCCACATGCCCAAACGCTCGCGATTCGTCGTCGGATTCGTGCTTGCCGCCGTCGCCTCAGCGAGCACGTGGTTCTACGTCAATCGGATTCTGCGAGTGCAACAAATTGCCGATGCCGCGGCGCACAGCCGGCCCCGCGGCAATCTGTCGGACCTCTACCCGCGCTGGCTGGGAGCGCGCGAACTCCTGCTGCATGGGCGCAATCCGTACAGCGCAGAAATCACCCGCGAGATTCAGCAGGGATACTATGGCAGGCCGCTTGATCCCGCGCGTCCCAACGATCCCAAGGATCAGCAGGGCTTTGCGTATCCGGCTTACGTTGTCTTTCTGCTTGCCCCAACCGTGAAGCTCCCATTTGCCACGCTACAGACAGGCTTTCGATGGTTCTTAGTTTTGCTGGCAGCGGGAAGCGTGTTGCTTTGGCTCTCCCTTCTGCGTTGGCGGCCATCATTCGGAGCTGTTGGGATCTTGATCGCGTTGACGCTTGGCTGGTGGCCCATGGTGCAGGGCATTAAGCTTCAGCAACTCACGCTGCTGGTTGCCGGTTTGCTCGCAGCGTGTGGCGCCTGCCTGGCGGGCGGGTGGCTACTCCTTGCGGGAGCTCTGTTGGCCATGGCAACCATCAAACCACAACTAACCTGGCCGCTGGTCTTGTGGCTCTGCTTGTGGGCGGCAAGTGATTGGCGCTCGCGGCGGCGATTCGTCTTTGGGTTTGGATTTGTGATGTTGCTTCTCCTCGGAGGAGCGCAACTGCTGTTGCCCGGATGGTTGGGTATGTTTGTTGAGGCGATTCGGCGATACCACCGATACACGCAGAACCAGTCGGTGCTGGCCGTGTTGTTCGGATCCATCACAGGGAGAATCTTGGAGGCCGCGAGCGCGATCGCCTGCGCTGTCTCTATCTGGCCCATCCGTAAGGAAGCGTCTACGAATCCAGCATTCGGACGAGCCTTCGCCCTCGTGCTGGCTCTCACCGTACTGATCGTTCCGATGTTTGCTCCATACAACCAGGTGTTGCTGGCTCCCGCAATTCTGGTTCTGTTGCGGAGTGAGGAGTTGCGCGAACCCACTCTCCCGGCGATCCGTGCGGCGCGCGTGGTCGGAGGCATTTTGCTCGTGTGGCCGTGGATTGCGACGATTGGACTGAGCCTGGCCTATGTTTGGTTAACGCCCGCCGCCAGTGAAAGGGTATGGCGACTCCCTCTCTACTCTAACTTCATGCTTCCAGTGTTCCTTTTTGGATTATTGCTGCAGTATTCGGGGGGGAGCCAAGGCCATACCTTGCGGGGGAGCGCGCCAGCAGAGTAGTCTGTTTCGAGCGGGGATATCCCTGCGGCGCGAGCTCAAGTCGTCTAAGTTGGGGGCGAACGGCACGCGAAACAACCATTCATGGCCCTTGGCGCAATCAGTCATAGCAGTTCCGGTTCCGGTGTGTTTCCCGCCCTTGTGTTTGTGCAGGGTAGCGAGCAGAAGAACATCGTCCTGAACCGCACCCCGTTCACGGTTGGACGGAAGGTCGATAAAGATCTGGTGATTGCGGACCCGCGTGTCTCCCGCGACCACGCGCAGATCATGCAGGACGGACAGGAATTCTTCCTCGTCGACCTGGGCAGCAAGCACGGCACCTTCGTCAACGGAGAGCGGATCCAGCGTCAGAAACTGGAGCGCGGCGACCGCCTGGAGTTTGGGGCGCGCGATTCGGCGTACATCTTATTCAATCCTGCTCATGCTACCTCCAACACGGCGAGGGAATTTCTCAGCCAGATTTCCGGCATTCAGATTAAGCAGGAAGCGACCGATCTGGAAAAGCTCACGCTGTTTCTGGAAGCCGCTCGCAAGCTGAACACTGCAGGCGTCCTTGATGAAATCCTGATGACCATGCTCGACGTCACGCTGCAATTGACGCGGGCCGAACGCGCTTATGTTTTCTTGAAGGACGAGGAAGGGAAACTTCGGCTGGCTGCGGGGCGCAACTCCAAGAAAGAGCCGCTGCTCGATGACAAGACGATTTCTCGCTCGATCCTCGAAGAGTCAATCCGTTCGAACTCTGAATTTCTCCTGACGGATACAAGCCAGTCGCTCGATTTGGCGGGACGCCAGAGTATCGTGGCTTACGATCTTCGAACTGTGGTTTGCATCCCGCTGCGCAAATTGGTGGTGCAGGCAACCCGCGACGCGCAAACGCCTGTGCACGCCGCGACCTCCGCGGAGGCCATGGGAGTCCTCTACGTCGACTCGCGCTTTGCCTCCCGCGATATCAGCGGAGTCGGACAGGATATTCTGCACGTGATCGCCACAGAAGCCGCGTCGTTGATCGAGAACGCGAGGCTCGTTCAGGCCGAGGAAGAGGCCCGCCGCTACCAGCAGGAGTTGAGCATCGCCGCCAGCATTCAGCAGCGGCTGATGCAAGTGAAGATTCCTGAAGTGCCATTTGCCAAGCTGCGCGGAAAGAACCTGTCTTGTAAAGAAATCGGCGGAGACTTCTTTGACGCGGTGAACACGAAGGAAGGCCTGGCAGTGGTGCTGGCTGACGTCAGCGGCAAGGGAGTTTCAGCGGCACTGCTGGCTTCCACCCTGCAGGGAATGATCTATTCACACCTGAGTGCGGGCGTACCTTTGCTCGATGTCGTGTCGGCCGTAAATCGCTTTTTCACGGAGAAGCTTGTCGGCGAGAAGTATGCGACCGTGCTGCTGGTGCGTCTGCGGCGCGACGGCGAACTGGAATATGTGAATTGCGGCCACGTGCAACCGCTTCTGGTATGTGCCGGAGAGGTAATGCGTCCACCGCATGGAAATGTGCCGGTGGGCCTGTTGGCCGACGCCACCTTCGAAAGCGCAAAATGTCAGATGAAATCCGGCGACCGCTTCATTCTCGTGACCGATGGCGTCACCGAAGCGGAAAACGCCATGGGTGATTTTTATGAAGACTTCCGGCTGGAAGCGGCCGCGGCCAAGTCTCCCACGCTCGAGGGAATTTTCTCGTCGGTGACGGAATTCTGCGCCGGGAATCCTTTGAGCGACGACTGCACGGTGGTCGAGTTGTGCTATACCAGCGTAGACGAAGCCTGAGCCGTCCAACCGAATCCTTCGCTCAAAACCTGCGCATCAGGCGTTCTCCACAGTAACGGTATAGTCGGTACCTTCCCAGCGGTTTTCTTTTGGCCAAAAAAATGTGAAGACTACCTGGCCTCCTGGCGGCAGGGATGCGGTCGGCAGGCTGAGAGTGTAGATGCCGACGCCGGTGTCGCGGGTCTCGGTATCGTGGGCTGTCTTCCAGCCATCGATGCTCCAGTGCACAAGAGCGGGTGTGAGCAGCGCAATGCGGAGCGTCTGGTTGCGCGGGATAGTGCGGACTTTGTTGTTGAACCTCCAGCCAAAATGTTGCCTCCCATGTTTCTCTACTAAGTATCTCTTCACGGTCTGCGGAGGCTGGTCGAAAATCTTACCGTCGCGAATCGATCGGCGCAGTTTGACGTACTCGGAGTGAGCCCAGACGAGGGGGCAGGCTGATCCGGTGGGTTTGCCACGGAATAGCTCCAGGGCCGGAATGTCAGCGGCGTCCCAAACTTGCTCGGGAAGCAGCCGACTCGATCCCGCGGTCGAGTTTTCGATGACCGTGAGCAGTGCTTCAGCTTCATCGCGATGTCCTCCCGCGAGCGCGTAGTGCGCGCGTTCCCCGGCGAGAAGAGGCCAGGGGCGCCCGATGCCCGTTCCGTCGAATGCGGAGCCGTCTTTGTGCTCGCCATAACCGTCGCCGTTATAGCGATACCAGCAGGGGCCCTGGGGCAGTTCGACCGCCAGCAGCGCATCGATTGCGCGCAGCGTGTTCAGAATGCGGGGATCATCGGGCGCGCGCAGGCCAAAGCGCACCAGCGCCAGTGCGTCAGGGCTGATGATGTGATAGGCGCGCTCGCCATCCTGGCCCGGTGGACGGTTCTTGATGGGGACAAAACCTTGCGTGGGCGAGGCGGCGCCGTCGGTGTCGGGCGGGGCAATTCGAACGTAATAGCCTTCGATGCCGAGTTGTTGCGCCAGATCACCGCCGGTCGCGTAGACCCAGCGCTCGATGTTGTCGTTCCAGGCGTCGGCCGTGTCGCGCATGACCGGGGCCTGCTCACCGTGCCCGGTCAGATCTGCGATGTCGGCCGCTGCGAGGAGCGCGGAAATTTCCGCGGCCAGCGTGAACGGTGAGTAGCCTGCGTCTTCTTCCCAGCGATCTTGTTGTGTGACCGGACCGTTGCGGAGAATGAAGCTAACAGCCTTACGAACCATCGGCCACCATCGTTCGAGCTTGCCCAGAGAACCTGGTGCTTCGCGCCGGAGCAGATCGAGCAGCAGGATAGGGAACGCAGTTTCATCCATCTGGACGCCGCTCCAGTAGGGACGTCCGTCAAGCCAGAGATTCTGTGCCCAGTTGCCCGCGGCTTCCTGCGTGGCTTCCAGGTAGCGCAAGACGCGGACCGCATCCGTGACCGCTCCCGCTGCTAACAGTGCGCCAGCGGTTTCCACCAAGTCGCGCGGCCACACCAGATGGTAGCCGCCGAGATCCTCATCGCCTTTGTTGAATCCCCATGGAATGGAGAGGCTGGCAATGATGCCGCCGAGAAAATCTTTGGACTCATGCGTCCGCAACACCGCAGCGGATGTACGGTAGAGATCGCACTGCCGCAGTGGTTCATCAAGCTTGAGCAGAGAGGTCTGCCAATTTTTCCATTGCGCGACGTAGTGCTGGCGCGTCTCAGCGTAGTCCTCGAATAGGGAGGATCGCGCCTGCTGGCCGGCCTCGGTCCAGATGACTCCGAAGCCCAGAGCCAGCAGGAACTCACCATTACAGGAGGCAAGATCGATCTCTCCGGTGAACGCAATGTTGCCGTTCTCGGCGCGCGTGTACTCCCACTCCATCTGGAAATGTTGAGAAAGATCCTGCCAGCCATCCGAGGCGCCTACGAAGCCCACTGACGTTTTTTTCCAGGCAGCGGACGACGCGAGCGACAGCGTAACCCCGTCGTGCTGCGCAAAAAACATCGGGTAACCTTTGTACTCACCGATCCATCCGGTATTGCCATATCCGCAGTTGGCAAGATGCGGTGAGAGGAGAGCATAAAGGCGATAGTCGGAAAGTTGGCCTTGCAACGGCTCAAAGCGTACCTTCTGCAAAACCACGTTGCGATACGGGTCGGTCAGGACTTCCTTATGGATGCGGTAGCGACCGCCGATCTCCGTGTTGGTTAGTTCATAAGCGGGGATGCCGGGTTCAACGGCCCGGTTTTCAAAAGTGCAGTGCCGCTTCTCCTCGGAAAAGAAATCGTGGCCGCTGGTGACGATGAATCCCATGTCGCGTGTGCACGCCTGGTCCACCCGAGGAAAATAGACCTCATTCAGGATGCCGTGACTCAAGGTGAACCAGACCTTGCTGTGCTGGTTCAGGGCAGTGCCGGCGCCCATTTTGGCGCTCGATGTCCAACGCGGGGGAATCCCGGGCCAGCCGGGAGCATAGCGTGTGGCGGAGTCACTCATGAACGGTCGGCCCTCATATGCGGAATACGGCCATTGGAATTGACAAACTGATTACAAGGCGAGACTGCCGCGGCTTCGAAAATTGTCATCTAAATCGCTTAGCAGCCTTGAAGAAGTAAATTGCAACTCACCCTGGATGAACGATAATAGACCTCACCCACGGGGCAAATGTCCAAGACTTTAGATGCACGAGCGTGGAGAATAGTAGCAGTCCTCGCGGTCTATTGCGCGCTCTGCTTGAATGCGAGAACCGAGGATCTGCCTCGGCCTGCCACTGCCTCGCCCCTCGACCGCGGATTTTTGGGACTCTACAATCTCGACTTTGCCGGCGCTCAAAGGGATTTCGCAACGTGGCAGCAACTGCATCCCGATGACCCGATGGGCCCGGTCAGCGAAGCGGCAGGCTTTCTGTTCTCCGAATTCGACCGCCTGGGCGTTTTGGAGTCTCAGTTCTACGAGAATGACGACGCCTTTGTCGGGCGTCCGAAGCTGAACCCCGATCCCGCATTACGCCAACATTTCATGGACGCGATTGGCCGCGCTGAGAATCTTTCGCATGCCCGACTGAGCAAGAGTCCTAAGGATCGCGATGCGCTCTTTGCCCAGACCTTATCGTCGGGACTGCAAGCTGACTATGCGGCTCTCATTGAAAAGCGCAACCTGGCCTCTCTGCACTACACCAAACAAGCCTCCGCCTCAGCCCAGGAGTTGCTCGTGGTCTGTCCCGATTGCTACGACGCGCTGCTGGCGACGGGTTTCAGCAAATACATCATCGGGAGCATGTCGGCCCCGGTGCGCTGGATTCTTCGCATGGGCGGCCTGCCCTCCGACAAGCAAGGCGGGATCGCCGACTTGCAAACCACTGCCGAGCACGGACACTATCTCGCTCCTTTTGCGCGGATTCTGCTGTCGATTGCCTACGTGCGCGAGAAGGATAAGCAGCGGGCGCTCCAGTTGCTTACCGGACTGCAGCGCGAGTTTCCCGCCAATACGCTTTTTTCCCGGGAAATCGCGCATCTCCAAGCATCGCATTAACCGCGTCGTACGTCCTCTGTATAGAAATTGTATTCGCCCCGCACTTCCGGTTGCGCCGCCCTGCCCCTGGGTCATTCATCAGAAATTCACCCGTTTGTAACCATCCTGTAACACTGCGCCGATAGAAACGAGGACATATAAAAACTTCAAGGAGGAATCATCTGGTGATGCGCAAAATCGTGCTGTTGGTGTGTGTCCTTCTGGCGATGCCGGTAGTGGGCCAGACCACGCTCGTTGGAGCAGGCGCCACTTTCCCTTATCCCATCTACTCCAAGTGGTTCAGTGAGTACCACAAGGTGCATTCGGACGTACAAATCAACTATCAGTCCATCGGCAGTGGTGGCGGAATCCGCCAAGTGACCTCGGGCACCGTCGACTTCGGCGCCAGCGATATGCCCATGACCGACAAGCAACTGTCGGAAGTCAAAACCAAGATATTGAACCTTCCAACCGTGCTAGGCGCGGATGTCCCCGCGTACAACATTCCCGGAGTCACCGGAGAAGTGAAATTTACGCCTGAAGCGCTGGCCGGAATTTTCCTCGGCAAGATTTCCAAATGGAACGACAAGGCGATCACATCGGTGAATCCCGGAGTGAACTTCCCCGACAAAGAGATCATCGTCGTACACCGCTCCGATGGCAGTGGAACCACTTTCATCTGGACTGACTATCTTTCCAAGGTCAGCCCGGAGTGGAAGAGCCAGGTGGGCAGCGACACCTCAGTGAAATGGCCGGTCGGACTTGGGCAAAAGGGCAACGAGGGCGTGGCTGGATCGCTTCGACAGATGGCTGGATCGATCGGATATGTTGAATTGATCTACGCGGTGCAGAACAACATCCCCTACGGCAGCGTGCGAAATTCCTCGGGTGTTTTCATCAAGGCCTCACTGGAAAGCGTCACGGCGGCGGCCGCTTCGGCTCCGAAGATGCCAGCTGATTTCCGCGTGTCGATTACGAACGCTCCGGGCAAAGATGCCTATCCGATTTCCAGTTTCACCTGGCTTCTGATTCCGGCGCAGTCCAAAGATGCGACCAAAGGTAAGATGCTCGCTGACTTTCTCAACTGGATGGTGTCAGACGGTCAGAAGATGACGTCCTCGCTTTCCTATGCACCCTTGCCGGAGAATGTTGCGGCGAAGGTCAAGGAAACGATTAAGCAGGTCAAGTAGAACCCGCAGTCACGGGATATTCTCATTCACCGCAGGACCAAAAGGAGAGAACAATGAAGTCTGCGTCGAAGGTGTGTGCCATTCTTTTTCTGGCGACAGGACTGGTCGCGCAAACCAGTGCCCCGCCCAAACCTAGGAAGACGACTGCCGTAACCGCAGCGGATGTCCAATCGCTGAAGGACGCCATCGCCGCCCAGCAGGCCGCTCTGGCACAGCAGCAAAAACAGATTCAGCAACTCATGGATGCGTTGAAGAGCAAGGATCAAGCCGTGCAGCAGGCGCAGACCAATGCCGCCGACGCTGCGAGCAAGGCGGATGCCCTGCAGGCTCAGTCCAACAAAGACCAGCAGGCGGTCACCGAACTCAAAGGCGACGTGACCGACCTGAAAACCAACATGACCAGCGCGGTTGTGAGCATTCAGG
>CAVPNR010000028.1:0-133713 GCA_963706645.1 uncultured Acidobacteriaceae bacterium
ATCGGCAAGGTGTCGCCGCTGCTTGACGGTCCCGCTGTTATTCAGCGTGCGGGTGTCGAGCGTGGGTTCGTTGGTCAGCGTCGTGCTCCCCTGGAGATTCGTAGTGCCGCTGCCGCTCATCGTCCCGCCCGACCAACTCACCGCCCCGCTCACCGTCAGCGTGTCGCTCCCCGTCAACGTGCCACTCAACGTCAGCGAGGGTGTAGTGACTGCGTTGCCGGTAGAAAAGTTCAGCGTGCCGCCCGTAACTTTCACAGCCCCCACATTCGTCAGGGTTGTCCCGCTGTTGAAGTTCGCCGTCCCCCCAGTCACCGTGGTCGTTCCCGCTACGTTGTAGGTATCCGTGAGGTTCGCGGTTCCGCCAGTGAACGTAACCACTGCGGTGCCCACGCCTGTGATCGGCCCCGTCAAGGCGTACGTTCCGCTGCTGCCCAATGACAGTGTGTCCCCCTTGGCTACCGAGAATGTGCCCACGCTATTCGGTTCAGGTTCGAGAAAGAGAGGGTTGCGGCATTGGCCGACACCGTGCCCCCGGTGTTGTTGTTGAAGGGCACCGATACACTGCTGCTGGCAGTCCCCCGGTTTTCTCGAAAGTCCCGGTGTTGTTGAACGCACTGTTCGGGGTCGTCTCTTGTAAAACGCCAGCGTCGGTCGTGAGATTCCACACTGCGCCCTTGAGGTTGTTGATTTGTGCACCGTTGTAAACCAGCATCGGCAAGGTGTCGCCGCTGCTGACGGTCCCGCTGTTATTCAGCGTGCGGGTGTCGAGCGTGGGTTCGTTGGTCAGCGTCGTGCTCCCCTGGAGATTCGTAGTGCCGCTGCCGCTCATCGTCCCACCCGACCAACTCACCGCCCCGCTCACCGTCAGCGTGTCGCTCCCCGTCAACGTGCCACTCAACGTCAGCGAGGGTGTAGTGACTGCGTTGCCGGTAGAAAAGTTCAGCGTGCCGCCCGTAACTTTCACAGCCCCCACATTCGTCAGGGTTGTCCCGCTGTTGAAGTTTGCCGTCCCCCCAGTCACCGTGGTCGTTCCCGCTACGTTGTAGGTATCCGTGAGGTTCGCGGTTCCGCCAGTGAACGTAACCACTGCGGTGCCCACGCCTGTGATCGGCCCCGTCAAGGCGTACGTTCCGCTGCTGCCCAATGACAGTGTGTCCCCCGTGGCTACCGAGAATGTGCCCACCGCGCTACTCAGGTTCGAGAAAGAGAGGGTTGCGGCATTGGCCGACACCGTGCCCCCGGTGTTGTTGTTGAAGGGCACCGATACACTGCTGCTGGCAGTCCCCCCGGTTTTCTCGAAAGTCCCGGCGTTGTTGAACGCACCGTTCGGGGTCGTCTCTTGTAAAACGCCAGCGTCGGTCGTGAGATTCCACACTGCGCCCTTGAGGTTGTTGATTTGTGCACCGTTGTAAACCAGCATCGGCAAGGTGTCGCCGCTGCTGACGGTCCCGCTGTTATTCAGCGTGCGGGTGTCGAGCGTGGGTTCGTTGGTCAGCGTCGTGCTCCCCTGGAGATTCGTAGTGCCGCTGCCGCTCATCGTCCCACCCGACCAACTCACCGCCCCGCTCACCGTCAGCGTGTCGCTCCCCGTTAGCGTCCCGCTCAGTGTCATGGTAGTTCCGACGCTGCTGCCGGCTGTGCCGTTGAGGGTGAGTGTGCCGCCAGTAATCGACAACGCATTCACAAATTCCGCGCCATCGCTTACGGTAAGGGGGCCCGTGGTGAAAGTGATGCTAGCGTTGCTGACCAGACTCGTGATGGTCTGATTCGCTGCGGATGTGAGGCTGCCGACCGTGATCGTGGCACTCGAGAAAGCGGTCCCGATGCATACAGTGTCCGTCGATACCGGCAGTACCCCCTTGTCCCAGTTTGTTACCGTCGTCCATTTGTTGTCGCCGGCGGTTCCTACCCAATTGATGCTGCCCGAGCAAGCGACCTGAGGGGCCTGATTGGGCAAACCGGAAAACATGGCTACCACACCGCCACCGGATGGCACGCTGAGCGGGGTACCGCTCGAGCCTGAGGTTCCGCTCGTCGCCGGTGAAGATGTGCCGCTCGCATTCAATATGGAAGACTTCGCCGAAACCGCGGCCGCAGTCGCCATCGGAAAGTCTCCAGACGTGGAGGCGCCGCCCATGTAAGCGTTGCCCTTGGCGTCAAGCGCGATCCCGCGGCCCTCGTCAACGCCAGAACCGCCGAGATACGTCGAAAACCGCAGCGTTGACCCGCCACTGCTGAGGACCGCCAAGAACGCATCCTCGGTGCATGTTCCGCCAGTATTCTGATGGCAAGCCGCTTGGACTGGCTTCATGGTGGGAAAGTCGGCGGAGTCTGTATGCCCACTTACGAAGGCGTGGCCAAATTTGTCGACTGCGATCGAGGTTGCCGAGTCGGTCCCGCTGCCGCCCAGGTATGTTGAGTAAACAAGCCCTGTGCCGTCCGGCCGCAACTTTGCAATGAAAGCCTGGCTGGTCCCGTTTGCTGGCTTCTGAAACGGCGAAAGAATCGGGAAGTCCTGCGAGGATGTCACACCCGCAAGATAGGCGTTTCCGGCAGCGTCCACCGCGATCGCGTTCCCTGAATCTCCACCGCTTCCGCCCAGGTATGTGGAGTAGGTAAGCGAAGAGCCATCGGGCGTCAGCTTGGCCACAAAGGCCTCGCCGGCACACTGGTTGGAGGAGTTCAACGCGCAGTGCGCTTGCAACGGATTTTCGGTCGGGAAATCCACGGACTGAGTTTGACCGGTGACAAATGCGCTCGCGTTGCCATCAACTGCAATGCCCAACGCTTCGTCTGTGCCCGAGCCACCCAGGTATGTCGCATATACAACCTGCGAACCATCTCCCGCGACTTTTGCCACGAATGCGTCGCCTTTGCCGGCGCTGCTAACTTGCGCCGCGTGAACGATGGGAAAGTTCGTGGAGGTTGTCGAGCCAGCGACATAAATGTTTCCCGCGGCGTCAAGCGCAATCCCGTTCCCAGCATCGGTTCCACTACCGCCAAGGAATGTGGAGAAATTCAGCGAGCCACCGGGATTTAACTTCGTGATGAACGCTTGCCCTTCGCAAACTTCCTTGGCATCCAAACTGCACGACGACTGCAGCGCACCCTGCACCGGGAAGTCGTATGCTGCCGTGAAACCGGTGATGTAGGCGTATCCGGCCGCGTCTACTGCCAAGCCGCGCGCTTCGGTCGTGGCGCTTCCGCCGAGGTAAGTCATATAAAGCAGCGTCTTGCCATCGGAGGAGATGTGGGCAGCGAAGGCTTCGTTCTGGCCAGAGGCGACCATCGCGGGAGCAATTCCGGAGACGTAGGTGCTGCCATCCGACCCGAGCGCGATTCCGTTCACCTTGTCGTTCACGCTGCGCCCGACATAAACCGCATAGTTCAAAGTCGGGTCGATGACGAGTGCGCGTGAAGAGTCGTAAGCTCCGACTGCGAATCCAACTCGCGTTCCTTGCAAGCTGAAGTTCCCAGCGATCTCCTGGCGTGTTTCTCCGCTCATCTGATAAACGTGCGGCTTTTGGAGCAGGAGTTCACCCTCTTCGGTGACAAGAATAAGGTTGCCGCTTTCATCAAAGCGCAGGTTGCGCGCTCCTGCCACATCGAGCCGGATTTGGCTGGGATTTTTTCCCGGAGCGACTACGAAGTCGTATTCGAGCTGGTCTTGATTGCCGTAATACACCAGATCTATGCCAGGATAAAGATCCTGATACTTCACCTTTCCGTAGGTGGGCACATGCTTCCGCCATTGATTTGGATCATTGCCCTCGTAATAAAAAATCGCACTGCCCAAAGGATCGAGTCCCTGCATCTGAGCGCCAGGATTTGCACCCAAAATGCGAAGGCTCAGATGAGACTGCTCGGTGGTGCGATCGGGCGTACCGTGCGCCACTGAAATATCCGCTTGGGGTTTGGAGCGCCCGGCTGGTCCAGAGCGAACATGCCGCGAGATATGGCTGTGATCGGGGGGGATGAAATCGAAGAGTGCCGCATGCGGGAGCAGGGAGACTCTATATCCCCGTCCGGCAGCCACGAACCTTGCCGAGTCAGGAGATTGCCCTTGGTTCTGCTCAAACCGCAACGGCAACTCCGAATAGGCGAGCCTCGCTTGTTCAACACCCTTGGAGGGGGCAGACTGAGAAGAGAGGAGCCGGGCCGAACGTCCCCAGGCTGTGCTCAAAACATCTACTCCCAGGGCCTTGTTTCCGGAGAAAGCCATTGAATCAGCGCGGTGGAACAGTCCCCAGCTGATTGCGAGGATGATGGTCGCAACCGCAGCGCATGCAATCCGAGTTCTCGTCCGCGGGCGAATATGCTGCTCGCTACCCGAGTCTGCAGTCATCATTTCTTGAGAAGCCTTGTTCTCAAAATCGCTTTTCATGGGTATTTCTCCACTTTCCAAAATTTCGTTTTAGACACGCGCTGAAGTGAGTGGCGCGCTTATTTCAGGTAGCAATTGCACTCGTGAAAGCAGCTCTCGATGACGCATCTGTCGGACGTCGTCTGGGCCGATCGAGCCGGTGTCGGCTCGCCCGCCGAGGTTTATTCCGCCTAAGGGGACAGGTTGGCGCAGAACCGAGACGGCGGTGGACGTCTGCGCCATCGAGAGCGGTACTGGCCACAGAAACACGGACAGAGAAAGGGCGAGCAAGATCGAGACGAAAGGGCGGTTCATAGGATCCCTGGGAAAACAGCCACAAAAAAATGTCCAAGTGCTTCATTCCCCGGGCACAGTCACCGGGCTTCCGAACGACGACTCCCTACACTAGGACTCCAAGACTTTCAGCGGGGAAAGGAAAAGGGGGGAAAGCGGTGTTACTTTCTTGGAAGCGGCCGTAGCCGTTTGGCTTCATTCCGCCCGTCTGATTGTTATCTGCCAGTCCGACAGAGTCCGGCCAGAAATGCGGATGAGCATGCAGCGATTTTGACGAGAGGTCAATCTACTATTTCAAATTTAGTTCTACACTAAGTCTTAACTGGCATCCCACAGAAAACAGGATGGTTAGGTAACACTTTGGTTTCGTAGGGTCGCCTACAAAACTCGCTCGCCGTGCTAGAATTGCTGCGAATTCGATGACCTTCCCCCAAGGATCGCTCAGTAGAGCAGGCTTCGAGTCCATCCATGCTCAAATTTGGTGCTTACGTTGTCGACCTGACGGCGGGTGAGATACGCAAGAATGGTTCGCGCATCCGTCTGCAGGAAAAACCGTTGCGCGTCCTGATCCTGCTGGCGGAACGGCAGGGGCAACTGGTCACACGTGAAGAATTGAAGAATCGCTTGTGGCCCGAGGAGACGTTTGTCGATTTTGAAGCGGGGCTGAACACCGCCGTCAGCAAGCTGCGCGATGCTCTCGCTGATAGGGCCGACAAGCCCCGTTACATCGAGACGATTCCACGCCGCGGCTACCGTTTCCTAAGTCCGGTGGAAATGAGTCGCTCGAATGGGAGCTCTACGGCTCTCTTTGCCACGACTCTCTCCGGCAGAGAATTCGCATCAACCCCTGAAACCAGCATGACAACGGCTGCGCCCTCTAGCTCGATCGAGTTGCTCTCCAGCGGAGCGCGCCCGGTAGAGGATCAAATCGCCAAGATTCGATCCATTCACGCTTTATGGATTCGGGGAACGATCGCTACCGCAGCCCTGCTCCTGCTGTTCACCATTTGGTGGCTGACTCCCCTGCCGGATCCGCGCATCACCGACATTTTTCGCGTTACGCAATCTGGCCACTTGGATTATCTGGTCCGTCCAGCGACCGACGGCACGCGTATTTTTTATGTGCAAAGGGCGGGCGACCACTACGATCTTATGCAGTCCCCGGCGATAGGCGGCGAAGCCGAAAAGGTCGACGCTCCGTTTCCCAACACGCTGGTGTGGGACGTTTCCCCCGATCGGACACGATACCTGATCACGAGCTTTGCCCGGCGCGGCGAGGCCTCGCCGCTGTGGTCGTGGCCGGCGACCGGTGGCACGCCAGTGAAACTCGGGGAAATTATCTCGGGCAGTGCTGCCTTTTCTCCGGATGGCAAACAGATTGTCTATCACATTGGCAACGACCTGCTCGTAGCCGACTCGGACGGAAGTATGCCCCGGAAACTTGCCACCATGGCGGGACAGCCGGATGCCGCGGTCTGGTCCCCGGACGGAAGCAGGATTCGCTTCGTTTTCAACGACCCGGCGCGCAATGCCAGTTCGATCTGGGAGATCTCGCCCGATGGCAGCAACCTTCATGCCGTTTTGCCTCATTGGCAGGATCTGCCAGAGCAGTTTTGCGGAGCTTGGACACCCGACGGGCGCTATTTTCTGTTTGTCGACGCATCACAGCAGGTTTCGCGGTTATATGTGCTCCGGGAGAAGCATGAATGGTGGCGGAGAGGTCCGCGTGGGCCTTTCTTGCTCGCCGCTGAAGCCACCGGCTCGTGGAGCCCGACAGTCAGTCTGGACGGGAAGAGTGTGTATTTCTACGGAACGAATTTTCAGAGTGATCTCGCAACACTGGACCTCACCACACAGCGGTTCTCAAACGTTCTTGGCGGAAGACGTCCTATGATGCTGAGCGTTTCTCGCGACGGCCAGCAGGTCACGTACGTTCAGATGTTGACGAGAGGACTTTTTGCAAGTCGCTTTGACGGATCCGACCTGCGGCAAGTCCAACTGCCGGGCATGACAGCAGCGTTCCCACGCTTTTCGCCGGATAACAGGCTCATTGCCTTTACGGCAGTGCGAGACGGATTGCCCGATGACGTTTACGTCGTGCCGTCTAGCGGAGGCACGCCTCGCCGGATGGTTCCTGAACCCGGCGGCGCGAGCGATCCCGATTGGGCGCCCGACGGGTCCCGCCTCGTGATCGATCGAGACATGGATCCATTACAAGCACAATCGTCCGGTTCGACTCTCGCATTCGTGGACTTGGAAACGGCCAAGATTACAGACCTTCCGGGCGCGGCGGATCTTCACATGCCGCGCTGGTCGCCTGACGGGCGCCACATCGCGGCCAAGTTGGGCACGCAGACCGAGATCCGGTTGTTCGATGTTCCGTCGCAGCGCTGGAGCACGGTAGCGCGAGGAAAGGGCCTGGGGTATCCGGAGTGGTCTGCCGATGGCGCAAGTCTTTACTATCAGGACAACCTCGCTCCCGGTCAGCCGCTGTATCGAGTACGAATTGCGAATGGTTCTCGAACGCTGGTAGCGTCGTTTCAGCGCACTCTCGATAACGGAATTTCACGCTGCGTTTTCGTCGCCCTTTCCCCTCAGGGAGACCCGTTAATCGCGCTCGATCGTAGCTACTCCGATATTTACGGCGCCCGACTCTCACTCCCATGACCGGTTCTCCGAGAGCCCTCAGGCTCGGCATTGTCTGGCGCCTCCAAGTTTCGGAAGTGCTACGGGCAAGACACCTGCTCAGGATTCACAGATGCCGGCTAGGTATCCCTACCCGTTAGCACTGAAGACGCGGTGGACGCTTCTGCGTTTCCGGTCGGCTTGACCACCAGGAATGGACCGATTGCCAGCACATCCATGCGAGTGCGCTGAAAGCAGTCGATGGCCTCTTCTGGCGTGCAGACGATCGGTTCGTTCTCGTTGAAGCTCGTATTCAGGATGACGGGAATCCCAGTCTTGCGATGAAAAGCCGAGATCAGGCCGTAGTCCAACTGCGGTGAATAGGGAGTAACCAAGAAAGTGCACTCGAACGTCGTTTCCAACGTCCAGATTCCTCCGCCGTAGTCCCAAAAGAGTGCAACTTCGTTGCATAGAGCTTGTCACATGCACGTCTTTCTAGGAGTTCCCTCTTTTTCAATCCGTTGAAAATGCAGGGGATGTTGGCTTCGTTTCGTAAAATCGACCGACAAGTGAAGGAATCCCCGGTGGAGGCTGATGCGAAACGCGGTGGCCGATTTTTTCAGTTCTTCGATAGTTCGGTCGGTTCGTCTAACCGCCACGACCTATTAGAACCTCCCGTGAACCCGAAACAGCCTTTCATTCTCAGGCGCGAATAGTCGAGCGGCCACGGGACTCTCCTATTCCTCGCGCGACTCGCGACGTGGTAGCGCACGCAATTTGGCGAGATCCTTCAGTAGATTCCGATGGCTCGTTGTCCGATACCGGTGGAGTTTCCGGAGGCTTTCACGCGCGCCGAAATCATCAAAGGCATTCTGGAAACAGCTCTCTTCCAGTTCCGCCGCTGTGCGTTGGTGGGACCACTCCATCACAATGCGGTGTACGAGCGCCGGGTCCGTTCTCCGCCCGTCCTCTGGGATATACCACTCCTGCAGTTTTCCCCATATCGCTTGTAGTCCTGGTTCGATCGGCGTTTGGTCGGAACGAAACAGCACCGTTTTCGCCGACAGTCCGTGCTTGACTGCATTGCGACGGGACCAAGCTTTGCCTCGGGGCGTCCGAGGCCCACTGGACTTCTTGGCGTTCGCCCGGTTGGCTTGAAGCTTACGCTCTGACACCGTTCTTGGTTTTTGCGGTTGGACCGATGCTGCCGACCGCTCCTCTCCGCGGGGAAGCGCAGTGACGCCGTCGACGCGGTCTGGTAGTGGTGCAGTGGCTCGCTGCGCGCGACTAATATCACGCAGGATCGACGCAGAGTTACGCTCCGAGCTCTCCTGCACCAACGGGTTGCGGTTCTTTTCTGCCATCCAGGCCCCCCTAGTTAATACACTCCATGAACTGTGATTGAGGACGTCCCGGGCACGCGGGATACGGTTCGCATGCCCGTGGCGTTAGCAGTGCTAGGCGGCGGCCGGCAAGTCTGCCCCCGCAGTCTCGCCGGGCCTTTCGGCGGTGGCTTCACCTGGCTGTGAGGCAGCTGCGGCCGGTTCTGCACCTGCCTTGTGAGTCGCTGACGCTGGCTGTTCGGCCTGGCCAGCCTCCGTTTGCGCCGTCTTCGACTCCGCTTCCGTCTGGAGATTGGTATATTCCGCTTCGGCACGGTCCGCACGGAGATCGCCGGCGGGTTGAGCAGTGGCAACGGACGTCGTCGGAGGTGCGGTGGAAGGCTGCTCCTCCCATACGTCTCCGATATCGTCAGCCTGTGCTTCATCATTCTCATAGGCCGACTGAGGCAGCAAGTCGCGGACGTCGATCCACTCCTCTTCGTCGGTGAAAGGCGATTCTTGCGGCGCAGGCTCGTCTGAGTTCATCGGCGCAGGAGCCGGCAGTGACGGCGTTGAGGAGTCGGCGGCAGAACCGTCGATTTCGGCTCCTGCACTCTCCGTTTCGAGAGCTTCCGCCGACTCAACCTCCTTCTGCATTTGCAGCAACATCTGCAGACTCTTGTCGAGGCTGCGCTGAGCGGCCGCGACGTACCTCGTCACTACGGGGATGGTTCCTTGAGGATCAAAACCCATGCCACGCTCCAGTGACCGAACTTCCTGCTTAAGCCCTTGGGAAATGCGCCAATAATTGACGACGCTCAGCTCAACCAACAACAGGTTGACTACGTCATCGCTATCGAAGCGCCTGACAAGATTGCGAAACAAACTTTTGATCCCTTCGTCCTTACAGATCTGCGGAACCAGACATCCCTCGATACCCGGGAGGTAGGTGCTGGAGCGGCGGGGCCGCCGCCGTGAGTTCTGGTTGGGGGTTTGCGTGATTTTGGTGTTGCGCTCGGGGACGGTCGAGGCAGGTGGTTGCTCGACGTTCTCCGAAACCGGTTTCTTGCGCTTTCCTTTTAGGGGCATTGGCTAGCCCTCCTTATTGTTTCTTGGACCTAGCTCGGGCTCGAATCGCTCGGCCCATCGGATCCATCGGTTCAAGTGGTCTCGATTGAGATGGATCCTCTACATAAGCAATACGGAAGTTCTTGAATTTTCCTTCACAAAAAGATTTGCGCAGTAAAGTGCGTCCGGCGAAGTCCTGGAAAGTAGCAGAATGTAAATGACTTAGGGAAAGCAGCCGGCACTAGCGGCCGCTCTTTACCCTGGATCAGGGCGCACTGAGGACAGGACACTTGAGAGCCGGGGCGGGGCCGGCCAAATTATTTTTCACCTGAATCCATATTTGAGTCGATCAAGACTCCTTTTCGGCAGTATTGCACTAGTGTAGGGAAGCATTCCTACGGGTTCCAAACTCAAGCAATTTAAGGACACGTCACATGACTAAGAATGTTTTCAGTTTCTCTCTTTACACCGTCGACATCGTCGACGGACGCACCTACAACTATGCTGGCTACGCACTCACCCAACGCGACGCCCTCGAGGCGGCTTCTGCGGTCCATGCTGCAGCCCGTGGGAGCCTTGCCTTTGTCACCGAAGCCACGGTTAAAGGGCCGTGTCACGATCGCGGTTGCGCCCTCGGAGACAATTGCATCATGGCGGTCGAACGCGTCAAAACGGACGACCTGGGATTGATGAACTAGTCCACACCTAAATCGAGCGGCTTGGC
This sequence comes from uncultured Acidobacteriaceae bacterium, assembly GCA_963706645.1. GTDB lineage: Bacteria > Acidobacteriota > Terriglobia > Terriglobales > Acidobacteriaceae > Sulfotelmatobacter. The sequence continues at coordinate 10,397 of CAVPNR010000028.1, forward strand.
GAACGGCGCTCATTCGCCGCCAGCCAAGCCGAATAAGCTCCGGAAGCGCGCCATGCGCGAGTCCGCTACTGCTTCGAATCACTACTTGTCTTCACACAGAACGCATCACTCGGTATGCTCATTCCAGTACTCCTGCCCCCGATATGGCAACTGCGTCACAGTTTTTCTGCCTACGATGCGGCCTACATCGTGCTGGCCGAGAAACTCGGAGTCGCGCTCATTACAAGAGATACTCGACACACCGCTGCACACGGCGCCTGGCGCTTAGCAAGCCTACGCAATATGCGCACCTCTTCCCTGCTGACCGCATTGTTCGCCATAGGTACGGCGCCATCTGAGCGGCCCATTCATTAATCGGGGCCGTAAACCTGGTCTGGCCGGTCGATCCTAGTCAACCGAAAGTCCCACTCACAATTACCGACGGCAGCGATCGCTCGCGGGGTCGAAGCTCTTGATGCAGAACGTTTCATCTATAACCTCGAGGGACCGCCAGGTGTGCGGACCTGCGCTACTCCGAAATCAGGCACACTGGCCGGCACTGCGAACGCTGGGTTGACTATTCGAGCGTACTGCATTGTTCTATGGTTCTCTTTTTCTAAACAGGTGCGAGCTGAAGCGGAGTTAAGATGCATTCATGCCGAAGAAGGACATCTCCCGACGCCGAAGGTTAAGCAGTTCGGTCAGGAAGAGAATCACCTCCTACTATACTGAGAGCGAGCAACAGGAAATTGCCGCCGCTGCAGCCTCGCAGGGCATCAGTCTGAGTTCCTTCATAGCCTCCGCTGCTTTGAAGGAGGCTCGCAAGATCAATCCCCAGAAGAAGCCCAAATAGCCCAAGGATTGCATTGACCGCATAGTATAGTAGCGCTACAATAATAGCATCACTATAGCGTTACATGTGAAATACACTCTAGCGAAGCGAGACTGAGGCATGAAGAAAATGTCACGGGCTTTTCAGCTCAACAAACGGTTAGCGCAGCACATTTGGGGTAGACTTTCACGTCCACTCTTGGCCTCTCTACAAGGCCTTACATCCACGTACGGTCTTTCCGTTGGCAGAGGCGACCTAACCTGCTTGCATGGACGTTGGTATGTTACGCACGCGGGACTGTTGCGGTTGTCATCTCGTCGTGGCTGCTCTGGCATGCATGTCGAGATGGTTCCCGACTTTTGTGACGCAGCCAATAATCGGTGGACATTTAGAGCCAAGGTTTTTCGCGCTGGCAGACCTGAAGGGTTTGTGGCATATGGTGACGCCGATCCATCCAATGTTTCTCCGCTAGTCCACGGGGCTGAGATGCGCGTGGCGGAAACCAGAGCCGTTAACCGCGCCCTGCGCAAAGCCTACGGAATCGGCATCTGCTCAGTCGAAGAGATCGGGTCCTTCGCGGAACCGCACCAGGCATCTCCCGAGCCGAAGAAGCTGCCTCCGCAACCGACCAACGGGAATGGCGGTCGCACGGTTCGAGATCGGCTCTGCCAGGTCATCCGCCAGCATCAACTCGATCCCAATCTGGTCAAGTCGTATGCGACCGACTTCTGCGGCGTAAAGGCCCTTCGCGATGCCACGCGCGAACAAGTGGAAACCTTCGTCGCACACCTGGCGGACTGGGCCGAGAAGGACCGCAATGCCCTGCTCTGCCAACTCAATAGCTATCCCAACCAGAAGGAAGGTGCCGCGTGAAACGCCAGATTTCCGGACTGCACGCCGCCGATCGCTGTGCTGCCAACCAGATCCCCGACGGAGTCTTCCTCGTCCGGGTGCAACGAGTTAGGTTTCAGCGGCAGGCACAGAAGCCTTACTACACTCTGGCACTCAGCGTTCTTGAGCCCAGCCGTTTCTCTGGGCACGTCCTATCGAGCCGGCTCTATTGCAGCCCGAAAGCCCTGTGGAAGCTGAACTGGTTCCTGCGCGACTTTGGCTACGATACCGAACTCCTCGGCCGCGACGAAGTCGACGAGACCCAGCTCGTGGGTCTGAAGGGTGTGGTCAAGATCAGCCACATCGACTTTAACGGTGCTTCCCTTCTCCGGCTCGACGGCTTTGCTCCCGCTGGTCGTTGGGAAGAGCTCTCACCCGCAAACCTGGATAATCCGCAGGTAGCCTGATGGCCTACAGCTACACCCAGATCAGCCAATACCTCACCTGCCCGCGTCGGTACCGGCATCGCTACCTCGATGGCTGGAAGGAGAAGGATACCCGGGCAGCGATGCTGTTTGGTCGAGCCTTCGAAACAGCTCTGGGAGCCCTGTTTCGCCGGGAAGATCCTGGAGCAGTCCTGTTCTCCGAGTGGTCTGCCTGTCAGAGCCAGGACTTGCACTACTCCAACCGAGACTCCTGGGATCGCATGCTCCGGCAAGGACTGATGCTCTTGAACCCGGTTCTGCCAGGACGATCGGGTCCAGGTCCCCCAGCCTCAACGTAATCTGCAGATCAAGTTCACCCGGCGCGTAGGCGACAAGAACGACTTCGTTGCATACATCGATGCCATAGGGAGCCTTGACGGCACGCGCTGCCTGCTCGAGTGGAAAACCTCTTCCAGCCGATATCCGGAAGAGCCGGAGGGCCTGCTGTCTCTCGATCCTCAGCTCGTCTGTTATTCGTGGATCACTGGAATTGCAGAAGTGGCCCAGGTGGTCTTCGTCCGCAAGAGTCTGGTCGAGGTTCAGTACCTGCGCACCACCATCACCGACGAACAGCGCCAGGAGTTTGGTCGCCTGGTGGAAGGCACGATCCGTCGGATCGAGTCGGCAGAATTTCCGGCGCACAGCGGTATCCGTTTTCCCCAGAACCCCTGCAGCACATGCCCGTATGTGGGTCTTTGTCTTGGAAAGCAGGAAATGATCGACGCCGCCGTAGTACGGCGTCCAGGAGCCGACAGTCTTGATTGGCTTGACGAGCTTAATTACTGAGTATCCTCCTATGCCGCCGAAGTTCAATCGTCGCCGCGCCGTATTTGTACTGGGCAAGATCGACGAGATTCTGGCGTGGGAGCAGCGGAAGGAGACGGAGCGCGACACCAAGTTCGTCGAACTGGGTCGCTACCTATGCGAGGTGCGGGCAGGACAGTACTGGAGGCTGGAGAGTTTGAAGTGTTTCGACGAGTTTCTGGAGAGACGTTTTCCGGAGTCGCGGAGGAAGGCGTACTACCTGATGTCGATCCACGAACACCTGCCGCCGCAGGCCAGAAAAGAACTGAAGGAAGTGGGGTGGGCGAAAGGGATCGAACTGGTCAAGCTAGCGAGGCGGGACCGGCAGAACTTCGATTGTGCAACCTGGTTGCACAAAGCCCGTCAGATGCCGAAGGAGGACTTCAAGAAGGCGGTGGAGAAGGAACTGACAGGAAAGGAGACCGAACCCTGGGAGATTGTCTACTTCAAGCTCTACCAGAGCCAGATGCCGGTCATTGAGAAAGCGATCGAAACGGCGGCCCTGATGCTGGGAAGCGACCGATCCCGAGGCTATTGCCTCGAAATGATCTGTGCGGACTTTCTCGCCGGAGCCAACCTGGATAACGGAGATCCGGAAACTTTGTTGTTCTCGATGACGAGGTTCTTCAGATTCCTGTCTGGCGAGATGAAGCAGGAATTCCTCGAGGGCTTGAGCGAGAAAGCGTCATGAGCTTGATTAAGCCAAAATCCGTACGATTGAGACTGGATCCCGTGGCATACGAGAGTTTGCGGCAGCTAGTCTTGCGTCGCGATCGTTGGCGATGTCAATCCTGTGGCTCGATGGCGAACCTAGAAGTTCATCACAAACAGTTTCGCAGCCACTCGGGCCATGATTCCGAGGGCAACCTCATCACGCTCTGCGCAGGATGTCACAACGAGACTCACAATACCATGACGTTGAATGGGCAAAAGCAGCAAGGTGCCTGACTAGGTCGGGATGATTCTCCTATGACCACATAGAAGCTTCAAGTTCAGTTGATCGTAATCGCGACCGCGAGAAAGAGGCTATTCTTGCAATCGGCACTTGAAGGATCCAGGAAAGGCAACATTGGGCGCGTAAGGGAATCTCCTTCAAGAAGAACATCGTGACGTTGCCGGTCCTAACCCATCGGCGCTGGTCGGTCAGAATTTCTGCATCACGTTTTAGCAAGAGGAAGACGCAATAAGCGAACGTCTCAGAGAGAGAATATCAAGGCCGTCAAAACAGCGATTAAAGGGCTCGTCAGTCGCTGCTCTTCTCCTTCGCTAATCTTCCCTGCTCTTTGGCGCGGAGGAGTTGACCAACGTTCCTTCATCTCCCTTGGGCTTCACCGCGAGGAACGGGCCGATCGCCAGCACATCCATCCGAGTGCGATGGAAGCAGTCGATGGCCTCCTCTGGAGTGCAAACGATGGGCTCGTTTTCATTGAAACTTGTATTAAGAATGACGGGAATCCCACTCCTGCGATGGAACGCTGATATTAGGTCGTAGTACATCGGATTTTCTTCACGCGTAACGCTTTGCAGGCGCCCAGTATCGTCCACATGATTCACCGCACATAGTTCCTTGCGCTTCTCCCGCCGGATTTTGTACACGTGCAGCATGAACGGCGATGGATGATCATGCTCGAAATACTCGTGTTGATGATCCGCCATGATCGAAGGAGCAAAAGGGCGGAACCATTCACGGTGCTTGATCCGGGCGTTGAGGACCTCCTTCATGTTTGGCAGGCCGGGATGGGCGACAATAGAGCGGTTGCCGAGCGCGCGTGGCCCCCATTCCATGCGCCCCTGAAACCAGCCGATCACGTTGCCAGCCGCGATCTGTTCGGCCGTGGCCTCGAGCAACGCCGCGCGTTCCAGCTTGCGATATTGCAGACCAGCGGCTTGCAGTGCCGATTGAATCCGCGCGTCGGAAAATTCTGGACCAAGATATGAATTCTTCAACTCATGGCGTCTCGGCTGCTTGAGCACGGAATGATATGTGTGCAGAGCGGCCCCGATGGCCAGGCCTTCATCTCCGGCGGCTGGCTGAATGTAAGTGCGTCGGAATGGCGTCACATCAAAGAGCTTGCCATTGGCTACGCTGTTGAGCGCGCATCCGCCAGCCAACGCTAGGTCGTCATATGGAATACGGCGGTAAAGCTGATTCAACAAATGGAAGAAGATCTCTTCAAAGCGATGCTGCAGCGCGAAGGCGAGATCCATGTCGCGCTGAGTAATCTCGGAATGCGGACGGCGCGGCTCGCCGAATCGTTTCTCCATCAGGTCCGAGAAGTGGCGGGCCAGTTTCACCGTGCCGTCGTCCAGCACCTGCATTCCCTGATTGCTCCCGAGCGGCTTGAAATATTTGAGGTCCAACTGGAAGCCACCATTCGACGGCGCGACAACTTTGCTGATCTCTTCGCAGTAGGTGGGTTTTCCGTACGGGGCCAGGCCCATCACTTTGCCTTCATCGCCGTATTTGCTGTAGCCGATGAACTCGCAAATCATGGTGTAGACGCTACCCAACGAGTGCGGCAGGAACACGCGGTCGAGCACTTCGATCTCATTGCCTTCGCAACGGGCCATCATCGTGGAGACGAAATCGCCAGAACCGTCGTAGCTGAAGCCTGCAGCCTTCTCCCAGGATGAACAGTAGTAAGCGCTGGCAATGTGGGCGAGGTGATGTTCGAGATGATGCTCCCGAAAACGGAGCTGCGAGGAATCAATGTCGAGCGCCTTCGCCAGTAGCGAGCGCACGTCGCGCATCGCTTCCTTACGCCGCCGAAGCCGCATAAAATTGATGACCTTGGCCGGGTTAGCGAGTGCATATTGCACTTTCTTCGCCAGGTTGGCGTCGCTGTCCTGGCCGACCGCCACATGTTCGATGTCCGAAATCTCTGCACCAACTGCGTCCAGGCAAGCTTTGACCGCGAGCGCAGGGAAACCGCCGAAGTGTTTATGCCGGTTCAGGCGTTCTTCGGCAATGGCGAACTTTACTTCGCCGTCGAGCACGATGGCCGCCGACGCGTCGGCATGAAACATGTTGAGGCCCAAGATGAGCATGAACTACGTTCGTCTCCTCTGACGTGGCAAGCGTGATTGGATCATTCGTTCAGGCTGGGATTCACACTGGATGTTCGGCGGGCTGTGGCAAGAAATGCGGCGGCATCCACTCCGAGCCGTTCTCCCTTAGACACCGACTTATCGATGCGGATTGTCGCAAGAGTAGAGCACACCAACTCTTCGAATCGGATCGGCCCCCCGGTCTTCTGCTGAACCGCTTTCGCAAAGGCATCCCACTCGGCGCGATGTCCTTTATCCTGGCGCCAGCGCGAATGGATGGTCTTTTTGCGGCCGTCGCGGACGAGTTCGACGCGGCGAAAGTCCTCGAGGACCGCCGTGCTGCCTCCGCCGAACACCTCGATGCGTTCCTTGGAGAAAGCGCGGTCCCCGTTCGCGAGATAACTAATCGCGCCTTCTGACCCGTTGGCGAAACGAAGCGAGATCTGTACATTGTCTCCGCTGTAACGTCCTGAATTGGCGAGGGCCCTCGCCTCGACCTCTACGATCGGCGAACCCGCTAGGAACATCAGCAGATCAACGAAGTGACAAACTTCGCCAAGAATGCGGCCGCCGCCCTGTTCGCGATCGTTTACCCAATGGTCGGGTGGAAGATGTCCGGCGTTAATCCGATAGTGCAGCGCCAGAGGCTCGGAGATCGGCGCGAGGAACGATTTCATCCGCATCGTCATCGGAGCAAACCGTCGGTTAAAGCCGACCATCAAAACCGGCCGGTCTATCGAAGCGATTCCGAGATATGCGCCTGAAATCGATTGCAACTCTTCCTCCGACAGGCAGAGCGGTTTCTCGCAGAAGACGTGCTTCCCTGCCGCAAGTGCGGCGAGAGCCTGCCTCGCGTGCAAGTGGTGCCGAGTGGCAATCACAATGGCATTGACAGCCGGATCGTGGATGAGTTGAGCTTCATCGGTAGTGCACGAGCCGAATCCGAATTTGTGCTCGACATATCGCGCGTGAGATCCAGTCGCGGCACACACGGCGACCAGCTCCGTGTTCCCTGACTCCTTCATCGCCGGAACGAGTGTGCCCGCAGCGAACGCTCCGGCGCCAAGCAAACCCACGGAAACTTCCGTGGCAGTTACTGATCGAAAACCAACTGCATCGGTTGCACGCTCCGGAACAAGAGCAAGCGCCCGCGGTTCGTCTGCAGTTTCCGCGTATTGCATCACGACTCCCAAGAAAGGCTCTCGCGACTTGCCCGTGATCAGGTCGTAGGCGCTCTTGGCACGCTCGATCGGGAAGCGGTGCGTGATCAGCGCACCGACGTTCACTTTCTTCTCAGCGAGAAATTGCACGAACGCTTCCATGTTGCGGGTCTCAGTCCAGCGCACGTAACCGATCGGATAATCACGGCCTTTCTGCTCGTAGGCTGCGTCGTAACGGCCGGGACCGTAGGAGCGCGAGATACGAAAATCGAGCTCCTTCTCGTAATATGCCTTGCGCTCGATATCCATGCCGATCGTGCCTACTGCGACGACCACCGCCCTGTCGCGAGCGATCGCACCAGCCAGATTGACCGGGTCGCTATTCGAAGTTTCAGCAGTGATCAGAACGGAGTCAATCCCGGCGCCACGCGACGCTTCCGCACAGAGTTCGCGAAAGACTGACGCCGAACGGGCAGCTGCCTCGGCACCCATCTGGAGCGCAAGATCAGCGCGCGAAGGATCGATGTCCATTCCCAACACTCGGCACCCCGCAGCTTTCAGCAACTGCACCGTGAGTTGCCCCAGAAGGCCCAGCCCAATCACCGCGACCAGATCACCAAGCTTGACGTCGGAAGTTCGGATCCCGTGGAGTGCGACCGCTCCCAAAGTTCCGAAAGCAGCTTCATCGAATGGAACCTGTTCACCGCCGGAAGGGCGCTCAGGAATCCGTGCCACCAACAGTCGCGGAATGCAAGCGACCTCGGCATGAACCGCAAATCCTGCGCCGGCACAAGCGACTCGGTCTCCGGGCCGAAGATCTACCACTCCCTCGCCGACTGAGAGGACCGTTCCTGCGCTGCTGTACCCCGGACTCTGTGGTTGGTCGAGACGGCTACGCACCGCCTGAATCGCCGAAAAGAGTCCGTCGCGCTGAACTTTGCTGATGACTTCCCGCACCAGATCTGGCCGCGATTGCGCCTTCTGCAGCAGACTCTTCTGCGCAAATTGTGCCGAGGCACGCTCGGTGCCCGCCGACACAACCGACGCCGCGATCCGCACCAGCACACACCCCGGCAGTAGTTGCGGCGCAGGAACCTCTGCCACCGTGATTTCGCCCGAGCGCGCGTCTTGGAGAACTTGCTTCAATGATGTACCTGTTCTGCAACTGGAGCCTGCGAAACCGATTTGAGTTGCGAGAGTACGGCTCGGAATTTTCCGTTCTGTCCTCTTGGAATTTCCTGAACATATTCGAAGCGCACAACCAGCGACGGACTCAGCCAGGTCGCGATGTCCCGTTTGATCTCAAGTTCGTCCCTTACGCTGTATGTGCTACGCGGCACCAGACGAATCGTAATCTGACCGAGACTCTCCTGGAGAACCTGCGCTTCCTTCACATTGAGTGCATCCTTAAAGAGATAGTCGAGGCGGGCAATTCGCGCACCTTCAGGCGTAACGATATAGTCGTCACACCGTCCCTCCACACGCTCGATTGTTCTGGAGTTGCGGCCGCACGAACATGACTCGTCTCGCCAGACGGCGGTGTCTCCTACCTCGTATCGTATGAACGGAAAAGCATCACAAGCAAATCCGGTGCACACAATTGTCTTGCCCGGATCGCCCGGTGTACGTTCGATGCCCTCCATGATTCCAAACTCGAAGTCTTCATGGTAAACGAACTGTGGGCATCGAGAGGCATTGCAGCAAGCTTCGGTGCAGCCGTAATGGTCCGTAAGAACGGCGCCTGTAAAGGCCTCGATGCCGCGTCGCTGAAAGTCGAGCATGTTCTCGGCCCCCGTGAAGATCACGCGAGGAGGAGATGTGAGGCGAAGCCCAGCTTCAGTCGCGTTAACCGCCAGCATATGGATGAACGACGGATACCCACAGTAAAAATCAAAGTGCTGCGTGTTGAGCATCTCGACGATGCTTGCGATCTTGCCCGGCGTCAGGCTCTGCATGTTGATCAACACCTGCCGCATGGGACGATTCCAGCGCCAGTAAGGAGGCGTGCGTTGAGTAATCGGGACCACCCGCTGTCCCGTGAAATTCGCATGCCAACTCCCCGGCGTCACACCGAAGCGCCCGCGGTGACGCCACCACACCGCCCACTGAAAGGCAACCGCCTCTTCGGTCATGTAAAAGTGCAAGGCTTTGCCCGTCGTCCCGCTCGTGTGCCGCTCCAGCAATTCGCGCCGCGGGATTTTCTGCGAGATGAGGCGGTCTGCATTCTGGCGAACTTCTTCTTTGGTCAGGATCGGCAATTTGTGCAGATCTCTGCGGCTTCGAATGTCCTCGGGAGCGATCTTCAGTCCCTTCCAGCGCTCTTTGTAATAAGGAACATTTTCGAACGCATGGCGGACTAGCGACCGCAGCTTTTCATCCTGATACGCTTCGATCTCGCTCGCGGTCCACGTGTCCGAATCCGTCAGTTCCCGCAAGCGCCGTTCGAATATTGGCCCCAAGCGCACCCGGGCTTCTTTCTTCCCGTAGTACCAGCAAGCCGCATTTTGGAGAAAAACCGGCAGGCGCGGGTAAATTTGTTCCGCGAGAAGTGACTCACTCATGGCCGGACCGCCTCGCCCGCCTCATCCGTAATATTGTCGAGCGCGGAACACAGTTCGATGTGCCCCTTCCAGCCAAAGTGCGGTGCGAAGTGAAAAGTCTCCTGCGCGGAAACTTCAGGCAGGCTACGATTCCAAAGAGCCTCGTTGCTGCGCACCACGATTTCTCGCCAACCGTGATCGGCCAAGGAAAGATGCCGACACTGAAACGCCCGAAACACAATCGGGATCTTATCGGGATCAAAACCCATGAGATACGCGCAGACTGCGTCGACACTCGGGGGATGCACGCCAAACAATAGCACTCCCGCCGGTACAGGATCCGGGTTTAGCGGTCCTCTGCCCTCGCCCGCAAGGATTCCATCCACAAGAACGAAGTGCCGCTTGCGCCCCTTCCGCGGATCGCGCAGCGTTCCGTCCGCATTGCCATAAAACACGACTTTGTTCAGGTCGAGGCACATGCGCCAAATGGTGTCATTGCCAAACCAGTTGCCACTGCGCACGGTGTTCTCGGTGTCGCCGAACACTGGCTTCCCCACGCTGCGCGCCACTTGATGGACCCAGGGACCCACGACCGGAATCCGTTGTGACAGCCCGCGAATCGCAGCCGCCACCTTTCTCTCGGCGCGGTGTTTCAAATCAGGATTGGGATGTTCGTCTCCTCCGCGCTCCGGAGCACCTTCGGTATGATGTGGCAGCCAGTTCTTATCAGCGTTGACCCCGACCAGATTTTTGAGGCTCGCGGTGATCCCTGCTTTTTTGTGCGTCTTCCACTTCGGCAGGCTGAATACAACGTCGCACTTGATCGCGCATCCGGCGATCAGATATTCGTGGCGCCCTCCAGTGTGGTGACGATTGACCACGCCCGCATCATAGTCCGCACCATAGTAGTGGCCAGCGCCGGTGTGATCCACGAACTCGCTGGTCGATCCCAGATCAAAAGCGACTGATCCGTATGGATTGGGAAGAAGCTTGCGCCGCTCTACAATCACATCACCCCGCGTGCTCCACTCTTCCTGGCGCAGATCGATCAGTTCGAACGACAGTCCGCGAGCCAGATAAAAATCGCGAATCACGTCAAGTCCGAGAAGACGGGACATTTCCGAGAAGGATGCATCCGTCTGAGGCGCATCGGCGAGAATGATCTTCCCTTTGGGACCAACCGCCTTCCAAACATAGTCCGCGACCGCTCGAATCACACTGCCGTGAGTAATCACATACAGCCAGCCGCGAGGATCACGCGGATGGCGCTGATGCACCATGTTCGGCTTCAACAGGACGGTCTCGCCCGGGTGAATCAACTCCCCGAGTGGATTCCACTCGCGCGTTCCGAAGTTGGTAAGATCCAAACCTCCAGTTCGAAAACAACCACGAACACCCTCGTAAGCAACGTTCAGTTCCGATGAAGTATCGCCGAAATCATATTCCGGGTAACCCTGCGACGGAGAAAACGGCGCCCGGTCGGAATACTTGCCACCCTTGCCACGCCAGGCCACGACCGTGTTTTCCGCCAAGCCGCTCATCTTAGATCCTACCCCTGGTTTAAATCTTCGTTCCCTTGGACCCGCCGCAGTTCATAGATCTTCGACTTCACATGAAACACCTGTACCGCCTGAAATCCGCAATAGATCAAGCCGGGAACGCCGTCCAGAAATCCCAGGTTGAACAGATATTTGAATAAGAAGAACCACAACGGAGCGCCGGGAATGCCGAGGAACTTGGACTTGAGCCAGCGGCGCCGCTGGGCCTGTGTGCCGAAAAACGAAGGAGCGATTTGTCCATTCGCTTCGCTCTCCAGCCACACCTTCGCCTCCCAGTTTGAATATTCATCGTGCTTCCGGATGTAGCGCGACAACGACTCGACGTTGCGGTGTGCCAGAGGATTCTTCAGCCGGGCGGTGGCTCCATCCACTGCGACGTGTTCGTGAATTTCCATGTCGGCCATGGAGAAGTCCTGATCTTTCAAACGGCATTCGTAACCGCCTTTGCCTCGACGGAAAAGCGACAGTTTCCAGAAGCCCGCGCCACCATGGCGAAGCAGCCGGCCCAGAAAATACATCCGCAGCGAGATGTAATACCCGATAATACTTGGATCGCAGATTGCTCCGCGGATTTCCTCTTCCAGTTGCGGCGTCAGCGCTTCGTCCGCATCAACCAGAAAAATCCAGTCAAACCCAAGAGGTAGATTTTCGATCGCCCACTGCCGCTTCTTCGGCCAACCACCCTGATAGTGGAACTGCACCAGTTTGGCTCCGAACGAGCGCGCGATCTCCGAAGTGGCATCCGTGCTCCCCGAGTCGATGACATAGACCTCGCCGACATTTCGCAACGCCTCCAAACAACGAGGCAGATTCTTCTCTTCGTTCCGCGCAGCCACGATCACGCTGACTGGCAGTTTTGCCGTTGGCGTCACAGGCTGCGACTGGGCGATTTCTTCGACTTTTGGCATCGGAGAACAATCTACAGGTGCAGTTCGCACCAGCGTTGCAGGACGTACAATGACCACGGGCGCGACCATGAGGTCTCGCCATTCAGAAAATCGCTCCAGACTCGCTCCACTTGATTGCCGTGCAGCAGCTCCCCCAAGGGACCCCCGCTGATCCGCTTCCTCCCCAGCACTGGCTCGATTTCAGGTCGCAACTCCTGCCGCAACCAGCGCTCAAAGGGCAGCGTAAAGCCGCGTTTCGGGCGGCGGACAATCTCGTCGGGCAGCGATCCCGCGAGCGCGTTTACCAGAAGTTTCTTGGGCGTACCATTCAGTTTCCATGCGCCCGGAAGCGCGAGAACGGTTTTGGCTAGCTGGTGATCGATCAGGGGAACTCGGACCTCCAAACCCTGCGACATGCTCATCCCATCGGCGTCGCGCAACAGTGTATTCAGCATATAACAGCGCGACTCGAGATAGGAAACACGATTGATCGGATCGAGTGCGAGCGCGAGCAGCAGCCGTTCGCGTTGCGATGCGGTAGCGATTTCAGTCTCCCGACCTGCGTCGCGCAAAAGGAGATCGCGCTGGCAAGGCGTAAATAACATTCGACTCAAGAAGTATGGATGCAAGAGCCGGCCGTTATCGCCACCCAGCGAAGCCAGTTTGCGATTCTGATCATTTACCGCGGAGAGAGAGGCAAACACCGAGGAGACCTGTCCGCGAACCAACCGGGGCACCATGTTCCAGAAATGCGCGAAGTGTTCCATGCGCGGCACGGTATGGAACGATGAATACCCGGCGAAGATCTCGTCTCCCCCGAGGCCAGACAGCGCGACCTTCACCCCTGCCCTTCGCGTTTCCCGCGAGACGAAGTAGGTATTGATCCCGTCCATGGTGGGCAGGTCCATCGCACTCAACGCATCAGGAATCGAGGCCAGAACATCCGTCTGTGAAACATTGATTTCGTGATGATCGGTATGAAACCTGGTAGCGATGGCACGCGAATGTTCCGCTTCCGAAAACTCGGCTTCCCGAAAGACGACGGAGAACGTGCTGGGAGTCACGCCGCCACGGCTGAGAATACTGACCAGCGCGCTCGAATCAATGCCTCCGGAAAGAAACAATCCCACTGGCACATCGCTGACTAACTGAAGACGGACGGCTTCTTCCAGAACCGGCTGCAATTGCTCGGAAACTACCTTTTCATTCGCGGCGAACGACTTTGCCGAATCTCGACCAGCTACCGGTGAGTCGACCAGATCCCAGTAAGAAGCCTGTCGCAGAACTCCGCCTTCCCATGTCAGGGTGTGCCCGGGAGGAAGCGCGCGAATGCCCTGCACAAGAGTGAGCGGATCATAGGCCGAACCGAAAGTCAGGTAGTTGATGACGCCGCCCAGATCAATGCGCGGCTGCAGGAGGCCAGTCCCAAGTAAAGTTCGAACTTCAGAGGCAAAGAGAAAATACGAACCAGCCTGGGCGTAATACAGCGGCTTAATGCCCATCGGATCGCGCGCGACGAGCAAGTGATGCCGGCGGGCGTCCCACAGGGCGAAGGCAAACATGCCGCGGAACTTTGTGAGGCTATCTTCTCCCCAGCGCGCATAAGCTTTCAGGAGGACTTCAGTATCAGAGAGGCTGACAAAACTTGTGCCGGCTTTTTGGAGTTCGTCCCGAATGTCGCGGAAGTTGTAGATCTCCCCGTTGTAGACGATCCAGTTCCCCGTTTCGGCATCGTGCATGGGCTGGTGAGCCAGCGGCGAGAGATCAAGAATAGCCAGACGGCGGTTACCCAGGCCGATTTCCACTGAGTCGGGCGTCGAATCGCGTAGCAGGATCGTCCCCGAGTCATCCGGCCCGCGATGCGCGAGCGACTGCGTGCCTCGTTCGAGGACACCTTCCGGGACTCGGGCGTTCCGCGCAACAATGCCGAAGATTCCGCACATTCAGACTGTCATCCCCGATCGAGCGTACCGATCTTGAAGCAACCATATTAAGGCAGAAACAGGTCGCAGTTGATACCCGCACTATTCTGTTGTATCGTGCGATTTGCTGTATTTAAGACGCGGAGGAACTCCGCCGCATACGGCACTTTCGCTCCAAGGGACAAACCGACAACGGTCTTCATGCCAATTTCTGCCAACGTAGTCCTGGGCCGCGAAGTCAAGGTTTTCCACCCTGATTTGGTCAATCTCTACGGCTGCACCGTGGGCGACGACACCAAGATCGGAGCCTTCGTCGAGATCCAGAAGAATGCATCCATTGGGAGCCGCTGCAAGATCTCGTCGCACACCTTTGTTTGCGAAGGAGTCACCATCGAAGACGATGTATTCGTAGGCCACGGCGTCATGTTCATTAACGATATCTACCCCCGGGCAAGCGAGGACGGCCGCCTGCAGACCGAGGCCGACTGGAAGGTTGTCTCCACACATGTGAAGCGCGGCGCGTCCATCGGGAGCGGAGCGGTCATAATGGGTGGTATCACCATCGGCGAAGGAGCGCTGGTCGGCGCCGGAGCTGTCGTTACGCACGACGTGCCAGCAAACACCATCGCCAAGGGTGTTCCCGCGCGACTCGGTCGCGCTGTCCCGCAGAAGTAAGGATTGGACCCGGCAAGTTCGGGGAGGACCTTTTGATTCGGATTGGTGTAATCGGGTACGGCTACTGGGGCCCGAATCTTGTACGAAATTGTTTTGAAACCCCGGGCATGCACGTTGCCTATGTCAGTGATTTGCGGGCGGACCGGCTTGCCCTGGTCAACAGCCGATACCCTTCGATCCAGACAACGCAGAGTTTTCGCGAATTGATTCAAGACCCGACGATCGATGCCGTGGCAATCGCTACACCGGTCTCCACTCATTACGACCTGGCGCTGCGCGCGTTGCAGGAAGGCAAGCATGTGCTCGTCGAGAAGCCCTTGGCCTCCAGCACCGACCAAGTCCAGCACTTGATGGACCTGGCGCAGAAACGAAACCTCGTCCTCATGGTCGATCACACCTTCGTTTACACGGGCGCCGTCCGCAAGATCCGCGAACTCGTCGACAGCGGCAGTCTCGGCGAGATTTACTATTACGATTCAGTCCGCGTAAACCTTGGGCTGTTTCAGCACGACGTGAATGTGTTGTGGGATCTCGCTGTGCACGATCTCTCGATCATGGATTATGTCTTGCCGTTCCGGCCCTGCGCGGTCTCTGCCACTGGTCTCAGCCACGTCCCGGGAGGACCGGAGAATATTGCGTACCTCACTCTCTTTTTTGAAGGCAGCCAGATCGCGCACATCCATGCCAACTGGCTGGCACCAGTCAAACTTCGGCGCACGCTGATCGGCGCCAGCCGCAAGATGATTGTCTACGACGACTTGGAGCAAAGCGAAAAAATCAAGGTCTACGACAAAGGCATCACCCTGAACAATCAGCAGAACCCGGAAAAACTCTATCAGTTGCTGGTCGGCTACCGAACGGGAGATATGCTGGCCCCGCAAATCGATGTTTCCGAAGCCCTCCGTCACGAAATTGACCACTTTGTTCACTGCATTCAGCAGCAACGGGAACCGATAACCGGAGGCAACTCGGGACTCCGCGTGGTCGAGATTTTGCAGGCCGCGTCGCAGTCGATGGCGCAGCACGGCCGTCCAGTCGACCTGCGCCTCACCACTCTTGGGGCAACGGCATAGCCTCGGCAGTGAGAGAATAGAGGTTCGATTCGCAGACATTTCATGGCAAACGTTAAAGTTCCCTACCTCGATCTGCAAGCACAGTACCAAAGCATCAAGCCCGAGATTGATGCAGCGATCGCTCGCGTGCTCGACAGTTGCCAGTTCGTGCTTGGCTCCGAGGTTGCGGGGTTCGAACAGGAATTCGCGGCCTACTGCGGTACCACGGAGTGCATTGCGTTGAATTCGGGCACCAGCGCGCTGCATTTGGCCTTGCTCGCTGCGGGCGTTGGTCCCGGCGATGAAGTCATCACCGTCCCGTTCACTTTTGTCGCGAGCGTCGCTGCGGTCTGCTACACCGGAGCGCGCCCCGTTCTCGTCGACATCGATCCCCGATCCTTCACTATGGATCCCGCCGCGGTTGAGGCTGCCATCACGCCCCGCACCAAGGCGATCCTACCCGTTCATCTCTACGGCCAGCCCGCCGATATGGACCCGATCATGGAGGTGGCGCGGCGGAAGAGTCTCGCTGTGATCGAAGACGCCGCGCAAGCGCACGGCGCGAAATATAAAGGACGCCCCGTAGGCAGCATCGGCGATATGGCGTGCTTCAGCTTCTATCCCGGCAAGAATCTAGGCGCCTACGGCGAGGGTGGCGCTGTGACCGCTAATAATGCCGAGCACGCGCGCACGGTCCGCATGCTGCGCGACTGGGGACAGGATCGCAAGTACCATCATATTTTGCGCGGATACAACTACCGCATGGAAGGCTTTCAGGGCGCAATCTTGCGCGTGAAACTGCGCTATCTCGAGCAGTGGACCGAAGCGCGCCGCGCGGTCGTCGCTCAATACAACCAGCATTTAGCGGATGCAGGAGTGGAACGTCCCACTGAGATGCCGTGGGCGCGACATGTCTATCACGTTTACACGCTTCGGACCGACGATCGCGACGGCCTGCAATCCGCCCTGCAGGCGGAAGGAATTCAGACCGGCATTCATTATCCCGTGCCGGTGCATCTCCAGCCAGCGTATGCTGATCTGGGCTACGGACGGGGCGGTTTTCCGCGCTCAGAAGAGGCCGCAGCGCAGGTTCTCTCGCTCCCCTTGTATCCCGAACTTTCATCCGCGGCAGTCGCGGAAGTTTCCGGCGTCGTCAAGAAAGCTGTTCCCAGTAGAACGCAGACCATCGCTTCGCGCTAGAGCAAGATTGCGCTAAAGTCGTACCGTAGCAAGGCTGCTTCAAAGGCTCGTCATGGCTACATTCGAAGTCATTCCCGACATTCTCGAAGTGACCCTCCGCGATGGGTCCTACCTCATCGACTTCCAGTTCACCGCGGAAGACACTGCGACCATCGCCGCCGCGCTCGAGAGCACCGGATTCCGCTGGATCGAGGTCGGACACGGCTTGGGTCTCAACGCCTCACAATCAGGAAAAAGCATGGCCGCTGCCACCGATGAAGAATACATGGAGGCTGCGGCGCAGGCGCTCCAGCATGCGAAGTGGGGGATGTTTTTTATCCCCGGCATTGGACGCGGAGATGATATTCGTCTCGCCGCGCGCTATGGAATGTCGTTCCTCCGCGTTGGCACCAATGTCACCGAGGCGATCCAGGCCGAGCCCTACATCGCGTTGGCCAAAGAATTGGGACTGATCGTCTCTTACAATGCGATGAAGTCGTACGCAGTCTCCCCTGCGGAGTTTGGCAATGTCGTGGCGCAGGTGCACAAGTGGGGCGCAGATATTGCGTGCCTGGTGGACTCTGCCGGCAGTATGGATCCGGATTCGGTGGCCGCCTACCTGCAAGCCGCAAAAGCGGAGAGCCGATCCCCTCTCGGATACCACGGGCACGACAATCTTTCGTTAGCGATGGCCAATACACTGCGGGCAATCGACGAAGGCGCGGTCCTGGTCGACTCTTCCCTGCAAGGCATGGGACGCTCAGCCGGCAACACGGTGACCGAAGTGTTAGTCGCGATTCTGCAACGCCGCAGAGCCCTGTCACATATCGATCTCAAGGCCGCCATGGACGTAGGCCAGGGGCTCATTCAACCGCTCCTCGGCAAGCGCGGCATAGACCCAATGGCCGTCACCGGCGGGCTCGCCAAGTTTCATTCGTCATTCACCGGTAAGGTGCAAAGTTACGCGCGCAAGCATGACATCGACGTGCGTGACTTGATCGTGCGCCTGTGCCAGGAAGATCAGGTATCAGCTCCAGACGAATTGTTGGAACGCCTGAGCCACGAACTAGCTACGCTCAAGATGCCTCGCGTGCTGTCGATCCCGGCCTTCCGCGTCGAAGCCGGCAAGGACAAGACCTCAGCAGAAGCGTTGGACATATTATTGAGGGAACTTCGTGCCCGTGCGGTAAAGGCGGGGAAATTCTCTGCGTTGAACGTTGTTACCGCGGAGAAACCGCTGGCCGACTTTCTGGTCTCGGGCAACATCCACTCGACGCAGTCGCACGTCGTTGGGTCGGTGTCGCTTTCGAGCGACGAGCATCTCGGCGCCGTTTTGCGCGCTATCGAAAGCCGGGTCGACGTCGTACTCCTCGATGTCGACCGCAAGCCTGTCGGCCCAGTGAACGCCGCCGAAACGGCAGTAGCTATCCTGAACAAGACGGCCCTGCTCACCTATCTCGACAGCCGCGTGTGGGTCGAGGCCGTAGAAGATCAGGTCGTTCGTCTTCTTCATGAAGTGCTAAACGATTCCGAGATCGTGATTGCCGGCGACCATCCCCGCAGCCGGTTTCTCGCTCTGAGGTTTGCTGAGCGTGGCGCACGCGTCACGCTGCTGCAAGACCCAGGGCAGCCTCCAGCGGTGTCGCCGATCGACGGAATGCGCACGCTGTCGCTCGAAGGGAAAGAGTTGAAACTCTCCTACATGAAGGGGGATGCTGGTTGCGCGTTCGAGGCGCTTTCGAAAGCGAGCACCGTCGTCGTGTGGCCGGACGGATCGCCTTGGTTCAATCGGCGCTTCGCAGAGCGCCTCTCCAGCAAAACGTATGTCCTCGACGCCGGCATCGGAACGATCCTACCCGATGGAATCGCCGAAGCGCAACGCCGCGGATGCCAGTTGTTGCGCGTGAACATCTGGCCAGCCTTGACTGGAACTCTCTCCGCTGCTCACGACTCACTGATGAAAACCAGCGAGGCGCTCGGCTGGGAAGTTCTCGACGGCGTCCCCGTAGTCGCCGGAGGCGCGATGGGACAATCCGGCGACGTGCTTGTCGACAGCGTGCATCATCCGACACGGGTCATCGGTGTGTGTGACGGCCAAGGTGGCGTCCGCTTTCGCTTCGGCGACGAAGACACAGCCCGGGTGCGCCGGGTGCAGGCGGAAATCAACCGCCGCCTGGTCGCGCCCCAGCTCGCCGGCACGAGCGCGAGTTAGACTACGTCCGAGACACCTCATTGCATGCACTCCAAGCGAATCCTTATTCTCGGCGCCGGACGCTACAACGTTCCGTCCATTCATGCGGCTCGGGAAGCCGGATTCGTGACGTTCGTTGCCGACAAGAATCCTCTCGCACCGGGGCTCAAAGCAGCCGACTACGCACTGCCCATCGACCTCAACGATTGCGAAGCGCTGACGAAAGCAATCGCAGCACAAGGCAGCATTGACGGAGTTGTCAGCATGGCGGAAGTCGGTGTCCGCGCTGCGGCCAGCATTTCAGCACGGCTCGGCCTTCCTTCCATCTCGGAAGAAGCCGCCGCAAATGCCACCAGCAAAGCTGCGATGCGCCAAAAATGGGAACGAATGGGCAAGTACTCCACAGATTTCTCAATTGTGGCCACTTTGGATCAGGCTCGCCGCGCTGCGGACAAACTCGGCCCGTTCCCTCTGATTTTCAAACCCGACAGAAGTTTCGGCGGTTCGCGCGGGGTCACGCGAGTCGAGCGCGCAGAGGATGTCGCCGGTGCCCTCCAGGTGGCTCAAGCCGGTGGTCTTCCTGACTCAAACGTGGTGATCGAGCGTTGCGTGCAGGGCAGCGAGCACAGCGCCGAGGTACTCATCTGGAATGGCAAGACTTCGCTTCTATGCATCGGCCAGAAAATCAAATCGTTGCGGCCCTATCGTGTCGACGTTAGCGTCCAATACCCTGCCCAACTCACCACCGAGCAGGAACGGAAGGTTGCCGACATGTGTCATCGAGCGGTGGCCGCGCTCGGACTGACGCAGGGCGCCGCCCACGTCGAATTCGGTTTTACCGATGACGGTCCCGTTCTTTTCGAACTCGGCGCGCGTTGCGGTGGCGGACACACTCCGCAGATCGCACACCATGTGAGTGGCGTAAATGAATTCGTGGAAGCCTGCCGCATGGCCTGCGGAATGCCACCCGTGAATTTCGCGTCCACTAGTCGTCGGGGCGCCGATTACCGCTTCCTCGTATTTCCACCCGGAGTCGCGCAAGAAATAGACATACCCGAAACTTTGCTTGCGGACGGCCGCGTCCTGGATGTAGGCGTCACAGTGCAACCAGGCGAAGAGATTCGCGCTCTGCGCAGCACCTCGGAACGAGCCGGGTTTCTGGTCGCAGTCGGCGAAAGTCTGCGCGAAGCCGTCGAGCATGCCGACCGCGGCTGCCGTGAGATCTCGATTCGTTATGCCGACGGCACGTCGCGCCACGCAGCCGAGTTGGTCGAGTTCCGAGAGTTGGCGCATTCATGATGACGACAGCGCCGCTCAATCTGCGGGGGCTTCGTCAGTGAAGAGGCACCTGTTGTGTTTGACGCTCGATACCGATCCCGACGGCCTGAATGGCAGGAATCCCAACCGGCGATCCTTGGAGTGGAATGGCCTGGAGAAGGTGCAGCGTCTGCCGGAAGAACTCGCTGCTCTTGAAAGCACGTTGGGACGAGTGCCCATGACCTGGTTCGTCCGCGCGGACGGCCAATTGGAAAGCATTCTCGGAAACGCGGCCTATCTGCTCGAAACCTACGACACGTTCTGGACGAACGTGAAAAAGGCCGGCGATGAAGTCGCATGGCATCCACATCTATACACTCAGCGCATCCCGAAGGACGATGCGGTCATCATCACGGATCCGCATCAGGCGAAGGAAGAACTTGAACGTCTGTGGAACGCCCTGAGGATAATCGTTCCAGCGACCGCATTTCGCAACGGCGAAGGTTGGCATCTGCCCGAAACCTACGCCGCTGTCGAGCGCCTAGGATTTCGCTGCGATTCGACTGCAATCCCTGGGCGCACCGGAGGTACCGGCCATCCCATGAATTGGACGGGCGCTCCCAACCAGCCCTACTTCCCTGATTCGATTGATCTGTGCAAGGCCGGTCAAGCACGCTCTTTGCTCGAGCTTCCCATGAACACCTGGCACTTGCAGGCGCCTCACGATGCATCGTCTCGGCTGCGTTATATGAATCCCGCCGTGCATCCGCATCTCTTTGCAAACGCGTTGAAGAACTGGGAGAATGCCTGCAAGGTTTCGCCCGCTGATTTGTTGATCTGGGTCATGATCTTTCATCCGGACGAGGTGCTCGCCACTCAAGGGAACGATGCGCTGTACTCCCGTTCGACGCAAGCGCTTAGCGCAAACTTGATTTCCATGGCGGAAAGCCTGCGTCGCCTGGGACACGACTTCGAGTGGGTTACGGTCTCGGATGCAGCGGAGCGCTGGAGAGGTCATCAGCAACGGCGGAGTGCATGAGTTCACTTCTGCAAAAAGCGGAGACGCACGAAATCCTTCTACCGGTCGAAGCCGACCTGCTGCGCGAAACCGGCTGCGCGGCCATCGAGTGGTACGGAAGAGCCGCGACCGCGCTCTATCGCGCCTACACCATTGCCCGCAAATCGGCCGGCGCGGAAGCCAAAGAAGCCGAGGTGATTCTGCCCGCGATCTCCTGTGCAACGCCGGCGAATGCCGCCCTGCTGGCTGGAGTTACGCCGCGATTCGCAGATGTCGATCCCCACACGGGAATGCCGACTCTCCAGCACATTCAGCAACGCTGGACTCCGCAAACCTGCGCTATAGTCTTCATCCACCTCTTTGGTCAGACGGCGGACCTGCGTCCGCTAGCCGAATGGTGCCGTTCCAGGAATGTTCTTCTCATCGAGGATGTGGCACAGGCCTTAGGTGCACGCTTACCGGATGGCGCGGTCGCAGGCTCAGTCGGCGATCTATCGGTGTACAGCTTCAACCCGACCAAGATTTTGGAATGTGGTGGCGGAGCCTTGCTGATCCGCTCTCCGAAGCTGGTGGCTATCTGCACGGCATTCGCTGATTCTGATCCGTTGCCGCCACAGATCGACGAGGCCCAAGCCAAAACGCTCGCGCTCAGCTATCGCAATCTTCATCACTCTCTCGTTGGCTTATTGAGGGCTCGCGCTGTGGATGAGGTCTCGAGCGCGTTTCTGAAATTGCAGCCCGCGTTTCGTGCGCTTTACCTGCGCCGCATGAAGAATCCCGCGGCACTGGCTGGCGCCTGGCCTCGATTGCAACAGATCCTTCAGCATCGTTACCGCAATGCGCAGCAATACGACGAAATTTTGGCCGACGGAAATTGGCAACGCTTCAGCCAATGGCAACAGAGCGGTGTCTGCTGGCGTTATTCCATGTTGGTAAATTTTCCTGACCAGTTGGTCGATTTCAGCGACGCCATACGGCGCGACGGTTTCCACGTCTCGAACCTGTATTGGCCAGTAAACGATTTCTTCCGGCCTGCCGATGCCTGCCCGAATGCAGGTGAATTCGCCCGCCGGATCATGAACCTCTGGGTGGACCCAACCGTCGACCTGCTCTGGGTAGAGAAGTGCGCCCGAAGTCTAGTCAGGAATTCTGCGGGACTTCGGGCCTGACTCCGATACACTAGATGCGAATTTTGATGAACTGTATGGGTGGCCCCGAACTCAGCATCGTCATTCCCGTTTACAACGAAGAGGCCGTACTTCCGGCTCTCGTGGAACGTTTGCACTCGTTCATGGCGCGACTTGCCCCCCTCGAGGCGGAAGTAATTTTGGCCGACGACCATTCGTCCGATCGTTCTCCAGACCTCTTAAAGGAAATCTGCCGCAGCGATCCGAGATTCCGCTTTGTCCGTCTCGCCAAGAATAGCGGAAGCCACGTAGCCATCCTCGCGGGGCTGGCACAGGCGCGCGGCGAGTGTGCCGTCTTTCTGGCTGCCGATTTGCAGGATCCGCCGGAACTAATCTTGCAGATGCTGGATTTGTGGCGGGCCGGCCACCATGTAGTGTGGGCCGTGAGAGAAGAACGCGAAGGCGTCTCGAAGGCCGACCTATTCCTGGCCAACACCTTCTACCGTTTACTGAATCTCCTCGGCGAAGTGAATCTTCCTCCGCGCGGCTCAGACTTTTCCTTGCTGGACCGGAAGGTCATGGATGCGTTGCTGAAGTCAGCGGGCAGCAATCCCAGCCTTGGCGGCGAAGTCGCCAGGTTAGGTTTCTCTTCCGCGCAGGTCGCCTACACCAAAGAGAAACGAGCCGCGGGCACCACTAAATGGACGCTCAAGAAAAAGTTGACGGCGTTCGCCGATGCGTTCGTCTCTTTCTCATATGCCCCACTGCGCGCCATGTCCTACCTCGGAATGCTCTTCAGTTTCTTGGGATTTGGCTATGCTCTTGTCGTGGTCGTGCTGCGGCTGATGACGCGCACTCCGGTGCCGGGTTGGTCATCGCTGATCGTAGTAGTGCTCGTGCTGGGCGGGGTGCAGATGATGATGCTGGGCATTCTGGGTGAATACCTGTGGAGGACCTTGGAAGCCGCCCGCCAACGCCCCATCTATTTCCTGGAAGACTCGTCGGAGATGGATACCAGCGCCGATACAAAACCGCAACAAGTGGGGCGGCGCTTTGGGACGTAGGTTCCGCGTCCAATCGGCCGTGGTGGGCGTTCTTATCGGCCTTGGATGTCTCGCCCTTCTTCTCCGTCAAGTCGACCTCAAACAGTCCTGCAATGCCCTCGGGCGTTTGAACGGCCCGTTCCTCCTGGTTCCGCTGGCGATCTTCTTCGTAAATTTACCGTTGCGGGCGTGGCGCTGGCAGTTGATTTTTCCTCCCGCCTCGCGGCCTAAACTTGTCGCTTGCCTAACCGTTCTAGGCATCGGAAACATGGCCAACTTTCTATTGCCGGGTCGGGCGGGTGATCTGGCCCGTTGTATCCTCGTCGGACGCGCGGGTTCACTCAACGAAAGCAGCCGGACTCTGGCGACTCTAGCAGTCGAGAAAGTCTTGGACGGGTTGGCGCTCGTGGGGATGGTTCTGTTCGCCATTTGGGCATTGCATCCGCTACATTGGGTGCTTGACCTGTTGCGCCTAGCGATTTTGATTTTTGGTGGAGGGCTGGTCTTGCTCGTCGCCCTCCGCTATCAGTCGCGCCTCCTGATCGACATAGTGCGAAGCAGCTTCCGCGCGGTGCATCTTTCAACACTTGAGGAGAGATTCGACGGCCTGCTCACCTCGTTTGCAGATGGGCTCAGCGCCGTCGGTTCTGCGGGACAGATGCTGACTCTGCTGTTGCTGACCGCGGCGATCTGGACCACTGAAGCCGGATCGATCTGGGGTCTGGCCAGAGCCTTGGGACTCGGTGTGTCGCTAAAATCAGCAGTCGTCGCTTCGGCGATTCTCGGTCTAGGCCTCATGATTCCAGCCGCGCCGGGTGGCTTAGGCACCTACGAACTATTTGGGACGGAGGCGTTCAAACTGGCAGGACTCGCCGCCAGCAGCGCGCTGGCTCTAACGGTGGTCATCCACGCCTGGGTATTTGTAGCGAACATTGTGGCGGGGAGCTGCCTGCTTGCCGTCAAGGGTATCACCCTGGCGCAACTCCGCAACCGCCTGGAGGTCGAGTCCAGTTCTGGATCCACGATTCAATCATCCGGCTAGTTCTCCCGGCTGATAGAATCATCATTCCATTTTCACCTTCCCTGGGGGTTATGTTCCATGCAGCGTGTTCTCATAACTGGCGGCGCCGGATTCATTGGCTCCGAACTCGTGCGGCAACTCGCCGCACAGGGCTTTGCCGTGCGCATCGTCGATAACCTGGTCAACGGACGGCGTGAAAATCTCGACGGCGTGCTCGGCGAGAATGTGGAACTGATGGTTGCGGATATCCGCGACACAAAGTCGATGACCTCGCTGGTACGTGACGTAGACATCATCTTCCATCTGGCCTGCCTCGGGGTGCGCCACTCCATTCACTCCCCGTATGAGAATCACGAAGTCAACGCATCGGCCACGCTCGGGCTTCTAAACATAGCGCGCCGCATCGGCGTCAGTCGTTTCGTCTACGTCTCCACCTCTGAGGTCTATGGAATGGTCGTTACTTCGGAGCCGCTGACGGAAGAACAACCTACATTTCCAATGACCGTGTATGGCGCTTCCAAACTGGCGGGCGAGTGCTACACTCGCGCATTTTGGAATACCTACCAGTATCCCACTGTGATCCTGAGGCCGTTTAATGCCTACGGCCCACGCTGCCATCACGAGGGGGACAGCGGAGAAGTGATTCCCAAGTTCATGCTGCGCTGCCTGGCAGAGCAGCCCATGGTTATCTTCGGAGACGGAACCCAGACCCGCGATTTCACCTATGTCGGCGATACCGCCAGCGGAATTATTGCGGCGGGGATTTCCGCATCCTCCATTGGACAAACTTTCAACCTGGGCACCGGAAAAGAAATTCGCGTCCTCGAACTGGCGGACACGATCAAGCAGGTTCTGGATCGGCCGCAGGCAGAAATCTCGCATGCCGATCCCCGACCCGGTGATGTGCCCCGCCTGATGGCTGATAGCTCGAAGGCCCGTGAGCTATTTCAGTTTCGACCCACGGTCGGACTCCGCGACGGACTCGCCAAGATTCGCGATTGGTACGCCAGCCAGGACAAGTCCCCGGAAGAATTACTGGAGGAGGAAGTTCTGCGCAACTGGGAGGGGCGGGTTGTGCCCATTCATGCCTAAAGATTTTGTTCCAGTGGCGCGCCCGAATCTCGGCCAGGAAGAAGTTGCGGCGGCGGGCCGGGCGATTCTCTCAGGCTGGGTTACGCAAGGGCCGGAAGTCGCAGCCTTTGAACGCGAGTTTGCCGCCTATGTCGGTTCTCCGCATGCCTGCGCAGTGTCCAGTGGCACGACTGCGCTTCATCTCGCGCTACTCGCGGTCGGCGTGCGCTCCGGCGACGAAGTCATCACCGTAAGTCATTCCTACATCGCCACTGCCAATAGCATTCGCTACTGCGGCGCCAAACCAGTTTTTGTCGATATTGATCCGGCAACGTTCAACATTGATCCGCGGAAAATCGAGCCTGCCATCAGCGAACGCACTCGAGCCATTCTCTGCGTTCACCAGATGGGAATGCCTTGCGACCTGAAGGCGATTCTCGAGATCGCGCGTCTCCGCGGAATTCCTGTTGTGGAAGATGCTGCCTGCGCGATCGGAAGCGAGATTCTGTGGCAAAGTCAGTGGGAAAAGATCGGCAAGCCCCACGCGGACGTCGCTTGCTTCTCCTTCCATCCCCGCAAACTGCTCACCACGGGCGACGGCGGCATGTTGACCACCGCGAGTTCCGAAATGGATGCCAAGTTCCGACTCTGGCGACAACACGGCATGAGCGTGCCTGACACCGTGCGGCACTCGTCGCCAACCGTAGTGTTCGAATCCTATCCGGAACTTGGATTCAACTACCGTTTGACCGACATCCAGGCAGCCATCGGACGCGAGCAACTGAAGCGCCTTCCCGAAGCGATCTTGCACCGACGCCGGCTAGCCAGCCGCTACAAGCAATTGCTCCGCGACATTCCAGGGCTTATCTTGCCCCACGAGCCGAACTGGACGCGGCCGAACTGGCAAAGCTTCTGCATCCGTCTGCCAAGAAACATAGACCAGCGCACCGTAATGCAGAAGATGCTCGACGAAGGCATCGCCACTCGTCGAGGCATCATGTGTTCGCATCTGGAACCCGCATACCGAGAGGCAGGAACGTGGCGCTGCGCGCAGGCTGAGTGCGAACCCGGCGGAAGCTGCCTCAACCTGACCGAGAGTGAGCAAGCCCAACATGAAGGACTGATCCTTTCGCTTTTCTCGGAAATGACCGAGGAGCAGCAAGACCGAGTTGCGTCTGTGCTTCGCGAAGTCTGCTCTTCCGGGAACCAAGGCTGAATGGAAGCCATCGCACAACGTCAACGTCCCCGGGCCCCAGCCTTCGGAAATCTAAGAATTATTCTCTGGATCTTTCTTTTCCTGGCGGCTGCCGAATTTGTCGTGCGCGGACCCGTGAGGTTTCTCAGTTGGCCGGCCGAGTGGAACGACCTGTCGCAAAATTACACCGCTTCAAAGCTGTGGCTGCAAGGACTGAGTCCAGCTGATCCAGCAAGTTTTGTCGCCCTCTGGAAAGAACAGGTCCACAGCCGCCTGGAACTCTCCGATGTTCGGACCCATTTGGCTCCTCCGCTGGCCGGACTGGTTGTGATGGCTCCAATTGCAGCCTTTCCCTGGAAAGTCGCCAAGATTCTGTGGTTAGTCGTCTTGCTGATCGCCTTCGGTGCAACCGTATGGGCTTTGTCGCAGGTAGCGGGTTTTCGGCGGGACGATCTCAGCACGGTGGTGTTCGTCGCCGCCTCTTTGGCACTTGCTCCCTCCCAAACAGGTATCTCCAGCGGAAACCCGACGATCCTCGTGATTGGCCTATGCGCCGTTGCCGTCTTGGCTGCTCACCGCAACCGCGATGTTGCCGCAGGAATTCTTTTCGGAGTAGCTTGCAGCCTCAAGCCGCAAATCGGCGCGTTCCTGGTTCTCTACTACCTCTTGCGGAAACGCTGGCGCCTCTTCTTCACGGCGGTGAGCACCACCATCGGCTTAACCCTGGTGGCTGTCGCATACCTGTGGCTTCGGGGTACAACCTGGCTACAGGGCTACTTGAACAATGCCAGGGGATTCGTGTCGGCGAACAACATTGATGATTTCTCCACGGCCAACCCCGGTCGCTTCAATCTGATCAACCTGCAAGTGCCCATGTTTTCGATGACTGGGCATTCTTTCTCGGCAAATCTGCTTGCATTTGCCGCGGGCGGTTGCCTGATTTGTGTCTGGCTCTACCTGGCACTCAAATCCAACCCGCGCGATCCCGAATTGTTGCCCCTGGGTGCAGTCTCGATCATCTGTCTCCTGCCCGTCTACCACCGATTTTATGACGCTGCCCTTTTGGTCGTGCCCCTGTGCTGGTGTATCAGTCGCATCGTTGGACAATCAACTACGATCCCCAAGATCGCTTTGCTTCTCATGGTTCCGTTTCTCGCCCCTGGAACCGCATTTCTCCAGCAACTCGCTGCGCGCGGACACGTCCCCGGTACAGTCGCAAATTCGTGGTGGTGGGACCGAGTTGTGATGCCCCACCAAACGTGGACATTACTCTTGCTAGTCTTGGTCTTGCTTTGCGGGATGAGTCGTGGGCCGTCGAGTCCGTCACTCGACGAGAGCATTTGAACGAATCAGAATTACGGTTCGCCTCCATCCCATCTAAATCTGATTTCCCGTCTTGGAATCAATCACGCTGCGGCACAATTCCAGAATCTTCTCGACGTGCGTTTTCCACGAGAATGCTCGCGCCCGCTCCGAACCGGCCGCCACCATGCGTCCCAATGTCTCCGGCGATTGGGCGACTTGCGCCACAGTTGCGGCCAACGACTCCGGCGCAAATCGTGGAAAATATGTTGCCGCCTCTCCGCAAATCTCTCGATGAACCTCGAGATCCGAGGCGACCACAGGCACTCCGCTCGCCATCGCCTCCACCAAGGGGTGCGCGAAGGTTTCTGTGTAAGCCGGAGTGACATAAATGTCGGCGCATCCGTATACAAGATGAAGTTGTCGGTATGAAATGGCTCCAAGTTCAGCTACCATCCCTTCCACGCCAAGATCTTTGACCAATTGCGCGGCCGACTTAGGTCGATAATCTCCCGGATTCTCCCTTTCGCTCAACTTGCAGGTCAGAAAGAGTGTGACCGCTCGATTCGGCAGCAACTGCCACAACAATGGCAACGCGCGAATTAACGTCTCGAAGTTACGGTAGTAGTTGTAGTGGCTGACAAAAAGCAACCGCAACGATCCTTGCGCGCGAGCCAGTTTCGCCTCGACCTCAGCTGCCAGGGGACTCGAATCGCGGAAGAAAGCGTCCCCATCGAAGCCATGGTGAATCGCGTGGACCTCCCTGCCGGTCCAGTGCCGCAGTTCGGCGGCAAATGCCTCGCTGGGCGCAACCGTGCGATCCGCCCAGAAGATGGACCTTCTCGCCAGGACTGCTCGAAAGCGAGTATCCAACCACATGCGGTATTCACCTCTGGCAATCAGGTCCCGATAGAAATCGGCAGAGGTATACACGGAATTTCGCGAAAGCAGGACTTGCGGAACTGGAGAATTCCGTAATGCGAAGTTTCCGGCGGAGAGCAAAACGTCAGCGCCGCACCGGCGAATCAACCCCGGCAGCTTGGACTGCTCAAACCAGAATCGTTTCGCTGGAGGAGTCTCGAGTTCCAGAAATTCAATGTTGTTCGAGACCGGAAATTCTTGCCGAAGACTCGGACTCAGCGCAACCGTCACGCGCAAATCCGACCTGCCTGCCAGGTGCGGAATCACATTGCGAATGTAGGTCAGTCCCCCGCCCGCCGATGCCGCCAGGGAGTTGATGAACAAGTGCATCATCGGCTCGGACCCACGCCGTCCAAACGCTGGGCGCTCACGTAGAGGCTATCGGCAAGATAACTGAGCGCCGGAACGTGCAGACTGAGACTCCGCAACCACTCGGAGGTGTAAACGATCGCCCGGTAGTGAGGGGGCATGAATCCGACATCACTGACTTGGGCATTGAGCGAGAAGTAGCCGTCCACCGCAATACGGGCCGGCCCGATCAAGCGCGCAAACGTCGACCTTAACTCAGGGATGGTCCAGTACCGCACCTCAAACTCTCGGGGCTTGCGGAAGCCCCTGCGGATCTCGTGATACAAGGACCGCAAGCCAAGAACATTGGGTAGTTGGACCATGGCCTCGCCGCGTGTCTTCAGCACTCTGCGAATTTCAGAGAGTACAATCTGCACATCTTCCTTGGAAAGGTGTTGCAGCACACTATACGAGAACACCCGGCAAAATGAACCCTCGGGAAAGGGCAGGAACCTGCCGTCCGCAACCAGGAAGTGGCCTTCGACCCCCAGCTGCCGGCATACTCGTCGCGCCGCCAGAACTCCCTTCAGCGAAGGATCAATCCCCACCACCCGGTACCCTTTGCGCGCAGCCGCAATGGTCCAACGTCCCCAACTGCAGCCAATCTCGAGAAAGGGAGCTCCGTCCCCAGGAGGAATGCGAAGGCCCGGAATCGGATACGCCTTGAGATTTCCCACCAGGTTCTGGTACAAACCTCCGTTAGTCGCACCGATACTATTCTTCACGAAGGGATCAATCTCGTCAGGACCCAGCGTCAATTTCAACAGTGGTGCGTGCGATAAGTCTCCTTCGGCGACCAGCAGGCTTCGATCGCCCTCGACATGGGTCTGGTGTGCCTCCGATACCAACAGAATCGGGATTCCCTCCACCACGTGGTAACGATGCTCGTTCGAACAAACGAGGTATTCTCCGTCCTCGCGCATAAGCTGCTTGTCGCGAGGACACACTATCAGTTTCAGAAGTTCGGGATCAGCGCGGTTCATGACAAAGTACATCCACGTGACAGCCAGTTCTGACTTCTGCACCTGCTGACGCGGCGTTCACGAACGAGTCACTCATCGGCTGGAGGCAACACCACCAAAGCCGGGCTGTGCTTCCCTGATAGGCCACGCAAACGCTGCCCGGGGAGCCCACGAGGGAGCCAGATCCCAGAAAATAAACGCCAAGCTCCAAAACCACACGCAGAGGTAATTGCCGGAAGCGAATAGCCAGTCTTCGAACCCAGCGTGCAGCAGCCCCGCCACCATGACCAGTGCAAGAGGGACGGCCGGATGACACGGATTCCCCGTCTTCACCAGCCAGGAAAAGGTACGAAGAACCTTGCTCAACAGCAGCAGCAATAGCAAAGAAAACGGCAGTGCTCCAAGAATTCCCACTCCAGAAAGAATAGATAAATAACTGCTTCCGTTTTCCGTCGTCACGTTCGCATTCGAAGAAAATATTCCAATCTGTTTCGGATTGTTGGCGGTCTCAATTGTTCCTATCCCCGTCCCAAACCAGAAGTGCGTGTGAATGCTGTCGATGGCTCTCTGCCACGGGGATTCTCGCGAGGCCAGCAAGCTGCCCTCAGCTGCGCCCTTGTAGAGCACGGACGTCTTGAACGTCGAGAAACTGTTCGACACCGCTTCCGGCCGCAAAATTGCGCTCGCCGAGGCCAGAATCAGGATGACGCTGGCGCCCTTCACGACCGCTCCGTACTTGCGCAAAGCGAGACACAGCAGCCCCGAAGAAACGAGAGCTGCTGCCATGCCGGCCCGCGCGTGGCTATAGTACGCCAGATACATGCAAACGATATAAAGCACGAACCGCCGCCTTCGGACAAAAGGAGTCTCTCCCAGAAATGCTCCCCACAGAAGAATCGGCGCTCCGAAAATTCCTGTGACCGCACCCAGTGAGTTCGGATTACCCATCATTTGGATGCCGAGAGCGTAAAATCCGGCGAGGACTCCCACAAAAATCTCGCATCCAAGGAGCAATCCCGCAAAGAATTGTGACTCGCGTCCGGTCACCGCAACTCTTGCTCCCGTACTCGCGTAAACGAACAACAACAGCAAGCTCAGAGCTTTCAGCAACGCCACCTGCGGAAATTGCGAAACGGCGGCCGAAGCCAGTGCCGACAGAACGGCAAACATCGCCACCAGATGAATCAAACCAAAATGTTGACTGCGTTCTTTGAGCATGAGAAAAGTTCCCGTCAATGCTCCCACGGCAAGAAATACCCACCGCAAGATGGCCCAAATCCCTCCTACTGGCAGATCCACACCGGCAAGCAGGAACGCCACCACAATCAGCGGAAAGAAGACCTTGCGATACATCCAGACCGCTGCCGCTAGACACTCAATCAGGAGGATGCCTCCCAAATAAGTTTGGCTGGTGAAATAGCCTGGCCGGGAATATGCGAGATAGGCCAGCACCATCAGGCCCAGAACTACAGCCGCAACGAAGATGCTCTTGGGAATCCGCTCAGTCACGCGCACCTGCTTCTGCTTCCACCATCTTTACAATCCCGCTCGCCCAATCCTTCGGCGAATAGTGGGCAATATGTTTCGCACTGTTCGCGGCCATGGTCGCACAAAGCTCGGATTGGTCGGCAAGACTTCTCATCGCAAGCGTCAGAGACGATACATCCCGCGGCGGAACCAGCAAACCGTTCCAGTTTTCCCTCACCAGTTCCGGAGCGCATCCTGCCGCCTGACTGAGAATCACGGGCAAGCCGCACGCCATCGCTTCATTCACAACTAATCCCCAAGTGTCGGCATACGTGGGAAGGATGAAAATCTCGGCAAGCCCATAGTAAATCGCTAACTGCTCCCGCTGCGCGAAACCCA
Source organism: uncultured Acidobacteriaceae bacterium (assembly GCA_963706645.1). Taxonomy (GTDB): domain Bacteria; phylum Acidobacteriota; class Terriglobia; order Terriglobales; family Acidobacteriaceae; genus Sulfotelmatobacter. Next base: position 42,672 of record CAVPNR010000028.1, read on the forward strand.
CAAATCGTATCGCTCCCGGCGAAATCGATGCTGCCTGCCGCTCCAACTGCTGTCGAGATGCTCCGTCTCCCACGAAAACGAGGCCCACCTGCAGGCGCACCGATTCCGAAAGTTTGGCATAGGCAGCCAGCAATTCAAACACGCCCTTTTCGCGCACCAGCCGTCCCACAAAAAGAAAATAACGTCGTGGCAAATCCAGCTCTCGCCGCAGGGCGTTCGCATTTTGGCGGGCGGCGGATGCCCCCGCGGCAAACAGGTCGTTATCGACTGCATTCGACGACGTGAACAGCGCGCTTTCCGCAATTCGCTTGTCGGCGCAAAGATATTCCTGTGCCGCACGCCCCGGCACCACAAATCCGCTGCACCTGCGTAGGAATGAACTCTTCAGAAACTCTACCACGGCGTGGCCTCGCCGCAGATCCTTCGCATTACTCTCCGACCAGAGAACGAAAGGGATCCTGTGAGCCCTGGCCCACCTCAGGGCCTGCCAGGACGCCACATAATTGTATCCACCACAAAGTATGACATCCGGAGCACTCGTGGCGAGAGCACGCGCGACTCCACGATTCAGCAGCATGTTGTATCGCCCCAGCCGCTGCCGCCATGATGGCAGCACCTGATAAGAGAACTGAATCTCATTCTTATAGACCTGCCACTGGCGCAAGGTCGGATCGGTCTCCGCCAGGAAAAGAACGTATAAATCCACGTTCGCATTCTGGGCAAGCGAATTAAACAGTGGAATCCGATAAGGCGAGATAATCTCCGTTAGGATGACCAGGCGGTGTTTCATCCCACTGACTCCCGGTACACGCGGGCCAGGCTCTCCGCCTGTTGCTCGAGCGTTAATCTGTCGAGGATCGTTTCTCGTGCAGCGGCACCCAGACTGCGCCGGCGTGGCTCGTCCCGCAACAGCATCGCCAGCGCGAGCGTCAACTCCTTTTCGTTATCTGGCCCCACCAGGAATCCGTTCGACCCATGATGGATGATCTCGGCAATGCCCTGCCCGCGGCAGCCAATCACCGGCTTCCCCACCGACATCGCTTCAAGATAAACGCAGCCTAGACCTTCATATCGGCTGGGCAGTGCGAATAGCGTGCATCGTCGCATTGCGGCCGCTACCTGCTGCCGAGACTGCAGACCAAGAAAGCGCACGGAGTTGGCGATCCCAAGCTGCTGCGCCAGAGCCTGCAGCCGTGCTTGCTCCGGCCCACGTCCAATGACGTCCAGCACGAGCTCCGGAAACTCACTACATAGCACCGCCATTGCCCGGACGAGCAATTCGTGCCCCTTGATCGGAATCAGGTTCCCCACACTCAAAATCACGGGGGCGCCAGTCATGGGTTCATCGCCTGGCGAAAATAGCTCTGGATCGACTCCGTTGTACACGACTGAAGTCCGGCAACTTGCTCCCGTACCCTCCAGAACCTGCTCCCGGACGCGTTCACTAATACAAATCACTCGCCGCGACGATCGATATACTCGCTGCGAGATTCGCCGGCACCACCAGCCCGCCCGGCCCCCGACTTGCTCCATCGAAAACGCGTCGAGCCCGTGCACTGAGACGACATACGGTATTCCCAGTTCCGCACTCAAAAGCATGGCGGCATGCCCGGATGGCAGAGGACCGTGCGAGTGGATGAGGTCGATCCGTTGACTACGATGAAGTTCCCGCACCCGCCCCACGATGTGGGCGAACAGGAACGCTCCCGCTGTGGGAAGTCCAAATCCTCCCGGCAGGGAGAAATACCGAAGCCACTCCGCCGTCGCCGCAGAAGCGCTCGCGCGAAGCCCGGCACGGTAAAACGGCTGAACCGCAAATACCGTGTTCCGCACCCCGGTTTTCGCGAGCCAATCCAGTGGTTCAGAGATGAAGCACCCGCTGGTGGCATCCCGGTCGTTCGGATAAAACGGTGTGAGCGTCAGGACGTGAGGACCGCTTCCCTTTTGCGGGCTCGGACGATTAGCGGCAAGACTCGTCATCTCCCGCGGTTCGAAATCTGCACTCGAGCCCTCCCCTTTCCCCTGTCGCATGATTTCTCAGAAGTCCGAATGACCTCCGTTATTCTCTGTGATCACGCAGGAAGCCGCAACCCGCGAGCGGCCGGGCTATCGTGCAGCACCGATTTCCAGATAAGCCTTCTGCCACCGCTGGCTGACCAGATCCCAGTCAAAATTCGCCATGTGATTGCGTGCCGCTTCTCCCATGCGCTGCCGTAGAGAACAATCAGCGATTAGTTTTGCCAGTGCGTGCATCATCTCCTCGGTTGTCGCCACCTGAAATCCAGTGACGCCGTCAATGACCGATGGAGTTTCATAGTCGCGAAATACAACGCACGGCAAACCTGTGGCAGCCGCTTCCAGTGTTACCTTCGGAATCCCTTCCAGCCGCGATGGCAGCAGAAAGATGTCGCTCTGGCGCATAATCTCAAGTATCCGTCCCTGCGTACTAGGCCCCTCCAGCGTCACGTTCTTCAAGCCAGCGCAAGCGATCTTCTGCCGCAAGACCTCTTCAAATCCCTCCCGCCCGGCGCCCACCAGGCGGAAGCTTGCGTTTGGAAACTGAGCAGCCGCATCGAGAACATATTGCGGCCCCTTCCGTTCAATCAGCGTTCCCGCAAAAAGCACGACCGGCGAAGCATTGTTTCGTTTTTCGGGCGGAGTGAACAGGTTCGTATCGACGCCCACCGGAAGGATATAACTCGCCCGCTTCTTCGTTGCACCATAGAACTCGTCGGCAACGAACCGGGTTATTCCCGTATAGACATCGCAGCGAGAACGAATTCCCTCGTAAAGCCGTCGCAATTGGGTTGATGGATTCGTCAACTGAGAGGTCGGGGCCTCCAAATGCATCACGGCTTTCGCTCGCCGCACCGGGCGCGGTACACGAACGAACAGATAGCTTGCGGGGCTGTAGTCCATGTAGGCAACCATGTCATAGCCTGCCAGCATTTCCTTCAAGATCCGTAGCGTCTTCCCCCGCGACGGCAATCGTAATAGCCGCACATTCGACAAATTCTGCAATCGCGGCTCCGGTTCGCCCTCGTGCCAGAGCGTGCAATGAAACCTCTCAGGATCCAGCCGGAGAACAATCTCTCGCACATTCAGACTTTGAGCATTGGTATTGTCACGGTCCACGTCCGGCATAAACAACACTCGAAGTTTGCTCATCGTCTGGAATTCCGTTCTGGGGACGCAACCTATGGGAGACCCGCGACGTCGCCGGCAATTCTCGCCGATTGCCGCAGCTCCCGAAGACGTGCTCGCAAGCGCAAGTCCGTCCTCTGGGTGTCGCCCTTCCTGAGCAAGTGCCTGCGCGCGATTTGCAGAAGGTTCGCGCGCTCACGGGTTCGCTGCCCGGGCGACAGCGGCACGCGCTCTCCCGGATCACTTTTCAGGTCGTACAAATAATCCCGGTTCTCACGAAAATTCACAACCAGCTTCAATTCGTTATCGCGAACCGCCATTAAACGCGGGCGGACGCGGTCAACCGTCTGCGCGGGATTGCTGCACCCGTCAATGCACTCTGTAATCGCAGGTTCTCCCTGCAACTCTCCGGCTAAAATCTGCTCCCAAGCACTTCGTCCCTGAAAACTGTTCGGCGTTGAAACACCCACAGCATCCAGCAGCGTCGGAGCTAGGTGAATCAGGCTGAAAGGCTTCTGCACGGAACGCCGCCCTGACAATCCAGGCGCGCGTAACAGCAACGGCACACGAATCAGATGCTCCGGCAAACTCGTCGGAGAGTGATAGCGATCGCCATGTTCCAGGAACGCCTCTCCATGATCTGCCGTCACCACAAAAACGGTTTCATCCCACAGCTGTGAATTCTGGAGAGCCTTCACGAGTCGGGATAGTTGCTTGTCTACCCAATACACACCGGAATCGTAAAGCGACAGAATCTCCTCCCGGTGACGTTTTAGCCTTTGCGGCCCAATGTCCCCCCGGTTCCAGAACGAGTTCAGAAATCTCGCCCGCCGCGCCGTGATGTTGTGCACGCCCAATGCCGCCAAAGCTTCCTCGGGCGGATAGTAAGGATGGTGCGGGTCCATCAAGTGCAGCCACAGAAAAAACGGCTGCTCCCCGACGCCACTCAACCACGCATCCGCCTGATCCACGATCACATTCGCCGCCGGATACCGCCGCAGAATATCCATCGGAACATGTTGTTGGGCACTCCGCCACTGGCAATACCAGAAATAGAGTTCCTCATAAGCGCTCGCCAACAGTCGACTCTGGTCTGACCCGGACTGGATGATCTGGTTCAACTTTGACAGACGTCCCGGAATTGTGCCCAAAGGCAGAGGTCCGCTGCCCTCTGAGTTCAGAAACTCCTGAAAGGTGTCGAAGCCCTGGTCGTAACCGTAGCGGCGACTCAAGTACGGGTTGCCTGCCAGAAAGGCCGCCGTTGTGTAGCCTGCGTCGTGTAGTGCCGTCGCTATAGTCGGCTCCTGTGGCGCGATCCCCAGCACATCCCGCCCCAACGCAAGCGGATAGCGCGACGCGAGAATGGCGGGACAGGAAAAATACGTCGGCGCGCCCGCCACGATTGCGTCCGAAAAAACGAAGCAGTTCTCCGCCAACTTATCCAGGTTTGGCGTCACCGGGCGGGAGTACGCCAGGAAGCCCACATGATCGGCGCGCAGGCAATCGACCGTCACCAATACCAGCGAACGTTTCTTCATTGCATTGCGCTATGGATCAACAAAATGGCAGGCACAACCAACACTTTCAAATGTAGCCCAAGTCCTTCAGACGTTGCTCGATCATCTGCTCCTCCGCCCGATCGAACTTGCTCACATCGTCTTTGACCACTTCCTGCAGCAGAAAACTGATGAGCGTCTCGAGGCTCTCGAATCGGCCTGTCATAAACCTCTCCGCCGTCACGCACAACTCCTCGGGCAAATTGACCGTCCGGTATGGGTTCATCAGGCTTTCGCTCCAAACTTCTGCATGCCCGCACGCAGTTGCGACCAGACCCCTCTTGCGAACATCCGATCATCCGAATCGAACGCAAATGCCGCGGCGAATCCAACGAACACCGCGTACCCCAGCAGCAGTGACAACGCAACCACAACCCATGAATTTGCACTCGGGCCGGTCGTGTATCGCACCAGCAAGACCATCAACAATGCTGACAGTCCGGGTATTGAAAGCGCGAGGTAGCTTCGATTATAGGGGGAAATTCCCAACGCCTTGCGGACTTCGTACAGATTCCACAGGTTTCCTCCTACATTCACGCCTGCGGCGGCGACCGCAGCCCCCACGATCCCAAGTGTGGGTATCAAAGAAACGTTCGTCACGACAGAGACAATCGTCATTGCGAACTGCACCTTGATCAACCGCTTCTGGTTTCCCGACATCAACAGCAGGTATCCAACCGAACCCACTCCGCAGTTGACGAGCTGACCCGATGCTCCAATCACTAGAACCGGCCAACCGCTTTCGAAGTCTGGCCCGAAGATCCTCATCAGCCGGGCAGCAAAGACAATCATCACGCACGCCAGAGGAAACGTAAGCCCTACAACCCATTTCGTAAGAGTCTGAAACAGCTTCTGTAATACCTCGCGCTTTCCCTGCGCATGGAGATCCGCTATCACTGGGGCAAAAATCTGATTCACCGATTGCAGGATCATCGGAATAAACGACGAAAGCGTGGATGCCAGGACATAAATCCCAACTATGCGAGGATTCAGATAGAGTCCGAGAAGAATCTTATCCGCTTGGGTTACCAGAAACTCGAGCGCACCCATCCCCAGAAAGGCCAAAGCCATCGACTTGACCTCCGGGCCGAGCGGCGGCGCCGTCGCGAATGAAAAGCGCGCTTGTCGCGGGGTTAGCTTCCGCGCAGCCGCCACGAGCAGCACCACAACCACCACGGAGCTTGCGATCTGCGCACTCAGATAGCCCCACATCCCCGTTCCGAACATCAGCAAAAGGACGGTCAGCGCAATCACCAGCGGGCTGCCGACAAAGTTCGTGATCACCGTGCGCTTCGCAATATCTTTGAACCCGGCGAGAACCTGGCAATAAAAAACATTAACTGCGCCGAGAACTGCCAAGACTGCAAAAAGAGGGATATACTGCGCCAGATCAGGCGCGTGGTACAGATTCCGCGCAATCCAGTTTCCGCCCAACACCAGACCAACCGCCCAGAGCAGATTCAGCAGCACGATCGCTTCGGTGCTTCGGGTCAGGTAGCCGCGCAGCTCATCAAATCTTCCGGTCGCGTTGTACGCTGACACGAAACGTGGCGCCGTTCCATGCAACCCGAGCATCCCTGCTAGCTGGACAAGGCTCACCATCGTCATGCCCAGTGCGTAAAGGCCCAACTGCTCAGCACCCAGCACACGGGCCACATAAACCTTGACCAGATAGCCCGCACCCATCGTGAACACGGTGCCGAGAAAATAGACCGAGGACTGACGAAATATTTGTCCAAGATTCCGGCTGAATTCCGGGCCAAGCCCGTCGGGCGACGCCTCAGGGGGCGAAGATGGGAGCGCGGCAGCGGCTTCGTCGAAAGGAACCTTCATCGAGCGTTGTGTAAATCTGAAATTGATGGGAGCTCAACACACGGCCGGCGTTTCCGCTTCCACGGTGCTCTCTATGCCATGCCGGCTCAGCCGTTGCCACCTCAAGAACTTGCGTCGAACGATCGAGAAACGTCGCGGGAAACCCATCTTTTCTAACCCGCGTATCGAGGATGTGTTTGTGGCCGCGCTGAACCCCCAGGCCTGCTTTCCTTGTTGCTGGATTCTCTCCGCAACCAGCACGAGAGTTGGGGCGTAATACCCACGCCCGCGCTGGGAAACCGGAGTCCACGAGTCGAAAAGTACCATCGCATCCGGCGAGGGGGACGGCAAAGTACTATTCAGCTCAGACCAATGAAAACCGTCAAATGGGCCCGCCCAGGTAAAGTGGACAGCTTCGCCGTCGCCGTTCACCAACGCGAACCCAGCATATTCTTTGATATTCAGGCGCTTTGCGCAGCGCAATAGATAAGCCAGCGTACCCTCGTCATCGGCATATCGCATCGTCGCCGTGGCCAACAAATCAAGATCGATCGGACTCAGAGAAAGGGCATCCGTTCCCGACGTTGCCTGTTTGCGGACCAATTCGTAAAAGAAGACCTCATCGTCTGCCCAGACAAGTCGACGCGCACGGCTCGCTGCCCAGGCGAGCGTTTCTTGGGCACCGTCCTTACGCAAGCGACCCTGGAAAAAGCGGAACTTCTCCCGGAGCGACTCGGCGAACCTCTCCACCGGGGGGAAGCCTCTCACCGCGGCCGCGGCGCGATAGCGAAGCACCTCCCTCAAGTGGTCTAGGAGCGAACTGTACAAAGTAACGTAAAGCGTCTCGCGCGAACCGTTCGCGAACTTCGCTTTATACACCTCCGCGCCCAGCCCTAGATCTACCGTCGTTAATACCGGATTCTCCGTCGCTTCCTTAATCACATGGGTCAGCAGACAGAATCCCGGCCAATGCTTCTCATAAGTGCTGTCGAACGTTGGCTGGTACAAGAACCACGATCCGTCGAATTGGAATCCGTACTGCCATGCGACAGGTCGCCCTCCTACGATCATGCGGCTCAGTACCAACCATTGAGCGTCAGACAAAAGCTTTGAAAGCTTCTCGAGAAATGCCTTGCGATTAGCGTGAGCGTAGTTACTGATTCGTCCGACTTCCAGAAATCTCGCAACATGCGCCTTGATGAACTGCGGCACGATCGGCTGCACAGCATCCCAGCATCGATTGTGGTCAAACTGAATCGGGATCTGGCGCCCGATCTTCTTGGCAAATCGGCTGATCCGTGACAAGCCCGGAGCGATGGGCTTCCCGTCCTTTCCCTTCCCCAGCCGGTCGATCAAAACTCGAGCGCACTCATACGCAGTACGCGCGAAACAGAAGTACCCCTGCTGTCGGGCGGCCTCGCGGATCTCGGCGACCGTGCCCGAATCAGCAGGTAGATTCGTCAACACAGCCTTAGTGACGCCCTGCCTCTTCAGCTCAGCCAGAACTGCGGCAACAAAACCCGAACGATCCTCCGGCGCACTGAGAAAGTCGCAGTAGTCGCCGGTCGTCGCGCAGAGGAACGAAACATGGTCTTGCGCGACACTCTTCGCGAGTGCAACGACTCCGCAGAGAGCGTCTTGACCGTCATAGGCGAGCCAAATCAGAGGGTTCAGTGAATCTGAGTATGCATGCTGTACTGCCAGCGCCCACTCATAGGTATAAAAGACCTGGGGGTCGCCACTTCGCTCCACCAGTGCATTCCACTGGCGCTGCAGATTTTCGTCTTCCCCTATTTGCTTCAGCAGAACCAATCGCAAGGTTTTCAGCCCGCCCACCTTTAAATCACCGCGAAATATATAACCAAACCTGTTAGCACTCTACTATGAGTGGAGTTGCTGCATTCACCGGTCATTCTCTCTTCACCCTATCGGTTCGCATCTCGGACTCGGAGCTATATCCGAAACGCATCATGAAATCCAGAGACATACGCCTCATACACCGATAGCGACATCTCCGCAGTAACGTGGACGCGCGGAACTTTGAATCTGGAGGATACCCTGTCGAGTTCTCCCTCCACATTCACGAATCCGCATTCGTATCTTGCCTCTTCGGCCAACTTGATTTCACGCGCGCCCACCGAAGCGGGTTCACCAAAAGGATACGCGATCGCCCACACCTGTTGCCCTAAAGCCTCTTCCAGCGCTGTGCGACATTCCGCAACCTCAACCCGAGCCAACTCCACGGATTGCTCCGCCAGCATCGGGTGACTCAAACTGTGAGCCCCGATCGTCATTTCTGCGGCCGCGAGTTGCTTCAACTCCGGCAAGCGCAGCATCTGAAAGCGGTCCCGCAACGACGAATCATCCACGTACCACAGGTTCCAGGATGGTTCCAAGCCAAATGCTGCGGCCAATTCGTGCGAGAAGCGGCGCCTCGCATTCCCATTCAATTGAGAAAGTCTCTTGAGCAACGCTAGCCAGAGAACACGACGCTGACGTCGATCGGACGATATCTCCGGAATCACGATCCCCTGCAGGCAAACTGGCTCAGTCCGGACCGGCGCCTGCATGAGTAAAAGATAAAGTTCAACATACCAAAGCAGCGTTGGGCAGTTCTCGAGAAACGATCCAGTCACAAAAAACAGGCACTTCAGTTTTTCTTCCCGCAAAATCGGGACCATGACGTTGAGATGATTGAGCAGTCCATCATCACAGGTTAACAAGACCGCCCTCTCCGGCAAGTTTCCGTCCTTGCAGAGCCACCGCCGAAACTCGTCGGGCGAGATGACGTTGTAATGTTTTTTCAGCAATCGCAGTTGTGAACGGAACGCTTCCTCCGTGACCAGCGTATTGTCCAGAAACGCATCCTCACTCCTGTATTCCGCCGGCAAAACCCCGTGATACGTAATCACGGTGACGGGAGCAACCGGGCGCGCATGAAAATACCCTGCCGCTCCCAGAGCCGGATAAATCACTCGATGAAGAATGGGACTTAGGACGCGCATTTGGTTGAGGTGAGGACGCCACTCGTTCCAAAAAGAAGATGATCCAGACGCTGCTCGTCCGTGGGATGCCAGAATTGGCGTATGCCCGCACAATCCGGCACAAAATCAGCAACGCGCTGTGGGATGGCAAGGATCTCATCGGGCGTATTCAGCAATACCCCGATTCCAAAACGAGCAAACTGTCGCATGTATTCGCATCCGTTGATGTCCAGCCAGCCGCACATAAAGTATGGAATTCCTCGCTGCGCGCACTCAACCGCGACACTCGAATCCAATCCGATCCCAAGCAACGTCCGCGGTAAAATCTCCGAGGCGGGCGCTCGGCTGACTTCGACACGTTCAAGCTCGCCTGGCAACAAAAATGATTTCAAGATCCGTGCCCGTCCCCGAATGCTCTCAAACGGATGGAGCTTCACAATGATTTTGCGATTCAACTGCTTTGCAACCGCGACCAGCGGACGAAGAATCTCTCGATAGATTTCTCCACAACGTCCCCCCACCACTTCGTAAGGCTGCGAAAAAAAGACGATTTCGGTTGCGGCAGGACCGGCAAGATTCACCGACCCAATCTCGAAGCTATTCTCCATCGGCGCCGCAATCTCTACTTGTTCCGGTCCGATATCGCTCGCCCGGAGCATGTAGTCGCGTTCCATTTCGCCCTTCACCAGGTGGAGGTCCGCGTATGACGTCTTGAACAGCAATCCATCATCGAGAGCGCCGTGAGAACAATAAACGGCCCGCAAGCCCATATTCCTCGCCAGAATCAACGGGAGACGCGTGCGGTAATTCAGATCGTCACCGCAAAGAACTCCGGTCACCGGCTCTGAGGACATCAGCACGCGCCATGCGTCCCGCAGCCGCAATCCGATTTCTAATTCGGGCGCGATGTAATCCCAAACACCCGCCTGAATCCTCTGCCGGAGTTCGTCGATCTCTCCCAATTCTCTCTGTAACGCGCTCCAGCCCTTGAGCATTTCCGCGGTCTCCATCGTAGTCTCGGCCGAAGTCTCGGCATACGCCGATAGCGGAACAGAGACAACATTGGTCGGCAAAGCGCTCGTCTCTCCGCTGCGCCGGGTCGTAGCCAGCAAAAACCGTCGATCCCGCAACTGAGCCGCATAGGCAAGTACCGTTCTTGTGACGTTGGAATAGGCCGTAGGCAACAACATCACGGGCTCGTTCAACCCCGCCCGCCGGCGCTTCGATATCTTGCTCCGGTAGGCGTATGCCGAGTCCCACTTGTCGAATGCGATCTCGACCATCTGGGAAGGGCGCAGGTCTTTGACGGCAACATACAATCGCGAAATAAGACTCGACCGCGATGAAGCCTCGGCTAGAACGCGCACCGGCCATCCGGTGACGAGGCTCAGCAACTGTGCGTGCGAGTGCGCGCGGGTCGTGACCAATTCGATCGGCCCCGGGCCAAGCTCCCGTCGCAACTGCTCAACAAGATAGACTGCCCGTTGGTCCTGGTACAGGCAAGGAGACAGAATCTCCCACCAATCGAGTCCCATCCGGTCCTGCAATCTTCCGCGCCCCAGCGCTATTGCTTGCTTGACCCACCGGTAGCTCTCTTGATCTGCAAACTGATAGAGGCTAATGACTCTTGATCGAGCTTGACGAGACCATTCCGAGTACACGCTCGTCCCCGCAAAGCCCAGATCAACAATCAAATCCCATTGCGAACGGCTACTTTCGCCTCGCGTCGGCACGTCGTCGGGATGCAGCAGAAGAACTCTCATCAAACGCCAGACTAGCTCTGACTCCGGAATCGTCGCCGTTCGTCCCTACCGGATCAGCCGTACTGCCTCAAAGGCCTCGGCGGCCTTGCGGCCTACTACACTTCCCCACCGTTGGGCAATCGCCGTCAATACCTCGGTCGACCGCGGATGGGGATACTTCCGCGATTCGCTCTCGTACTGTCGCATTCCTTCCAACTTCAGCGAGAGCGTGTCTTCGATATCGACGAACACATTCGGCTTGAACACCGGAGAGAATTGTTGAAACGCCCACTCCGTCGATGAAGCGATCTCGAACATATACAACTCCTGCACCGGATGGCCTTCTATGGGCCGCGTCGCCGTCAGTACCGCACGGCTTACCACTTTGTGATCCACGTTCAAGTCGCCGCCATGGTGCGTGTAAATTGCAGTCGGGCGCCAGCGCTCGATCAGCCCTTCCACAATCTTGATCACCTCCAGCAAAGGCAACGTGTCGAAGCGGTTATCGGGCAATCCATGCATCGACAGTTCCTTCACTCCCAAAAGATCTGCGACCCTCTGGCTGCAACCACTCAAGCTGTTCAACGCCGCTGGCGCAACATCCGTCCGCTGCGCCACGCGCGAGGTCAGTCCCTCGCCGAGAATCGCCATGTACACCGAATGCCCTTCCTTCGCCAGCCGCGCCGCCGTTCCCCCGCATCCCAGCAACTCGTCATCCGGGTGCGCAGCCACCACCAGAATATTCATCGCGAAATCTTCTCCTGGTTCTGCAAGATGATCGCCAGACTCTCGGGACCCGCATTGAACAAGAGATCCAGCGCCGCCATATAAGGCTCAAAGCCGGGATACACCTGCGGATATTCCGGATGTCGGTAGTCATCATACCGGACCGCAATCTTCTGATCGCGGAACAACTTTTCCCGAAGATAATTTCTCCCCAGCGGACCAGAAAGATACTCCGTCGCTCCCAACTCGCGGCACAGGTTCAAAACCAATTCGTCCTTCTTTCCCGATCCCTTCATCCGAGAACCAAAGTACAACTTCGTCCCGATGCCGAACGCGTCCAGCAGGTACAGGGTAATCTCTCGCGTCAGATCGGCAAGTTTCCCCCACTGCCGGGTGTAAACGCCTTCAAAGAATGCAGCGTGCTGCTCGAAGAATGGCGCCTTCGCATAATTCAGCCGTAGAGTCTGCCAGTGCTTCGCCGCCCACTGCTTTTCATTGGCAATTTCAATCTCCGCAATCGCAAGGTCGCCGAACTTGCCCGCGGTCTTGACCGGAACGGTCAGCCAGCACCAGCCTTCCCGGGTGCGCACTTTGTTGCGATTGGTGAAGCTGTTTTTTTCGAACTGCACCTGGTCCAGCACAATGTGCGCATCCGAAATGGCGACGCGATGAAAGTACCCCAGCCATGGCAGGTAGGCAGGCTGATTGATGGAAACGATCATGTCCTGTCAGTCTTATACAGATAGACCGTAAAGTCGCGCGGATGATAGTCGTGCCGCAGCGCTGCCCAGGGCGTAAGGCGGTGGCAAAAATCAATCACCTGCAGCGGGTCGGCGTAAAACTCACCGGCCTCCTGATCCGTCGCCCACGAACTGAGCGAATTGAAAGCTACCGCAGTTGTCGCCAAGCCGTACATGCGTTCGATCATCTGCTGCATGATCAGCCACGCCTGGTCGCCCAATAGATAGAAAATTCCATTCGCCGTCACCACATCGAATGTGCGCGTAAACGATGCGTCGAAAATATTTGCCACCCTCAGATCGAGATCAGGATGATTGCGCCGTGCCTCATCCACCATCGCAGAACAGAGATCGATCCCCGAATACTGAACTCCAGGAAAGCGCTCTCCCAGAAACGTGGCGAAGTCGGCGAATCCACAGCCCACATCGAGCAAACTGGAGTTGCCCAGCGGCAGCACCTCGCTCAGCACCCGAAACTTGATCTTCTGCGATTCGATGCGCCCGTAGTCACAAGCCCGCGGATCGTGCCCGTATTTTCGCACCAGATCGTCGTAGTACTCGGCAATATGTGCAAACGGATCCGTCATCTCCTCAGGCACGAGCGTGCTCCTCGCACACCTTGAGAAATGCCGACACTACGCAGTCCTGCTCCTGCTCGGTGAGGGTTGGATAAAGCGGTAGCGACACCAACATCCGATACGCTCGGTCGGCTATGGCGGCAGCCGGGCTGTCCGCCGGACGCCAATCCGCGACCGGACAGGCTGCGTGAACACCCAGACGCTCCAGTCCAGACACCACTTTCTCTGCGGAAGTCGTGAGCATCTCCACTGCAAAACGATACCAGACGCGCTCTTTGATCTTCGGTGGAAGCCGATACACACGCTGGAATCTTCCATCCGACAGCCGCTCCAGATATCGATTCGCAACCGCCTCCCTGGCGGCGATCATCTCCGGCAGCCTCTCGAGTTGCGCCAACACCAGCGACGCTTCCAGGTCGTTCATCTTGTCGTTCATGCGATGCCCATCGGCCGGCTGGTCGCTGTAGTCGCGCCCCGACCGGACAAAGTTTGCAACCGGGTCCGAATTCGTCAGCACCGCACCGCCTTCTCCCCCGCCAATCAGCTTTGTGGCATAAAAAGAGAGCACGCCAATTTGCCCGCGTGACCCTAGCCACTGGCCACCGATCTTTAGTCCGAAAGCATGGGCACAGTCTTCGATGACAGGCACGTCGCCAGAAACCATTTCCTGCAGCGCCGCCGGCACACCAAAAGTGTTCACCGCAATCGTGGCACGCGGCCGCCCTTTCTCGATCCACGATCGGCTCGCCGTTGGTTCGATATTCCAGTGTGTCGTATCAACTTCCACCGGCACTGGATTTGCGCCCCACGCCAGAACCGAATTGGCCAGTGCCACACAGGAGTATGCCGGCACGAGCACCGAGTCGCCCGCCCGAATCCCTAGCGCACCCAGCGCCAGCCGCAGCGCCGCCAACCCAGACGCCACGCACACAGCGTGCCGCACACCGCTCATTCGAACCAGTGCCGCCTCCAACTCCTGTACCCGTGGACCCTGCGCCCATTGCCCCCTGCGTACAGTCCGCAACACGGCGTCGCATTCAGCTCGTCCAAAGGTTAGGCGATTGTGTGGAATTTCGGGCATTTCAGAATCATAAGACTAACGAATCAGCACGAGAGAATAATGTGCCGCCGGGCACACGCAGGACGCACCGCCCTCCCCGAATCCCGCCTTCAGGAATGCCGAGCGGCCCACCGGGTTATCGTGCCTCACGCAAGCGATGATCCGCCCCACGTCCCATTCCTCAAAGATCGCAGTACATCCAAGGCTGATCGCCCGCACTCCCCATCCTCGGCCAGTGGACGCCCGCAACAAATATACTGAAACCACGCAGTCCCGGCGGTCCTGACGATCGAAGCGGATTTGCCCGATTGGACTCTCGCCATCCTGCACAATGAACATGCGCCTCGTGCTGGACGAGATCGTTTCGCCAAACCACTTTCGGTGCTCTTCCCATTCAACTTCTCGCTGAGACGAACCATGCGCCAGAATAAACGGATCATTCCGCCACTTGAAAACCATCTCGGTATCCGCCGTGGTCGCCGGACGCAGGGAAATCACTCCCTCTTCTGCGCTCACGCAAAGTCCTCGCGTGCAAAAACATGGCCGGGTGGAACGTTCTTCAACAGTTCGCGAGCAATTAAGCTCTCAGCTTCCTTCGGGGGAAATCCGAATCCTGGCCTGCGAAACGCAATGTCATCCGCGACCAGGCGATGTCCCGATGGAAGCTCGCGCGCTGCCACGCAGGAAAGCCTGTAATCGCGTCGCCCCAGTTCTTCAGATGCTGCGGGTCTTAATTCCGCACTCCCAAGGCTTTTTTCCATGGTGCGCACCGACTCAACCAGCGCACGGAATTCCTCAGGATCAGCCGAGAATCGGTGATCCGGACCGGGCAGATTCTTGTCGAGCGTGAAGTGCTTCTCGATCATGCATGCGCCGAGCGCCACGGACCCGATCGCGGCCACATTGCCGTCGGTGTGATCGCTCAATCCCACTACGCAATCGAACGCCGCACTTAACGCACCGATCTTCCGCAAGTGCACATCCTCGGGCCTCGTCGGATACGAAGACGTGCAGTGCAACAGGATCAAATCCTTCCCCCCAGCGCCACGAAACGCTTCGACGCCATCCTTCACTTCATCCTGGGTCGCCATTCCCGTGGAAATCACCGTCGGCAGCCCCGTACGCGCCATGGCACGAATTAGCGGAAGATTCACCAGGTAATCCGACCCGTTCTTCAGCAGGGGCACGCCCAACTCGACCAGTTCTTGAATCCCATTTTCCGACGTCGGTGTGCTGAAGAAAACCACGCCGCGCCGGTTGCAATGCTCACTCAGTTCCCGCAACTGGGCCGGCCCCAGCTCGCAGCGCTTGAACAAGTCATACTGCGACTCGACGACCGTCTTTCCCTGCGACACATACTCGTGCGTCAGCGAGCGATCGGAAATAAAATCTTCAGTGCGATAGTTCTGGAACTTGACCGCATCCGCTCCCGCATCGGCGGCCGCGTCAATCGATCGGCGAGCGAGATCCATATCTCCATTGTGATTGATGCCGACCTCAGCCGCGAGAAAACAGGACTGGCCTTCGCCCACCAATCGTTTGCCGATTCGCACGACCTTCATACGCAGCTCTGCAGAAACTCCACGACACGTGTGGCGCCCTTGCCATCTGCCAGCCTCCGCCCACTCTGGCTCATCGCACGGCGCGCCTCCGGATCATTCATCAACTTCTTGATCGCACCCAGGATTTCATCTTCGGAAAGGTTAGCATGCCATCCCAGGCTCAACGCCGCGCCAGCCTTAGAGATCGCTGCTGCATTCTTCTCCTGATCGCGGGACACCGTAATCAAAATCATCGGAACCCCAAGGTACGTCAACTCCCAACAGGTCCCGCCTGCGGCCGAGATCGCAACGTCCGCCCAGCGCATGATCGCCGCCATGTTCGTAAGGCTTCTCTCCAACCGCACCTTGCCCGTCACCAACTCCTGCAACGACCCATAATGTGGATTTCCGTCTCCCGCAACCACAGTGGCCTCAAAGTCGCACTCCAGCCTCGACAGAGCGCGCACCACGGTCGACGCCACATTCTCCGGGTCGCTCCCTCCCATGGTCACTAATAGACTGCGTGCAACCTGCGCAATTTCTGGCCGTGCCCGCTCCGCCAGAAACTCCGGGCGAAGCAGAATATATTTCGCCCCCAGAAGAAGATGCGTCGAACTTCGGCGTCGATAACTTTCAGCCCTCGCGTCGATGTTCTGATTCAGCACGACGTCGGCCTCGTAGAAGTCAAAGCGCCCGTCGTCATCCAAGACCAACACGCGCACACCAGACATCTTGAGCTGATGGATGTAGTCCGGTCTGAAGCGGTATCCATCCACGACGACCCAACTCGCTCCCAGGCGGCGCGCCCACTCCACCGTCTGCTCCGCATCTTCCGAAGTTCCGGGTTGCACCGCCGCCCACTCCTGCCGAATCTCCTCCTGCGCGAACCGCTCGTCCAACGCGCGAATGCTCTCCGCCGCTAAAAAACAAACTCCGCCGCCCGCCTGCTGCCAGGCCTTGGCCAGCGCCAGACAGCGCATCACATGACCGCTGCCAATTGCGCTGCTGGCATCGGCACGAAAAAGTATGTTATCGGATGACACGATCCGCCGCGCTGGAGACGCTCACTTCGAATCCTGCATTTACCCAACCAGAGCTCACCACGCGGTCCAGCCTCCATCCACAGCTAGATCGACGCCAGTCACGTAGGAAGATGCATCCGACGCCAGAAACAGCAGCGGCCCCTGCAGTTCCTCTGGAGCTCCCGTCCGCTGCATGGGATTCTTGGCCTTTAGCTTTCCGTGAAACTCCGGATCCCTCTCCAAAACCTGAGCGCTCGGGAAAGGTCCCGGACTGATCGAGTTCACTCGAATCCGCTGCCCCGCAAGATGACAGGCCGCGTAACGCGTGAACTGAATCAACGCCGCCTTTGCCGCTCCGTAGTAAGGAGGATTGTTCGCCCCGCTCGTTCCATAAATTGACGGGTCCGGACTCACGCTGCCGTACATCGATGCGATATTGATCACCGACGCGCCGCCGGGATTGCATGATCCCGCCTCTTTCAGCAATGGAGTCGCCGCCTGAAGCAGCTCAAATGCCGCAACCACGTTGACGCGATACAGTTGCTCAAAATCGCTGGCCGTCGCACTTTCGATGGAGCCCGCATTGCCCGCGCTGGCGTTGTTGATCAGCACATCCAGCCGCCCATGCTGCTCGCCGATCAGACCAATGTGCCGCCGCACTGCATCCCCATCGGTCACATCGAAACAGGCCACCGACGCATTCAGTCCGGCGCTCTTCAACTCTCCCGCAAGCACATCGAGAGCATCCTGATTGCGCCCGTTCAGCACGATATGTGCGCCTGCGGAGGCAAGCGCCGTCGCCATCGGCCGTCCCAGATGACCGGCCGCTCCCGACAAGAAAGCCACTCTCCCGTCCAGACGAAATTTCGATAACGGATCGCGTTCGCTACTTGGCGGATGGCTCATGCACCACTTTCCATTGGGATGGGTTCAACAGCTTCTCTGGCGCTCCCGGCAACCCACTCTCCAGTTCGGCACATTGTTCCGCAGTCATGTTCGGCAAACAGAACAGCCGCAAATTCTCATTCACCTGCTCCATTCCGTCGCATCCCACAACCACGCTGGTGATCCAGGGCTGCGATCGTACATACGCGAAACAAAGGTCCGTTAGGTTCTCCCTGCCGAACTCGGCAACGAACGTTCGCAACTGACGAAGGCACTCTGACGCGTCGAGGTTCCCCGACTCGGGCCACAATGCAACCGCCGCGTCAGCTAATAACCCCTGCAGCAGTGCGCTGCGCGCGTGCACCACCACATCCGAGCGTTCCGCCACCGCGCCGTCG
Source organism: uncultured Acidobacteriaceae bacterium (assembly GCA_963706645.1). Classification (GTDB taxonomy): domain Bacteria; phylum Acidobacteriota; class Terriglobia; order Terriglobales; family Acidobacteriaceae; genus Sulfotelmatobacter. The sequence goes on from CAVPNR010000028.1 coordinate 60,860, forward strand.
AACCCACTCGCCCTCCACCGCCAATCCAAAACATTCATGGGAATCTGCAAATGCTGTATCCCTGGGTCCCGCAAAAGTTCGAGCGCTTCCTGCGGATCATAAACGGAAGCTCCAAGGACGCCGACCATCCCCTCTTCGCGCATTTCTAAGAGCCGCCGCCAGGCCGCGCCTCCCCACGCGCGATAGTGATCCGCACAATGCAGCAACAGGGTCGAGAGGGTCTCCACTCGGAGGGCTTTGCAGGACCGTCTGACGCTGTCGTCGACCGCGGCTCGAACCATGCTTTCCCCAGCATCAGCCGGCAACGAATCGAGCGGATCGAGCTTGGTGATCACTTCAACTCGCGATCCCCACGCCCCCGTCAGCGCTTCGCCGAGAACTTCTTCCGCCTCGCCGTACGCGCGGGCGGTATCCAGCGCCGTTACCCCATGAGCAATTGCGGCGCGCACCATCTGGATCGCCACCGCGCGCCCGGGCTGCCCCGTACGGTTCGCAATACCGTACTCCATCCCCAATTGCGCTGAACCGAGCGTCAATTCACTGTGAACAGTTCCCGACACAACGCGATACGGCACCCGAAACCGCGGCTCTCCCCGAAGCACCGCTAGCTTCTGCACCAGCTCGAACCATCCGGCATGCACCGGATCCGCAACACCCTCAAACAAACGGACGATCCTCTGATAATCCTCATTATCATCGATGGTGCACCGCAGGTGGCTGAAGTCCCCGCCGCGCAATGTCTGGGGCGCTTGAATCTTCACTCCGCAATTCCGCCGGATCCACGGAGTCACATGCTCGCGATCGTACTGATTTGTCGCCGATGCGTGTGCACGCCGCAGCGTCGCCAGGGTGAATGCTTCTCCCCCCAATCCGTATGGAAGGCCGCTCTGCGGGCACTCCTGCGAAAGATATTCCGCACCAGCTTCGGCAAAAGCCGTGACCAGTTCCCGCACCAGTTCGCCGTCCGGAACCACATTGTCGCCCGTCAGCCGAACGACCAGGCTGTCTTCGGGCAAATCCCTCGCCGCCAGAACATAGCGAGCGAGCACGTCGTTAAGCGGCCCCCGGACTACCAGAATCCTATGCTTGGCTAAAGCACCCACCAACGCGTCATCGGAGGTCTCATCCGACGTAGCGACCACCGTCCGGACCCCAAGATTGCCCGCCCGCAGCGCCGCCAAGACCGCAGTTGGATACCCACCCACGGGCAGCATTGCTTTTCCCGGCAGGCGACTGCTGGTGGTCCGGGCCTGCATGATGATGATCGTTGTCATCGAAAAGAATGGCGGGCGCGGCAAACTAATCCCGCCCGAATGAAGTCACAACCTTGCCGACCGCACGGATCACGTCCTCCGCGTCGCCATCACTCATCCCATGAAACATCGGCAGGCTGATCAGCCGTTCATAAGCATCTTCGGCAACAGGAAACTCTCCGCCCTTATATCCGAAGCGCTCCCGATAATACGGATGCAGATGCACAGGAATGTAATGCACATTCACGCCGATATTTTCCGCACGCAATGCGCGAAACACTTCCGCGCGATTCACCGTCAACTTCTCCAAATCCAGTCGAATCGGATACAGGTGCCATGCTGGATTCGCCTCGGCCCGCACCGCAGGCGGAATCACGCCCGGGATTTCGCGGAACGCCTCCGTATAGCGCGCGGCAATCTCCCGCCGCCGCGCCAGATTCGCGTCCAACTTCTTCAGCTGCTGAATGCCCAACGCACACACAATATCGGGGAGCCGGTAGTTGAACCCCAGCAGCACCATCTCGTAGTGCCACTGCCCCGCACTCTGCCGTTGCCGCGCGTCGCTCGAAATTCCGTGATTCCGGAAGCGTCGTAGCGTTTCCGCGAATTTCGCATCATTTGTCGCAACCATCCCGCCTTCCCCGGTCGTGATGTGTTTCACCGGATGGAAGCTGAACACCGTCATATCGGCGATGCTTCCCACGCGCCGCCCACCGTATTCTGCTCCAAGAGCATGACAGGCATCCTCGATCACAACTAAATTGTGCCGCCTCGCAATCTCGACAATCGACGTCAGATCCGCCGGATGCCCCGCATAGTCCACAGGAAGGATCGCCCGCGTCTTTGCCGAAATCTTCGCCTCGATCGACCCCGGATCAAGATTGAGCGTGTCCCCGCAAACATCCGCGAATACCGGAGCCGCCCCCTGATACAACACGCAGTTCGCCGTCGCAGCGAACGTCAAGGGAGTCGTAATCGCTTCGTCGCCAGCCTTCAGTCCCGCAGCGAACGCCGCCGCATGCAAGGCAGCGGTCCCGGAACTGAAACTCAGCGCATGATTTGCCCCCACGCGCGTGGCGAACGCTTCTTCAAATTCCGCAACCTTGGGTCCAGTCGTCAGCCAATCCGAACGCAAGACTTCGACCACCGCCTGAATGTCGGTCTCATCCACCGACTGCCGCCCATAAGGCAGGAAGGTTGCGCGCACCGGCGAGCCTCCGTGAATGGCAAGGGCCTGCGGGCTGACCGGCGTCGTTGTCATGAATGGCGACCCTAGGCTGGAACCCGCGCCGCAACTGGATGCTCCTCGGGCGCGGCCGGAGAAATCAATTCCTGCAATTCACGGTTCGTAAGCCAGCGCTCATTGGTCTCGCTGGCATACCGGAATCCCTCGGGCAGCGGCCTCCCGTTCACCCAGTTCCCGCTCTGCCACCACGGATGCGATGGCTGAATGATGTACCGGTCCTCGACCTCAAGCGTGTTCCGCGCCTCATCTTCCGAGACCAGCACTTCGTGCAACTTCTCCCCCGGCCGAATCCCGATGGTCTCGATCTCACATCCCGGCGCAATCGTTTCCGCAAGGTCCACCAGTCGCATGCTGGGAATCTTCGGCACAAAAATTTCCCCGCCGTGCATCTGCTCAATGCTGCTCACTACGAACCGTACGCCCTGTTCCAGCGTCAGCCAGAATCTCGTCATCCGCTTGTCCGTCAGCGTGATGCGCCCGCGGAGCTTCTGCTCCTGAAAAACCGGAATCACGCTTCCCCGGCTTCCGACTACGTTTCCGTAGCGTGCACAACTGAATCGCGACTCCTGCGAGCCTGCATACGCATTGGCCTGCACAAACATCTTCTCGGCGCACAACTTCGTTGCGCCGTACAGGTTGATCGGGTTGACCGCCTTATCGGTGCTCAGCGCTAGAATACGTCGCACGCCCTGATTGATGGCGGCATCAATCACGTTGCGCCCGCCCATGATGTTGGTCTGAATCGCTTCGAAGGGGTTGTACTCGCAGGCGGGCACCTGCTTCAGCGCGGCCGCGTGCACGACTACAGTGATTCCTGCGAACGCTCGTTCCAAGCGGGAGGCATCGCGAACATCACCCAGGAAATATCGCAGGCTGGGATGGTCCAACCCGGAGGCCCGCATGTCATGCTGCTTCAGCTCATCGCGGCTGAGAATCACTAGCCGCTTCGGCCGGTACTCCTTCAGCATGATTTCGACAAATTTCTTCCCGAAAGACCCGGTCCCGCCCGTCACCAGTACTGCCTGTTCCGACCAATTCATCCCGTGCGCCTCGTCATCTCCAAAATCAGATAACCGCGGCCTAACCACTTGAACGCCGCTTGTTTTTCCATGGGCACAGTCATCCCGCACCCTTCTGGAATAGACGGCCACCGGCTGGGTCTCACGTTGCCCGCTAGTATAGCGGAGTTTCCCACCAATCGTCGCGCGATCGCATCATCGCCGCGGTTCGCGGGCGCGAAAATTGGAAGCTGGTTTTCGCCCATCCAATGCTAAAATGTCCCACGAACTCTTCAGTTACTCAGTGCGAAAACAATCCCTGCGCGACGGACCAGCCTCTTCGACCCGGGACTCAGTTCTAGGTGTGTGCAGGACAGCCCGTGTTCGGGCTTTGGTGCAGCTCAAGATCGTTGAGGAGTAGGCATGGATTTCGGACCCCTGGTACCGGCGAATAACCCCGTAGTTCGCGAGCTACAGCCGTCCCAAAATTCGGACTTGGGACGCGCCGCCGGACCGCGCCTCTATCCCGATCTTCCTTCTTCCCAGGAATCCCCCGTCGGCGAATCCATTCGAATCTTGCGCAAGCGCATATGGATCATCGTCGGATGCCTGGCCACGATTTTTTCGGTCGTCGCCATCGCCAGTCTGAAGATGCCTAAGGTCTATGAGGCGGGTGGAACCATTGAGATCAACAAGCCCGATGCCAATCTGAACTTTCAGAATTCCACCACTTTCAGCCTGGATTACTTCGACCCCACCGAACTGGAGACGGAACTCAAGATTCTGCAAAGCGACGTTCTTGCGCTGCACGTAATCCGGGAGTTGAACCTCGACCGGAACTCCGATCTCGCCAATCAGGCGCCTCCTTCGCCCAATGGCGATCTCGCACCTGACCCCATGCAGGCCGACCCCGCATTAGCCGCTGGAATGGTCGGCAGTTTCAAGGCAAATCTCAGAGTCGCACTCCTCCCCAACACACGCATCATCGAGGTGCATTACCGCGGCGCCGATCCCGACCGGGCAGCTGCTGTCGTCAACACTCTGATGCAAACCTACGTCGATGAAAATCGCAAATCCCGCTACGACGCCACCATGGATTCCTCCAAGTGGCTGGCGGGACAACTCGTCGATATGCAGATGAAGGTGGAATCCTCCCAGGAAGAACTCGTGCGCTATCAGAAAGAACACGAAATCCTCGGCATCGACGAGAAACAGAACATCACGATGGCGAAGTTGGACGAACTCAACAAACAGCTTACCTCAGCCGAAAGTGAGCGCATGGACAAGGAAGCTCTCTACCGGCTCGTGGAAACCGGAGATCCCGATGAGATCGCCTCGGGTACCGGCGGCCTCGATGACTCGGGCTCCGGCGGGCAATCTGGCTCAGGGCTGCTCGACAATCTGCGCGGCAAGCAAGCGGAACTCAAAATCCAGGCGGCGGACCTCAGCACCCAGTTCGGCCCGTCTTATCCCAAGCTTACTCAGCTGAACAATCAGCTGAAGGAAATCGATTCCCAGATTCAGGCGGAGATGAAAAAAATTGCCGGCAAGGTGCGCGGCCAGTACACCACAGCCTTGCAGCGCGAAAACATGTTGCGCGACGCCTTCGACAAGCAGAAGCAGGAAGCCAACAAGCTGAACGAAAGCGCCATCAAGTACAACATGCTGAAGCGCGATGCCGATACCTATCGCACGCTTTACGAAGGCATTCTGCAGAAACTTAAGGAAGCGGGCGTCGCGGCAGGATTGAAGTCCAACAACTTCCGCATTGTCGATCGCGCCACGCCGCCCGGTGGGCCGATCGAGCCCAACATCCCGCGAAACCTCATGTTCGCCGTCGTCCTCGGCCTGGCATCCGGCATTGGACTGGCCTTCTTGCTCGAAGGGTTGGACAACACGGTGCGCACGACCGAACAGGCTCAAATGATTTCCGGCCTTGCCTCCCTTGGTATGATTCCCCTCGGCTCCAAGTCGGCTCGTGAGGGGCCGAATCCCAAACGCCTCGTGATTGCCAGTTCCAAAGAGGCGGTCGAACTTGTGACCCAGGTCCGGCCCCAATCGCAAATGGCGGAATCGTACCGCGCCCTTCGCACTTCCCTCCTGTTGTCGAACCTGGGAGCGCCTCCCAAAGTCATTATGATGACCAGCGCGCTCCCCCAGGAAGGCAAGACGACCACCAGTATCAATTGTGCCGTCGTTCTCGCGCAGAAAGGCGTGAGGGTCCTGCTGATCGACGCCGATCTCCGCCGTCCCAGCATTCACAAGACCTTAGGCATGGGACCGCACCGCGGCTTGAGTAACGTTTTGACCGGCAGCGCCACGCTCGAGGAGGCAATCTCTCAGACCTCGATTCTTCCCAATCTTGATGTCCTTACCGCTGGGACGCCCCCGCCCAATCCAGCCGAGCTCTTGGCGTCCACGAATATGCGGGACCTGTTGGCTCAACTGCGCGAGCAATACGATCACATCGTCATCGACACGCCTCCGTCGCTGTCGGTCACCGACGCCGTCGTCCTTTCACCCCGCGCCGACGCCGTGGTGCTCGTCATCCGCTCCAGCCAGACCACCAAGCAGGCGCTTCGGCGCTCGCGCGATATCCTCACTCAAGTCAACGCCAAGGTCGTGGGAGTTCTGCTCAACGCCGTAGACCTCAGTTCTCCCGACTATTACTACTATTACGAATATCAGGGCAAATATGCCCGCTACTACCGTGAGGGTGACTCCTCCGAGCACGATGAAGAGACCGACGTGGAAGAAACCACGCCCTCGTCAAGCAGCGCTTAACGAGGATTGGCGTCCCACAGCATGAAGATTCCTTTCAACACCCCCGCCCGCAGGTGGCTGGTTGCCGTCGTTGCTGTCGCTCTTGCGACGGCATACCTCGGCCTGGTCACCAGCCAGTTTGCCGCCTACTGGTTGGGAAATCCGAGCCGCATTGAGCTGACGAGTCTCACGAATCTCAAGCGGGCCGCATGGCTTGATCCGGGCAATGCGGAGTATCGCAATCGCCTGGGCCGCTTCTACGATTTGGTTTCGCGCGATCCCGCCTCGGCAGTTGGGCAGTATCGTGCGGCCGTACAACTCAATCCCCATTCCGCGACCTACTGGTTTGATCTGGCAAGCGCGTACCAGGTGCTCGGAGACACGGTCAACCAGACGTCCGCGTTGGAGCGCGCCATCCAGGCTGACTCCATGACCCCCGATGTCGCATGGCAGGCGGCCAATCTCTACCTGGTTCAGGGTGAGAATGAAAAAGCGCTGCGCGAGTTTCGCGTTGTCCTTGCCAACGACAGCTCACTTGCCCCAACTGCCATCCAGTTCTGCTGGCGCATCCAGCCCGATGTAGACGTCCTTCTGCGCGACGTCGTGCCTTCCCGCGGCGACGCTTACATCGCGTTCCTTTCCCTTCTCCAGGACGATGTCAATCGCCAGATTCGCGAGATTACCTCGCCGCCCGCTGAAGCAGTTCCGCCATCGCCGGAACAATTGCAGAATAAGGTCACCCAGATCCAGAAGGAAACCGACGCCACTTTCAAGGTCTGGAATGCGCTAGTGGAAAGCCGTCAAACGTTCGAACGCCGCTACGCCTACGACTACTTTCAATTCTTGATCAAGCAAAAAGAAGTCGATCAGGCAGTGATGGTTTGGCAACAAACCGCTGATACATTTGGTCTTACTCAGTATTTGCCGTCGTCAAGTAATCTGATCGTGGACGGCAGCTTCAGACTTCCCGTCCTGAATGCCGGTTTCGATTGGCAACATCAAAAGCAGGACGGCGTTCAACTCATTCTCGACTCCAACGAGTCTCACAGTGGCCGGCACTCCGGACGCTCCCTCTTGATCGCGTTTGACGGTCCCGGTGTTCTCGATGCTGGGATGTATCAACTCGTCGCTGTTCAACCCAACACGCACTTACAATTTCTCGGGCTATTACAAGAACGACGAGATGGAAGGGGCGGGCGGCCCCCGTCTCACCATTCAGGACATGTACACGCAGGCCATTTATTACGAGAGTGAAGATTTGAAAGAGGGTGGATTCTGGAAATCGATGGAGGGCGAGTTCACTACTGGGAAGGATTGCAAGCTGGTCGTACTGCATGTTCGACGGCTTCCAGAGCGCAGTCCCATCCGTGGTAAGCTCTGGATCGACGACTTGCACCTCACCAAGAAACCATCGTAGCTGGCAGACTGCTGAAAGAAATACTGCGCCCCATGCCTGTACACGGAAGAAACCGGACGAAGGCCAGCCACCAGGAGCGATCGGCTCAAATCGATTCCATTCTGCTATATGCCACGTTCGGTCTGTTGATGTTCGGCCCGCTCGCTTTTGGCGCCGTCGAACCTTGGTCGATTTACATTCTCGAGACCGGCTCCGTTCTCCTTACACTTCTCTGGCTCGCCAGGCAATGGTTGGACGGCGAACTCAACGTCCAGTGGAATCCTCTATTCCTTCCGATGGCGGGATTTGGCGTTCTCATCCTGCTCCAGCTCGTTCTCGGCGCCACCGCCTACCGCCCCGACACTGTCTCGGGAGCTCTCTTATACTGCGCGTATGCCATGCTGTGTTTTCTGGCAGGGCAAACTCTGCTGCGCAGTTCCCAAGCTCGCAAGATCGCCGCGATCATCGCTCTCTACGGCATTGCGATCGCCGCCTTTGCCCTGCTGCAGGGCATCTCTCCCAACGGCAAGCTCTACTGGCTCCGTCGCCCTGCGATGGGCGGCGCCATCTATGGCCCTTACGTAAACCACAACCATTACGCGGGCCTGATGGAACTGCTCATGCCCGTTCCCCTCGTCCTGTCGCTCACGCGCCTGGCCGGTGAAAAGGAACGCCTCGCTGCGGGCATCGCCGCCGCCATCATGGCGGTCACTGTTTTTCTTTCCGGCTCGCGCGGCGGCATGATCGCCATTTCGATTGAACTGGCACTTTTCTTCCTACTGTTCTTCCGCCAAGGGGTTCCCCACTTTCGCCACAAAAAGGGAGTGCAACTGGCCGTGGTAGCCACATTTGCAGTTGTGCTCGTCGGCTTGTTGTGGTGGCTGGGGGGCAAAGAGTTGTCGTCGCGCGTTTCCAGCATCGCCACCGAAACTCATACCGAACTCTCTGGCGGCATGCGCGTCTCCATCGATCGCGATGCTCTCCGGATGTTCCGCGATAAGCCCATTCTCGGCTGGGGCCTCGGAACCTTTCCCACCGTGTACCCCAGGTTTCGTAGTTTCTATACCAATTTCTTTGTCAATCAGGCCCACAACGACTACCTGCAACTGCTGTCTGAGATGGGCCTGCTCGGGTTCGGCACGATGGTGTGGTTCCTGATCGTCCTCTATCGCCACGCCCTCCGCAAGATCGGAAACTGGGCGTCCGACGTGAGCGGCGCCGTAACACTGGCTTGTATTCTCGGCGTCACCGGAATCCTGGTGCACAGCCTGCTCGATTTCAATCTGCAGGTTCCCGCTAACGCCGCGCTCTATTACGCCCTATGCACCATCGCAGCAGCGCCACCGCTCCTGCAACGCTCTCGCAAGCGCCTGCCCGTACCCACCGGAGAAGAAGACCTCTTCCCCGCCTCGGAAGTCGTCTAAGTTACGATCTCCAGCCCGCACCGCAAGGAAACGGAACTAAGGCTCCGGAAGGCGGTGCCTCAGTTCGCAGAAATAGGCACACTTGGGCAGAATGCACGATCGCCGTCGCGCGTTCCAACCGCACATCTATTCTGAGTGAAGTTGATTTGAGTGGATTTGCGTCGATTACGGTTTGGTCGGGCTTGCCGGATTGTCGTTCTTTACTAGCACCCACGTCGTCAGACCAATCACTGCTCCGGCGCCAATCCCGACGGCATACGGAGAGTTCATGATCCCGCCCCCCGCTGCTGGTACAGCCCCAGCTTGCGCCTTCTTGTTTTTCTTCTTCTTGCTGTTCTCCGCAGAAGGATTGGACTCGTCGCGGGTTGTGTCCTGACCTTGCGCCAGCGTCACCACATCTTTGCCGTCGTTGACGGTAAGGTCGCCTTTGCGCGCAAATATCCGGACTGTGCCATCTACGTCCGTCACATTGAATTCCGTCCACGCATTCGAAGCAGGCGTCACTCTTACATCGCCCGCAGTGGCCGCAACTTCCTTCGACGTCGAGACGGTCACACTCCCGTGTTGAATATCCACCAATACCCCTTCAAACTGCACTAGAGAACCTGCGAGAACGGTAATGCTAGAGCCCGGTTCATTAATGTTCGCCACGGAATCAGAACGCGTCTGCAGAAGGTCACCAGAGAAAATAGCTGAGGACGAGCGAGGAACATGCGCACCGTTCACCCAGGCGGCACCGTTGGTGTTTACGTACAACATGGCCGCATTGGAATCGGCCGCAAACAACGAACCGGGGAACAGAATCAGCAGCACGCAACTTACCAAACCGCGAAACGCGGACTTGCCCATTCCCACACTCCGTTAATAACTGTTTTGGTGACCTGCTCCGAATCGTATCCCTCCTTCTTGTTGTCAGTCAATGCCTTTTGTGCTAGCGAAATCGTTTTCCGGTGGAAATCTCAGCTCTCCACTGCGCGCAGTTCCCGCTCTGCTCAAGCCATTCTGCTCAATGCCACCGGTCCACCGCTGTCCACCACACTACCTTCATCCATTCATCCAGGCACGTCTTGGCCCATTGCCGATGAGTCCACCACCGTGTTCCGAACTGCGTCTCATCTTTTGCCGCGGCCACTGAGAACGATTTTCCAGGAACCTCCTCGCGGAAGATATTGAGCGCACGCCGGGTGTGGAAGTCCGAGGTCACAATCAATACTCTCCTCGCTTCTTCTCCCGCTAGACACTTTTCCACGTCGTGCACTTCATCCCGAGTCGAGAGCCCCTCAATCGGACAGATCCGAACCGATGCCGCCTGCGGAAGCCCACGAACATATTTCTCAGCCAACTCCACCTGGGTCGAGTCATAGATCTTGGCTGCAGCGGGAACGTCCATCACAACTCGACGTCCATACCCCTGATCCAGCAACTGTAGAGCGCGCTCCGGACGCCTTTCTGTTTCACCCGCCAATACTAGAATCAAATCCGAGGGCTGCGGATCATCTACTACCAGCATTCGGCCCGCATCCATCGCAAATGCCACCAGCATGCCGGCCAGTAAAACAACGAGCGCCCAGCGAAGGCATCTCTTCACCAACGGAATCCGGCCCTTGACCCTTCCCAATTCATCTTGTGCGCTTCCCGCCGGCCTCATCGCAAAGTTGCCGGTCCCTTGCATGCTAGAATCGAATGTTTTCATGCTCCACACTGCGCTTTCATACTGGAAAATTTCATGACGCCGAACCCTGCCGCAGATACGTCTCTGGATCTACTCAAGAACAAAATTCAACAGCATCAAGCTCGCATCGGCATCATCGGCTTGGGATACGTCGGCCTTCCGCTGGCTCTGTTGTACAGCGATCAGAAGTTCCCGGTGACCGGCTTCGACATCGATGCCCGCAAAGTCGATACCCTCGCCAAGGGTGGTTCCTACATCTTCCGTATCGCCCCCGACGAGATTCAAGCCGCCAAGGCGCAGGGCTTCTCCGCCACGTCCGACTATTCCCAAATCTCCGAGATGGACGCCATCATCATCTGCGTTCCCACTCCGCTGAATGAATACCACGAACCCGACCTCAGCTACATTACTGACACCACCCATTCCATCGCTCCGCATCTGCGCGCCGGACAACTGGTCGTGCTTGAGAGTACGACATACCCCGGCACAACGGAAGAAGTGATGATCCCGATCCTCGAAAAGGAAAACAAGGCCGGACTGAAAGCCGCCCGCAACCAGCCTCTCACGGGGAAGGAATTCTTCGTAGCCTTCTCGCCCGAGCGCGAAGATCCCGGCAACACAACCGTCGCCCGCCGCGACATTCCGAAGGTGGTCGGGGGATTAAACCCGCAGGCCTCGCAACTCGCCGGCGCCCTCTACGGTTCCATCTTCAATCGCACTGTTCCGGTCTCGTCTCCCGCCGCCGCGGAGATGACCAAGCTGCTGGAAAACATCTACCGCTGCGTCAACATCGCGCTGGTCAACGAACTCAAGTTGCTCTGCCTCCGCATGGACATCGATATCTGGGAGGTCATCCAAGCCGCATCCACCAAGCCTTTCGGCTTTCATCCGTTTTATCCTGGACCGGGCCTCGGCGGGCATTGCATTCCCATCGATCCCTTCTATCTCTCATGGAAGGCGAAAGAATTCGATTTCCGTACTCGCTTCATCGAACTGGCCGGAGAGATCAACAACAACATGCCCTACCACGTTCTATCCTCGGTGAGCCACGCGCTGAACCGGCACAAGAAGTCGGTAAACGGCGCGAAGGTTCTCGTCCTAGGTGTGGCCTACAAGAAAGACATTGACGATTTGCGGGAGTCGCCGGCGCTCACCATCATCGAACTGCTGCAGAAAGATGGAGCCCAGGTCAGCTACCACGATCCTTACTTTCCGTTCATCGGTAAGGGCCGAAAATACGATCTGCAGATGAAGTGTTCAGAACTGAAAGACCTCGGCCAATACGATTGCATCGTGATCGTGACCGACCACTCCGACTACGACTACGGCCGGATCGTGAATGAAGCCCAATTGGTCGTCGACACCCGCAACGCCACAAAGGGGATTCAGAGCTCCTAAGGTCGTTCATTGCTGATCGGACCACTCCGCCACCTACAGCGTCTGGCCGTCGGGAATTCTGTCTCCGTATAGTGTATTTTTTTGCACGGTACCCACCCTCGGCCTCCTTTTGCCTCGGTGCATATCCAGCAACCCTCTGACCTTGAACGATTTGCACGAGATCCGAAGGCAGGGGAAATGGCCTCTATCGTGCATATCTGAAGCTGGAATAGTACACTTTGGTTAAGCCCTGCCTTCCCAGGTCCCGACACGAAAAAGGGCAGGGGAAAACTTTTACACTCGATCCCGGGTTTGCAGGTTTGCGCCCCCAGAATGGATATGTCTTCGCAGTCTAGCGAATCGAACCTGTTCTCATCTCTCCCGCAATGGAAGATGCCGTGGTCCGAGTTTGTCTTGAGCTATGGAGTGCAGGCCGTCGTCATCGCGATTCTGGTTTGGATCCCAGTACTCCACCCCGAGATCCTTGAGGGCCCGAAAAAGGATTACCACGCGATCGAACTGGTTCCAACGCCCGTTCCTGAGAATCACACTCCGCAAAAGCAGCTGAAGCCGGTATTAGTCGCAAGACTCGATCCTCCGCCCGCCGCTTTGCGCCTTCCCACTCCTCAGCCGCAGCCCAAGCCGAAGGTCGAGGATGCTCCCGCTCCCGAAGTGAAGATCGCCACCAAGAAACTGGATCCTCTTCCTCCGACCGCCGCAATCATCCCGAAACAAATCGTGCGCACGAATGTTTTCTCCACCGGAAGCTCGGCCCCGCAGACCATCGAACGCGCTCCCGACAAGGTTCAGACTGGCGGCTTTGGCGATCCCAACGGCGTGCCCGCCAAAACGACTCAGACCCGGGCTGTGAACATCGCGCAAGCAGGCGGATTCGATATGCCCACCGGACCCGGCTCCGGCAACGGAACAGGCGGAGCCAAGGGCGCTCGCGGCGTAGTCGCCAGCACAGGATTCGGAGGGGGCGTCGCCACGGGCAATGCATCCTCTTCATCGCCTCGCGCTGTAGTTCATCAGGCAGGATTTGGCGACGCCGACGTCCCCGCTCCTCCCACTGTCCAATCGCGGCCCGCTGCTCAAGCCGCAGCAAAGGTTGTCCCCGCGGAAATCCTTTCCAAGCCGACTCCCGTCTACACGGAGGAAGCCCGCACCAAGCGCATCGAGGGTGAGGTGCTTCTCGAAGTTGTTCTCGAAGCGTCCGGCAAGCTGCGCGTGTTAAGAATCGTTCATGGGCTGGGGCACGGTCTGGATGATGCGGCTGTACGAGCCGCCGAGCAGATCCGCTTCAAGCCCGCCCTGCAAGACGGCCAACCCTCAGACTCGACGGTCGTTTTGCATATTATTTTTCAGTTAGCGTGATCGACTCCCAGAAGGCATTTATGCGAATCATTCGTTCGGGCTCCGTTGTGGTTCTTCTTTTGCTGCTGTGCGCGTTTGTCGCCACCGCGCAGGATTCTCCCTCTAGCCCAGCTCAGACGGCCTTAAATCCTGCTACCGCTCCGGCCGAACCCTCCTCGACTCCCGCGCAGACCACGGAATCTCTTCCTGCAGCTGCTCTCACCCTCAATGACGTCCTCGACCGCGTCGTGCAGCGCGAACACCTCTTCATGGCCCAGATGCGCCACATGCACCCCATGGTCGAAACCTACCTGCAGGACCTGAAGAACGACTCCAGTGGAAATACGTCTCCCGTCAAAGATCAATACTTCCTCGGCCGCCTCGATATGAGCGACGGGCCTGAAGACGTTTCTTTCGTCGGCCAGCCCGGATTCGGTCACCGCATGCTCACCAAGCTGACCGGAGTCTACTCCCTCCACTATCTCCCCATGGGCTTCGCCCAAATGATCATTCTCGACTCCGATTTCCAGAAGAAGTACTACAACTTCACCTTCGTGCGGCGCGAATTTCTTGGCGAACTCCGCTGCCTCGTGATCGATGTCCAACCCAAGGAAGGCCAGAAAATCTCGCGCTTCATGGGCAGAATCTGGGTCGAAGATCAGGATTACAATGTCGTCCGCTTTAACGGCAGCTACTACCCCCAGCCCAAAATCAACTTCTTCTTCCACTTCGACAGCTGGCGCCTGAACATGCGCCCCGGCACCTGGCTTCCCGCTTATGTCTACACCGAAGAATCGAACCTCAAGACCGGACTGAGCAAGAGTCTGCACTTCAAGGCACAGACCCGGCTCTGGGGTTATGACCTGAAAAACCTGGGCAAGAACGAGGAATTCACCCAGATTCTGATCGACTCCCCGCAGAACGTGAATGATCAGAGCGCCGCGGCCGCCGACGCCACTCCCATCGTCGCCGAGCGAATGTGGGAAAAACAGGCGGAAGACAACGCGATCGACCGTCTTCAGAAGATTGGTCTGCTCGCACCCTCTGGAGAAGTCGACAAGATTTTAGCGACGGTGGTCAACAATCTCCTGGTCACCAACAATATTGACCTGCAGGGCGACATCCGCTGCCGCGTCCTATTGACGGCGCCTCTCGAATCGTTCACCATCGGCCACACCATCGTCATCAGCCGCGGCCTGCTCGATGTGCTTCCCGACGAAGCGTCCCTCGCCATGGTTCTCGCCCACGAACTCAGCCACATCGTCCTCGGCCATCACTTCGACACCAAGCTTGCCTTCAACGACAAGCTGTTCTTCCCCGACGAAGAGTCCTTCCAGCGCCTCGACTTCAAGCGCTCTCAGGCAGACGAGGAAGCCGCCGATACCAAGGCTCTGGAACTTCTGAAGAACTCTCCTTACAAAGACAAGTTGGGCAATGCAGGATTGTTTCTAAAAGCGTTGCAGGTGAAAGGGCCCGACCTGCCTCACTTGATTCGTCCTCACCTGGGAAACAGCTTCGCCGGTGGCAAGAGCGTCCGTATGTCGAGTCTGCTCGCCGCCGCTCCTCCGCTCGATGCCAAGCGCCTCGACCAGATCGCAGCTCTACCCCTCGGCGGACGCATCAAAGTCGATCCCTGGACCGATCAGGTGGAACTCTCCAAGGCTAAGCCCGTTGCCCTGACCTCCGCCCGCGAAAAAATGGAGTTTGAGATCACTCCGTTCTTCCCTTACCTCACACGGTTGTCTACCGGTGGTACGGACAAAGTGGCTCTCACAACCCCGTCGTCCTCACAAACAGAACAAAAGTAGTTGCATCGAGATCAGCAGGTGGAGGAAATCACGAAGACAGGATTAAGAAGGCTGACGCCTTCCTGGGACTGCGGAATTCGGCGGGATCAACGCCTCAACTCGCAAGCAAAGTCAGGCGTCGCGGAGTGCCTGGCTACTGAATCGAGCTGCCGACTTGCGAGAACACGTTGTTCGCATTCGACCCGATGAGCCGGATCGTTCCCACGACAATGACCAGAATTACAGCCAACATCACTGCATATTCGGCAATGTCCTGTCCCTGCTCATCGTTCCAGAGCTGCTGCAAATGTTTTGCCACGGGGCTCCTCTTTTCTTTCTTTTAGCTGTACCCACTCCAACTCGGGCACCACGGCCTCATACTTAACCCCTTCACCCACAGTTCTACCGAGGCTTTGTAAGTTCCTACAATTCTAGTGTCCGCACTTTGTACCGCCAATGGCACGGAAGTGCCACCGAATAGCACCTTCTAGAACGGCACCTTTACGCAATGCTCTTCAGCGGTAACGCCTGATTCACCGCAAACAGCGCCAGTTCCAGACGAGTCGAAACCCCCAGCTTGTCAAAGATATTGCTGAGATGGTGTTTGACGGTATCTTCGCTGATCTTGAAATATTCCGCTATTTCCTTGTTGGAGTACCCCGCCACCACGGCCGAAACGATCTCCAGTTCCCGCGGCGTCAAGCCGAACTTCTTCTGCCTCGCCTCGTCATGCGAAGACTGCATCAGTGTCCGAAGGTACTGCACCAGATTCGAAACGCTCTCCCGCCCCACCCAGTATTCGCCCGCCATGACCGTATGAATCGCCTTCAACAGCAACTGCGTCGCAGAATCTTTCAGCACTACTCCGCGCGCTCCCAGTTGCAACGCTTCCACGATCTGGCCTTTCTCGGCAGCTGCCGTCAGCAGGATCACCCGCACCGGAGTCGCATTCGCCGGCATGCTCAGGTCCCGCAGCGCCTCCAATCCCGGATGCTTCGGCATCGCAAGATCGAGCAGCAGGATGTCAGGCTTCAACGATTTCGCCAGCTTGACCGCCTCCGCGCCATCCGACGCCTCCCCTAGAACCTTAAGGTCAGACTCGGCTTCGAGTAAACGCCGCAGGCCATCGCGGAAGATCGGGTGGTCATCAGCAATCACAAGACGAACCGGCTGCGATTTTTTAAAGTTCATGTGGCACATCCCCGTTTCGAGGCACGATGATTTCCAGGCGCGTTCCCTGTCCGGGATTTGATTCTACAGTGAGTTGCCCGCCAATCAAACGCACCCGTTCCTCTATGATCATAGGTCCTTTCCCCGCCTCTTCGAGTTGGTCCTGGTTGTAGCGCCCCCCAAAGGAAAATCCTTTGCCGTCATCTTCGAGCGTCAGACTCCATTTTTCGGGGTTCGCTCCTAACCTAACCAGCGCATGCCGAGCACCGCTATGCTTCCTCACATTGACCAGACCTTCCTGCACAATGCGCAGGATTTCTCGGCATATCCGTTGCGGCATGTCCAGATCCTCAAGATCGGTCACAAAACGGGCGCTGATCCCGGTCTCCCGCTGAAATCGTTCCACGGTGTCGTTCAACACCCCGAGCAGCCGCTGCGCATCCACATCGATCGCTTTCATCTGCTGCATCAGTTCCCGCAGCTTGAGTACTTCCTCGCGCAATAGTCCCTGGATACGGCCCAACTCCGAGCCAATTGGCTTACCGGCATCCGCTTGCCGCCGCAGCACGTCGACTTGCATCTCCACCGCAATTAGCGACTGTACCGCTCCGTCATGCAGTTCCCGCGCAAAGCGCGCCCGCTCGGCCGCTCCCGCGCGCCGTCGCAATCGATGTAGAAGATACACGTTGTACACGGCCGGGCCAACCTGATGCACCAGATCGAGCAAAAATCTCAGTTCCTCCTGCTTCTCGCCCCGCCACGATGGGTTGAACAGAAAGACTCTTCCTCTCCACTCACTCCCAAACAAAAACGCGACTGTGATCAGCGAATCGAAAGCCTGTACTTGACGCAGTTGAGAGAGTGGCGCCAGGTTGTCCACCGCCACCGGATGGCCGCCTTCATCCAACGCCAGCGTCTTCCACTCGGCCCCGTCGATCGCGGCATAACACACTTCTCCAGGAAAATCATCCAAGTAGGTTCTTGCGTCGCGCGGCCCGGACTCCAGCCAACGGAACTCCGACGTCACACGTCCGCTCGCTTTTTCCAGTTCTCCCAGGAAAACACGCTGGCTGTGAGACTCCTGCGATGCCAAGACCACGCGCGATGCCCCGTACATCGACATCGCTTCGTGGAAAATCTGCTCAATCGTCCCCGTCAGCCCCGCTTCCACCCGCACCCGCGACAGAGTTCCCGTCAGCACCGCCTTTTCGGCTCGCAAATGCTTTTGCTGTTCTGCCAGATACCCCAGCAATAAGCCCATTACAAGCAGGTACACCGACAGCATGAACAGCCGCTCCGGTTCGAACTCCCGCAAATTCACACGCAAGCCCAGCAATCCCGGCGGACCCATCGGTTTCAACCAATGGTGGACGAGAACAAAGCGTTCAATCCACAGCAACGCGACTTCGGCCGCCGCAGTAGCCAGCGTTTCCCAAAGGCCCCAACGATAAGCCGCCGCTGCCAGGACGAAAAAAAAGAAGAGATAAAACGGCGCCCGCGGCCCTTCGGCAAAGATCGAAATCAAAGCGGGCCATACCACATCCCCGGCGTGCACTAATAGCCGAAACCCGGCGGTCGACTGCTGCCTGCGCTTGAGCAGCATCAGAATCAGAATCCCGTTCGCCAAATAAAAGACGAACAGCCCGTACGCCGCCCACGAATTTCCCAGCTCGGTAGGATCCATGCGGATCGCCACCAGCGTCGATACCGCTAGAAACACGCGCGCAGTCGCCAGCCACCGCTCAATCCGGCGTGTTTCGCCCGGATCCGGCGGAATTCTTAATCTCCAGGAGTGTCTGTAGCGCTCTACGCGAAGATTCAATGGATTCGATCTCCAAAGGCGCGGCGACTGTGCGGCATATTATTGAATAGGAAAAGCTTACCAGCAAGTAAGACTCTGGGGTACCCCTGCCCGCCCTCTTGAGAGTGATGTTACAACAATGCCGATCTCGTTGCTCCAGGCGCACTCTCGCTATCGGCGACCGGTGATGCTCATCACAGACGGAAAGGCCGGGAGGGTCTCTAATGCTCCGCAGGAGGGCGAAAAAACCGAATACCGCAAACTGCGCCCGGCTCCGGCAAATGGGCGAGCGCATCTCGTCCAGCCGCTACTCGACGGCGAGGAGTCGGGCCAGTTCTCATTCGACGCCCACCATCAATGGGTCTCGAAACTACTCCTTGAAGGGCAGTTCCCGCCGTTGGGATTCGGTTCCCGGCAGGCGACCCTAAGGAATTTCTCAGCAAGTCCCTTCATCGAAAAACGGTTGTGTGGAGGTACGCATGCATCAGCAAGGACGATGGTCGCTGCTACTTCTGAGCCTGCTTCTTCTACCGGCTCTTCTCCTGCAGGCAGTCCCCAGGCAGAGGGGCGCCATCTTGTCGGCGTCTAACACCGTCGACGGAGCGAAGATTTTTCAATACCGCTGCGCTGTCTGTCATGGAATGGATGGACGAGGACATGGACCAGACTCGGTTGTCCTGAAGCATCCGGTTCCCGATGTGACTCTAATCTCAAAAAGAAGTGGGGGACAGTTTCCCTACGAACGCGTGCGGGAAATCATTGATGGAAAAGAACGCGGACTGCCTGCCCATGGAGATCGAGAGATGCCAATTTGGGGACCAATCTTCCATGAGGTCGAATCGGATCAAGACTGGGGAGAAGTGAGGTTGGACGCAATCACCAAGCACGTGGAGTCGATTCAGCACTGAATCCGCCGCCGGCTGCAGAATCAGGAAGCGGCGGTCCAGGCCAATGCCTGTTCTACGGCACTGGCAGGGTCCTCGCAAGCCTTTCGCATCTGGATCGTCTTCCTATTTATGACTCCCAGCCACATTGCCCAAAAGCCACGCCCCTAGTAGCATCTGGGCCACGACCGTTTGGCTCTGTGGGCCAGGCGCAAAGGGGGAGTCATGAAAAACAACTTCGCGTTGGTCGCTCTGCTCATTCTCAGCTTCACGAGTCTGCAGGCGGCTTGGGGGCAGTGGTCACCCGATCCTTCGGTGAATCTCCCACTGGCCGATAAGCTAAACAACGATCAGGTGCAACCAAAGCTAAAGCCTCTACCCAACAACCAGTGGTACGTGAGCTGGTTCGACTACGATCCGAATGCTCCCGGCTATTCGGTTTATCTCCAGCGTCTGAATAGCAATGGCGTGGAGCAATTCGCGCACGATGGGCTCCTCGTTGCCGCTCTGACCAACTTCTCCACTGAAGACTACGGCCTCGATGTTGATACCCAAGGCAATGCCTTGCTGGCTTTTCTTGACACACGCGAGGGGAGAAATCAGCAGGTCACGGCAGCCAAGATCAGTTCGTCCGGCACCGCCTTGTGGGGACCCAGCGGCGTGCAGCTCACCACCAACAACAATCCGCACTACGCTCCGAAAATTACGGGCACTAGTGATGGCGGTGCGGTGGTTGCCTGGACCAACAACACCAGCGTGATGGTTCAGAAACTCGACAGGCAGGGCCGCAAGGTATGGAGCCGCCCAATTGTGTTCAGTGAGTCCGGCTACAACTACAATCTTTCGGACCTTCACGCCGCGGACAACGGAAGCGTGATTGTTTCCTGGGAAAGGGACAACGGCTTCACCAGCAACCACCAACTGCGAGCCAACAAGATTTCGGCCCAAGGAAAAATATTGTGGGGTAGCAGCAACGTGGTGCTCTTCGATTCCGGCTCCCTGCAATTCGGTGAATTTCCCTACTTTCTCTACGACGGCAACGGTGGCGCGGTGTTCTCCTGGTACACCAGCAGTCCGACGCTGCAGGTGTTCGCGCAACATATCCGGGCGGACGGAAGCGAGGCTTTCCCGCACAACGGCTCTGCTGGCTCGAGCAATACCCTCAACGTGCATGTGGAACCCTCAGTGTCGTACCGCGCGGCCTCCGACGAAACTTTCCTGTTCTGGACCGAGGAGGACAGCAACCAGTTCACCAACGGCGTCTCGGGACAGAAGTTCAACGGAAAAGGCGCGCCCGTTTGGAGTTCGACTGGATTAGTGATTATTCCGCTGGGCCCGGACACACAGACGTTCGTGGAGAATGTTCAGATCGGCACCGGAGCCTTGGTGTTCTGGGTCGATTCGCCCGCCTACGGACAGGACACCATGCAGGCCACTCGGTTGGACGGAAATGGCAACGTCACGTGCGCGCAGTTCCCCGTCTCGTCGGCTCCGGCAAGCAAGTATGGGTTGTCGGACAAGATTGTCCCCTTGGGCATGGCGGCCGTTGCATGGGCAGACGATCGCATTGGCAACAACTCGATCTACATCCAAAACGTGAACCCCGATTGCACACTGGGGCCAACGCCGTAGATTTCGTCAGGATGAATTGCAAAGAGAGAGCCTCGGGGGCGCACCCTCGAGGCTCTTTGCTTTGAGGAGTGCGTCATTGTTCTTCAACCCGTTGAGCACGTAGTTCAGAGCACCGGTGCGGGGAAACAGGCGCAAATGCGAGGAAGGCGCACGAGAGAACCTCGCGCTAAATCGATGAAAACAAAGTCGGCACGGACGGGGAAATGGTGAGGCAGGTTACCACGGTAACCAATGCCGGACTGCGATCCCGTCTAAAATCACTACTGAGGCATGTCTTGAGCAAGCGTTCCCATTTCTGGTTGCTGGCGGTTGCCGCCTTGTTGGCGGTCTTCGTTCTCGCTGCTCTCTTTCTGCCTCGCTCGTTTCAGTTGACCGCATTCAGCGACATCTTGCAGTGCATCCTCTTAGGCTCCGGGGCTGCTGCTTTTGTTCCCCTCGTGCTTCGCTCTCAAGGCCGCATGCGCCTGTTCTGGGCCCTCATCACCCTCGGCATTTTTTTCTGGCTCATCTATCAGCTGCTTTGGACCTACTTCGAAGTCATTCTGCGCACCGACGTCCCCGACCTTTTCTCCGGAGACATCATTCTGTTCTTGCACATCGTTCCTTTCATGGCCGCCTTGGCCATCCGTCCTCACGTACCCCGCGACGAATACGCCGCCCGCGTCGGACGCCTTGATTTCGCTCTATTGCTGACCTGGTGGTTCTACCTCTATGTCTTAATCGTCATCCCGTGGCAATACGTCGTCGCCGACGTGGCTGCTTATAACCGCCATTTGAATGCCGTCTATTCCGCAGAAGAAGTCGCCTTCCTGCTCGGTCTTTGTGCCTGCTGGATCACCAGCAAAGGAGAATGGAGAAAGCTCTACGCAGGTCTGTTTGGGTTGAGCCTCTGTTACGCCTCCAGTTCTACCGTGGCCAACTGGGCCATCGCTCGCAAGTTGTATTACAGCGGCAGCCTTTATGACATTCCCATGGTTGCCTCAATGGCATGGCTGACGTGGATCGGCCTGAGAACAAACCCCGAGAAGCCCGCTGCCGATGCCCGCGAAGTCTCCACACTCTACGGCGTATGGGTCGCTCGCTGCAGCATGATTGCGGTGTTCTCACTACCGGTATTCGCCGCCTGGGCCCTCTCCGATATTCGGGTGCCTCCCCGCGTTCGACTGTTTCGCCTTGCCCTCACTCTGGTGGCCGCATTCTTCATGGGCGTCATGGTCTTCCGCCGTCAGCACTTGCTCGATCGCGAACTCATCCGTCTCCTGAATCTCTCGCGAGAATCTTTCGAAAATCTGAACCGTCTGCAGGCCCAGATCCTTCAGTCCGAAAAACTGGCTTCCATCGGCCAACTGGTCGGGGGCGCTGCCCACGAACTCAATAACCCCATCACGGCCATGCTCGGTTATTCCGACATGCTTCTCAGTACGCCGCTTACCGACGATCAGCGGCCCCTCGCCGCTAAGATCGGCCAGTATGTACGCCGCACTAAGTCGCTGGTCGCCAGCCTAATCAGCTTCGCACGCCAGGCTCCCGCTCCCAAGAGTCCCCTCGATCTCAACACCCTGGCGCGCACCGCTGTGAAGTTAACCCAGGCCCAGTGGGAATCTCTCGGCATTGATGTTCGTACCCACTTCGATCCTGCTCTCGCTAAAGTCTTAGGGGATTCCAATCAGCTGCTTCAGGTTTGTCTGCAGCTCGTCGCCAGCTGTTTGCATGTACTCAGCGAACGTGGCGGCCGCGTCTTGACGCTCAGCACCGTTGGTCACCGAGACACTTCCGTCCTTCAAATCGTCACCGACGCCACGTCGTCCGCCACCGACCCGTCAATCGTCTCTCCACTCGACGCCGATGACGGCCTCGGACTGAGCGCATGTCAAGGCATCCTGCAGGAGCACCGCGGCCAGATCTCACTCGAACGCCGGGACGACGGCGCCATCTTACTTCGTGTGGAACTTCCCGCCACCGCCTCGGCGCCTTCCAAGCCCAAGGAATCTACTGTGCCGGTGCTGTGGCAATCTCGACCGTACGCTTGAGCTGCCCGCAGGCCGCATAAATGTCTCGCCCTCGCGGACGCCGCACAAATGCCGGAACCCCACTCTCCCTTAGAATCTTCTGAAACTCCGCCACCCGCGCCGCATCCGGCGTCGCAAACTCGATCCCCGGCCCAGGATTCAGCGCGATCAAATTCACTTTGCACCTCATCCCGCGCAGCAACTCCACCACTTCCCTCGCGTTCTCCGTTCCGTCGTTCACGCCGCCGAGCAGCACGTACTCAAACGTAATCCACTCGTGTGTCCGCAGCGGATACTCCTTCGCCGCCGCCATCAGCATTTCCAGATTCCATTTCTTGTTCAACGGCATCAGCCGCGTGCGCAGCGCGTCGTTCGATGCATTCAACGAAATCGCCAGCTTCGGCCGGATCTTCTCCCCGCCAAAATCATGGATCCGCGGCACAATCCCCGCCGTCGACACCGTCATCCGCCGCTCTGCGATCCCAACTTCCTCCACCAGCAACCGCGATGCCTTCACAAAATTTTCATAATTCAGGAACGGCTCGCCCATTCCCATGAACACCAGATTGATGCGATCCTCTGGCGGCGACACTTGCTGGTCCTTCAGCACTGCGCAAACCTGCCCCACAATCTCTCCCGCCGTCAGGTTGCGCTTCACTCCCAGCAGGGCCGTGAGGCAAAACTGGCAATCTACCGCACACCCCACCTGGCTCGAAATGCAAATCGTCGACCGCCCCTGATTCTGCCCCTGTTTCGGCCTCTGATCTCTTTCTTGCTTTTGGATGGCGTCGCGCTTCAGCGCTGCGGACCTCTCCTCGGATAACCGGGCTTCAGCCCCCGAGGTACCTAAACGAGCGCTCTCCTCAAAACGCTCCGCCAACTCCCCCGCCTCACTCCCATCCCCCGCTTCTCCACCATCCCCCTCCGGCATCCACACGGTTTCCACCGTCTGCCCGTCGGCCAAGGCAATCAGATACCGCACCGTGCCATCCTGCGACACAAATCTCTGCTCAATCCGTGGCAGCCCCACCACCACGCCTTGCACCGTCAGCTTCCCGCGGAGCTGCTGTGACAGGGTCGAAATCTCCTCCACCGACTCCACCCGCTGCCGGTACACCGCGTCCCGCAGCTGCTGCCCGCGATAAGCCGGTTCACCCAGGTTCTCGACAAACGAGGTGAGTTCCGCCCGATCCAGCCCGAGCAAAGCGACTTGTAATGAAGCTGCCATATCTGGGTCTTAAGACTTAATGGCTCTCGGCGTCTCAACAATCTCCTATCACGGGGAATTTCATCTCAGCGAAAACTTGCTTAACGCACTTAACCCACTGATTCTAAATCACTAAACTATTCTCGCACACCCCGCAGCCCTATGTCAGAATAGTAATGATCCTTCCGCAACAGCTTCCTGGGGGTTTACCAAGTAGTATTAGATTAGGATCCTAATGGCCAAAGAAGTCCGCAATATCCGCCGTCAAAAGCTGCCCAACGGCCTCACGGTCATCACCGAGCAGATGCAGCACATCCGCTCCGCCTCCATCGGGATCTGGCTCCAGACCGGCTCCCGCGACGAAGACGCCGAATGGAACGGCATCTCCCACTTCATCGAGCACATGGTCTTTAAAGGGACCAAGCACCGCACCGCCGAAGAAATCGCCCGCCAGGTCGACTCCATCGGCGGCAACATGGACGCCTTCACCGCCAAGGAATGCATCTGCTTCAACGTCAAAGTCCTTGATGAACACGTACCCACCGCGCTCGACATTCTCAGCGACCTCGTCCTGAATCCCGTCTTCGATGCCGCCGACATCGCCCGCGAACGCGGCGTCATTCTCGAAGAAATTAAAATGGACGAAGATAATCCCGACTACCTCGTCCACGAAATCTTCACCCAGAATTTTTTCAAAGATCATCCCCTGGGCAAACCGATCCTCGGCACCAAGGAAACCGTGAAGCGCTTCGAGCGCCCCTCGGTCATCGAAGCCTACGCTCACCGCTTCGCTCCCGGCAACATTATCGTGTCCGCGGCCGGCAATCTCGATCACGACCGCTTCGTCGAACTAGTCACCAAAGCTTTCGAGCACATGAAGCCATTGAAAGATGGAAAGAATGGCTTCCACTCGACGGCGCCAAAGACCGTCTCGCGCATCATCCTCCGCAACAAGAAAGCGCTCGAGCAAGTGCAACTCTGCCTCGGCGTCCCCGCCTATCCCATCGCGCATGAAAAGCGCCATGCCGGCTACATCCTCAACACCCTGCTCGGCGGAGGCATGAGTTCCCGCCTCTTCCAGAACATCCGCGAGCGCCAGGGCCTCGCCTATTCCATCTACAGCGATCTCAACCCCTACCGCGACACCGGATGCCTCGCCGTCTACGCCGGGACTTCGCTCGCCTCTGCGTCCAAAGTGGTGCAGTCAGTGGTCAAAGAATTCCGAAATCTGAAGGCTGACCCCGTGCCCGAAGAAGAACTCAAGCGCTCCAAAGCCCAACTCAAAGGCAGCCTGATGCTCTCTCTAGAATCGAGCACCGCCCGCATGTCAAACCTCGCCCGCCAGGAAATGTATTTCGACCGCTTCTACGATCTCGACGAACTAATCGAAAAAATCGAAGCCGTCACCACCGAAGACCTCACTGGCCTGGCCAACGAATTCTTCAAGACTGAATCCGTAGCCGTCACCGTCCTAGGGAATCTGCCAGGTCTAAAGATCACGCGTGACCAACTAGCCTGCTGAGGCGATTTCCCTCTGTGTCCTCCGTACCCTCTGTGGTGAAAGGTGAAATAAGTTGATAGAGGGGATTCCCATTGCTTAAATTCAGTCCGGGTTTTCCTTCGTGAACCTTCGCGCCCTTGGGCGTTCAAGGTCTTCTGCTGGAAGAAGGACGACAGCACAAAGAAGATGACAAGAAGAACATTAGGCCCGCCATCCCAGAATTCAGCCGCGGGCCCACGCGCGCCAGACTTTCTTTCTTAACCGCATTTCACCGGGCTGCTCAAATCCTCATCGACCGCTGAGTGAGTCCTCCCCGTCCGCATTCACATCGGCCTCCGACTCCAGCGCTGCATGCCCCGCACTCGCCGTATGCAAATACTCCCGCATGCATCGCAGGCACGGCACATACCCCTGCTGCATCGCCTCTTTCGCCGTCAGCGTTCGCTCCGTCGCCTTGTTGTGGATCACGCCGCACCCGGCCACATGGAAAACTTTCGCGTCCGCCGTCACCACCACCTGCATATCAGGAGGAATCTTCCATCCCGGCTGTGCATGCTCCGACTTCAGCTCGGGACCAGAAGTCAAAGAATTCGCCACCCGCAGTCCACCCGCAAACAATAACAAAGCCGCCACCGGAACCAGCCACGCCGACCACGTCGACCACCGCGTACCACCTGCCCGCGCACTCTGCGCCAGTCGTCTCTCCAACCTCCGCCCAAAACCCGATGGCACCTCGATCATCCGCTCGTCGCCATACAACTGGATCACATTCCGTGTCCCCTGCAGCACCGAGGCGCAATGCTTGCATGTACGGAAATGTTCATCCATCGCCGAGCGCAGGGCAGCGTCAACTTCTCCCTCGATATAGTTCGAAATCTCGAGCCACACCCGTTCGCAGTTCACGGATCCTTTCTCTACCATGGCTTACTTCCCTTCTCGAACGGCAGCCGGCTGAACCAGCCCTGCTTCCATCCAGCGGCCAGCAGATCGCGCAACATCAACCGCGCCCGCAGCAGCCGCGTCTTCACCGACGCCACCGAGATTCCCAGCGCCTCAGCCGTCTCCTGAATATTCAATTGCTCCATATCCCGCAGCACAAAAACCTCACGATACTTTCGGTCGAGCGTCGCCAGCGCCTCCGCCAGCTTCTGCCGTACTTCTTTCCTTTCCAGCGATTCGGACGGAATCTCTCTCCAGTCGGCAAAGTCCCGCGGCGCATAATCGCTCTCTTCCTCCCGCCGCTCGTCGATGCCTTCCATCACCACCGTCCGTTCCCTTCGCCGCCGCATCAAAGCCTCGTTCACCGTAATCTGAATCAGCCATGTACTGAACCGCGCCTCGGCGCGAAATTGCCGGATGTTGGCCAGCGCCTTCAGCATCGCCTCCTGCACAACATCTTCTGCATCGGCTTCGTTGCGCAAAATCGCCAGCGCCGCCGCATACACCCGCCGCTCATAGGGCTTCACCAACTCATAGAACAACTCGTTCTGCCCGCGCTGCACCCGCGCGATCAACTCCTGCTCGCGCATCATGCCCGCCTGCTCCGGATTGTTGACGACCGCGTTCAAGACCATCCTTATCTTCCGGCCCGAGCCTCTGTGCGGCTGCGCTTCCTAGGAGCCATCCTGCAAATCGTTCTTGGGAACGGCATCGTTGTAGAAGCTCCGGAAAACTCACAAATGCCCGGCCTTCCCGTGAATGCGCCGGGACCCTGTGAATGCTCCGGGCTACTGTGGAAGAGCGGCCCTTCAGGGCCGCGTAAGCCACGAAATCAGCCTGGGCTTTAGCCCCTGACGCACGCCGCTCGTCTCGCGTCAGTACTCCGGATCCTTCTTCCACCCGGTCAGCATCGACACAAAATTATTCCACCCGTGCAGCACCACCATCACCAGATGCCCGAACACAAATCCCAAAATCGCCCACATCACCAGGAAATGCCACAAGCGCGCCCAGTGAAATCCGCCCATCAGCCACGCCAGCCAGGAAAACTGCACCGGCTTCCATACCGCCAGTCCCGTCAGCACTGACAGCACACCCAGCCCGATCACCGTCGTGTACGCATGTTTCTGCAGCGGGTTGTAAGCCTCACGCTGCTGCGGCTTCGGACCAAAAAAGAAATAATGCCGCACCATCGGCCACACGCCCGGAATATCCCGGCGCGCAAACAACACCTGCCGGTAGTTCCCGCTGAAAATCTGATACCCGAGATAGATCACTCCCGTCGCGACGTAAATCCACATGAATGTCAGGTGCCATTGCAGCGCGCCGCCCAGCCATCCGCCAATGGCAAACGCCTTCGGCCAGTTCAGCAAATCCTTCTGCGGAATCTTCGCCCCAAAACTTGGAAACGCCCGAAAAATCTGCAGCCCGCTCCCCACCATCACGAACAACGAAATCGCATTTAGCCAATGGCACAGCCGCACTACAAGCGGATGCTCATACACCACCCGACCCACGACCTCAGTCTCCTCGCCCTTCGCCCGCGTGATTTCGACCACAGTACCGCTCATCGATCGTCTCCAAATTGTTGACTACTGATTGTTGATTGCTGATTAAAAACCAACGTCCAAGGGGTTCCAATCAACAATCTGCAATCAACAATCAACAATTGCCTTTGCTCACAGCCCATAAAACTCCGAATACCCCTGATCCTCCCAATACCCCACTTTCTCCAGCACATTCGTGACCTTCAGATCCGTCAAATACTTCGCCTGCTTGTACCCAATCTTCGTCGGAATGTTCAGCCGCAACGGAGCCCCATGCCTCCGCGTGAGCGGCTGATCGTACATCTCATAACAAAGCAGCGTCTGCGGATGCAGTGCCGTCGCCATATCCAGAGATTCGTAATAATCGTCCGCGCAAGCCACGGTCAGAAACCTCGCAGAAGTATCTGCCCCAATCATGTTCAGGAAATCTGACAGCCGTGCTCCCCCGAACCGCCCAATCACATCCCACCCCTCGACACACACATGGCGCGTATTCTGCCGCACCCGCGGCAGCGCCTCGATCTGCTCCAGTTTGTAGTCGCCCGGCTTCTGCACCGCCCCACTCACCGTCAACGCCCAGTTCTCAAAAATCACTCCCGGATCATCCACGTCGTAATCATTGATCGGAAACTTCTCGAATGGCGTCACCTCTGCATCGGCAAACGTCTGCGCCAGATGCCCCGTTCGGAACAGCTTCTCCGACGCCCAATCGCTGAATCCCAGCCCCTTCTTCAGCAGCGCGTCCTGAAACCGCGGAATCGCAAAGGCTCCCAACACCAGCACCGGCACCACCTTCAGCAATTCCCGCCGCGACACCTGCGCAAACCTGCGCTCAGTCATCCCCGGACGCACAATTTGTGCAGGCGTAACTCGAGGTTCAGCGGCCTTCCCCTCAACGACCTTGGCATCCGCGCCGCGCTGCGCGCCCGCCGTCGGATCTCCAGTCGTTTCTCCCGGCTTCTCTTTTTCGTTCTCTGGTTCCATACTCCTCCGACAGCTTCCCTATCATGGGATTCCACAGGCCCGCAAAAGTTACGCCCAACATATCACGATCAATGGCCCCAGCAGCCTGCCCCTCCGAGTGCCGTGCGCCGCCTCTTCTGCTGGCCTTTCGCCGCTTTTGTAGGCATACTATCCGCAGAATCAGGAGCGGACTCCTCCCCGCATGTTTGATCTCGACACATTCGTCGCCAAGGCTAATCGGCGCCTGCTGGGAAACCCGCGCTCCGGGCGCCCCGAAGAGCCCAAGCAGCGGCGCATGATGATCATTGCTCTGACTCTGCTTGTTTTGGCTTTGGGATTCGCGCTCTACCGCGACCGGGATTTCTGGTTCCCCAACCCACCGGAAATCGCGGACCAGCCACTGGAACGACCACAACTCCAATCCGCTCCAGCGGTCGTTGCCCAGCCCGATTCCGCCGCAGGCAAAAAGCCGCACAGCACGAAGACGAAGATGAAACTGAAGGCGGATTCTCCAGCACTCGAGGCCACGGAGGCCACCGCTCCTCCTGCCTCCTCGACCATCAGAACCGTTCTACCCCCGCTCGAAGTCGAAGTCGTTGCGGGCGACACGCACCGCGTGGTCCGTCCTGGCACGAACTCAGTGCGCGTCGATCTTCAACCCGGCACTCCTCCTCACCCGCTCTCTCAGCCCCCCACCCGGACGGCCGACACCGCAGCCAGTGTAACCACTGCAGCCGCCGAGCACGTGCAGATTTCCTCCGACACAGCCGAAATTGTCAGCCAGCCGGTGAAGCCCAGCTATCCCTTGCTGGCCCGCCAAATGAAGGTTCAAGGTTCAGTGATTCTGCAGGCGATGATCGGCAGGAACGGCTCGATCCAGGATCTCCGTGTCGTCAGCGGTCCGCCCATCCTGGCCAGCGCCGCCCAGGAAGCCGTCAAGCAGTGGCATTTCAAACCGCACTTTCAGGGCGCCGAACCCGTCGAGACCGAGACCCGGATCACCGTCAACTTCACCATTTCCACGAACTGATCCCCTGCGAATCTTCCGGCGAGAAACAGCGAAGCCGGCCCACGCTCGCATCGTCCGCGGCCGTCACATTGATGCCGCGTAGGAAAGAAAAAACGAAAGCGGGGAGTCGGGAGGAACCGTATCGGACAGAAGAGAGCCCGATCGCGCTCGCCTCGAACAGAAACGAGTCCCAAAAATTAACGAGCGTCCCAAACTCCTTCGAGTCCAGGACGCCCGGGGCAGCCCTCCCCCAGAACTGCTCACCGACGAAAATAAAATGCGTGGCATTCCCCTGCCTATGGCACTTCCGTGCCATATTCTCTTTTTCCGCCGCCTCTTTCCATCTTCATGAAAAATTGGTGGTTCCCATTCTCCTGCTCGGAAAATCCCAGCCGCGCCCTCTGAAGTCCCTTGTAGATTTTGCCGATGTCCCCCATAGTCGCGGATTTTCCCACGACCACGCATGTCCTTATTCCATGATTCCGACATCTGTCGCAGCATTCTCGAGAGCCTGCCAGCCGGCCTCTGCGTCGTCGACATGCAGAAGAAAATCGTCATCTGGAGCGACGGCGCCGAGCGCATCACCGGACACCTGCGCCACGACGTCATCGGCCACTCCTGCGTCTCAGAAGCTGTGCTCCACTGCGATCAGCCCGGCTGCGAATTCTGCAAAGAAGACTGTCCCGTCGCCCGCGCCATCAAGACTTCACACCCCTCCGAATCCGTCGGCTTCCTTCATCACAAGGCCGGAT
Organism: uncultured Acidobacteriaceae bacterium; assembly: GCA_963706645.1. GTDB lineage: Bacteria > Acidobacteriota > Terriglobia > Terriglobales > Acidobacteriaceae > Sulfotelmatobacter. The sequence goes on from CAVPNR010000028.1 coordinate 91,546, forward strand.
ACGAAATCCCGGTCCGCATCCGCGCCGTTCCCGTTCACAACCATCACGGCTCCATCATCGGCGCCGTCGAGACCTTTGAAGAACTTCAACAAACCATTCCCCCCATTCGCTGCGACGATGGTCTCAAACCTCCCGGCTGCATCGACGAAGTCACCAACGTCGCCAGCCACGCCTTGATCTTGGCTCACCTGCGTCGCGTTCTCGCGGCATTCATTGAGCTTCAGGCTCCCTTCGCTGTGCTCTGCCTGCAACTCGAAGGCCTGCCCCACTTCCGCGCGAGCCTCGGACCCGAAGCGGCTTCCTCCTTATTACGCGTCGTCGCGCGTTCCCTCGAAAGCACCCTATGGTCCACAGACTTCGTCGGACGCTGGAGCGACGATCAGTTCCTTGTCATCCTTAATGGCTGCCGCAACGAAACCCTGCCTGCCGTCCGCGAACGTGTCCGCCGCATGCTCTCCGGCGACGGCATCGAATGGTGGGGAGAACGCCGCTCCCTCCCAGTCGCCGTCGGCGAAGCCTCCGCGCAACCCGACGACTCCGTCGAGTCCCTGATGCAGCGCGTACAGAAATCACTGGAGTCCGCTACCGCCTGGCGAACCAGCCCGGCCTCCGCTTCCAACGGATCTCCTTCGAAAGGATCATCCGGGAGTTAGCCATGTTTGCAATTATCGGCATCGTCGTCGTCTTCGGTTGCATTGTGGCGGGTTACCTCATGGAGCACGGCAACCTCCGCGTCCTCATTCAACCGGCCGAATTGATCATTATCGGCGGCGCCGCCCTGGGGACGCTTTTCGTCGCCAATCCGCTCCACATCATCAAGAAGATCGCGGGCGGAATCGGCGGCGTGTTTGGCAGTTCGAAGTTCGGCAAGCAGACCTACATCGACACCCTGAAAATGATGTACGACTTGCTCAACAAGGCGCGGAAAGACGGCCTCATGGCCCTGGAAGCCGATGTCGAAGAGCCCGACAAAAGTCAGGTCTTCCTCAAGAACCCCTCCTTCCTCAAGAACCATCACGTTCGCGATTTCGTCTGCGACTCGCTCCGCATGGCTATCACCGGCGTCGACGCCTTCGATCTCGATCAAATGCTCGACCTCGACCTCGAAGTTCACCACCAGGATTCCGCCGCGCCCACCGCCGCCCTCAGCACCGTGGCCGATTCCCTTCCTGGCCTCGGCATCGTCGCCGCCGTACTCGGCGTCGTCATCTGCATGGGCGCTCTCGGCGGTCCCCCAGAAGAAATCGGACACAAGGTTGCCGCCGCTCTAGTCGGCACCTTTCTCGGCATTCTCTTGTGTTACGGATTGGTCGGTCCCATCGCCGCCAACATGACCAAGGCCGCCGAAGAAGAACACGCCTTCCTCTACGTCATGCGCGTCCTCATGGTCTCTTTTCTGAAAGGGACTGCTCCCATCATGGCCGTTGAAGTGGCCCGTCGCGCCGTCCCTGGCCACGTTCGGCCCTCCTTCAAGGAACTCGAAGCAGCTTGCCGTGGCGGAGGAACGGCCGCCGCCGCTGCCACCGCGGCCTCCTGAAAACCATGGACAAGACCCGCCCCATCATCATCCTCAAGAAAAAAGGTGGCCATGGCGGCCATCACGGCGGCGCCTGGAAAGTCGCCTATGCCGATTTCGTTACTGCCATGATGGCCCTCTTCATCGTCCTCTGGCTCCTCAACTCCAGCAAGCAGGTTCAGGAAGCCGTCGGCGGCTACTTCAAGGACCCCACCGGCACCTCCAAAAAAGTTGGTTCCAACATGATCGGATCGGGCGAGAATTTCACCCTCACTCGCGATAACATGCCTCGCCTGAAAGAACAATTGCAAATGGCTATGAGGCAGATGTCGGATTTCGAAAAACTGAAAAGCCACATCGAAATGACCGTTACCGCCGAAGGCCTCCGCATCGAACTCTCCGAATCCGCCAGCGGCACCTTCTTCGACAGCGGCAAGGCCAAATTGAAAGGCGATGGCAGCGACATGCTCGTCACCCTCGCCCAGGAGTTAGGCAAACTTCCCAACAAACTCTCCATCGAAGGTCACACCGATTCCCAGCCTTATACCTCCGACGCCTACGGCAACTGGGAACTCTCCGCCGATCGTGCCAACGCCGCCCGCCGTGTCATGCAGGCCAACGGAGTTCGCCTCGACCAGATCACGCAGGTCCGCGGATTCGCCGACCAGCGTCTCCGCAAGCCCGATGCTCCTCTCGACCCCTCCAATCGCCGCATCTCGCTCATCGTGCAATACATCGTTAAAAATAACGACGACGAAGATGCCCGGGCCGCCTCCACTGAGCCAGCCGCCGGAACCACCAAGTCCGGGTCAAAGGAATAAGTCCCCGCACGCGGGACTCCCATTCCACGGCTTCGGTTTGACCCATGACTGCGACTGTGCCACACTCCTCCCAAGGATCTGTTCATGCTCCGCCACAGCGCCATTCGATTCGCATCTTCCGCGCTGCTTCTCTTCGCCTCGCTCTTCCTCGGTTGCTTCGTCACTGCACGTGCCTTCGCTCAGAGTCGCCTCGACCGCGACTCCCAGCCGATGACGGTCGTCACCACCTACGACACGCCCCCCGGCACCGGAGTGATCGTCTTTACCGTTTATGGCGAGAGGAAAGGCGTTCATCTCGATCGCCAGGCCTTGCTAAGGCTCGTGAACCCGACTAGTCAGGCCGCCACCTGGCAGACTACCGAAGATACCTCCCGCGGAATTTTTACCGGGATACCCTTTGGAAGTTATGACGTGGAAGTGAGCGCCGTCGGTTATCTCAGCACTCATAAAGAAGTGCAGGTCGTCGACTCGCTCGGGCCATCTTTCTCTGACGTCGTGCTGCGCCGCGATCCTGAAGCCGTCAATCTCGACGTCTCCGACGGGGTCATGTCACCCCAAGCGCGAAAACAAACCAAGCACGCAGTTTCGGCTCTCAAGTCGGGAAAACTCAAAGACGCGCAGAAGCATCTCGACGACGCCTATAAGTTGTCGCCCTCCAGCCCGGAATTGAATTTCCTTCTTGGGTATTTGTATTTTCAGAAGAGGGATTTCGCGCAGGCTGGAACTTACTTGGGAACGGCGGCGAATCTGAACCCTCACAACGCTCAGGCCCTCACGCTCCTCGGCCGAACGGGCCTCGAACGCAAGGATTACCCTGCAGCGCGATCTGCACTCGAGCAAGCCATACTCGCCGATAACGAAAACTGGTTACCCCACAACCTGCTCGCCGACACTTATCTTCACCAGCAAGACTACGAGAAAGCCCGGGACCAGGCGCAGATCGCAATCACCATGGGCAAGAACAATGCCACGCCGGCCCAACTTGTCCTCGGACAAGCGCTGGTAAACCTGGGTCAGGATCAAGCTGGAATTCAGGCTCTGAACGTCTTTCTCGATCAATCGCCTCAGCATCCCATGGCGCCCCAGGTTCGCTCTTTGATCGCGGACATCGAGCAGCACCCATCCCACCCTGCCTCACCCGCCGACGCACCTGCCACCGAGGCCCGTCTTTCCGGCGTTGATCCTTTGGCGGCTCTGGCCGCCCCCAGTCTCTCCCTGAAGTCCTGGATGCCTCCAGGCATCGATGAACTCACGCCCGCCGTCGCTCCCAGAGTGCCGTGCCCCTCCGCGCAGGTAATTGAAGAATCCGGTAGACGGGTCCAGGAGTTGGTCGACGACGTGGCACGCTTCGCTGCAGTCGAAGACTTGCTTCATCAAGCGCTCGACGAATTCGGCATTCCCATCCGCACAGAAACCCGCAAATATAACTATGTCGCATCCATCTCCGAGCCCCAGCCCGGATTTCTCGCCGTCGACGAATACCGTACCGATAAAATCACCCTCGAAGACTATCCAGACCATATCGCCAGTACCGGCTTCGCAGCTCTCGCGCTTGTCTTCCATCCTCACATGCGTGACACTTTCGCCATGACCTGCGAAGGCCTCGGGGACTGGCACGGACAAGCCACATGGCTCGTCCACTTCCGCCAGCGCAACGACCGCCCCAACCGCATCCACAGTTATAAGGTCGGCAATCAGGTGTATTCCGTGGACTTGAAAGGACGAGCGTGGATCACCGCCGACAAGTTCCAGATCGTCCGCATCGAATCCGAGATGCTCAATCCCATGCCCGAGATCCGGCTTCTCAGTGAACACGAGGTCGTGGAGTACGGTCCCGTCGCATTTCCCATGAAAAACACTTCCCTGTGGCTGCCAAAGAGCGCCGAAATCTATTTCGATTTCCGCAAACACCGTTACTACCGCCGCCACAGCTTCGATCACTACATGCTCTACTCCGTCGATACCAACGAAAAACGCAAGGAACCCATAGCCCCACCTGCCGTCGAGAAGAAACCTTAGGCCCTTAATGCTTCGCGTCCGTCACATCGTCCATATCATCACCCGCTCACTCTCCATCCTGTTAGTCGTGTGTGCGCTCATTGTGAACGTTCTCGCCCAGATCCCGGCAAACGGCCCGGGCGAACTTACCAGAAATCCGAAAAACATTCCAAACATCGCGAGTTACAACACCGCTCCGGGCACCGGAGTGTTCGTCTTTCATGTGTTCGCCGAGAAGGCGGGAGGCGCTCGCATCCGTGGCCCGGTCCGTTTGGAACTCATGAATCTCGCGAATCACTTGGGCGTGTTTCAAACCATCGAAGGCGACGCAGACGGTGTATTCGTCGACACAGCGTTCGGAAACTATGAAATAGAGGTGAGCGCGCTGGGGTACATCACCGCTCGTCAAGAGGTGCAGGCGGTGAGCACAATTCACCCGGAGCCGATTGACATCGTGCTGCAACGCGATCCCTCCGCTGTCAACCTCGACGTCGCGGAAGGCATCCTCTCTGCGAAGGCGCGAAAAGAAGCCAGGCACGCTGTATCCCAACTCAAAGCGGGCAATCTCGCCGATGCGCAGAAGCATCTGGATGCCGCCTACAAATTGGCCCCCTCCAGTCCAGACTTGGATTTTCTTCTCGGGTATCTCTACTTCCAGAGGAAAGATTACGCGCAGGCGCAAACCTACTTGACTGCCGCCACATCCCTCGGCCATCACAACGCCCAGGCGCTGACTCTGCTGGGCAGAACCGATTTGCAACAAGAAAACTATCCCGCGGCTAGATCCGCTTTGGAGCAAGCCGTTCTAGCCGACGACGACAATTGGCTGCCTCATAACTTATTGGCGGACGCGTATCTTGGCCAGAAGGACTACAGTAAGGCCCGCGACGAAGCGCAAATTGCGATCACGAAAGGCCAGAAGGATGGAAAGTCGATTGCCAGTCCCGCCGAATTGGCCCTCGCGCAAGCCCTCATCGGTCTCGGGCAGAACCAGGAGGCGATTCAAGCCCTCGAGCTCTTCTTGAAGGATTCTCCCCAGAATCCAATGGTCTACCAAGTTCACAACCTGATCGCAGATCTCAAGAAAACTAACTCCGGCTCCGCGGCAGATCGAAACGCGAAGCAGTCAGATCTCAATCCATCGCGCGCGAATCCGCTTGGAGCCGTTCCCGATCCTGCCCTCACGAGTCAGGCATGGCGGCCTCCCGACGTCGATGACATGAGACCAACCTTCGTCCCCGAGGTTGCGTGTCCAGCTGCGCAAGTCATCGACGAATCGGGAAAAAGGGTGCAGGAGTTAGTTCGGGATCTTACCCGCTTCGCCGCCGACGAAGAATTGTTTCATCAGTCGATCGACGCATTTGGTTTCGCAACCAACACCGAGACGCGAAAGTACGACTATGTCGCATCGGTGTCGGAGTCCGGCCCGAATGTTGCTTTGATCGAAGAATATCGTGCTGACCGGCCCGGGCAGAAAGGTTATCCCGACGGCATTGCAAGCATTGGCTTCATGACGCTGGCGCTCGTCTTTCATCCCGACATGCAGAAAGACTTCGATTTGGATTGTGAGGGACAGGTCGACTGGCACGGACAGCCCGCTTGGTCCGTACATTTCCGCCAACGTCACGACCGTCCCAATCGGATGCACAGCTATGCCGTCGGTGGCCAGGCTTTCCCCGTCGATCTCAAAGGTCGAGCCTGGATTACCGCCGACAAATTTCAAATTGTGCGCATCGAAGCCGATCTGGTCAAACCCTTGCCTGAAATTCAGCTGCTCAGCGAGCATCAGACCGTGGAATATGGACCGGTGCCTTTTCCCAAAAAGAATACAACTCTCTGGTTGCCGAAAACTGCTGAGATATACTTCGAGATTCGCAAACACCGCTACTACCGCCGCCACAGCTTCGATCACTACATGCTCTACTCCGTCGACACCGACGAAAAACGCAAAGAGCCCGTCGCCCTGCCTGCCGCAGAAGAGAAAGAGAATGGCCCGTCGTAAGAAGTCCCTGTCGTTCCCTGAGTGCGCCGGAGCCTGTCCTGAGCGAAGTCGAAGGGCGCCCTTAGTGGTGAATGTTGTCGTTCCTGATCTTGAAATAACTTTACAATTCCACGGCCCGCTGCACGCGACTCCCGGCTGTATAATCCCCGATTGATTCCCACTCAGGAGCGCTCCATCATGCAGAGGTCTACGCGACTCGTCTGTTCACTCGTCGTTATTTTGCTGTTCGTTCCCGCCCTGTGGTCCCAGGAGAAAGTTGATCTTGAAGCCATCTCCCGCATTCGCTATGAAGGCTTCCACAATTCCAAAGTCATGGAATATGCCACGGGCCTGATGGATTCCATCGGCGAGCGCCTCACCGGATCTCCCAACATGAAGCGCGCCAACGAATGGACCCGAGACCAGCTGACCGCCGCCGGCATGAGCAACGCCCACCTCGAATCCTGGGGCCCCTTCGGCCGCGGATGGGCCAATCAATACGTCAACGCTCGCATGACGACTCCCGACATCGTTCCTCTCATCGTCTACGCGAAGGCGTGGACGCCCGGCACGAACGGTGTCGTCACCGGTAAATGCATTCGCGTCACCATCGAAAAGAAAGAAGACTTCGACAAGTACAAGGGCAAGCTCGCCGGAATGATTGTGATCACCGGACCCGACGCCGACGTAAAGCCCATCGCCGAATCTCCCTACAAGCGTTACAGCGATGAAGATCTCGCCAAGACCTCCGAGTATGAAATCCCCGGCGAGCGCCCGCCCTTCCGCATGGCCGAGTTCGCGCGTCGCCGCCAGTTCCAGAAAGATCTCAACCAGTTCTACGCCGATGAAAAAGTTCTCGCGGTCATCGATCATAGCCGCGGCACCGCCGGCGGTGGCACTGTCTTCGTTCAGTCCGGCGGATCCTACAAGCCCGGCGAAACTACCACGATACCTCAGCTGACCATGGCCTCCGAGCACTGGACCCGCATCGCACGTCTCCTGCAGCAGAAAAAGGATGTCACGCTCGAACTCAACGTCATCAACACTTTTTACGACGACGACCTCATGCAGTACGACACCATCGCCGAAATCCCCGGCACCGACAAGAAAGATGAAATCGTCATGCTCGGCGCCCACCTCGATTCCTGGCACGCCGGAACCGGCGCCACCGACAACGGCGCCGGCACCATCGTCATGATGGAAGCCATGCGCATCCTCAAAGCCATCGGCATCACGCCCCGCCGCACCATCCGCATCGGCCTCTGGAGTGGCGAGGAAGAAGGCCTCCTCGGCTCGCAAGGCTATGTCGAACAGCACTTCGGCTCGCGTCCGCGCTCCGATGATCCCAATATGAAAGACATGCCCACGCTTCTCCGTCGCGATGCTGGACCGGTCACCGTGAAGCCCGAGCAAGCCAAAGTTTCCGCCTACTTCAATGTCGATAACGGTACCGGAAAAATCCGCGGCGTCTACCTCCAGGAAAACGAAGCCGTCGCTCCCATCTTCGAAGCCTGGATGCGTCCCTTCAAAGACCTCGGGATGACCACGCTTACGATGCGCAACACCGGCGGCACCGATCACCTCTCCTTCGACGCCGTCGGCATCCCCGGATTCCAATTCATTCAGGATCCCATCGAGTACGAAACCCGCACTCACCACTCCAACATGGACGTCTACGACCGACTCCAGCCCGAAGACCTGAAACAAATCTCCGTCATCGTCGCCAGCTTCGTCTATGACGCCGCGATGCGTGACCAGATGCTTCCTCGCAAGCCAATCGAGAAGCCGATCACGCGGGAGCCAGAAAAGAAGGAAGACTAGATGAAGATGTTGGAGAGAAGAAGGGGTATGTGGCGCGGGCGCCCCGCCCCGCGCTTCCCCCGAGCAAAGACTCGCTCAGTGGGATCGACGTGGAAGAACTCCCCTCAGGACCACGTATAGAGGTGAAAGAGCGGCCCTATCATGCACCTAAAATCGGTACGTCACCCCCACCGAAGGCACCGCCGTGTGCGTCACCGAATTCCCGCTCAACGCCCCGAACCCGAAGTCGGGCGTTCCATAAACGAGCCCTCGATACTCCGCCCGCAGCGAGATCCGCTTGCGAATCGCATAGTTCACGCCCGCTCCATACACGAAGACACCTTTTGACTGCGACTGCGCTTCTGAGATCGTGTTGAATTGATTTCCGTTCGGCTGGAACATGAGCGCCCCGCCTCCCAACAATAAATAAGGATTCAACCTTGAACTCCTGCGATACGGAAGATTCAACACTAGGCTTCCCGTCGCCTGATGAATCCCCGTCTGAATCCGGAACGCTCCCGTCGTCACAAAATATTTCTGCGAGTTCGCGTCATATCCATATGCCGCTTCCGCTGCCGCCCAATGATTCAAGTGATACCGGTAGGTCGTCAGAAGTCCACCCGTCTCGGTCGCGGTATACGCTGTGCCGTTCCCGCTCGTGCCCGACGTGAAGAAACCTGCCCCTTGCAAACTGATCTCCGACCGGTTCTCCTGCGCCGTCGCCGCCAGTGTCACCACAAAAATCATAATCCCTAGAAGAATGCATGTTCGCTGCATCGCAGGTCGCCACATAAATAAGAACGCTCCTTGAGTTTGTAGTTGTGCATCGCAGGTTCATTTAGAAATCGTGGCAACAAAATCCTGCGCCACGTTCCGTCACCGCAAGTTGACTTTTTATTTTTGGGATGCCCGCGTTCGCCGGTCGCGTTGCATTGCAAAACCTAGAGTTTTGTCATCACGCGTAAAGTTTTGGAAAATTGTGTAACTCGAATTCTCTTCGTGGCATGCACGCGAGAAGAGTGAGAAACTCTGATCAGCAGATTGGGTCGAGCGCAGCTACAAATTTCAGCCTCATATCCAAGGACGGACCACCATGTTTTCGCCGCAACCCATCGGACACATTCAAAGCCCATACGACAACACCAAGCAAATTCCCAAAGGCCCTGGCGCCAAACACGATGCCGAAGGCATCCTCGAAATCCTGCCGGAATTCGCTTTGGGCCTCACCGACATCGAAGGCTTTTCGCACCTGTTCGTTCTCTGGGTCTTCGATCGCTCCGAAGACTACGAATTGCTCGGCACTCCTCCCATCGACGACCGCCCCCACGGGGTCTTCGCGACCCGCTCTCCTCGCCGTCCCAACCCCATCGGACTCACCGTCGTCGAACTCCTCCGCCGCAACGGCAATTCCCTGTGCGTCCGTGGCCTCGATATGCTCGACGGAACTCCCATTCTCGATCTCAAGCCCTATCTGTCCAGCATCCCGTCCGAGCAATTGCGGCGCGGCTGGGTGGCTGAAGCCGAGGCCCGTCGCGCAGGCACAACGCCTGCGTAGATATGCAATTTCCTTCATCTTGCGGCCCCTATGAGACTGATGTAGCGTTCCAAGGCAAGGTGCGCCCCACCCCCGTTTGCGCACTGGAATAGCACTGTTCCGAACCCAGGAGGATCGTCATGGAGTTACACCGCACGGCGGGATTAGTCGGCTCGCATCGGAAGTCCCTGCGCACTTCTCTAAGCTCCATCTTTAGAAACACGATGCTGGCCGCCGCAACACTGCTCTGCGCGGCCGCATTCGCGCAGGCCCAGACGGTCAGCACCATCTACAACTTCGCCGATAACGGGATCAGCGGAGCCAACCCCTGGTACGTCACTCTGGTGCAGGGCACCAATGGCAATCTCTACGGAACAACCTACAACGGCGGCGCGAACCTCCAGGGCACCGTTTTCAACGTGACCACTTCGGGCCAACTCAAAAACCTCCACAGTTTCGGTGCCACCACCACCGACGGTGCCAATCCCACCGGCGGACTCACGCTCGGTACCGACGGCAACTTCTATGGAACTACCATGCAAGGCGGCAACGAAAGCATGGGCACTATTTTCAAAATCACCCCCACCGGAACCCTGACTATCCTGCACAACTTCAACACGTTCAAGGACGGAGCCTTTCCGTGGGGTCCGCCCATTCTCGCTTCCGACGGCAATTTCTACGGCACCACCAGCGGCGGTGGTGAAAACTCACGTGGCATCGTCTACAAGATCACCAGTTCGGGCACCTTCACCGAGATCTACAAGTTCGACGTCAGCCTCACCCACGGCTATTCTCCCATCGCCGCTCCCACCCAGGGCACCGACGGATATCTCTACATCCCCGTCTCTCAGGGCGGAACCTCGTACTGTGGAACGATCCTGAAGATCTCCACCGCCGGAGTGGTCAACAATACCTACAATTTCCCCTGCGGTCCCGGCGGATCCTTCCCCATCGGCCCGCTCGTGCAGGCATCGAACGGAAATTTCTATAGCACCACACAAAACGGCGGCACCAACAACGAGGGCACTATTTATCAAGTCACGCCGGGACTCGCCGTAACCGTTCTCCACAGCTTCGGCGCGACCTTCGGGGACGGCACTCTGCCCGCGGCTGGCTTGCTTCTCGCCACCGACGGCAACTACTACAGCGCCACCTCCGACGGAGGCTCCAGCGGCGACGGCACACTGTTCAACACCTCGACCAGCGGAACCTACTCCAGCCTGTACAGCTTCAATAACACCGTCAACCTGACCCAGATGTCCCCGCTCGCTCCGCCAGTGCAAGCCACCAACGGACTCCTCTATGGCATGACCGAGTTCGGCGGTCCCTCCAACAACGGCACCATCTACAGCCTAGATATGGGCCTCGCCCCCTTCGTGAACACAGCGTTATTCGCTGGCAAGCAAGGCGCCACCATCACGCTCCTCGGCACTCATCTGAAAGGCACGACCAGCGTGACGTTCAACGGAATCGCCGCCACCTTCAAGGTGCTCTCCGACACCCATCTCGCCGCGACCGTTCCTCCAGGCGCCACCAGCGGCCCGATCCAGGTAGTCACTCCAGCCGGTGCTCTGCTAAGCAGAAAAAACTTTGTGGTAAAGCACTAACCCACTGACAGCCGTTCAGCACATTGGTCCCCAACCCTGTCTCGCAAACTTTGGCGCGATAGGGTTGGGCTCTTAACTTTTGATTTTTGACCATCGAGGGTATGGCGAGACACCCGGCATGACCCGATGTCCCACACCACATAGGCGGATTTGTCGGTAGGAGTGGAGCAGGTCGCCAGGGGACGCAGAAACCAATCATCCCGCGCAACAGAAGCGGAGAACGCCAACGCTCTTCTAGATGTGAACTAACAAGAAGTCAGCTTGTCGAGCGGTATCGACACTCGGCGCTTCGCTGAAGATCGGTTCGACCTTGACTTCTTACTTCCCCGCTCCCGGCGCCAAAAACCACTTCGACGCCGTATCGTCCGTCTTCAGGAAGTTCAATAACTGCGTCGACACCTTAATCCGTCCCGCCGGATTCGACGGGTGCGTCCCATCCACGTCCAGGTCCTGGCAGCTCCATACCAGACCGTCGCCGCGCGGAATCATTCCGTTCGCCCAGTAATAAGGACCCCAAGCAATCCACGGCGCCTTCACCGCTCCGTTCGCCGGATTGAAATTCATGTTCGGATCCCCATTGATCTGATCCTGAATCGTGTTCTTCACTGCCATGCCGCCTTCATATCCGTACGGCTCCGGATCCAGATTCGCTGCTCCATTTGAATACCCCGTGTAGTTCACGCTGGAGTAGTACGCCACTTTCATGTTCGGAAATTTCGCCAGCATATTTTGCGCGATCGTCTGCAGTTGGGACTGCAGGCTGTTCATGTCCGCCGGAAACGTCCCACCCGGACCACCGTCCACATCCAGCACCCACGCCCCCACTACCTGCGCCGGCGTCACGCCCGCGTTGGGCAAGTAATCGTAGATGATCGCATTCCAGAAGTTGTTGGTCGGGGATGCCAGCAACGCCGCCGTCGCCCCGCCCGTCGCTCCATCCACAATCACCAGGCTCGGATTCTTCGATGGATCGGTGTTGACCAGGTCTACGAACTCTCCAAACGGCTGCTGCGCCAGCGATAGTCCCACCGAAATAAAAACGTACTTTCCCGTCGGGCTGTAATTCCCGTTGGAGTCGAGCGGCACAATCGCGCCGGCCGCGCTCTGCCCGTACGCATCGTGGCTCGCGTCGTCCACATTCCTGCCGTTCGCGTAGAGTCCGCCTTCTTCCGCGCCCAGATACCAGTTCGTTCCCAGGTCAGTGATCGGAATCAGCGGCCCGGAACCATCTCCCGCATTCCAGCTGATGTTGTTGCAATTCTTATATCCCGAATACGCCTGCACCGGCAGCGTGAACAGCTTGCTGAACCGTTCCTGAACCTTCGACGAGTCGGCGACCCGCGCGGTGAATGTGTAGTTCGCTACGCCCACCGTCGACCCAAGCGATCCCGTGATCACTCCTGAACTCGACAACGTCAGCCCGGTCGGCAACGTAGAACCCGTCGCCAGCGTCCACTTGTACGGCGGCGTGCCACCCACCGCCACCAGATTCGCCTGATACGGATAACTCGGCGTGCCCGCGGGCAACGTAGGGAACGTGTCAATCCCCAGCACCGTCGGACTCACTCCATTTCCCCACAAACTCACTCCATTTGGCGGCGCCACGTCATACGTCAACGAGATCAATCCCGGTTGGCTGGCCTCCGCAGTTGGCACGTACCCAAGGGTCAGCTTCATCGACTTGCCCGGAGCGATCGCGGTCGACTTCGTCCACCCCGTCTGCGCGTAGGGATACGTCACGACCACTCCCGTCACGGAAAACGTCGATGTCCCGGTATTCGTAATGGTCAGCGTCTGCGGATGGCCATTCGTACCCACCGGCACATTGGCAAAAGTCAGCGAGCTTGCACTGAGCGAAGGAACGGCCGTCGTGACCGTGCCATAACCGGTCACGTTCACCGCCTGACTCGGGCCGCTCGCCATCACGAAAGTGAGGTGCCCCGTATAGCTCTTGGCTGCCTCCGCGCTGAACTGAATCCCGTAGTCAGCGCGCTGTCCGGGCCCAAGCGTGATCGGCAACGCCCCGCTCACAACCTTCAACTGCGTGATGCTGGGCGTAATGGAATTGACCGTAACGCTCGCCCCGCCACTGATGTTGTACACGCTAACGGTTTGCACTAAGCTGGTTCCCGCAGGGATATATCCAAACGCCAGCCCCTCCGGGAAAATCGCTGGATTTTGTTGTGCAGCCAGCGGCACCAAGCCCGCCACCAGCACTGAAACAAGCAAAAACAGCGCGTTGACAACCAATTTGTCTCTCATTCTCGGCCCTTCGTCACCCCACAAAGCGAAGCATATTCTAGGAGAATTCGGCCGCTGGCGGAATGATGAAAGAATTTGCACCTACCTCCCATAGCCAGGTGTAAAACTCGGCTAGAACGAGGGCGGCGTAGCGTGGACACGGGAAAACCATCGAAATCCGAACCCGATGAAATAGTTGCTTTCCCTTGACGCGGGAGCACCGCCGCTAGGTTCTGGCGCCTCCCCCGCGGCTGTTACTTCTACCAGTTACCACGCCATTAACGCGCCCATAGACTACATCGTCCGCTGAATCTTGGCCTCGAATACCATCGGGCGACAGCATAGAGGCCCGAGGAACGTGACCGTCGCGCTGCCTGCCTTCCGCCACTCGAGGTCACTGCGGAAGAGGCACCGAGTATACAAAGAGCTGGCGATCTGAACTAAGTCGCGGAAACACACCCGGCAATCAGGATTCTGCCGTTCGGAGCACGTGAAATAGCCGTAACCAATCGAAATCAGAGAGGAACACTATGATGAATACCTATAAACGCACTCTACTCGTTGCCGCCGCTATGCTGGCGGTGGTCGTCCCTGCGATCGCCCAGGGTGGACCAGAACTCCAGGAGAAATTGGCAGCGGTAAAGCAATCCGTCGCCGAAAACCAGCAGAAACTCCACGGGTATCAATGGACCGAAACCACCCAACTCACCCTCAAGGGCGACCCGAAACCTCCCAGCCAATCCGCGTGTCAGTACGGTCCTGACGGAAAAGTCCAGAAGACTCCGCTCACCCCCCCTCCCCCGCCCCCAAGCGGAGGAAGACTGAAACAGAAAGTGATTGCAAACAAGAAAGAGGAGATGCAGGACTACATGGGCGGGGTGAAGGCCCTACTTGCCAAATACGTCCCACCCAATCCGCAGAGCATGCAACAGGCCTTTCAGGCCGGGAAGGTCTCCTTGAATCCCAATGCAGGCGGCCTGGCGCAGATCGTATTCAAAGACTATGCCCTGTCCGGCGATCAGATGACGCTTTCGTTCGACCCTGCTACCAAAAAGATCGCCTCAGTGAACGTGAATACATACATGGACAATCCCAAGGATGTGGTCACCCTAGCAGTTCAGTTCGCCAGTCTGCCCGACGGCACCAACTATGTGCAGCAGACCGTCCTCAACGCCACCGCCAAGAGTCTCGTGGTGACGACCACAAATGGCAATTACAAGCCGCTCGGGCAGTAATCGCACCATCCCGCTCAGGAAAGGGCACTGGGTGAAAGTGTTTTCGAACTTCGTAATTCGACACGTCTTCGGGCTCGGAGTGGTCGCGGGTTTCCTGTTCTTTCTGCCGCACCTGCTCCGGGCCCAAGACCTTGCACCCCGTGCCTATCTCATCACTCCACTCCATTCCAACGCGATGACGTTTACCTATTCCTTCTACGATGGCAGCATCAATTTCAATGGCGCTCTTCCGGTCAGCGACGCCAAAGGTAGATACAGCGTCCCTCTCGTCAGCTACTACCACTCCTTCGGCCTTTTTGGCCGCTCGGCCAACATCGTCATCGCGCTGCCCTATGGAATCGGAAACTTCACCGGCACTTTGGCGGGAGCGGGGCAGAACTTGTACCGCTCCGGCCTCATCGATTCCGTCTACCGCTTTTCGGTTAACCTCAAAGGCGGCCCAACGATGAAACCGCAGGAGTTCGTCAAATGGCACCAGAAGCTCCTACTGGGCGCCGGCCTGAAAGTGATCGCTCCCACCGGCCAGTATGACCCCACCAAGTTGATCAACTGGGGCACCAACCGCTGGTCCTTCAAACCCGAATTCGGCTATTCCGAACGCTGGGGACACTGGGTTGTCGATGGCTACGCGGGAGCTTGGTTCTTCACCACGAATCACGATTTCTGGTCGCGCAATTCTTACTACCCGGGCACCAGATCTCAATCGCAAAACCCGATTGTGGCCTTCGAAGCACACCTCAGTTACGACTTCAAGCCACGCCTCTGGTTCTCCCTCGATGGAAATTATTGGATCGGCGGAGTCACGACCGTTGCCGGCATCGAAAATCCGCTCACCAAACAGGAGAATTCGCGTCTCGGAGCAACCGCCGCCATCCCCGTCACCAAGCACTCCTCCTTGAAATTCAGCTATAGCAACGGCACCTACATCCTTTACGGCGGGAACTATCAGAACGTTTCAGCCGCATGGCAATACTCTTGGCTCGGACGACCCAAGTAAGCTGCCCCGCAACACGCTGAGGGAACAAAATGCCCGACCAAGAAAAAGAAACCACCGGGGTCGTAGTCGAAGAGCAGCAGCAGTTCACTCAGGAACTGAAGCTCGCCGACAGGCTCGCCATGGAGCGGACGGTGATGGCCGCCGACCGCACCATGCTCGCCGGGGTGCGCACTTCCATGGCCCTCATCGGTTTTGGCTTCACCATCTTCAATATCCTGAAGTACTTCCAAGAGCATGCTGCCACCAAACTCCTCATGCGCCGTTATACCCCACGGAATATCGGAGGCTTCATGCTACTGGTGGGAATCGTCCCCTTAGTCGCCATGATCATTCAATATGCCCGCACCCTGAAGCGGATGGGCAGAAAAGAAAGCATCTTCCTCAACCCTAATTTCCAGATGGCCGCCGCAATTCTCTTGCTCGGGATCATTCTCCTCGCGACTCTCGTCGGAAACATTCTTCTGCTGTGAAGACCTCGCCCCCTGTGGGGCGTAAAGCTCATTCCCGCACGAAAGGCCCAAGTGCGGCACGGCTGAAAGGGCATGGGTAAGGTCGTTACCTATGCCCAGTTTGTGCGAAATAACAGGGTTGATATGCACTTCGGGCACCTCAACTCCGCCCGCGTTGGCTGGTAACCTCCCCATATGCCGGTTATTGTGAATGACCCGAAGCCCTCGGAAACCCAGGCCAGCGAACCCACCCAGGCCTCCGACAAGGTGTCAGCGCTGGTGGAGGTGTTACGCAACCGTTCTTATGCAGAGATCCGCCAGCGGATGTACGACAGTCCTCCCGGGAGTCCCTGGTGGACGGCGTGCCGGGCTGAGCTCGACCTCCGCAACGGACAGCAGTTCGGTGAAGCTGCCCTTTCCATGTCGCGGACCTCGGACAAAATGCGGGCATCCCTGCAGCACTTTGAGCAGTTGGCCGATACTTTGCAACAGTCCACCAAAGACGTCGCCGACCTGCTGCGTGGAACTCAAGAGGCGGGCCGACGCCTCGAGATCGCCGTCTATGTAACCATCGGGATAACGCTCGTTCAATTCTTCAATCTGGTCTTCGAAATTTTCCGCAAGCGCTAATCCGCCCTACTCCGCTACCAGCTCCCGCCTCGTGAAGGTGCACCGTTCGGCCGGACCCTTCCTCGCCGGACCTGCTTTCTGACTAATCACCCCAATAACTTGCGCATCGCGATGCCGAAGGCCCCTTACGTGCATCCGATAGGGCTTGGCACGCCTCCCCCGGAGGTAGCACATGACCGACCCAAGGACCGACCCAGCCGCTTACACAGACGAGGAATTGAAACAGGCATTGGCTCGCGTGCTCGCTCTCGCCCGTAGCGAAGTGCTGGACGACACCGAAGTGCAGAGATTCTGGCAGCTCTATGCAGAGATGGTGCGGAGGCGCGAGGCAACAGGAAACGCAGCGTAACGGCTATACGAGGTGCTCCGGCAGAATTCTCTGGTTCTAACAATAACGTTTGCCCCTAACATTTGTGTTAGGTGAAACCGCGCCGAACCAGCAGTTGCCCCGATGCACGCTTCGCGCGCCAAAGTTCGAAGAGCGTGATCGGAAAATGTGGGCTGCCGTTCCCTGGGCCCATTGATCTCGCCAGCACGACCTTAGAATCACGGGAGGTGCCGATGACTTGCGAAGCTTGCGGGTCGACCAATGAATCAACGTTCGTCGCGGAGGCTAACATCCATTTGTCCTTTGCCCAGATGAAGAATCTAGACAAGCCCGGTGCGTTGGTCTTCCTGAAGCTCACCGTGTGCTTAGATTGTGGATTCGCGAGCTGTATCCTTCCCGAGTCCGATTTGTGTTTGCTGAGGGAAGGTCGCGCCGCGGCATCTTAGGGGCTTCTCCCAAACTACCAGCGGAAGCGAATCGCTAGCTGGATGATGCGCGGTGTGACCTCGCCCGCCGGTCCCCCAAGTCCGTTGAACCTTTTCGCACCGTTATAAGTAGCTCTCTGGAAGGTCGTCAGCGTCACAGGCTGTCCGCTAGCGCCAACGTAGAGGCCGGTAAACGGGTTCAGACAGCTTGCAGTGCAGTTGAAGTTGGGATTGGGTGCTCCGTTCAGAGTCAGCGCCGGCAATTTCAGAAGGTTCAGAGCATCGAAAGAGTTGTTAAAAATGAAACCGGGGTGATTGAACACGTTGAAAATGTCCACCCTGAGCTCCAGACTGGCAGAGTTCCACCTTGGGATCCTGATGGCCTTGGTTGCCGATATGTCGAACTGGTAGATTGCCAGAGTCTGGCCCGCATTCCGGACCAGATTGCCATTGATGTGCTGAAAATCGACAGGCGTGCCGGTGAAGCTATCCACGGGACCAGATGTGCTGGCTCCCGCAGGGGCCGCAAACGTGGTCTGCAAGGCGGCGCAGTTAGTCAACCCCGCGGCAATACATGCGGCCACGCCACCCGAACCCACTTCCAGATTCGTGCCCGAAATTGAGCCAACGTTAGTTGCGACCAGAGCGTCTATCGGAGCTCCTTCACAACCTGGGAGCGACGATCCCGACGTGCAGACGTTCGGTCTCTGCATGGTTTCACTGCCCAAGTCCGTAAAATTCATGCCCGTTAAGGCAGCGTCGCCTGTCGAAACCGGAAACGGCCTCCCCGATTGCAGCGTGCTCATCATGCCAAAGGTCCAATTGTTCAGGAGGGTTCGAGCAACCGAAGCTTCGAAGAGATTGTTGGTGTCGGCGACGAAGTTGAAATTAACCAGGTTGCGGATATCATTTTGCGCGGAAGCATTCTCCAGTCTAAGAGGGGCGAGAGGGTTCCCCGGTTCGGAAAGGCCAAAGAAGTCCTCTCCGTCAGAGAGAGTATGGGACCACACATAGCTGCCCTGGAACTGGACGTGGTGGGCCATCCGCTTGACCACCGTGACCACCAGTGCGTTGTACCCCGACTCGCGATCGCTGAAAACCGTCCGGATCGGCCCAAAGGCTGGATCGGGAACGTCCGGCATGTAGAAGAACCCGGAATGGGCGGGGTCTGCGATCGGCGTTGGGAAGTTGGTATCGTTTTCCCCGAACAGGCCGTGTGCGAACACTCCTTGGTATCCGATGCTATAGGTGAACGAGGATCCCAGTTGGCGCTGGTACGTCAATGCAAACATGTCGACTTGTGGGTTCTTTAGTGTTGGCGATATGGGGCGGACTCGTCCGTAATATCCTATCGGCTTGAAAAGATTCAATAGAGACTCACTGGGCCGGTTCGGATATGACCCGAGCACCTGTTGACCCGTGGTGACCCCGTCGCTACCTGTCGATCCAGCGGTGATGCTTTGCGTGAAAAGGTTGTTCCCGTTGAAGATCCGCGAATTCACTACCACGTTGAGATCCACCATTTCCGTGATTCTCCCGGCCGCGGCGCGTACCACGGATTTGCCGGGATCTCCGAAGAGCCAGTGCCCGATCCCATTCTCGAAACTTGGGCTCCAGGCCACACCCAGACGCGGCTGCCAATTGGAGTTGTCCGATCCGCAGGCGGGAATCAGGCCATTGGACTGAAAGCAACCTCCCGGCACTTGCGGATCGGGGACAGTTCCGCCTGTAAATGCTCCGCTCTCTCTGTCGTAGCGCAAACCGTAGTTCACAGTAATGTTGCGCCGGAGCTGCCAGCTATCTTGAGCGTAGAAGCCATAGAGATTGGCGGCAGTGTTTACGGCGCCTGGTCCTAGTCCGATTGTGAATTGCGACGGGCATTGACCGTTCGCTTGAGGAAAGAAGGCGTTGGTGCACAAGCCTGGGGCGAAGTTGGAGTATTCGCCGTCGTGAAACTGCTGATACAAGGCATAGATCGGAAAGTGGCTGATGTTCACCCCGAACTTAAAGGCATGGCTACCCTTCGTCCATGACAGATTGTCGATGTACTGGAAACGGTTCTGGTAATCGCCCTGCGGGCAGCAATAGTCCGCCCCGACATATGCGTTAGGCAACGCTTCTGCAGGTAAGGTATTCACGGGCAGGGTCGACAAAACGAAGCGGTGCCAGAAAAACCGTCCCTGGTTAACGGCGTGAGATGTCAAGGTAGAAACCAGCCCGAGGTTTAAACCAGAGTCGTGAATGCTCGAGTTGACCAAGCCGCTCGGGTCCGTGGTGCCCGGAGGAGTATTCAACAGGACGTTGGACTGCGTATCACGCTGCACGTTGTAACGCACCGTCAGCAGGTGTTTGGCGCTGAGGTTGGCGTCAACTTTCGCAGACCACAGTTGTTCGTTCACGGGCTGATTGATCGTGATGCTGTTTCCGAAGGGCAAAGAAGTGATTGGAGCGCCCTGCGCCGTGTCCTCGAGGCTCATAAACCAGAACAAACGGCGCTTCACAAACGGCCCGCCAGCAGTGAATCCATACTCATGCTTGAAAAAAGGCGCGCGGCTTGCTGGATCGCTCAGGTTGTAGAAGTAATTCGACGCTCCAAAGTTGCGCCCGCGGAAGTACGCGTGCATGTCGCCGTGAAAATCGTTGGTGCCCGACTTCGTGATGATGTTCAAGATGATGCTTCCGGCCTGACCATACTCCGCGTTGTAGTTATTCGTCAGAACCTGATACTCCTTCACTTCCTCCACCGACGCACCGAGCGCATCGCGCGCAACCAGGATCTGCGCTTCATCCCAGATATTCCCGCCGTCTACATTGATGGTCATGCCGCGGTCATTAACGTTGCCCGGACCGACAAGATCAGAGGAATCGCTCGTGTAGTCATACCTCACTCCTGGGACGGAAACGGCCAAACCGTCGAAGGCGTTGGACACTCCGCCAACGCTTTCGTAGGACGTAGTGGTCGGAAGACTCGCGACGTCTTTCTCGTCGATCAACGTCGAAATGTCCGTTTTTGTCGATTCGATGAGGGGCAGTTTCGCGGTTACAACCACCATCTCTTCGTCCCCGGCAGGCACCAGGTTGAAGTTGATGTCGCGCTGCTCACCGGCTAGCACGGTCACGCTCTTCGCTGCAACGTTACGGAACGAGGGAGCTTCGATAACAAGGTCGTAAACTCCAGGTGGTAAGTTGTCGAGTCGATAGATCCCGTCCGACGTTGTTTGGGCGGTGCGGACGATACCTGTTTCCAGATTGGTCGCCTTGACTGTCGCACTCGCTACTGACGCACCCTGCGGATCTTGCGCGCGGCCGGCAAACATCGCGAAACCCGAACTCTGGCTCTCTGCGATTTGCGTGCTCAAGAGTAGCAACACGACTACGGCTGCGAGGGACGCTCTCCGTTGCCAGCTCGTCTGAATGCGGTTCATATCCACTTCGCGATCGGAGGCCGTCTGCTATCGACCTACTCGGCTCCGATGAACATGCCGCTCAGGTGTTCCCCCAGCGCGTGCCTATTGTACCTTTACCCGCGTTGGCATCACCGCAGGTAGAATCGCGTAAGGATGAAGAGCCAAGCCCCCATTGGCATCGACTTTGGGACCACCAACAGTTCCATCGCCTGTGCCAAACAATCAGGTGAAGTTCAGCTCGCCCAGTTCCCGTCCTTGGGTGGCCTGACCGATACTTATCGGTCGCTACTCTATCTTCAGCGAGCGAAGGAAGCCGGTGTGAATACTCTGAAATCGTGGACTGGCCCGGAGGCCATTGAGCAATATCTTTCCGCGGATGTGAAGGGCCGCCTGATTCAATCTCTCAAGTCATTCTTAAGCAGTCGTAACCTTCACAGCACAGAAGTTTTCGGTCGCAGGCTCATGCTGGAAGAATTAATCGCAAAGATTCTCAGGGACCTGCGCCAAAAGGCGGAACATCAGTTTGGAATCAGCATCAGTTCTGCGGTAGTCGGACGCCCGGTTCATTTCGTCGGAGCAGAGAATCCGGAAGATGACATTTATGCGGAGGGTCGACTTCGAAAGGCCTTCGACTCGGCCGGATATGAATCCGTGCAGTTCGAGATGGAACCTATCGCGGCCGCACATTATTACGAGTCCACGCTCGATCACGACGAACTCATCCTGATTGGCGATTTTGGCGGCGGCACCAGCGACTTCTCTTTGGTTCACGTTGGCCCCACGGTTCGAACGGATGGGGCCTCGGGTGCCATCGTCGGGAATGCCGGACTGGGCATCGCGGGAGATGCCTTCGATGCGAAGATCATCCGCCATCTCGTATCTCCAGCTCTTGGCGCGGGATCGCAGTTGCGTTCTCTCGGCAAACTCCTGACGGTTCCCAACTGGGTATACATAAAGCTGGAGCGCTGGCACCATCTATCGCTGTTGAGGGCCAGAGACGTCTTGCAAATGCTGAAAGGCGTTCACGCCCAATCGCTTGAACCGGAGAAAATCGCGGCACTCATTCACTTCATCAACGAAGATCTCGGCTTTCACCTTCATCGCGCCGTACAAAAAGTGAAGAGCGACCTGTCGAATGCCCCTCAGGCAACTTTCCGATTCTCGGACGGCTTTGTAGATCTGGTAGCGACAGTGGAACGAGCATCCTTCGAGGACTGGATCTCTGACGAGCTTGCCCAGATCGCACGGTGCGTCGACTCTCTCTTCACCTCTTCGAAAGTGCTGCCCAAGGACGTCGATAGGGTCTTCCTGACCGGCGGCTCTTCATTCGTACCAGCGGTAAGAAAACTCTTCGAAACGCGATTCGGAAAAAAGCGAATTCGGGGAGGAAACGAATTCACCTCTGTTGCTCGCGGCTTGGCCGTGAAAGCGCTGAACTCGCGTTAACTAGCAAGGGCTTCTGGTTTGTCCTGCTCCACGCGGCCTCGCCCATCTGGCTGCGTGTCGTCAATGTCCGCGTCGCGGGTTACAGACAATCGGACGCCATCTCCCGTACCTCCGGCTGGCACTCCATTGGCGTCGTCGCCATTGGCCCACGCAGTTCCGCTTCCAACGCCGCCAGTTGCGCCTCAATTTCCTCGGCAGCTTTGCGCTTGCGGATGACTTCGTCGCGATAACGCCGCAGGAAATAGTCGATGGTCTCGACGCGAATCTTGATCGAGCCCGAAGGTTTGTTCTCGTCCAGATCCTTGAAGCAGAAGTATGGTGTGCCGGATTGCTCGATGATTCCTTCAATCACTCCATAAATGGGCGCATCGTGCCCGCACTTGAAGCTGGATACCTCCAGAGCCACCAGGTTCGGATGCCGTGCCGTGAATTTCGCTGCCCACACTTTGTGGTTCGTGCTGCAGGAGTACGAGTTCTTCCACGCGTCGCTTATGTCGAGAGCATGGCTGATCGCACCAGCGCGCACCTCGTCGCCGAACAACCGCTCAAGCATATCCTCATCCAGGGGCAAAGTGTTCTGCGAGAAGATGGGGTAGCCCAGCTTCTGGAACTCTTCCATGATTTCGTGATTGAGTCCGGGGTCATGATGATACGGACGGCCCAACATCACGATGCCAATACGGTCCTCGCGTTCAAGCTGGTCGAGCACCTGGCGCGCCTTGCGACGGATGCTG
Organism: uncultured Acidobacteriaceae bacterium; assembly: GCA_963706645.1. Lineage (GTDB taxonomy): Bacteria > Acidobacteriota > Terriglobia > Terriglobales > Acidobacteriaceae > Sulfotelmatobacter. Next base: position 114,695 of record CAVPNR010000028.1, read on the forward strand.
CTCTCGTAATCCGCCAGCGCCTTGAAACCGACTTCAATCGCGCGATCATTCTCCTCCTGCGACAAACCGAGAATGGGTTGCCACGCCTGCAACATCTGGTGGGCGAACAGTTTGCGATCGGCGAAATTCAACACCGGATCCACGTACTTGACGTCATGCTCGGCGAAGACGTCGTTTTCCTTGGTGAATGCCGCCTTCACGGTCTCCGGCGTCGCCGTTACCGTGGGGCAGGCATTCGCCCCAACAATCTTCACCAGCGGCGAAGTCAGCACGTCGTACATCGGGAAGAAGATGACATTCAGCGGCTTCTTGCGATGCTTCTCCTGGATCAAGTTGTAAACGTGGGAAATGCCGATCTTGGCTGGAAAGCACGGGTCGATCGCGCCGCGGCTTGCGCCCGCTCGATACAGGTCCGAACTGGTGTAGTCGGAATAAATAATGTTTTCCGGCTGTACCCCCAGACTCTCAAGGTATCCGTTGAAAAGCGGCGCGTAAGTGTAGATGTTCAGCACGCGCGGAATGCCCACACGGATCTTTTTGCGATTCTCCATCAGCGGAATGCGCTCTTTCACTGCCTTGTTCCAAAACTTCACCGTGGGAATGGCGTCGGCAACGCTCTTTGCGTTCACCGGCCGGAAAACTTCGCGCGCGGCGATATCGACAAAGTTGGGGTGCTTGTCTTTGATTTCATCCAGGCCAGCCTTGATGTCTTTCATGTCGTTCAAGTCTTCGACCAGGCCCTTTTCGCAGGTTGCGATAATCAGCCGCTGCTCCCCATGCATGAGCGGAACCTTGGTCACCTTCTGAACGGGAACGACGCTCATCTCGTCCTTGGGAGCAGTTCGGATGTCGATGAAAGTCCGCAGACAATTGTTTTTACAGAAATTGCACCGGGTAGCTTCGTTGCGTGTCGTTCGGTACTGAATCTTTCGCACTGCATCCAGACCGACAAATGTGGTCTGCTGGCCGTTGCGCCACAGCCGCAGAGATTCAGCCGCCGCTCCAATCGCTCCCGATTCGCCGCAGAACTCATGCACGATAATCTCGGGCTTCCTCCCAGCCGCGCGGAAGCTGTTATGGATGAAGTCCACTTCCGCCTTTACAACGGCCATATTGTTCTGCGTTCCTCCCTGCAGCACGAAGCGCGTTCCCAGCGCCGCGAGATTGGGGATACTAGCGACGTAAAGGAACACGTTCTTGGGTAATACTGCTGCCAGACCCGCGAGGATCTCCTCGGCTCGCCAGCCCTGGCGCTGAAAGTTAACGATGTCCGATTGCATGAACACCGCGCAGCCATAGCCAAACACCGGCATCGACTGGGCGGAGAATGCCAGATCGGCATATTGCTCGACGCCTAACCCGAATCCTTCTGCCGTGGACTGCAGAAAATAGCCATTGCCCGCGGAGCACTGCGTATTCAACTTGAAATCCTTCACCCGGCCGTTGTGCAGGATGATGATCTTGATGTCCTGCCCGCCCACATCCACGATTACGTGCGGATCCTCGTAAAACTTGAGTGCCGATTCGGTGTGAGCGACAGTCTCGACCAGCGCCACGTCCGCGTGCAGAACGTCTTTCAAAATGTCCTTGGCGTAGCCCGTGGTTGCGACACCCAGAACCTCGAGTCTGGCATTCTGCGCTTCGACCTGACCGCGCAGATTCTCGAACATCTCAATCGTGTCCTGAATGGGATTACCGTTTGACAGTTGGTAGGCCTTGCACAGAATGTCCCCGCGATCATCGAGCAACACGGCCTTGGTGGAAGTCGAGCCTCCGTCGATACCGATAAAGCCCCCGACCGTCTGGCCCTTCTGAAATGTTGCCGGCGTGAACTTCTTGCGGCGGTAGGCTTCCTTGAATCCGTCGAGTTCTCCTTCTTTCGAAACCAAACCTTTCGCACCCGACTTGGCCTTCTCCTCCTGCCGGCCGAACTCGATGTAGTACTCCAACTTCTCGTAGCCCCAGTAGCATCCCACGCAATCGTCTTCGCTCTTGCCAAATTCGATGGCCCCCAGCGCCGCGAAGTATTGCGCGTTGTTTGGAACCTTGATCATATCTTCCGGCTTGGCTCCATCCGGAATGGCAACTTTGCGCTCCTGCCACATGCGGGGTATATTCGCCTGCCACGCCTCCCGCATGCCCTTGATGAAGCTGTTCGGTCCGCCCAGCAGCAGAACGTGGGGTCTTAGTGTGTGGCCGCGTGTCAGCACGCTCAGGTTCTGCAATACGATAGCTTCGAATAGTGAAGCCATCAGCTCGTCCGGTGGCGTCCCCACTTTCTGCAGGCTGTTGATGTCGGTCTCAGCAAATACTCCACACTTGCCAGCCACCTTGTGCAGCTTGATCCCGTGATAACCCTGCAGAGCTAGCTCGGCAGTGGGAATCTTCAGCTTCGCGTTGATCTTGTCAATGACGGCCCCAGTGCCGCCTGCGCACTTATCGTTCATCGACGGAATCTTCTTCTTGCGTCCCGTCTCGTCGTCATCCTTGAAGACGATGATCTTCGCGTCCTGTCCACCCAACTCAATCACTGAATACACTTCGGGATGCAGTTTCTCCACCGCCAGCGACACCGCCGTAACTTCCTGCACAAACTTCGCGCCAATCTGATCGGCAATGCCGCCGCCGCCCGAACCCGTCATGAACATGCGCGTGTTGTGCCGGTTGATCCCGACCTCGGCCTCCATCCGGCGCAAAAACTCCAGGGTCTTCTCCGGCTGCTTGGTTTCATGACGCTGGTAGTCCTGCCACAGAATCTCATCGGTCGCGGCATTTACCACGGTCGCCTTTACGGTAGTCGACCCAACGTCGAGCCCAACCAGATACTGCGTGTGATGGTCGTGTGGCTTTTGATGCGGAGCCGCAGCAATCTGAACTAACTGCAGCGCTTTCTTCTCAGTCCCAGCAAGATGATCGTGCATTACTTCTCTCCGATCGGTTCCGCGTATGAATAAATAAATAGGTAAATGATGGACCGGCGGCGGTGCTCTCACCGCCGGCCTGATCCGCTAAGCAGCCTTGGGAAGAGCAATCCCCGGCACGCGCGTACGGCGCCTGAACCGGCTGCTCTTATCCATCCGATCGCTCACATGCAGGATGAACTGCGCTGCTGTGCCCGCGATCCCTTCACGATGCGGCACATGGTAGAAGGGCCGCTTCAATTCAGGATGCTCGGCGATGTACTCGCGAATCTGTTCCATCGTTTTCCCAGTGGAACCCAGGCACTGCTCGAACTCGAGTTTGGCCTTTACCTTTGCTTCGCCCAGCGCCATCTGCACCCGGCTGTGCGCGTTGACCTCACCCTCACCGGAGGTCTCGATCGGAAGGAAGATCATGTCCTTGAACTTATTGATGACGGCAGATTGCACTCCGTCGGACTGCGATGACGGCATGCACCCGAACGGTTTGAGCGCCAGCACCATGTGGCACAGATGATGCACCGTGTAGTACACGTTCTTTCCCACCTCAAGATGGCCTTCTCCGCCCCGCGCAAATTGGTTGTAGAAAGGATGAGCCATGCTGGCCAATTCGGTCTGCGGTACAAGGTGATGCGTAATGCCGCCCAGATGCTTGATGGTCCGGTGATACAGCCCATTCCACATCCACTCTCCCACGCCGAGCCCCATCAACTTCTTGCGCAATCCCAAATCGTTCGCCAGATGTTTTTTCAGTTCCCACCATTGCGGATTTCTGTGCGGACGATTCGCTGGCCACTTGGCCTTAGCATGCGCCTTCGCCTGATACAGCAAATAGGCCACCCAGGTCGCGATCGGCTCGACCAACACCTGTGCCCCTTCCCGCTCGAGGAATTCGAACATGTGGAAGTTGCCGTCGCCCTCCGTGAGTTGTGCCCAGAATTCGCCCGTGATCTTGACCAGAGGCTTTACGCGCGTGCGATCGACTTCGATGGAGTTCATCGTCTCCTGCGCATCATGAAGGGCGTTCAAGTAATCCTTGCCCCACATGTGCTCGTGCCATTTGCCGAAGACGTTGAAGGTATTGCGCAGAATCTTATTGTTCTTGAATTTCGGCTTCGCCCAATCGGGGGCGCTTTTTTCAATCTCGAAAGACTTGCGGGTCCTCAGATCCTGACAGAGGTCGCCGACCATCTCGCGGAACGCGCGATCCGTCTCACCCTTTTTCACCTCGTACGGCCGAATCTGGTAGATCAGGTCGTTGATGATGTCGCCCAGGTGCATGGCGTTCAGCATGCCGAATCCGAAGTCGATGGTGAACTTCAATCCCGGCTCGCCCGAAGCGGCCTTGATGCCGTCGCTGTCCTTGAACAGCAGTACTCGGAAGCCGTCGAAGCCCGCGTTCTTCAGCGCAAATCGATATTCGGCCTCATACATGCCGAAGCGGCAGGGACCGCATGAACCCGCTGTAAAGAACACATAGTTGTCCAGAATGTCCTGGCGCGGAATGCCTTCCTTCTCCAGAAACTGCAGGTACTGCACCAGGTTTCCCACCGTGAAATAGGTTGGGTTGCATTGCCCGTTGTTGCCGTATTCCTTGCCGATCTGGAAGGCAGGCACATCCGGCACAGGAAGCTTTTCACAGCGATATCCGCAGCCCTGGAAAACCGCGCGAATCAAATCCTCGTGCTTCCAGGTAAAGCCACCGAACAGGATCGTTACGCGGCCACGTTCTTCTGCCGTAAAGGCACGCTCGATCGGACGGTGGAAATGTGTCGGACGGTCGAGTCCGGCAATCTTGCGTAAGCGCATGCGCTCCGCTTCCAATCGCCGCTTGATTTCCGTGTCGTTTTCAATCTGGACGAAATTCGTCGCCATTGGCTCCTCCGGCGGTGTATGAAATTTGAGGCGTGGCTGTGAACGTGTCTGCGAGACGGTGGAAGAATCGTCGATTGCGTCGCAGTCGGACGAAACCCACAGAAGGTGGGACATCTCCGGGATGAGAGGGCATCCCGGTTACAAACGGCTTTCTACAGTACAGCATCCGAACTCCAACTATTGGCTAGGAGGTTCGAGGTCTTACACCGGCGGAACTGCTGCGAGGGAGTCCCGTAGGCGCCGGATTTAGCAAAGGGCTAGGGTAGGGATGCGGACACTCATGAAACAGTTGCGTAAGTTTTTTCACGTATCCCCCAAGGATTGAGCAAGGGGCCCACTTTGTAGAAGGTTTTATCAAAACTTGACCTCCCAGTTCAAGTGGCCGGGATGCGGTTCTAAGATTAAGAGCAAAAAAGATCAAGAGCAAACCTGCCGCCGGAAACAAAAGACGTACCTCGCCATGGATGGATGTTGACCGTTCCCAGGACCATGCAATGACGTTGAGTGCCTGTATACGAGCCTACGTCGCGGTGAAAAAGCTCTCCACGTATTCGTCAGCCTCTGCCGATCGACTGACATGAACCCGGAGAGCCTCTCCACCGCGATTGCTACGCACGTGACAGGTCTCCCTGATCGTTAACGATCAGCGACCATGGAACCCGCCTCCACCTCCATGAAAACCGCCTCCACCTCCGCCGTGGAATCCTCCACCGCCGCCGCCGTGGAATCCAGCGCCACCAAATCGTCCGAAGCCCCGCGCCGAGCCAGCCATCGCAGGTCCAGAATGGAACCCTCGTCCTGTTGATCCCGGTCCGCGATAGATACCGTGGGCGTAGTCATGACCTTCGATATAGTGAGAGCCGGTCCCCCAGTTACGGGCGTCGGTACTGAAATGATGGTAGTAGTGTCCATATCCGTACCCGCCCCAGCGGCCATATCCGTATCCGTAAAATGGAGCCTGATAGACCCACCAAGGAGAATAGAAACCCCAGCCGAACGGGCTATAGAAAATTCCGTTACCTGGAATGAAAGTGAAGGCGTCAAACCAAGGATCCCAATACCAATTGGCTCCCCACCATCCCGGGCCACCCCAGCCATTCTGGGCATACATGCCTGCTGCATCGACGTTCGCTTCCGCCAGATAACCCGACCGCAGACTGCTCCAGCGGAACAGGTCGCCTTCCTCATAGGACTTCTTGTCGAACTTGCGCGGCTTCGACAGATCGTTGCTGGCGAGTGTGAGTTCACGGCCGCCCTTTACATCAACATGTTCACGGCCGCTCTCCACAAGTGCCTTGCCATCGAATACGCGCAGCTCCTTCTGATTCCGGTTAAAGTCATACAGCCCCGTTTTTAGCACTTGTGTGGTTGTGCCGTCCTCGTCAACGCGAATGCTATTCTCCGGATGGATCTCAGCGACTTCCAACATCGCGTGGCCCTGGTCTACTTCGACCTCGGTATCGGTGAGGCTCGGGGAAATCATCTTTACCGAGCTGTTGTTGCCGATTCGCAAAAATACACCCGGTGTTAATAAGACCTCGGCCTTGCCCTTTTCCGTAACCAGTGATTGACCCGGCTCCAGCTCGGCCGTGCCGATAGACTTTGAGTTGAGAGCCTCGTCGCCGATCACCGCTTGACCTTCCACATAATTAAGAGTTCCTGGTACCGCTGATTTAGCGCTCGTCTCGCTACCCCACGCGGGCGCACATAGAATCGCGGCCAGTAAAAAGCCTGCAATTCCTCCAAACTTTGGCAGCCGCATATGTCATCTCCTTCTCGTCTTTACTTATTAGATGACCTTGTCCGGTCGGACGATGCCCGCGACCTATCGTCCCACGACATATGCGTTTGTACCTCACTATTCAGGACCTGCGTGATTCACACGCAAGAGCATTCCGCTGCCTGCCCGGATGTTTACATTTCCCGTGCTTGAAACGAGAGTGATCTGGCCACTGGGATCCGTCCGACCCGCGTGGCTCAGGATCACACCGGGGAAGTCGTAAAGACCGCACGCATCAGAAGAGAACACCCATAACGCTTGCGGCCGGTCGTTGCCATCGACTTCGCCGCGGCATTTCGCTCCGGGCGCAGAACTGACGCGAGCGAGCACGCCGTTGGGCACAGAGTGGCCAACGATCTCTGCCGCATGAACAATAGCACCGCCACCGCCATAGTCGACCTCGCCTCCAATCTGGTCCGTGGTCCAACTGTATTCGGAGGTTCCCCGATCCGGACCGCTTTCCGGAACCTGTGCTTCCGACACATCCATCATTGTGGCCAGCGCCCTGAGATTTGTCGTAATCTTCGACCGCTGTTTTCCGTGAACTAACGTGTCGAATTGCAACCGGAGTTCTGCGCCGCTTCCATTCCTTGCCGGAATGGCGGAGACCACATGACCGACGACCTTACTTCCCGCGGGAATCTTGGAACCTCCGGATAGCGGCACGTCCTGCATAACTCTGGCGCTGACCTCATCACCGGCTCTGCTTCTGTCGGAGCGCACTGTGGAATTCAACTGAAGCGGCAGAATCGTTCCAGCAGGAATCGCACTCTGCGCAAGTAATTGGGCTGATACCGCTATTACGCTGACCAGAACAAGTTGCCTCATTTCAATCACCTCCCGACAATCAGGTCATTTGATTCGCCTCGCCTCTCTGTTTCTCTTCTTCATTTCTCCACCTTCTTCGCATCATCCCGGTACCCCTAGCCCGTCGAAGGACCGGTTCTCAGCCTGCTAACTTATCGGACTGCTCTTGGCATCCAGCACAGAATTGTGTCCATGGGACCACCGCAAGCGCACGCAACCCAATCTCGTTGCCGCAGGCGACACACTTACCATAGGTACCCTCTCGTATCCGGATAAGTGCCGCTTCAATTTGTTCTTGACTGCGCAGTAGATAATCCTTCAAAACACCTGTTGAAGAACCATATCTGCCGTTCCAGGAGGAATTTGCATCCGCGACATCATGATCTCTTCTCAGCTTTACGAGAATTTCTTCACGATGAAATTCCAGGTATCTTTCAAGATGTCGAATCTCCGAGGGGCTCATTGATCTTGTATCTCCACCAAATATTCTCGATTTGAGTCCACAGCCTTAAGACAATTGCCTCTATCGATTTGCACCTCCAAACCCTTATCCGGCCCTCTTCCAAGTCTCGGCGGACGAGGGGATTCGGCCAGACACATTGGTGCCAACCTCCTTTTCGATCTCTTCTTGACACTGCAGGCAGAACTGCGTCCACGGCAAGGCTTCCAACCTCCGATCCTCGATCTCATCTCCGCAGGTGACGCAGACTCCGAACGTACCTTCAGTGATTCGCCGGAGTGCTGCATCGATCACTCGCAAAAGCGTCCTTCGTTGACTACTCCGCTCGAACAATGACTCCTTCGACAATCCAAAAATGCATTGGTCTGCACTATCGCGCGCGGAGTCAACGTCTAGCGAACGCGATTCATGTTCGAGCCGGTGTATGAACCGCAGGACTTCTGACCGCTGCAGTTCAAGCCTTTGTCTGAGTTGCTCAATCTCTGTGTGCTTCACGGTTGTTTTCCTCACGTCATGGCGATACAACGGTTGCGAATCTTTCGACTAAGCTTCCAGGTCGTGAAACGCCGACTCGGGTCTTTCAGCATGCCGCAGATAGGCGTCGAAAAAACGAAGCAGGAACGGAGTCTGGCCTCCCACGCCGGCAAACAAAAGAACCGGAACTTCGGGTTTGATCCGCTTCATCTCCGCTCGTATAGACGTGCCCATGGCATCGGGCAACTCGTACTCCAAAAGAACGCCGTCGATGGGCTGAGACGTTAGCATCGAGAGGCCTTGGCTCCCGGTCGTTGCTGACACAACTTCGTAGCCAGCCGTCTCCAACATGTACTTCAGCGCATCCAGATACTCGACATGATGCTCTACACAAAGAACTCTAACGGTACTCATTGAACTTCTCCTGATTTCCTGTCTCTTGTGGGTGGGAATACCGCAACCGGTCCACCTCTTCCTCCTGTAACGGTCTTCGTCGAAGCAATATCTCTCGAAGGGCCCATTCGATGCGGTCTACGCTCTCTGAAATCACACGTATGCATTCCTTGTTCTGGATAGAGTCAGTGCTTAAGGTGACTGCCGCCAGGGCATTGCGGATGTGATGATTCATTTCTGAAATGACCTGCATCCGCAGCAGCGCAGCTTCCCGTCGCTGGTTCGCAACATGCATGAGCCTCGCGGTGAGGAGAGCAACCACAACCGCTGACACCCCTTCCGCGAGCAATCGCTCCCAGTTACGCCCGATATCCGGAACGAGCAGATAATGCATGAACTCCGTGGCCAGAAAGGACGCGAATCCAACTCCGACGGAAACCAACTTCACCCGCGGATTAGGGTCACTATCCGTGGACCGATCTGCGCCGTTCGTTGCGTGTTCTCGCACACTCTGAGCCATGAGGAACTCCGAATCCGCATTTCAGTTCACCGGAGATGTGCCACGATGGACTGGCTTTCATCGCCAGTCATACGCCCCGCTCAAAGTGAATGAGCGGCCTCCGGTGCCTGCGCACCCTCGCGACTTGGATACCCGTGACGCCGCAAGTCGCTATCGATGGTTGGACTGGAAACGATTAGCTGGCGGGAGGCGGGCGGTTATAGTGAAAGCCCTTGGTCTGCAATGCAAAGCACAATTCAGAGGTGGGAATTAGATGTGTAGATTCCGCAGCGGGCGGGAACGGCAGGTAATGGCGGACCGGAGCGCTCCACTGCGACCCGTCAGAGTCAAAATGTGGTCTCTGATCATGGCTCGAAATCGCATTGATCGAGGAGTGATGAAGCCCTTGCGAAGTGAAATGCGGCGGGGCAATTCGGATTACCAGGAGCGCAAGCAGAGCTGCCACTGCCAGAAGCGCCTGAATACAGATTGCTTCGTGTGCGCGGCTTCGGGTACGTCCGTTGAGCGACATAAGCCCCACCCTATGGTTACAGATGAGTTTACTACGGCTTAGGTTGGCTGCCGATCCTTTTGCTCTTCATCAGGTCAGACTAAAGGTGGACCGTCCCAAGGTAGAAAACGTGTCCACATTGGTCTTGTGAAACCACATTCCAAGATCGTGCGTCAAACTGCCGAAAAACGTTCTCCGCGATCCGCGCCGCAAGCGATACGCCGCATGTTCTCCCCTATTGCGTGGCCGCACCGGAAGCATTACGGTAATCGGGTGATCTTCCCCCGGCGCAGTGGAGTCCTTCTCCATGTCACCTCTTTGCCTGGCATCCACGGCATCGGCGATTTTGGGGATTCCGCCTATGAGTTCATCGAATTCTTAGCCGGCTCCGGGCAGAAAATCTGGCAGGTCTTGCCGTTGAATCCCACCGGATACGGCGATTCTCCGTATCAATGCTTCTCCGCATTTGCCGGAAATCCCCTGTTCATAAATCTGGACGCTCTTCGTGAGGACGGACTTCTGTCGGCGCAGGATCTCTCCAATCCACCCGATTTTCCGCACGAGCATGTCGCGTACGGCCAAGTAATCGCCTTCAAACAGGAACTCCTTCGCAAAGCTGCTCGCACTTTTTTTGCAGACACAGCAAAGGCCGACCGTCGTACCTTCGATACCTTTTGCCAGAAGCACACGGCATGGCTGGAGGACTATGCGCTCTTCATGGCATGCAAAAAAGTCCACAATGACGTCGCCTGGGTCCATTGGGACAGTGGATTATGTCAACGCGATCCCGCCGTTCTGAAGGCATGGCGGAGCACGTTGTCCTCTGAGTTGGACTTTCACCGGTTTGCCCAGTTCGAATTTTTTCGGCAATGGGAAAAGGTAAGAGATCTCTGCAGGCGTCACGACATTAGCATCATGGGCGACCTTCCAATCTATGTCGCTCACGACAGCGCTGATGTCTGGGCTCATCCGGAGCTGTTTCGCCTGGATGAACGAGGCCGGCCTGCTGCCGTTGCGGGCGTTCCGCCCGATTATTTCAGCGCCACTGGTCAACTTTGGGGCAACCCTCTCTATCGCTGGGATGTTTCTGCGTCTTCCGGTCACCGTTGGTGGATTGATCGCTGCCGCGCATCCCTTGGAATGTTTGACCTTGTGAGACTCGATCACTTTCGCGGCTTCGAAGCTTATTGGGAGGTTCCGGCCACCGCTTCAACGGCTGCTGAAGGGAAGTGGGTAGAGGGTCCAGGTGCAGAGCTTTTCACCGTTTTGCAAACTGAATTGAAAGAATTGCCATTTGTGGCCGAAAATCTCGGCGTAATTACTCCCGGTGTAGAAGCTCTACGCACCAGTTTTGGTTTCCCGGGTATGAGCCTTCTGCAGTTCGCCTTCGGAAAAGATCCACAAGGTCCCAGCTTCCGCCCTCACAATTATTCTCGTGAGCTGGTCGCGTACACGGGCGGACACGACAACGACACTACTGTGGGGTGGTGGACAAGTGCAGGAGTCGGCGAAAGCACGCGAACGCAAGACGATATCCGCGAGGAACGCGACTTCACACGGAAATATCTAGGATTTCAAAACGAGGAGATCAATTGGGTATTCATTCGTGCCGTCCTAGCCTCCGTCGCGAATACCGCCATCGTTCCCTTGCAGGACGTATTAGGCCTGGGCAGTGAAGCTCGCATGAACTTGCCCGGTACTGTGAGCGGAAACTGGAGGTGGCGCTATCAGGCGAATAGCCTCACGAAGGAAATCCGTGAAAGACTATTAGCTCTAACGCTTCTGTACGACCGTTAAAGTCGGGCCCTTTGCCCCGCGGCCGGAGAAGCACAATGCCCTAGAGTGGCGAAAGTTCATCTTCGTCCTGCTCTTTTTTGTTTCGAACGAACTTCTCTTCCAGGAAACGCCGTGCCAGATCCCTGCCGCCGATGCCAAATGCGATGGCCAAGCCAAGCATGAGGGCCCCGAAAGCGATCCCGAAGGCAACCAGCATCGTCTGTTCCGCCAATCCCAGTTCTTCGAAGACGATCGACAATACAAAAACCATAATAATGCTGCGGACGGCAAGACTCAGAAGGCGAGGGGATGGAACATTCGCATTCACTGCAGCCAGTAGAGCGGCCCGAGCGGAAAATCCGGCGGCAAGCATCCCGAAAAACAGGATCACCACCGCAACGAACAGACGCGGCAGGAACAGGAAAAACCTTGCGATTTGCTCCTGCAGTCCCAGGATTCCCAGCACGCTCACTCCCAGCAAAATGAAGCCCAGCCATGTAACCCAGAAAACAAACCGGCTCAACATCTCCGTCGCCGAAGGGAGTGCCGCTTTGGCCAGCAGTTGAGAAGCGCCGGCATTCTCTGATAGCCGGTCGAACTTGATGAGCCGCAGAATGCTCCGCAGAATCACCTTGACTACATATGCGATCAGCCATCCCACGAATGCGAGGATGAGCATTACGATGAGACGAGGAAGGTAGTGGGCGAAACCTCTGGCGAGGTCCTGCACCGCCTGAGTCAGTTCGTTGACAATCATTTCCCGCATATTTGCCTCACTCTTTCGATTTCCACATCTCCAGCAGATATGGTTTCAATCGCTCGAACTCAAGGCACAAGGCTTCGATGTTATTCGCGACGTCATTTGCGGATCCGTTGCGGTTCTCTGCGACAAACGTGAACACTCTCCCGCGAAACAGCGGCGCGAGTGCCTGAATAATGTGATCTCTATTGATCACCGATTTTTGATAAGCCGCAGCAAACTCATACACAGTCTTGACCCATAATTCCGCAGGGTAACGAAACTCCTCTTCCATGCCCGCAATCCGCTTCAACTCCGCCAGAGTGGATGGAGAGAGGATCGACTGAAAGACAGATTCCAACTCTGATACCCCGCGGACGAACATCTCCCGCAGACGTTTCCGATTGACCCGCAAGGGATCCAGGACCAACTCCTGGTCGCTCCCGGTTGTAGGAACTTCCTGAGAGCCGGAGACTCCGCTCCACACTGGGAAGTCGGCCTCTAACGCGGAGAACAACACTCCAACCGATTGCCGCAATGTGGGGACCAGGTCAGCGGCACGCCGTTCGACGGGATTCTTCTCTCCGAGAAAGGATTGGCAGACGCGGAATCCGCCTGTGACAGCAGAAAGAGTGAAGCGGAGTTCGATCCCGTCTTCGCCGGTTCCATCGTTCCATCGATTCTGGCCAAGGAATTGGCTTCCGAAACGACCGGAAAATCCGAACTCCGGCATGTAGGCTTCGCGAATCCTCACCCCATAGAGCGCGCGAACCATCGGGTACAGCAGGTTCGTCATCAAGAGCCCATCAAACTTGTGCCTGCGATAGGTGGGCGAAACTAGATCGAAGCCGTCGTAATATACGGGACGGACAAGGTTGGAGACCCATTCGGGGGTGATGTTTTCGGATTCGGGGGAGATTACAACACACGCCTTGGCTCGGAGGAGCTCGGCGGCCGCTAGAATCGTGCGCAATGCAACTCCGCTCTGCGGGGTACTGGCATATTTTGTGCTGATCGCGTGCAGCGTGCGCAGCGCGTACACACTCGACGCTCGACGCACGTCATCTATGGAAACGCCAGTGATCAGTTCGGGAGTGCCGTCGTGTGATCCTCCGTCGGCATTGATGATGACTGCCCGCTCTCGCGGAAATCCACGCAGAATGCCGGTTCGAATCGTGTGCACGATCGAATCCACAGTCTTGGCATTGTTATGGGTGGGCAGACCGACAAGAATATCGACCTCGCCAACATTAATGAGCTGGCGGAGAAAATCATCGGTAAGAAAATTTCCGTCTTCCACTTCAGGATTCCGTTTGATTCTGCTGAGTCTCCGGCATTCGACCTTTCGTCCTCGTTCGCATTCCCCTACACTCGTCGCAGCCGAAACCAGTAAGACTGGTAAGGCCCCAGCGTCAGGAGATATGGCACGTCGCCGACGCGCGGAAACAGATTATTGCCGAACATTTCGATCGGAACATTTCCCTTGTAACGCCGCAAATCCAGTTCGACAGCCTGCGCGGCACTCGAAAGATTGTTGACGAACAGGACGGTTTCATTGCCGAGTCGCCGTAAGTAAGCCAGTATTCTGTGATTCGCTGGATAGAGAAACTCAATCGACCCCCGTCCGAACACAGCACTGGATTTCCGGACCGCGATGATCCGCCGCATCCAGTGAAACAGAGAATGTTCACTCTCCTTTTGAGATGCGACATTTACGGCTGGATATCCGTATACCGGATCATGAATGATCGGAGCATAGAGCCTTTCCGGTTCCGCGGCTGAAAAACCAGCGTTCCATCCCCCACTCCACTGCATCGGTGTCCTAACTCCGTTGCGGTCGCCGAGGCTTATGTTGTCTCCCATTCCAATTTCATCACCGTAATAGATGATCGGGGTGCCTGGCAGTGACATCAGCATGGCGTTCATCAACTCGATCCGCCTGCGGTCATTATTCAATAAAGGCGCGAGCCTCCTCCGAATACCCAGGTTCAGCCGCATCGTCTTGTCCTGCGCGTACACGTCGTACATGTAGTCGCGTTCAATATCAGTGACCATTTCCAGGGTCAACTCGTCGTGATTGCGTAGAAACAGCGACCATTGGCAGGATGGCGGTATCTCTGGTGTCTGCTGCAGAATTTCTGTGATCGGCTTACGATCTTCGAGCTTCAGTCCCATGAACATCCGCGGCATCAGCGGAAAATGAAACGCCATATGAAATTCGTCGGAGTCCCCGAAATATGGACGCAAGTCCGCTGGCCACTGGTTGGCTTCCGCTAGAAGCATTCTTCCCGGGAAGTGTTCATCCAGTCGTCGCCGCAATTCCTTGAGAATCTCGTGGGTCTCCGGCAAGTTCTCACAATTTGTTCCCTCGCGTTCGACCAGATACGGCACTGCGTCTAGCCGGAAGCCGTCAACGCCCATCTCCAGCCAGAACTTCATCACACTCCACATGTGCTCCCGCACTGCCGGATTGTCGTAGTTGAGATCAGGCTGGTGGCTGAAAAAGCGGTGCCAATAAAAAGACTTCGAAGTCGGGTCCCATGCCCAGTTCGACTTCTCAGTATCCAGAAAGATGATTCGGGTGTCGTTATACCGGGTGTCGGTGTCACCCCACACGTACCACTCGCGGCGGGGATTCTCCTGCGAACTTCGCGCCTCGTGAAACCACGGATGTTGGTCGGAGGTGTGGTTCAATACCATTTCGATGATGACCCGGATCCCGCGCCGATGAGCCGAGTCGAGAACTTTGCGGAAATCCTCGAGTGTCCCGTAGCTGGGATGGACCGTGTCATAATCCGAGATGTCATAGCCATCATCGCGCAGGGGAGATGGGAAGAATGGCATCAGCCAGATCGCGCTGATCCCCAATTCCTGCAGGTAATCCAGCTTCTGTTCTAGTCCGGGGAAATCACCGATCCCATCGCCGTTGCTGTCGTGGAACGTGCGGACATGAACTTGATATATGATCGCGTCCTTGTACCAAAGCGCATCTTTATTTACGTTCACCCGCGTTCTCCTGACGACACATCATATTTCCTGGCAGAACCGCCTCAAAAGGCAGTTTAAATGAAGTGAGGTGTTCATCCCCATCAAGGCGAATTTTCGGCCCGCCGAAGACCCGGAATTCGAGAAGAGGTCTACGGGCCTGGAAGACGTGAAAGGGTTAGCGGATCAACGAAGCAACTCCGAATTCGGAAGCGTCTTGAATCCGTCTTCGAGCGAAATCGAGCTCTGACCAAAAATCGAGGCGGCCAACAAAACGACCAACGTGAGGAGCGCGGGATTCCGCCTCGTGACGACACGAGTTAACATCACGTTGTTCCCCGTGTTCTGCGATTCCGTCCAGGCGGATCATTTCACTTCAAAGCTATAGGAGCCCGACCCAACCCTCACAACATACGATCCGTCGACAGGCTGCGCGTCCACCGGATTCCCGTCCTCCGTGAGGTGCGATCCTCCCGTGGCAGGCAAGAAAACCTGCGCGGATGTGTTCGCCGGGATCGTGACTCTCAACGAAAATGGACCGGCAGGAGTTCCCTTCCAATCGCTGATGATCGTGCCGTAGACCGATTCATATTCCGCTCGCGCCGATGTCATGCGCGCATCGAGATGCGGATGAATCACGATCTCCTTGAATCCCGGCGCATCGGGCGTGGTGTCAATCCCGACTGCATAACGGTAAACCCATGCGATGACCGACCCGAACGCATAATGATTGTAGGAATTCATCGCTGGATCGCCCGTATCCCCATTCCACCGTTCCCACCAAGTCGTCGCTCCTTTCGACAGCATGTATCCCCAGGACGGATACGTGTCATTCAGCAGCAGACGATACGCGACATCGCTGCGTCCATGATCGGCAAGCGTGAACAACAGGAAGGGCGTCCCGAGAAATCCTGTTGAAAGATGCCAGTTGCGCTCTTGAATGTCCTTCACCAGCTTCTCGACCAGCAGAGGCTCAAGCGCGGCAGGAGCCATCTTCGTGTAGAGCGCGACCACATAGGATGTTTGCGTCCCCGTTCCGACCGTTCCGTCATCTTTAATGTAGGCCTTCTGGAACGCTACACGAATGTTCTGCACCAGCTCGTCATAGTGCTTCGCATCAGCATCCTTGCCTATCGCGTGTGCCATCTGTGACATCATGTTCGCGATCAGAGCCCAGTACGCCGTCGCTAGCAAATCTTTATTCGTATTTTCGTCTGGGGCCAGCCAGTCCGCGAAGTTAGGACCGACTCCTTTCGTCCGCAGAAAATCTGGATTCCTGCTTGCGATGAATTCCATCCAGCGCTGCATCGCTTCCCAGTTTTCTTCAATGACGGGCTTGTCGCCGTACTGTACCCATGTGGTCCAGGGCACGATCACTCCCGCGTCTCCCCAACCCGGCGCCCCGATCCTGTCGCTCTCCTCGGAGAGTTCTTCAGGTTCATCCGCACTGGAAGGAAGAGTGTTCGGCGACACATTTCGAAATGCACCTTGCCGACTTTGGGCGTCGACGATGTCTTGAATGAACTTCTGCGAAAACGCAGCTACGTCGAAGTTGTAGCTTCCGGTTCGCCAGAAAACTCCCGCATCCCCCATCCAGCCCAAACGTTCATCGCGTTGCGGGCAGTCCGTGGGGATGCTCAGAAAATTGCCTCGCTGACCCCACAAGCCAATCGACCACATCTGATTCACCAGAGCACTCGACGTCGCCAGCTTGGCTGCGGGATTTCCGCTCACGCTGCTCACAACATTTCCCTTGATCGCCTCCAGCCCCGGCGTTCCGGGATATCCCGTTACCTCGACATAACGGAAACCGTGGAAAGTGAAATGAGGAGCAAAGGTTTCTTCCTCACCGCCTCGCAAGGTGTATACATCGGTCGCGTCGGCATTCCGCAGGTTTGCCGTGTAGATCGTCCCATCCGGATTCAGAATCTCGGCAAATCGGAGTCGGACTCTGCTCCCAGCTGCGCCTTTCACCTTCAGAGTCACCCATCCCACCATGTTCTGGCCCATGTCGAAGATGTACGTTCCATTCGCTAACGGAGTCACATCTTTGGGGTCTACGCTAGCGATTACTCGTGCTGGCGTAGTGAGCTGGCTGGAAACGATAATCGCCGGCGCATCTGCAACCACTGCCGGTTTCCACTTCGAGTCGTCGAACCCGGACCCGTCCCACCCTGTCTGTTCACGCCGTGCGTCATACACTTCGCCGCCGTAGATGTCCGACCGAACGATGGGTGACTCCGCCGCCTTCCACGACTCATCGGTCACAACCGTGTCATGACTGCCGTCGGTGTAATCGAGTTCGAGTTGCGCCACAAAACGGTCTGGAGGCGAGAAAAAGTGCATCCCGACCCAGGTCAGACCGCTGCCATACCATCCATCTCCCAGCAAAGCACCGATCACATTGTTGCCGTTGACCAACAACCCGGTCACATCGTAAGCCTGGTACAAGACGCGCTTGCGATAGTCGGTGAAATCGGGGGTCAGAACGTCGTCTCCAACCCGTTGGCCATTCAAAAGCACGCGATAGCTGCCGAGAGCACTCACATAGAGCCTCGCACGTTGCACGTTCTTTGCGAGTGCAAGCGTCCGCCGCAGGTATGCCGCCGGCTGCGGCAATTCTCCCGGATCTCCCAGTCGCTTGTCCGTTAAGTCCGCGACAACGTGGGCCGATTGCCAACTCGACGTCTTTTCCAAGCTCGCCTTCCAGTGTCCGCTAGTTGGAAGTCGTATCGTACTTCCGTTGGAACGCGTGATTTTTACTAGCGCCGCTAGAGCGGCCATCGTCGTTTTCGCTCCAGCTTTCGGCCCGTACTCGGGTGGCGCAGGAGCCGTAACGGTCACTTCAATTGAGTTCTCGCCCAAGACCAGTTGGTCAGAAATATCCCTCCGATCAAACGTGGTCCATCTGCTCTTCGCATCCACTTCGTGCCCGTTCACTTTCGCGACAAAGTCTCCTCGCGTCGCAAGTAACAGAACGGCTTCTTTTGCTTTCTCAGAAAGCTTGACGGTCACCCGAAAGGTACCGGCCGTGTTAGGCACCACCGACAGCGCATCCTGGCCTGGTACCCAAATCCAACGGATTCCCCGGCGGTCCGCTTCATCGTCCGGGTTTTTCCACCGAATCCATTTCGCCTTCCAGTCCCCGGCATGGAGCAGGCCCGTCTCCCACCAGGCTCCTGCTGCCGCGTCCGATGTTTGCCCTCCCGCATCCCATACCCGAACCTTCCAGTAGTATCTCTTCCGCGATTCCAGAGCCGGGCCCCGATAAACGATTCCAACCGAATCTGCGGAATCAACTTTGCCGCTGTCCCAGATATCGGCTTTATCGGCTCTCAGGCTTTCCTCACTGCTGGCAACAAAAATCTCATAAGCGATCTGTTTCCAATTGCGCTCTCCACTGTCGCTCTGCCACGACAAGTGCGGAGCGCCGACGTCAAGGCCCAGAGGATTTTCCAGGTACTCGCACCGCAGGCGGACCGGTTTCGCGGATGCGACCGACGCCAGGATAATAGTTGCAATGACCATGATTCCTAATTTGAAACGCGTCACCTGATCCTCCTGGGATGGGATTGGAATGCCCGCATCGAGTCGACCGACAAAACTCTCCGTCCTCTCCTGCAACAACCACTGAACTCTGTCGCTCAGACTCTTATCGCAGACGGCGGGGATGGTTTCACTTGAGCGATACCGGTGTCAATCGGCAACCTTAGACCGTTGCGCGTTTTCAGTACACCAATTCTGGATTTTACGTAAGCGGCAGGAAACGCAGGGGCAAGAAAATGGCTCCTCAGGTAGGATT
>CAVPNR010000029.1:0-92643 GCA_963706645.1 uncultured Acidobacteriaceae bacterium
GTAACTGGCGCTTTAGTACACGTTCGTAATTTGAAAGTAAATGGGCATTGTAGTCAGAATCGATTTGCCCACCACTTCGCAGTCCATCACCGGTATCTTCCTGCCTGGAAGGACCGCTCGGACCGCAATTAAACCTGGCCGAAGCGGAACGTCAAGCACATGTTTCTCGCAACGGCGAAGTTGGGGACGAAATGGAACAAATAACAGGGGAAGTATGCCACGCCCAAAGCACGCGACGATGGCCGCGTCATCAGGTCGATCTGCCGGTTCGCATTATCGCGCTAAACGGGATTCTGACCACTCCTGTCACGGCTCGTGGCAGCGAAATTAGTAGGGCGGGTATGGCACTGCATGCCCCCATTGCTCTGAATCCCGGCGATCTGATGCAGCTCCAATTTCCAACGCCCACGCCCTCACCGCGCGTCAAAGCGGTGGTTCGTAATCGTACTGGGCAGTGTTTGGGGCTGGAATTCCTCACCCAACTTCCTCCGGACAATGGGGAGGGGGATCTATCAAGGTTCGCTCCCAGTTCCGTTCTGGGTGGGTCGCGAGAATCAGGGGGATCTGTACATTCCTGTAACCCACAGACTCTCTACGCAGGACTGCGTCGAAAGCAGGAAGAACTGAGGCAGGTGCAAAGGGAGATCGAAGCACTGAACATGGTGATCTTGCTGCTCGCTGATAATGAAAAGGAATTTTCCAGGGCCATTGCACTGATCGACGTCATACCCCATGCTTCGCGGCGATGAAGCGTCCCCGAGCATGCAAGCGCGATGCGAACTCCTGCTCGAAAGCCACAAGCATCCTGCGACGAAGGGCACTTACGTAATCTTCTGCTCGTAGCGTTCCCGCCACATAATTGTGCCTGATCGCGGTTGGTCTCCATAATCCGGCGGACAGCCCGCGCGCTCATCTGGCACACTCGGGCGGTGTTTGGGTCCCCGAATGGCCAGCACATCGAGGTTATGCGGAAGAGAAGCTTCATTTCGATCTGTCAATCCGTTTTCAGTACGGGGACGAAGGAGTGTGTTTTGCGGCAAGGGGAAGCTGGACGATGAGTACAGGAGCGACTCCAGCACTCTCGCAACAAAACGAGTCCAAGCGGAGTGTCCCTCGCTACGAGCTAACGGTACCTTTGGCTCTCACGGTATTGCGCTCGGGCATCCCCAACGCTATCCCTGGACGCACTGTCGAAATGGGTGAGGGGGGAATGGGAGTTGTCCCAGAGTCACAACTCATCGTCGGCGAGTCCGTCCGAGTCGAGTTTCTTGTTCCTCATACGGGCGGCCTGGTGCGGGCGACAGCGGTGGTGCGTCATCAGCGGGAACGGTGCTACGGCTTGCAGTTTCTCCGTTTGCCAGTTGAACAGCAATCCATGGTCCGTTATTGGACGCGGCGCGAAGGCGAACTTTCGTTGGCTGTACCGCCAAGCGCCACTCTGGACGAGCCGAAAGCGCCCCCCAAGTTGCCCCTAGACTTCGAAAGCACTGAAGATTCAATACGCAGGTTCGGCATCGGGCGCATCATTGCGTGCGCCCTTTCCCTAACGGTAATTGCGGCCGGGCTGGGATGGTGGCAATGGCAGCAAGAATGGGCGGAGTTGGAAGCGCGCATTCCGGCAAAGAAAACCGTGGTGGTGCAACCACAGTGGAGGGTCCCGGCTGATGAAATGGGGCGACGGATCATCCACAAGGTTATGCCCGGATATCCAGAATCCGCACGACAGGCGGGAGTGCAAGGGACAGTGGTGCTGGATGCCGTCGTGAGTGTGGAAGGCGCGGTGACCCAGGTGAAGCTTGTCAGCGGGCCCGAGGCACTTTCGCAAGCGGCCATGGATGCAGTGCGTTGGTGGCGCTTCGAACCCTATTTTGTGAATGGTCAACCGGCGACAGTTGAGACCACCGTGGCTGTGAACTTCCGGCTAGCGAACTAGGGACTGCCGTGCTTATCGGCGCTCCAAGCGCGCCGGATCCAGTTCGTAACCTTCGTCGGCGACGGCTTTTTCAATGGCCCTGCGTAGTGTCTGTTCATCAACGTCCTTCGGTACAGCACAGTGTCGCCGTATGACTTCCTCGCCGGCTTCAATCCGGAGCAGCCAGCTGGACTTGCTCGCATCCCATGAGACTTCCACATGATCCGCATGCATGGACTTCCTCCAACAACCACCTGAAACGATTGTAGTTCAGGCATTACTGGCTCTGGAGCAGGAATTTGGATGTTGGAAACAATGTTCGAATAGCCACTGGCGAGTCCTGAGAATACCGGAAGACAAGAAATGCTCGCTTTGCAAGGGTTGAGTCTCGTGCGCGGGGCTGCAAAGAATCTTGCTAGTGGGTGCTCGCCAATAACACCTGAACGAATCGCTCGACAGGCGCTCCATTTTCGAGCAAAAAGCCGGTTTCCTGACCGTGTCGTCGGCCAAGCGATTTCTGCCCAATTTGCCCGTGGCTCCAGCCATGGGCGGAACAGAGACGCGACCCAATGCTGCGCTACTTTTTCGACAAGAGATAAAGGTCGAACTGTCCGCCGGGACGGACGTAGACGATTTTGGAGAGGTCACGGGCAATGTCGTAAGAGTTGCCGCCGTAGCGTTGGGCAAAGGCGAAGGGCAGCTTCAATACGGTCTGGGGAGTACCTGTAACCTTGCCATCGACCCAGGGCACGCGATACAGGGTTACTTCGCCGCGCGTCGAGAGCGTGTAGAGGACAGATTTTCCATCGCTGCTGATCCGGGGCAGGAAAGTCACGACGTTGGGTGCGAGGGGGGTGCACTTTTTGTCGGCGACGGAGAGTTCGAATATGCCCAGCTGGTCTCCGTACATCATCGACATCAGCAAGTACTTTCCATCCGGAGACGAGTCCATGGCAAACCCACAGCCTTCGGAAAAAAGCTCTGCCGAAGAACCGTCGGGGCTGAGTCTCCAGGTCTGCAATGGGTAGGGATTCTGCCGATGTTGATTGCCCGTTATATACAGGTCCTTTCCGGTTCGCGTCCAGGCCATGGATTCAGAGTTACCGAGGGAGTGTGGGAATTGACGCTGGTGGCTGCCATCGGCGTTGACCACGAAATTTTCATCCGCATCGCGCACCGTATTGGTGAAAGTTAATTGAGTGCTGTCGGGGGACCAGTCTCCCGTGGAGAGGGCGTCTTTGGAGGCAGTGATCCTGGTTTTATTCTTGCCGTCCACGTCCGACACCCACAGTTCAGCGCGAGAAACGTCAGGTTGGGTTACATATGCGACGTGCTTGCCGTCAGGCGAAAGCGTTGGCTGCGTCGCCAGGTCTTCCACAATATCGGTCGAAGTCTTTGTGCGCGGGTCGTAAACTGAGAGGTAGCCCGAATCCCTGCCATTGACGAAGAAAATCCCCTTTCCGGCCGGATCCTTCATCGCGAAATAATCGGGGCCCGGCCCCGAAGTCATCTGAGTGTAAGTTTTGTCGTCGACGCTGTATTCCCACAGATTGATAATGCCGTTCGCTTCGCGATGGAAAAGAAGCGTCTTTCCCGGATCTCCCCAATTGATCGATCCTGGGGATCCGGAAAGCTGGCCAATATTCGTGGCTTTACGGGTTGCAATATTCCAGCGGTACAACCGAACGGTGCCCTGGGGATCTTTGTCCTTGATGCCAAGGAGCAGTAGGTCGCCACCGTCGGGGAAAACCAGTTGTTCGAGCAGGTCAACGCCAAGCTCCTTAGCCCCCAGAATGATCTTCCCGCCCACGCCATCAGCTGGCGATTGCATGAGGTCGTTCGTCTGTGGCTGGAAGTAGAACAGGCTCTTGCTGTCGGGAGAGGGTTGGAGGTTGTAACCTTGCAGAAGGCGAGTGGGTGTTCCACCCAAGGTGGGCATCGCCCAGATTTCTTCTCCCGCGCCAAGTTCGCGCTGATAGTAGATTTGCGTTCCATCGGCGGAAAAACTATCGAGGTATTTGCTGCCCTCGTCGCTAGTGAGCTGTAAGGGATCGCCCCCAGAAGTGAGCATCACAAAGACTTGCTCGTAACCCTGAAAATACGAAGTGAAAGCCACCGTGTGTCCATCCGGGGAAAGAATGGCTTGCGAGATCGGCTTGTGCCAGTGGCTGACCTGGGTGATCTTTCCCGGAGCAGATGGTCCATGATTGGCGAGGAGATGAAAGATTCCGTAGCCAGCAAATGCCAGAACCAGAATGACCGCAGCAACCAGACCTGCCACCTTGCCCTTGTTGCGCGAGGCCGTCTCCGCGATGACAGAGCCACTCGAGCGTTGGAACCCCGATTGTTGAGTACCCGATTGCTGAATCGGGGGCGTGCCGGGCTGCGATGTCGCTGCGGGCGTTCCGGAAGGTGAAGACGGCGTCGCTTGGTGCTCGGCAATCTGGTGCTCAATCCGTTCGGACGATGATGCCGGACCGGCGGCCCGAGCGCTGCTGCTGGAGCCCGTGTCCCGCTTCAAGCGCTTCAGATCGCTGTGCACGTCGGCGGCGTGCTGGTACCGGAGATCGCGATCTTTCTCGAGCGCCTTGCCGATAATGCGTTCCAGTTCAGTGGGCACCTCCGGATTGAGCCGTACCGGCGGTAGCACCGCTCGGTTAAGGATGCCTTCGAAGATTACGCCGGTCGTGTCCCCGCGAAACGGAAGCGCCCCGGTGCACATCTCGTAGAGCACCGCACCGAATGAGAAGAGGTCGCTGCGGGCATCCAGGTCTTTCCCGCGCACCTGCTCCGGCGACATATAGGCGACTGTTCCCAGAGCCATCCCTGGACTAGTGAGGTGGTCGTCCTCGACCGCCAAGGTCACCGTATTCTCCGATCCGCTCTCAGGGGACGCAGGCGTCACTTTAGCGAGTCCGAAGTCGACAATCTTGGCATGTCCGCGCCTCGTGACGAAGATGTTTGCTGGCTTGATATCGCGATGTACGATCCCGGCTGAGTGCGCGGCATCGAGGGCGTCGGCAATCTCAATTCCCAGCGACAGGACGGTTTCGGTGTCCAGCGCCTTCGCTCCAATACGATGCTTCAACGTCACGCCATCGAGGAACTCCATGACGATGAAGGGCCGATGGTCCTGCTGGCCGATTTCATAAATTGTGCAGATGTTGGGATGGTTCAAAGCCGAAGCCGCCTGTGCCTCGCGCTGAAAGCGAGCCAGGGCTTGCGGATCCTTGACCACGTCGTCGGGAAGAAACTTAACCGCAACAAACCGGTGCAGCGTCAGGTCCTCCGCTTTGTACACCACACCCATCCCGCCGCCGCCGAGTTTTTCGAGGACGCGATAGTGCGAGATGGTTTGGCCAATCATTACTGGAGCGCCCGGTTTTCAGGTCGCTTCATCTTAAGGACGCGGCATCCGCTAGTCAACGAACCACTGCTCTGACACCTTCGAATCGAGCTCAGAGCAAATCGGGCGCGATTGCCCGCCGCTCGAGGAGGCTGACGGCATCAGCACCCCCGCGGAAATGTCCGACGAACCCATGAATAAACGCCACCAGGGGGTGAGGACGTCTCTGCGTTTGGACCTCGGAGGCGCCTTCTATCGGGTGAATACGCCAGAGGCGTACCAACTCCCCATATCGCTCCCGATCCCCGCGGATACGCAACTGACCGAGCCACGAGGGCACGGCTTGGCCCTGACAAGAATCGCGTATGCCGGTCGAGCCGGAGGATAAAGCCAGGGGCCCTTCAACCTGATATATCCTGATAGTTAGAGTGTGAATCGAAGAGGGTGAAAATGAGCCTTCCTGAAAATTCTTCGTGGAAAACACGACTGGTTCAGGGTGGGTTTCCGGATCGTTCATTCGACATTGAGTTTTGGCAGGAGCAGGGAGATGAAGCCATATTTGCAGCTGCATGGGAAATGGTCGAATTAGCTGAGGAAATCAAGCATGGCAGAAAACCCACACTACAAGAACTGCTACAACTCTTAAACGAATTCGAGGTTGAACATTTGATTGTCGGTGGCTACGCGGTCATGAAGTACGGTGAGCCGCGCTACACGAAAGATCTCGACGTGTGGGTATGCAATTCAGCGCAGAATTCAATCCGAGTAGTCGCAGCGCTCAAACAGTTCGGGGCTCCTCTGGAGCAGGATGGGATAAATGCAGAAACGTTCACCGGAAAGCAGATGGTTTACCAAATTGGAGTCGCTCCCGTGCGCGTTGACATTCTGACCGAAATCACGGCCGTCGAGTTCTCCGATGCGTGGCAGAAGAAGGTTGCAAGCAGTTTCTTTGGTGTGCCGGTACATTTCATTTCCCTGGAGGACCTTCTGGCCAATAAGCGTGCTTTAGGTCGTGACAGCGATCTGACCGACCTTAAGCGGAGTTCACGCGGAGCAAAGCCAGAAAAGTAGGTGGGACAGTCCACTTTTCATTGTAAGTGTGAGAGCAAACACTCGGTTGATAGATTGAACCCGCAGTCAGCGTGAGTTCGCCAGCGGCGGCCCCCCTGCGCGATCGAGCGGATCTCCCGGAAACTGGTATAAGCTCGTAGCCGGATTCCGGAGCATATCCGACCTGAGCGCGAGGTTTTTCCAAAGATCCGCGGGACCAACCGATCGTAGAGTCTATGCACATTCTGCATGTAGTTGGAGCTCGTCCGAATTTCATGAAGGCTGCACCGGTGTTCCACGCGCTGAAAGTGCGCGATGGAGTGCGGCAAACGATTGTGCATACCGGCCAGCACTATGACCTGAACCTCTCGGACGTCTTCTTTTCCCAGCTGGAAATGCCGGTTCCTGATGTGAACCTTGCTGTCGGCTCTGGCTCGCACGCCCGGCAGACTGCCGAAGTCATGACGCGCTTGGAACCAGTGGTGCTCGAAAATAGGCCCGACATCGTACTGGTCTATGGTGATGTCAATTCGACCGTTGCGGCCGCTCTAGTCTGCGCTAAGCTCGGGGTCCGGATCGGGCACGTCGAGGCCGGGCTTCGTTCTTTTGACCGCAGCATGCCGGAGGAAATCAACCGGTTGGTTACTGATCAGCTTGCGGATGTGTTGTATACGCCCTCGGAAGACGGAGACATCAATCTCAAGCGTGAGGGAGTTTCGGGAGAAAAGATTTTCCGGGTCGGCAACGTCATGATTGATTCTCTCGTGAAGCTGCAGCCGTTAGCGCAGAGTCAGAGCAGGAGCGGCATACCAGCGCGCTATGCCCTGGTCACCCTCCATCGTCCGGCAAATGTCGACGACGGCGCGACCCTGAAAAGCCTACTGGAGTCGTTGCTGGAAGTGAATCAGGATCTATCCGTTGTCTTCCCGGCCCACCCACGCACACGTCAGCGAATTGTTGATTTCGGCCTGAACGCCGAAGAGCTTCAGTTACTCGATCCGCTGCCTTATCTGGAGTTTCTGAACCTGCAGTCTCGCGCGACCGTCGTGATTACGGATTCCGGAGGCATCCAGGAAGAAACCACCTATCTTGGCGTACCGTGTTTGACCCTTCGAGAGAACACCGAGCGTCCGATCACGGTCTCTCTGGGCACCAACGTTCTCGTCGGGCGTGATCCAGATAAATTGCGGTCCGAACTTCGTCTGGTGGTTGCGGGCAAGGCAAAGAGAGGAAGCGTGCCTCCGTTGTGGGATGGTCATGCCGGAGAGCGCATCGCCACGTTGATAGCCGGATGAGCGGACCAAAGTCACTTTCATTAAGTTCGTCTTTGTAGGTATCGTATGGTCGAATTTGAAATTGGATCAGCGTAAATCGCTATAGAGATATTTTATTAATATAGGGATACATGCCGTTAAGGGCAAAATCGAGGGGGAAATACGTCTCGGTCGACTGGGCTTCTGTAGGCCGTCGCATCCGGGAGATTCGCGGCTTTGATATGACACCGACCGTAAACACGGCAATCCGGTTCGTACTGGAAATGCGGAACAAGACTGATGACCCATGAGGAAGAACGCTGATCAGACTTTAGCAACGCTCGAAAGATGGCATTAGCCACCGCATCCCTTGTCGATTGTCGAAACATCCCCATTTCACGCATTGACCCAGCCATGGGATTTTGAGTGGAAATCCCCTGGTTACAACAGCTCCACGCCGAATCGTTCGTCGGCGATCACCTACTTGGGCAGTAAATAAAGCGAACGAGCTTGTTCCTGTTCCGGCATTCCTGCGTGTCTTCCGCGCAGATGGGATACAACTCTCCCCATCCAGCCGCCCCAACGATGCGATTTTCGGGAATACCTCGGCTTACCAGAGTCTGCTTGACCCAGTCCGCGCGCCGCTGGCTAAGCGCGACATTGTACACGATATCTCCAGTTACAGATGCATATCCATCAACATAAAAGCGCACATCGGGATGATCCTTGAGCCATTGAACATTGTCGTCCAGCGCGCTTGGATTGATCGGAGCAGCATAGTCGTTTCTGAGAAACATAATGTCTTTCATGTTCTTGTAAAACGTCTCTTCCTCAGGACCGGAGAGAATCACTCGCGGTCTCGCCCAATAGGAGACCCAAAAGGCCGCCTCGTCGGAAGAACTCGTAGCTTGCGCTAGCATAGTCGCACTGGAGAAAAGGAGCGTTGCGGCGATCAGGAACGCAAGGCCATATCTCATGGGTTTTGTTAACCTCCGTAATGCTATGGAAGCTTGATTTTACGTGTGTCGTAGATCAACTGGTGTTTTTGGCAGTAGTGCGCCGGACAGGATGCAATGATCGCACTCTAACCGGCGCACTGTTTTGGCACCGCCTTAATGGCGAATTTCCTACGGTTCGGGCCTATGCTGCTCTCTTGGCGCCAATTCTCTCCACCATCTCAGTTTCAGCGATCCTGCGCAACCACTGCTGCGTCCGCTCGGCTAACGCGAGCTTATCCGCGAGGCAGGTTTCCAAGAGTGCGGCGACTCCATAATTCCCGGAGACGTCAGCAGCCGCGATGAGCGTCTTGAACTCGGCGGCGCGGAGATGAGCAAGGTTGTTAAGTTTCGCGAGGATGTAGAAACGCCGCGTCGTAGAGTCTTTAATGTCAGATACTTCTTTGCGGAAGTCCTCGGCGAGCGCATCGTAAATCCGAGCCCTCGTTGCACTCAGTTGCACCGGCTCCTCACCGATAAGCTTGAAACATTGATCGAGAGTCTCGACGACTTTTTGCGAGACAAAGGTGCGAGCCTCCAGGGCCTGTTTGATATCGGGATCTTCTGCGAGCTGTGCCAGGTTCTGGAAAATGCTTGTCGTTTTTTCACCGCCCTGCCGTAGATCGCTGAGCATGAGCACGAAAATCTGT
Source organism: uncultured Acidobacteriaceae bacterium (assembly GCA_963706645.1). Classification (GTDB taxonomy): domain Bacteria; phylum Acidobacteriota; class Terriglobia; order Terriglobales; family Acidobacteriaceae; genus Sulfotelmatobacter. The sequence continues at coordinate 9,207 of CAVPNR010000029.1, forward strand.
TTCGGATTCTTGATTGCCATTGAAAGTCTCCTTGATTGTCTATTGATCGGTCTTGGTTGACTGTTAGAGAGGGAGGAGCAGAGTGCGACGCCGGTCGGCTGCGATCTGGGCTCTAGGTAGCTGCCTCAACTATTTAAGGCCAAGACGCGGCACTTTGCTACTAGGGAAATCCCTAGGGTGTCCTCGCTCAGCCAGGACATGCGACGAGTATTCGCTGCCGAGATTCTTCAGAATCATCGGCTGTTGTGCCTTCGAGTCAGACTAGTTCCTCGGACATTGTAGTAGGCTTTCTAGGTGGCTTTGTTCGTCACGACGAGCCGCACCACCCCGAAGTTCAGCTGATCCAGGACCTACGTCAAGAGTATCCCAAGCAGGTTTATATCGGTCTGTTTGAAAACCTCAAGGTCGGCGTAGCCTACAACACCATCCTGAAGCTTAGCGTCACCGGGATGCCTGCCCGTTCTAATTTCCGGGACAGGCTCACCACAGCCGAAGCACCCCAACTGTGCCCGAACAATACGATGCGGGCTCGCCGCTTTTTGTCATCCGATAGTGCATCGCCCTCTTTTGTGCCCAGTAGCGGTTGAAGCGACTTCCGAAGCGGTGCAGCTTTTCGCTGCGACTGGCAAAGCTGGTAACCGTACGCCTCCGAAGGTACATGAACTTCGAAAACTCCCAATCACCTACATTCGTAACCGCAGGGCCTAGTGGGCAGGAGTTATGATGATGACAGTTTCTGAGGCCAAGTAACTCAATGGAAGGTAGACCGGAAATCGGGTCTGAAACCCAGATACACGTTCGCGTGTGGGGTATGGACGCGGACGCTCGCCCCTTCTCTCAGAACGCGGTTGCCAGCAACATCAGCGGCGAAGGTGCGCAAATATTGGGCATCAACCATCCTTTGAAGGCCGGCGACATCATCGGTATAAAGCACGGCGACAAAAAAGCCCGCTTCAAAGTGGTGTGGGTAACTGACGGCGGAATGCTACGAAAGATTGAAGCCGCTGTGCAGATTGTGGAAGGCCAGGAGAGCCCCTGGCAGGAAATGGCCAAACCGGAAGAGCTCACGTTTGCACCGGGGAAAATTAATCGGCGATTTGTCCGGCACAAAATCCAGTTTCCTATCCAGATCGGTTTGGCGGACACCCAGCGAGCGCGCATGAATACGAACGCGACAGACATTGGCGGTCGCGGCTGTTATGTTGAGACCCTGCTTCCGCTGCCACTCGGCACGCAAGGTACCATTACGTTCTGGATGGACGAGGAGAAGGTGCTGACCACAGCGGTTGTTAGGTCGAGTGATCCTGGGGTCGGAATGGGCATCGAGTTTACCACGCTGGACACTCATATTCAGGAACGGTTGCAGCAGTTTCTCGACAAGATGGACACGTCCCTGCCCGAGGAAGATCCTGCTAAAAGCGCCACCAATGCAGCATCGTAAGTCCGGTTAGTTTCTCTTTCTCCTAACGCAGCGGCCCCACAACGGACCGAGTAGACTTTGCGGTATCCAACCAAAAAGGCTCGGGACGAAGGAGGCCGAGATGAAAATTGTAGGCTGTGATCTGCACGCAAGACAACAAACCATAGCCATGGTGGACACGAAGACCGGCGAGTTCACCACCAAAACTCTTTCCCACGAAGGGATGCCCGCTACATTACAACAATGACCTCTTTGTGGAGCAACGGAGGCATCCTCGCCCGCAACTCGCAACGGGAGGGCGGGCCCTGGTTGAACTCTGAGCCTGAACTCGTCCCTTGCCGATGCTCCGTTGCCCTCGCATTCCAGACCGTAAAATTGCAGATGACCAACATGGTCACATCCGCTATAATGGCGACATGAGAACCGTCAATATCAGCGATCTGAAAGCGCAGCTCAGCGCCCATATTCAGCTCGTCCGAGATGGCGAAGAGGTGCTGGTGTGCGACCGCAACAAGCCCGTGGCGCGTATCGTTCCCTGCGGTCTGGAAGGCCGCTCCGAGCAGGAGCAGCGACTGATTGCCCGTGGCGTTCTGACCCCACCCTTGCACAGACGGCCACGGTCTGTTGTTTGGCCGGAGCCGCCGGGGAATGTTTCCGATGAGGTCATGGAGCAGGCATGGCGGGAAGAGCGGGAGAGCCGGTAACGCGAGTTCCAGCTTTCTGGGACGCGAGTGCTCTCGTTCCCCTGTGCGTGCGACAGGGCATCACGCCTCAGGCGATCGCGCTGTATAAGACCCATGACGCGGTCGTCTGGTGGGCGACTCCGGTTGAGATCGCGAGCGCCCTGGCCCGACTTTTGCGGATGAAGCAACTCGACTCCCGCGCCTGGGCTAAGTCCAATAAACTCACCAAAAGCCTCGCCGATTCGTGGTCCGTGATTCAACCGTCGGACGCTTTGCGGGCGACATCGATACAGCTCGTAAATCGCTACGACTTGCGGGCTGCGGACTCGTTTCAGTTGGCGGCAGCACTTGAGTGGTGCGAATACGCTCCGCAGAGTCGAGTCTTTCTGACCGCAGATCAAAAGTTGCGAGATGCGGCCCTTCTCAGCGGTTTCGATGCCAAGCAGATGTGATTCAATCGACGACCGCCGCGGCTTTGGCTTGCGACCGCCAGAGTACGAGGAAGCTCATAGTGCAAGGATCAAATCCGCAGAATAGGAATATCCTTGGCCTCTTTTTCAATCTCGGCCACGTAGCTCTGAAAATCGGGTAATTGACGCAGATTATTCATGCAAGGGTCAACCCGAAATAGCGGCCAGCAGCGGAAGCCTGTACTTACTGCCCGATCCAGCCATGCCAGAGCTTGCTCGTTCCGACCTAAGATCGAATAGATGCATGCAACTTGGTAAAGAGTATGGTGCGTGTGCCCAAAAGAGCGCGGTGATTCGCAAGCCCTTCGAGCACAGTCGAGCGCGGCTTCCGGTTGGCCTTGAAACGCATGCAGCATGCCATCGAGCGAGACGAACAACGGTTCTTCCGGGTGCTGTTCCAGTGTTTCGCTAAGCATCTTCCCGGCAGACTTCAAGTCTCCCATAAGCAACGGCGGCTGGGGGCGTAGCCACAGTGCGTATTTGCTACCGGGACTCTCCCGCAGCCACGCCTCACATTCACGGTTCGCTGCCTCAAAATCTCCTGCCCACAGATGTGCTAACCCTGCCCAATGCGCCCAAGCATTTTGGGGATTTACACGGTGCGCCTTCTCAAAGGCCACAAGACCTTCTTGCATACGTCCGACGTGCGAGAAGATCAAGCCAAGTTGACCGTGTGCGCCGTCCACATTCGGATGTAATTCAAGCGACTTCTCGAATTCTGCAATCGCTTCCCGATGTGGGTAGTTCTTCGCCTGACTCCACAAGACGTAGCCCCTTGCCAGATGACTCTCAGGCAAGTTTGGATCAAGTTCGAGAGCACGACGACAATGGAACTCGGCTTTTTCAGCAAGAATACCGCGACCATCAATGATCCGATACTTATCCATGAACACACGCGTGACGGCCGCGTGCGCCAATGCAAACTTCGGATCGCGCTCTACGGCGTTAGTCAGGTGTTCGATTGCACGATCCATAGTTTGCCCTTGATCCGAGAAGCTCAGCCTCAGTCCTTCCATGTATTCACCATACGCATAAGGGTCTGCGCTGTACCTGTCGCGTGCCTTAAGCTCTCCCGTGCGAAAACGGGCTTCCAAGGAACGAGCTACCCGCTGTCCAATCTCATCCTGCACATCGAAGATGTTGTCGAGAGTCAAATCGTGTCGGTCGGACAAGACTATCTTTCGGCGCTCGGCGTCGACCAACTGAACAGAAACACGCCATCGGGAACCTAGCTTTTGAATGTTCCCTTGTAGGATGTATCTGACGTGAAGTTCTCGACTAACCGTCGCAGGATCAACCGCGCCTGCGTACTTCAAGATGCTCGAAGTCGGAGGAACGACAAAATCTTCCAGTGTTCCGAGCAAGGAGATCAACGAATCCGCGAAGCCTAATGACAGCGACTCCCCTTCTTCCACTGGACTGAAGAGCGCAAAGGGTAGAACGGCAAGCGAGGTCTCTTGCACCGGCGCCGACGCTGAGGTGGCACTTCCACTCTCGAAGTCCCTCTTCAGTCGTTGTAGGTCAGTGCGAATGTCAGTAGCGTGCTGGTAGCGCAGGTTGCGATCCTTCTCCAGTGCCTTGTTGATGATCCGTTCGAGTTCGGCTGGCACGTCGGGATTCAGCCGCACCAGAGGAGCCGGAGCACGGTTCATGATCCCGTCGAAGATCACTCCAGTACTTTCACCACGAAAAGGCAACCTACCTGCCGCCATCTCATATAGGACGACTCCGAACGAGAACAAATCCGTACGTGCGTCCAGTTCCTTGGCTCTCACCTGCTCCGGCGACATGTAGGAGACGGTGCCTAGCGCCGAACCGGGACTGGTAAGGTTCTCTTCTGATTCGATGGTCGGGGCGCTCATGGCAGGGCTCTCCGACCTGAAGGAAACCTTCGCAAGCCCGAAATCAAGAACCTTGGCGTGTCCGTGCTCGGTCACAAAAATGTTCGCAGGCTTGATGTCGCGATGAACAACGCCCTTAGCATGCGCGGCATTCAGTGCATCGGCGATCTCGATGGCGAGCGATAGAATCAGTTCGGTTTCTAGCGGACGCCCCGCAATACGGTGCTTCAACGTCACGCCGTCCAGAAACTCCATGGCGATGAAAGAGCGACCGTCATGCTTGCCGATCTCGTAGATCGTGCAGATGTTGGGATGGTTGAGGGCGGACGCTGCACGTGCTTCGCGGCGGAAACGTTCCAAAGCCTGCGGTTCTTGGGCGACATCTTCTGGGAGAAACTTCAACGCGACAAAGCGACCAAGCTCGGTGTCCTCGGCTTTGTAGACAACACCCATCCCGCCGCCGCCCAGCTTCTCAACGACGCGGTAATGCGATATGGTCTGACCGATGAATTGGGACGCAGAAGTCATTGGCGGAAATGGTATGACGCAATTGCAGGCGGGGTCAACGAGCTTCGTGCGAACGCTTGTTCTTCTTTCCGCACAGCGCAACGTGGGACTAATGGGGGTAAGCCGATTCTGGTACTGAGGTCGTGCTCGTCATCTGGAGAACGTGCTTCTGCCAAGTGTTGTGCTGCTTCACCCAGACCACGGTCTGCCGGGAAACATGCTGGGCGGGAGTCTTCCCTTTGGGTCCTCCAATGGAGGTTACCAGTTCGGTCACGACTGCCACGTTTCCATAAACTCGAATCTTCACATCGCTCGGTTCGAGCTTCGTAACCACGTAATCTGGATTCATGACGCTGGCAGTGAACTCTGACTTGCCCGATACTGCGCCTGTTTCGCTGATGCGATAGTAGTCGTCGGTATATTGGCGGTTCAATGCAGCGCCATCCTTGTGGATGATAGCTGCGAAGTTATCCTCCATTGCTTTCTGGACTTCCTTCTCCGCAGAATCCTGAGCGTTCGCCGCCGCTCCGGCGAACAGAAGGACGGTCACACAGACGAACACGAGTCGAGAATTCATGAGCGCCTCCGCAAGCCGAATTGAATAATACGGCGGGAATAATACCTCGAAAAACCGACGTGAACAAGGAGGTCGTTCGAGCGCGGTGAATGGAGCATCGTTCTCGCCCAGTGACCGCCGGACCACAAGCGACGGGAGATTCCTTGGGCAGGAAGCACCAATCCGTCGTCTCAGATTTCGGTGCTCCTGTCGTATGTAGTCCGCTTGTGGTATCTTCTCCGGCATCGTTGCCTTCAACAAAAGGACAATGCGAGTCCTTGTAAGTGTAAGAGCAAACACTCGGTTGATAGATTGAACCCGCTGTCAGCGTGAGTTCGCCACTTGATCGGCAGATTCTCAGCCGCTAAGTCTTCGTTTCTTCGTCCAGGCGGATGGAGGAGTGCTCTCCCAGCAGCGGCACGGCAGTGCCAGACAAACGAAATAGGCAAACCCGCATTACGTGCGAAGGCGGCAGGTCTGTTCTAACGTCAACCGTCGCTATCTGGGATTCTTCACAATTGAGTTCATGGCTACGAGTTGTCCTCTTGGATTTGTTCCAGCCTACCGACAACACTGCCAGAAGCAGGAGTCGGTCAAGATTCAGCAAGAAGGATTGGCTCTGGTTAATCATCGCCACGAAGGCGGGATCGCCTCCGGTCTGGACTTGGCGCAACAGCAAACCCTGCTGGACTCCACGGTCACTCAACTTTACTTGCTCCAGCAGCAGCGCGCACAGTTCGAACACGCGATCGCGGTGCTCACGGGAAACGCCGCGTCCACATTTAGCGTTGGGGTCGCACCCTTGCTCACCGTTCCCCCGCCGATTCCGCTGGGAATTCCGTCGGACCTGCTGGAACGGCGGCCCGATGTAGCCACTGCGGAACGAGCCATGGCCCAGCAGAACGCCCTCGTGGGAGTCGCTAAAACCGCGTTTTACCCGCAATTCACTACCTCCGGAAGCGCCGGATTTCAGAGCATCACTCTCGGCTCGCTGATTAGCGCTCCCAGCACGGCGGCTGGGATGCATCAGCCATTCAGAGCGAGCAAGTGCATCGCACGGCGAGCCAAGCGCTTCAGCCGTAAAGCCGTGCGCACTAACAACCTATCTTCCGAATCACTTTCGCGACTCCAGAGTCTGCGTTGGCGACCGGGTGAATCCATCTAAGTTCTACCAATCACGGAGAGGTCAGCCGACCATCGCGGAGGAAGCGTCGGCGATGCGTCTTGGCGCTGGGAAAAAGTTCTTGTCGGCTATTGGCTTTCCGGTGCAGGAGGTAATGGTACGGCCTGGTTGAGCAGATGAAACGATATCGTCGTAGGACGCCCATTGTGATGCTCTCAGGTTTTGGTGCCCTGCATGGGGAAAGCGCTATGGTCGATTTGTGGCTGAACAAAAGCCATTTTTGCCCGCCGCCACTGCCCAAGTCGAAATGGCAGATGTCCAGACTTCGAACCATCCGCTAAACTCCACGCGATATAAAGCAGCGCCACTTTTGCGATTGGTTGTGATTGTTCGCATTTCCAATCTGAGGACTTCGCGTCTGTGATAGAAATCACGAGCTTTATTTTCGTCGATTGTGACATTCGTCACTCGCGCACGTACGACTCCGCACGCCAGTTCGCGCCACCGCGCCTACGCCATCACCGGCAATCTCGTCGTCGCGGACCCGTCCTGCGCCTACGAACCTTAGAGGAAATTATCCCAGGACTTCATCGTATGCAATTTGAATGGACAGGATGCGAGAGCCTTCATAGCTTCTGCCAGTGTAATTTTGGAACGGAAATCAGTCAGTGTGGGGCTGGAACTCAGAGGCTCCGCGTAGAGGCCTCCGTCGTGTACTCTCTTCCCAAAAGATCTCGCGAAAGACCAAGAATTCAGAGGATTCCGGTTTCGGGTGCTGGTTTTCAGGCCTGCCCGATTTGTGACTGGAATCACACTGACGTGTGATTCATAGCCCGGCGAAGTCGCTACTACTCTCGCTAGTATCAGGTCCACCTTGTGCCAAGACCAGAGGCACAAAACCTCTCGAACTCATGAGTAGGAGGCGATACCGATGCGCTCCCGCGGCCCCATGTTTGTACTGTGCCTTTTGTTTCTGACGCTCTTCGTATTGACTGCGAGCAGCTTCGCGATTCCCGCATTTTCCCGCCAGTACGGGACGTCCTGCACGACCTGCCATATCGACTTCCCGAAGCTCAACGATTTCGGAAAAGCCTTCAAGGATGCCGGCTTCAAATTTCCCAAGGATGACGAGAGCTTCCTCAAAGTTCCGCCTGTGATGTTAGGAGCGCCGGCGCAGAAGGAATTGTGGCCCCACACAGTGTTTCCCGGGACGATCCCCGGCCTTCCGCCCATCGGACTGCGCTTCAACCAGTTCTTCCAATACACTCCTGCCAGCGCCAACAACTACACGCCGGCTGGATCGACTGCATCGCCCAACGTGCCGCGCACAGACTTTGAGCCAGGCTTCTTCAGCATCTTCATGGCGGGCAATTTTGGCAGCGACATCGCCTTCTGGGTGGATGACGACCTGAGTGTCTCCGGCGCCAACGCCAACGGCGGTTTGGGCGACGGTTATCTGAAGTTTGTGAACCTTGGACGGTTCTTCAAACTTCCCACAGATTCGCTGAGTCTGAGAATTGGACAATTCGAACTGGACCTGCCATTCACGCAGGCCCGATCGATCAATATCACTCCCTACGACATTTATACCGAGGCGAACTTCGGGTCCAGCCAGCAGAATGTGAACAACGTATATGCGATCCAGGATGCGGCTCAGGGCTTTGAACTCAGTGGAGGCCATCAATACGGCGGATATCACTATTCCATCGCATTCGTGAATCAGAACACCAGTGGGACGAGTTCAACCGCTCCCAATGTTTCTTCGCCGGCGGGATTCTTCTCTGACTCTAACTACAAGGATTTCTATGGACGCTTCTCCTACCGCTTCAACCTGGAGAAGGATCCGACCAGCCGCCACGATATACAGGCGGCTGGACCGAGCGGTCCTCGCGACCATACCTACTTGACTCTAGGGACGTTCTATTTCAAGGGACGTTCCGTGCAGCGCTTTAACGGCGTGGATGCGTCCGACAATGCGACTGTCATCACTGCCCGTGAGCCCTTCTATCGCGTGGGCGGTGACTTCAGCTTCAACTACCGCACCTTTAACGTGTACGGCCTGTACATGTACGGACACGACGACGATCTATTGTGCCAGGACTCGACGGGTACTGCGATCGGCTGCGCTTCCGGGATCGGCACCAGCTTTACGAACGGCGGGCCTGCCAAGTTCAATGGCGGCTTTATCGAGGCCGACTATCTGGCCTTGCCCTGGGTCATGACCATCCTGCGCTACGATCGCGTGCAGTCGACGGCAGACTTCCTGAACCAGGCCGGGTCCGTGAATTACTTCTCGCCCGCGGGTGCCACGCGCAACCGGGTAACCCCGGGAGTGCAGTTCCTGATTCACGCCAACATCAAAGCATCGTTCGAATATGCGATCCGTCCGCAACAGGCCCTTTCGTATAACTCGAACGGCCAGGCGGTGAATCCGTTCCGTACGAGCACAGCCACGGGTGCGTTGGAGTTCGTTTACTAAGGCCCCGTTTTGAGAAGCAAACGAATTGCAGACAATTTTCAGGAGAGAAAAATGAAACGCACCTTGATAACGCTCGCGGCAGTCATCGCAATGTTCAGCCTGGCGGCCTCCGCCGGATCCATCAGCGGGAAGGTCTCTGGAGTCACTGGGGAGTCGGTCGTGTACGTCGAAGCGATTGCCGGAAAGACTTTCCCGGCTCCGACGGATAAGCCGCTTATCGACCAGAAGGGCCTGATGTTCAACCCTCACATTGTGGCGATTGAGCAGGGCACCACAGTTGAGTTCCTCAACAGCGACACAGTCGCGCACAACGTGTTTTGGATTTCCGTCGGCGGCAACAAGAAACTCGGCCACAATCTGGGCACCTGGCCGAAGGGTGAGAAGCGCGCTTTCAAGTTCGATAACCCGGGCGCGATTCCGCTGCTCTGCAACGTTCACCCCGAAATGTCGGGCTACATCGTGGTGTCGCCGACTCCTTATTTCGTCGTGACCGACAAGTCCGGGAGCTACAAGATCGACAACGTTCCCGATGGCAGCTACACCGTGACCGCGTGGCACGAGGGCGCCAAGAATTCGTCCAAGCCCGTAACTGTGGCCGGCGAGGGCAAAGCGGATTTCACCCTGACGAAGTAAAAGTGCTACACGGAAGACGGGGAGCGGACGCAGTGACTCGCTCCCCGGATTCACTTTCCGGTCGTAAACCAACAACGAACCAGTTGAGGTTCAGTGTTCACCCGGATTCAAGAATGCTGCGATGCTGAAGCGATTTAAAAACAAGAAGGTCGATGGGGATTGGCTGCACACTAACTTTCCCTGCATGATGGCCTGCCCGGCTCACACCAACGCCGGACGCTACGTTGGCCTGATCGCAGAGGGACGTTTCGAACAAGCCTATCGCCTCGCGCGCGAGCCGAATCCGCTGGCCAGCATCTGCGGCCGAGTCTGCGCGCATCCCTGTGAGACTGCCTGTCGCCGCGGGGAGATCGATCGCCCCATTTCGATTCGCGCACTGAAACGGTTCCTGACCGAGCAGTACGGGCCCGAGTCGAAGCGTCCCATCAACGTCAACGAAGGGCGCGGTCAGAACAAACTTCCTTTCAAAGTTGCAGTGGTCGGCGGAGGCCCGGTGGGACTTTCGGCCGCACACGACCTCGCGTTGATGGGTTATGCGGTCACGATCTTCGAGGCTGCTCCGGTCGCGGGCGGAATGCTATATCTCGGAATTCCGGAATACCGCCTGCCGCGTGACGTGGTGGAGGCCCAAGTCCGCGAGATTCTCGAGACGGGCGACATCACTCTCAAGTTGAATCACGCTGCGGGACGCGACTTCAGTATCTCCGACCTGCGCCGCGAATTCGACGCCGTGCTCGTGGCTGTGGGAGCGCATCGCAGCCGCGATTTGAGTATTCCCGGAGTTGATCTGGACGGCGTCTATAAAGGAATCGATTTTCTGCTCAACGTGAATCTTGGATACAAGTTTACCATCGGCAAGAAAGTCATCGTGATCGGTGGCGGCAACGTCGCCATGGACGTGGCCCGCTCGGCAGCACGCGAAGTCATGAAGCAGCATGCCCACGGCGTGGAAGATCTGGAACCCTCCGACGAAAACGTCTCGGCCGTCGCCACGAAGGAAATGGTGGACATCTCGCTCTCCGCGCTACGCATGGGCGCTCGCGAGGTGAATCTGGTCTGCCTGGAGCGCCGCGAAGAAATGCCTGCCGCACTGGAAGAAATCGTCGAGGCCGAAGAAGAAGGCATCAAGATGCTTCCCGGTCAGGGCCCCAAGCGGATTCTTGGCAAAGATGGTAAGGTCACCGCGCTCGAGACACTCAAGACCAAGTGGGTGTTCGATCAAAACAAGCGCTTCAATCCCGCGTTCTACGACAACAGCGAGACCCAAATCGAGTGCGACACCATCATCATGGCGATCGGGCAGGCTCCGCGACTGGATTTCCTCACTCCCGGAGATAAGGTTGAACTCTCACCACGCGGCTTGATTGCAGTGAATCCGCAGACGCTGATGACCTCCGCACCCGGCATTTTTGCAGGTGGTGACTGTGTCTTCGGTCCGCGGCTCATTATTGACAGTGTTGGCGATGGCAAGCGTGCCGCAGTGGGAATCGATGAATTCCTGCGCGGCGGAAAGCATCCGGAACCGGTCATCGAAGTCGAACTACTCAAACGACATTCCATGCCACTCGGGTACCTCGATCTCAACCGGCAACCGGTTCCGATGCTTCCGCTCGAACGCCGCACCGGCGTCACCGAAGTGGAAATCGGTTACGACGCGCCAGCCGCTATGGCCGAGGCCCAACGCTGCCTGCACTGCTGGGTCAACACGATTTTTGAAGGTGTCCCGGAAGACGGCAGCATGTGCATCCTGTGCGGAGGGTGCGTCGATGTTTGTCCAGAGAAATGTCTGGAACTGGTTTCGCTCGACCGCATCTCGTTCGAACCAGAAACCGTGCAGCATATCCGCGATAACCAGGAATTGTTCGGCGTGGAATTCGACGAACTGAAGGCGGACGACCTGGGCGTGGTCACCGGTGCGGCAATGTTGAAGGACGAGACTCGGTGCATTCGCTGCGGACTGTGCGCGATGCGCTGTCCGGTGGGCACCATCACGATGGAGTCGTACAACTTGCTTCCCGCAGAACCGACCGGCTTGATTTCCGTGGCGTCGATCGGCGCGGGATTGCAGAAATAGGCACGAGGCCTTGTGGCAGAGGAAAAGATGACAGAGGAAACCAAGAAAATCGACGGCCTTAATAACAACGTGAACCGCCGGCAATTCTTTCTGAAGCTCGGGCTCGGCTCTTTGGGCATCGGCGCCGCGGGCACTGCGGCGTTCGCATATCAATATCTCGAACCCAATGTTCTCTACGAACCATCGCCCGTGGTGAACGCGGGTAAGCCCGACCGCTATCCGCTGGGCAGCGTCACCATCGATGTCAATTCCGGCATTTACATCATCCACTCCGACGAGGGCTATTTCTCGCTCAGCGCCGTCTGCACTCACCTCGGCTGCATGACAGCGTGGAAGCCGGAACTCAACATGATTGCATGCCCCTGTCATGGCAGCAAGTTCAATGAGGACGGCAAGAAGATTGAAGGCCCGGCGCCCAAGCCGCTTCCGTGGAAGCGCATCTGGCTCAACGACGACGGCGATCTTCTGGTCGATCGCTCCACCGACGTGCCACCGCTGGCGCGGGATTCCTTCGTGAGGGTCTGACCACCAATGGCGAAAACCATAGACCAACACTTCGACGACTTACGCGGCACGCGGGTGTGGCGCTCCATCTTCCGCAGCGGCACTGGTTCCAGCACGCTGAAGCGCGCGCTCGCGATTCAGCAGAACGTGTTTCTCCACCTGTTCTCGACCAAGGTGCGCACCCGCATGCTGAGCTTCAGTGCGACGTGGTACCTGGGCACGCTCACGCTCGGCACCTTCCTGATTCTGGTAGCGACCGGCATTCCGTTGATGTTCTATTACCACCCGTCGGTTCCGCAAGCCTACGCCGACACCAAAGACTTGCAGTTCGTGGTCTCGTCCGGATTATTCTTGCGCAACCTGCACCGCTGGTCGGCGCACGCCATGGTGTTTCTCGTGTTCGCGCATATGTTCAAGGTGTTTTTTCGCGGCGCCTACCGCTCGCCTCGCGAATTCAACTGGGTGATCGGCGTCATCCTTCTGCTGATGACGCTCCTGCTCAGCTATACCGGATACCTGCTGCCTTGGGACCAGCTCGCCTACTGGGCGATCACGGTTGGGTCCAATATCGCATCGGCCGTCCCGGTAATGGGCGAGAAGATTCATTTCCTGCTGCTCGGTGGCAACGCGGTCAACGCCAATGCGCTGCTTCGTTTCTATGTCCTGCACTGCATGATTCTCCCGCTGACGGCGATGTTCTTTGTGGCAATCCATTTCTGGCGGATCCGCAAGGATGGTGGCCTTTACTCGCACGATAGCGAGCCTGCCACCCTACGGGCGAATGCCGCGACGGCAGCCACGGCCGCCCACACGAAGGAGGGGCAGTAGCCATGGCCGATTCCAAAGACTTCACTGCCGGCATCGACTCCAACGCGAAAAAGTCGCCGCGCCGCATCGTCTTTATTACGCGCCGCACTTCCGCGCAGGTGAAGGCCGAGACGGAAGATCAACTGCAGACGTTTCCGGAAGTGCTATTCCGATCGGCCGTCGCGGTCATGGCGCTCGCGGTCGTGCTGGTATGGATCGCGCTGATCTTCAACGCCCCGCTCGAAGGACTCGCCGATCCCTCGCACACGCCAAACCCTGCAAAAGCACCGTGGTACTTCCTTGGACTGCAGGAGATGCTGCACTACTTCCCGCCTGTGGTTGCGGGCGTCCTGGTGCCCGGACTCGTCGTGATGGCGCTCATCGTCATTCCGTATTTCAAGGTGAATATCGAAGCGGATGGACTATTCCTCAAGGATCGGCAGAAGCGCTTGCGCATCTTCTATATCGTCGCGATCGCGCTCTCCCTCTTCTTGCTTCTTTTCAAGGTCTACGCGGCGCTGGTGCCGACGCTGATCATGGCTGGAATCATGCTCGTGGCAGCGCAAAGTTCTCCGCAATCGGCTTCCGCCTTCCGCCGCTACCTGGCCGGAAGGCCGCTGTCTTATTGGGTCATGACCTGGTTCCTATTCGAACTGGTGGTGCTGACCGCCATCGGAACATTTTTCCGCGGTCCCGGCTGGGAATTTGTCTGGCCGTGGCAGGGCTGATACACACATTGCTGATGCACATAGTAGAGGCGGACACATTCATAACGATCTCGACAAGGCTGCTCCTAAGGATGCGGCGCTCATGAAAGAAAAGCTTACGTCGCTCTGGCAAAGGTTATTCGGTGACAGCGTGCGCGCGTTCGGCGTGGTAAGCCTCATCTTCCTCGCGTCGCTGGCCATCGCTCCCGCGAAGAATTTCTTCAGCGAGTGGAGGCACTACCAGCACGGCTATCTTCGTATGATCCGCAACCGCAGCGACGCCAACACTCTGCAGCGTCACTTCCAGGGCGGAATCCAGCAGGTGTGGCTGCCTGAACTCGGCGTGGTCGATCGCTGTACCAGTTGCCACGTCGGACTCAAAGAACCCAGCCTTTCCGATGTTCCCAACCAGCCCTTTCGCACGCATCCGGTGATCCCGCACAAGCTCGAGCAGTTTGGATGCACGATTTGCCATCGCGGACAAGGCGCGGCCACGACGCTCACCGAGGCGCACAATAGCACGCTGGCCTGGGAGCAGCCGATCCTTCCCGCCAAGTACATCGAGTCTTCGTGCGGCGAGTGCCACCATGGACCGCTGCCGGGAACGCCACAACTGAATCAGGGCCGCAACCTGCTGGCTCGCGAAGGCTGCGTGCATTGCCACACTGTGAAGTTGTTCGATGGAACGGTTCTCAAACCCACCGACGATCCGCCATCGCTATCGCATATCGCCGACAAGACCACGCGTGAATGGGTTTTCGCCTGGCTCAAAGATCCGCAAGCCTACGCTTCGACGTCGACCATGCCGAACTTCAAGCTGAGCGACGACGATGCGCGCGACATGTCCGCCTTCCTCATCGCCAACAGCACGCCTCTCGCGGGAGACACGGCCACGCTTTCCGCAAAAGCTTCTTCCGATCCAGCCGCGGGCGCCAGTCTCTACGGAGAATCTTTCTGCGCCTCCTGTCACGCCGTGCAGAATGCCGCCGGAAACATGGTGGGGGGCGATGTCGGACCAGAGTTGACCAAGGTCGGAACCAAAGTTAAGCCGGAGTGGTTGCAAGCCTGGCTCAAGAACCCACGCGTCTACGATGTTGGCACGGCCATGCCGCACTACCGCTTCAACGATGGGCAAGTCGCCACACTGACCGGATACCTTCAAGCTAAGTCGGATGCTGACTTCCTCGCCAACGTGCATCTCGAGAGTGCGGCTCCCGAGCAAATCGCTCACGGGAAACGTCTGGTTTCCGACTACGGATGCGCATCGTGCCACGAGATCGCGGGCATCAAGAAGCCGGAGAACTTTGCGCCCGAACTCAGCCGGATCGGCAGCAAGCCAGTCACACAACTAGTTTTTCTGCCGGGCATGCAGCACACGCTGCCCGATTACATCGCCACGAAGATCAAGCAGCCGCACGCCTTCGGGCAGGGCTTGAAGATGCCGCAATACACGTTCACCCCCGCGCAGATCGATTCGCTCACCACTGCGCTCCTGTCTTTAAATGATCGCTCGAACACGCTGCCGCCATCGCTGATGGTCGCTGGCACTCATGAGTCGGACTACCAGCCCGCCGGCAAAGCCGGAAAGCTGATGACCGACCTCGCCTGCTTCAGTTGCCACCGCATCGACGGTCATGGCGGAGACATGGCTCCCGACCTTACCTGGGAAGGCAGTTCTGTGCAGCGCGAGTGGCTGGTGCAGTTCTTCAAGAATCCTGGCACGCTGCGTCCGTCGCTGATTCGCCGGATGCCGCGCTTCAACCTGACCGACAGCGAGGCGAACGAACTCACTGACTACATCATGACCGTTTACCAGAATCCCGGCGTCGACCGCGATTCCATGCCGCTGAGCGGCTACTCGCAAGGCGAGGTGGAACTCGGCAAGCAACTTTTCTATGGCAAGTACTCCTGCCAGGGATGCCACATCGTCGACACCAAGACCGACAAGGGCTACATCGGTCCCACGTTGACGCAAGTCGGATCGCGACTCACGGCGGCATGGATCTACCAATGGATGAAGAATCCGCAGTCGTTGCGGCCGGGCACGATCGAACCGAACCGCGCCATGAGTGATGAAGATGCGCGCGCTCTGACCGCATTCCTGATCTCGCAGAAAGGCGGAGCCAAATCCCCACTTCCCGCAAAAGCGGCGGGAAATGGGGCACCCACGCAGGAGGTCGCCAAGAAATGACCCGCCACTCTTTGACCACGACTCATGTGAGGACAGCCGCCTTCGGCTGTCCCGCCAAGCGAAGCGCGGCGATTGTTGCAGCCGTGGCGATGATGGCAGTCTTGCTGACGACATCCTGCTCGCGCAAGGCCGAATCCGCGCCTCTGCCTAAGGCTACCGCCTTCGGCGCCGCGATCGTCGAATCCAGTGGAGGCAAGCAATTTGCACAAACCGGCACGTTGTTGCCGCAACCGGTGGTTGTGCAGGTAAATGACATGCAGGGAACTGCCGTCGCCGGAGCCCTGGTGGAATTCGCAGCCGTCCCCGGAGTCACTTTCGATCCTGCCAACGGTTTGACCGACTCCAGCGGCCAACTCACGACAAACGTTTCCCTCGGAGGCATGGCCGGGCGCTACGAACTTCTCGCCACTACAACCGACAAATCAAACAAGAAGGTGGAACTCAAGATTGAAGAGATCGCCCTCGGCTACCAGCAAGCGCTGGGACGCCACCTCAACGACCAGTACTGCGAGCGCTGCCACAATCCGGAGTCGACGGTCGAGCGCGTCTCGAACTACGACAACCTGGAAGTCAAGCCGCACCCTTTCACCGAAGGCGACACATTGAATAAGATAAGTGACGCCGATCTCACGGCCATCATCAGCCACGGTGGCCCGGCCCTCAACAAATCGGCGCTCATGCCCGCATGGGGAGACACGCTTAGCAAGTCAGACGTTCAGGCGCTGATATCCTACATCCGTGCCATCTCCGACCCGCCGTCCCGCAGTGCTGGGCCTGTCTATGCGAAGGACTAGCCTCCTCTTGCTGTGGCTGTGTGCCGCCACTTCGGCGGCCCGGGCACAGGTTCTTCCCGCCAACGAAATTCAGGATTCCACGTTGAGCGCGCTGCAGGCGCGCAACATGGACGCACTGAAGCAGATGGGAGCGGAGATTCTCAAGCTGCCCGCCGACTATCCTTTTTACCTGAGCCGCAAGCTCGATCTCGAGGAATCCAAGCAGAAGTGGGCCGACCAGCGCTCCATCCAGTTCGATCACTATCAGGACAAGATCGTGCTGAAGATCACGGGCAATTACTTCGCCGCCTATTCCGCCGAGAAAATGAATGCCGACCAGCGCGCCCGGCAGACCTTTCAGCAGGTGGTTCTGCCCATTCTGCAAATTGCGGTGGCTCACTTCGACAAGAATTCCAGCGTCCAGGCCTATGCTTTCGAAATTTCGCATCATGTAATTGGCAAAGTGCGAGGCGTTGCCGTCGAGCGTCCTGAAAATCTGGTCGTCATTCTCCCGCAGGCCGCGGCGATTCAGATGGTTAATGCGAAAGACGATACCACCCGCCAGGCCGCGATTATGCGCGGGGAAGTCTTCGTCAATGCCAAGCCCACGACTCTCTGGCTGAGCGCTGAGGGTCCCCAACTCGCGAAGGAAGCGCCGCCCGACGATCCTTCCACGGCTGCGCAAAGCGCATCCACGGCGAACGCGGATGTGGTTCATAACGGCGAGAAGGATATCGACAGATTGCCCAGTCTGGTGCATGTGCCGACCTTGAAGCCGGTTAAGCCTGCTGATCCTCCCAAGCCGGCGCGTGACACTTCGCCGCAGGCGCTCTCTTCGATGCAATCTGCCGTCAAGCCTATTCTCGATGGCATGGTGAAGGAACTTGATCCGCAAGCGCATTTTGTGTCTTACGCATCGCCCAGCTTCATTGCATTCCGCGGCGGTATTTATCTTGAGCTGTCGATTAACACTACGCTCGCCGAACCTCCGACCGCGTCACGCTACCGCCTTGCCGCGCTGGTCTTCGACGAACACGTGGCGCATTTGATTCGTCCGGTGCTCGGCTACTTCAAGGATGATTCCCAGTTCGATGGCCTGGGATTCAGCAGCGCGCTTCATCTCTCGGCCAAGCCCGGCACTGGCGCGAGTTCTGAGGCCGTCGAGTTTTTCTTCCCCTTCACCGCGCTGCGCTGCTACGAGCGCTATGACTGCACGGGACAGCAGTTGATCGACGCAGGAACGGTCCTGATCAATGGCGAGCGCGTGAGCCTCGACCTGCAGATCGCCGAGGGCGGCGCCAGTCGGTGAACCGCCGCCGCCGAGGCTTTGGGACGTCGCATCAGGCAGCGATTGCACGGGCTCGACAGCCCTTACTCGTTCGTACTTATCGGTTACCTCAGTGCCAGGAACTGCTTGGATCGCAGGGCAAGATATTCTGGTGAATCTCTAACCAAATTTCGATTGGCGCAGGTAGAATCTGGTGTGAGCAAACAAAAACGGCGGTCCTCGCCATTATCCCGAAAGAAGCCCAAGCGTTCCCATGTAGCACATGTTGGCATTATCTTCGTCATGGGTGGTCGCGTTTTAATCGAGTCCACCCCAATCAGTAAAGGCCAGGATTACGGCGAGTCTGTCAATCACGCACGCGGCCACGAGGAGTTCTGGGCACAGCTGCAGGCGGATGGCCTGGTTCCCCAAGACCAGGACTATATAACCGCCCCGCGGGGCCGTGCCGTTGCCAATCGCCTTACGCGTCGTCCTTCCTTGTACTTAGACAAGTGCATCATTAAAAAACCTGCTCTAGTGCGGGAGATCAAGCGACGTTTGCGCCTGCCAGCTGGCGTGGAGATCTTTAAGGACCTACATTACCGCTGTGAAGCTTGCCTTTGTGGGAGGCCTCTTTGAAGCAAAAAGAAGCAGATCGCGTTCTACGAGAATCGTCACGACTCGACCGAGCCGGCTGCGTGTTTATTGTAGTCGGCCAACTGCGGATGTGTTTGGGTTGTAACGGACTAATGACGAGAGAGGCGGCAGCTCAGCACTGTCAAATGGTCTGCTACGTCAGGAACCGAAAGGTAAATTGAAGGTCGCGGGATGCATTATGCGGGCCTCGAGCGGTGGATTGCAGGTCGAACTCGGACGAAAGGAGCCTGAAACACGGATGTCTGCCCCATTCGCTACCCATAGGTTTTTCTGCCAGCTATTGCTGAACGGAGTCTCCGTGCGTTCTGTCAGCATCCGCCAGCCTGCCGAGTCTGACGGCGACTTCGACGTGGTTGTCACTGACCCGATAGTCGGTTCTTTCGCCCTGCACTCCGATTTTGAGATAGATGTCCATGACTTGGACTCGAGTTGGAGGCGGGTGTCCTTGGAGGAGCTGAAGACAATCCTCAAAAGGAAGAACCTGCTGCCAGTTGACGATCTTCCGAAAGCCTCGGAGATCGCAGAGTGCCGGCTGTTTGCACGGGTTGACGACATCGAAATTCCGTATTGGGAACGCTCCCGACTCTCTGGTCGTGGGCGCGAGGAGGCATGCGTGCGGTACGTGCAAAAAATTCTCTATCGTGTAGGGATCCCGCATTTGGTAGCGGGTACCACATTCACGGTCCCGAGTGTGCCGACAGCCAGGATCCCATTGAAGCGGGCCGGCTTTCGGCAGAGTCCGATCTCGCGATCGGCTCTAGTTGAACCACGCACAAACGTCGCCATTCAGCTCATTGAGCGAAACCAGTGCGGGTGACGCAATGTGGAGACGAGCATTTGGCGGGACGTCGAACTCTTAGAAGCCCACGAAGAACAGAGCAAAGCAGGAGATCAAGACTAATTTGACCCTTACCGCGACCCCATTTGAGCGCCTCTTCTTGGGTAGTCTTCGGGCGGCTGAGCTGTTGGCCAAAGCCAACCTGCTCGAGATGCGGTCAGTTGTGAGCGTGTGCGCTGAGGAGGTTCTATCCAGGAGCTCGAAGATCAGGTATGTGCATCTCCCAGTCTTGGATGCGCAGTTTTTGCCGTTCGGCGTCGTCGACGAAGTAATGCGTGCGATCGCTCGAAATATTCGGGCTGGTCCTGTGTTGATTCATTGTGCTGCGGGCTGGTCGCGATCTCCGGTGATGGCCGCACTGTATTTCGACCTGGTTGGCTATCGGAGTTTCGATGCCGCCCTGGACGACTTAGCCCGACTGAGGCCAATCGATCCGTCCCCGGTGATCGTGAGGAGTGCCAAGGAGTATCTGAAAATGCGAGCCCAGGAGGGGTGAATGGAATTGATTCGGGATAAGCACGGTCGCTTGACAGGTGTCATTAGCGAAATCGGAGGTGGCCGAGAACGCCTCTATAAGCCAACGGGCGAGGCCGTGGCCGACTATTCTCCGACGACGGACCTCACGTATGACACTCAGCGCCGGAGAATCGGCTCCGGCGATCGCCTGCCAGGCTTGGTCGAGGACCAAGATTAGGTTTTTCCCTCTCCTGTGGATGCGATTGCCCCTTACCCATCTCCTGCCCTAAGTCGTTGATCGTGGAGCTCTGTCGCCAGGTACTAGTTTGCCAGTCGTGTGTGGCGCTTCTGGAGCTTGCTCGGCTTGGCTTGCGGCGAATGAGCGCCGTTCGCCAAGCCGCTTGATTTAGACATGGACTAGTTCATCAATCCCAGGTCGTCCGTTTTGACGCGTTCGACCGCCATGATGCAATTGTCTCCGAGGGCGCAACCGCGATCGTGACACGGCCCTTTAACCGTGGCTTCGGTGACAAAGGCAAGGCTCCCACGGGCTGCAGCATGGACCGCAGAAGCCGCCTCGAGGGCGTCGCGTTGGGTGAGTGCGTAGCCAGCATAGTTGTAGGTGCGTCCGTCGACGATGTCGACGGTGTAAAGAGAGAAACTGAAAACATTCTTAGTCATGTGACGTGTCCTTAAACTGCTTGAGTTTGGAACCCGGACCCGTAGGAATGCTTCCCTACACTAGTGCAATACTGCCGAAAAGGAGTCTTGATCGACTCAAATATGGATTCAGGTGAAAAATAATTTGGCCGGCCCCCGCCCCGGCTCTCAAGTGTCCTGTCCTCAGTGCGCCCTGATCCAGGGTAAAGAGCGGCCGCTAGTGCCGGCTGCTTTCCCTAAGTCATTTACATTCTGCTACTTTCCAGGACTTCGCCGGACGCACTTTACTGCGCAAATCTTTTTGTGAAGGAAAATTCAAGAACTTCCGTATTGCTTACGTAGAGGATCCATCTCAATCGAGACCTTTGAACCCGATGGATCCGATGGGCCGAGCGATTCGTGCCCGAGCTAGGTCCAAGAAACGCTAACGTTAAGGAGGGCTAGCCAATGCCCCTAAAAGGAAAGCGCAAGAAACCGGTTTCGGAGAACGTCGAGCAGCCACCAGCCTCGACCGTCCCCGAGCGCAACACCAAAATCACGCAAACCCCCAACAAGAACTCACGGCGGCGCCCCCGCCGCTCCAGCACCTACCTCCCGGGTATCGAGGGATGTCTGGTTCCGCAAGATCTGTAAGGACGAAGGGATCAAAAGTTTGTTTCGCAATCTTCTCCGTCGCTTTGACAGCGATGACGTAGTTAACCAGCTGTTGGTTGAGTTGACCGTCACCAATTATTGGCGCATTGCCGAAGCGCTCAAGCAGGAGGTTCCGTCGCTGATGCGGGAGGGTTTTCATCCGCAAGGAACCATCCCTGTAGTGACGAGGTACGTCGCGGCCGCTCGGCGCAGCATCGACAAGAGCCTGCAGATGTTGCTGCAAATGCAGAAGGAGGTTGAGTCGGCGGAAGCTCTCGAAACGGAGAGTGCAGGAGCCAAAATCGACGGTTCTGCTGCCGACTCCGCAACGCCGTCACTGCCGCCTCCTGCGCCCTCAGAAGAGCCTGCGCCGCAAGAATCGCCTTTCACCGACGAAGAGGAGTGGATCGACGTCCGCGACTTGCTGCCTCAGTCGGCCTATGAGAATGATGAAGCACAGACTGACGATATCGGAGACGTGTGGGAGGAGCAGCCTTCCACCGCACCTCCGACGACGTCCGTTGCCACTGCTCAACCCGCCGGCGATCCCCCTGCGCACCGTGCCGAAGCGGAATATACCAATCTGCAGACGGAAGCGGAGTCGACGACGGGGCAAACCGAGGCTGGCCAGGCCGAACAGCCAGCGTCAGCGACTCACGAGGCGGGTGCAGAACCGGCCGCAACTGCCTCAAAGCCGGTTGAAGCCACCGCCGAAAGCCTCGGCGAGACTCCGGGGGCAGACTTGCCGGCCGCCGCCTAGCACTGCTAACGCCACGGGCATGCGAACAGTATCCCGCGTGCCCGGACGTCCTCAATCACAGTTCATGGAGTGTATTAACTAGGGGAGCCTGGATGGCAGAAAAAAACCGCAACCCGGTGGTGCAGGAGAGCTCGGAGCGTAACTCTGCGTCGATCCTGCGTGATATTAGTCGCGCGCAGCGAGCCACTGCACCACTACCAGACCGCGTCGACGGCGTCACTGCGCTTCCCCGCGGAGAGGAGCGGTCAGCAGCATCGGTCCAACCGCCAAAACCAAGGACGGTGTCAGAGCGTAAGCTTCAAGCCAATCGGGCGAACGCCAAGAAGTCCAGCGGGCCTCGGACGCCCCGGGGCAAAGCTTGGTCCCGTCGCAATGCAGTCAAGCACGGACTGTCGGCGAAAACGGTGCTGTTTCGTTCCGACCAAACGCCGATCGAACCAGGACTACAAGCGATATGGGGAAAACTGCAGGAGTGGTATATCCCAGAGGACGGGCGGAGAACGGACCCGGCGCTCGTACACCGCATTGTGATGGAGTGGTCCCACCAACGCACAGCGGCGGAACTGGAAGAGAGCTGTTTCCAGAATGCCTTTGATGATTTCGGCGCGCGTGAAAGCCTCCGGAAACTCCACCGGTATCGGACAACGAGCCATCGGAATCTACTGAAGGATCTCGCCAAATTGCGTGCGCTACCACGTCGCGAGTCGCGCGAGGAATAGGCGAGGTCCCGTGGCCGCTCGACTACTCGCGCCTGAGATTAAAAGATGTTCCGGGTTCACGGGAGGTCCCAATAGGAGGCATAGGGTTAGACCTATCGACTGAAACCTCGAAGAATTGAAAAAATCGAGATGCCGCACATCGCTTCCAACGTAGGCTTCCAGCGGGAATCCCTTCATTTCTCGATCGATTTTGCGAAACGAAGCCAACATCCGCTGCATTATCAACGTGTTGAAAAGTGGAAACGAATCGCTCGACCGATCCATGATTGGCCACATCTCGCACTACCGCATCATCGAGAAGCTCGGCGGCGGTGGCATGGGTGTTGTCTACAAGCCCGAAGACGCACGTCTGCATCGCTTCGTAGCTCTCAAGTGCCTGCCGGACGACGTGGCTCAGGTCGGTAAATCTGAGGCGTTTTCTGGGGTTCAACCTCTTGCTCTCTAATCGTAAGTAACTATCGCTCGCAGCTCTGGCAAAGTAAACTTTTGTCGTTCATCGGAGCTGCTATGCGCCTGCTGCGCCTGCGAGACATCGAGGCTGGCCCCAACGACCGCGTATTCCAACACGCGCGGCTGCCTGCTTTGATCGTCTGGCTTGCCGGATTCGCCGCCGCTATGGCCTTTTTGGTCCACGCATACACGGCAAAGTGGCGGCCCGGCTACTTCTTCGGTCCGTTTCTGCTGCTCTTTCTGCTTTTGACGCTAAGAATGGTGACGGCGCGCTTCCATCCTTCCAATTGGCTCGTCCGGATGAACGAGACGGGAATCTTCGTGCAGTATCGTTCTTATCTGAACTACCAGTTGCCCGCCGATGACCCTTCGGTCGTCTTCCTTTCCTTCGGCGAGATCGCGTCGGCCCGGCTCATCAAAGAGCGCGTCAAGACACCGGATATGGGAAGGCCAGGCGGCACGCAAACACAATATTTGCGGCATGTTGAACTTGAGTTGTCCGGCGATCTCGCGCCGCTGGCAGACGCATTGGGGACGGAGCTCGGCGAGCAGGCCCCAATGGAAAGACGCTGGTATGGCACCAGTTCGACTCTTTACCGGGATTATCCAGTCGCGATGTCCGGGTCGTCGAGCGTTCGCATCCATTGGAACGTAGTGCCGGGCACACACAAGTTCCTGGACGCGCTGTGTCCCTATACGGTCATCGCCGATCCGGTTTCGTTGAAGCAGGACTTCACGCACCTGAAATCGCTCAACCGGGAAGAGCAACAGCGGCAACTCCGCGAACTCGTCGTCCGCGGCCAGCAAATCACGGCCACGTACGTCGCCAGCAAGCTCTACGGCTGCAGCTTAGGAGAAGCGAAGCAGATGGTGGATGCTCTGGGCGAAAATAAGGTGCCGCAGTAGGCTTCTCAAGCCGGTCTTGTGGCCATGCGCCGTATTAGGATTCCGCGGTTGTTGTGCCGGTGAAGTCGCCGGAGCGCCTTTGTTCGCCAGCCTCCCGCCTGTGGTACAGTATTTCCCACCGCAAACGCTGGCTATGGGAGCCAGTCGAATCCACGCCGATTCCGCCGCGCTGAAGGAGCGATCCATGAAGACCCTCCGCGAACTCGTGAAAGACCGCAAGCTCTACTCCGTGGAAGCCACCCGCACCGTGCTCGAGGCGGCGCGTTTCATGATGGAGCACAACATTGGCGCCGTGCCTGTACTGCGCAATGGCGAACTGGCGGGGATCTTGTCGGAACGCGACATCATGAACCGCGTCGTGGCCGTGGGGCGCACTCCGGGTACGACTGCCGTTTCGGAGGTAATGACCGCGAACCCGCGCGCCGTGCCTGCGGACGAGAGCATCGAGGAGTGTCTGTTCATTATGCGGGAGTTCGGATTCCGCCACCTGCCCATCGTCGATGGCAAAGATCTGAAGGGACTGGTCTCGCTGCGCGACGTGCTCATGCACCAGGCAGCGGAGATTGAACGGCAGGCGCGCAAAGCCGCGAGCTAGTGCGGCTTCCGGCTTCCGCTATTCGGCTTCCGGAATACGAAAGCCCGGCAGACTGATATTCATCGCTCGCTTTTACCTGTCCCGCCTTCCGGAAGCCGAACGCCGGAAGCCGGAATCCATCTGTTCACTGCCGTTTCCGCAGCAGGACTTCTCCGGGCTCGGGCGGGAGCTTGAAGGGAAACTCGAAAAACTTTCCGTCGAAGGGGACGCGCAGGATGAACTCTTCCTGCTTCTTCCAGCCGTTGATCCATTTGCTTTCGGTGCTGAACAAAATCCACCCGCTGGTTTCAGGATTGCCCGGTCCTAGTCGCGTGGCCCGCAAACTATTTTTCCCCACGAACTCCTGCAGTTCGGCGGAGTCTTTCAGGTAGGCTCGCAAGAACGTTTCTTTTTCTTCCTTCTTTTCCGGATGCTGTTTTACTTCGCGGGCGGTCTGGTGATCGAGTTCGTCGGCGTCGTTCTGGACTTTCTGCGAGAAGCTGTCGGGATCGAGCGCAGTCTGCACGACTTGAAAATGTTTCACGAACTCGAGGGAAATATTGTCGGTGGCGAAGTCGAGCGAGCCCGTCCCGCGATAACGCACGTCGAGCAGCACACCGAAGAACGGTTCGTGTCGGCGGTGAACCTTTTCCAATTCCTGGGAGTCGACGGCCAGGGTGATGCCGGTGTCTTCGAACCAGAGTCCGTAGCGATACTTGCCGTCGTCGCCGCGCGAGAAGGTGCAGCCGGGACGCGCTTCATCCCAGCGCACGGCTGGAATTTTCGTGGGGCTCTTCGCAGGGGCCGCGCGTCCGGCATCTGGCAGCAGGCAAGCCGCGGCGAGCGCGAATCCCACCGCGACTCCCACCATGAGCAGCACCCGCGTCGTGCCATGCGAGGGCTGCCCCATAACTTAATTTGTCGGTGAAGTTACCGTGAGAGTGACCGAGGGATTCGCGGTGGTGGTCGATTCCGTGTTACTCGCGGCGTTGCCGTCGGCATCGACTCCGGTCACGGTGAAAGTGTAAGTGTTGTTGGGCGTCACTCCGTTGGGAGTGGTGATGGTGGTGTTCGCGGAGTTGGCGCACGCCGGCATCAGGCAGAGCGCGCCGCTGATCACAAAAAGCGCGAGCAGGCCCCAAGCCCTTCTGGATCGCTTCCCGCCCAGCGCTGCGCCCAGGCCCACCAGTCCCAGCATGGGCACCGACAGCCACAAGGCGTAGAGGGTTCGAGGACGGGCCGCGGCACCAGTGACGACCGGCCCAAACGTGTTGATCGTGATCGTCGAGGTAGCGGCTCCCGTTCCGGATACGGGCAAGGAGGCGAGGCCGTTCGGATATGTGAATGAGCAGATGGGAGGAATGGTGACCAGGGGAGTGACCGAACTGCAGGAAAGCGTGATCCCCGGCTTTCCTGGCGGGGTGCTATACCCGTTGATCGGATTAATGGTGATGGTCCCTTGTCCCCCGTTGCCAGCGGGCACGGAAGTCGGTGTCACGGCTCGGGTTACCGAGATGGTGAACTGGGGAGCGACCGCCAGCACGGTCACGGTTTGCGCCTGGGTGACGACGGTCTGAGATATCGAAGGTGCGGTGCCGGTGATGGTGATGGCGTAAGCGATGGTGGTTGTGTCGAGCTTGGTGGTGATGGTGGCTGAAGCGGTTGCAGGTGCCGTCACCGTCGCAGGGCTCACGGCGCAGGAGGGAGGATCCGTGAAGGTCGTCGGTATGACCTGGCAGCTTAGATTGACGGTTCCGGTGAAGCCGCCGACCGATCCGACCGTAACGTCCGCAGAGGAAGTGCCCTCTGGCGGGACGGCAACCGGCGTGAAGGAAGATGCGTCCAAGGTGAAACTTTGGGCCGACGCGGAGATCGACAGGCTGAACAGCGCAGCCAACAGGACAAGGGCGGCGAGAGGGGCGCGTGGGCCGCGGCGAAGCCAGACCGGCTCCGACGGCAGGAATTGCCATGCATCGAACTGAGCTGCGGACTGGTTTGCGGACACCGTTCGGGACGCCGTTTCGGGTTGCAAGGTTTCGGATTTCAACATGAGCAGGTTTCGGTTCAAGTAGCTTCGATTCCCAGGACATCCCAAAGGCTGCCCGGCCGCCGGCAAACTGTACACCGCCTCGTTTGCACGGCGGATGCAGGCCAGCGGCACAAAAAAATCTGCGCTCCATTTTACCGCAGACATTTCCCGCAGAGCCACGGGACACAGTTCCCCGAATCAGTCTCACGGAATCTTCCATAGTAACATCCTGCGGCGATGAGGCCGGCGGAGGTCCTGTGGGGAAAGAGAAACGGCCGACTTCCGTGTGGGAAGACGGCCGTTGGGATTGCGGGTAGGGCTAGTTGACGGTCAGGGTCACCTGCGTAGAGTGAGACAGGTTGTTCGCGTCCGTGCCAGTGATCGTGACGGTATAGCTGCCGGCAGGTGTACATCCTGAGCAGCCTCCACCGCCTCCTCCGCTGCTGCTGCTACCGCCGCAGGCGGGCAGGAAGAACAGCATCGCCATTACCAAGCCGAGGAGCAGGAATCCCAACAGCCTCTTGCGTCGGGAATCAGTCGAACTGAAGCGCATGCCCACGAGCGACAACCCGACGATCGGCAGCCACATGGCATAGAGAATGCTCGATGGCCGATACATTGCCGCCGCAGCTCCGGTAGTCGTGATCGAGACTGTGGAGGTTGCGCCGGCACCGAGTTGGGGTTACGGGATTGGTGGCGAAGCTGGAGGCGCTGCACGCCGGTGCCGGGCTCCCGCTGCCGCTTACGCTGCACCCCAGGTTGACGGGAAGAGCGTAGCCGTTTAATGCCGTCAATGTCACAGTAGAGGAACCCGAGGATCCCGGAGCCACAGCCGCCGGCGTTGTGGCCGCGATCGTGAAATCAGGCGCCGTTGCAGATGAGACGATGGCCGCGAAAGCATCGAAGGGCGAGCCCCCGTAACTGGACTGAATCGCCGTTCCCGCGGTGACAGGGAAGCCTGCTGAAGAAGTAGTCGACCCTGTCAAATGCACGGTCCCGGAAGTGGCCTCGACGGCGATCGCGCCACCGTAGAAGCTGCTGTTGGAGGCATCGAAGTTTTCGTCTCCGGTTCCGCCCAGGTAGCTCGAGTAAGTCAAGCCGGTAGCAGTGGGGTTGACCTCAGAGACGAACGCGTCTGAGTTTCCGCTCAGAGTCGCCTGGAAGGAACCGACCACTGGGAAATCGGTCGATAGTGTCGTGCCGGTGATGTAGGCGTTTGCGGGGTTGGACGAATCTACGCCGATTCCTATGCCGACATCCGCAGTGCTTCCACCTAAATACGACGAGTAGGAGAGTGTGTTTGTGGAAGGAATGATCTTTGCGACAAAGCCATTGCTACCTGCGTTGGCGTTACCGCTTCCACCGCCATAATTCTGTTGGAAGACACCTCCCGTGACCGGGAAGTCCCCAGTCGCTGCCGCTGGGTTGTCATCAGTGGTGTAGCCGGTGATGTAAACATTGTCCGCTCCGTCAATCGCGATACCGAAAGCAGAATCGTCAGAACTTCCGCCTAAGAAAGTGGAGTAGGCGATTGACGCGCCAAGGGGTGAGATTTTAGTGACGAATGCGTCGAAGTAATAAAAACTTCCGTCGAAGTTGCAGTTGCCATCTGTACCGCACACGGAGCTGTTGGTCACGTCAAAGTCGGGTGAAAAGGTCTCACCCGCGACATAGGCGTTACCCGAGGAGTCCACAGCAATGGCATTGCTCGCGTCCGTAAGTGTTCCGCCGAGATAAGTGGAATAAACGAAGGATGAACCATCGGCGCTAATCTCAGCGGCGAATCCGTCGCTGGAACCATTGACGCCAGCGCCATTGTTGAGGGACGCGAAAAGGGCGTTGGCAGTCGGGAAATTCGCGGAATAGGTGTCCCCGGTGACATAGGCATGGCCCGAGCCATCGATCGCAATGCCATAGGCATCATCGAAGTCGTTGCCTCCTAGATACGTGCCATAAACGAGTGCCCCGGTTGCATCAAGCTTGAAGGCGAATGCGTCGGTGCAGGGGCCACTGCCACTGCCGCCGCCCGGGCAGGTGGATCCCGAAGGAGATCCCGCTGTGGACTGCGCGCCGCCAGTTGCGGGGAAGTCTGTAGAGGTTGTGATCCCGGCCACATAAGCGGCACCGGCGGATTCGACGGCGATGGACGTACCAAGCTCGTCCCCACTGCCGCCCACGAACGTGGTGTAGCCGCGGCTTCCGTCGGCGTTGATTTTGAGCACAAAGGCGTCAAACCCTCCATTGGACGGATTTCCGCCCGGGAATCCGGATGTGGAATTGCTGTGGCCCGTAACATACGAACTCAAAGAACCGTCGACCGCGACACCGAAGCCAGCGTCTTCGGCGTTTCCGCCGAGGTACGAGGCATAGCTCAACTGCGGGTCGATCACGAGTTGACGGTTGCGATCGTAGCTTCCGAGTTCGAATCGGACATGGTTGCTCTGCAGAACGAATTTGGCCTCTACCGGAGTGCGGATGCCGTCATGCTCCTGATAGGCGACTGGTTTGTGTAGCATTAAATCGCCAACGGCTGTGGTGAGCGCGAGATTCCCCGCCTCATCCGTGCTGGTTCGACTAGCCCCATTAAAGCTAACGGAGATGGGATTAGGATCAGCTCCAGGGGCAACGATGAAGTCGAACTCCAGTTGATTCTCGTGCCCGTGATAGGCGAGGTCCACCCCTGGGTAAACATCCTTGTACGATACGCGGGCATATTCGGAGATGCCCTTGAACCATTTGTGAGGATCGTTCCCAATGAAATAGTTCACTTGGCTGGCGAGCAACCCTTCGCCGGCGATTAGGGCGTGATCATTCCCATCTAAAAGGTGCATGCGAAGCGAAGCGACCGATGCAGGCTTGCGGTCGGTTAGCGGTTGCCGCCTGCGAATCAGTTTCTTGGTCTTGAGAGAATAACCGGGCAGGCGATGTTCCATTACCTCTTTCGGGCGGGAAGACGAGCGGGCCCCGGACGCGATTGAAAGGACGGCGTCGCCCGACGTGAGGAACACCGTATAGCCATTGCCCCGCGCCATGTACTTCACTTTTGGATCGGTCTGTCCCTGATTGGCCTCAAAGGCGAGAGGAAGAGCGCCTAGACTGGCTTGGACCCGGCCACGCTGTTGCGCGCTTAGGGCCGGCGCCTGTGCGGCCGGCTTGGCCGCGGCGTTCCCGCGATGAGTGCTCAGACTGGAGCCCGCGATTCCGACAGCGGCTAGTAGGGCTACCGCGGCGATCGAACCGGAGATGATCCAACCTGAGACGGCCAACCGGAAACGGACCGACCAGCGAACTGCTTAGAGGCAAATGGCTTCGACACGAGAATCCTCCTAGATGAAACCCTGAAACACCGTTCTGTGGAAATCGACTCGGACTGAGGTCAAACCAATCCTCGAGCAACGGGCTTTGGGCCCTGAGTCAGCAAGATTGCAAAAATGGTGCAGCGTAGCCGCGAGTATGGAATGGGTAACAGGCGTTGTCAACGAATGGTAGCTAGCAATTAAGGTACCACCCACGGCCTTCATCTTGGGGTTTGCGGCGCGTCGATCGTGGTGAAGATACACGGGGTTCCGGGCCGGATAGTCAGGGCACCGTGACGATGACTCCCGTGCAGGCTTTCGAGCCTACCCGGCGGTAGGTATGCTGCACGGCCGAGTCGAAGTAGATGGAGTCTTCGGGTTCCAAGACGAATTCCTCGCTGCCGATTTTGATGGCCAGCGAGCCTTTGATCACATAGAGAAATTCGACCCCGGCGTGCTGGTGCGGTTTGAGCTTCTCCGCTGGAACGTCCTGGAAATCGGACAGAAAGGCGCTCAGTTTGCGCTCCGTGGCGCGGTAATCGAGGCACTCGAAGTAATACTGCACGTCGGGCGTGCCTGGCTTCTCGGGGAAGCGAACGCGCTCGGCCTTGCGCACCACCCCGACGACCCGGCGCTTGCGCTCGTCGGTAAAGAAGTAGTCGAGACCGACCCCAAAGACCATGGCAATGCGCAACAGTGTGGGCAGAGTGGGAAACAACTTTCCTCTTTCCAGCTTCGACAGCAGCGCCGCCGAGAGGCCGGTATGCTTGCCCAACTCCACCAGGCCCATGCTCTTGCGGAGACGCAGGGAGCGCAGTTTTTCGCCAATCGAGTACCGCCCCAGACCCTCAGAAATCGCCTCGGTTATGCCAGTCGCCATTTCTCGATAATAAAACAATTGTTCGTGAGAGTGAATAGTGTGAGGCGATGAAAAGCCACGCCGAGGGTGACGTGGCTCTGATGTGGTGGCGCTTTTTCAGCGAAATCCTTACTGCGGCTTCTTTTTGTTGAACAGTCCCATGACGTTGTTGACGGGATTTTGCTGCGTGTTTCCCTGGCTGAGTCCTTTCAGCAGGCCGGTGGCGATGCCTTTGACGTCGGGAACGAATTTTGGATCGGAACTGGTTCCCGAGACGCCGAAGGGAATGCCCATGCCTCCGACTTCAGCGTTCATTTTGAAGGCGAGTTCGTTGGAGGGACTCACGGTGCCAGCGCCGGTGACCACGCCGATGGCCGGCACGTTGAGATTGATGTTGTCGG
Source organism: uncultured Acidobacteriaceae bacterium (assembly GCA_963706645.1). GTDB lineage: Bacteria > Acidobacteriota > Terriglobia > Terriglobales > Acidobacteriaceae > Sulfotelmatobacter. Next base: position 40,480 of record CAVPNR010000029.1, read on the forward strand.
CCTTCGTTCCCTCGGGAGCTACGCGCACATTGGAGCTGAAATTCTGGATGGTGGTGTCGTTGCCCGTCTTTTTACCAGAGAGCGCGGAAACGGCAGCGAGTTTCGATCCGAGGTCGAAATTGGCGAGCGTGGAGTTTTCCAGTTTGACCGTGCCGACCGTAACCAACTTATCAACTGGACCCGAGATGTCCATGTTGGTCGCGAGGGTGCCACCTTTCAATGTTGCCTTGGGAGGTAATATGACGCCCACGGCGGGAAGGATGGCCTCGAGATCGTCCACGGGCATGCCCTGTCCGTTGATTTTCAAATTGATGGCCGTGACTTTCCCGTGTGCGTCGTAGGTTCCGGTCATATGTGCGACGGCCTTGCCCATGGCAATCTCACACTGCGGGATGGTGCCGGTCAGTTTGTCGAGATCGTGCATCACGGTGTAGGTGACCGTTACAGGCTTACCCGCTGGTGATCCCTTCTTTACGACCTGTAAATTCGTGGCTGTCAGCTTGCCCTGGGTTTTTGCTTGGTGGCCGTCGGAGGTGATCGTTCCGTCATAATCCGCGACTCCGGAAATCCCGGCTGCGGGATCAACAATTCCGGACGACGCCAGATTCAGCTTCCCGATCGCGACCTTGGCTTCGAGCGGAGTCTGGGCGGCGTTGGTGGCATTGATCGGTCCGGCTTTGCCTTCCAGTTGCAAGGTGCCACCGGCCGGCAGGTCCGCCGTCATTTTGAAGGGGAAGGAGGACGAAAAAGAGAAGTCGGTCACTTCAATATTAACCTTATCGTAAACGTGAGGCTTCTCTCCAGATCCTGTCTGCGACACGGTGAGCTGGCCGTCATTCACGTTCAACTTCGCGACCGACAGATTCGGATTGCCCGAGGGCGAAGCCGCGGGTTTCGTCGCGGACTTATTGTTTCCACCGAGGCTCGAGAAATTCCACTTCTCTCCGTTCTCGGATCGCACCAGGTTGATCTCGGGCTGGTTGAGGGTCAACTCGGTCACATTCAGTTGCTTCGAGAAGATGAGCGGCATCATTTCCACGCCGACTTTGAGCGACTTGGCTTGCACGAACGGCGATTTGCTGAATGCAGGATCGTCGGCAATGGAGATGTCGTCCGCAGATACTGCACCCGCGAGCAGCCGAAGCGAGAGATTGCCCACTTTGACCTGGCGGCCCAGGGCACTCGTCAGGTCCGATTCCAGCGTGGGGCGGAAGGTGTTCGCGTCGATAAAGAAGGGAATTGCGATGGCGATGAGGATCAGGACGCCAACGATGATGGCAACGATTTTCAGGATGCGTTTCATGATTCGTACCTCCTTGCGGAAAAGGCGCTCGCGGTCGGGTTTGGGGCGGGACCTGTTAAGGGCGAGTGTATCACTGCGGGTCCTGAAGAATCTCGGGGGAAGGGACGCTTTTTACCTGCTTTTCAGGTCGGGAGTTCGGTTCGTCGCCGGCTCGGGCAGCCGCTTCCAATTCCTTTTTTGCTTCCTGCTTTCGTCCCAGGTGAAGGAGCACTTGTCCATGCATGTAGTGAACGTCGGTGCGGGCGGGATCGAGTTTGCCGGCTGCCTCGATTTCCACCAGGGCCGCGGAATATTTTTCCTGGCGCTGATAGATTCTCGCCAGGCCCAGGTAAGGGTTGACCAGGCGGGGATCGCGGCGCAGCGCCTCACGGTAACTCTTCTCGGCATTCTTGTCGTCCTGCATTAGCCAGTAAACGTCTCCCAGTTCGTCATAGTTGAGCGCAACGTCCGGTTCGATGGCGGCGTCTTTCTGAAACTCCTCGAGCGCCTGGGGATACTGCTGCTTTTTCAAGTGCGCGTAGCCCAGGTTGAAATGCACGAAGGGAAGTTTAGGATCTGCGTCGGCCGCTGCTTGAAACTCCGCCAGGGCAGCGTCATATTGGCCGAGATTGAGATGATATTTTCCGACGAAGAGATGGTATTCGGGCGAGCCGTCGCCGATTTTGATCAGTTGCGCGGTGGCGCGGTCGTCGAGGTCTTTACGGCCGGCGCGGTGAGCCGCGTTCGACAGCACATACAGATAGGGAAAGTGTCCCGATTCCTGGTTCCAGAGCGGCTCGAGAGTGTTAACTGCGTCGGCCCAACGGTCGGCAAAGAAATAGCATTGTCCGAGCAAATAGCGGGCTTGGAGGGAATCGGGTTGATCGCGCAGCACGGACTCAAATGGCGGAATCGCTTTTAAGAATTCATTTTGCCGGTAGTAGGCGAGGCCGATGTTGAGACGGATCCCGGCGACCTGCGGCAGCAAGCGCTCCGCTTTGTGAAACGATTCGAGAGCTTTATTCCAGTGTTTGCGCCGCATGTAGACCACGCCCAGGTTCAAATACGCTGCGCCCGATTGCGGATCGACTTGGAGGACCGCCCGGAAATCACGCTCCGCTTCGTCCAACTGATTATTTGTAAGGGCATCCTGTCCGCGCTGAAACAGTTTCGCGGGGTCAGGGGATTTTTCAGTGGCCGTTGCAGTGGCGGCGGTGCCTCCAGACTTGTTTCCCTCCTGGGCGGACGACGCCTGCCGTGGCGGATTGGCGCTCGCCATCTCCACCAGAAGAAGCAAAACGAAACCGAGCGATGTAATTCGTGCGCTTGACACTGGTATTAGTCTCTGCTGTAGTGTCCGCCAGTGTACGCGTTCAAGACAAGCGGGCACGGCCAAGTTTGAAAGCATACGCGGGATAGGTAAGGACAGCCGCGGACGGTTTACAGCAAAATCGTCGAGCTGCGCTCGACGGACAGCCGGGGGCGGCTGTCCCCACATAGCTTCAGAGCCGCGCCGTGACTCCAGTCGGGCGCAAAGGTTGCGATGGTGACCATTCGTGACGTGGCGAAGGAAAGTGGATTTTCCTCGACCACGGTGTCGATCGTGCTGAACAACGCGCCGCTGGCGCGCTACATTCCCGCGGTCACCAAGAAGCGGATTGAGCGGGCGGCGCAGAAACTCGGCTACCGTCCCAACCAGTTTGCGCGCTCGCTACGGAGCAAGCGCAGCCACACCGTGGGCGTCATGGTCTTCGACATGACTGATCCGTTCTGCACGCTGATTCTGCGCGGAATCGAGAACACTCTCTATCAATCGTCGTACCTGCCGATTCTCACCGACGTGCACAACGAGCGCAGCCGCTTCGAGCGCTATCTGGAGATGCTGCTTGACCGCCGCATTGAAGCCCTCATCGTGCTCGCCAACTGGCTTTTCCTCGACATCAACCTGCTCGGCGATTTGGAGAAGAGCAGCATTCCCACGGCGATGATCGGCTGCGAACTGAAGACGGACACGATCAGTTCCATTATCGTCGACAACGAAGTGGGGGGATACCTGGCGCTCGAACATCTGCACTCGCTGGGACATCGCAAGATCGCATTCATCCGCGGGCCTAAGGCGCTGACTGACAGTTCTCCCCGCTGGCGTGGCATCCGCAACTGCGCCAAAGAATGCGGGCTGGAACTGGAGTCGCGCCTGATTATGGATCTGCCGGAGTCGCGCGATCCCATGTCGAGCTTCGAGTCGGGCCACAAGCTGACCGATGAATTGATCAAGCAGAAGCGTCCCTTCACCGCGTTGCTGGCCTTCGACGACATGAGCGCGTTCGGCGCAATCCGCGCCCTCAACCGGGCTGGCGTGCGCGTGCCGGAGCAATGCTCGGTGATTGGGTTTGACGACGTCGCGACATCGGCTCTGTACACGCCGTCGCTCACCACCGTTCGCCAGCCGATGGAAGCCATGGGAGCGTCTGCGGTGGGAATCGTGGTCGACGGCATCAACGGAGTGCTGGAAAAGCGCGATATTAGCGCGACTCATCGCAAGGTAGCTCCCGAGTTAGTGGTGCGCGAGTCGACCCGCAGCCTGCTCTAAGGTATTTGGCCGAGGGTGGCGAGGCCAGACCCGGCCGCCATTCGATGGGGAGGCGATGCGTTTGAACGGTCTCACAAAGATGTGACTTGGATCACATCCGTTCGCTTTTTTCTTGACAGTAGACACTGCATAAAAGCACTATTCATACGTTTTAATACGCCCGTCCTGGGTCTCAATCCGCCGACGGGTATGGTGTTCGTCCGAAAAAATGAAGCCCCGGGCCGAGAGGCACGGAAGAAGCACGGCAAAGCTGACTGAACCAGCGCAGGCGAACGCCTGCGCTCACGGGAGAGCGTGACCATGAAATTTCATCGAGTACTGTTGCAGGTCGGATTGTTGGTGGTAGCGTTCTGCGGAGCGGCCTGGGCTCAAAATGGGTCGATCACAGGAACGGTGAAGGATCCTTCGGGAGCCGCAATTTCCGGAGCGACCGTCGTGATCGCGAGTCCAGAGCGCGGGATCACTCGTCAGACAACGACCAACTCGGCGGGCGACTACAACGAGGCCTCTCTGCCTCCGGGTAGCTATGACGTCAGCGTGTCGGCTGCTGGTTTCAAGAAATATCAAGCTAAGGCCGTGAAACTCGACGTCGCGGAAAAGGCGCGTATCGACGTTTCGCTCGAAGTCGGCTCTATCAGCACGGAGGTGGTTGTGCAGGGCGAGACCGTCGCCCAAGTGGAGACGCAATCCTCGGAACTCGCCGGCACGGTGAGTGGAAAAGAAATCACACAACTCAACCTGAATGGGCGAAACTTTACCACGCTGGTGGCACTGGTTCCGGGCGTGAGCAACCAGACTGGCATGGATGAGCCGCAGGTTGGCATCAACGGCAGCGTGTCGTTCAGCATGAACGGAGGCCGCACCGAGTACAACGCCTGGGAGTTGGACGGCGGCGACAACATGGACAACGGCAGTAACGGCACGTTGAACGTGTATCCCAGCATTGATGCGATCGCCGAATTCACGGTGCTCACTTCGAACTACGGCGCGCAATACGGCCGCAACGGTTCGGGCACGGTAGAGGTTGAAACGAAAAGCGGGACTAAGTCCTTCCATGGCGACGCCTACGAATTCGTCCGGAACGACATGTTCAACGCGCAAAATTACTTCAATAATCCCGCGTTCGGCGGCACTGGAGTCGTCCCAGCGTACAAGAAGAACGATTTCGGCTACACCATCGGCGGACCGGTATACATCCCTGGCGTGTACAACAAAGACAAGCAAAAGACTTTCTTCTTCTGGTCTCAGGAATGGCGCCGCGAGCGTGTGCCGGGCACGTTCAATACCGTGGTGCCGTACAGCGCCGAACGTACGGGCAACTTCAACGACCTCTGTCCCGGCTCAGATTGTCCGGTCAATCCCGCCACAGGTCAACCATTTCCGAACAACCAGGTTCCGGTTTCTCCGGCAGCCGTTGACATATTGCCGCTGATCCCGGTTGGTACTTTGGATCAGCCCGGCGCCTCGGCGTATAATGCAAACATTACGCTGCCCACCAGTTGGCGCGAGGAACTCGTCCGGGTCGACCACAACATCAACGACAAGAATCGCCTCACTTTCCGCTACATTCATGACTCTTGGAACACCGTAGAGCCGACTTCGATTTGGACTGGATCATCTTTTCCGACCGTGCAAACGGCGTTCGACGGCCCCGGAGTCAGTGTGGTGGCGCGGCTTACCAGCAACCTGACTCCCACGCTGCTGAACGAATTTGTGGCGAGCTACACGACCGACCATATCTCGTTCCAATCGGTGGGCGCGTGGCAGCGTCCCTCCGACCTGTCCAGCAAAATGGGTTACATCTTCAATAACGGTTTTGGCGGCAAACTGCCGGCAATCACGCTCAGTGGCGGAAAGTACGATGGATTGTACGAAGACCCAGACGGAGTATGGCCGGAAGGAGCCTACAATTCCAACCCAACCTACACCTATCGCGACAACATGACCAAGATCGTGGGACGCCACAACCTGCAGTTTGGCGGCTATTTCGTAGCGGCCCAGAAGAACGAATTGAGCAGCGTTCAGGTTAACGGGTCGCTTACGTTTGACACGGGCTCGGCCTTGAGCACAGGCAACGCGTTTGCGGACCTGTTGATGGGGAATATCGCCAGCTACAGTCAAGGTAGCAACCAGCTGAAGTTCTACAACCGATACAAGATATTCGAGCCTTATTTCCAGGACGATTGGCGCATTACCGACCGGGTCACCTTGAATTTGGGTTTGCGAATCAGCCTGGAAGGGACATATCGCGACCGGTATAAGCACGCTTATAACTGGGATCCTTCAGTGTTCGACCCAACTACCTCAGTCTATATCTACGACGCGAATGGGAATGCTCCCGCCAACGCCCCTGCGGGTGCAGCCCTGACCGGGGGCACGGCGGGTGCCCTGGTTACGGATCTGACTGGCCAGGTCATAGGGAATCCGCTCGACGGATTGGTGCAGTGCGGCGTAGGCGGCATTCCGGTAGGTTGCTCCAAAGGCCACCTGTTCAATCCGGCACCACGAGTCGGCTTTGCATGGGACGTCTTCGGCAACGGTAAGACCGCGATTCGCGGCGGTTACGGAATATTCTTTGAGCACGCGAACGGAAACGAAGCCAACACCGAGGGTATGGAAGGCCAAACTTCGCCACTACTGCAGTCTCAATCGCAGAACAACATCCCTGGATATCTGAACATCGGAAGCGCGAGCCTGGGATTCGCGCCTTCGTTCCCAGCCAGCTTCTATTCCATTCCGAACCAGGTGGTCTGGCCGTACATGCAGCAGTGGCACTTGGACGTGCAGCATGAGCTGCCAGGTCACACAGTGGTCACGGTCTCGTATGTTGGCAGTAAGGGAACGAAGCTGGGGCGCCAAAGCGATCTGAACCAGTTGGTTCCGCTCTCTGCATCGGCCAACCCTTATCAGCCCGGCCAGGCAATCAGTGCTGCGGACTGTAGCAGTCTCACGAATATCGGAGATCCGAACGTAACGGGAATGGTCAACGGAAAGACGATCACAGGTCAGGCTGCCATCAACCTGCAGACCGCGTGCGCGAACGATGCCAATCCTTATCGCCCGTACTACGGTATTGGAACGATCACGAGGCTGGAGAATAAAGCGTCCTCCAGCTACAACGCCCTTCAGGTTTCGGGACGCAAGAACGTCGGAGCCCTGAGTCTGACGGCGGCCTATACATACAGCCACTCGATCGACGACTCATCGGATCGGTACGATGGTTCGTTCGTCAACTCCTACGATCCTTCGGTGAACCGTGCCAGTTCGAACTTCGACCAACGCCACATGCTGAATGTCGGCTATGTGTACGACCTGCCGTTCTTTAGAAAGCCTGGTCTGACGCATGCGCTGATCGGCGGCTGGCAGTGGTCCGGTATCTTCGCCTTCTCGACAGGAACGCCATTGAACGTGACGAATGGCACGACGTATGGCGACAACGCCGGCGTCGGCAACGCGGTCGGAACCGGTTCGTACCCGGACTTGGTCGGTAATCCCCGGGCAAACGTTCCTCCGCCGAGTCAGGTTACGTCGAACGCTTATGCGGGTTATTTCTATAATCCGGCCGCTTTTGCCACACCGACCGGACTGACCTTCGGCGATGTGGGCCGAAATTTCTTGCGCAATCCCAGCCGGACCAACTTCGACATGGCGCTGTTCAAGCACTTCCCCATTAAAGAAAGCATGTCCTTCGAATTCCGGGCCGAAGCTTTCAATATCTTCAATCACACCGAATGGGGTGGTGCAGCTTCGGGAGGCCTGGGAAGCGATGGCTTCCTTGAAATCAACAGTGCGCACCTTGCTCGCGTGCTACAGTTCGGTGCCAAGTTTCTCTTCTAACGAAACCAGTGCTCCAAACAGAAGCCCGGCCTCGCGAGAGGCCGGGTTCCTTTTTGCGTTGCACATGGCTTCTGTGGTCATGTGGAAACGGCCACGTCGGCTTGCCTGCGAGTGCGAAGGCCGCCAAGGCGCAAGGGCCGGAAGCCCTTACTCCACCTGCACGGTCTGCCGTGTTCCCACGGCCTCCAGAGCCCGCTCCAGGTCGGCAACGAGATCCTCGGCGCTCTCAATTCCCACCGAGAGCCGTACCATCTGCTCGGTCACACCCATTTCCGCGCGCTGCTCGGCAGAGATCATGGCGTGCGAGGTGAGGACCGGGATCGACACCAGCGACTCCACGCCACCCAGGCTCGTCGCCAGCGTGAACAGGCGCATGGCCTCACTGACGCGGCGCGCGTCTTCGCCTGTGCCCTCGACTTCGAACGTGACCATGCCGCCGCCGCCGCTCATCTGTTCGCGGGCAATGGCGTGCTGCGGATGGCTCTTCAGGAATGGATAATGCACCCGCTTCACCTTCGCGTGCTGTTCCAGGAATTCGGCCACACGCATTGCATTCTCGTTCTGCCGTGCCACCCGAACCGCCAGCGTTTTCAGCCCGCGGATGAGCATCCATGCGGCATGCGGGTCCATGCAATTGCCGAGGGTCGTCCTGGTCTCCCAGATCTGATCCATCAGCTCCTGCCGTCCGCTGACTACTCCGCAGGTCAGGTCCGCGTGCCCGCTCAAGTATTTCGTCCCGGAGTGCATCACGAGATCGATGCCGTACTCCGACGGATGCTGGTTGATGGGGGTGCAGAAGGTGCTGTCGATCATGCTGAGGAGCTTGTGCTGCCGGGCCAGCGCCGCGGCTTTCTTCACGTCGACGACGCGCAGCGACGGATTGGTCGGCGATTCGAGATAGAGCATCCGCGTATGCGGCCGGATGGCTCGCGCGGCCTGCGCAAAATCATTGGTGTCGAAGAATGTGGTCTCGATCCCCATCTTTGGCAACCACTGCGAGAAGAACTTCATGACCCCGCCATAGACGTCGCGCTGGGCCACGATGTGGTCTCCCGCCTTGAGGAACGCCAGGATCGTAGTGGTGATCGCGCCCATGCCGGAGGCGAAGGTGCGCGAGCCTTCCGTTCCTTCGATCGCGGCCACAGCCTGCTCGGCCACGGTGTTCGTCGGATTTCCCCAGCGCGTGTAGTAGCGGTCGGTGGTGGTGACGCGCTGCTGCTCGTCGTTGTCGGTGACCTGGAATGTCGACGTCTGGTAGATCGGCGTGCCGACCGGACCGTTCTTTTTTTTCAGATCTGCCGCTCCGTGGACAGCGGCGGTCTCAGGGCGGCGGGTGTTCCGTTTCATGGTTGCCTCACGTCCTCCAGAGTAATTGCGTGGATTCGGCTGGGGCAAGCGAAAGAGCGACGGCGACCGTTTATAATGCCCCATTCGTATAGAACTGTTCTGCGCAACCTATGGACTTGGGACTGAAGAACCGTGTAGCGCTAGTAGCCGCGTCGAGTCAGGGGCTTGGACTGGCTACCGCTGACGCCTTTGCCGCTGAAGGGTGCCGCGTCGCGATGTGCGCGCGCAATTCGCAGACGCTGCGAACGGCTGCCGAGAAGATCAGGCAGCAGCACAACGTAGAAGTCTTCGCCGAAGCTTTCGACGTTGGCGATCCGGCTGCGGTGAGCCGGTTCGTTGCCGCGGTGGCGAGCAAGTTCGGTAGTGTCGACATCTGCGTGACCAACGCCGGAGGCCCCCCGGCCAAAGGATTCCTCGCGGCGACGCTCGACGATTGGCAGCGCGCGATTGAGTTGAACTTCCTGAGCACGGTGTATTTCGCCCGTGAAGTGATTCCGCACATGCAGCGCAAGCACTGGGGCCGCATTATCACGATCACCTCGATTACGACCAAGCAACCGGTGGCCGATCTTGTGCTTTCGAATGCAGTGCGCGCGGCGGTTGTGGGATTGGTGAAGAGTATCGCGAATGAGTTTGGCAAAGACGGAATCCTGGTCAATAACGTCGGCCCCGGTTTCACGGCGACCGATCGTCTGAAGGAACTGGCGAAGGCACGCTCGGCGGCGTCGGGAAAAAGCGAGCAGGAGATTGTCGACGGCTGGGCCGGCGATGCTCCGCTGAAGCGACTGGGCGAGCCGCGTGAGTTGGCCGAGACGGTAGTATGGCTGGCTTCGGAGCGCGCATCTTACGTCACAGGCCAGACTGTGCTGGTCGACGGCGGCATGTATAAAGGTTTGTGAGATAGAAAACTTCGAGCTACGAGTCACGAGCTTCGAGCCGAACAAGATCGGCCACAGCTTACAGCTCAGAGCTGGGAACTCAGGGCTAATCCATGCGATCGATTGCTTCAAGAATATCTGTGATGAGCGGGGAAGGCGCGCTCTCCGTCTTCGCCCGAGCCAAGGAACTGGAAGGCCAGGGACGCTCGATCATCCACTTGGAATTGGGCGAGCCGGACTTTCATCCCGGCAAGTCGGTGATCGACTCGGCCGCGCAGGCGCTGGCCGACGGCAAAGACCGTTACTGCGCCGTCGCCGGAGTCCCGGCGTTGCGGGAAGAGATTGCCGCGTATCTGGAGCGAACGCGGAACATTTCAGTTTCACCTTCGAACATCGTGCTTGCGCCCGGCTGCAAGATCGCACTCTTCCTCGGAATGATGGCGCTGCTCGAACCCGGGGACGAAGTGCTCTATCCCGATCCAGGATTTCCCGGGTATCCATCGATCACGTTGGGCCTGGGTGCAGTGCCGGTGCCGTTCACGCTCTCAGCCAGCAATCATTTTCAGCCAGACCCGGCAGAGATCGCGTCGAAGATAACTTCGCGCACGCGCATGCTGATCACGAATTCTCCGGGCAATCCGACGGGGACCGTTTATACCGATGCGGTGCATCGTGCTATGGCGGAACTCGCTGTGCAGCACGACTTGTGGGTGCTGTCCGATGAAATCTATGCTCGCATTCTTTACGGCGGCGAATATCTTTCGATGCTTCGCTATCCCGGGATGCACGAGCGCACGCTGATCATCGACGGTTTTTCAAAAAGCTTCGCGATGACCGGATGGCGGTTAGGATACACGGTCGCTCCGCCCGAGGTTGTGTCTGCGCTGCTCATGATGGCGGTGAACACCTACACGTGCGTGGCGGAGTTCACGCAGTATGCCGCCATCGATGCGCTGCGCGACCGTGAGGGCAACACGCCGTACATGGTCGGCGAGTTCGCCCGCCGTCGCGAGCAGTTCGCGAGGGAGTTGAACCGCGTGCCCGGTTTCCGATGCTATCCGCCGGAAGGCGCTTTCTACGCCTGGGTGGATATCACTGGGACGGGCATGAGCGCAGAAGACCTATGCCGCATTTTGCTGGAAGATGCCGGTGTCGCGGCGATTCCCGGCGCGGCCTTTGGCCCGACCGGGAAAGAGTTCATCCGCTTCTCGTTCGCGTCGTCGATGGCGACTCTGCACAAGGCGGTGGAGCGCATCGTGAAAGTATCATCGGCGTGGCAGGGAACTGCGGCCGCTCGCTGAACAGCCGAGCATCTGATCCAGTCGGTTAGTGAAGTGTCGCTTTTGGGTGGCGCAGCGCTTCAGCGCTGCGATAACTGCCAGTAATGAATTTGGGCTTTTGCCCCAGAGGAACTGCATGCGATTTGCAATTCGAGGATTCCTTCTCGCTGCTGTTGTCGCTGTCTCTTCATTCTCGACGGCCCAGGCTCGTCCGTTCCCCGGACCTGACGTCCAGCAGATCTACCAGCGCTTGCTGCCGCAGATCGAAAAGATTCCGGCGTTCGATCATCACGCGCACCCTGGCTACGCCGACGATCCTGACGTCGACGCGATGGCCGCGCCGCCCAATGCCAGCGAAGCGCTGCGCACGCGTGACGACAACCCGGAATTGGCCGCCGCGGCTAAGGCTCTATTTGGATATCCCTATGCCGATCTTTCGCCCGAGCACGCGAAATGGCTGCTCGACAAGAAGACCGAATTGAAGAAGCAACTCGCCGGCACAGCTTACTTCGACACCATTCTCGACAAGATCAACATTGAGAGTTCGGTGGCGAACCGGGCTATGATGCCCGACTACCTCGACAAGAAACGTTTCCCGTGGGTCTTCTTCGCCGATTCGTTCATGTGGCCGTTCAACAATGAGCGTGAGACGGCGCGCAATCCCGACGAAGGTGTCTACATTCCGCTACAGGAAAAGATGCTGCACCGCTGGATGCAGCAGGAAAATGTCAGCAAGCTTCCCGCCACCTTCGCCGATTACCTCAAGTTCATCAGCCAAGTGCTGGAAGAGAATTCGAACCGCGGCGGCATCGCCATGAAGTTCGAGGTGGCCTATTTTCGCCCCACCACTTTTGGCGATCCCTCGCGCGCGCAGGTGGAAGATATTTACCAGCGCTTCGTTACGGGTGGAATTCCGAGCGAACGGGAGTACCGCACGTTTCAGGACTACATCTTCCGCTATCTCGTCACGGAAGGCGGGCGCCTGCACTTGCCGGTACACATTCACACTGCCATCGGCATCGGGGATTATTTCAACCTGTCGCAAAGCAACATCATGAATCTGGAAAGCGTGTTGCGCGATCCGCGCTATGCCTCGACCACGTTCGTCATGATTCACGGCGGTTATCCGCTGGAGCGCGAAGCCGTGTGGCTGGCGGCCATGAAGAACGTGTATCTCGATTCTTCCTTCGGCGAACTGGCCCAGTATCCTTCGGCCTTCAAGGAAACGCTGAAGATGTGGCTGGAAACTTTTCCTGACAAGATCACTTTTGGCACTGACTGTTTCCCTTACAATCAAGTGCTGGGGGCGGAAGAGAGCTACTGGCTCGGGGCGGAGTCGTCGCGGACCGCGCTGGCCGCAGCTCTGGCGGAGATGGTTTCAGAAAACGAAATCACCGAAACGCGGGCTCTGGAACTGGCTCACGCCTACCTGCATGACACCGCGGTAAAGCTGTACGAAGGACGAGTGCACTAAACATCTGTAGGACGCTTTCCAAGGGGTGCCGATGGCGAAAGGATACTGGATCACAATCTATCATTCTGTTTCCAACGGTGCGGCGCTCGCTGAGTATGCAAAGCATGCGGGTCCGGCGATCGAGGCTGCTGGGGGCCGCATCCTGGCCCGGGGAGTGCCGGCCAAGACGTACGAAGCGGGAGTGGCCGAGCGGGTGGTTGTGATCGAGTTTGACAGCGTGGAAAAGGCAATCGCGGCCTACCAGAGCGCTGCTTATCAAGCTGCCTTTCGGCTTCTAGGAAACGGTGCCGAGCGCGAAATACGAATCGTGGAGGGCTGCTGAAGTGGCCAAGAAGGGCAAGCCGAAGAAGAAAGGTACTCCGAGCTCAAGGAGCAAGGGCGGTTCGCGCGCGAGAACGACGTCGGGCACTAGTTTGAAAGACACCGTTTCGCGGCGTGTAGCGCGGCCGGCGGTGCTGCAGTACATTCCGTGGAGCAGCGTTCTGCTTGAGGATCTGACGCCGCTGCTGCAGCGGCAATTTGTAGTTGGGCAGGAGATTATGCTGGCGCGAGTGCTGCTGAAAAAGGGCTGCATCGTGCCGGAGCACAGCCATCCCAACGAGCAACTGACGTACATTCTCGAAGGCGCGCTCAAGTTCTGGATCGATGGTAAAGAGATCGTGGTCCATGCCGGCGAGACGCTTTGCATCCCCTCGAACATGCCGCACAAGGCCGAAGCGCTCGAGGACACCGTCGATCTCGACGTCTTCAACCCGCCGCGCGCCGATTGGATCAACAAGACCGACCAGTATCTTCGGGGAAAGAAATAGCTCGGGCCCATGCCTTCCACTACCTCTCCGTCGCTAGGTGTGCATCCAACGGACTTCCGCTTCCGATGCATTGCATGCGGCGATCTGAGTGACCAGGCCCGGCAGGATTTTCGCTGTGCTCATTGCGGCGATTTGCTGGAGATCACCTATCCGCGCTGGAAGGAATCCCGGAGCGGGGGGCACGAACTGAAGTCCACGTGGCGACAGCGGCGGCTATCTCAATCGGCCGTCGACCTGAGCGGCGTGTGGCGTTTCCGGGATGTACTGCCCGAACTTGAAAGTGACGAGCACGCCATTACGCTGCGCGAAGGCAACACGCCGTTGTACGAACTGCCGCAATGCGCGCGCATCACCGGCGTTCCACGACTGTTCGCGAAGCACCAGGGCTTGAACCCCACCGGATCATTCAAAGATGCCGGCATGACGGTGGCAGCGACCTTCGCGCGCCTGGCTGGATTCCGTTGGGTCGCCTGTGCTTCGACCGGGAACACGTCCGCATCCATGGCCGCCTATGCCGCTCGCGGAGGCATGCGGAGCCTGGTGCTGGTTCCCGATGGAAAAATTTCCTGGAGCAAGCTTTCGCAGGCACTCGACTACGGAGCCGTCACTTGCCAGCTGCGGACCGATTTCGATGGCTGCCTGCGCCTGCTGCAGGAACTGGTTCTGCGCGCGCCCGTATACCAGCTGAACTCGATTAATCCGTTCCGGCTCGAAGGTCAGAAGACGCTCGCTTTCGAATTGCTGGAGCAACTCGACTGGCAGCCGCCGGAGCATATTATTGTTCCTGGCGGCAATCTGGGAAACAGTTCCGCGATTGGCAAGGCGCTGGTGGAAATGCGTGAGCTCGGCCTGATTTCGCGCTTGCCTAGGTTGTCGGTGATTCAGGCCGAAGGCGCGAACGCGCTGGTGCGAACCTTGCGCGAGGCTAGCGGAAAGAAGCTGGTCAGTGTGCAGGCTGAGACTCGCGCTACTGCGATTCGCATTGGCAATCCGGCATCGTGGAAGAAGGCGGTGCACGTTCTGGAGGCGACCGAGGGTGTTTGCGAGCAAGTCACTGAGGTCGAAATCGCGCAGGCAAAGGCAGAGATTGGCGCCGAGGGCATTGGATGCGAGCCGGCATCGGCGGTCACCCTCGCTGGATTGAAGAAGTTGGTGAAGCAGGGCTTTGTGAAGCCGGCAGAAAGCGTGGTGCTGGTGCTGACGGGGAATCTGCTGAAGGATCCGGACTTTACCATCCAATTTCATCGCGGCGAATTGTTTAAAGGCGCACCGGATGAGGAAGCCAGCGGCGCGTTGAAACCATTGCGCCGTCCGCCGATCGTTCTGGATGCCACGCTGGATGCGGTGATGCGAACGCTGGAGCAAGCTGAAGAGTAGTTTCCTTCGCGACATCCGGCGGATACCGGCGCTACGATTCACAATACGAAAAATGCCTTCGAGAACTTCGAATTCGAAATGGTCGCGACTGCGCCTCGCTCTGCCTGCAACTTCCGCGAATCTCGGGCCAGCCTTCGATGCTGCCGCACTGGCGATGGATTTCTACATCACGCTGGACGCGAGCGCCGGCAGGGAATTCTCCATCGCGGCCACCGGCCGTGACCGTGAAATATGCGGCAAGCTTAAACAACATCTGATCCTCGACACCTACCGAGAAGTGCTGCAAGGAGCAGGCCGAGAGATCACGCCTTTAGCTCTGCGCATCGCCAACGACATTCCAATCGGCAAGGGTTGCGGATCGTCCGCTGCTGCCCGCTTGGCGGGCATTGCTCTGGCGGTACACTTTGGCAGCCTGCGATGGAAGGACGCGCAAATCGTTGGTGAAGCTTCCCGGCGCGAGCATCATCCTGACAACGCATCCGCCTGCTGGATGGGCGGACTCACCGTCGCGCGCATGTCTGGAGAGTCGGTAGCTCAGGTGGCGTGCATCCGCCCGAGAGGGAAATGGCCGCTGCTGCTTGCCATTCCCGAGCAAAGCCTTTCGACGGAGGAGGCCCGTCGTGTTCTCCCCGCGCAGTATTCGCGGGCTGACGTCGTGACGAACGTGCAGAACTCCATGCTGCTGCTGGCGGCCTTCACGCAAGGACGGCCCGATTTTCTCTCAGCCGCGCTCGAAGACCGCATCCACCAGCCTTATCGCGCAGCGCTCTGTCCGCTTTTGCCGTGTCTGCAGAAGTTGAAAGGAGAGGATGGCATATTGGGGGCTGTCCTCAGTGGTGCGGGACCGTCGGTGCTGATTTTTCTCGATCCGCACGCGTCCGTGCAGAAAGTACGCAAACTTATTTCCGCTCACCTTTCACAAGTCCGCTTGGCTGCGGAATTGTTTCCTACCTCCATCACCGTGCGGGGAGCGCGCACCTCATTCGGGAAGTCGTGATTCCCAATGTTCTACAGGAAACACTGTAGCCAGTAGGTGCCATTTAACTATTCTCCTAGCCCCGATAGTTTAAATATCCCCCAAGCGAAACTAATTGTTGCTCGTCGTGTTTTTGTTGTCGGCAGAATTGGGGACCCAGGCATCTGAAAGGAACGGGTTTTCGGGTTCGCTTGGGGTGGGTCGAGATGAATTCCAAAATGCGTCAGATCATGGGAGACGATCAGGTGTCCGGCAACGAGAAGGTTCGCATCGAGATTCAGGCTTTCTTGCGGGCACTGAGCTCTTATCCAGAGCGGTTCAAGAGACATCCCGGCATGAGTTTCGCAGAGCACTGCAGCAGTTTGATTCCACCCGGTGAATCCGACGGTACACGCGGGAACTAGGGTAAGTTCGAGCCTGAACAAAAGAAGGGCACGGCTCACGGTCGTGCCCTTCGTGTTTTTGCGCCGAGTTCCCGGGGGGGATTATCGGCTGGCCGGCGGCACAATTCCGTTCATACGCAGATACACCACCATCTGACCGTAATGGTCGAATCCATGCGTCGAAATGATGGTCGCCACTCCCAAGCGCGTTACCTTACCTTCTCCAAACGGACTCTTCACGGTGCCCACTAGATTCTTCTCATTCACGGTCGCGAGCGCCTTATGGACATATTCAAAGGACTCTTTCAGGAACTTGAGGATATCCGCTTTGCTGGTGATGGAGGTTGGTCCGGATTCTCCGCCGATATCTACAGGAGGTTTCTGCTCAAGAAGCGCGGCCCCGAGCATGTAGTTGACAGCGGCCACATGCTTGACCTGCTCGGCAAAGGTTCGCACGCCTTTGAACTCTCCCACGGTAGGAGCAAATCCGAATTTATCTTCGGGCATCGCCTCGGCCGCGGGGACGAACTCATGCTCCATATTAAGTACGGTGTTGTTCAGCACTTCAGTGACGCTACGTTGTTCTTCTTTTGGTTTGGCCGCTTGTGCCGCCGCCGTCATCGTCAAAATCAGCAAACCGCACACCACCAATCCCAGACGCTTCATCATTCGGGGTCCCCTAGTTTTTAGATTGTCTTCGTCTTGCGCGCTAATCTCGTGTTCTATTCTCGTACTTAGTCTCGCACTACCGCCGGAGCCAACTTTAGCTCCGACGCCGTCAATCGATGCCTCCGGATAGTTGTGAGCCCGACGATCATCGCCAAGGCCGACCACGCCAAAGCCTCGGGTACGCCTTGTCGAGAGGCCAGCCAACCCCAGACCGCGCTGCCAACGGCCATGCCGCCCTGCAGCACTAACAAGTACATGGAGAGAGCGCGCGCCCGCATCCACGACGGACACATGGTCTGTGCCACGACGTTGAAGCAGGCCAGTATGCCGATCCACGCCGCGCCCGCGCTGAATAATACCAGACAGAGCCATTCAAAGACGTGCACTTGCCCGGCCAGCAATGTCATTGCGGCGAACACAACGGTTGCGCCAGCCACCAAGCCATCAACGGAGTACCGCAGGCGAAGCCGAGGCAGCAGGGCTGCTCCCGTCAGAGCGCCCAGCCCAAAGCAGGTCAGGAGGAATCCGTATCCCTGGGCGCCATGCGGCTGGCAGACCACGGGAAGCAGCGCCAGCAGGGAAGTCGCGCCAAAGCTGAAGGCTCCAGTGCGGATCAGGACCGAACGAACCTCGGGTGCGCCGCGCACGTAGCGAAAGCCTTCCAGGATTGCGTCGCGAACTCGCTGCCGGGGAAGCGGTTCGTGTGCGGCCTGCTTCCACTTGCACAAAAAGTAAATCACGCCAAAGAACGACGCCGCGTTCAGGAGGAAGGACCATCCCGATCCCGCGGCTGCTACGACGATTCCGCCCAGCGCCGGACCGACCGCACGCGCGACATTGAATCCCGCAGAATTCAGTGCCACCGCCGAAGCATGCCGCGCCGGAGAAACCACATCGGGCGTAATCGCCTGCCATGCTGGATCGTTCATAACCGCGCCGAATCCCAGCAGGAACGTGAACGCGAGCAGCATCCACGGCTCTACCGCGTGCAGCAGCGTCAACACACCCAGTGCAGCGGATGCCACGACCATCCATCCCTGTGTGAACAAGAGTAGCCGCCGCCGGTCGACCATGTCGGCCAGCGCTCCGGCAGGGAGCACCACCAGAAACACTGGGACCGCAGCGGCTGCCTGTACGAGGCCGACCATCAGCGGAGAGGTGCTGAGTTGCGTCATCAGCCAGCCCGCGCCGACGTTCTGCATCCAGGTTCCGGTATAAGAAATGACGGCTGCGATCCACAGCGACCGGAACAGAGGCTCGCCCAAGGGAGTCCAAGCGGCGTCCGGGCGCCGCATTCCTGTGCCGTGAATCGGAACCGAAATCTGATCAGCCAAGGGCCTCTGCGTCCTCCGTGTCTTCTGTGGTTAGTTCGGCGATTGCGAATTGACCATCGCAGCAAACGGCCACTGCGAATCCTTCCAGGCCCGTATCAAGTAAATGATCACCCCCGTTAGCAGAATGATGGCAGCGTACCGTATCTCCTTCTGCCAGTTCTCCCGGTTAAACAATATGAAGAGGAACCCGGCGGATGCCAGTAGCGCGGGTAACGGGTAAAGCCACATGCGAAATGGCCGGCGCATCTCCGGCCGAGTAATCCTCAGCACGATCACCCCAACCGCCTGCACTAGGAATTGCAGAATGAGCCGGATCACCACCAGTGCCGCGATGGCATCTTTCAGCCGCAGAAAACAAAAGGCCGCCGCTACGACTCCCAATGCCAACAGCGAAATATGGGGAAAACGGTGTACGGGATGCACCTTGGCGAAGGCCTTGAAATAGTTGCCATCCTTCGCCGCGGCATACGGAACCCGCGAGTAGCCCAGCATCAGCGAGAAAACCGACGCGAACGCGGTTACGATCACTAGTCCCGTCACCAGGCGCGCCGCCCACGCGCCATACACCCGTTGCATGAATAACGAAACAACATACAGACCGGTGTTGTTCTGTCCCGCCTGCAACATCTCCCGCCAGGGCACTACGGCGAGGACGCAGACATTCATCATGAGATATAGACAGGCAACCAGCAGAATGGAAAGCAACAGGGCGCGAGGAATATTCTTTTCCGGGTCCTTGATCTCGTCGCCCAGAAAGCTGACATTGTAATAGCCCCAATAATCGTAGGTGGCGATGAGCATGGCCCCGCCCAGCCCGGTCAGGAATTTGTGGGAGATCGTGAATGCGCCCGGGGGGAAATCAAAGGCGCGTGCGGCATTGAAGTGCGTGAGCCCGGCGAAGATGATCCAGCCGATCGTTCCCATCACGCCGAACCAGAGTATTTTCGAGAGCCGGCCAATGGCGGTGATGTTGCGGTAGAGGAGTAGCACTGTGAAGAAACAGATCAACACGGCGACGGCGGTTCCCGGCGTGACGATCGTACTGGCCTGCAGGGTTCCCACCCATGGAATATGTGCTGCTGCCTCATGATGCGCGAGCACGGTATCCAGTTCCGGCCAGTAGTAGGCGGCGTATCCCGCCAGGCCGATGCATCCGGTGGCGATCGACAGAGGCGCGGAAAATGAAACCTGCCAGATGAAGAGGAACGAGATCAGCCGTCCCCATTTCTGCGGCCCGTACATTTCGCGCAAGTAGCGATAGGATCCGCCCGATGCCGGTAGCGCCGCACCCAATTCCGCGGAGACGAGTCCGTCACACACGGCCAGCAGCGCACCTGCGACCCAACCCAGCAGCGCCTGCGGTCCGCCCATGGCGCTGACCACCAGCGGCATGGTGATGAACGGTCCCACGCCGATCATGTCGATCATGTTCAGCGAGGTGGCGCTCCACAGCCCCATGCCGCGGATGAGACTCGGAGAACCCGAACTGCTCTGAGTAGGAGATGACATTCTCGAAGAGTCGAACACCGCTAAGGAAGCAGCAGGACCCTCCCGCTGACCAGGCGCTGTTCAAAGGCCGCATGCGCATGGGGGGTCTCAGCTAGTGGGTAGGTTCGATCAATCTTGATGGAAAGTTTTCCTTCCTTCACCCAGCCGGCGAATAGCTTCAGGTAGTGAGGATATTCCTTGATATGCGGCAGCCCGTTGGTGCGGGTAACGAACAGCGACCCCTTTTCCTGCAGCGTCATCAGGTCGAAAGGCGGCACGTATCCACTGGATTGGCCGTAGATCACCAGGTATCCGCCCGGCGCCAGGCTGTCGAGGTTTGCCGTGAATGTGTCTTTGCCGACTCCGTCATAGACGACGCTCACGCCTCGGCCATCGGTAATTCTGCGTGCTTCCCTTGCGATATCACATTGCGTGGAAATGATGACTGCGTCTGCGCCCGCGTCTCGCACGAATTTTGCCTTGTTCTCAGCGGAAGTAACCCCAATTATGCGTCCACCCCGAAGCTTCGCCATCTGGCACAGCAAGAGACCAATGCCTCCGGCCGCAGCCTGAATGAGGCACCAGTCGCCGGATTTGACCGGATAGCTGAAATGGGTGAACGCGTATGCGAGGAAGCCCTGGTTCATTCCGGCCGCTGCCTGCTCGAAGCTGATTCCTTCCGGAATTCGCATCAGCCGCACGGCCGGGACCAGGGCATGGCTTGCATAGGATTCCCCAACGAAGCTGATGCGGTCGCCCACCGCGACATTGCTGACTTCGGGCCCAAGCGCCTCTACGACTCCAACGCCCTGACTGCCCAGAGTAGTGGGAAGATCCGGTCCGCCCGTGCCCGCGCGGTGATAAAACGCCTGCCCCACCAACTCGCCTCTCCGCTTCTGTACATCGAGAAAATTAACACTTGCCGCGTGGACGCGAACTACCGCCTGCCCAGCGCGAGGAACGGGCAGCGGGAGTTCTTCCAATTGCATGACCTCGGGCGCACCGTAGGCATGAATGCGAACGGCGCGCATCATGGCCACTCGTGTTTCGCTAGCCGCGGATTGCGTGTCTGGGGTGTCCATTGCGATTGCGGACTGTGTCGTCTGTGGCTACTGCTTCTCATGCCCCGCGCTTAGTAGATTTACGTACAGCCGCACCGCTCCCGGCACGCCCGCGGGCAACTGCCGGAAGAACGCGTAAGCGGCATAAATATACGTGCCTTTGCCATATTTTGCTCGCAGCAAGCCGCCCTTCTGTGCCTCTTCTCCTGGATCGTGGCACGACAGCAGGGGCGTGAAGTGGTCGTCCCATTTGTCCATGAAGTAGAGACCACGCTCTTGTACCCAGCCGTCGAAATCTTTCGCGGTGATTGTGTTGGGATAATGAAAGACGGAATCGTCGGGCGCGAGAATTTCCACCGGAGCTTCTTCCACGGAGACCCGCGCCCGGCTCAGTTCTGCGGGGTATGGAGTGAACTTGCCGGCGTTGAAGTCGCCTGTGCCTGTGTTGTACTGCACCACCAGCGTGCC
The DNA here is from genome assembly GCA_963706645.1 of uncultured Acidobacteriaceae bacterium. Classification (GTDB taxonomy): domain Bacteria; phylum Acidobacteriota; class Terriglobia; order Terriglobales; family Acidobacteriaceae; genus Sulfotelmatobacter. The sequence goes on from CAVPNR010000029.1 coordinate 61,733, forward strand.
GCCGGCGGAAACGAAATCGAGGAGTTTCTTGTTATTGGCGACGACATCCTTCTGCGTGTCGTAGGCGCGAATTCCCAGCACGATCGTTCCGTACTTGCTGAGGTCTTCACTCGCGATCTTCTCCGCCGGAATGAGCGTGACGTCCATGCCAACTTGTTTCAGCACGGTGGGAATGTCATCGCCTGCGCCCATGATGTAGCCGACTTTCAGATCATGCGGCACTTGCACATCGACAATGCTCACGCGCTGCCGCGCAGGCTGGTAGTAGTAAAAGCTGCCCAGATCTTCGCGCGTGACCAGCGTATATCCCTCGCTGTACTTTTCGCCCTCCGATTCGAGCACCGCGCGGACTGTGGTACGGCCTTGCTGCAAGCCTATGGTGAAGACCTTGAACCGGAAGTCTTGCTTCTCGCCGCGCTTTTTCAGGTCGATGGCAAACTGCTCCGGCTCGGAGCGCCAGCCGCTTGGTAACTCCAGGTGAAGGGCGCCATGCACGTCGCGCGACAAGTTGCTGGTCACGCCCACTGCAACGATTGTGGTCGAGCCGTTGGGGGTCGAGATGACCTGCGTCCCGGGCTCAAGCATGACCGAGAATGCGGGCACGATCGCCAATGGACGTGTGCGCAGCTTTCCGGAGTCATCGATAAATGGCGTGACGACTACGGCATTAATTCCATTCCTCGTTGGTGCACTGCCCGGGATTGAATATTCCATCCGCGCCCGCAGCGCTGGAGGTGGGAAGGGAAGGGTAACATACCGATCGTCGTCGATGTGATTTACGGCCTCGGTTTCGGGATCGTCCCGATGCCAGTAGGGTCGCGTGTACTTTGTGTCCTTCGGCACGCGCAGCCGGAAGTTCGCGTGCAAATCTTCGCCCGCCTTGACGGTTTCAGGCTTGGTCTTGCCACTGATCGTATTCCATCCCGCCGGAACGTCCAGCTTGATGTGATCGATCAGCAGCGGGAGCTTCGATCTGTTGTGCAGCGTCACGGCGACCACGAATTCCTGTCCTGGAGAAACGGCAGTCAACGCATCTGGTTCTTTTGCCGCGTGAGACGCGGGGTTTCCGTCGGAAGATACATCGGCGGAGAGGCTCACGCCCAAGGCCAGATTCAGCGCAGTCTCAGCCTGCTGTTCCTTTTCAGCAATGCGCGTCAGCAGGTCGAGTTTGGCGGCATTGCCCAAGGCGCTTTCACTCACCTCGCCAGATACCCGATTCAATTGGGCCACCACTTTCATCAGCGGCGCTGCCGCAGCGGAGGCATCGCTGCTTTTCGCGGAAGCTGCGGCCTGCTCCACCTGCTGAGCAATTTCGGTCAGCCCCTGGCGCAGGCGCGGAACCTGCTTCTCGACCGCTCCCAGCCCAGCCGCCAATCCCTGCCACGTCGTGTCGACGCCGTCGAAGAAACTCTTTTCGTGCCCGTCCTTGCCGACCGCTGGAGGGATTACCGAATCCACCAACCGGTAAAAGGTAAACCGGTCGCCCGGATCAATCGTCCAGTTCGCTGCGCCTTGCGACATTTGATGACGCAGGCCCTGCATCGCGAACTGCACGTAGCCCATGCCGAGTTCCGCGCTCTTTTCGCCGGTATTCAACCTGATGGTCCATTTGTCGTCTTCACACGTCATCGCGCCGAAGCCGCAGACATTTCCGATATAAAATTTCTTCGCCTGCCAAGGTTGGAGCCCCTCGGCGATCTGCTCGGGGAAACGCTTGGGATCGGCGGCCGCGCGGAATGCCTCTTTCGCCAGAATGCTCGACGCCTGGTGATGCCCGTGACCGTCACGCTCGGTGCCGGAAAAACGGGCGACCAGCACTTCCGGACGGAACGTGCGAATCACGCGCACCACATCGGCCAGCGCTGTATCGTGCCCGCCCCACTTCTGAAACGTCTCTTCGGGATTCTTCGAGAATCCAAAATCGGCCACGTGCGAAAATCGTTCCTGCACGCCGTAATACTGGTCTGACGCCAGCAACTCCTCCGCCCGCAGCACGCCCAGCACATCCGACAAATTGCTGCCAATCTTGTTCTGCCCACCCTCGCCGCGATTCAGAGTCATGAGCAGCGTGCTCACGCCGCGGCCGCGCGCCTCCAGAGTGAGCATGCCGCCGTCTTCATCGTCTGGATGAGCCACTACCTGCATCAGCCGCGCCGTCGTTCCCAACCGCAGAAGTTCCAGGCGCAGACCGGCCATTCCCTCATCCTGCGGAATCTCCGCCGGAACGCCTTGATAGAGCAGTCCGGGAGGGTCGGCCAGAACGTCGAGCTTCGGGGAGGAAGTGCCCGGTGAGGAATTGGCTGCGGCAGCATTTGCCACCTGCGAAGGCGGTTTGTTCGCAACGGGAACCTGCGCAGTCGCGCCGAGACAAAGAATCGCGAGAGCGCAGACCAGTTGGGCACCAACAAAGTACAGACGCGCAAAAATAAAGGAAGCGCGGCGCCGACGGGGCCGCAGCAGGCTAGGGGTTCCGGAATGTCTCACGCTACAAGGATGGGGCCTACCCCCCGTTTGACGCAAATTCTTTCCAATCTTGACTCAGATTAGACGCTCGTGGCGGCCAAGGGCGAGGCGACCGCCTTCGTGGTTGAAAGCCGGAAGCCGAACGCCGGAAGCCCTGCTACACGTCGCACAACTCCACCGCCTTCCGCAGCGACTCCAGCGGATCGCCCGTTGGGACGAACTCATGCGCCACATATCCCTTAAAGCCCGAGTCGGCGATGGCCCGCATGACTCCATCCCACTGAACTTCCTGTGAGCCGTCGAGTTCGTGCCTTCCCGGAACCCCGCCGGTGTGGAAGTGGCCAATCCACTGGACGTTGCCGCGGATCGTGGCGATCAGATCTCCTTCCATGATCTGCATGTGGTAGATGTCATAGAGCAGCTTCACATTCGACGAGTTCACCTCCTGCACGACGCGCATCCCCCATGTCGTGTGGTCGCACATATAGTCGTGATGATCATGCTTGCTGTTGAGCAACTCCAGGCAGATCGTGACGCCGTGATTCTCCGCGATCTTCTTGACGCGATTCAGCCCGATGATCGTGTTGCGCGCGCCTTCCTCGTCGGACCGACCAGCGCGATTGCCAGAGAATGTAATCACGTTCGGCACGCCTGCCTTCGCGGCTCGCGGGATGTTCGCGCGAAATGCCTGCTCAATCGCGGCGTGATTCTCGGTGCAGTTGAGAGCCTTCCCGATATCGCCGCCACCGGCGTATCCCATGGTGCATACGATCCCGTAGCGCCGCGGGATTTCATATTCGTCCGGCTGCAGCAGATCGACGCCCCGCAGACCGATTTTGGCTGCGTACTCCGCCAGTTGATCGAGAGGAATATGCGGGTAACACCACTGACAGACCGACTGGTGAATGCGTCCATTGCGCGGGGCCGTATCAAGGGCTGACAGCGCGGGAAGGACGGAAGCCGTCGCTCCCACAATGGAAGATTTCAGCAGCGCCCGCCGCGATAGATTCCCCATAGGATGAGCAAAAGGTTCTTCTGAGAAGCGAGATTCGAAGGGCAATTCGCCCCATACGCATTCGTCCGGCGGCGCTCGCTTCGCTCGCGGGGCGGAGGAATGCGTCCGCCCCTACATCAGAAGCTGCGTCCTTCTTTGAACACCGCCTGGCAATTACTCGACGCGGTCAGTACTTCGTTGAAGGCGGTTTCTTTCCGCAGATCCTTGAGCAGCGGATCTTCCAGCAACGCCGAGTACGCGCAATAATTCTGCTGCACCGCAGCCTTGAGCAGCCGCAGTGCGGGTTCATTCTGTCCGCATGCCGCCATCAGCGCAGCCTGGTGATACCACAGCTCGGGATCGGGCTCCACGATCACCGAGGATTCGGTTTCGCGCACGATCTTCGGCAGGTCTGCCGGGCGTTGCGGCGCGGTGCAGGAATCCATGAGTTCGCGGTGATACGTCGCGGCCTTGCCCACATTCCTTACCGCAGAGTGCGCCTCAGCAACGTTGCCCTCTGCCAAGTAGACGTAGGGAGTCACCCACGCCGACCATTCCGATCCGGCGTCGAGGTGCACAAAGTCCATCGCCCGGTCGGTCTTGCCCATCTCGAGGAACGTCCACGCGCAGGACCGAAAGGCAAAATTTCCTGGATCGAGGTGACGTGCCGTGTTGCACTCCTGCGCGGATTGTTCGAGCATGCCCGCGTAACGCAGCACATAACTCAGGGCGAAGTGTGCATCGGCGCTCTGCGGACGCCGCCGCACCAATTCTGTCGCCGCATCATAGGCGCGGCCGAGTTCCCCGCGCATCACCCGATTGGTGATGAGGAGGCTGGCGGCCATCACCCGGTTGGGATCGAGCCCAATGGCTCGCTCGTACGCGGAACTCGATCGCTGGAATTTTTCTTCGCCTCCCCCGCCATAAGCCGAGTCGAAATAATATCTCTGTCCTAGTGCTTCCCACGCTGGCGCATAGCTGGAATCGATTCCCACGGACCACTCCAGCATCGTGATCGCTTCCTTGTTCGGTCCGGGATCGTGCGGCACGGCGACACTGCGTAAATAGAGGTCATACGCTTGCTGGTTCTTCGGCCGCGAGGTCGCCGAATCCAGGGTGCCGGCGGCCCCGCCCAGAATCGGCAGCAGCCCGTGCTGCACTTGATTCGTCAATTGCTCGCGCAGTCCGATCAAGTCTTCCGCTTTGCCCGTGGCTGTCCCCTGCCACAACAGCCGCTCGGTCGATACGTCGATCGCTTCCAGCGTCACGGTCAACTGGTCGCCTTGCTTCATGAAATGCCCCTGCAGCAGCCGGCCCACGCGGAGTTCCTGCCCAACCTTTTTCGGATCGATATCGGGCGAGACATACTTGCGCGTAACCGAGGAAGGCCGGACCTCCAGCGAGCGGGAATAGGTCAGCACACTTGACAATTCGTCGGCAAGCGCGAACCGGAGATAGTCGGTGTTAACGTCTCCACTGAGGTTCTGCAACGGCAGCACTGCGATCGCATTCTGCTGCTCCGCATTGGCAACCTCTTTGTGCTTGTACCACCACGCGCCCACCGATGCGATCACCGCCAACAGCAGGCCAGCCATGCCCAGCAGCAGATACGTTTGCAAGCTCGAATTTCTGCCAAACGTCCGAGATGCTGCTCGCAGCTTCAATACGGTGGCGCTGCCGCTTTTGACGGTCCCCGACTCGGTTTCGCGCTTCAACTGGGACAGGTCCGAGCGCATCTCTGTCGCGCTCTGGTAGCGGCGCGTGCGATCTTTCTCCATCGCCTTGCCGATAATGCCTTCCAGTTCGATGGGAATCTTCGGATTCAAATCCTTCGGAGGGACCGGCTTCGAATGCAGCACGGCATCCAGCGTGACCAGCGAGTTATTTCCGGTGAACGGCTTCTTTCCCGTGGCCATTTCGTACAACACGGTGCCAAACGAAAACAGGTCGCTGCGGGCGTCGATGGTCTCGCTGCGCGCCTGCTCGGGCGACATATAAACCGCGGTCCCGGGAATTATTCCAACCGCGGTCAGAGAGAGATCGGCAGCGCCGTCGTCTTCGGTGTGCACCAGTTTCGCCAGTCCGAAGTCGAGTACTTTCACCTGTCCGTTCGGGGTCAGGAAAATGTTGGCGGGCTTGATGTCGCGATGCACGATCCCCTTGGCATGCGACGCCACCAGTGCATCTGCTATCTGCACGCCCACGTCGAGCACTTCTTCCACCACCATGGCATGCCCGGCAATGTGGGCTTTAAGGCTCTCGCCCTCGAGTTTCTCCATCACGATGAAGGGATGCCCGTTGTTGTCTTCGATGCCATGGATCGTGCAGATATTAGGATGGTTGAGCTGCGATGCTGCCCGGGCTTCGCGGGTGAAACGCTCCAGCGATTTGGGGTCGCCGGTCAGATTTTCCGGAATAAACTTCAGGGCAACGTGCCGCCCGAGCTTGAGGTCCTCAGCCTCGTACACCACACCCATACCACCGCCCCCAAGCTTGCCCAGGATACGGTAATGGGAGACCTGCTGGCCGATCATGAGAGCGCGCGACCTTGCTCGGCGGTAATGTTAGGCCCCCGCCGGAATCCGGTCAACTCCCTTATTTGCCGAGGCCTACAGGGCGGATTGGACAAATACGATGGAACTGGGAAACGGAGGACTACAAGTAAGGAGCGAAGACCGCGACGACGCGAACAACTCGCGCGGACGGGCATGGGTTCAGGAGGACGAACGACTCGGGAAGGGAATAACCTCGAGCCCTGCCGCTAACCAAGCTCATCGCCCTTCATCCGATGAGGAGATCTGTCCACGATGACGTCTCTCTGCCTCCCGTTTCGGACCCTGATGGTTGTTATTCCCATCTTGCACTCGGCTACGTCCTTAAGGTGAGATGCTCGCCAACCCAAGCGCAGTTTACGCGAATATTATGGACAAGCGGGGCATTTTGCCCAGTAGGAGGCATAGGTCATGAACGCCGCTGCAAAAACTCCTAACCCCTGGCCGAGTGTGATGCGTGACCAGCACGAAGCCATTCGTCGGCGTGCCGAAGAAATCTACATCCGCAACGGCAGAGTTCCCGGCCGCGATCTCGAAAACTGGGCGGAGGCCGAGCAGGAAATCGCCCGCGAATCTGCACAAGTCCAAAACCGTCGGACTGCGATTATCGTCAGAGTCAATGGCACCGAGTACGTCGGCGAGTACAATCCTGCATCGTCCGACGGCTATCTGCCCGGCGAGTTCAATCCCGGCGCTTCGGTTCCCGTCCGCTTTCACGGCGAGAAGATGCTGGTCAAACGTCCCAACGGAAAGATTCTGGAGACCACCATCGTCAAGAAGAACGGCTGAGCTATTCCAGCACGATTCAGTCGCACGCTGAACCTATAAAGCGCTCACCACCAAGGGCACGAAGGATCACGAAGGAAAGACCTGAAATGAGGCCTCGGCTCGACTTCGTGCGCTTGGCGACAAGACCATCAACCGAGTCCCAGCCGATCCGCTTGATACTATTGTGAAGATGTTGGACCTGCTGAGCCTGCTGGCTCCCGCCCCAAGACGACGGAGCACGCAGAGTTTTGCCACGACCCTGCGCCACTTGGGCGCGCTCGGACTCTTCTTTCTCGCGATCCTCGACAGTTCACCGATTCCGACTTTTGGCGGGCCCGATATCCTCACGGCGATCCTGGCTGCGAGTCATCGCAATCCGTGGTATGAATACGCCGCCACGGCCACGGCCGGATCGGTGATCGGCGCATACATTACATTTCGTCTCGCCCGCCATGCGGGATCGGCATTCCTGGACAAAAAATTCAAGAAAAGCAGAGTTTCAAAATTTTTGAAGCTGTTCAAGCGCTGGGGAACGGGCACGCTCGCGGCCTCCGCGGCGATTCCCATTCCAACGCCGACCAGCATGTTTTTCGCGGCAGCCGGCGCCTCCGATTATCCTTTGGGGAAGTTTCTCGCGGTGGTGGTTATCTCTCGAGCCGTCCGCTATTCGGCGATCGCCGTGGTGGCCGACTTGTACGGGCGCCACTTCATCCGAGTACTACGTCATCCCACGCAGTATTGGGGATGGCTGGTTCTGTTTGTGGGGATCACGATTGCGCTAATCGCCGGTGGAATTCTGATCAATCGCCGGTTAGAAACAGCCACTGCAAAGTGAGCTGCCCTGGTCCCACCCGCTAGCTGAGGCTCCGCCTTGGACTTCCTTCGATCCTTGGAACGTCGCCGCAAATCGGTAATCCTTCGGGCATATAGAGAATTACTTGCGGACGAGATCCATTTAGGATCAGTTATAATCACACAGGGACTTTTCAATTCCTCACGTAACCATCAAGACGGGCCTCAAGGCGCCGGACGGGCGCGAAGAACTCCTCACCGAATATTTGTGCGACCAACCGGGCTGTCCCAACATTGCCACTCATCTGCTTGGGTGTGCGATGGAAGTCGGTGCCATCGCAGCTGTCTGCGACGAACACGCTCCTAAACCTCGATCCTGACTCACCTTCGCCAGCACATCAGCTAGCTCGTTGCTCACGTCCAAGCCACGCCACCCTGCCAAGTCAAGCGAGGTACGCGAGATCACAAAACTGTACGTTTTGACAGTTCCTTCGCGAAGGCGACACTTCTAGGGTGTGGTGGAATCGAGACGAGTACGCCCTCTTGTCTTCAATCCGCGAACATTGCAAATTTTCAAAGGAAGGAAGCCTCTATATGCCTGATTTTGACAAGGTTTCACGCTCCGTTCTTCCCATTCCAGATGTGCACCCATTTAGTCTAACGACCTACGACGCCCGGGATCCTGACACGAAGTACCCGCCGATCCAGGATCTCCGGCCCCCCAAAGGGGCGCCCAATGTGTTGATCGTCCTTATCGACGACGCTGGTTTTGGTTCTTCCAGTGCCTTCGGAGGTCCTTGCCAGACTCCCAATGCGGTGCAGTTGGCAGCCAACGGCCTGAAGTTCAATCGCTTTCACACAACGGCTTTGTGCTCGCCTACGCGGCAAGCGCTCTTAACCGGACGCAACCACCATTCGGCCGGCATGGGAGGCATCACCGAAATTGCCACCGCCGCGCCGGGCTATTGCTCGGTACTGCCGAATACGATGTCCCCGTTGGCGCGAACTCTGAAGCTCAACGGCTACTCCACCGCGCAATTCGGCAAGTGCCATGAAGTGCCGGTATGGCAAACCAGCCCGAACGGGCCGTTCGATGCATGGCCTACCGGCGGTGGTGGGTTCGAGTATTTTTACGGCTTCATCGGCGGCGAGGCGAATCAGTGGTATCCGTCACTCTTCGAGGGTACGACTCCGGTTGAGAACAAGAAGACGCCGGAAGAGGGCTATCACCTTGTCGACGACATGACGGATAAATGTACGAAATGGATCTCTCAACAGAAGGCACTTACCCCTGACAAGCCTTTCTTCGTCTATTTCGCACCAGGCGCAACTCATGCCCCGCACCACGTGCCCAAGGAATGGGCCGACAAGTACAAAGGCAAATTCGACCAGGGCTGGGACAAACTGCGCGAAGAGACCTTCGCCCGGCAGAAAAAACTCGGAGTCATCCCGCAGGATTGTGAACTTACCGCACGCCATGGAGAGATCCCGGCCTGGGACGCCATGCCCGAAGCCTTCAAACCCGTGCTGCGGCGCGAGATGGAAGTCTATGCCGGCTACATGGAATATACCGACTACCATGTCGGCAAGATCCTGGATGGCCTGAAGAAACTCGAGATCCTCGACGACACGCTCGTGTTTTACATCATCGGGGATAACGGCGCTTCGGCTGAGGGTTCGATCAACGGCTGCTTTAACGAAATGAGCTACTTCAATGGTCTGCAGTCCATGGAGACGCCCGAGTACCTGGGGCAGCGCCTGGACAAACTCGGCGGACCCGAGTCCTACAACCACTATGCAGTGGGTTGGGCACACGCGATGGACACTCCCTACCAGTGGACCAAGCAGGTCGCTTCCCACTTTGGCGGAACTCGTAACGGAACGATCGTGCACTGGCCGAATGGAATCAAGGGAAAGGGCGAACTGCGGCAGCAGTTCTCGCACGTAATCGATGTTGCCCCAACGATCCTTGAAGCAGCGGGACTCCCGCAGCCATTGTCCGTGAACGGCGTGCAACAACACCCGATCGAGGGCATTAGCATGCTATACACCTTCAACGATGCCAAGGCACCGGACCAGCACGAAACTCAATACTTCGAGATGTTCGGGAACCGCGGCATCTATCACAAGGGCTGGACCGCCGTGACGCACCACCAGACTCCTTGGACAGCCATGAGCGTCAAGCCTCCGGCCTTTGACGACGATGTCTGGGAACTGTACGACACGACCAAAGATTGGACGCAGGCACGTGACATCTCCAAGCAGAATCCGGAGAAGTTGCACGAATTGCAGCGCCTGTGGCTGATCGAAGCGACAAAATACAACGTACTACCTCTCGACGACCGGTTGATGGAGAAGATGAATCCCGACACCGCCGGCCGGCCCAAACTGATTAAAGGAAATACGCAGCTTCTTTTCCAGGGAATGGGACGTTTATCGGAGAACTGCGTTCTGAATATCAAAAACAAGTCGCACTCCGTCACGGCGGAAATTGTGGTGCCGGAGAAGGGCGCCGAGGGGGTCATCATCTCTCAAGGCGCGAACATCGGTGGCTGGAGTCTGTACGCGAAGGACGGCAAACTCAAGTATTGCTACAACTGGGGCGGCTTCAAGAACTTCATGGTGGAAGGCAACACGCTTCCACCGGGAGAGCACCAGGTACGCATGGAGTTTGCATATGCGGGTGGTGGCCTCGGCAAGGGCGGTAAGGTCAGCCTCTTCCTCGACGGCAAGCCAGCCGGCGAGGGAACGGTTGGAGCAACGCTGGCCATGGTTTTCTCCGCGGACGACGGCTGCGACGTGGGCGAGGACAGCGGCGCCGCCGTTTCCCCGGATTACGGTCCGGTGGGCAACTCCTTCAACGGTGTGGTGAAGGGCGTTCTGCTCTCCATCGCCGACGACAAGGGCGAACACATGGTTTCGCCGGAAGACGCTCTTCGGGTGGCCATGTCGCGGCAGTAAACCAAGTCATGACCGGCAGTTCAGCCTTGGACTGCCGGTTATTTTATGAAAAAACTTCTCATTGTCGCGGCGCTCATCGAAACCTAGACCGGTCTCGTCCTGGTGGTTGATCCGCCGATCGTGATCCGGTTGTTGTTCGGTTCCGACATTGCCGGAGCAGGTTTCTCGGCGTGTCGGATTGCCGGCATCAGCCTGATCGCGTTGGCGGTGGCTTGCTGGCCGAAAGGCATCATGCTCCGGCCTGTCTTTGGGATATTGACCTACAATTTACTCGTGACGCTTTATCTGGCTTACGTCGCAGCCAATGGTGTTGCGGGGATCCTGCTTTGGCCAGCCACTGCACTCCACGCAGGGCTATCTGCCCTTCTCGTTCGCGCGTGGCGGAAGGAACGACCATCCGTATCGCCCTGACGCGACCGCAAAAGAAGCCTTCCACAGCCCGCTAGTGAGCCGTCACGATCCGCCCATACGTGGGCTTCATGGCCATGTACTTCGTGTTGGTCAGGAGGTGGGTTTTCATCTGGCCGCCGAGGGTGAACATTTGATATTCGCCGGTCCACAGTTCGCACTTGGGCCGCTCCTCGCCCACCGCTACATATTGAGCACCCACGCGATTCAACGAGGTGAAGGCGATCATCTGTCCGTCGAGTGACCAGGCGGGGAAACAGAAATCCTGGCGTTTGGAAAACACCAGCCGCTGTTGACCTGATCCATTCGGAGCCATCGTAAATAGCGCCGGATGTTCTCCTCCCCGGTCCGAAACGAACACAATGTCCTGCCCGCTCGGCGACCAGGACGGCGCGGATTCTTCCGCCTTGTTGTTGGTTAATCGCCGGACGTTCGATCCGTCCGAGTTCATGGCGTAAACCTGGAACTTGCCACCGCGGTCCGATGCAAAGACCATCGGCTTGTCGTCGGGAGACCAAGACGGGGAAAGTCCGTGTTCGGCAATCCGCTTCATGTTCGAGCCGTCGGGATCCATGATCCAGACCGCCGGATTGCGGCTCGGGTGCGGCAGGGCAAAGCTGTAGAACGCGATCTTCTTTCCGTCGTGCGACCACACAGGGCCACAGGAGTCGCCAGTTGTAATCTTGGTGTGACGCTTTTCACCCGAACCGTCCGAGTTGGCGACATAGATCTGCGAGTACTGATCGTCATGCAGGGAACAGTAGGCGATCTTCGTGCCATCGGGAGAAACCGACGGGTCGTAGCCGTTGAGATGTAAATCCGTGATTCCGCTGCCGTCAGGATTCATGGTGGCCAGCAGGTTCATCTTTCCGATGCGCATGGTAGAGCATCCCGGGATCGTCGACCGAATTCAACTTTACTCCACCCTTTGAGTCGGATGCGCGCGTGTCACCTGACAACCTGACTCCAGAAGAAGCGGTGGTGATCACCGGATCGGGCCGCACAAAAACAATCTTCTCTGTCCCGTTGCCGCTAACTCGCGAGAACGCCGGGAGCGCCAGTGAACACGCACCGACGCACAAGATTAGCCCGGGGCTTTTCATCCACTCCTCCACGCCTACAAAGTTGGGGAGCCATCCTGCCGCTATTCGTCCAGATACATCCCAGCCGAAGCTCCCACCCACTGCATATTCTTGTTGTGATCGACTCCCATCATCAACCCTCGCCCCATGCGGATGATGGTCATCACCGGCGTTAGATCGTCGAGCCAGATATACATCACCCGTACTTCGGCTTTGGTCCCGCCAAACGGAGTGGCGATGACCGGCTCAAAATGCATCCGCTCCTGCAAAATGTAGTACGGTCGCTTCTCCGCCGGAATCGCCGCAATCTCTTCTCTTGTCGGCGCGATTACAACGCCCAGCCCTGCGAATGAATACAGCGGCTTCAGGGCATAATTCTCCAGGTCCGCAGGAATCTCTTCGAGCCGGTCGAGAAACCACGTCTTCGGTACTGACGCATGCTTCAGGTAGGGAATCGAAAACTTGCTGATCCGGAAATACCAGTTCGGATGCCCGGCCCACTCCACGTCGAGTTCGTCGCGCCAGTCGAAGGCGAGCTTTACATGCTTGCGCTCCAGTTCGTCAACAATTGCACGGTTGTAAATCCGCCGGATGGGGATCCGCTTGCCGCCGCGGTCATAATACAGGCGCGACCCATCCTTCCTAATGTCCACGATATCGACGGTCCTCACGCCAAGCATTTTCTCGGTCAGCAGAAAATCCGGCAGCGTCTTCTGGTGGGCAGGATCGATTTCCATCAGGATCACATTCTCAGGTTCATGCGACCCTACAATCGCGCGTCGCAAAAGTTCGCGATAAGAAGAACTCTCAAGGTCGCTCAATAGATAGTTGAGTCGCCGGTCGAGCCCATACACGTCGATGTAAGCGTCGGCCAGGGAAGTCTGATAGGAATAAAGGGAAGGGAAGGCCTGCAACTCGACCAGTTTCGGCTGCAACTCTCCGCGCGCGTCGCGCACCAACCCGAAATCCACTTGCACGAACATGGGATGCGGGGCTTCGTTGGGAACCTTGAACTCTGGAGGAACGGCCTCGTCTGACTTCGCGCGATAAGCCGGATTGTCGACCAATTGCCGAATCAGATCCCGCCCATCCGAAGCCATCCGATCAACGAGTGCCTTGGGGAAAAAGCAGGGTGTCTCCGACAGCCGAAACTGTACGTGCGTCCCGCATGCCTCGTCCACCCGCCGCAAGAAAGCGTGATACTTCTCGGGAGTAAAGCTGTCGTTGAATTGCTGCCGCAAGGAGGGAATCATTTTGTCAGCGATCTGTCATCCTGAGCGTAGCAAAAAACGCCGACAAAGTCGGCGTTTCTTGCGAAGTCGAAGGAGCCCTATCAATCTGCATCTCCGGCGGCTGAGAAGGGAATTTCTGCGCGCTCCTACGCCTCGACCAGAAACTTCCCGTCCCGCATAATCTGCTCGTCGTCGACCCAGATGTTGAACTTCCGTCCGACGACGTCAATATGCGTGGTCGAATCCCAGTCCGCGCCGGTATGCGCGCCATAGGGATTGCCGAACGCGATGTGCACACCGGGATATTTCTCATCCTGCAGAATCTGTCCAATCACTTCCTTCAAATCGATATTGGTGCCGATGGCGAACTCCCCCACGCGGTCGCTGTTCTCGTCGGTGTGGGTGTACTTCCAGAAATCGCTTTCCAGTTCTCGATTCTCCGAGTGTGCTTCAGTCAGGCGGTTGCCTTTGATGTGCACGGTCAAGGGATTCTGTTTCAAGTCGCCAAACTTCGCGCAGAGATAATCGCCAACCACGCCATCGATGACAAACGTCCCATTGACTTCGCCTGGGGTCGTGAAGATCTCGCCGCCTGGCAGATTTCCCCACTTGTCGGGAGAGATAATCCCGCTGGTCTTCAGCCATTTATAATTCGGATTCAAGTCGGCGGTAAGATCGGTACCCGCGGCGGTCGTGGCTCGAATCTTCGAGGCTTTGCGGACCATCTCGACCACTTTTTGGCTGAGCCGGTCGACGCGCGCAAAATCCGCTCGCATGCCTTCCAGCATGATCTGCCGGTTGACGTTCACCATGTGCGCGTGGCGAATCTTGCGCCGGTTCACGACGTCGGTCATCTGAATGCGCGAGCGCAACTCCCGGGTCTGTGCCTGCACCGCAAAAATCGAAACCTGGCTACCCTCGAGGTCATCGAGAATCGGGCGCGGCAAATCGGTCAACGGACGCTCCGCCAACTCTTCCAGCACCCAGCCGTGATAAGGGGCGCCGATTTTGTCGAGTTCCCGCGCGATCGCGGCTGCAATCTCAATCGTCGCTTCGTCCGTAATCACGCAGACCCGCTCGCTGGGCTGCATTCGCAGGCAAACGTTGACCGCGTTGAAAGCCCCGGGAGTGTACTCGGGATCGAAAGGAATGTTAAGGGTGCCCCACCCTTGTCGCGCCCTTTGCGACAACGTTGGGATCTTGACTGAATCTGAAGTGTGTTCCACAGGAAAACTCATTACCCTACTTTTCGTACGGAAGCCGACGCCTCTTCCAGTCCCGCCTCCGTCTCCTCGATGATGTAATCAACCACTTTCTTCAAATCCCCAGTCTCATGGAAGACGCGGAGCTGCCGGTCGGCCCCGGTTCCTTTTTCCAGGATCGTGTGGAGGTAATTCAATTCTTCGCGCGAGTCCAGTTCGTCCACCACATCGTCGATGAACTCCAGATACTCATGGACGAGGTCGCGCGCCGGCACTTCCGTCTGTTTGCCGAAATCAACGAGCTTGCCGCCGAGTCCATACCTTGCAGCGCGCCACTTGTTTTCCATGATCAGCGCGCGGCGGTACAGCCGGAAGCCCTGGTTCGCGGTGTACAGCTTGTAGAGCTTGGCCACGGTCGCCTGGATCAACGCCGCCAGCGCAATCGTCTCGTCGGCCCGCATCGGAATGTCGCACACGCGGAATTCGATAGTATTGAAGAATGGATGCGGTCGGATGTCCCACCAGATTTTCTTCGCGTTGTCGATGCAGTTAGTCTTGATCAGCAGCTTGATGAAATTTTCGTATTCGCCCCAGCTCGGGAAGTAATCAGGAATGTTCGTCCGCGGAAACTTGTCGAACACCTTGCAGCGGTACGACTTCAATCCGGTATTCATTCCTAGCCAGAACGGCGAGTTGGTCGACAGGGCAAGAATGTGCGGCAGAAAATAGCGCGCATGATTCATCATGTGGATCGCGGTCTCGCGATCCTCGATCCCGATGTGCACGTGCAGCCCGAAAATCAGATTGGCCCGCGCCACCAGTTGCATATCCTCGACAATATTCTTGTAGCGCTGGTCGGGATGAATCTCCTGCGTGCGCCAGTCAGAAAACGGATGCGTCGCCGCCGAGGCCAGTCGCAAGCCATTTTCTTTGGCCAGTCGCACCATGTTGCTACGCAGCTTCTTGACCTCGGCTTTGGCTTCTTTAATATTGGCGCAAACCGACGTCCCCACCTCGACTACCGACTGGTGCATCTCAGCCTTCACGCGCTCCTGAAGAATCATCTTCCCCTTCTCCAGGATTTCGGCGTGAATGTGCGAGCGCAGATCCCGCGTTTCGGGATCGACAGTCTGATATTCCTCTTCAATTCCGATGGTGAAAGTTGGCTGCATAAGTAACTTGAATTATGTGGCGCCGGCTTCCTCGCCGCGCACTCTAACGAGGATTCTGAACCCCGAAATCCACGGATCACTCTTGCCACGAAAGCGGTGGCAAAACGTCTTAACAGTATAACAATGCTCGAATCCCGCTTCGGAAACGGCGCTAACTCAGTCCCATTCCTTGTTTTCTTTGACCCTCGCCCTCACGATCTTCTTGAGCAGCGCGTCTGGTAATGGCTTCTGGGGCGGGAACTGAATCGTCCCCTTGGACGTGCGGTAGCCGCTCAGTTCCTTCTCGAACTGGTCGAGTACACCCGAGCCGGTCGGGAACAGGCTGCAATGGTTCTTGAACGCCGCATAACCCACGAGCATCCCGTTGAACTTGAACATCGGGATGCCGTAGCTGATGACCTCGGTAGTCTCTCTCGGCACAACCGATCGAATGACCGCACGGATATGTTTCAGCGTGCTTTGCGCGGGTTCCGGCACTGCCGCTAGATACTCATCCACGTTTTTCGCAGGTTTACGTTTTCTCATCGCTTTGTCATTCTGAGCGAATCGAAGGGTCTATGTAAATTGCCTGCACCGCATGAGCCGCCGGTCGGTTGCATAGATCCTTCGGCCCGCAAAAACCGCGGTCCTCAGGATGACAAGCGCGTTGCCGGCAACCGTGCTGCCGACGAGCCTTTTGGCGCCATTCATCTGTGCGCTTTATTTGGTCGGCTTGCGCTTCCGCGCGGCAACCCACTCCGGTTCACCCTTACGCTCGGGCTTCGGCGGCGCAGCCCCGGCCAAGAATCCCGCCCACCGCAATTCCTTTACGGGACTATCCCCGCTCATGGCCATCTTCACCGCCATTTCCGCGACGGCATTCACGATCCAATCAAAATTCTCCTGCCCGACGGAAGTAATTTCCGCGTCCGGCGCCGGATTCAGGAAGTCAATCGCGTAGGGCACTCCGCCTTCCACCGCAAACTCCACCGTGTTCAAGTCGTATCCCAGCGCGAGGCAAAGCGACAAAGCGCCTTTTTCAATCCGCTCGCGCAATGTCGGAGTCGACGGCGGCGGATTCCCCTTCACATAGCGCTCATGATGCGGCGCCTTGGGGTCGTACTTCATGATGTGCACTTTCTCCTGCCCCACTACGTAGCAGCGGTAATACTCGTCAAACTCCACTCCGCGCTGCAGCGTCATGCACAGCCGGCCAGTGTGGTTGTAGTGATGAAAGAACTCCTCCGGTGAATGCACCTTATAGACGTGCTTCCACCCGCCGCCGGAATAGGGCTTCAGGAACGCAGGGAAGCCGACGTAATCAAACAGCTCCTGCCAGTTGAGCGGGAAAATCAGATTCCGCATCGACTGGTCGGTCGTGCCCTCGGGATGCTTGTTGTGCGGCAGAATCACCGTCGGCGGGATGGCCACGCCCATTTTGTGCGCCAGCGCGTAGTTGAAGAACTTGTCGTCCGCAGTCCACCAGAACGGATTGTTCACCACAATCGTTCCGTGCAGCGCCGCGTTCTTCAGATACGCGCGGTAGAACTCAATATCCTGCGAAATCCGGTCGATGATGACGTCATACTTCTTCGGCTCATCCATCCGGATCCCTCCGATCTTCACAAACTCCGCCTCAACGCCGTCCACCTTCATCGCGTTGATCTTCTCGACCAAAGCCGGCGGAAACGTGTTCTCCATCCCAAACAAAATCCCAATCTTCTTCACGACCGATTCTCCATTCTTTATCTGTCATCCTGAGCGAAGTAAGTGCTTCACGAAGTGAAGCACTTACGCAGTCGAAGGATCCCTGCACTCACACCGATGCGAGCAGCTTCGGAGCGTGTACATCTCGCTGATACACAGTAAAAAATAGACCGCAGCCCCGAACCACGCAGTGGTGAAAAAGAGAATCAACCAGAAAGCCTTTACTCTAATCGGGGAGTGGTCGTTACGGGCGCAATAGACGATCATCCCGATCCAGATCACCAAGGAGGCTGGCGCTCCGAGAACTCCCAACACGCCACCCAGTATCCGCAGTAGGACTTCCCCTCTCCGCATCGTTTCAATTTCCGGGAACCACGGCGTCAACATGAAGAGCATGAAGAGACCCGCGCAAACAACCGCCCACGCCGAATAAAGGAACAAAGCCGACGCTTTCTCGGATCTCAGCCAAGCAACCATGTACTGCTCCTAGAAATACTTTGCCGCCATCCTCAACCACAACGGCCAATCATGCTTCGAGTTATCGTTCCAAACGTCCAGCCAGTGGGGGATTACCTTGTTATTCAAAATCGCCGAGAACTTCACGTTCTGATCCAGACACATGTCCCAATCCCCCGAACCGAGGACGATCTTCATTTGGCGGTAGCGGCTCAGGAACCAATCGTCCGTCATGTTTGGAATGAAGTCCGGTGGATTGTTGAAGTAACAATCGTTGTCGTAGTAGCCATCCAGAAACTGGTGGATATCGAACGCGCCGCTCATGCTCACGCAATGCGTCACCACATCGGGATGCTTCAAAGCGAAATTCACGGCGTGATATCCGCCAAAGCTACAGCCGGTCGCGGCCAGTTGCCAAGCCGGATTCTTCCACCGGATAAATGGCAGGAACTCGTGCAGGATATAGCGCTCGTACTGCAGATGTCGCAGCACCCGAACTCGCGGATGCACGCCCTTGTTGTACCAACTCTCGGTGTCGACGCCGTCCGGACAGAAAACCTGCAGTTCGCCACGTTCGATTTTCGGCGCCAGCACGCCAATCATCCCGCGGTCTTCGTACTCGAAGAATTTTCCCATCGAGGTCGGGAAGACGAGCAGCGGCATTCCGGCGTGCCCGAAGACGAGCGCTTCCATGTCCCGGTGCAGTTCCTGGCTATAGGCTTTGTGGTATTCGCGATTCATCGTGAGCGGAGATATTGTTCGCCGCCGCAGAAACGTCGCCTGCGACGTTTCTTACCGCAGCCGAAGTATCTTACCCGATGAATGGCGGAAAACCCTAGAGGCGAGGTGGATCGTGGCTGGCGAGGAGGGCTGAACCACGAAGGACACGAAGTCACACGAAGGAAAACCTTCAGGATCTCTGTTCCTTCGTGTGTGAGTCGAAGAGTCGCAACGCAAAAAAAGGCCGGCTCAATCGAGCCGGCCAGGATAGCTGGGCTGAATCCAAGATCAGAAAATCAGCTTCATTCCAAACAGCAGCCGGCGCCGGCCGATCCCATCGGTGATGATATTTCCGGCAAAAGTCAGACCGCCGTTGCTGTTGTAATCGGTGTTCTGGAAGCTGCCGCGGGCGACATCATCCAGAATCGGGTCAGGCACGCCGCGGAACTGCGTATTCATCACGTTGAAGGCCTGGGCTTGGAATTGCGCCGTGAGCTTCTCCGTGATCTTGGTGTTCTTGAAGAACGCCAGGTTCGCTGTGCTGATGTCCTGTCCGCGCAGCGTGTTGCGCCCCACTCCCGCAAAGGGCGTGCCATAGACGATAGCGGCGGATGGATTGTTCTGGATCCAGTGCACCGCGTTCGGGGTTGTCGGCAACTGGCTTACGAAGTCGACCAGGCTGCACGTCGAGGCCGTCGAACCCGTGCAATTGTACTGACCGACGGTAGCGAGCGGCGCCGCGGCGTTCGAAACGATGGGACGGCAGGCGTCATAGGTCCCGCCAAAGTTCCCCGTCGGATCGCACAGGCTTCCAGAAACGTACTTCTGGATGGTTGTGTAGGGTTGACCGCTGGTGTACCGGTAAGTGGTATTCACCTGCCAGCCACCGAGCAGGTGCCCCACCAGGCCACGCTGTGCCTGATAGAACGGCAGGTCGTACACCACAGCAACTCCCACGACGTGCGGGAAGTCGATGCCGGAATTGGCGCGTTCCGCTCCGCTCGTGTCGAACGGATTCTGCGCATACCCCAGCGTATTGCCGCCACCGATCGTACTGAATACTTCGCTGGTGTTGTCGATCGTCTTGCTGAAGGTGTACGCGCCGGTTGCGGTCAGTCCATGCCAACCCGCGATCCGCAACTCGCTTTGCACCCCGTTGTAGTTGGACGAAGCCGTATTGGCATACTGGGTGACGTTGCTGAAGTTGCAATTCACATTTCCGGCTGCAAATCCGGGCGCTCCGGCCGTGGTACAGGGCTTCAGTCCGGCAGGAATTACGTTCTGGAAGCCGGCGCTGATGAGGGGCCCGAGTGCGGGATTTCCATTGAGTTCCTGGAATTGCCCCACGGCGTGATTCCCGACGTAGCGAACCTCAGCCACGATCCGCGGATTGAACGAGTGCTGGATGCCGAGGTTCCACTGCTCCGTGTAAGGATTGCGGAAGTTCTGCGGCACCTGGGTCTGGTTGGCGAATCCAGGGTTTCCGCCTGCTGCCAGGGGACCGAGGAACGGAATGACATCTGTCCCAAAGAAGCCGGTGGTCGGAAGACCTGTGGTTGGCCCTCCAACAATCGGTCCGAGCGTGGCAAAATTCACCTTGGGCGCCGCCGTGGCAACGTTCAGGAACATGTTGTAAAAGGCGGGGTCATAGGCGATGCGGAATCCGCCGCGAATCACGGTCTTCTCGACCCCGAGCAGTCCCGTGAGGATGTTCGGTGTATAGGCGAATCCGATCACTGGAGCGAAATTCTTCAACGCCTGGGGAACCGTCGGCACGGTTGTCTGACTCAAAGGCAAACTGGTTGACCACAGCGGATTCGATCCCGTTTGCTGCTTGACGCTGTCATCATGAAGCAAGTTGATCGCCTGCTGGTACCAATCCCACCGCATGCCCAGGTTCAGGGTCAGGTTGCTCTTGACTCTCCAGTCGTCCTGAATATAGAGGCCCACGTCCCACTCGCTGAACGGGAGGATTGGACTCCCTAATACGATCTGGCTGCCAAAGGGATTGTTGGCGACCATGTCGCTATAGGAGGGGAACAGAAATATCCCGTTGTCGCCCGGCAGAAACACATTGGGTGAACGCTGCTGATCGAGTTCGCCGCCGAATTTGAGGGAGTGCTTTCCCTTCAGCATCGACGCATTATCCTGCAATTGATAAACGTTGATGATGCGACCTTGGGGGAAGCCGGCATTGACGCCAAAAGTCGCGCTGTCCTGAGGGGCAGAACCGATCAGCACCATGTCGGCCGGGCAATTCGTCGGGGTATTCGAATTGCAACCCGGGAACGATTCCTCCTGGAAGAAACTGCTAGCCCGCGAGAAGCTGAAGCGCACCTGATTGACAAAAACGTTGCTGAAGTTTCGCACCCAGTCCAAGCCGATCTGTTGGCTCAACCCCGGGACGCTCTGCCAGTCGCCGATCTGGATTCCGTTGCCGAAGTTCACGCCGCCGCTGAAGGTCTTCTGGTAGACGTAGCGTCCGAAGAAGTTGTCCTTGTTCGAGAGCTTGAAGTCGAGGCGGCCGGTAGCTTCGTAGTCGTTAAACGGACCGGGAACGAAGCGCGTCATCGAGCCGAACTCAATCGGCGTGCATCCGTTCACGCCGGCCGTGGTGCAGGGAAATGCAAATCCCGTGGTCGGATCGATCTGGTTTGTAATCAGTATATTTTGAATGTTGGTAAATACCGGATTGCCGGCCTTGACGGCGTTCGGCCCGATTGTGCTTTCAATCAAACCGATGGGACTGCCGGGAAACGCCGCTGCCAGCTCGGCGTCTCCATTCGGAGTGGGCACCAGGCCGTTGGCGGTTGAAGCGGGCGAGCCCGCGAAGCGCTGCCGCTCAAAATTGGCCGAGCCGAAGAACCATATCCTGTCTTTCTTGACCGGGCCTCCTACGGTTCCGCCGAAACGATTGTCTACAAAGCCGGGAACCGTGGGCACGATGCAGCCGTCCGCGGCCGTCTGGTTCGGCAAACAGAAGCCCAGCAAGGGATTCTTTTCGTTGTTTTCGAGCGAGTCGAATGTGGAGCCTTGCCAGAATTCGTAGGCTGTACCGTGAAACTGGTTGGTCCCCGATTTGGTGACGTAATTGATGACGGCTCCAGAGTTGCGGCCGAATTGGGCGTCGTAGTTGGTCACGACTTGCAGTTCCGAAATCGCGTCCTGATTGCCAAAGAAAATCGATGGTCCGGCAATGGAGTTGTCATTGTTGCTCTGGCCATCGATCTGAAAATTGTTGGCGCGTGCGCGGAGCCCGTTTACCGACATTTCCGCGCCGTTGTTGTTGCTGAAACTGGCGTCGCCGACGGTGGCGATGCCCGGGATGAACATGGCCAGAGAATCAAATGTATTTCCCATCGGAAGGCTGGCGACTTTGTCCGTGCTAAAGGTTTCCGAGATCTGATCCGTAGTGGCTTCAATCAGCGGGGCCGTACCTTCCACGGTGACCGATTCAGTGGATGAGCCGACCAACAGCTTCACGGTTCCCAGACTCGTGTCTCTTCCCACGGCCACGACAACATTCTTCGATTCGTAGAGCCGGAAGCTGGGCACTTCAATCTTCAGGTCGTATGCTCCAGGAGGCAAATCGCGCAGCGCAATGATTCCTGCCGAAGTGGTCTGCGTTGTGAAGACGCGGTTCGTGGCCACTTGCGTGACTGTAACGTTGGCATTGGGCACGACTGCGCCCTGGGCATCCTCCACTACGCCGGAAATTGTTCCGGTCACAATTCCTTGTGCGAGTGAAAATGTAGCGCTGAACAGCAAGGCCGCAAGCGCCAGAACCAGACAGATCTTGCCCCCAAAAAAGGATTTCATTCCATTCTCCTTCGTGCCGGCGGGGGAGCTTACAATCCAGTGTCTTGCGCTGTTTTGTCTTCAGCGTGATTTCCCCGCACAAACTCGGCACAGAGGAGGTTGGCAAACGCGATTCCATAACATTCCCGCCGTAAGTTCTGCACACATCGACGCCTGCGAAAATGTTTTGAGTTATGTGAACCCTGCAGCCGATGGTTTCCGGAAGAGGAAGTACAAAATGTTGTAGGGAAACGTTATGGATGGCGTGGAAGGAGCCTTGCCTTTAGGCACAATCGCGAAGGCCGACGGAGTACTTGTTTTAACCGGGACGTCAGGTAAGGTGTCACAGATTGTGGTGAGTCTTCACGCCAAAAAGCCCGCCCCATTGCGGGAGCGGGCCTGCGACAGGGAGAGAGAACAATGGGCTACGATCCGTTCGAACAAATCGACAACGATGTATTGTGCTGGAAGCTCAGCCACCCATTGACTGAGGTGCTAGTCGGCGCCCCAAAATAGGGCAGCATTGCCAGATCCTGCAAGTTGTAAGTAAACCCGTGCAATACATAATGGAAACCTCCGTAGTTGGCGTCGCCCTCCTCCGGGTCGCCGACTTCCAGAATCCCGCACGGCGTATTGTTTCCGTTGTAGTTGACGGTCAATGGATCGTCGGCCCACTCGCCCACTTCGTGGGACAGCGCCGAAACATCCTGCGAGAACACGCCCGTATGATCCACATAGGTCGCTTCCGCGTACGACTGCGGGTTGCTCACGCTGCCCTCCGAGCTGTGATACCCGCCGATGCAGCATCCGCCCTGGGTGAGATACGTGTCGTACAGGAGGAAGATGGGGAACTGGTTGGGTTGGATTCCAAGCTTGCTGATCAGAGTCGGAACCTGCGAATCAAACCAATTGATATCGACCTCTGCCGCCGTGAAGCCAAATGGGCTCCCGGTTTTTCCATAGGTCCGCGTCGGGCTCAATGTCTGCTCGGAAAGGACAATTGGATTCAATAGGAGATGGGAGTTCGGCTTCGATTTTACCGTTCCCCAAAAGTTGGCCCGCTGGAAGGCGTCAATGTACTGGGTTGTTCCCAGGTTGACGCCACCTTGTACATACGTTGTAGTCGAATCAAAAATGGGTGAGGTCAGAGTGTTGGTCGTCACCGTGTTTCCGTTGGCGAGCACGTGCGATGGATCGAAGGTGGACTTCGACCCGTTGCTTGCCGTGATCACGATTTTCACTGGAATGATGTAGGTAGTCACGGTCGCGGTGGTATTGGCGGAAGGCGCCGTACCTACCATGTTGTACGTGTATTTGGTCGAGCCGTAGGTGAATGATCCGTCCCAACTTCGCAGTGAAGCTGCGGGCGGGGCGACGTCGGGACGCAAGTGCGGAGGCATCACCATGTACCTTGCATGAGGAGTCTCTATCTCCTCTTCTTGGGCCGATGCGTTTCCGGCAAGTCCCAGGCAGATCAACAGACACACGCTAGCAATTGAGCTCAGGAAAGCATAACTTCTTCTGTTCATAGATAATCGTTTCTCCTTGGGAATTTTCTTTTTCGCGACGGAGTGACGACCGAACCCAGCCCAGCCCCTGCTGATGGCCAAGCTCGATTTCGGCAAGGTCTCACAGTGACTCAGTAGCTCGACTTCTATTCCTCAGTGAACCGCGAGTCAATGCGCAAATGTTTTGAGCCCCTGTCTTGTTCCGTTTTCGTAAATTGCAAACGCATTTCCGTATTTCGTAACGCAGCTTTCTGTGGGGCCGACGGGGTTTCCCCGAGGCCAACTGCGCAGATCTTCTCGTATACAAAGAAAAACCCCGTCCCTCGCGGGACGGGTTGATTCCTCAAAGCGCAGTTTCGATTAACCGCCGTTGTTGCAGATTCCCAGCTTAAACGGATTATCGTGAAACGATTCCGTGCCACCGTCCACCGAGGTGGTATTAGGGGCGCCGAAGTATTCTAGATAGACCAGGTCCTGCAGGTTATACGTGAACCCGTTCAGGGTGTAAGGGAAAGCCCCATAGTTCGAGAAGCCTTCCTCCGGGTCGCCCACTTCCAGGATTCCGCAGGAAACCGGGTTGCCGTTGGTGTTCACCACGAGCGGATCGTCCAGCCACTCGCCCACTTCGTGTGACAAGGCCGAAACATCTTGCGCGAAGATGCCCGGGGTACCGATGTAGGTGAAGTGCGAATAGGCCTGTGGCGCAGAGGCGCTGCCATAGGCGCTGTGATATCCGCCAATGCAACATCCGCCCTCCGTTAGGTAGGAGTTGTACGTGATGAAGATTGGCAGGGTGGTTGGCGTGATCACTTTTGCATACTTGGTCAGGATCGCTTGCAACTGACCATCGAACCAGTTGATGTCTGCCGTCCCCACCGTGAGACCGAACTCGGTTGAAACTTTACCATCGGCGGCCGGTACGGTCAGGGTCTGCAGTGGCACCAGTTTGGGTTGAGCTAGCAGCACGTGGTAGTTCGTCCCGGCGACCGTGGACCAGAAGTTGCCGCGCTGGAAAGCGTCTTCGTACTGTGTGGTCCCGAGATCGGTTCCCATGGGCGTAACCCAGTTCATGTTTTTGAAAATCGGCGAGTTCACCGTGTTGACGACCGCCGACTTGCCGTTGCTCTGGAGCGTTTCGGGGCTGAAGATCGTGGTGGTTCCATTGGATACATACTTGAGCGCAACCGGGATCACGAAGACCTTAACCGTGGTCGAAGTGCCAGTGGTAGGGTCTGTGCCAACCATGTTGTAGTTGTAGGTATGGCTCTTGTATACGAATGACCCATTCCAGGTCTTCAGCGGAGTCGCAGGTGCATTGCCGGTATCGGCGTGGAGAGTTGGCCGCAGCCGTTCAAACATCGGATAGGCCGGCATCGTATCTTCCTGGGCAAAGGCAGTGCTTGTGACGCAGGCAAACACCGCAAGCGCAGCCAGCAGGCTGAGCACAGTCATTCGTTGCTTCATGAGTAGGGATTCTCCTTAGGGTCAATAGAACAGTTAGGTGGTTACAGCTTGAAAAGAGGCTCTTGTTGAAGTCCGAGGTCCACAGTTTCCCCGGACGCAGGGGACAAAAGATGTGTTCGATTCTGCGTTCCTTCGCCGCGCCGTGTCAACTGTGAATATTTCTGCGGTATCCCTTCTGTAAAATGACTTTGCACGCGAAGTGGCTGCGTCAAGCCACTCACTGAATGTCCGATACCCATCTTTCCGAAGCTGACGTTCGGCGCTTGCTTTATCCCGCTCAACTTGTCGCTGCGATCGAGTCCGGCTTTCGCGATCGCTATCCTTCCATCAGCCTGCCGCAGCGCACCCATGCCGAACTTGCTCACGGGATTTTCCTGGCTATGTCCTGTTACGACGGCGCTGCCGGTTCACTTGGAATGAAGCTGGTACTGGTACGCGATCGAGCGCAAGAGAAGCAGGCGGACCTCAGGGAAGGCCGCGTGCAGGCCACCTATCTGCTGTTGGATCCGGAGACTGCCCGGCCTCGGCTCACCGTAGCAGCCAACTACCTGACCGACTTGCGCACCGCGGCCACGTCTGCCGTGGCTACAAAATTCCTCGCTCGCCCTGATGCTGCTACGTTGGGCATCTTCGGTACGGGCCGCCTCGCGCGCACGCATCTGGCGGTGCTGCCGCTGGTGCGAAATTTTCAGCGCGTGCTCATCTGCGGACGCAACCCTTCCCGCTCGGCTGAATTTGTCGATAGCGTTTCTGGAGAGTTGTCGGGCATCAGCATCGCCGCGGCCGATGCTCGCACCTGCGCCTCCGAATCCGATGTGCTCTGCACCTGCACCTCACACACCGCTCCACTCTTCGACGGCCACGACCTGCGTCCCGGAACCCATCTGAACCTGGTCGGGGCCTTCCGGCCGCAAACGCGCGAAGTCGATTCGTTCACAGTTCAGCGGGCGCGCGTCGTTGTCGAGACGTACGGCGCAGCCTTCTCGGAACTTGGAGAGCTGTTCATACCTTTGCAGGAAGGTGCGATCAACCGCGATCACGTTGCCGCCGATCTTCACGAATTGGTGAGTGGAAGCAAGCAGGGAAGGCGCAGCCCGGAAGAAACGACACTTTTCAAAAGTGTGGGCTGCGCACTGGAAGATCTTGTGGCTGCCGAACTCCTGCTCGACTCGCATCGCGAAGATTGACGAACTCAGTTGCGGCGCAATGTGCCTGCGAATGGGGATTCAGAGCTGCAAAGAGTGCTCGACCAACGGACGCAGGCCCCAAGCCGAAGTTTGCGTTCAGACGTAGCAGGTCCTGCGCTTCCAAGGGACGCGGCTGTTCGAGGAAAAACTATCGCGGCTTCATGTACCAGAAGATCGCCAGCCCCACGAGGAGGACGGTGATGATCCACAGAACGATGTCTTTACTGCGGTTCTTTTCTTCTGCCATAAACGAAGTACAGCATACCTTAAGTCTCTGATCAAGTGCTGCGCTGATTTCCCCAGATGCGCCGATCAGGGTTTTGCTACCGCTGCAGCGGCACCAGCGGTCCGCTTGTAGTCCTTAAGTTTTAGGGTCTCGCGCAGGTGGATCGACTGCACTCCGAAGTGTAGCGTGTCGTCGACGCGGGCGTATGCCGGGAACCAGTGCTTATCGACCAGTTGCCGGTAGCTTACAAACGTCGGCCGGATATCCATCGGCTGTTTTTTCTTTCGTGGGATCACATCCGGCACGCTCTTACCGCACAACTTGACGACTTGAAAGTCGCGATTGTCGACCCACACCCGTCCTTGAAAATAACGCTTGCCCTTTTCTTCTTTCTTCGGCTCGACGTGAAACACGTACGTGTCCAGGTCGTCGACGTGCTGCTGCCCGGCATACGTCAGGTTGTATTGTGGCGCTTCGTCAGCGGTGAGGATCCATGGCATGAAGATGCGAATGTCGTCAAAATCGGTCTGAGCAAGTTGAACTTCTCGCAGCGTGGGCTGTTCCCCAAACGTCACTTTTTCCAACCGTCTGCCCTTGTCATCGTAGGACACTGTGGTGACTTCGTGAAACTGACCGTCGACCACCGACCTGTCGTTCAAGGTCTGCACCAGCACGTCCTGCGTGTAGGTGTACTGCGTACGGGCCTCCTTCACCTTCGTTTCCTCGGCGGAGAATTTCTGGATTAGCTCCGGCACCGTCATATTCTTCGGTGGATTCATCTCCAGCACACCATTCCCCTCGGCGCAGTCCGTCTGTGCGAGCGCACTGGTCGTGAAGAAGCCCAACAGCACGATCAACATCGACCACGCTACTCGCCGGCGCACTTTCTTCTGTTCTGAATTCCTCATTTCCATGCGCTTTCGCCCTCTCGATTTTGACAGCGGAAACATACACCGCAAAAGCATGCTGTGCAACGCTGGAATGGCTCTGTCTGCGCCGCTGCGTGACTTCCCGTGTCCCGCGCGGCTTTTGGGCCGGGGAACGCCCTTCCTTAATTGTGCAAAGTCTTGCGTCCAGGCCCGGTGCCCCCTCGTAACTCTAAGAATTCTAAGCCCTTTAGGTTGGAACAGGGGTTGCACCATCTCTTGTGAAATTCGGACCCGATACCTATGAAAATCACACTCTTTGTGCTGTTCTTTTTATGCGCCGCCGCCGCCTTCGGACAGAC
The DNA here is from genome assembly GCA_963706645.1 of uncultured Acidobacteriaceae bacterium. Classification (GTDB taxonomy): domain Bacteria; phylum Acidobacteriota; class Terriglobia; order Terriglobales; family Acidobacteriaceae; genus Sulfotelmatobacter. Next base: position 89,632 of record CAVPNR010000029.1, read on the forward strand.
CGGAGTCGCCGTGCTGTCCAACCAACCGCAGATCGTGACGCTTCCTGAGCATCCTCAGCATGCCGAACACAGCGACATGGCTTGCGAGCATCCTCTAGTTGGAGGAGGGCCGACCACCTACACCTACGCGCAAGGCGAGCGCCCTCTCTGGGAGTTTGGTTCTCCCTATCCAGAGCCCGCACCCCTCGGCGACGTTGCCCGCGCCTTCCGCAAAGAAAAGGTGGCTGTCAAGAAAGCAGAGAAAGTTTTCGAGAAGCAAGGCTCTTAATTCCTGCCTCAGAGCGCTGCTCGGCGGAATGCGTGTCGCGGACGGAGCCTTCCGTCCGCGACACAACTCCAAGATCTCCTTTAGCCCTCGATAAAACGCTTCCTTCCGACTCGGCATCAGACAATTAGCATCACACCAGATACACTCAAAGATTCGCAGAATCCTACTTGCTGTCCGGTAGGATTCGCCGAAGTGTACACTGCCCTTTAGGGGAGGAAACGTATTGATGAAGCCCGGTAAGGCGGATCGAGTCCGCGCGAGTGTATTTTTCCTATTTGTCTTTCTCTTGGCCACGATCCCGGCCTATTGTCAACGAGGGACTTTTGACCTGAATGTCGGCCAGACCTCCGACCGGTTCGGTTCCCTCGAATCAGTGACCAGTGCCGTCATCGACATTAACGGCGAGTTGACCATCATCAAGTCCTCGGCCAAGACCGGGCGACCGAATATAGTGGCTGGTGGAGAGGTCCGCGCTCCTGTCGATACCGCCAACCACTCTAAGGAATACGCTGCTTATGGAGGCGTGGCATGGCCTGTCCGTAATTTCTCCATCGGCCTTAACGTCGAGGTCCGCAAGATCCTACTCCCTCCCGCGACCGTCGATAACCAGATCCTGAACCGGTACGACATGAACCTGCTCGAGTTGCCCATCGTCATCAAATACAGATTCGGTAACGGCAAGCGCGTTTTCGTCGAGGCGCAGGGCTGGCCGGAATTTACTCCGCACTACAAAACGTCTGTGCCGGTCTCAACCCCTCACCCGAATTTCGACCACGGCTACACTCTGCGCGGATCGGTCGGCTGCAACTTCGGGAAATGGTGGTATGTGCAAGGCACTTACGAATCCCGCTACTTCAGTTTCATGAACAACAACGGCGGGAATCCCAGCAACCTGTACAACTGGAAGAGCAACATGATCACCGGGGGCGCGGGCGTCAGGTTCTAACGGAAGCTGCCCTCCTTCCGCGATCAGCCTTTCCCAAGAACGGCCACCACAGACGTTGGACTGCATAGCACCAGCGTGCATGCGGCCTGACGTCCGTGCCATGCCAATGGCACGTTCTGGCGTTGTCCCACAACTTACGTTTGGTTACCCTTGGTTACTGCGGCGCCATACGCCTCCCCCCTATGCGTTCTTAATGATCCTCGAGAAGATTCCGATATTTCTGATCACCGGCGTGTTGGTCATCATCTTCGTGTGCCTGAAACGGCACGCGCGCAGCGCCCGTCTGACTCTCTGGACCGTGGGTTGGACGTTGGTGTTCGTGCATTTTCTGGCGCAATTGCTGGAGCCAGATCGAGATCCAGCCAAATCCATTCTCGAGGCGATCGATTCCGGATCGCTGCAGGCCGCGGTGGTCGCATTTCTTGTTTCAGTGTCCAAAGTGGCTGAAGATTACGCCAAGCGGACTCTGGCGCTGCTTGTGCTGGGTGTCCCTTCCGTGACGTACGTCGTGTGCGCCTCCTGTGGAGTTCAGTCGCATTGGCCTTATGTCCTGTGCCTGGCGGCGTGTTTCGCCGGGGGCGCGTGCTTTTTCCTTAAGGAGAGTAGACGGTTCACGTTCCGCTCGGCCGTCGCAACTTTCTTCTGTTTGGTTGCGGGATCATGGGCAGTTGCATCCGTGCTTCGCGGATCTCCGGAAGCAGGTGCGACCACCCTCAGTGAAGTCGGATTTGGATTGGCGGGATTGTTCATGTGCTATAACGACCGGCGCCTGTCGCCTGCCATGCTGACGACGGCATGCGGATTCGTCACATGGGGCGCGGCGGTTCCGCTTCGGTTGTTCATCGACCGCATCGCCCCACATCTGATGGTTCCAGGGGAATTGTGGAATGCTCCCAAGATCTTTGTGGCTTTTGGAATGATTCTGGCCGTTGTCGAGGACAAGTCTGAATCGATCGCGGGCATGCAACACAAGGCGGACCGGATCGATCGTCGCCTGGAACGATTTTCCGCGATCACCTCTCGGCTTCTGAGCGGTGCGGAGTTAGACACGATTTGCCCCGCTATCGCCTCCGCCATCACCGACGTCAGCACGTTCAGTGTGGCGGTAGTCCAATTGGAAGATGCGAATGGCAGGTTGCGGGTGGCTGGCTCCAGTGGCCTCCCGGCGGATTCTTTACGGAATCTGCAGGCACAAACGCAAGACTGGACATTCGATGCCATCCGGAGTTTGTGTGCCAATGCGCGGCTTATGGGCAAGAACTCGTACGCGCTGCATCAGGATGAAGCGATTCTGTTTGGTCTGCGCGAAAACTCGAATGCTCAGTGGAGAAACGGCGAAGAGATATTGATTCCGCTCTGCTCCGAGGGAGGCGAATACCTGGGCTGCATCCAATTGACGGCGCCACGGGATACGCGAACCATCCATGCGCTTGAACTGTCCCACATCGAAAGGCTCGCAACCGACATTGCGCTCGCCGTCGAACTGCGGTCACTGCATACCCAGTTGGTTTGTTCCGAGAAGTTGGCTGCCCTGGGCCAATTGCTGGCGGGAGTGGCGCACGAGTTGAACAATCCACTTACCGCGATCATGGGATACGGGGAACTGATCAACGACGCCATCGCGGCACCGCACGCGCGCCATCAACTCGCGAGTCTGGTGAGCGAAGCCCGCCGCATGAATCGCATAATCGACAACTTGCTGCGATTTTCTCGAAAAGGGGCGCGAGACGATCAGGCTGTGCAACTCGTTCCAATCGTGCAGCAGGTGTTGACGCTTCGCGAATACTACACGCGCAGC
>CAVPNR010000030.1:0-8665 GCA_963706645.1 uncultured Acidobacteriaceae bacterium
GCGGTTGTTTCGGCAATGCGCACAAGAACATTCTTGAAGGACCGGGAGAGACCACAGCAGATTTGTCGGCGCGAAAAATGTTCAACGTTACCGAACGGTTCACTGTTGAGTTTCGCGCCGAGTTCTTCAACGCCTTCAACCACCCGGTCTTCTCTCAACCCGATAACTACATCACCGATGGCCCTGGAGCTACTGGCGTGATTACATCCACGGTGATACCGCAGCGGCAGATTCAGTTTGCTCTGAAGTTGGCGTTCTAGTTCCTCAGCTTCCCAGGATTCAGAAACTCCTGGGAAGCGAGGAGTCTGTTGGGGACAGGTGTGGCGAATTCAGGATTCGCCGGATTTTTGTGTCAATCACGCCGAGCCGCGCCGTGAGATTCCACCGGGCAGATCACCTGGTTGGGGCCACGAAGCCTGTTCCCGAGCAGCAGCCGAGTAACCGAAGGAGGGCATGACTTCAATGCAGCGCAGAGACTTTCTCAAGACCGGTGTCGCATTGGCGGTGGCTGCCGAACTCGGAACTGGCAAAGCGCATGCATTCGTCCCCGCGCACAACTGGGCGAGGTACGATTTCGGCTCTGGCCCGCAAGTTACCGATCGGTTGAATCAGGGTCCGTTCCCGCAATACCCGCCGGATGCCGTCATTCCGACTGACGACGTGGTGATGACCACGACTTCTTCGGAAGACGTCGTGCCGAACTATGGCAAGGGACTGGTCACCTATATCACGGCAGACAGTGGAACGGAGGAAATCAAGTCCGACAATATTCCCCAGGCGATCGAGGACCTGGTTCGATTTCCCCTGGGACAGCAGCTTTATATCCGCCCCACCTGGAGGGAAGTGCAGCCCCGGCCCGGACGCCTGGAGTTTCCTGATTACGTGAAGCTGGTTTTTGACTTGGCGAAGAAGAACAACAAGCGGGTCGGATTGCGCGTTCAGATGTGCGCTCCAGACTATACCCACGAAGCGGCCCTCCCCGATTTTGTCCTCGACAAAGTGCCGAAAGTGGATCTGGTCCTGAGCGATCAGGAAAGCAGTAAAGCGGAGCAAAGATATTTGCAGAACCCGCATTCGCGTTATCAGCCCCGCTATGACGATCCTTTTTTTCAGCAGGCGTTCAAAGAACTGGTCGGCCTGCTGGCAGCAGAATTCGACGGCAATCCGCTCATCGAATTCATTGACACCTTCATGTACGGCTTCTGGGGCGAAGGTCATACTTGGCCATTCGGCAACAATCCTTTCCCTGATTACCAGACTGCGGAGCGGACATGGATGAACATGCTCGAGGTCCAGCTCGAGTACTTCAAAAAGACTCCTCTGCTGACCAACACTCAACCGGACTTCAGCCGGGTTGGTAATTCGGAAATGTTGGACCGCACTGTCCGCAGCAATAATTGGATTCGCAGCGACACCATCTTTATTGAGAATGAGCAGATTGAGGCGCTCAGCAATCGCCCACCCTGGATCGCAGCATTGCTCGAGCAGGGTATTCCGGGAAAACCTCCCGATCCCAGCCTCGCTCACGAAGGGATATCCCCGGCCGAGAACATGATCGCTCATGTGATGGATATCGGCGCGAACTACTGGTCCCTGTGGAACTTCCACCAGATCAACGCAAAGAATCTGATGACCTACTATCAGGCTTATCCGGCAGCGTTTGACCGGATCAATCGCTGCATCGGATATCGCGTGCGGCCCTCTTTCATCTGGAGCTATACAGACAACGGTTATATGGGCCTGATCATCGGCTTCGCCAATGACGGCATCGCCGGTGTGCCGGGCGTCTTGCGAGTGAGTGTCGAGAGTGAAGACGGCAAAATGCTCAAGAGCGGTTGCCTGGATGCCGGATATCCTCTGCCGGGAAAGATCCGCCAGGCTCAGTTTGTGCTGCCGCAAGGCACGAAATGGCAGGGACTGAAGCTCAAAGCGGAGATCGAGGTGAAGGGCATGCGTTATCCGGTGCGCTGGGCCTGCCACCAGAAGCTGAATGAGGATGGCTCGCTCACTCTGCGTCCCAACCTGCGTCAGGAAGGTTAAACGCAGAGGCTAATTCGGCAGTTGATCGATCGGCAAAGAATTAGAAATTTCAGCGGATTGGTGAATCGGAGCGCACGCACAACGTTCGTGTTGCCATCGATCCACGATCATCGATCCCGATCGTGCCGAAAAATATTTTTTGGGAGGGCCATCATGCGGCGACGTGATTTCGTAAAAGCCGGAGCAGTTGTGGGCGCAGTCAGCAGTCTCATGCGTCCACGGTTGTGGGCCGACGTTCCTGACCATCAATGGGAGGGCTATGACTTCGGCTGCCCGACCGTAACCAACCGACTCGACCAGGGCCCATTTGGCATCGCCCAGGATGAAGGTTGGTACACAATTTTCGCCACGCAGCCCTCTCGCAATCACATCCGGAATTTCGGCACCGGCTTAGTCGGCTACACGTGGGAGGAAAACGGTCCGGCATTGACTGTGCAGTGTGGCAAAGAGACGCTGGAACAAAGCGTGGAAAGAATGGCGTCCCTGCCATTCGTCGACGTCCTGTACATCCGGTGCGACTGGCGAGATATACAGACTACTCCCGGAAAGCTGCAACTCTCTCCCGTTTGGGAAGCCACATTCGATGCTGCCAGGCGTCACAATCTGGGTGTCGCTTTCCGCATCCAACTGTCCAGTCCAAATATCCAGCCGAAAAAACTCTCGCTGCCGGATTTTCTGCACGACAAAGTTCCCATCGTCAACATCGGCCACAAATCGAAGGAGCACCACACCGGCTTTGACTTCTACGAACCGCGCTACGATTCTCCCGAGTTTCAGAAAGCCTTTACCGAGTTAAACGAGTTGCTCGCCGCGAAATTCGAGGGCAATCCGCTGCTGGAATACATGGATCTGATGATGTACGGATTCTGGGGAGAGGGTCACACCAACGACATACCAAGCCCGTTTCCCGACTACCTGACCGCGGAAAAGACTTTTGTTCACATGACCAGGCTCCAGATGGATGCCTGGAAGACGACTCCGTTGGCGGTCAACACCCAGCCCGACATCAGCAATGTGGGCAACCGGCAGGTGCAGGATATGGCGGTTCGAGCAGGATGCTGGCTGCGGTCCGACAGCCTCATTATGGATGAGCCCATCCAAATCGAAGAACTCAGCCATCGCCCCCCCTGGATCGCTATCGTCATGGAAGATGGCGAAAACCGCCATTATGTGCTCCCCGAGTTCGCGGCCGAAGAGAAAGCCTGCCTGAGCAAATTGTCGGATTCGATGCTCGCGTTTGTTGGACCGGACGACGAGGCCGTGCCAACCGACGATTATCCTCACCGCATCGGCGGCCCCATCGATCGTCCCTATCGCGAGAGTGCGAGCTTTCACGCCCTTGATATCGGAACCAACTACTTTGGCCTCTGGACCGAAGCCGATAACATCCGGCGCTACTATGAAAAATATCCCGACTCACTTCGCGCCATGGAGCAACGGCTCGGCTATCGCGTTCGCCCGTCCATCATCTGGCAGAGAAAACGCTACGACACGATGGAACTGATTGTGGGCATCGTCAACGATGGCGTCGCCGGCGTGCCGGGAATTCTAGGCATCTACGCCGAGACTCCCGACGGCCGAGTCAAAGTTGGAGGCAATCTCGATGCGGGCCAACCGTACGCCGGAAAATTGCGCCAGGCCTCGCTCATTCTCCCCAAGGGCATGGACGGTCAGCAGATCATTCTGCGGGCTGAAGTTGAGGTCAAAGGTGTGCGGAGGCCCGTTCGTTGGGCTTGCCACGAGCGCACCAACCCCGACGGTTCCCTGACCATTCGTCTGAAAAAGGGCAGCGATCCAGACTGGAAAAAGGGAGTATAAGTATCGTCGTTCACCCCAGCCGATAGCACTTAGAGTCTCGAAAGGGCTAAACATGCAACCGCGACAGCTTCGGTTCTGGAAGTCGATAATTCTTGGACGTTCGAGTAGACGTTCGAATTTACCGCGACTGCTATCTGTGACCCTCGTGTCGGTGCTCTTCGCGCTCTCTGTCTCGGCCGCGGACGACAAAGCTCAGGCCGGCCTCGACCCGCAGCGGCTCGGCAAGATTCAGCAGAGAATGCAGGAGTACGTAAACGCTGGAGAAGCCGCCGGAATTGTGACCATGGTCTTACGAGGCGGCGAAGTCGTGCAAAAGACAGCAGTCGGAATGCAGAACATCGAAGAGAAGCGCCCCATGCGCGAGGATTCGATCTTTCAGATCATGTCCATGACTAAGCCGATTACTGCGGTCGGCATCATGATGCTCTGCGAGGAAGGCAAGATCAGTCTCTACGACGAAGTGCAAACCTACCTACCTGAGTTTCGCGACCAGATGGTCAATGTGAATGGATGGCCTAAGAAGCCCTCCCGCCCGATCCGTATCGGCGACCTCCTCTCGCACACATCCGGAATGCGCCAAATGCCTGAGGGCGACATGAAGGATATTCACTGGAAGATGGATCACACGCTGGCGGAAGCTGTTGCCTCATTCGCGAAGGAGCCTCTCGAATTCGAGCCCGGCACGAAATGGCTTTACAGCAACACGGGATTCGCGACCCTCGGCCGCATCATCGAGGTTGTTTCCGGCCAATCCTATGAAAGGTTCATTCAAAGCCGGCTGTTGCAGCCGCTGCAAATGAAAGATACGTTCTTCTATCCTCCCTCCGACAAATTGGATCGAATTGCCATCGTCTACATGCCCAAAGACGGCAAAATGATTCGCGCCGGAGGTCAGATTTTGGGCGGCGACCCCGGTGCCTTCCGCAAAGGCGCAAAATATCCCGGACCGGAATACGGCCTGTTTTCCACCGCAGAAGACATCTCGCATTTCTGCCAAATGATCCTGAATCGCGGAACCTGGAAAGGCATGCGCTTTCTTTCTCCCGCAACCATCGAAACCATGCGGCAAGTGCAAACCTCAGGCATGGAGGCCGGGTGGTATCCCGGAGCCGACTACGGGCTGGCTTGGGAGATCATCAGCAAGCCTACCGGAGTTTGGGGCTTGCTTCCGCTCGGAACTTTCGGTCATGGAGGCGCTTTCGGAACCCAGGAATGGATCTTTCCGTCTCGCGACATGATCACCATCTTCATGGTGGCGTGCGATGGTGATTGCTCCGAGCGCCCTGAGCGCGCATTCCAGGAAATGGCTGTCTCCAGCATGGAGTAGGGATCTGCTCGCAGAAAAAAATAGACTCTTTTGGACCTCACCCGCAAAACGGCGGCCGTGAGCGGCATGCCGGAGTGAATCAACTTGCCGGTGCACCGCAGGCCGCACCGTAAAATCGAAGAACTCGTCGAATGTGGTGGCCGATGATAGCCGAAGCTTCATTCTCTAGCGCGCCCCCGCGAATCGCTTCGTATTCGATCGGAAGATATTGGCTCAGCAGGGTCAGCGGGGATGGAAAGAGGCTGAGATTCTGCAGCAGGCGCTTTACTTCCTCTTGTACGGAGGACTGCGGCCAGTAATAACGACAGCGGTCGCTGAAACTGAAGGCACGCGAGAGGCGCAATTCGTCGTCATCGTTGCTGCGGTAATACGAACGCCAGTACGCCGGGTTGCGCTGCATCTCGAACTCCAGCGCCTCCCGCACTTGCGACAATCTCACCTCGCGCTTGTGGCCAAGAATCTCGCGTTCTATGCTGCCCAGTGCAAAAATTGCTTCCCGATAAGCGAACGTAAGCCAGGGGCCAACTTTCAAGATTGCGAAATGGTCCTCCACCATCTCTGCCAGAGCGGCCGGGGACTGGTAATCGGTGGAATGGGCCTCATAGACAAGCGCAGGATGTTTGGGCAATCCTGTCGCCAGCGAATGCGCTTTCTGGCGATCGTAGTCGAAAACTCTGCTGTCGCCGAATTCCACGGCAGGTTGAACGACCAACCCGACCACGTTCTCCCAGGCCGCGAGCAAGCCCTGCGCTCGGAACGCAGAGTGAAAGACGTCCAAAGTGCGATGAACATCTTCGATCGCCGTCGGGGCTGGACATTCTCCCTCTGCCACTTCTCCGCCTGGAGGCGGGACCTCCGTTCCAATGACGTAAAGTGGTCTCGGCCAACCAGTCGGCATATCCTCGCAAGCGTCCTCCGCAGCTCGGCACAAAATGGCACAGCGTTCCGCGACGGTCTTCTCATCGAGAATCTTGTCGTCGCCACAAGGCATGCTCGTGTCCAGGTGGATCTTCTGATATCCCGCATGAACGCAAAGACCAGCCAGATCGCAGGCCTTCGCCATGGCTGTAGCCGACGGTTCACTGCGCCAGGCAAACGGCCCTAGATGGTCAGCTCCCAGCAGAACACGACCAGGCGGCAATCCTGCTGAGGCGGCAGCAACGCGCATTCCATCCGCGAATTGCTTTGGCGTCATCCCCGTATATCCGCCGAACTGGTTGACTTGGCTGGATGTCGACTCCACGTGAAGACAGTTGCCGTCTTCGAGCGCTTGCTGAATGGCTGCGTCGATCACGGCCGGATGCGCAGAGCAAACGGCGTAACTGCCGACAGCCGCGCCGCCGCGATTTCGTTGGACGACGTTTTGCAGATATTCACTCGGTCCGGCGGCCACCGTGGAGCGATCCGTCTCGAAGGGATCAGAGCTCTGATTCATCGCCTTCGCATTATAGATTCTGGAATCAGTATTCGCTTCACTGAGGTTGAGTCGATAAAGTAGTATGCGATGACGACCATGCAACATAGGGAGATTGCTACCGTGCCAAAAAGAACTCGAAGACAGGGTTTCCGAGTTGGACTGGCAGTTGCAACTGGAATATTGATGGTTGGGCTGCCGTGTATGGCCCAGCAACTTACGAACGAAGAGATCTCCCTGACGGTCAACGCACAGGAGGGATCGTACCAACTGTCTTTGCATGACGGTCAGGTCGTGCTCAGGTCCCGCGTGGGGGCACAGGTTGACCACCAGTGGCTTCGCTCGAGTGATTACCCTCGGCGCCAAGCTGCGGAGTCCACCTTCGAAGATGACCTCGGCTCCGGCCGACAGGTGACAGTCACTTGCAGCGGACTGGACGCTAAACCCGATCTTGTTTACGTGCTACAGCTCTACAAACAGCGCCCTTACGGCACCATACAGGTAAAAGTGCAAAACAGTGCGGGAAGGGAAGTCACAGTGCAGGCCATTCGAGGTGTGGAGGCCATGGGCGAGCCGATCCTCAATCTGGGTGACGCTCAATCGGCCGATCGGGTTCTCTCCGATAGTTTCAGCGAAGATTGGCCTGACCTGGCTCTCTATGACCTCGGGGGAGCGCCCGGCGGGATACATCGCGGTGCAGGGAGCCAACTCATCTACAACCGGAAGAGTAAGCAGAGTTTATTTCTCGGCGCTCTCGCTTCAGACCGATTTCTGACCCTGCTTCATCTGCAAGCTGAGGGCACGGGAGCAAAGACGAAGATCGCCTCCTATACGGTTGAATCCACCGGAACCACAGAAATCCAGAAGGACTTCGATCTGAAAGACTCTCCCGCCGACGATCAGGTCGAATTGAGTCTTCCTCTTAAACCCGGAGAAAACATGGTTTCAGAACGACTGATGTTCGAGGCCGGACCGAATTACCACGATCAACTGCTGGCCTACGGTGATGCGATTCGTCGTCTGCACCATGCGCGCGTCTCGGTTGAGACTCCCATCGGTTGGTGGAGTTGGACCGTCTACTATGGCGCCATTAACGAAGGCGAGGTTTTGGCCAACGGTGACTGGCAAGCCGAACATCTGAAGTCACTAGGGTATAAGTATTTCCAAGTCGATGAAGGTTATCAGTATGCGCGCGGCGAATATACAACTCCGAATGCGACACAATTCCCAGATGGCATGCGGTTTGTCGGGCATCACCTTACCGGAGAGGGCCTGACATTCGGCGTATGGACTGCGCCGTTTGAGGTGACAACCCGGGCTTGGGTCTACGAGCACCACAAGGATTGGCTGGTCCACAATGCCAAACGAGATCCGATCCCGATTGGCGACGTCTGGAACCAGAAGACGGATGTGCTGTACGCGCTCGACACAACCCATCCCGGGGCGCAGGAATATCTGCGCCAGACGTACAAGACACTGGTCCGCCAATGGGGAGTCCGATTCATCAAACTGGATTTCATGGATACGACGGCAATCGAGGGCTACCGCTACCGGCCCAATACGACCACTCTGGAAGCGCAGCGCATCGGTCTCCAGATCATCCGTGACAGCGTGGGCGAGGATGTGGTGCTGGACAAAGACGGAAGTCCCATGCTCAACCCAGTGGGTCTGGTAGACACGGGCCGGATCTCTGCGGATACGGGCCACAGTTTTGAGAGGACCAGGAACGCCGCTTCTGGCATCGCAGCCCGCTTCTACATGCAGCGTAATTTCTTCGTCAATGATCCAGACGCCTTCAACGTCACCACAACCCACCTCATGGAGCATGCGCACGAACAGTCTTCGATTTCTCTGGCTGCGGCGGAGGCGTCGATTGCGCTCTCCGCGGTATCTGGCGGCATGTATGAGGTTGGCGATGACCTGCCGGTTCTGGGCTCAGAAAAGGATCGGCTGGCGCTGGTTGAAAACCGGGAGTTGCTGAATATCGCCAAAGTCGGCCGTGCTTTCACGCCGTTAGATCTGATGACCTACGAGCCAGAGGACGGACAGCCCAGTACTTTCTTCCT
>CAVPNR010000031.1:0-109676 GCA_963706645.1 uncultured Acidobacteriaceae bacterium
GTAGCCGGGAGGAACTTCGAATTGCGGAAACGGATTCGCGACTTTTTCCAGGCGCAGGCTGCAACGCTCCGCGATATCGAGGGTGCGGGTGAGGACCTCGGGAGAATCCTTGAACACGCGGTACATCTCGTCGTGATTCTTGACGAAGAACTGGTTGCCGTCGAACTTCATCCGCGCCGTGTCGTGAATTGACTTTCCGGTCTGGATGCAGAGCATGACATCCTGCGCGTGCGCGTCGTCTTCGCACAGGTAGTGGCTGTCGTTGGTGGCGACCAGCGGCAGGCCTAGATCTTTTTCGAGTTGGAAAAGGCCGGGATGGATGCGGTGTTCCATATCGAGGCCCTGATCCTGAATTTCTAGATAGAAGTTCTGTTTGCCGAAAATGTCGGCGTACGTGCCCGCAGCGGCGCGGGCCGCGTCGTAGTTGCCCTCGGTCAGGCGCTCGGCGACTTCACCTTTGAGGCATCCCGAGAGACCGATCAGGCCGCGGGCGTGCTCGGCAAGAAATTTCTTGCTTACGCGCGGCTTGTAATAAAAGCCGTGGAGGGAAGCTTCGGAGGTGATCTTGACCAGGTTGCGGTAGCCTTCTTCGTTCTCGGCGAGCACCAGCAAGTGGTTATAAGAGTCGCCTTCGGGGGCGGCGCGGTGGTCGTCCTTCTTGCAGATGTAGAGTTCGCAGCCGACGATGGGCTTCACTCCTGCGTGCTTGGCTGCGTTGACGAAGTGGACTGCGCCAAAGATATTGCCATGGTCGGTCATCGCCACAGCGGGCATGCCCATCTCTTTTACTCGGTGGCAGAGTTTTTCGACGTCACAGGCGCCGTCGAGCATTGAATAGTCTGTGTGCAGGTGCAGGTGGACGAATTGGGACATGGGGTCGGTAGAAGTAGTCTACCGCAACCAAGGCAGAGGAAAACTGGGCAATTCGTCGGGCTTGGAGGTGGGGAGTCTCAGCAATAATTTCCGGGGCTAGACCGGCCCCTTCACGGGCTATTCAGCCCCTGTGGCCGATGCTCCTTGCAGGGCCATCTCTTTCCGCAAGCTGCTCGATCTCTACAGGATCGTGACCAGGCTTCGGACGTCGCCCAGCGTGGAGCAGTTGAGGGTTTGGGTGGGCCAACCCCGCAAGGTGAAGCACTCTGGCGTTTTACCAATTGCCTAGCTGGCGGGGATCAGCACCGTGACCGAGGCCACGCATCTCCAGGTGTGGTTTTGATTCACCCACGTATCGACGAAGCGCTCGCGCCGCGTCACCGATTTGCCTTTGCGCAAACTCTGGGTGCGAAATACTCCCACAACCACCGCAGAATCGCCATACACATCCACTTTGCTCTGTTCCGTCACAGCCTGGGCGGGAGCCTGATAGTCAGGCGCCTTCAGGCTCGCCAGAAATTCGCGCTTGGTCTCAATGCTTCCGTCAACATCGACGGAAACGAATGTGTCCGCCAGAAGCATGTCCAGCGCCTTCGTGTCCTTGGTCTCAAGCGCACGATTCCACGAATTATCCAGCGCCCGCACGTGCGCGCCTTCATCGGAAGACGAACTCTGCGCCATTGCCAGCCCCACGCCGAGCCAAAACATAATTGCAATCGCCACGAACAGCTTCATCTTGCAAGATCTCCAAGTCTCAGGGACAGATTCTACATTGGAGGGAAATCGAATCGGCAGGTCACACTCAATGCGGCGTTTCGCAGTACTGATCCGACGAACGAAGTTGCGGTCTGCCTGTGGTTCTGTCGTGCACCCTAGGTGGCTTCGGGCTACCCGCTATTCCAACGGGGTGCCCGCGGACCACTTCGCCCAGTAAATCTGAACCACGCTGGTGTCGCTCATCATAGCGAGCCGGCCATCTGCCGTGATGCTGGGAAAGCCCTCCCACCCGTCGCGATTGAAGGGTAGGCCGTCGAATTTTGCGGCCTGCTCCCACTTTCCATCCGCAATCGTCAACTGATACATTCCCGGTTCTTCTCCAGGTTCGGCTCCTCTCATGGCGAGGTAAACAGACTTGCTGTCGTTCGCCCAAACCCAGTATTGCCACGGAGCTTTGAATATTTTCAGATCCTTCCAAGTGCCGGACTCGGCCGTGTACAGCATCATCCGCGACGGATCCTGGGCGATTGCAACCATGTGTTTTCCGTCCGGCGACCACGAGGGCACGTAAAAGCCCTCCGAGCCTGGCATGATGGAAATCTTCCGCGTTGCCAGATCGAGAACTTTGATTCCCCGGATCTGCCCGGGCTGTGGAAAGTCGTTGAAGGCGATCGATTTGCCGTCCGGCCACCAGACCGGAGCAACTTCGGTCCTGCCCTCTGCGGTCAGCTTTTCCGGAGTGCCCCCATCGATCGAAACCCGATAGATCTCCTTAAGATCAGAAAACGCAATCCACTCACTATCGGGCGACCATTGCGGCATCCATGCTACCGAATCCGTCAGCTGCAACTTCTCACTTCCGTCCAACCGGCTGCGCCAAAGGTGACGCCTGGGATAGTCTTTATAAGCCATCCATCTCTTGTCTGGAGAGATGACGAAATCTGCTGCCGCCAGACCATCCAGAAAAGGGACGAACCGTTTCAGCTTCGGATCATAGACCTGCATCGCCCCCTGAGCGATTTTCCCGATCATAAATAGCCCGTTGTTGTCTCGACCCGGTGTAGCATCCAGGACATCAATCTGCCCACCCGTAAGCCGGACAGCGGACGGTTTTTTCCAGAACTCGAACCAAGAGGGCTGAATGAGTTCGTAAATGTTATTCAGGCCTTCACGGCTCGACATGAAAATAAAATGCTTCCCATCTCGGGTCCACTGTCCATGAGTTTGATCGGCATTTTCTGGCCAATCCAACGCAAGCCGATGCGGATTGCTGCCGTCGACATTCAATTCCCAGATATTAGGCGAACTGTTTTGGTCAAACCCGGTTACGGTCACGCGAATGCGACGGGAGTCGGGCGAAAAATATGGCGCTTCGCTGTAAGAAGGCGCATCCCATATCTTTTTTAGGTTCGAGCCGTCGCTGTGACTCACATAAATAGAGTTCATACTCGCGTAGACAATCGAGCGGCCGTCGGGCGACCAGTGTGCATCCTGGGCGATCTGATTCCCCAGCCTCCTCGGATATCCGCCCAAAACCGGAACTGTCCAGATCGAACCCTGCGCGGCGTCGTTGTTCAACTCCGGCTTCAGTGCTAGCATTTCCGACGCATCCGGAGAAATGTCCAGCATCTGCATTCCAGACGCGGACGCTCGCAGTGGAGCGATTGGGCCGCCCTTAACCGACATTTCCACGGGGACGCCCTGACTCTGGAAATAGAGACGGGTTCCGTCCGTGACCAGCGGGCCGTCTTTGAGCTCGGATGAAAAAGTAATTTGGGCGGAATTCAGCGCTCCGGAAGTCCGGGAAGGCGCGGTTACAGCGACCACCAGGAACGAGATCATCAGAAGCAGAAGAATCGCGGCGATTACCACCATCCAACGCGCACTCCCGCGCTGCCAATCAGTACCCGATGGAAGCGAAGATGTTTTCTTTTCCGCTGATGAAGAATCCAAGTGCTGGCGTTTGAGCCGCCGGAGATCGACCATCAAATCATTGGCCGTTTGGTACCGGTCGCCCGGATCTTTTTCCAGCGCCTTGCCGATGATGCGCAGTAACTCGGCCGGAAGCTCCGAATTGACGAGTTGTGGTTTAGGTTCGCCCCGTAAGATCTCGGCGATCACACTGGCGGCGGACTCTCCGGTAAAGGCGCGGCGGCCGGTACACATCTCGTACAAGACTGCGCCAAAGGAAAAGATGTCGCTTCGCGCATCAATATCCTTATCTTGCGTCTGCTCTGGAGACATGTAGGCAATTGTCCCGAGCAACTGGCCCCGCGCAGTAATCGAGCCTGATAAAGTCGGAGCATCGCCCGCGCTTCCACCCTGCAGACGCAAACGTTTGGCCAAGCCAAAGTCCAAAAGCTTGGCGTCTCCGCGGCTGGTCACAAAAATATTCGAAGGCTTCAGGTCCCGGTGGACAATCGCACACTTGTGCATTGCTTCCAGCGCATCGGCGATCGGCAGAGCCAAATTGAGAAAGGTGGGCAGCGGAAGTGCCCGTCCGCCGATCACCGCTTCGAGCGTCCGGCCTTCGAGCAATTCCATCGCAATAAAACACTGGCCATCCTGCTCTCCAACGTCAAAGATCGTGCAAATATTCGGATGGCTCAAAGAGGAAGCAGCCTCAGCCTCGCGTCGAAAACGGGCGATGGTCTGTGGATCGCCAGCAACATCATCAGGCAGGAATTTCAGGGCGACAAAGCGATGCAATCGCATGTCTTCGGCTTTGTAAACGACGCCCATGCCTCCACCGCCAAGTTTCTCCACGATGCGGTAGTGCAGGATGGTTCGGCCGATCATTCGTAGACTCCAGACCCGAGCCTTCGAGTCGCTTCATCTTAGAGATGCAGCATCGGCGAGTCAACGAATGGGAGCTCATTCACGTCGGCTGCCCCACCCTTCGCGGTTTTCGAAGGCTGGGCACGATGCTGCCTGCAGTGTTGTTCCTGACTTCGCCTGCAGCACCATTGAACCCTGCTCTTCAAGGGCAGGGCCGAACCCCTAAGTGCTTGCGGCATTGGTAGACACCTTTCGAAAATCGCGAAAGGAGGTGCAGCCCGCTCCGGCGACTAATAGGAAGGGCGGCCTCTTCGGCCGCCCTAAAACTCAGCCTAGTCGAATGACCAGGTTCGCACCTTACATTCACAGTTTCGCGCTCACTTGATCTGATGTCAAGAAGGAACGCGGCTCACAACCAAACTTAGGTGTGGCCCCGGTGAGACTCGAACTCACGACCTCTAAGGTGCGAACCTAGTGCTCTATCCAGGCTGAGCTACGGGACCACTTCGCGTGTCGCGCCCAACCATCAGAACCTGTTTCGCACCAACCACGTTCGGACTCACGACTGCTTCCGAGGCAATTGTTCCACACGCCACCGCCCCCGACGCGAACGAAATTCTTCTTTCGAAGATTCCCCATCCAGGAATCTACCGAAAAGAAAAGCCCCGCCCAAGCTGAGCTTGGGCGGGGCACCCTATGGGTCTTACTTGCGCCGAAGGCGCGTCTGTCTGGACGGCCAGTCCTAGTACATGTCGCCCATGCCGCCGCCACCGTGTCCACCCGGGGCCGGAGCTTCCTTCTTTTCAGGAATCTCGGCGATCAGGGCTTCGGTGGTCAGCATCAGGCTGGCGATGGAGCCGGCATTCTGCAGGGCGGTGCGCACGACCTTTGTGGGATCGAGCACGCCAGCCTTGACCAGATCCTCGTACTCGTTGGAGAAGGCGTTGAATCCGAAGTTTGTTTCCTTGGACTCAAGTACCTTGCCCAGAATCACCGCGCCTTCTTCGCCGGCGTTCTCGACGATCTGGCGCAGGGGCTCGGTGATGGCGCGCTTCACGATGTTGATACCGATCTGCTCATCACCTTCGGCCTTCACCTTGTCGAGCGCTGCGGAACAACGCGCCAGAGCAACTCCGCCGCCGGGGACAATGCCTTCTTCCACGGCCGCGCGGGTGGCGTGCATTGCGTCTTCCACACGGGCTTTCTTTTCCTTCATTTCGGTTTCGGTCGCGGCGCCGACTTTGATGACGGCTACGCCACCGACCAGCTTCGCCAACCGCTCCTGCAGCTTCTCGCGGTCGTAGTCGCTGGTGGTCTTGTCGATCTGGCTGCGAATTTCCTTCACGCGGCCTTCGATCTCAGAGTGCTTGCCCTTGCCTTCGACCACCGTCGTGTTGTCCTTGTCGATGGTAATCTTCTTGGCCTGGCCAAGGTCCGCGATCTGGACATTCTCGAGCTTAATGCCGAGATCTTCCGTGATGGCCTTGCCGCCGGTCAGGATCGCGATGTCCTGCAGCATCGCCTTGCGGCGATCGCCGAATCCAGGAGCCTTCACGGCCGCAACTTGCAGCGTGCCACGCAGCTTGTTGACGACGAGGGTAGCGAGCGCTTCGCCTTCCACGTCCTCAGCGATGATCAGCAGCGGCTTGCCGGATTTGGCAATCTGCTCGAGCAGCGGGAGCAGGTCCTTCATCGAGCTGATCTTCTTTTCGTTGATCAGGATGTACGCGTTCTCGATGGCGACTTCCATCCGCTCCGGATCGGTCACAAAGTAAGGAGACAGATATCCACGATCAAACTGCATACCTTCGACGACTTCCAGCTGGGTTTCGAGCGTCTTCGACTCTTCAACGGTGATGACGCCGTCCTTCCCAACTTTCTTCATCGCCTCGGCAATGATCTTGCCGATGGTCTCGTCATTGTTGGCGGAAATGGTGCCAACCTGGGCAATCATTTCTCCCGAGACTGGCTTGCTGAGTTTGTCGATTTCGCCGTTGACGCGGTTGCCTTCTTTGTCGACCTTGCCGCAAATGATGGTGACGGCCTTTTCGATGCCACGCTTCAGGGCCATGGGGTTTGCGCCGGCGGCAACGGTCTTGACGCCTTCGCGGAAGATGGCCTGGGCGAGAACGGTGGCGGTGGTGGTTCCGTCGCCGGCTACGTCGGAGGTCTTGCTGGCGACTTCACGAACCATCTGGGCGCCCATGTTCTCAAGGCCGTCCTTCAGTTCAATTTCTTTTGCAACGGTGACGCCGTCTTTGGTGATGGTCGGCGAACCGAATTTCTTTTCGATGACTACGTTGCGACCCTTAGGGCCGAGGGTGACCTTCACGGCATCGGCCAGAAGGTTGACGCCGCGGAGGATCGCCTGACGGGATTCTTCTCCGTGAACGATGTGTTTTGCCATTGATTTATCTCCTATTTCATTTTCAGGACAGGCCTGCGATTTCTTGTAAACGGCTCTTAGCTATTAGCCTTTAGCTCTTAGCTGAACCACAAACTGCAGAGATCCTTCGCGCAAAGAACGCACGCAGGATGACGCCAGCGGGCTCAGATGCCCGCTAAACGGCGTCACTTCTTGGAGCCGGCGAGTTCTTTCTTGGCCGGGGTGGCGGCTCCGGTGAGGATGCCGAGGACTTCTTCTTCTTTCATGATGATGAAGTCTTCGCCATCAATCTTGATTTCGGTGCCGGAGTACTTGCCGAACAGGACGCGGTCGCCCTCTTTCACTGCGAGCGGGAAGGTTTTGCCTTCATCGTTGGTGCGGCCTTTGCCGGTGGAGATGACTTCGCCCTCCTGGGGCTTGTCTTTGGCCGAGTCGGGGATAATGATGCCGCCACGAGTGGTGGAAGCTTCCTCCACACGACGGACCAGAATGCGGTCATGGAGTGGTGAGAATTTCGCCATGGATTGTTACTCCTTTCGAGTAGTTAGAAGGTTGACGTACTAGATTGAATCTTTGTAACCCTATGATTTGGATGGGTTAGGCGGTGCTGTTAGCAGTTACGCCTATCGAGTGCTAATTGTAGGATATGAGCAGGGAGTTGTCAAGGGGCAAGGCCGTCCTGGCCTTTGGTGGGGGGCGTCTCACATTTCCCTTGAAATCGGCGAGTCTAGCCGACGCATGAGCGCCAGAAAAGAACGATGAGCGCGATCACCGCCATGGGGAGAAAGATCACAACGCTCCCGTGCGCGCCGTCTCCGGGTTGATCCTCAAGATCAGCCTCGATACTGGTTAGGGTTGGTTTGCTCTTGATTGTTTGCAGCACGGGTAGAGCGCCGGCTGCAGGGAGTGGACTCGCTTGTTGACTGTGCCTCTCAATTCGGCGAACGGGGAGAGTCCTGCTGCCGTAGTAAGCAACGGAATCGAGCCGCTGTCGGTGCCTCCTGACCCGGCGAATCCCAAGAGATGCGCCACAGCGAGTACAGATCACCGTCCGTTCACCCGACAAGGTGGTGGCGCCACACGAACAATGAAAGCGGAATTGTCGCTCAACGGAGACTTCCGATGCCATGTTCCTCCTCCAACCGCTTCTGATTCGCCTTAGTTACTCGGTAGATCGATCAGGGACTGGGCCAACGCGCACAGCACATACACACATAGAATGAACAGCGCAAATTGATTCATCAAGATTCTATGGGCATTTCGTCTCGCCTCATCTTGACCAACTACATACGGCACAGCCCTCCAATACAACCCGTGAGTGCCACCCCGTTCTACCTGCAGTGAAGTCCCGCAACTCTTGCATTCGACGGTCTTTTCAGTTGTTGTAATCGGTGTGGTACGGAAACAGCAATCAAAATCATATTGGATGGCGACGACCTCTGATGAATCTGACGACGGAGTACGCAAGCCCTGTGTACGAGCAGTCGGGCCTCTCGCCTTTCGCAACGTGCGCGAAGGACGGGACACGCTCCGTGCTGGCGAGATCAAAAGCTTGAGCCAGCCGACATAGTGATTCGTGGCGGATCGCTAGAAATATGAATGGGATCGCGCGAGAAAAACCTTAACCACTAAGGGCACTAAGGATCGGTAAGGAATTCAAAATCTCGACCCTCATCATGACGGGTACTTAAGGATCACTAAGGGAGTCAGAATTTCTACCTTCACTACGATGGTCACGACGGATCGCTACGGAAGTCAAAATCCCCACCCTCTCGCACAAATCGCGAGAAGGGTGGGGTACCCTGGAGCTCTCACAGCTCGGGTTGGGCCAGGCCTTTTTTCACGGCGTCTTCCAGTAAGAGTTTCATTTCTTTCGAGGCTTTTTCGGCTAATTCAGCTTGCTGTTCGCCAAGCTTGCCTTGCTCCTCGCCGAGCTTGCCTTGCTGTTCGCCGAGGGCTCCCATCTCTTCGCCGAGCTTGCCTTGCTGCTCGCCGGCGTGGGACTGAATGTCGCCCATTTTCTCCTGCAACTCGCCCATTTCTTCCTGGATCTTTCCGATCTGATCCATGGTGGCTGTGGCGCCGAGCGCTTTTAATTCGGCTTTGAGCTTGTCGAGTTGTGCAGTCATGTCAGGCACACTCACGCGGACTTTCTCCATCTTTGCGCCGAGTGCTTCCTGCTGTTTTCCGAGAGCTTCTTGTTGCTTCCCGAGTTCTTCCTGCTTCTTGCCGAGTTCCTCCTGGGGAGCCCAGAGTTTGCGGGCGCGGTCGACGGTGGCCTGGTCGCGGATGACGTAGGACTTTTCGTCGACCTGGAACCAGATGAAGTCTCCGGGGATGCTCTTGCGAAGTTTCTCGACGTGGCGGGCGTCAGCGGTGGAACCCGACATAGTGAGGGCATCGGATTTGCCGGTAACGATGACGAAGCGTTGGCCGTCGTCGTCGCCGTAGCTGTAGGAATACCCGTGGCCATAGGACGCGCGCGGGGCCTGATCGGCCATGGAACGCGCCCGCATGGCGAGAGCATAAGCTTCACCTTGCGCTTTGTAGTAATTGTTCCGGGAATCAATCCGGGCAAGGCGCGCGGCAGATGCGACAGGGGCGACGGGAGCCAACGCGGGAGTTGGGGGATTGGTGGGTCCTGCCATCGGAGCATGCGGTGCGATGGCCGCGGGAGCGGAAACACCGCCTGTGACGCCGGCGGCCGGCTGCGCCTGCGATGCGGGCGCGGGCTGTTGGACGGGAGTTGGAGTCTGATCCTGCGTGAATTGCGCGCCGAGCATTGGTACATGCTGGGCTGGGTGCGCGGAGGCGGCGAGGTACACAACGGGAATTGCGAAGGCCACAACGACGAAGGCAAGCGATTTCTTAAGACGCATAGCAACCGATCCTTTCCAGGAAAGAATTCGTTCTACTCTTTTTTCAGCCTGACCCGCCTTAGCCATGGAGACGCCTTGCCACCAGACGCGTCCGGGGGCGGCGTGCAGGGCTTCGAAGAAATCCAGCAAGATCCGGGCGTAGTGTTTGCGATCGGTCCCGCAAGAGAGAGCGGCTTCGTCACTGGCTTGTTCGGCGAGGTCGGCGAGGCGGCGGTCGAGAAACCAGGCGAGCGGGCTGAACCAGAAGATGGCGCGGTGCAGAAGCGACAGGCGCTGGGTGAGCGGGTCGCGGCGGAAAACGTGGGAGAGTTCATGGGCGAGGACGGCGTCGAGTTTGGCGGCGTCCCAGTTACGCCAGTCGGCGGGGAGAAGAATGGTCGGGCGGAGCGCGCCCATGGTGACGGGAACGGAAACGAGTTCGGATTCGGCGAGTCGGGGAGCGGAGCGACGAGCAAGTTTTCGGGTTACGAGCGGGTCGTCGATGATATGTGACGCGCGGATGAGACGGCGACCGTAGATGAGGCCGATCAGGAAGCGGGCGAGAAAAGTCGCGGCGATAGCGAGATAGAGCGCGGCCGCGATCGTGGTCCAGGAAAACGAAGATGCTGACGGCGGGATCTCGATTGCCGATGATGACGAGGCGTTGGAGTGGGTGAGAGTCGATCTTTCGCCCCACTGGGGCTCGGAAACATTCGTTGGTCTCCCACGGCTTGCGCCGTGGGTTGCACTCTTCCGGCGCTCCGAGGCTACGGGGGGAGATTCTTTCTCTATGGCGGGGACGACCAAATGGTTCTCACCGACCAAAGTTTCGGTGGGCTGGATTTTCTTCCACGCCTGCCCAAGGAATTCCGGCGTAGTTACCGGGACCGGTGGCAGCATCCATCCGAGAAAGGGCATCGCCAATGCGGCATAGAGGACCGCGGTCCAGGTGAAGAGGCGAACTGAAGTCGATCTGACGCGGAAGGCGGCCAGAGCTAGTCCGGCGGCGGCCGCGAGGGCGAGGGCGAGGGCGCGGGCGGCGGGATCCGCGAGTTGCGCCAGAAGACTTGAGGACGTTTGCACGGCAGCCTCCGGGATCATGGCTTGACCTCTTTCTCAGCGATCTTGCGGGCGAGGCGTTCGAGTTGCTTTCGGTTGAGGACGGCGTTGTCGACCATGCCAAGGACGAGTTGCTCGGCGGAGCCTCCGCAAAAGCGGTCGATGATGCCCTTGACGGCGCGGACCGCAACGTTCTGGCGGGCGTCAGATGCCTTGTAGATGAAGGTGCGGCCTTCGGTCTCGTGAGTGAGATAGCCCTTTTCTTCCAGGCGGCGGAGGACGGTGCGGATGGTCGAATCCTTCATGGGACGAGTGGAGGCCAGGGCTTCGCGGCAGGCTTCCGCGGTAGAAGGCCCGTGGGTCCAGAGATAATCCATGACGGCTTGTTCGACTTCTCCCAAGTTCTTTAGACGGGGTTGCCTTGTGTTAGTCATTGTAGCGTTACAATATGTAACAATAAGAGAGGCTGCTGTCAAGGGAGAGTTGCTTTCAAGGAGAGTGTCGGGACCTTTCATGCATCTTCTCAGGCATCTAATGCGGCGCACAGAAATCGCGCTGACCCCAGCCGGTTCGGGCAGTTGATTTGCCGACGGCCATGGGACGCGCAGCCCGAGCGACGCGGACCGCACCCACGACACGTCATCTTTTTTTGATTGAATCCACGAAGTCCCACCTGCAGTCAAAGGGGATTGAACCAAATCGGGGGATGTGCACGAGAGGGTGCTTGGGTCTGCGCACCTCGGAAGTATGTATCCGCGCAGGCGTCTACTAAAACCGAGATCGAGCGATCTCACCGAAAGGAGAAGGTTTCATGAGCACAATTACAGTAAAAGACGGTTCGACGATTTTTTACAAAGACTGGGGCGCTGGACAACCCATCGTATTCAGCCACGGCTGGCCGCTAACGGCGGACGACTGGGACAACCAGATGATGTTCTTCGGAGAGCGCGGCTATAGAGTCATTGCCGCGGATCGGCGAGGGCACGGCCGTTCCAGCCAGACGTGGGATGGGAACGACATGGACACGTACGCCGATGATCTGGCGGCGCTGACGGAGAAGCTCGATTTGCGGAACGCCATCCACATAGGCCACTCGACCGGCGGCGGAGAGGTCGCCCGCTACATCGGGCGAAATGGCAGCCAGCGGGTGGCAGCGGCCGTACTGATCAGTTCCGTGCCGCCATTGATGGTGAAGACGGAAAAGAATCCTGCGGGTGCGCCGATCGAGGTGTTCGACGACTTGCGAGCGCAATATATGAAGAATCGCCCGCAGTTTTACCGAGACATTACGCTTCCGTTCTACGGCTACAACCGGTCCGGAGCGACGATCTCGGAAGGGATCCGGGACAAGTGGTGGCTGCAGGGAATGATGGGCGGAGTGAAGGCGGGATATGACTGCATCAAGGCTTTCTCGGAGACGGACTTCACGGAGGACTTAAAGAAGTTCGACGTGCCCACTCTGATTCTGCATGGCGAGGACGACCAAATCGTGCCGATTGCGGCAGCGGCTCTGCAGTCCGCGAAGATCGTGAAGGGTGCCAAGCTGAAAACGTATCCAGGATTCCCGCACGGGATGCCCACAACCCAGGCGGACCAGATCAACGCCGACCTGCTCGACTTTGTGGAAGGCCTGAAAAAGTCCAAAGCAGCCTGAGTGGCAGACGGCGCGGCGGATCGCGAGCCGGTTCGCCGCGCCGTCCTTCGGGGTAATCCGGACGTCCGATTCGTAAGAAGAACAAGGACTTGCGCTAGGGCGTTGAACTCGATTGGAGTTCATTCAAGGTCACACCGCGCTCTTGAGCCGCGATGGTCGCGAGAGTGCGCGTGCAGCGCAATATTGCCCGGCTATACTGCCGCAGCTTCAGATCGGGAGCCATCTCTGCATTGATTTTCGCCACCCGCTGATTGGGTAAGAGAGCTTCAAAACCACGGCCGATTTCAATCCGGCACTTGCGCTCGGACAACGCAAGAAGAATCAGAATGCCTCGGTTGTCATCTTTATAGCCGATCCCCCATTTGTTAAAAAGCGAAGTTGCGTAGGGCTTGAGAGGAGCACCGCCAAGAGTGTCGATCGTGACGATAGCGATCTGCGCATGGGCCTTGTGGTCGAGTTCTTTACAGAGCGCATTCAGATGGTCCCGGCTATTGGCGTCGATAACATCTCCGAAGTCGTTCACATACCCCTTCGGTTCGGGATAGTCGAGTGTCGCCGCACCTCCCCCCGCCGTCATTGTGGCTGCGAGAGCAATCAGTAGTAAAAGGGCTAATAATGAGCGCGAGAACACTGCGGCAGCATATCACCGCGAGAGTTAATCGACGGGCGATAAATGGCCGTAGCGCTCAAAACCGGCGAACGCCCTTGGTCCCGCGCATGGGAATCCTTCTTCTTACTTGTGGACCGCGACGCTATTGCTCAGAGTGATACAGACAGTCGCAAGAACGAAGGGGGATGCCGGTGCAACCTATGGTTTGTCTACGCTGCAGGCGAGAGATTGAAGCGGGGCACAAATCAGTAGCGGTATACATGTTCGCGCAAACCGTGGGAGTGAAGCCGCGGCAGAAATCGAACGCGCAGCGGATTTGTTTTTGTCCGCAGTGTGCGGTGTCGCTGGCGATGGGAATGCCGCCGGAGGGCGCGCTGAACATGGCGGCGTGGGATATGATCCGCGATCTGGTGAGTGCGGAGCCGTCCTTGAATCAGGCGGCCTGGGAGAGTTTACGAGGCGTCGTGGCTCTGCTGGGAGCGGGCGAAGATTCGTCACCGGAGCCGAAGGGGCGGTACCGCCGGGCAGGGTAAACTGAAATCTATGCCCCCGACCATTGGCAACGGCAAAATCTGCTACATCCAAATTCCGGCGACGGACGTTGCGCGCTCGGCGGAGTTCTACAAGAAGGTATTCGGCTGGAACATCCGGCAACGCGGGGACGGCACTACTGCTTTTGACGATGGGGTTGGCGAAGTGAGCGGGGAGTGGGTCTTGGGGCGGCCTCCGGCGACGCAGCCGGGGTTGCTGGTGTACATCATGGTCGAGAGCGTGCCGGCGACCGTAGATTCGATTCTTGCGAATGGGGGCGAGATTGTGCAGCCGATCGGTGGCGACGCTCCGGAAATCACAGCGCGATTCCGGGATCCGGCGGGGAATGTGCTGGGAGTTTACCAGGAGCCCGGGTGAGAGGTGTTGGTTTTTGGCAAACGCGGTGTGAAGAGCTAAGGGGCCGACCGGCAATTAGGGGATCCTTCGACTGCGCCGCGGGTTCGCTGTCGCGAGCCCGCCGCTCCGCTTAGGATGACAACTCTCTACTATCTCTTCACGGCTGCTTCGGGTCGGCTGCTGGTTTCTTGGCCAGCGAGCGGACGTAGTTCACTAAATCCCAATTCTCTTCGACTTTGATGCGCGGGCCTTCGGGCGGCATGTCGTTGTGGCCGTTCTTGATGATGTAGAAGATTTCGCCGTCGGTGCGGTCTTTGAGGGTCGAGGGATCGGTGAAATCGGCGAGTTTCAGCTTCATATCCGTGGCGGTCTCGCCTTTGCCGTTGCCGTCGGCGCCGTGACACATGGCGCAGTCAAGAGTCCACCACTTCTTGGCACGAGCCAAAGATTCGGGGCTGGACTTGACTGGATTTGGCTGCTTGATAGCTTCCACCGGAATGGCAGCGTACGTCGGGGTCTTCTGCGTGGTTGGCGTTGAGGGCTGCTGCGGCGCGGGTAGCGCGAGTGCGAAGAGCAAGAGAGCGGGAAGAACCAGTGTGAATCGTGTCACAGGAACCTCCTCTTAGATTCTAAGAGTGGCTTACGAAAGGATTGTAGCAACGGAACTTGCAGGCCTCTGTGATTCTAATCACATTGCAGTTCGACTGAGATTGTGGCGAAGGAACTGTGCTTCATTCTTCGTGATCCAGTGGCTTGCCGTCGGGACCAACCTGGATTTCTGATTTCTTGCCGGCAGTTTGTACTTTGGCTTCGTAGGCTACGATTCTGCCGTGCTTGGTCAGCGATTCGACTTTGACGATTTTGCCTTCGCCGGCTTTGGCGCGGAGTCCGGCTTTCACGGTGGCGGGAAGGGAATCGAACGAAACTTGCTCTTCGATCTCGGTTACTGCGCCGCTGGCATCGATGGTGATGTCTTTGCTGTGGCCGTTTACGGTGGTCTCGGCTTCGTAAAGGATCTGTCCGTTTTCTTTTTCCTGCGAAAATCCCTTGATGGTGGCGCCTTGCGTCTGTGCGAAGACGGTCTTCTCGACGGCGGGGGGCAGGTCGGCGCGCTGGATCTTCTTTTCCTGGGCGACGAGGGCCACCGCGAGGCACAGTATGGCGATCATTGCGATCCTTGGATTGCGCATCGATTCTCCTGAGCAGGGAATAGGGGCGGCAAAAGTTCGGGGCTGCCGCCCCTTGTTTCGTCCCAAACAGCAAGACCATTCAATACCGGGAGTCTGAAGATTAGATGAAATGGATGCGACGGAAGTCATTGACCCGACTTACCGGTAACCATCGCGTATGATATTTGTCGGTTCGCTGCGGTGTGGGCCGCTGGTTGGACTGGAGTGGTGCCGTCTTGATCCACAAGAAAGATATTTCCAGGAAACTATGAGCAAGAAATTTCGCGTGTTTGCGACCTGCGACATCGGCGAGGCGATCGACCTGCTGCGGAAGCGGGGATACGGGGTGGAAGTTTATCCGCAGCCGGAAGCGCCGCCGAAGAGTTTGATTATCGAGAAAGTGAGATCAGGCGTCGAGGGATTGATTACGACCTTGCGCGACCCGATTGATGCGGAAGTGTTTGAGGCGGGCAAAGGGACTTTGAAAGTTGTAGCGCAGATTGCTGTGGGCTTTGACAACATTAACCGTGCAGATGCCAACCGCTACAAGGTTCCGTTCACGCATACCGCCGATGTGCTGACGGAGGCTACCGCGGAGTTTGCCTTTCTCATGATGGGGACGCTGGCGCGAAAGATGTGGACGGCCGAACACCTGACGCGCGAGAACCAGTGGGGATACTGGCATCCATACTTGCCGTTTTTGGGGGATGAGGTTACCGGGAAGACGGTGGCCGTGATAGGAACCGGTCGGATCGGGCTGGCGTTCATCAAGAAGTGTTCTGGCTTCGACATGAATATTCTGTGCTACGACCCGGCGTATGAGAATCACGCCTACGTGAAATCGATTCAGGAGATCAATGACCTTCGGCATGCGCACGGGTTGGTGAAGGAGAAGGCTTGGATCCGCTACGTTCCGTTTGAGGAGGCGCTGCGCGGGGCGGACTTTGTCAGTGTGCACGTGCCGCTGTTGCGGGAAGGGGAGAGTGCGACGCCGACCTACCATCTGTTTAATGAGAATACGCTGCGGCTGATGAAGCCGACGGCCTATCTGGTGAATAGTTCGCGGGGGCCGGTGGTATCGGAAACGGCGCTGGCGCGGGCGTTGCGGGACAATTGGATCGCGGGGGCGGCATTAGACGTATATGAGACGGAGCCATTGCCCGTGGATTCTCCGCTGCGGGACCCGGCGATTGAGGACCGGTGCCGGCTGATGCCGCACTTCGCCAGCGCGGCGCGGATTACGCGGCTATCGATCGATCCGGACAAAGGGATGGCGGGGCGGTGCGCCCAGGGGCTGATTGATGTGCTGGAAGAAAACTACGGCGGGGATGTTGCGAAAATGCCGTATGTGGTTAATAAAGAAGCATTTAATAAATAGTTGCGGCTTCCAGAGGAATCACGCTAGGTACGGGGTTTAAGTAAGATGGATCAAACCGTTTCATGGCAATTTGGGGAAGGGTTGCGCGTAGAATAGAGTGTTAGATTTCGACGTTCAAGGATTGGAATGAATAAGAAACTTTTGTTGATCGTTTCTGCCATGCTGATGTGCGTTCCAGCGTGGGCGCTGGATTCCGATGGGCGACCCCAGTTGCAGCTGATGCCAGCACCCAAGGAAGTGCAACTGCGGGACGGCGGGTTTCATGTGGGACCGCGGACCAGGATTTTCGTACAACTGGGACATCAGTCGGAAGATCGCATTGCCGCCGAGACGCTGGCCGAAGAGGTCGCGGACCAGTCGGGACTGAAACTCGACATCTTGGGTATGAAGGCGGCGGGTAAGGCGGAGGATGGCGCGATTGTGCTGGCGCGGTTGCAGGATTCGCGGGTGCGAAAGTTTTTGGCAAGAAACGGGCTCAAGGCCGACAACGTCGTGGGCACGGATGGCTATTTGCTGTTCTCGGACAACTCGCATTTGATCGTGGCGGCCAATACCGGGCAGGGATTGTTCTATGGTGTGCAGACGCTGCGGCAGTTGCTTCGTCCCGCGGGTAAGGGGCTGATTTGTCCAGCGGTAGGGATTCGGGACTGGCCCAGCCTGGAGTCGACGCCGGAGTTGGCGAAGAGAGAGTTTAAGCTGCCGGGGGCGTAGGGGTTTAGCGATCGCTCCGGGTGTGCCGGCAGAATTGCATAGATCCTTCGCTATCGCTCAGGATGATAGGACGTTTTTGCTTTATTTCTTCTGAACGTCTTTCTTCGCCGAATCTCTCTTTACTTAAATCTAATCTCTCTTCTCCAGATATCTCTTCCGCAAATCCCGATTACAATCCCATCCATGTTTTCTGATCGGACGAACTGGAAGCTGGCGCAGAACCGGTTTACAGTCGCGCTGGAAGAGGTGCGGGCCGGCGGCGCGAAAATCTTTGATTTGACCGTGTCGAATCCAACGCGGGCCGGGCTGCATTACGACGAGGCGGCGATTCTGGGCGCGCTCGCGTCGCCGCGGGTGTTGGACTACGATCCGCAGTCGAAGGGATTGCCCGAGGCGCGGGAAGCTGTGGCGGAGTATTACCGGTCTGAACACGGGATTCGCGATCTGGATGCAGAACAGATTGTCCTGACGACGAGCACCAGCGAGGGCTACTCGTTCGTGTTTCGGTTGCTGTGCAACGCGGGAGATGAGTTGCTGGTGCCCAAACCGAGTTATCCGCTGTTTGAGTTTCTCGCGGACTTGGAGGATGTGAGGCTGGTGCCGTATCCGCTGATTTATGACCATGGGTGGCAGATGGATTTCCCGTCGCTGGAGGGGGCGGTGACGAAGCGGACGCGGGGCGTGGTCGTGGTGCATCCCAATAACCCGACTGGATCCTATGTTAAGGCGGGAGAGGTCAAGTTGTTGAATTCATTTTGCCAGGAGCATGGGCTGGCGGTGATTGTGGATGAAGTGTTTCTGGATTACGGGCTGGATGTAGATGCGGGCGCAGGCAAAGGCCATGTGGCGACGGCCGCCCTCGGGCGTCCGGTTGAGCGAAGCTCGACAGCTATGAATGCGGGGGAAAATTCAAGGTCCCTCCACGCGCAAGTGGATCGGCCTTCGCCGATCCACAAGGTTGGTCGGGATGACAGAGCTTCTTTTGCGGGGAATCAGGAGGTGTTGACGTTTACGTTGAGCGGGTTGTCGAAGGTGGCGGCGCTGCCGCAGATGAAGGTGGCGTGGGTGGTGACGAGTGGGCCACAGGAGTTAGCGGCCACGGCGATGGGACGGCTGGAAGTGATCGCCGACACTTACTTGTCGATGAATGCGCCGGTGCAGTGGGCGGTGCCTGCGCTGCTGAAGCAGAGAGAAGAAATTCAGCGGCAATTACTCGAGCGGGTGAAAGCGAATCTGGCCGACTTGGACCGACAACTCGCAGGGCAGAAAGCTTGTCAGCGGCTGGAGTTGGAAGGCGGATGGTACGCCGTGTTGCGGGTCCCGGTCACGCGATCGGACGAAGAGTTGGCGATCGAGTTGTTGCGTGAGAGGGCGGTAGTGATGCATCCCGGACACTTCTTTGATTTTCCGAGCGATGGATATCTGGTGTTGAGTTTGATCACGCCAACGGAAGAATTTGCGGTCGGGATCGCTGCAATACTGGAAAAGCTTGAGTCGTAGTGGATGAAAGCAGAAGTCCCTCGACGACCATTTTCCCTCCAACCCCCACGATGGCGAAGACATCCTAGTTGGCCGCTACGGAGGATGACTATGCATCGTGGGAAAAAGTATCTGGCTTCAGTGTTTGTGTCTGGAGCATTGCTGGCGCCGATGGGAGCCTTTGCCATAGCCGCGCCGCAGGACGATCACGAGCGGCACGAACAGGAAGAGCGTGTGCACCGCGTTTACGATCCCTACCACAAGGACTATCACAACTGGGATCGGCGCGAAGACGAGATGTACCGGCGCTGGCTGGACGAGCGCCACGTGGCCTACATTGATTACGAACACCTCAAAGAAAAAGAGCAGCGGGCCTACTGGGATTGGCGGCACAACCATGAGGAACGCGAGGAACACGAGCATCAGTAACCGGCAGTTTGCAGTTTGATCCGTGGAATAGAGAACGGCGGGGAAGAAATTCTCCGCCGTTTTTGTTTTGGCCGAATCACTTTTTGACGAGGAAAGGATTGGTCTCGCGTTCCTCGCCGATGGTGGTGAGTTCGCCATGGCCGGGCACGACCAGAGTTTCATCGGGCAAGGCCAGCAGCGTGTCGTGCAGCGAGTGCAATATTTTCTGCATCGATCCGCCCGGGAGGTCGGTGCGGCCGATGGAGCCGGCGAAGAGGGTGTCGCCGGCGATGAGTTTCTTTTCGGCAGGGAGGTAGAGGCAGATGCTGCCTTCGGTGTGGCCGGGGGTGTGGAGAACATCGGCGATGAGCGAACCGGCACTGACGGTTTCGCCAGTGGTAATGCTGCGGTCGATTTCAACTTTGCCGGGCGTGGGGACGCCGATCCAAGCGGCCTGCACGTCGAGCATTTTCAGAAGAGCGTAGTCATTCTGATTGAGAAGGATGGGAGCGCCAGTGGCGGCGCGGAGTTTCATGGCTCCGCCGACGTGGTCGATGTGGGCATGGGTGATGACAATCTGCTTGACCTGCAGTTTGTGTTCGCGAAGCAGGGTTTGGACGTCCTCGATGTCATCGCCGGGGTCAATGACCATGGCTTCGTGAGTGGTCTCGTCGCCTATGATAGAGCAGTTGCACTGCAGCGGGCCGACGGGGAGAATTTCGTGGATCATCCGACTATTGTAACGAGTAGCGGCCGGGACAAAGCATTCACCACAAAGGACACGAAGAATCACAAAAGGAACACCGAACTGTTCTTCGCGTTAATGGCGCGGCCGGGGGCTGGACTTGCCGCGCAGGGTGGCTTGGGGAGACAATACGCGCGGCGCGCTTGGGAGGGTTTGTGGCGGCAAAATACCGGCAGCATGGTTATCAGGATCGTGACCGCGAAGAGTCGCGGAAGGGATCGGGGGAGAAGTCTGGTGGAGGTGGGCCTACGAAGCGGGATCTCACATTTGGACCGAAGCCCGTTAATCTGCCGGGCACGCGTGCGGTCTCGCGTTGCACGCAGTGTGGGACGGTGCTGCAGGGAGTATCGGGGGATGGGCAGTGTCCGAAGTGCGGGTTTGAGCTGCACTCGTGCAAGCAGTGCACGTATTTCGATCCGGGAAGTCGGTTCGAGTGCATGCAACCGGTGAAGGAGCGGATAGCGAAGAAGGACACGCGGAATGAGTGTACGTTTTATGAGATTCGGGTGACGCGGGAGAAGGAAACTTCGACTCCGGCGAGTCTGCGGCCGAATGATGCGCGGGCGGCGTTTGAGAATTTGTTCAAGAAGTAGCAATGCTTTCACCACAAAGGACACGAAGGTTCACTAAGGGCAAGCAGGGGCGTTCGGCACGGAAGAGATTGTGTGACAGATACATGCGCCCGGCAGCACCCTTGATGGCGAGGAGTGCAGAGATCCTTCGCGGCCAAGATCGCCGCTCAGGATGACAACTCCTCCTGAAAATGCGGATACATTGAGGTTGACGCCAATCCGGTCGAGAACCTAACGGAGCTTCGCTCCTGGACAGCCGGTGGCGGCTGTCCCCACAAGCTTCATTCCTCCTTATTCCCAGACCCACATATTCGCTATACAACTTACGGTTTTTGGGTTGGCCTTAGCAGGATTTCACTCATAAAGGATTGCGGGGCCTGGGTCACCAGCATGGCGACCGCGTGAGCGATGTCGTCCGGCTGGAGCATTTTCTTGGGGTCTTTTCCGGCGTGCGGAGTGAGCTCCGTTTCGGTCGAGCCGGGACAGATCACGGAGGTGCGGATGTTGTGGGGGCGGAGTTCTTCCGCGACCGAGTAGGTGAGGCCGTTGAGTCCCCATTTGGAGGCGGCATAGGCAGCGCCGTTAGGCAGTGCGTTTTTTCCGGCTAGAGACGAGATGTTGATGATATGTCCCGAGTACGCGCGAATCATGAGGGGTGCGAAGACGCGGATGGCGAAGTAAACGCCGCGCAGGTTGGTGTTGAGGATGCGCTCCCAGTCCTCCGGGAGAAGGTTGTGCAGGGCTTCATTGAAGCCAGCGACTCCGGCATTGTTAACCAGGATGTCCAAGCGGCCGAAGGTACTATCGACGCGCGCCGACGCATATTCCATCTGGTGCAGAATCGTGACATCGCACGGGATGACTTCCGTTTTGCCTCCCGCATCGAGAATGGCCTTTGCGGTGGCGTCAAGCGTGGCTTGGGTGCGTCCGCAGAGGACCGTGGTGGCGCCAAGCTTGGCGAGTTTGAGGGCGATGGCCGCACCGATACCGCGGCCAGCTCCAGTGACCACTGCGACTTGCCCGGCGAGGGGCTGTCCGGTGTCCATATCAGGAGGATCTCCTGCAACTCAGTTGGGATCCGGCAGAGGGTGGGAAATCCGCCATCTCCGGCACTGCATATTTTAACAGTCGCATGCTGCGAGAGCGCATGTTAACAAAAGGACGATAAGGTGCATCTCAACAATAATGAGGAGGATATTTGGAAGTCGCTTGCCTTCGGCGAAAGAGGTACTTATAATCCGGCCAACCGGGAAAAAGGGTCAGGGCGCCTTTGCGTCCAGCAAGGCACCGCTTTTCCTGGCCCCCTGCCAGGAAGGCCGGCATTCCAAAGCAGGATTAGGACGGCAAAGCGGTCCCGATGGAATGCAGTTGCTGCTGAGTAGTAAGAATCACGATTCCCGAAATAGTTACTTCCCAAAGATCCAAGGAGCCACACTGATGAAAAAGATTCTGCTTACGGTTGTGCTTGGGGTTGCGGTAGGCGCAATGGCACTGACCAGTGCGCCAGCTCAGGGACAATCGGCCGCGCCGCCAGCACAGGGCCAGGCTGCGGCGGCACCGGCGCCCGCGCAATCCGCGGCACCGGTCATCAAAGATCCCGCCGAATATAACGCCTACGTGGCAGCCGTACAGTCGCAGGATCCTGCGGCCAAGATTAGCGGGCTGGAAGCTTTTCTCACCCAGTATCCCAACAGCGTGATGAAGAATCAGGCGCTCGAAATTTTGATGGGCGCATACCAGCAGTCGAACAACGCAAAGAAGACGATGGAGACAGCCACAAAGCTGGTGACCGCGGACACGTGCAACGTGCGCGCCTTGGCGCTGCTGTCGTACTTTGACCGGATGATGGCGCAGGGCGGCGATCCGAATGCGAAGCAACTCCTGATCGACGGCAAGAAATATGGGCAGCAGGGGCTGGACTGCATGCCGAAGTTCACCAAGCCCGAGGGTACGACGCCAGAGGACTTCAAGAAGCAGACCGATCAGATGAACGCGATTTTCCATGCCGCGATTGGCATGGCGTGCCTGCAGGACAAAGACAATGCCTGCGCGGCGCAGAACCTGCGGACTACGGTGGACGCGAACCCTACGGATTTCAGCGTGGTGTATCCACTGGCGCTGGCTTACCTAGGTCAGACCCCGCCGGATTATCAGAATGGGATCTGGTTTGCGGCACGAGCGGCGGCGATCGCGCCAGCCCAGGCACAGACCGGGATTGAGAAATACGCGCGTTCGCAGTATGTGAAGTTCCATGCGGGAGATGATGGCTGGGCGGAACTACTCGCGGCGGCGAAGGCGAATGGAGCGCAAGTAGCCATAGCGCCAGCGCCCACTCCTGCAGAGCAAGCTCACAAGATGGTGCAGGACACGCCTCCGGACAAGATGGATTTTGCGATCTGGGAGTTCGTCCTCTCCAATGGCGCGCAGGCAGATCAGGACACCGTCTGGAACGCGATCAAGGGCAAGGCTGTGCAGATGAATGGCACGGTGATTAGCACGACTCCGACCGAGTTCATGATTGCCGGCAGTTCGGATGACATTGATGCGAAGAAGGCGGACATCACGCTGAAGTTCGAGGAGAAGGTCCCGGTGCGGTTGATCCCGAAAGACGGAGCCAGCTTCGACTTCCAGGGTGAGCCGGCGTCGTACACGCCGAATCCGTTCATGATGGTGATGGAAAAGGGGCAACTGCTGAAGGCGGCGGCTCCGGCGGCGAAGAAACCGCCCGTTCATCACAAGCCAGCGGCGCAATAATCTGGTAGCGATTGCTGAGAAAGGCAGCCCTCACGGGCTGCCTTTTTCGTTTGTGCTTGGACGAGGCTGTTTCCGTCGAGTGCCGCCCATTTGAGCTGGGCTACTGTGGCAGGTAAGGATCCTTCGACTGCCCTCCGCCTGGCGGAGGCGTTCTCTTCGCTCCGGATGACATAGGAAAAGAGTTCAGCGGACGATCTTTTTTTCCATCGTGATGGGACGAGCGCTGCGGGGCGGACGCTTAACGCCGTCGCGAAGCTGGCGGACATCGATCTTCAGCTCAGTGATGGTGCGGCTGAGGGTGTTGCGGTGCATGCCGAGTTCGCGGGCGGCGCGGCACTGGTTGCCCTTATTCTCCTGGAGCACCGTCAGGATGAACCTCTTCTTGAACTCGCGTACACCCTCGGAATACAGAATATTGCTGCGGTACATTTGCAGGACCAGCGCTTCCAATTGATCTTTCACGATGGATCTCTCTTTAGTATGAATTTTTCGCTGCACCGCAGCCTATTTCGGCGGAGAAGCAGGAGCGCCAGACAATGAGTGAGGAGCACGGTGGAGCAGTTCGAGACCCTGATTGAAACGGACACGCAACTCCGAGGGAGCCAGCCAGATCGCAGCCCGGCCCACGACGAGGAAGTAGGGCGCGAGTTGCGAGTTTTCCAGCAGCTTCGAAGTCGGAGTGAATGCCGTCATACCCATCAGGATCACCGCCACCATCAGCCCGCCCTTTAGCAGCCCCAAGATTGCGCCAAGGAAACGGTCAAGACCGCTGAGTCCCGACTGCTTCATCAACCAGCGGGCGGTCCTGGCGGCCAAGCCGAACAGGAGCACGATGGCAAAAAAAATGATGAGGAAGCCCAGGATCTCAGCCAACCACGGGTTCTTCAAAAATGATTCCAGCCACTCTGCGAGGCCGCGATATTTCCACGCAGCCACGAGGTAGCCTACGACCAGCCCAGCCATGGTGAGGGCTTCCGAAAAAAAACCCTGCATGGCGGCTGTTACAACGTTCAGCAGTACTACAGCACATATAAACCAGTCCGCGACGGTCATACCGCGCTCCCGCGGCTGGAGATGCTACCAGAAACCCGGTTATACATCCAGCTTGCGTCCTGTCAGCTGGAAATACGCCTCGATGTACTTTTCGCTGGTGCGGCGAGCCACCTCCGGCGGTAAGGCCGGGGCGGGCGGCTGCTTGTTCCAGTGAATCTGCTCGAGGTAATCGCGCACATACTGCTTGTCATACGAATCCTGCGGCCGTCCTGGTGCGTACTTGTCTGCGGGCCAGAATCGGGATGAATCGGGAGTGAGGACTTCGTCGGCTAGAGTGATGCCTTTGGGGGTGCGTCCAAACTCAAACTTGGTGTCGGCGATGATAATGCCGCGGTTGAGAGCGTAAGCTGCCGCCTTCTTGTACACGCGGAGCGTGAGATCGCGGAGATGGCTGGCGGTCTCGACACCGACCAGCTTGCACATTTCGTCGAAGGAAATGTTCTCGTCGTGTCCGGTGGTGGCCTTGGTCGAGGGCGTGAAGATGGGCTCCGGGAAGGCGTCGGATTCTTTCAGGCCGGCGGGCAACTGAATACCGGAGACCTTGCCGGTGGCCTTGTATTCCTTCCATGCGGAGCCGGAGATATAGCCGCGCACAACGCACTCGACGGGGAACATCTCAGCGCGCTGCACGAGCATGGAGCGCCCGCGGAGTTGGTCGGCATATTTGCGAACCTCCTGCGGATACTGATCGACGTCGGCGGTAATCAGGTGATTGGGGACGATGTCCGCAAGGTAATCGAACCAGAACAAGGAGATCTGGCTCAAGACCCGTCCCTTGTGGGGGATGCCGGTAGCCAGGATGTAGTCGAAGGCCGAGATGCGGTCGGTGGCGATGAAAAGCAGTTGGTGATCGCCAATGGTGTAAACGTCACGGACTTTTCCACTGGCGTGAAGGTGAAGGTCGCGGAAGTCGGTTTGTAGGAGGACGGAATCGAGAATTTCGGGGCTCATAGTGAAATTTTACTAGGAAGGAGCGAGGCGTATTCTAGCTGGTCCGAAAAAAATGTCAACGATTCTGATCACACTTTGGAGCGAATGGCGGAATCTGTTCGGCTGAAAAATGTTGACAGTAAAGCGGATGAGCGAGAAGGCCTATAGAGCAAGGGGTTTAGTCGGGGGGCGTTGTGGAAAAGCTGAGGATAGGAGTGGATAACTGGGACCAAATCGGAAAGCAAGAAAGGCCAGCCTTGGAAGGGCCGGCCTTCTATTGGAGGATCACTTGCATCGTTCGCTATTGCGCTCCGAATCGCACCGAGACCAGTTTCGAGACGCCGGGCTCCTGCATGGTCACGCCGTAGAGGACCGGGGCGATGCTCATTGTCTTCTTGCTGTGGGTGATGAGTACGAACTGGGTCTTAACGCTCATTTCCTTGACGAGTTCGGTGAAGCGTCCGATGTTGGCTTCGTCGAGTGGGGCGTCGACTTCGTCGAGGATACAGAACGGGCTGGGCGCATATTGGAAAATGCCAACCAAGAGGGCGAGCGCGGTGAGCGCCTTTTCGCCGCCGGAGAGCAGGAGCACGCTTTGCAGGCGCTTTCCGGGGGGTGAGGCAACGACGTCGATGCCGCTCTCGGCGCTGTTTTCTTCGTCGGTCAACTTCATGAAAGCGTGGCCGCCGCCGAATAGCTTCTTGAAAGTGGCCTGGAAGTTTTCGTTGATCTTGGCGAAGGCTTCTTCGAACTTTTGGCGCGAGATTTGATCGATCTCTTTGATGGTGGCTGTGGTGTTCTCGATGGAGGAGATCAGGTCCTTGCGCTGCGTGTCGAGAAACTCGTGGCGCTCGGCGGTTTCTTTGTATTCATCGAGAGCCATCATGTTGACAGGGCCCATGGCTTCGAGCTTCGAGCGCATGTCGCGGTAGAGCTGATCTTCGGCGGCGAGCTCTTCGCCCGTGACGGGAACCAAGGTTGTGTCGGCCATGAGCGCGGCGCGTTCGACGCTGAGTTCGTTGATGCAGGTCTGGGCCATGTACTGGGAGTCGGATTCAAGCTTGGCGGCGGCGGCGGAAAGCTCGCCTTTCCGGTCGCGAGCTTGATCGAGCAATAGGCGGCCGTTCTTCAACAGTTCGTCGATTTCGGTGAGGCGGGCGCGCAGTTGTTCGGTTTCGAATTGCAGCAGGCCTTCGCGGGCTTGGGCGGCGTTGCGCTCGGCTTCGAGGTCGGCGGCGGTCTGCGCCAGTCGCTCGTTTTCGGCTTCCCGTTGCAGCTTTTCGGCGGCAGCGGATTCGATTTGGGAGGCTAGGGCGTGGACGCGCTCACCCATGTCGGAGAATAGCGACTCAATGCGTTGCAGGACTCCTGCGGCCGAGCGGTGACGCTCTTCGAGCGTGGCGACGCGGGCGGCATGCTGAGATGCCGTCTGCGCCGATTCCTCGCGGCGTTGACGCAGAGTGGTGAGGGATTCCTGTGCAGCTGCGATTTGTTGTTCGAGCTGTATGCGCTGCAGTTCCAGAACTTCAATTTCAGACTGGCGCGCGCAGAGGATGCCTTCTTGCTCAGCCCGCTCAGCGGCCAGGCGCTGCAGTTCGAGTTGCGAGACGCGGAGGCGTTCGCTGACACGGGTCATCTCTGAGTCAAGCTGCTGCAACATGTGGCCCGACGTCATGGCCTGATGTTCGGCTTCGCGCTTCTCGCCGTCGAGACGTTCGAGCAGGGAACTGAGGTCTTTGATCTCGCGGCCCAAGGTCAGCACACGCATTTCTTCTTCGCGCAGGGCGCGTTCAAGATCTTCGAGCTGGCGAAGAACTTCGCGCAGTTCGCGCTTCATTGAGAGCGGGCCTTCCGCACGCTGCTTGCCTCCGGTAACGGTGACGTTGTGGAAGCATTCTCCAGCCTGGGAGAGGAAGAAGGCGTCAGGATTCTCCAGCGCCAGGCCGCGGGCCACGCCGGATTCGGGAACGATGTATCCGTCGCGCAGCTTGGGGAGGATGACTTCCAGCGATTTGCCGAAGCCATCGAGAACGCGAATCGTGCTCTTGAGCGGGACGATCTGGGCGGCGGGCGGAGCGCAGTGGGCTGCTTCATCGAGAACAAATGAGAACTTGGCTTGTGCATCTTCAGGATGCACGAGGAAGGTGGCGCGACCATCGACGCCGGTGCGCAGCATGCGCAGGCCTTCGTCGGCAGCATCCCAGGACTTGACGACGACGTAGTTCAGTTCATCACGCAGGAAGTCTTCGACAACACGCTCGTAGCGTGGCTCGACCTCGAGGAAGTCAGCGAGCACGCCGACGGGAGCGAGGCCGCTATTCATGACACCGGATTGAAAGAGGCGGCGAACAGATTCGGTGGAGTATCCGTGCTCGGCGATGACAGCTTCGAGCGAACCTTTTCTGCCGAGGGCGGTGGCGAACTCGGCGCGCAGAACGTCGAGGTTGGTCTTGGAACGTGTTTCATCCAGCTTCTTCTGCTCGATCAGGCGGCGGAGTTGACTGATCTCTTCGGTGATTCCCGTTACGCGCTGGGTGACGCCTTCAAATTCGAGGGCGAGTTGGCCGCGCTGCCCACCGAAAGCTTCAACCTGTACGTTGGCATTGGTGATTTCGGCTTCGAGGCGGCGGGCTTCGCGATCGGCGCCGGCGAGGCGTTCTTCAGCCTGCGCTAGTTGGTTCCTTAGTCGCGATGCGGAAGAAACCGTGTCGAAAACTGCGACGCGGGATTGCTCCTGTTGGTACTCGATTTCGGCGAGACCGGCGGCGGCGGCAGCGGCATCCCGTTGGCAGAGGACGAGGTCGCTCTGCGCGGCGGCGAGATCAGCGGCGGCAGATTCCAGAATCTGGCGGTTGGAGTCGCGCTCGGATTCGAGCGCCGTCAGGCGATGGCGGGCTTGCGCCAGCTCTGCTTCGGACGATGCAGCGCGCACCAGCAATTCAGCGCAGCGTTCTCCGTTGTGGCGGCGGCGTGCATGGGCGCGATCGACCTCGAGGGCGATCTGGCTGATGCGTTCACGATTCTCGCGCAATTCGGCTTCGATGGTGTAGCCGCGCTGCGTGCGTTCGGTGTGCTCTGTCTCGAATTGCTGCACGGCCTCGGTGCGATGCTGCATTTCGTCGGCGAGGGCGTTGAGCTGGGAGTCGAGTTCCGCGCTCTCCAGTTCGATAGAGGCAAACTTGCTGGCCAGAACGAGACGCAGCTTGGCACGCATTTCTTCGCGCAGGCGAGCATAGCGCTCGGCCTTCGAAGCCTGGCGCTTCAGCGAATTCATCTGGCGCGTGACTTCGTCGAAGATGTCGTTGATGCGGGAAAGATTCAGCTTGGCGTCTTCGAGGCGCGCTTCGGCGAGCCGCTTTTTCGTCTTGAACTTTGTGATCCCGGCGGCTTCTTCCAAGATCGCGCGCCGGTCGGTGGGACGGCTGCTGAGAATCTGGCCAATGCGTCCCTGCTCGATCAGCGCGTAGGATTCGGGGCCAAGGCCCGTGCCCATGAATAGTTCCTGAATATCGCGCAGACGGCAAAGCTTGCCGTTCAGGAGATATTCACTGTCTCCGGAGCGGAAGAGGCGGCGTGTGACTACGATTTCTCCGTGACGGAATTGTTGTTGGTTGAACTTGCGGCGGCGAATCTTGAGAACCACGTGCGGGGCGACGGTGCCGACCGACGCTGCATTCGCGGGCGCGGTCACGTTGTGCGCGGGCAAAGCGAAGATGGGTTCGTCGTCGGGGAAGGCGACAGCGAGAGTGTTGATCTTCGAGCGTGGGACTTCTACTTCTTCGGTTCGACCGGGCTGTGCGTCTTCGACGGCGTCCTCGGTGGCTTTGGCAGCCCGGGCGCGGATGGAGGCTTCGTCCCAATCGTCTGAGATGTTCGCCTCCGGAAGGTCGTCCTGGATGTCGATTTCGGTGGGCGCATTGCCGTCGGGACCGTCGTAGGCTTCAGGGTCGATAAGGGTCAGTGAGACTTCGGCCATGCCCGTGGGCTTGCGGTCGCGTGTTCCGGCGAAGATGACGTCTTCCATGCGAGCGCCCCGGAGGGTTTTGGCGGACTGCTCGCCGAGCACCCAGGAGATGGCGTCGGAAATGTTCGACTTGCCGCAGCCGTTAGGGCCGATGATGGCCGCCACACCGTCCCCGTGGAACTTGAGTTCCGTGCGGTCGCAGAACGACTTAAACCCGAGAATCTGAAGCCTCTTCAGTTTGAGCAACGTGAACTCCTTGAAAACCAGTGGCCAGTTGTCAGCGGCCAGTTACCAAGTCGGTCGCCTCGGTGCGGTGAGTCGACGGCTTGGACGCGGGTATTTACCAACGAGATTCCTCTCGTTCATTCGATGCACGCACAGGTCAAGGAACGACCAGTTTTCACCCCAGGCTGGACAGGGCGGGCACAAAGTTAAGCTACTGTAACGGTGAAATTGGGGCGGGGTCAAGCAATATAACACCATATATGGTGTGGGCTTACAAGAGACCGCGCTGGGTTGCACACACATTGCAGCAATTGGATGGTTTTTCAGTGGAGAGGGCAACGAGGTGGGGAGAACCGCGAGAGCAAGATCATGCTATCGCAGACGGAGGGACGAAACAACAATTTGATCGCGATGCGGGCTGGTCAGGGCTGCCGCGCTGTTCGCTTCAATCGAACTCTGGCAGTAGGAACGACACTGGGTTGGACGCGAGTTTGTGCAGGACCTCTCTCAAGAATTGGCGCGCCTTCCTCTCGCCAATGTCGCGAGCGCGTACTGCGAGCAGGAAGCTCAGGGCGAATGAGGCAGTAATGTTGAGCACCCCGATCAGGAAAATACCGGCGAAGGAAAAGGCAATATCGGAGGCATGGAGGGTACCCTCCATCCAGAGCGTATCGAGAGCATAGCCGAGACTAGCTGAGGCGAGAGTGACGTGCCGGACCTCTAGGGGAATCCCAAAGAGACCGACAATGATGGGAACGGAGCCCAAGAGGA
Organism: uncultured Acidobacteriaceae bacterium; assembly: GCA_963706645.1. Lineage (GTDB taxonomy): Bacteria > Acidobacteriota > Terriglobia > Terriglobales > Acidobacteriaceae > Sulfotelmatobacter. Next base: position 29,983 of record CAVPNR010000031.1, read on the forward strand.
ATCCGAGGACTACGTATCCGACCGAACCGGCCGCATGATGCTTGACCCAGTGAGCGATGGTGTTGGCGCGCACGGAGCCCAACCGGCGGCGAATGCGCAGACTCTGGGAGATGGCATGCTCCATTCGGGTGAGCGCCAGATAGTTCGCCGCCCAACCGGTGGCCAACGAGGATATCCAGAGAAAAATTCCGGTAACGATGGCGAAAGGGATGGTCAGGGAATGGAAGGGGTGAACCATCTGCAGGCCATGAGTGGCCTGTTCGGCGGCGAGGACCGGATGACCGTTAATGGCGCGCCATGCCCTGTCGACTGCGATGGAACTGAGGACGGCTCCGAAGATGTTTGCAATCGTGACCAGGGTTTGGGTCTGACAAATCCCCTGCAAACTCGCCAGGTGATCTTTTTCGGGATCTTCCATGGCGTCGACTAGCGTGGATGCGGTTGCTGCCGGCATCTTTGACGCGAGCAGGAAGCCTCCGGCCTGCATCAGGAGAAAGCTGACAGCGTAATTCACCGAGTGGCCGATAGCCACGAGCAGGGGAGCATGAATCAGCGATGAAATCGAGTATTTGAACAGCGCGGTGAAACAGGTAATGACGCCGGCGAGAACTGCTCCCCTGCCCATCACTTTCCATTGCGCCGAATTCTTGGCGATGTAATGGCTGCCTACGCGACCGGTTTTCTCAACCACGCTGCGGGCTAGCCTGCGGGTGCTTGCGCTCAGGACGCCCGCAAACTTTCGCTGCGAGGCAAACCCGAGAACAATGGACACGGCGAACTTACGGGAATCGGAGCTGTCGCGTTGCAGGTTCAGCAACTGTTGAATTCGCCAGAGCAGAGAGCGCAGCAGGCGAACCCGAAAAACCAAGCTGGCCGAGGAACCTCTCTCCTCCAGAAGGTCGGTGACTTCGCGCAATTGGGCCTCACAGGCGACGCGCCGAGCCTCCCATTGCGGAAAGTCGTCGGGATTGCGCACCAAGTGCTCCACCAAGGGCGGCAGCGTGAAGAAGCAGGAGTTCTCGATGTCTTTGTCATCGGCCAGCGTGAGGAAGTCTCGAGATAAAGCGACGCTGGTGACGCGCATCGCCAGGAGCTTGCAGGAAACCAGAATCGAAGAGGACGAAGGGCTGAAAATGTCAGCCCACCAGGCCAATGCTTCGTCAGGGAGCGAGGCAATCCACTGCGCGTCCGCCTCGCGCAGGTTCAGAGAATCGAGCAGGATATAAAGGTCGCCCTGGACCTCGTCGACTGGAGTCAAGTGGCGCAGCGCGCGGGCCAGCAGTTCACGCAGAAAGAAAACTTCGTTAGGGAGTCCGGCCTCCGAAATGACCCGAATATAAGAATGGTGCGACCAGAATTCACGGAGGACATCGCGAATCTCCGCGCCCTGAGGATGGGCATCAATCGCCTCCGTCAACTGAATGAGGCGGTCAGCGCGCCTGGACGCAGGCACGTCGAGAAGGTCTCGTAGCGCATCGTAGACCCACGTCGCTCTTTCCCGCGGGCGGCTCGGATCGAGCGCCAGCAACTCATCCAACCGAGTCTTGTTTGCCAGCAGTCTCGTGGGTATGGGCAACGACATCGTGGGGGCTTCGAGGGAAGATCACACAGCGAATTGCTGAAGGATTCATCTTACGACAACTGGGGTGCCGTTCGAGTCGCGGCGTGCGGCTAGGTACTAACTCTGCGGAAGGCGGATCGAGCGCCGCGCCGACAGGGCAATGGGGAGGCCAACCAGAAATGCGTGGGAAAGCAACTGATCGATGGTTCAGCTATTCCCATTGGGGCGGTGCGCTGGCGCACGGCTGAGAGGGGAATCACTACACGTTGCATGAAGAAGAACAAGCCGATTCCGAAGGCCGGGCCGCTGATCCAGGGCTTGCGCCACAGCGTTGGGATCAAAAGGGCCGCTGCATAGTAGAAGGCGGCTGCGCCGATCGCGATGAAGAACTGGAGGGCGATGCCGAGGGCAACCGTGGGCCAGCCTGCGCGAAACGATTGAGGACCGAGGAGTCCGCTGGCGATGTGTTGAACGATCGAGGCGGGTGGCACTGCGTAGGCCAGCCAATAGAAGACGACGGCATCCAGGCCGTCCAGCAAACCGGCGATCGCGCCGCCGACCAGGATGGTCTGCGTTGCCCGCGGGCGAGAGACTTTCGGGAGCGCTTCAGAATGCATGGTGATTCCGTTCCTTGCACATTTGACGGCAAGGTTCGCTGAAGGTTACGGGGCATCTCATGAAATGCAAATGAGGACGGCCGAGGCGGCCGTCCTCACATTGTCTCTCTAAGCCTTACTTTGCTCCCAGTTTCTCGAAGAAGAGGCAGATGGTTTCGATCCCGCGGTAGAAGTTCGGGATGTGGAACTTCTCGTTGGGAGCGTGCAGGTTGTCGTCGGGCAGGCCGAAGCCCATCATAACGCTTGGAATTTTCAGGACATCCTGAAAGTCGGTGACGATGGGAATGGATCCGCCGCTGCGGATAAAGACAGTGTCTTTCTTGAAGGTGTCATGCAGGGCTGCAGTGGCCGCTTCGATGTATTTGTTGTCGGTGCTGACGACGCAGGCCGGGCCTTTGCTCCAGACCTTCACCTTGGTCTCGATGCCCTTGGGCGTGTGCTTCTTGACGAACGCGAGGTATTTTTTCAGGATGTCGTCGGGGTCCTGATTGGGAACCATGCGCATCGAGACTTTGGCCTTCGCTTTCGCGGGAATGACGGTCTTGGCGCCATCGGCGATGAAGCCTCCGGGCATGCCGTGGACTTCGAGCGTGGGCCGCGCCCAGGTGCGATAGAGGACTGAATATCCAGGCTCTCCGGTGAGGACCTTCGATCCAACTTCGGTTTTGCGGTAGTGCTCTTCGTTGAAGGGCAGGCGCTTCCAGGCCTTGAGTTCAGCCGCGGTCGGGGCTTTCGCGCCCTTGTAGAAGCCGGGGATCAAGACTTTCCCCTTGGAGTCTTTCATCTTGCTGATCATTTCGATCAGGGCGAAGAAGGGATTGGGCGCAGCGCCGCCGTACATGCCCGAGTGCAGGTCGGTCTTGGCGCCATAGGCTTCGATTTCGGTATAGACAAGGCCGCGCAGGCCAACGCACAGCGTGGGAAGATCGGGCGCGAAGAGTTCGGTGTCGCAGACGAGTGCGAAATCGGACTTGAGTTTGGCTTTTTGCTTGCGAATGTATTCCGCGATCGACTCGCCGCCGACTTCTTCTTCGCCCTCGAAGATGATCTTCACGTTAATCGGTAGCTTGCCGCCGCCGGTCTGAAAGAGTGCTTCGAGGGCTTTCACTTCCATCCAAAGCTGGCCTTTGTCATCGACGGCGCCGCGGGCGTAGATGTTGTTGTTGCGCTCGGTGGGCTCAAAGGGCGGAGTGTGCCATTCGTCGAGCGGTTCGGCGGGTTGAACGTCGTAGTGGGCGTAGCAGAGCACCGTGGGCTTGCCGGCGGCGTGCAGCCAGTCGGCGTAGATGAGAGGATGCCCTTTGGTGGGGATGACCTCGACGTTCTCCATGCCGATTCGGCGCAGTTCATTGGCCACGTAGTCGGCAGCCTTTTGAATATCGGGCTTGTGCTCTTCGAGGGTGCTGACGCTGGGGATGCGAAGGAGATCTTTGAGTTCGTTCAGGAAACGCTGCTGGTTACTGCGGGCATAATCGACGGCGGAAGAAGCCATAGTGAATCCTTTCGTGGAAGAACTCCAGATTGCAGGTTCAGGTAAACATCAGAAAACAGATCAGTATAGCGCTAAGGATGGGCGCCTGCTTCTAACGCAGGTCCATTCACCACAGAGGACACAGAGGACACGGAGGAAAGATGGTTAGGGCCGCACCGCGGAAACGCCCTACTTTTCGTGCACAAGACACACGGGAAAGCGGGGCACGCGAGTTTCACAGAAACCGTCCTGGTGAGAACGGGGAAAGATCATGCTCCGGTTGGCGATCTTCGATGACGGCTGCCATAACCTCCGCAGTGATGGGGGCTAGCAGGATGCCGTCGCGGAAGTGGCCGGTGGCGACGTAGTAGCCGGGAGTTGGCGTCTCGCCGAGGATGGGGAGCGCGTCGGGAGTTCCGGGGCGAAGGCCAGCCCAGCTTTCGAGTATCTTTGAGTCGGCCAGTTTCGGCACGAGTGAGATAGCTGCTCTGTGCAGACGCTGGATTGTGGAAAGGTCGGTGCGCTTGTCAAATCCGGCTTCTTCGACGGTGGCGCCGACGAGGAGGCGTCCGTCGCTGCGGGGGATCAGATACGCCTCGGGAGATCGCACGACGTGCTTGAGGAGCGTGCGGGAGGGCATCACGAGGCAGAGCATTTGTCCTTTGACGGGGCGAGTCGGGAAGGCGTGAGGACGAATCTGCCCTGACCATGCTCCAGCGCAGTTGACCACCTTAGCCGCGTGAAATGTGGTCTTGAGGGTGGTGACTCCTGCTGTGCGCCCGTCCGTGACGGTGACGGCGGTGACTTCGTCACCCGAGGAGAAGTCCACGCCTCGATTCTTCGCGCTCTTCCACGCAGCGGCGGCGAGGGCTCGCGGATCGACGCTCCGCTCCTTCAAATAGAGGACGGGCAGCGGTTGAGGGGAAAGCCCTTGCTCGAGTTCATTCAACGGGGCCGACAGAGAATGACTCGCAACGAACGCGGGGTTATTTGCAGCGTGTTTCGGCGTAGGAAAGAGAATTGTCCCTTGGTCCCGGAGGTCAACCTTCATCCCCGATTCGACTTCCAGTTCGTACGCGAATTCCGGGTGCAGGCGGGCGCTGGCGGTGGCCAAAGGCTGAAGGACAGCAGGCGTTTCGAGGGGACAGTCGACGAGCATTCCTCCGGCTGCATGAGACGCTTCGCGGCCGGGTTCTCCGCGCTCGACGACGAGCACGCTGGCTCTGCGTTTCCGCAGCGCAATGGAGAGCGAGAGGCCGATGATGCCACCGCCAATGATGATGACGTCCCAAGTCTTCACGTCGGCATTGTAGAAGAGTCGAGGGTGTGCGCGCCGGAGCGCAAACGAAGATGACAGGGAACGCGCGGCTGCATAGAATGACGATCATGAGAAAGATCTTTGTGACTGGAGTAGTGCTGGCGATGCTCGCACTGGCAGGCACGGCCATGGGGCAAAAGGATAAAGAGGAAGAACCCACCGCCTGGCTGTATTTCCTTGTGATCAAGGACGACAACGGGAAGCCGGTGCGGAATGCGGCGGTGATCATGCATCCGGTGAATCCGAAGGGCAAACAGAGCCGCGGGGGAATGGAGTTGAAGACCGACTTGGACGGAAAAGCGAACTTTGATGGCGCGCCCCTCGGCATGCTGCGTGTGCAAGTGCTCGCCTCGGGATTTCAGACGTTTGGGGAGGACTACGACGTCGAGAAGCCGAAGATGGAGATCACGATAAAACTGAAGCGTCCGCAGGGGCAATTTTCTGTCTACGACGATAAGGCGAAAGATCCAAACGCACCGTCCAAGCAAGCCCCACCACCGGCGGACCCGGAGAAGAAACCGAACTAATCAAGGGATCGCTCTGTTCCAGTGGGCGAAATGATGACCATGCATCTGCGCCGGTGAAAAAACTTCTGTGTCCCTAGGCCTGAATCTCAACCAGCCGATGGGGGCGTTCGTCCCCGAACCGCGGCATAAGAGCGCCGGGCTAGCGTTCATGCTATCGCTGCTCGTCCCCGGCACCGGGCAATTCTATTGCGGCAAGAATGGGCGCGGCGGGATGACGCTGGGGTTCTGGCTGCTGGGGCTGATCTTCTGCATTGCGCACCCGTCCACCACAATCGTTGGCGAAGCCCTGGTTGTGATGCTGGTGCTGTGGATCTTCTCCTTCCTTGACGCCTATTTCACCGCGATCGAGATCAACCGGGGACAAGACGATCTGGTCGACGAGCAGAATCCACGCGTGGCCGTCACGCTCAATCTGCTGACTGCCGGCTTCGGATACTTCTATCTCGGGGAGCGCACCAAGGGGCTCATGCTGTTCGTTGTGATGCAAGTCGCCCGGCTGGTTATTCCGTCGCTGGGGTTCTGGGGCACATTGATCTCGCTCGTACTCGTGGTCGTGCAGTGTCTCGTGGCATTCGATGCGTATCGCATTGCGCACCGGCAAGTGAAAGAGGCGATGGCTCGGGATACTGCACTCCGAATTCCGGATGTGAATTCCACATCGCGCTTGCCAGTGCAGGTGCCCTTGGCTATGGCGGGTCTGCTTCCTTTGGGATTTCTCGTGCTCGTCGTAATCGGCTTGATGATGGAGTCCACGCGTTCCGGAGCCCGTCAACCGGTTGCCACGCTGAAGGGTCGGCCAGAGGAGCGGCTCGGGGTGCGCAAAACCGATCCGCAGCAGGCGCGAAGCGATACTCCCATGGCTGTGGTGGATTTCTCGACGGCAGTGCAAGACGTACAGCGTGTGCAACGGTTGTCCGAGCCCGGAAGGGACGACCTATCGAGTCTCAAGCAGGACGTGCGCATGCTGAGCGCCACCCTGAAGAGGAGGAAGGTCGATGCCTCCGACGCGATGGTGGCCCACTATTGCCGGGCCCTGGCTCTCTCCATGATCAATCGGGTGCATGAGCATGAGGGCGAAGCGATGGATGTGCCGGGAGCGCGCACAGCACAGGCGGACCTGGATAAGATTATTGGAACTCGTCAGGTTCTGACGTATGTTCCGGAGGTGAACCAGACGAATGCTGAGTTCTTGGCAGGCTCGGTGGCCAGGAATCAGTTGCACGACGAGCGGGCGGCTTACTCCTACTGGGAGAAATGTGCGTCGGCCGGACACGCCGGATGCATCAACATCATGGCAAGTGCGAGAATCACGGGCAGCGGTGGACAGAGAGTGGATGTGAACGAAGCGCTTGCCTTGAACACGATCGTATATAACACGGGCACCAGATTTCAGTGCGCCGGAGCGTATTCGGCCATTGAGATTGCGGAGATCAATTACTTTACTGGCATTCGTCGTCCCGGAGACGATGAGTTGGAATGGACCAGGAAGGCGGACGGTTTATTCGATCAGTTGGAAGCCCCAGGGAGCCACAGCAATGTGTGCGAACGCGGGGAACTTGAAGTAGAAGAGTTCCTCTTACAGTTGAGCCAGGGCCATCGGGATGACAATGTTCTGCAGGATGCCTTGAGCCGGCTGGATGCGAAGTCTGCAACGCCTCGAGCGGTGATTCAATTCATCTCAGGAGCGCTCGATGAAAGTGGGCTCGGGGCAGTGGTGGATGCCAACAAGTCGCAGGACGAGCGCTGCTCCGCTTACTTCGATGCCATGTGGTATGCCGAACTCAGGGGCGAAGGGGCAACGGCGCGGCGGTTCGATCAGCGACTAGCGGACATCGGAAAGTTTCACTGTCGGGAAGGCCTGGTGTTCGCAAAGAAATTTAAGTTCTAGTAGAAGACAATCTCTCACGATTGGAGACGCGTATGGATTATTTGCTGAAGACGGAACCATCCACCTATTCGTTCGCGGATTTACAGCGCGATAAAACGACGACTTGGGACGGAGTATCGAATCCCGTGGCATTGAAGAACCTGCGCGGGATGAAGCCGGGTGGGCGACTCGTGATTTATCACACGGGAGACGAGAAGAGCGCGGTGGGAACAGCGACGGTCATGTCGGTGGATACGTCGGACGCGAAGAACCCGCAGGTGAAGATCAAGGTCGGGAAGGCCAATGCGAAACCGGTGACACTGGCGGACGTGAAGGCGAACAAGTCGTTTTCGGAGTCGCCGCTGGTGCGGCAGGGAAGACTTAGCGTGGTGCCTCTGAACGAGGCGCAGTTTAGATTCTTGACCGGGGAATGAAAAGCCCCACTTCTCGCAAAGTGCGCGAGAAATGGGGCACCCACTCAGTTCTGCTTCCGGCTTACATGGCGATCATGAAGCGCGTGCGTCGCGGCGGATCAAGGTGGAGTCGAGCAAGTAGCCCAAGCCGAGCGTGAAGGGGATCGCACCGAAGGCAGTGGCGATCAGAGCGTCGGGTTCCACTCTCGCGACGATGGAGAAAGCCATCATGTAGCCGACTGCGCCGGCGATGAGCAGAATTCCTGCGCGTCTGGAGTGGGCCGCCTCGGTTAGATCGGGCTCCATGGGTACATTCACGCCCCTTTGCATGGCAGCCAAACGTTCTTCGGTGCGGAGCTTGCGCACTCGGTAAAAGGTGTACATTCCCAGTACGGCAGTGGGCATTCCGAAAATCATGATGACTGCAGCCAGACCCGTGATTCCTTCCATGGTAGTTCTCCTTCCTGATGCGCTTGGCGCGCGTGCCGGAGCTGAAATCGCTTTCAAAATTAGATACGCAAGGGGCACCGGGAAAGTTCCACTGCGAGCCAACTCCCGCACGCAGAAACGCTTCCAACCATGGGAAGTCGGTTGCTGGGGATTATTTCGGGTCGCCCTCCTGGAGAAAAGATGAGATCAGGGAAGTCTTATAAGCTGGCGGTCGCCGCCTGCATTGCTGTGCTATGGGTCACTCCGGTCCTGTGGGGCCAACAAACGAAGGAAAAGGTCACAGTCGACGATGTGGACCGCGACTTCGTTGTGCGGTTACCCAAAGGTTATGATGCGCAACGGCATTACCCCGTCGTGATTCTGCTGCATGGCATGAACCAGGATGCGGATGACATGCAGCGGCTGACGCGTTTTGATGAACTGGCGGACAAAGACGGCATTATCACGGTGTATCCGAGCGCAATGCACGGGCGGTGGAATGTTGGCGTGCGACCGCAGCAACATCAGTCGATGGGCATGGGCCCGGGACGACGAGGGCATGGCGGCGGGTATCCGGGCGGTGGATATCCGGGAGGCGGAGGTGGGTATCCCAGGGGAGGCGGCGGATATCCAGGAGGTGGCGGTGGTGGACAGCAGGTTCCGAGCCAGGATCCGAATCAGGATCACCGGGCGGCGCCAGCGGATGACATTGCGTTCTTCAACCAGATGTTGGACTACCTCGGAACCAAGTTCTCGGTGGATTCGTCGCGGATTTACGCCGCTGGGCTTTCGGAAGGGGGATTCATGAGCATGCGGGCAGGCTGCGCGTTGGGCGATCGGATAGCAGCGATTGCTGCCGTTGGGGCGGCCATGCCGAAGACGATGATTTGTCTGCCCAGGCGTCCGGTGCCGGCAGTGATGATTAACGGTACTTCCGATCCGGTGGTTCCTTACGGTGGCGGCACCGAGCACAACTTAAGCGTGGCGACTCTCTCGGTTGAGGACAGTGCCAAGGCATGGGGAAAGATCGACCGCTGCGCCGAAAAGCCGGAGAAGAGCAAGATTTCGCCAACCGCGAAGGGCGGCATGGAAACCAAGGTCGACACCTACAACGGGTGCCAACAGGGAGCGCAGGTCGTTCTCTACAGCGTGAAGGGCGCGGGGAACACATGGCCCGGGGGCGAGCAATATGAAGCCGAGAACACCGTGGGCAAGACGAGCCAGGATCCGAATGCCAATGAGGTGATCTGGAGCTTCTTCGTGAAGCAGAAACTGCCGGGAAAGGTTGACGAACAGAAGTAGTAGTCCGCTGAGGGTCGGGAATCGTGCTCTCGCACAAATGTAGAAGAACCCACCCTCCCGGCGTAAATGCGGGAGGATGGGTGCGGCTGGGGGACTTCAGCGGAACAGATTTAGGGTGTTCGTCGCATCGTCGACGTAGTAGATGCTGCCGTGCACATCGATGAGGCCGAACAGGGCGCCTGCTCCCGGCGGGTTGCCACTGCTGTCGAGCAGCGTCTTTTTGATTTGCTCCCCATCAGGATTGGTTTCCACGAGAAAACCATTGTTTCCGTTGACGGTCAGGATATTTCCGTTCGCAACGATCAGACCCAAGGGATCGTTGAGGCTGCCACCTTGCGTGACGGTCGCGCCGGTTCCGGCAGAGGTATCGCGGGTTAAAGGAAGCGGGATGGCCGCGATTCGATTGCTGAGACTGTCGGCGACATAGAGTGTGGAGTTGGTGGCGTCGAGGCCTACGCCGGTGGGCCCGATCACGAGCGCCGCCGGATCAGTTCGCTCAGGAAAGCCGGATCCAATGACGGTCATCGACTGCAAGGAGGGCGCTGTCTTGGACGAAACCGAAAGAGTCAACCGCAACACGGTCCCGCCGTGCACGACATTTCCGCCACCGGCGAGCGTTCCATTCAGAACATTCGTCACGAATAAAGTGGCGCTGCTGCCCGAATCGAGCGCCGTCATGTCCCAAGGGCCATTGATGAGCGAACCATAAAATGTTTCCGCCACATTCCCCATGCTGTCGAGCACAAGCAAGCATCCTGCCTGTGCGGTCGCGGAGGTGCCGTCGGTAGTGGGCAGGCTGCCCACGATAACCCATCCGGCGCGCAAGACGGCCAGGGCGGTCGTGAGACCGACGCCACCGGGGCAAGGGCCGGGCAGATTGTTCGGGTCAATTTGAGCGAAGAGGCTGGTGGTGCCGTCCGGAGCAATCTGAACGATGGTGGTTCCTGTTCCCTGGAAGTTCGAACTGTTATTGAAATTGCTGATCAGGATGTTTCCCTTGACCAGTGAACCGGAGCTGCGCGGCACGCGAACAATGCCATACGGATTTACGTCTCCATTGGCGGGAACGGTAGATGCGATGACTGAGATGCCGGGGTGATTGCTGGAGTGAGGTCCCTGGGCCTGGGCGGAGAGAGCGCAAGCGGCGACGAGGGACGCTGCGCAAGCCCAGATTTTCAGTTGCGACAGATTCATGACAATCCTCCTGGGGGTGATGCTGATCGAGTCGAACGTTGTGGTTCCGCGCCTCGATCCTGCGAAACGAGGCGTAGGGTAGGGCAGGGCATTGCAGGGCACGCTGGATTAGGGCTAGCCAACCTGGAGCGTGCTGGAGATCAGTGTGTTGTGCAGTCGGAGGGGAATTGTCAGGGAGGTGTCAAAAGCATGTCACTTCTTGATGATTGGCAAACATTTGCGCGCAGCAGAAATGCGCACGCGGCAATTAGCCCAGCGACTTCCTTAATTCACGACGAAGAATTTTTCCGGAAGCGGTCTTGGGAACGGCGTCCACGAAATGAATTTGGCGCGGCTGTTTGTAATGGGTGAGGCGGTCGGCGACGAAGCCGCAAAGTTCCTCTCCGAGCTTGGAGCTGTCGACGAATCCGTCACGCAGCGCGATAAAGGCGACGGGAATCTCTCCAGCGGCATCGTCGGGACGCCCGACGACTCCGCACTCTTTGACCGCGGGATGCTCCAGAAGTACCGCTTCCACTTCTGCGGGAGCCACAGCGAATCCCTTGTACTTGATCATTTCCTTGCGGCGGTCGACGACGCGATAAAAACCTTCACGGTCGCGCGTAACGATGTCGCCGGACCAGTACCATCCGTCGCGCAGAACGGCTGCAGTGGCCTGCGGTTCCTTCCAGTAGCCAAGCATGATCTGAGGACCGCGCATCACGAGTTCCCCGGGCTGTCCACAGGCTGCTTCGGTGAGGTGTTCCGGGGTGTCGGCGGGATCGATCTCGGATTGCGAAAGCACCCGGCAGTCGGTGGCAGCCAGGGGTTGGCCGATGGAGTCGGGATGGTAGAGCTCGGGTTCCAGATACCCGCAGTGCGTAACGGGCGAGGCTTCGGTCATGCCGTATCCCTGACAGACGAGAATGTTCGTAAGGGCGGTGAAACGGCGGGCAAGTTCGGGAGCAAGTGGCGCCGCGCCCGATTTGACCCAGCGAACGTGGTGATCGCGAGGAAACTGTCCTGCCTCGGCCGCCTGGCAGAGGGCATTTATGGCCGGGGGTACGAGAGGCATCATCGTCGCGGCTTCGTCGACAATCAGCTTTGTCATCACGGGCACGGTGAAGCGCGGCACCAGAATGAGCGTGGCTCCCAGAATCAGCGAGGGATTCAGAACTACGTTCAGACCGTAGATGTGGTAGAGCGGAAGACAGCAGAGAATGTGGTCGGAGGAATTGAGCTTCGTAGCGTTCGGCCCCAGAAGTTGGTACACGTTCGCGATCAGATTGTAGTGCGAGAGCATCACTCCTTTTGGCAAGCCGGTCGTACCACTCGAATAGGGCAGCGCCGCGAGAACTTCTTCCGAAGACTGATCAGGCTGGGGATAGACCGCTGTGACCGGGCTGAGCAGGCTGGCGAAGGGCGCGCTGCCCGAGGAGACATGCTGGCGCGTCGTGTAAACTCGGCGTAGGTTGGGGAGCCCTGCCAGGTTGATGCCTTCGATATTTCCTCCATCGGTAATCAAAAGAACCGCGCTTGAGTTTTCCAGTTGATAGCGGACTTCGCGCTCCCGATAGGTTGGGTTGAGTAGAGTGGGAATGGCTCCGGCGAGTTGGATGGCGTGAAAGGCGGTGCAGAATTCCCAGGAGTTCGCCAGGAAAATGGCGACGACGTCACCGGGCTTGACGTTTTGGGCGATCAGGCCGCGGGCCAGAGACTCGACGGTCTCTGCATACTCCGCGTAGGTCAGGCGGTGTCCGCAGGAAGCGTCGACCAGCGCGGTCTTCGCCGCGTTGCGGCGGCAGGAGTCGAGCACCAGATCGTGCAGAAAAAGATTGTGAGGATCCGCGTAGAGTTGAGTGCGCATTTCGCCGGGAGCGATTGTAGCGGAAAGAAAGAGATTGAACGAACAGATTTAACTGGCGAGCCTGCGCAGGAATTCCCGTTCGTCCATGCGGTATTTGAACGCTTTGCGCCCGTCGATGAAGACGACGGGAACTTCATCGTTGTACAGGCGGCGGAGTTCGGAGTCTAAATCAACGTCGACTTCCTGCCAGGTGAAGCCGCCGCGGCGAGAAAGCTTCGACAGACTTTCTTTCACCACTTCGCACAGATGACATCCCTTGCGGGAGTAAACGACGACAGTGCGAGGCTCTGGCATGCGTCGAGATTTTAGCGCGGCGAAACGGGGTATTTCCAGCAACAAAGTTGGATTTGGAAGGAGTCGGGAGCAGAGGTCTAGTGGCTGGACCGCTGCCAAAGAAGGCGTATTTGTGGTCGATAAGGGGCCTCGCGCAATGTGATCCCAATCACAGCGGACAAGGCGACCTTCTGTTACTACCTCCACAGAACACAACGGTCCGAGCCGTGGCTCGGGAACCCTTGGGTCTTGGAAGAGGGGATACCAATGATCAAGCGGCGAGGGAAGACGGTCCTCTGCATTGGGAACGACCCTGTCAACTTGAATTTGCGCTCTTCGCTACTGAAGGAGCACGGGTGGAATGTGCTCAGTTCAGGCAGCGGTCACGAGGGAGTCATCCGATTTGCTCGGGAAGCGGTGGATGCGGTCGTCATAGATCTCAACGGCGGCGACGAATCTGCCCTGATTACGGGCGAAATAAAGCGCCTGCGCCCGGAGGTGCCCGTCATCCTTCTAGTGATGGCAGCGACAAAACCTGGCGACGCCGCTACGCAGCAGGCGAATCTGGTGATTTCGAAGTCGCAGGAGTCGGTCCTGTTGGTAAGTGCTTTGAGAGCCTTTTGGCCGCCTGACTAACGAGGTCGCCTCTTGTACGCACCAGGTCGGTGGAACGCCTGACGCCAGACGATAGCTTTCCGGCGTCCTCCCTGAATCCGAAGGCGCGGTAGAATCCCTGCATGCAAAACCATGAGGCAAAACCTCTGCAGGGAAAGACCGCGCTGGTAACCGGCGCAGCCCGGCGGTTGGGACGGGCATCCGCGCTAGCATTAGCGCGGGCCGGTGCTGACGTCGCCATTACATTCAGGGACTCCGCACGTGAGGCGCGTGAGACTGTCGTCGACCTATCAGGATTCGGGGTGCGCGCCTTTGCGCTGCGCTGCGATGTGACCGAAGAAGCCAGCGTTCGCGCAATGATGAGCGAGGCTGGGCGCGAATTGGGGCGGATTGACATTCTGGTAAACAACGCCGCGAACTACGAAAGCGTCGAGTTTGAGAAACTCACGGTGCGGCAATGGGATGCGATTTTCGCGTCCAACACGCGCGGGCCCTTTCTGGTCACGCGTGAGGCTCTCAAGTGGATGCGGCGGAAGCGCGGCAAGTCCGCAGGTCCCCTGGAGGCCAAGATCATCAATATGGGATCTCTGGGCGGGCTTCGCCCCTGGGCGACCAACGCGCACTACTGTTCGTCGAAGGCGGCTCTGCACATGCTGACCAAGGTTATGGCGAAGGCGCTGGCGCCGGAGATCGCTGTGAACGCGGTGGCTCCAGGAATGATCGATCTCGGAGAGAAGTCGGCTGCGGCCTTCATGCGGCGGATGGCGAAGCAGACTCCGATGCGACGAAATGGGCGCGGAGAAGATATCGCGCAGGCCGTGTTGTTCTTCGCCACCGCGCCGCAGTTCATCACCGGGCAAATTCTCGCGGTGGACGGGGGACTCGGGCTGTAGCGCCGGGCTGTCACGAGGAAGTGGCCATTGCTGCTTGACGGTATATATTGGGGAAAATGAAGAAATCGAAAGAAAAGTCCACTTCTCGGGCAAACTCCTCATCGAGGGGAGCCAGTTCTGATTCCATGTCTTCCGCCCCGCGCATCGCGGTCGCTATCATGGCAGCGGGCAAGGGAACCAGGCTGAAATCGCAACTTCCTAAAGTATTACATGAAGTCGGCGGAAAAACGCTTTTGGAGCATGTCATCCGTGCCGCGGTAGGACTGGTTCCCGCGACAGATGTGTACGCGATTATCGGGCACGAGGCGGACCGCGTTCGTACGGCAACGGCGCATACGGGCGTCAAGTATGTGCTGCAGGCTGAGCAGCGGGGAACGGGGCACGCGCTCATGGTGGCCCGGGAGGGGTTGTCGGGGTATGACCATGTGATCGTGCTCTCGGGGGATGCTCCGATGATTACGGCAGAGACGATCGGGCGCCTGCGCAACTTTCATCTGGAAGAGCAGGCGGCGATGACGCTGATGAGCGCCGACCTAGAGAATCCCACCGGGTATGGCCGGGTGTTGCGGAAGGCGCCGCGAAGTGCGGAGGTAAGAGCGGTGGTCGAGGAAAAGAGTGCCAGTCCAGCGCAGAAAAAGATCCGCGAGATTAATTCCGGGTTCTATGTATTTTCTGTGAAGCAACTCTACGGGAACATCGGGGACCTCTCGACCAGGAATGCACATCACGAGTATTACCTGACGGACATGGCCGAGGTGTTGTCCAAGGCGGGGCGGCGCGTGGTTGCCTGGAAGACGGCGGACGCGAGCGAGATTCTAGGTGGGAATACGCGGGAGGAACTGGCGGACATCGACGAGAAGATGCGCCTGGCGAAGTGCCGAGAATTGATGGCGGACGGCGTGACGATTTTCTATCCGGCTACGTGCGTGATCGATGCGGATGTGAAGATTGGGACTGATACGGTCATCGAACCCTACGTACAGTTGCTGGGGACGACGCGAATCGGCGCGGCCAGTCGCATCCGGTCATACTGCGTGATTCGCGACACCGAGATCGGCGACGGAGTGATTGTCCGTCCGGGGTGCGTGATGGAGGAGTCGCGGGTCGGATCGGGCGCGATCATGGGACCGTACTCGCACCTGCGTCCCGGCAGTGATATCGGAGAGGGCGCGCACGTGGGAAACTTTGTCGAGACCAAGAAAATAAAGTTGGGGAAGGGATCGAAGGCAAACCACCTGACGTACCTCGGAGACGCGGAGATCGGCGAAGGCGTGAACGTCGGCGCCGGAACGATCACGTGTAATTATGACGGCACGGGCAAGTACAAGACTGTGATCGAAGATGGGGCCTTCATCGGTAGTGACACGACGCTGGTCGCGCCGGTGCGCGTGGGCAGGGGTTCGTATATAGGGGCTGCTTCATGTATTACCGAGGATGTTCCTGAAGATGCTCTGGCAGTCGGGCGCGCGCGGCAAGTCGTGAAGGAAGGCTGGGCGCGAGAAAAGAGAGCGGCGCGAAAGAAATAGCTTTGATTACCGGAAGATAATGACCGGAATTGAGATAAAGATATTTGATCCAGCAGATGGCTTCGCCCCTTTCACGGATCCCATCGAACTCACCGACTCCACGGTCGCGAAGCGAGACGGCCGCTGGTGGATGTACGTCGCCGGTGAGGTGCAGGGATACGAGGGGATCCAACTCTTCAGTGCTTCACTCCCCGAGGGAGCGCCACTTTCGTCTCGAGGATGGGCGCTGACTCCCCATCGCGATGATCCTCCCCGGGTTGCACTGTTGGCCGGGCACGAATCCAGCCAGGCCTGGGACCTGAAAGGCGGGCGTCACTGTCCGGCGTATGTGCGCGGCTGGGATCCAGGACGAGAAGCCTGGGTCGAACGAATCTACTACGCTGGGGGCGCGACCAATCTTTGGGGTCCTTACACAATTGGCTATCTAGAATGGGACGGGAAACAGTGGATTGATCAACCAGAGCCTGTCTTCGTTGCCAACGAGGATTGGGAGCGGGGCAGTGTGTATGAACCCAATGTCATCTATGCCGACGGTCGGTGGAAGATGTGGTACGTCGCGGGTTCAAACCTCGACGACTACCTAGTGCAGGGATTCGCGGAAAGCGACGATGGCCGAAGCGGTTGGTCAAAACACAAGATATTCCTCCCTGCTGAGGAAAAGGTTTTTGATTTTTGCGTGATCAAGGGGCAACAGGGTTATGAGGCTGTTTTTTCGAAGGTCTGGCTGGGCAAGACAGCGGCTCCAGCGGCCACGGGGCTTTGGTGGTGCCAGTGTCCGAAGCCATCTCCGGATTTCAAAGACTGGAGCACGCCTCATCAGATCATGACGGCTGGAGATCGTGGCTGGCATTCGGGACCGTGGAAGCCCTGCGTCCGATATGGGGAGACCGACCCGCGGCGTATGTTTGTGTTCTTCGACGGAGGGTACACGAAGATCAACGAACCGGGAGGATTTCCGTATGCCTTTACGCAGGGCTGTCTGGAGATTGAACGACCTGAATGAGCCCGCGCCAGAGTCCAAGAAAAAAGGGCACTCAGAAAACAGCGTTCTCAGTGCCCTTTGCAATTTCGCGTGAAACCTAGTGGGTTACGGCCGCGAACAGTTCCGAGTGCATCAGCGATTGGAACTGCTGGTCGCTGGCCTTGAAGTGGACACTTAGGTTCGTGCCGTCGGAGTCGACCGTGGTGTTCTCGACAGCGATCTTCTCGGCGGGCGTGGCGCTCATCTTCTTCAGCATGATGCCGGCCTTGACCAGTGACGACATGGTGCCTGCGGTCATTGAGTCGGAGGTCACCACGGTCAGATCGAAGTTCACACCGCTGTTGAAATTCATGGTGTAGCGCGAGCCCATTAGGCGTTTCTTGACAGTCTCGTAGTCAGCAACCTTGGAGGCATCTCCCATCGCGGAGCGCATCATGTTCTGCGTCCCAGCCTGGTCGAGAATGCTCCAGACGGGCGCCGAATCGACGCTCGACATCATGTCGGCCATATTGCCGTTGGTATCCAGACCTAACACCTGACCATCGCGCGTATCGAGCGCAACTTTGATGGATGTCGAATCGCCGAACAGAAGCGTGCTATCGTCGAGGAAACTCATGACGAAGCCGCCGTCCATGGGATAAATTTCCGAATTTCCGTACTTCTTGGGCACATACTTCTGCAGCTTCATCTTCTTGAGCACGGCCTTCATATTGAAAGGGCCGGCAGCCACGCCAACGGTCTTGACGCCTTGCTTGCCGGCGCGAAACGACGCGAAGGTCAGCGTGTCCACATCCTTATCCGGATCAAGCCCGATGTTCTTGAGCGCCGACTCAAACTGCTTGATGTTATCGGGCATCAGTTGCTGTTTCAGGGCCATCGCCGTCGGGGAATCCTTGAGCGCGCGATAGTCCACCGAAATCAACTGCAGCAGATCGCCGGGAACACAAGTGCGGGCGGAAGAATTGAGCGGCATGGCATAAGCCAGGCTCACCAGAAGGAACGAAGCCATACAAATCCTAAAGAGTCTCATAACGCCTCGAATCGAAAAGGGTTGGGGATATGTGTACCATTACTTGGATGCACGATCAGCTCTTGTCGTTGATAGATCGCTTTATTCTATTTTACTTGCAGTCCGAGTGGAGAGAACAATAGTACATGCCCATTGACCGGCTGGAGTCCGGCCGAAAGCGCTGCCTAGTCGTCGTCGGGATCGATTCTGGGGCTCTTGTCGTTTAGGAAATGGGCTGCGTTCAGCGGGGCGTCGATCGTCGTGAAGGTAAGCGGGGTCTGGGAGAAGTCAAAACAGTCGCCAAGATCGTCGGCATAGGCATCAGCGTAGCCTAGCGAAGGCAGGCTGAAAGTGTGCTCGATCAGGTTCAGAACGCTTCCGAAATCGTGGTTGACGTGAGAGATATACCCAGCCTTGGCGTAGGGCGAGATCACGATTAGAGGTACGCGAAAGCCGTAGACATAGCCCGACCCCCAACTGGTGCCGTTGTTGACGATCGAGGGAGGCGGAACGTGGTCGTACCAGCCGCCCCAATCATCCCAAGTCACAATGATGGCCGTGTTCGACCAATAGGAGCTATTGCCAATCGCGTTTACGATCGAGGCCACCCAGGAAGGTCCTCCGGTGGTTAAGGGGGATCCGGCGTGATCGGAATTTGTCCCGGTAGGGATGACCCAACTGACCTGCGCGAGGTTGCCGCTGCTGATATCGGTGAAAACTTGAGTCTCGGGAATGACGACGTTGTTGGTCCAATCCGATCCGACGCACGAAGTGGCGTTGGGCGGCGGAACGTTCGGTCCGCACATGTGCTGAATGGCGCTTGGTCCGGTCCATATAACGCCCGCAGACGGCGTGTAGTAGCGCCAACTGATCCCTTTGTTATTGAGCTCATCGGTCACCGTGGGGTGGTCCGCACAGGGATACATCGTGCTGGATTCTTTGCCGCTGGGGTCAATCAAGTATACAAACTCATCAGGAGGAGCCAGACAGCCCGCCTGGTAGAACGCGTCGCTGCTCCCCGCGGGATTCTCGGCGATGAACAGGTTGCTGGTTGCCGTCGGTGCAGAGGTGCCGGAAATAATGAACTGGTGAGCGGGAAAGCTCGGCCCTTGATTGGTCTGAAACATGCGGTCGCCGAAGGCATATTGCTCCGCCATCTGAAAATAGGGCTGAACCTCCGAGGGATTGACAAACCAGAATTGAGGAGAGGGTGGCGGACAGGTGCCGGCGCCCTTATAACAGGAGACGTTGATCAGGTCGGCGCCGTCCATCTTCCCGCCGTCATACATCGATACGAACGCCGAATGCGCATGGCTGAGGTCGTAATTCACACCTAAATCGCCGGGGCTGAGCGGGACGACCTGGCCGGTGGAGTTGACTCCACTGCTGGCAATATCCGCCCCTCTTGGTCATGAGGACAGTGAATCGTGAAACAGATTGTCGGGAGTCCGATTCTCCTGGAAGATGATGACCACGTGCTGGAACTTTCCCGGCGGGATGGTCGCGATGGTCTTAGCCGAGTTGCCGCCGCAACTGTTCAGGCTGAGCAGGATTCCGCTAGCACAGAGGAGCGATAGCGAGAGATACAGGGGGGCATTGCGGCTCATGGTCGACTCCTATGCGTCGGGGAGTGCGGCGTTTCGGGGTTTTAGATGCGTTAACCCTGAGGAAGGGATTTCGGCCTTCGCAAGAAAATGATTAATGCAAGCCGTCTCTAGAAGTGACGACTCAAAGCTATCGATTCCCTAGGAAAGGGCAGTCGTGCGGCGGCGTACGTCTGCGGCAAAGGCATGATCCTTCAGCGATGCCAGGTTGATTTCCACATTGGCCATCGCGCCTGTGAGAGCCGCACCGGCGAGTGCTCGGGCTGTAGTCAAGTCCGATTTCATGTTGGGATTCGTGATGGGGCCGAGAGATTCGACGATCTGTACGATCTCGTGGGCCATTTCGGCGACGCTGAGCGGAACGTTGGTCGCTCCTTTTAATGCAGCGTCGATCACCGCTTCACTGGCCTCCTCATTCGCCGCAGTTTTGGCCTTCTTGTAGGCTTTCATTACAGAGTTGTAGGACTCAGCGTCGGCGTCCACGGAGGCTTTGAGGTCTTCGCGCAATGGAGTGAGGCGGGCGATGGCCGCGCTCAGTTGCGCCTCGTATTGCAGGTAGGCTTTCTTCCCGCGCGACATCGAGGCGACCATTACGGCCAAGCCAGCCGCCATCGCGGCGGCAGCTGCTGAAGCGCTGCCGCCGCCAGGAGTCGCAGTTGGGGCTGCGAGTTGTTCGACGAACGGTTCGACTCCAGCGCGCAGGCCACCGACAGCCATCTTTCCTCCCATGACGGAGGCGAGGCGGTTTTCGAGAATCAATGACGAATCGAAATTCTCAATTTGCAGGAACCATTCGGCAGCCTGCTCCAAGGCTTTCTTGGGGATTAGTCCGACGATCTCGCTCGACACCGGCGTGACGCCGTAGCGTGCTGCCTCGCGCTTGACCATCTCGAAGACCCTGTGGACGGGAGTCTGTTCGAAGTCGGTCAGGTTCATCGAGACTTGGGCCATGCCTCGCACCAGGAAGCCAGCGCCCTTTACAAAGCGCATGCCACCGCTGGAGAAGCGCACGCCTTTCGCAATCTTCTTGGCGATGTCGACGTCGGGCGTATTGAGGAAGACGTTATACGCGATCAGGAACTTGCGTGCGCCGACGACAGTCGCGCCCGCTGTTGGATGCACTCGGGGTTCGCCGAAATCCGGACGGCGTGCGGGATTGGTCGCGATCTCTGCGCGGATACCCTCGAACTGGCCGCGGCGAATATTTTCCAGGCCCTGGCGTTCCGGAGTCCGCGCGGCGGCTTCGTAAAGGTAGACCGGAATCTGAAAGCGCTTCCAAATTTCCTCGCCGACGTGGTTCGCCATGGCGACGCAATCTTCGATGGTGACGCCGTCGATGGGGATGAATGGGACAACGTCGGAGGCTCCCATGCGCGGATGCGCGCCGGCGTGGATATTGAGGTCGATGAGCTCGGCGGCCTTGCCTACGCCGCGAATGGCCGCTTCTTGAATGGCCTCGCGCTCGCCCACCAGCGTGATGACGCAGCGGTTATGGTCGGAATCCATTTCGCGGTCGAGCAGGTAGACGCCCGGCATCTTCATGGCGTCAATGATGGCGTCAACTTTGGCTTTATCACGGCCTTCAGAGAAATTCGGAACGCATTCGACGAGCGTGGACATGACTTGCAAGAATAGCTGGGGGATGAGCGCGGAAGCAAGGCGCACACCTCGGTCAAGACCGTCAGAAATTCTTCACCACAGAGGACGCGGAGGACACAGAGGGCTTCTTAATGCTTTCCGCCGCCGAAAAACTTCCCAACCCCCAAGCGCACTTGCACGGTGTTGATTCCCGGATTCGGGGTCGCCAGGCCTGCGTTGGAGATGTGCATGTAGCGGAGTTCGAGGCTGACGTTGCGCTTCGCGCCGAGGATGTGCATCCCGAGCGCGGCCTGGTCCATGAAGTTCACCGTGTTGGTTCCGGTGGGGACGTTATGGTCGGTAAACAGCACGCCGCCGGTGAGTTCCAGGTAGGGCGAGATGCGTCCGTGGCGCAGGAAGTTCCACTTGAGTCCTAGCGGGTCGAAGCCAACTCCATAGGCGGTGTTCGCCGGTTGAAAAA
This sequence comes from uncultured Acidobacteriaceae bacterium, assembly GCA_963706645.1. Classification (GTDB taxonomy): domain Bacteria; phylum Acidobacteriota; class Terriglobia; order Terriglobales; family Acidobacteriaceae; genus Sulfotelmatobacter. Next base: position 51,489 of record CAVPNR010000031.1, read on the forward strand.
CCAGGAAGACCGGAACAGCATCAAGCGCATATTCGAAGCGTCCGCGGAGAAAGCTGGGGAGATGCGGGCCGGTGAGGATCCATCCGTAGCGCAATCCGGCGTTGAAGACTCCTGTGTCGCCGCGTCCTCCGCTGACGGAGTGACCGCCGCCGGCCCAGATTTGAACTTCGTTGCCGCCTTGCTCAGGACCGGACTGAGCAACGACGAAGATCGGGAGCAGCAGGATTAGGAGTGCAACGAAGGATCGCATAGTCTCAGAGTCCTCGAGGCGCGCGGACAGCTCGAAGACGACGACTCACCATACAGGAAACATAGCTCCAACGACAATGAGGATGCGGCGAGTTCAGCGACGGGTACGCGGCTGTTGCGCGGCAAGTTGCATCAGGTCCTGGGCAACGCGGGAGGTATTGTGGCGGGCAACATCACCCTCGTCGAGGTAATCGCCGAGGACGGAAATCACGCCCAGGGCCTCGATGGTGTCGAGATCGTTGACGATCTGGCAAGCGCCTTCGCCGGCGTACTTGGTCTTGAGGACATCGGAGGCGGGAGTCTGGTTGATCAGTGCGTAGTCAAAAATTTGCTTCTGGGCGTGTCGATTGAGGGCGCGGATATGATCGGCAGCGGTCAGGTCCAGGCTTTCGTTGGCCTGCGTCATCAGGTTACAGATGTAAACCTTGGTGGCCGGCGACTCGACAATGGCTTGTGCAATGCCGCGCACGAGCAGGTTGGGAATCAGGCTGGTGAAGAGCGAGCCCGGCCCGATCGTGATCATGTCTGCGTTGGCGATTGCTTCGAGCGTTTGCGGCATCGGCCCTACGTCGGGCGGGACGAGGAACAATTCGCGGATGCGTCCTTTGCTGGCCGTGATCTTCGTCTCGCCGCGGACGCGCGTGCCATCTTCCATCAGAGCTTCAAGTTCAATGTTGGAAGTGGTTGCGGGATAGATGTGGCCGCGCGTGACCAGAATCTCCGACGACAGCCGCACGGCTTCGGAAAAATCTGAAGTAAGGGAAGTGAGCGCCGCCAGAAACAGATTGCCGAAACTGTGGCCCTCGAGTCCCGAGCCTTTGTCAAAGCGGTGGCGGAAAAGCTTGGAGAGAAGCGCTTCATCTTCGCTAAGGGCGACAATACAGTTGCGGATGTCGCCCGGCGGCAGCATGTTGAGTTCTTTGCGCAGGCGGCCGCTGGAGCCTCCGTCGTCGCTGACGGTGACCACCGCGCACAGATCTCGAATCATGGACGAGTCTTCAGGAGTCGATTGCGCCGTGGGCGAGAGCACATAGCGCTTGAGGCCCTTGAGCAGCGTGGAAAGGCCCGTGCCGCCGCCGATGGCGACCACGCGCAGACCGCGCTCGCGCGCGGTCTTCTCCAGCGAGGGGGACTCGGCGGCTCTGGTTTCCATCGAGGGATCCTTGCAGATCGCTATACGGGTTCTTCCTCGCCGAGATCGCCCTCGGAGGAACCGAGTTCGGTACCCGGATCGGGATAGAGCAACTCCGTGAAGCGCGGGTCCTCCGCGAGGTTCTGGAAGTCGGAATCGTTGCGTGCCTGGAAACGCAGTTGCGCATTCAGGCGGAGCGCCTCGTCCAGACGTTTCAGGGAATCCTCGACGTGGCCCGTAAGGCAGTCGAGCGCCGCCAAGCCGTACACGACATAGTCCGACTTGGCATTTTGCTTGAGCAGCTTTTCCAGATGTTCGCGCGCCGTCACGTAGTCGCCTACGTTCATGAGGGAAACGGCGTAGTCAAAGTGCTCCTCCGGCGTTTTGAACTGGGTGGCCGCCGAGCGTTCCAGATGCTGGTTGCAGATGCTGAGGTGGACGTTGGCGCGGTCGGTCAGTTCTTTGATGGGGCCGGCAACGACCTTTTGAAAATGCGGCTTTGCCTTGTCGAACTTGTGCTCCTGCATGGCGCGCAGTCCTGATTCGTAGCTCTGCAGCGCCTGCGTGTAACGGGGATCTTCCGCCACGGTCTTTTTCGCGGTAGGTTTCTGAGCCATGTGCAAAACTCTTCCTGTGCTCTTGGTAATGGGGAACTCCTTGCGAATCTGGTTTCCGGTTGAGCAGTAAAGTATCGCCCAAACAGTGGGTGAAGGTCCAGTTGACCAATCGGGGCCCCGGGGCTCGGGGCCGACTAGTTCATGGTGGAGGCGGCCAACAGATCGATCTGTTTCCATTCGCCCTTGATGATTCCAGCACGGATCTGCGTTGCCGTCTTGCCCTTCTGATGCTGCTGGTAGGAGTAATACAGCTCCTTCAGGCAGGTGGCACACTCGGCCCCATGGGTGTTCTCAAAACAGCTGTGCAGGCTGTTATGGCCCATGCGGTCGCAATAGCAGTAACAGGGCTGCTGGTGGAGAACGTTGGGAATCTTCGCCGCCAGTTCATAGGCGTGGGTCTGGTAGGGATTCTGTGCGTCCGCGCCCCATAGATCAGCCTTGGTCAGCAGGGGAGGGAGTTTCGTGCCTTTGGGCGGAGGTCCGGCATTGTAGGCCGGGACACCCCCTGCTTCTTCTTGCGGCGAGGCAAACTGGGCCGACATGGTCAGGGTGATTACGAAGAGAGACGCCAGAGTCAGGCTGCGGTAGACGATCTTGTTCTGGAAGAAACGGCTGATCATAGGAGTCCTCGCGTGCGGTTATTGTAACCCGACGCCGAAGATGGCTGGAAGTGCACGGGTCATTACCTTGAAGCGGACCGTTCCTGAGCAAATCGCTGTTGCGCTCCCGTGATCTGTATACAATAGGAAGACATGCCAGAGACGTCTTCGGACTCGAGTTCAGTCGCTCCGACAACTGCGCCCGCTCCTTCAGCGACGACGCCGGCTTCGCCCGCCCGCATGGGGACTGGGATCGGAGTCTGGGTACGGGACCTGCTCATCTCTTTGGCGATCTCCGCTTTCATTATTATCTTCCTCTACCAACCGGTGAAGGTGGAGGGAACCAGCATGATGCCTTCACTCGAAGATCAGGAACGGATCTTCGTGAACAAGTTTGTGTATCGGCTGGAACCCATTGAGCGTGGGGATATTGTGGTGTTTCGGTATCCGCGCGATCCTTCGAAGAGCTACATCAAACGCGTGATCGGGATGGCGGGCGACCGCATTCGAATCGATGGTGGACAGGTATACGTGAACGACCAGGCGCTCGACGAGGATTATGTTCCTCCCGCGTATACCGATTCGCGGTCGTACCCGGAGACGACGGTTCCAGAGAGCAGCTTCTTTGTGCTCGGGGACCATCGCTCGATGTCGAACGACAGCCGCGATTTTGGGCCCGTCAACCAGAGTTTTATCTACGGCAAGGCGGTGTTCGGGTACTGGCCGATGGATAAACTGGGGCGCGTGCGCTGAATTCCGAATACCGGGCAGTGAGTACTCGGAGCCAGCGCCGTCGCCAATCGATCGATCGTTTCGATCCCACGAATCCACAGATTTCTTTCTGGAATCTGCGTTCTGCTCTTGGCCCCGGCGCTATTAACTGTTAAGATTCATAAAATCCACTCACCGGAGCGAGAATGCAAGCAATCCTTGCGCTGGAAGACGGCAGAGTCTTCCGAGGCAAAGGCTACGGCGCCAAAGGCGAATGCTACGGCGAAGTCGTTTTTAATACTTCCATCACTGGCTATCAGGAAATTTTCACTGACCCCTCCTACTCGGGGCAGATCGTTGTCCTGACTAACCCGGAAATCGGCAACTACGGTACCAACCACGACGACAACGAAGCTACGCGTCCGTGGATCGAGGGCCTGATCGTGCGCGAGTTCTCGAAAGTGAGCTCGAACTGGCGCTCGCAGCAGGTGACCGAGGAATATCTGGAAAAGTTCAAGGTGCCCGTGCTTGCCGAGATCGACACCCGGGCTCTTGTGCGGCATCTGCGCGACCACGGCGTGATGCGCGGCGTGGTATCGACCATCGAGAGCGACGCTGACAAGCTGATTGCGAAGGCACGGTCCATTCCCAAGATGGACGGGATGGATCTGGCCAAAGAAGTCAGCACGAAGCGGCCGTATGTGTGGGAAGTGGGCGAGCGCTCGCACGAGCCGACCGCTGTTGTGGGAGTAAAAGATGAGCCTCCACGATTCCATGTGGTGGCGTACGACTTCGGCATCAAGCAGAACATTCTGCGCAAGCTGCGCGGCGAGGGCTGCAAGGTGACGGTGGTTCCGGCTCAGACTCCGGCGGAAGATGTGCTGGCGTTGAAACCGGACGGAGTTTTTCTGTCGAATGGGCCGGGTGATCCGGAGCCGTGCACCTATGCGGTGGATTCGATCCGCAGGCTGATGGGTCGGCAGCCGATCTTCGGTATCTGCCTGGGGCATCAATTGACGGGGATTGCGCTCGGCGGCAAGACTTTCAAACTGAAGTTCGGCCACCACGGCGGAAATCATCCCGTGAAGCAGTTGAAGACCGGGAAGATCGAAATCACCGCTCACAACCATAACTTCGCTGTCGATCCGGATTCGCTGGCCGACAGCGAAGTTGAGTTGACGCATGTCGATTTGAATGACCAGACCTTGGAAGGTTTGCGGCATCGCAATCTGCCGCTGTTCAGCGTGCAGTATCATCCGGAAGCCGCGCCCGGGCCGCACGATTCGCATTATCTGTTCAAGGAATTTACGAAGATGATGGAGGAGTGGAAAGGGTGAGAGTTCCCTCGCGATCCTGTCATCCCGAGCGGAGAACATCATTCGCAAAGCGAATGATGTTCGGAGTCGAGGGACCTGCTTTTCTTGCAGGCACTACGACGCTGGCGGCATCGATTGAAAGAGGACAGCAGGTCATTCCACGCGCTACTTGATCGGCTTTGCCGCTCAAGTGGCTTGGTCGGGATGACAGAGTTTTGAAGATGTGCACTTGAAAACCGATAATGCCCAAACGCACTGACATCTCGAAAATCCTGATCCTTGGCTCCGGGCCCATCATCATTGGGCAGTCGGCGGAGTTCGATTACTCTGGCACGCAGGCCTGCAAGGCGCTCAAGTCCGAGGGCTATGAAGTGGTGCTGGCGAATTCGAACCCGGCCACCATCATGACCGATCCGGAGTCGGCCGATCGCACCTATATCGAACCGCTCACGCTCGAGTACTTGGAAGAGATCATCCGCATCGAGCGGGAAATGGCGCCGGGCGCCGGATTTGCCGTGCTGCCAACCGTCGGCGGACAGACCGCGTTGAATCTCGCGATCGAGCTTTCTGACGGCGGCGTGTTGGAAAAGTACAACGCGATCCTGATTGGCGCTAATGTCGAAGCCATCAAAAAAGCCGAAGACCGCCTCGTCTTTAAAGACGCCATGCAACGGATTGGGCTCGACGTGCCCAAATCGGCGCTAGTCAACAACACGAAAGATGGCCTTGAGTTTGCGGGCAAGATCGGGTTTCCGGTGATCATCCGGCCGTCATTCACGCTGGGCGGGTCGGGCGGTGGCATCGCCTACAACCGTGAAGAGATGGTCGAAGTGCTGAGCCGCGGCCTCGATTTCTCTCCGGTACATGAAGCGCTGATTGAAGAGTCGGTGCTGGGATGGAAAGAATTCGAGCTTGAGGTGATGCGCGACACCAAAGACAACGTCATCATCATCTGCTCAATTGAGAATTTCGATCCGATGGGCGTGCACACCGGCGATTCGATTACGGTTGCTCCGGCGCAGACACTTACCGACCGCGAATACCAGGCCATGCGCGACGCGTCGATTGCCGTGATCCGCGAAATTGGCGTGGACACCGGCGGATCGAATATTCAATTCGGCGTGAATCCCGAGACCGGGCGCATGGTGGTGATCGAAATGAATCCGCGCGTCTCGCGGTCTTCAGCGTTAGCTTCAAAAGCCACGGGATTTCCGATTGCAAAGATTGCTGCGAAACTTGCCGTCGGCTACACGCTCGACGAGATTCCCAACGACATCACGCGCAAGACTCCGGCGTGTTTCGAACCGACTCTCGATTATGTCGTCGTGAAGATTCCGAAGTGGCAGTTCGAGAAATTCCCCGGCGCCGACGACACGCTCGGGCCGCAGATGAAGTCCGTCGGCGAAGTCATGGCCATTGGCCGCACCTTCAAGGAAGCGCTGATGAAGGGCATCCGCTCGCTTGATACTGGCAAACGCGTGGGAGGCGAGAAGATCGAGCCCAAGATTCTGACCAAGCGGCTGGTGACCCCGCATCCCGAGCGGCTGGCGTACGTGCAGTACGCGCTGCGCCAGGGACACACGGTGAAGCAGGTCGCGAAGATGACCTCGATGGACCCGTGGTTCCTGTATCAACTCAAGGAAATCAACGACCAGCAACTGGAACTCGAGAAGCATCCCATGGAGTCGATTCCGACGGAGGTGCTGCGCGAATCGAAGCGCATGGGATTTTCCGATGGACGACTGGCCGGCGTTTGGCGGTTGGATGGGCAGGAAAAAGTCCGCCATCTTCGCAAGAAGCATGGCGTGATGCCTGTCTACAAGCGCGTCGACACTTGCGCGGCTGAGTTCGAGAGCTTTACGCCTTACCTCTATTCGACCTACGAAGACGAAGACGAGGCGGCGCCGACCGATAAGAAGAAGGTCATCATTCTCGGCAGTGGACCCAACCGCATCGGGCAGGGAATTGAGTTCGACTACTGCTGCTGCCACGCGTCGTTCGCGCTGCGCGATGACGGGTACGAGACGATCATGATCAATTGCAATCCGGAGACCGTCTCAACCGACTACGACACCAGCGACCGGCTGTACTTCGAGCCGTTGACGTTTGAAGACGTCTGGGCGATCTACCAGCACGAAACGTCGAAGGGTGCACCGGTCGGCGTGATCGTTCAGTTTGGCGGACAGACTCCGCTAAACTTGGCGCTGCCGCTGAAGCAGGCCGGGGTGAAGATCATCGGCACGTCGCCCGAATCGATCGACTTGGCCGAAGACCGCAAGCACTTCAACAAGTTGCTGGAAGAGTTGCAGATTCCGCAGGCTCCCGGCGTGATGGCTACTTCGATCGAAGAAGCTGTCGAAGGCGCGGGACGCATTGGATATCCCGTGCTGGTGCGGCCTTCATACGTGCTGGGCGGCCGCGCCATGGTAATCGCCCACGATGAGGCTGCGATCATCCGCTACATGAAAGAGGCGGTGGAGTATTCGCACGACCGGCCGGTGCTGATTGATCACTTCCTCGAAGATGCGATTGAAGTCGACGTCGATGCGCTTTCCGACGGAGAAGACGTGGTCATCGGCGGAATCATGCAGCACATCGAAGAGGCCGGCGTGCACTCCGGCGATTCGTCATGCGTACTGCCCGCCGTCGATATTCCGCAGGCGCTGCTGGAGCGTATGCGCGACTACACATTCAAGCTGGCGCGCGCCCTCAAGGTAGTTGGACTGATGAATATTCAGTTCGCCATCCCGCGCGGGAACGACCACGGTGGGGATGGCGACAAGGTGTATGTGCTCGAAGTGAACCCGCGAGCCTCGCGGACCGTGCCATTCGTTTCGAAGGCGACCGGCGTCCCGATGGCAAAGATTGCCGCGCGCCTGATGACCGGCCGCAAGCTGCGCGAATTCTTGCCCGACTTTATCGAGCGGCGCGCCGATCTCGATACTGGCAGCCATTACTACGTGAAGTCTCCCGTATTCCCCTGGAATAAGTTCCCGGGCGTCGACACCGTGCTCGGACCGGAGATGAAGTCCACTGGCGAAGTGATGGGCGTGGCCGACAACTTCGGCGAAGCCTTCGCCAAGGCGCAACTTGCGGCGGGACAGAAGTTGCCCACGCAGGGAGCCATCTTCATCAGCGTGACCGACCACGACAAGGCACATGTTGCCCCGGTTGCCCGCAAGTTTGTAAACATGGGATTCAAGCTGGTGGCCACGGCAGGCACGGCCGATGTGATCGAGGCTGCGGGCATGAATGTGGAGCGCGTCTACAAAGTAAAAGAAGGGCGGCCCAACGTCGTCGACTTCATCAAGGGCCAGCGGATTCAACTCATTGTGAACACGCCAACGGGCCTCGAGCCCTGGTTCGATGAAAAGGCCATCCGCCGGGCAGCAGTCACGGCGCGCATTCCGACGATCACCACGCTCGCCGCGGCGCGCGCGGCTGCAGAAGGAATCGAGGCGTTGCAGCGCGGGGAAGTGAACGTAAAGGCTCTGCAACATTTGCATGCGGAGCGAGGGGCGAAGATCAGTCGGTAGCCGGCGACCTGCTTAGGCAGGCGCTTTCCGGGTAGAATGGGTCATGCTGCTACACGGTATTTTTCCTCCCATCACCACGCCGTTCTATCCCGACGGCAATGTGTATTACAAAAAGCTCGAATCCAATGTTGAGCGCTATTCGCGGACGCCGGTCGCAGGCATTGTCGTGCTGGGATCGACTGGCGAGGCCATCCTGTTGTCGGATCAGGAGCGTCGCGATGCGTTGAAAGTGGCGCGTGGGGCTGCTACGCCCAACAAAGTATTAATCGCAGGCACAGGAATCGAGTCGGCCATCGAGACGCTGCGGCTGACGGAATACGCGGCAGAGCTTGGCTACGACGTCGCGATGGTGCGCACGCCGCACTACTACAAGAAACAGATGCAGACGGCGAACCTGCTCGCGTTCTACCGCACCGTGGCCGACCGCTCGCCGCTGCCCGTCATCATTTACAACTTTCCGCAAGCCACAGGGTATGACATTCCGGCCGAAGTGGTGATCGAGCTGGCGGGGCATCCGAACCTGATTGGAATCAAGGAATCGAGCGGGGACGTAGAAAAAATTCGCAAGATGGTGGAAGGCACGCGCAACATTAAGCGCAGTGCGACGGTCACCGAGACCTTCGATGCAGTCACGCCGCGCATGCTCGCCGCTGCTGCGGCGGGATCGAGCGCAGAGGGTGGGGAACTGGTACAGGTTGGAGGCTTGTCTGGCGGTTCCAGCAGCAAGCCATCGTCGTCGGCTGTCACCGTCGTGGGCAAGATGAAAACTCGCCAGAAGGAAGTGGGATTCCAGGTGCTGGTCGGTGCGGCGCACAAACTGCAGCCATCGCTCGACGCCGGCGCCGTCGGCGCCATTCTCGCCTTCGCATGCCCGGCCCCCACGGCCTGCTACGAGATCTATGCCGCGTGGAAAGAGGGCGACGCAGAGCTTGCCCGCCTCAAGCAAGAACGAATCGCGAAGGCCGCGCAGCGAGTTGGCGATCTCGGCGTCCCCGGATTCAAATACGGCATGGATTTCAACGGCTACTTCGGAGGGCCAGCGCGGTTGCCATTCCTTCCGCTGACGGCGGATCTGAAAGCGGAGATCGAACAAAGTCTGGCGGATGTGCGGAACTAAACTGGAATCCGGTGCACAAGAAACCCTCTTCCCGCCCAAAGCTCCCGATGGTTTCCGAGGAGATGAAGGCGTGGTCGGCCGCGTTGGGAAGTGAAATCGCGGCCTGGCCGCAGGTGAATGCGCGCTCCTTTTTTGGGCTCACTGCCTTTTACCGCAAGGATCGAATATTTACCCTGTTGCCTCGTACTCGCGGAATGCAGACCGCCGACTCGCTGGCCATCAAATTGGAGTCGCCCACACTGGTTGTCCGCGGTCGTCTCGATCAAGATCCACGCGTCACCGCGACGCACATGGGAAAGGCGCGTTGGTTCACCTTTGAGTTCTCGTGTGACTCCGACCTGCGCGGCGCCCTCGATTGGCTCAGAACCGCTTATGAGGCGGCTAGCAAGAATAAGAAAGCGGGATAGTTGCCCCCTGCTTGTGATTGGGATCACACCGGAGTATACTTTATTCGAACGAACGTTCGAATTAGTTCGGACTGCTGCGAGAGCAATGGGGAGTCCTTCGACCGCAACTCGAGTTACCGCGCGACGACATCGCGCCCCGGCCCCGCCAGCCACTCGCTACGACCGGCGACTGGCGGAGATCCTGACTCACGCCACAGAAGTCTTCTGCAAGAAAGGCTATGAGGGGGCTTCGATGCGCGATCTGTCACGCGAAAGCGGCATGTCGCTGGCCGGCCTCTACTACTATTTCGAGTCGAAAGAGCGGTTGCTGTTCCTGATTCAGAAACACACGTTTAGCACGATCGTGCAGCGATTAAAGGCGCGCCTGGAAGGCGTGACCGACGCTGAAGAGCGCATCCGGATTTTCATCCTCAATCACCTCGAATATTTTCTGGCGAATCAGGCCGCCATGAAGGTGCTTTCGCACGAGGCTGAAGCGCTGAAGAACGGTTTCGCGTCGGAAGTCGCGGCCATCAAGCGGGAGTACTACCGGATTTGCGTCGGCCTGCTCGACGATCTGAAGGCTGCCCGCGCCCTGCAGTTCTCCACGCGCATCGCTGTGTTGAGCTTGTTCGGAATGATGAATTGGATTTACACCTGGCACAATCCGCGTGTGGATGCGGACGCGGCTTCGATGGCCCGCGAGATGGGCGATCTTTTCCTGCGAGGCGTGATGACGGGTGGCAAGGCCGCAAAGAGCGGGCGTAGCCAAGGAAATTGAGTAACGAAAGATCAAGGAAGAAGGAGCGATTCACATGGCAACAACAATGCAGCCGACGACCGGAGAGAGCACCCGGCAACTTGTCAACTACCGCACCGACGCGGGAGTGGCCGTGATCGAGATGTGCGATCCCCCGGCGAATACTTACACCTACGAAATGAACCGCCAGTTAGACGAGGCAATCCTGAAGGCGCGCATGGACAACGACGTCTATGTGATCGTGATGACCGGCGCGGGCGAGAAGTTTTTTTCCGCGGGCGCGAATATCAAGATGCTCACCAGCGTCGATCCGACGTTCAAGTACTACTTCTGCCTGCATGCCAATGAAATGCTTCTGCGCCTGGAACACACGCCGAAGCTTGTGATCGCGGCCATAAACGGTCACTGTGTTGGCGGTGGACTCGAAATCGCCATGGCGGCCGATCTTCGCATTGCGCGCAAGGAGGCCGGGAAAATCGGCCTGCCCGAGGTTAATCTTGGTGTCCTCCCTGGTACGGGTGGCACGCAGCGCCTCTCGCGCATGGTAGGGAAGAGCAAAGCCATCGAATTGATGGTGACCGGCAACACGTTCTCGTTCGAAGAGGCGCTGGAACTCGGAATTGTGAACGACATCTTCGAGCGTGATGGCTTCATGGAGAACATCATGGAGTACGCCAAGCAGTTCTGCCCGCCCAATAAAGCGTCGAAAGCCGTGGGACGCATCAAGCGCGCGGTGCAGACCGGATGGGAGATTCCCATGGAGTCTGCGCTGGCTGTCGAGCGCGAGAACCAGCAATTGCTGTTCCAGAGTGAAGACGCGAAGGAAGGTCTGGCCGCGTACGTAGAGAAGCGTCCGGCACAGTTCAAAGCGAAATAGCACTTGTGGGGATGAGTTGGTGTGGGGATGGCTTCATGTGGGGGCGGGCGCCTTCCCCCGTCCGCCAAGCAAAGCTCGGCTGGCTGATTCGAGGATCAAGAAATGCTGGCAGCAACGAAAGTGACAATCGCGCCGGGCCGACTGCTCATCGACGGCCAGTGGCTGGGTGCTTCGAAGACATTCGACACCATCAATCCCGCTACCGGCGACGTGTTAACGCAGATCGCGGAGGCTTCCTCAGAGGATGTGAACCGCGCGGTGGAAGCCGCGCGCCGAGCCTTCCAAGATCGGGGCGGCCCCTGGCGCAAACTGTCAGCTAGCGAGCGCGGACGCCTACTTTGGAAGCTCGCCGATCTGGTCGAGAAGAACCTCGACGAACTCGCGGAGTTGGAAACCCTCGATAACGGCAAGCCGATCTTCGAATCGCGTAACGTCGATATGCCGATGGTGATCGATGTCTTGCGCTATTACGCGGGCCTGGCTACGAAGATTCATGGCGAAACCGTCAACTCGTTCGAGGCCGCTTTTACCTACACGCTGCGCGAGCCCGTCGGCGTCGTTGGCCTGATTGTTCCTTGGAATTTTCCGTTGTTGCTGGCGTCGTGGAAAATCGGTCCTGCGCTGGCCTGTGGCAACACGATTGTGCTGAAGCCAGCCGAGCAGACTCCCCTCACAACCTTAAAATTTGGAGAACTGGTGATCGCAGCCGGTTTTCCCGCCGGTGTGATCAACATTCTCACGGGCGGTCCGGAGACGGGGAAGGCAATCGTCGCTCATCCCGGGATCGACAAGATTGCATTCACCGGTTCGACCGCGGTTGGAAAAGAAATTATGCGCGGCGCGGCCGACACCCTCAAGCGCGTGACTTTGGAACTCGGAGGCAAGTCTCCCAACATCGTCTTTGCGGATGCCGATGTCGATAGTGCTGTGAAGGGAGCGATCAACGGCATCTTCTACGGCAAAGGGGAGGTCTGCAACGCCGGGTCGAGGCTATTTCTTGAGAGCAAGCTGAAGGACGAATTCACAGAGAAACTGGTAGCCCGAGCCTCAAAGATGCGTCCGGCCGACCCGCTCGATCCGAAGACTCGGTTGGGCGCAATCGTCAGCCATGAGCAGATGCAAACAGTTCTAGGCTTTATCGAGGCGGGCAAAAAGGATGGCGCGAAGTTGGAGGCCGGAGGCAATCGCGTGGCCGTCGACGGCGGCAAGGGCTTCTTCATTGAGCCTACGATTTTCGGCGACGTGAAGAATGACATGAAGATCGCGCGCGAAGAGATCTTCGGTCCGGTACTTTCCGTGCTGACGTTCGATGACATGGATGAGGTCATCGAGCAGGCGAACAACAATCCTTACGGCCTCGCCGCGGCGGTGTGGACACGAGATGTGAAGAAGGCCCACACAGTGTCGCGCCGACTCAAAGCGGGAACGGTGTGGATCAACACCTATGGCTTGATGGACGCATCCCTGCCCTTTGGCGGATTTAAGAGTTCAGGCTTCGGACGCGAGCTCGGAGCGCACGCGATCGAACACTACACGGAACTAAAAACAGTTTGGTTGAACCTGGGATAGCGATCGCAATCAGGCTCTAACGAATGAGGACAGAGTTATGCCGGGAAAAGTAGCAAAGATCGGAACGTTCAGCGATTGGATCGGTTTGTTCAACGATTGGCGCAAGGACATCGGCGTGAACACCGCCGACATCGACGCGTTTCACTTCGATACCTTATATGGCGCGATCGACACCGAAGAGATCGAGTTCGGATCGTACAAGGGACGCCGGAAGTGGGAGAACCTGCGCCAGATTCCCACGCAGCAGATGCGGGATGCGCTGATGAACATGATCGTCTACCAGGGCGACACCGAATTCGCCAGCGTCGAGCAACAGCGCAATCTGTTGGAGAATGCGCCCACGGAGTGGGACCGTCGCGCCATTACCCGCGTGATGATCGAAGAGATGCGTCACGGCTGGCAGATGTGCGCTCTACTGGTCGACCACTTCGGGTACTCGGGCAAGGTTGAAGCGCAGAAAATGCTGGAGCGGCGCGCCTTTGAGAACAAGCGACTGCTGGGCGCCTTCAACGTCGACGTCGATAACTGGATGGACTTCTTTACTTACACCGACTTTGTCGACCGTGACGGAAAGTTCCAGCTGCAGATGCTGAAGTATTCCGCGTTCGCTCCGCTGGGACGCTCCATGGCGTACATGCTCCGCGAAGAAGCCTTCCATATGGGCACCGGCAATGACGGACTGCGCCGGATCGTGGAGGCGGGCGTGATCCCGGCATGGTTGATTCAGAAATATCTCAACAAATGGATTTCAAGTTCGTACGACTTGTTTGGAACCGATCACTCTTCATCCGCGCACTGGGCCTACGTGTGGGGCGTGAAGGGGCGTTACGACGAACCCAAGAATGACAAAGCTCCTGATCTGGATGACTTGAATGATTACAACCGGACCCTCTATCGGAATGAAGTGGCAGGCTTGATCGAGCGTTTCAACAGCGCGCTCCGTTCGGGCGAGCCGAAGTTGTATGCCCCGGACATCAAGTTCAATCGCGCGATTGGCAAATGGGCGGGACAGAAATTCCACGCGCAGACCGGGGAACCGCTTGACGATCGCGCTTACGAAGAGCACTTGAAGGAATACATGCCTTCGGCGGCGGACAAGAAGCTCCTGCTCGACATCATCAACAACGAGAAGAAGTGGATCGCCGAGAAGACGGGCGCGCGCGATCCGCTCTCGACCATCGGGGAAGTGCGGAAGTCGGCGATTAACCTGTAGGCATGCATGACACCCACCTCTACACATCCCGAACTCGGCCGACTGTCGCTGGCGATCGACGGCCCTGTGGCGCGGATCAGGTTGTGCAATCCGTCACTCAACGTCATCGACATACCCATGATGGGGGAGTTGAGCCTCTCTCTTGCGGAAATCGAAGCACTTGAAGACGTGTGGGTGCTCGTCCTAAGTGGCGAGGGTAAAGCCTTTTCGGTGGGCGTGGATGTGGCTGCCCACACTCCTGACAAGGTCGAGGAAATGCTGGCGAAGTTTCATGCCGTGATTCGAGCGCTGGTTGCGACGAAGAAGGTTACGATCGGCGCCGTGCATGGATACTGCCTGGGTGGCGGCGCGGAGCTGGCGATGATGTGCGACATGGTCTACACAACGGAATCGGCACTGTGGGGATTTCCTGAGATCAAGCTAGGATGCTATCCGCCGGTCGCATGTACGGCGTTGGCGGCGCTGGTGGGACAGAAGCGGGCAGCGGAACTGATTCTGACAGGCCGCACCATCGATGGGAAAGAAGCTGCGGAGATCGGCTTGGCAAATCGAGCGGTGCGGGAGAGTGAGCTGGCGACCGCTGTGGACGAAAGTATTGGAGATTTGCGCAAGCTGAGCCCTGCGGCGTTGGCCGTGGCCAAGAAGGCGTCCTACGCGTGGGATTCAATGCACTTCGACAAGGGGTTGGCCCGCTCGGAGCGGACTTATTTCGACGAACTGATGAAAACGACGGATGCGCACGAAGGGATCCGCGCTTTTATGGAAAAGCGCGCGCCGAAATGGGCGGGTCAGTAACGAGACTCGCGAGTATGGAATACGAAATCACTCCCGAAGAAGTGAAGAGCAAGCTCGACGCAGAAGAGTCGTTCACGCTGCTCGATGTCCGCGAGCCATGGGAGTTCGAGACTGCCAAGATCGATGGTGCCAAGTTGATTCCCATGGGCGATGTACCGTCGCGGGCGCATCAGGAACTCGATCCTGAAGATCATGTCGTGGTGCTTTGCCATCATGGGGTCCGTTCCATGAATGTGACCGTATGGCTGCGGCAGCAGGGATTTGAGAAGGTCCAGTCGATGCGCGGCGGCATCGATGCCTGGTCGCGGCGAGTGGATAGCAAAGTGCCGATGTATTGAAAGAAGTTTTTAGCTTTTAGCTCTGGGCCGTTAGCCACAATCGGCCAGCTAAGCGCTAAAGGCTTAGAGCTGAAAGTTGCTCATGAAAAAAGAGCTTATCGAGCTGCGGGTCAACGGACGGTTGCACGAGGTTGCGGTCGAGCCGAGCGCTCTCCTGCTCGACGTGTTGCGGCAGGAACTGTATCTTACCGGCTCGAAACGCGCCTGTGATGACTCATCTTGCGGAGCATGCACTGTCCTGGTCGACGGCGTTGCCATGATGTCGTGCACGATGTTGGCCGCGAGTTGTGAGGGACAAGAGATCATAACCGTCGAGGGCGTGAGTCAGCACGGCGCGCTGGCGGCGATCCAGAAAGCCTACGGGGATTGGGGCGGAGCGCAATGCGGATACTGCACGCCCGGCTTCATGATGACAGTGAAGTCTCTGCTCGCGGAAAATCCGAGTCCTTCAGAATCCGATGTCCGTGCCGCGCTGAGCAGCAACCTCTGCCGCTGTACGGGCTACAGTCAGATGTTCGAAGCAATCCGGGCCGCGATTGAAGCGGAGCAACAAGGAGTGGCGGCGGCCGAATGAAAACATTCTTTGTCGTTAAGCCGTTAATTGCCGCTAGGCTGACGATCTGTTTTTCTGTGATGGTTCTTACCCTGCGCCCTGTGTTTGCTCAGGACAGCCTACCCGACGGTTGGCGGAAGCCTACCGCCTCGGAAGCAAAAGGAGCTTGGCGAAACAAGAGTGCTACCAGGTTTCTAATCGTGAAGGGAGACTTCGACGGAGACGGTCGCGACGACCTGGCGGAACTCCTGGTAAACGATTCGGGCGGGGAGTTTGGCCTTTTCGTCAGGCTATCGAGTCAGCACGACGCTTGGCAATCTATACACGGGGGGCGGGCGCCAGTAGCTGACTTTGGGATTCGTCTTGTTCGTCCCGGGAAGCGCGCCACTTTGTGTGGCGATGACCCCTCCGTGTGTGCTCCTGACACTGCGAAGAGCCTGGACTTGGCAAACAGCACGATAGAGTTCTTCACTTATGGCGAGGCCAGTAGCATCTTCTACTGGGACAAGACAGCAAAGCGATTCCGCGCAGCACCGACGGGCGATTAGCATTCGATGCGCAACTTCTCCATTATCGGCAAGCCCACCGCAATGATCGACGCGGCCGAGAAGACCACCGGCGCGGGCAAGTACACAGACGATCTCAGCGTGCCCGGCATGCTGGTTGGCAAGATTCTGCATTCGCCGTACCCGCATGCGCGCATCAAGCGCATTGACGCCAGCCGCGCCGAGACGTGCGACGGCGTGGTCGCGGTTGCGGTCGGGAAGGATGCACCGAATCCTTACGGCATTCTGCCTGTAGGGCATGACGAGTATCCGCTGGCTCTCGACAAAGTTCGGTACGTGGGCGACAACGTTGCATGCGTGGTTGCTGTGTCCGAAGCCGTTGCTGAGAAAGCACTCGAACTGATCCACGTCGAATACAAAGTCCTGCCCGCCTACTTCGATCCCGAAGAATCGATGAAGGCCCAGACGGATCTCATCCACGATTCCAAGCCGTGCAATCTGGAGAAAGATTATCACCACGTGTTCGGTGATCCCGACAAGGGTTTTGCCGGAGCCGATCATGTGGCCGAAGCCCGCTTCATCGCGAACGAAGTGACCCATGCCGCCATGGAGCCACATTCCACGCTTGCGTCGTTCGAGGTCGATCCCCACACTGGCAAGCCCGGACGCCTCACCGTGTGGTCTTCGACCCAGGTGCCGTACTACCTGCAGCACAAGCTGTCGCTCGTACTCGAGATGCCGATGGCGCAGATTCGCGTCATCAAGCCGCTGGTGGGCGGCGGCTTCGGCGGCAAGAGCGAAGTGATTCCTCTGGAAATCATCGCGGCAGTGGCTGCGCGCAAGGCTCAGGCGCCCGTCAAGATCACCTACACGCGCGAGGAAGTGTTCTGGGCGCATCGCGGCCGGCCGCGCACCATCATTGACCTGAAGACCGGAGTGAAGAACGACGGACGAATTACTGCGGTGAAGGCCCGCGTGGTGCAGGACGGCGGCGCCTACTGCTCTTACGGCGTGGTGACGATTCTCTATTCCGGCGCGCTGCTGGGCGCGCTCTACGACATTCCTAATATTCAGTATGACGGGTATCGGGTGCTTACGAACAAGCCGGCGTGCGGCGCCATGCGTGGCCATGGCACGGTGAATGTGCGCTTCGCTTTTGAATCGCAGCTCGACGAACTTGCATTGAAGATTGGCATCGATCCAGCCGAGATTCGACAGCGTAATCTGCTGCAGCCTCCATGCATCACTGTGAATGGACTGCGCGTGCAGAGTTATGGATTGCCGGAGTGCATCGAGAAGACCGTCGAACGCTCGGGATGGAAACAGCGTAAGGGTAGACTGCCTAAGGGACGCGGGTTGGGGATCGCGTGCAGTCACTACGTCAGCGGAGCGGCGAATTCGATTATCCGGTCCGACATGCCCCACTCGACGGTGAACATCAAGATCGATCGCGATGGTGGCGTCGTGGTGTACACCGGCGCATCGGAAATCGGCCAAGGCTCCGACACGATGACTGCGCAGATCGCCGCCGAAGTATTGGGATGCTCGCTGCCTCGCGTGCGGGTGATTGCTGCTGATACCGATCTGACACCGATTGACATCGGCTCGTACTCCAGTCGCGTGACGTTTATGGCGGGCAACGCGACGTTGCGCGCGGCCGCCGAAGTCAAGAAGCTGATTGCCGCGGCGGCAGCACAAAAGATGAAATGCGCTGTAGAAGACCTCGTATTCCGCGACGATCTGCTCATCAAGAAGGGAAGTATTCCGCCCATCGTAAGAAGAGATCAGGCCGAAGAAGTCGAAGTAACGCAGGCGGGAGCTTCTGTCAGCGGACGCGTCGAAGGCCAGATTCTGCGGGGATCGCTGCAGCAGAAGCGTAAGGAAGAGGGCCCCAAGGATTGGATGACATTTGAAGAAGCGGTTGTCGCCGCCATCGACTTTCACGGAGCCCTCACTGGCACCGGATCCTACGCTCCTCCGCAGGAAGCGCGTGGCGGCCGCCACAAAGGCGGAGGCGTAGGGCCATCGCCAGCTTATTCTTATTCGGCACAAGTTGCTGAGGTCAGCGTCGACGAAGAGACCGGAGAAGTCACCGTGCACAAAGTCTGGGCTGCGCACGATTGCGGGCGCGCGCTGAATCCAGTTTCCGTCGAGGGCCAGATCATCGGTTCGGTTTGGATGGGCATGGGCCAAGCCCTCACCGAAGAGATGGTTTGGAAGGACGGCATGCTGATGAATCCCGGGCTGCTCGAGTATCGCAGTCCGTCTTCGGTGGAGTCGCCGGAGGTCGAGCCCATCATCGTGGAGAGCATCGATCCCGAGGGCCCGTTCGGCGCGAAGGAGTGCAGCGAAGGATCGCTGGCGGCTACGATTCCCGCGATTGCCAATGCGATCTATGATGCGGTTGGCGTGCGCCTACATGAGTCGCCCTTCACTCCGGAGAGAGTGCTGGCCGCATTGCGCGCGAAGAAGAATGCGAAGGCTCTGAATCTGACCGAGGGCGTGGATCCAACTTCACCCACACGTTTCCGCGAGCATGGGGGCTCGCTTTGCTTCAAGGGGAAAGGACCGGAACGGCACGCGCTAGACCCGGCAAGGCGTGAAACGCCATCTGCAGAAGGAGGCGCGGATTGAGCCTTCCAGAATTCAAACTCTTGCGGCCTCGATCAGTAGAGGAAGCCGTTGAGTATTTGGGCAGGCACGCCGCGTGCGTAGACGCGAACGGCGCTCCTCGTCAGAGTGAGCCCGCGCAAACCCCGCGCGGGCCGGACGGGCGAGGGCGCCCGTCCCCACATGGTCTTTCTCCCATTCGCATCATTGCTGGCGGTACCGATCTGATTCCTTCCATGCGGCAAAGGCTCTTCGAGCCCGAGCAAGTCCTCGACCTGCGCGGAATTGACTCGCTGAGAGGGATCAGGCCACAACACGACGGTGGCGTCGAAATCGGCGCTTTGACCACCATTCGTGCCATTGAGCGTTCCGACTTTCTGCGTCAGCATTACCCGGTGCTGGCTGAGGCCGCAGCTACCGTGGCGTCGCCGGTGCTGCGCAACATGGGCACGATCGGCGGCAACATCTGCCTCGACACGCGCTGCCTGTGGTACAACCAGTCGCTCACCTGGCGCAAAGGCTGCGGATTCTGTATTAAGAAGGACGGTGATCTCTGCCATGTCGCTCCCGGGAGCACCAAATGCTGGGCCGTGTTCTCGGGCGACACACCTCCCGCATTGCTCTGCCTGAACGCGGAAATCGAAATCGCGAGTGCCGCGGGAATGCGCCGCATCCCGCTGAATGATTTTTACACCGGCCTTGGCGACAACTATCGCAAACTGCAGGCCAACGAACTCGTCACTCGCGTCTTCCTGCCAGCGACGTCGGCAGATTATCGTGGTGTCTACCGAAAACTTCGAGTGCGAGGATCGATCGATTACCCACTGGCCGGAGTTGCGGTGGTGATGAAGCGATCCAACGGACACGTCGCCGATGCCAGGATCGGTATTACCGCGGTCAATCCCGCGCCACTGCTGGTGAAAGGCGCCGCGGAGTTGCTAACGGGTGGGGCAATCGACGAGGCGCTGGCCGACGCCGTGGGCGACCTCGCTGCGAGGACAGCGAAGCCATTGACCACTTCCGCATTGACGCCGGAGTACCGGCGCGAGATGATTCGCGTCTTCACCAAGAGAGCAGTGCTGGCCGCAGCGGCAAACTGAGTACTCTGTTATTCTTCTGGCGGCCTTTCACCGAATCAACTGAGCTAAGCGATGATCACTGACTGCCACATTCACATCCAGCCGATGGAGATGTTCAAGCCACACGCGCTGGAGTTGATGAAACACAAGCGTCCGAACTTCGACCAGATTGTCGAGTACTGCCGCTCTCCCAAGGCGTTTCTGAAGTTTCTCGACGCCAGCGGTATCGATCGCGCCATGCTCATCAACTACGTAGCACCGGAAGTCATTGGGTTTACCAGCGGAGTGAATCAGTTCGTCGCCGACTATGTAAAGGAAGATCCGAAGAGACTGCTCTCCTGCGGCAGCCTGCATCCCAAGCACACCACCAACGTGCTTGCGGACGTGGAGCACATTCTGCGCTTGGGGCTGCAGATGATCAAGATTCATCCGCCGCACCAGTTGCTGTTCCCAAATGATTACCTCAGCGGCGCGAAGGAACTCGAAATCATCTACCGCGCGGCTGAGGCGAATGGCGTACCGGTGATGTTTCACACGGGGACGTCCATTTTTCCTGGCGCCCGAAACAAATATGGCGACCCGATTTACGTCGACGATGTTGCCGTGGACTTTCCAAAGCTCAAGATTCTGCTAGCCCATGGGGGGCGCCCGCTCTGGATGCAAACCGCATTCTTTCTGGTGAGGCGCCATCCCAATGTATATCTCGACATCAGCGGGATCCCGCCGAAGACGTTGCTGAAATACTTCCCGCGTCTGGAAGAGATCGCACACAAAACGCTATTCGGGACGGACTGGCCGGGACCGGGTGTGCCCGATATCAAGAAGAATCTCGACGAGTTCCGTGCGCTCCCACTAAGCGAGGCGGTCCAGCGGCAGATTCTCACCAAGACCGCGCTCTCGATTTGGCCCGCCTAAGTACTGCCGGAAATGTAAAAGGCCCGCATCAAGATGCGGGCCTTTCTGACATCCACCGCGGCTGATTTTACTTGCCGGCTTTTGCTCCTTCAGCCCTCTTTCCCAGCAGCTCATCGGCTAGGGCAGTGGCCCCGTAGATTTTGCGAAGAGCCTCTTGAATGCCTCGCGCATCCACGGAAACGGCGCGCCCCTGCACATCGCTGAAGGCGATGTACCAGGGCAAGGATTCGATGTTCCCGTCGAAGATGATTCCCACGACCTCGCCCTTCTTGTTCACGGTCGGGGAACCGGAATTGCCTCCGATAATGTCGGGCGTGGAAACAAAGTTCAGCGGAGTCTTCAGGTCGAGGTTGGCTTTCGACTTGATCCAGCTATCCGGCAGATTGTAGGGAGGCTGGCTCTGGTGCTCGGCAGCGTGCTCGTAAGCTCCGCCCATGTTCGTAGCGAAAGGAATTGCTTTTCCGTTTTCCTGGTACCCCTTCACCGCTCCATAGCTCAAACGAAGGGTAAATGTTGCATCCGGCGGCTGAGCGAAACCGCTCTGAGCGAAGCGGGCCTTGGCCACGATCGTGCCGTCCCGCCGCACAACCGCATCGACCTTGTCTTCGAACTGTTTGCGCGCGGCGCGGGCGTCGGGATCAATTGCGCGCATAAGCAGGATCAGCGGATCGGTGCTGGCGTCAATCGCTGCCTCCCCGCCTTGATAAAGCTGCTTGCGCACGGCGACATCCTCAAGTTTGGTGTTCGTGATGAGATCCTTCGCAGCCTCGGCGGGTGTCTTCCCCTGGAGCACTTTTTGTACGTCGGGGTTGTCTTTGCCCAGCGCGTCCTGCATCTCGCTGAGCGAGTCCGCGAGCAGCGCGATCTCGAGATTCTTGTAAATCGGCTCCGCCGAGAACAACTGCTGCTCGAACGAAGGCAGGTTTGAATCGCGAAACTCCCGCATGCGTTCTTGATTCGGTTTCGGTTTCTCCGCGGCCACGCGCACCAGAACGCGCGCCGTCTGTGCCAGGTGCGAGTTGAAGCCGCGCATGCGCTCCAGATACGTCAGGTTGGGATAGATCGATTCCTGTACCTTGATTGCCTGCGCGATTTCATCCCAAGGATCGGCCACTCCGGCGCTCTTCGGGTCAGCCTTGAAGGAGGCGCGCAGTTTAGCTTCGTCGGCCGCCTTGGCATCCATGATCGTCTTGTCCAGGAGCCCGGACTGGTAACCGGTGATGGCTTTCTGCGAGTTCTGCAACCCGAAAATATCTTCCTTGGCGATGCGAGCGCTTTCTTCCGACTGCTTGCTGAAATCCTGCAACACGGCAATTCGACGCTGCAGGAGTTTTAGCGCCATCGGGTACTGCGTGTCGCGGAGGAACTGAAGCTGGGCCATGGTGAGCATGCGCCCGGTGTTCCCGGGATGGCCCGAAACGAAGATCAGGTCGCCATCTTTGACGCCGGTCTGCGACCACTGCAGGTAGCTGTCGAGGTGCGCCGGCTTGTCATTCTCGTAGACCCGGAAGAACGTGATATCGAGATCGTAGCGGGGATAGGTGAAGTTGTCGGGATCGCCACCGAAGAAGGCGATACCGAATTCCGGCGCAAACACGAGCCGGACATCGGTGTACTTCTTGTATTTGTAGAGATTGTAAACCTGACCGGAATAGAAGGTAACGACGTCACAGCGCAAGCCAGTCGCCGTGGCGCAATCTTTCTCGATCTGCGACATGGCCGCACGCTGGGCCTGGTTGGCGTCCGCAGCCGACATCTCCGGCTTCACATCCGTGTTGACCTTGTCGGTTACATCCTCGATGCCAACGAGTTGGTTGAGTTCCAAGTTGGGGCACTTCGCCTCTTCGGCCTGCGTCTTCGCATAGAAGCCGGTCTTGATATAGTCGTGGCCTTCGGTGGAGAGTTGCTGGACGCACTGCGCACCAACGTGGTGATTGGTAAAGGTGAGTCCGTCGGCTGATACGAACGATCCGGAGCCGCCGTTGTTGAATCGAACGGAAGACAAGCGAAGGTGGTCCAGCCACGCTTGCGTGACTTCAAAGCCGTATTTGGCCTTGATTTTGTCTTTTGGGGGAGCGTTGTAGAGCCACATGCCTTCGTCGGCTGTGGCCAGCGTCGAAAAGATAAAGGCAAACGAGAGCAGAACGGCAAGAAAACGTTTCATTTCGGGGTGGTTCCTCCATGAGGAAGATGACGTGCTCATTACAATGCCGCGGAGATCTGCAGAAGAACCTTTTACTATACGCCCCGGGGAAGGTGAGTGGCAAAGCCGAGGATCGTCGATCCGTTCGGTGAAGGCGCGGCAAACCAGCGGATTTGGCGGCTGGCGCGTAGGTTACCCTGAGACGTTACTATCGGTCGCTTGGAAATTCGCGCGCATTTCAGGTATAAAAAAAGGTTGCCCCCCGCGTCCCTTCTTGCGTGGTCCGCAACGCCAAGTCCAGCGATCGAAGCGAGAGACCAATGTCCAGCTTGACGACAAGCCACGCTCCCAAAGGACTCGAGGGCGTCGTTGCCACCACATCCAAGATTTGCTACATCGACGGCGATCGGGGCGTGCTGGCTTATCGCGGCATCGACATCCACGAACTGGCTCACCAGTCGAATTTTGAGGAGACTTGCTACCTGCTGTGGTTTGGAAAGCTGCCAAACGGGCGTGAATTGCGGGAATTGCACGAGCGCCTGGCCGAAGAGCGCAAGCTGGACGCATCGATTATCACGTTCTTGCGGAATGCGCCCCGCCATGCCTTACCCATGGACGTGCTGCGCACCGCGGTCTCGGCGCTGTCGTTCTACGATCCACAGGAGAAGAGCAACGACGCCCAAGCCAATGTCGACAAGGCAATTCGCATTACCTCGCAGATTGCAATGATCGTTGCTGCCTATGACCGGATTCGCAAGGGATACGCCGTGGTCGAGCCTGACCGCGCGCTTTCTCATGCAGCGAATTTCCTGCTCATGCTGAATGGCAAGCAACCGACTCCGACAGCCGAGCGGGCACTCGATATCGCGCTGATTCTGCACGCCGACCATGAACTCAACGCCTCGACGTTTGCCGCGCGTGTTACAGCAGCAACTTTGTCGGACATGCATTCCGCCATCACTTCAGCGATTGGCGCACTGAAGGGCCCCCTACACGGAGGGGCGAACGAGGCGGTGTTCCTCATTCTGGAAGCGATTGACGCATCGGGCGCCGACCCCATCGAGTATGTGAAGGGGATGCTGGCGCAGAAGAAAAAAATTCCCGGCTTTGGCCATCGCGTTTATCACACCGAAGACCCGCGGGCCACGCACTTGCGCGCCATGTCTCGCGATCTAGGCTCGTCGAGTGGGCAACCCAAGTGGTTTGAAATCTCCCACAAGATTGAAGAGTTCGTGAAGGCCGACAAAAAACTGAACGCCAACGTGGATTTTTACTCGGCCTCGACCTATCACACGCTTGGAATTGACGTGGACCTGTTCACGCCGATCTTCGCGGTCTCCCGGGTAAGTGGCTGGGCCGCTCACGTGATCGAGCAACTCAACGACAACCGTTTGATTCGTCCGCGCGCCGACTACCTGGGCCCCGAATATCCCAGCCCGTACGTACCGATCGAACAGCGATAACGCGCCACCCTGTTATGTGGAGACGGCCACCCCGGCCATCGGGGTTGGAACGATAGCCCGTTTCGGTCACGGCTACGCAATGTAGAATAGAAGGGGCTTCTGCATGCGCCGCATATATCTCGACAATAACGCAACTACCCCGGTTCTGCCCGAGGTCTTCGAGGCCATGCGCCCCTATTTCGGGGAGCAGTTCGGGAACGCTTCGTCGATCCACCACCACGGGCAGCAGACCCGGGCGGCGGTCGAGGACGCGCGCGAGTCGGTGGCCGCGTTGCTGGGGTGCCGAGCTTCCGAGATCGTGTTCACAAGCGGCGGTACCGAGGCTGACAATCTGGCAACTGCAGGCTTGGTCGGCGCTGGCGACCACGTCATCACGTCGAGCATCGAACACCACGCTGTGCTACTGGCATGCAAGCATTTGGAGGAGATTGGCGTGGAAGTGACGGTTCTGCCGGTGGACGGTCGCAGTCTCGTGGATCCATCCGACGTGCGGCGCGCCTTACGCCCGAATACGAAGATGATCTCGGTAATGATGGCGAACAATGAGACCGGCGTTCTGCAGCCGGTCGAAGAGATTGGGAAGATCGCTGCTGAGGCAGGAGTTTTGTTTCACACCGACGCAGTGCAGGCAGCGGCCAAGGTTGCGATCGATGTGATGCGAATCGGTTGTCATGCGCTCTCCATCTCCGGCCACAAGATTCACGCACCGCAAGGCGTAGGAGCGCTCTACGTGCGGAAGGGAACCCGGCTTCAGC
Source organism: uncultured Acidobacteriaceae bacterium (assembly GCA_963706645.1). Classification (GTDB taxonomy): domain Bacteria; phylum Acidobacteriota; class Terriglobia; order Terriglobales; family Acidobacteriaceae; genus Sulfotelmatobacter. The sequence continues at coordinate 76,728 of CAVPNR010000031.1, forward strand.
CGCTATTTTACGGTGGCCGGCACGAGCGTTCGCGTCGTGCCGGGACAGAGAACGTCCCGGGAATCGTCGGTCTGGGCAAGGCTGCGAAGATCGCGAAAGAAGCCCTTGACCGCGGTGATGACCAGAAGATGTCCGCTATGCGCGACCGCTTGCAGCAGGGAATCCTCGCGCAGGTCGAAGATGCAGGAGTGAATGGCGAAAGCGCCCCGCGTGTGCCCAACACAACGAACATTCACTTCGACCATATCGACGGCGAGGCGATAGTGATTGCACTGGACCTGAAAGGCCTCGCCGTATCGACGGGCGCTGCATGCTCGTCGGGCGCGATCGAACCATCGCACGTTCTGATAGCGATGGGGCTGCGGCCGGACCAAGCGCGGGCCAGCATCCGCTTCAGTCTGGGCAAGCAGACGACGGACGCCGATATCGACTTCGCTCTAGCACTCGTCCCGGAGACTGTAGCCCGGTTGCGAGAGCTGTCGCCAAAGTACACGAAGCAGACAGTCAGCACCGAGAGGTGAGTCAGTTTAGGTTATGATCCTGAGCGGCGTATTTTGCCGCGAAGAGCCTGCCCTGAGCGAAGTCGAAGGGACCTATGCATTTCTGCCGGCGTCAGCAAATTGCATAGGTTCTTCGCTTCGCTCAGAATGACAAGCGTGATAAGCCAGGAGCCAGAAGCTGAGTACGGAAACGATCGCCGTGGCTATGTCGGGCGGTGTGGATTCTTCCACCGTCGCGGCCATGCTGCGCGCCGAGGGGCACAATGTCATCGGCCTGACTATGCAGTTGTGGAACCAGCGGCGGCTCGCCGGCAAGGCGGGCATGCCTGAGTCCGTGCAGGGACGCTGTTGTTCGCTCGACGACGTTTATGATGCCCGGCGCGTCGCGCAACAGCTTGGCATCCCGTATTACGTGGTCAATCACGAGGAGCGCTTCGAGCGCGACGTGATCCGACCGTTTGTCGAGGAGTACGTTTCCGGGCGCACGCCCATCCCTTGCAGTCTCTGCAACAATCACTTGAAGTTTGATCAGCTTCTCATTGTGGCGCAGCAGATTGGGGCTGAGCGGGTTGCGACCGGTCATTACGCTCGCGTGGCGTTCGATGAGACTCCGGGCCGCTGGCTGCTCAAGCGTCCTGCTGACGCGAGCAAGGACCAGACCTACTTTCTCTTCGGCCTGACTCAGGAGCAGCTGAGCCGCACGATCTTCCCGCTCGGCGACATGACCAAGCCTGAGGTTCGCGAACTCGCGCGCCATCACGGACTCGCGCTCGCGGAGAAACCCGATTCGCAGGAGATTTGCTTCGTCCCAGGCGGCGACTACAAGCGCTTCATTGACGCCTACCTCGCCGAGCAGGGTGAGGCGTTGCCCGATACCGCTGGCGACCTCGTGACCGCGAACGGAGAAGTCATCGGCGAGCACGCCGGCATTCACAACTTCACCGTTGGCCAGCGCAAGGGACTTGGCGTGGCCACGGGATCGCCGCTCTACGTCATCCAGATCAGCGGCGCCAACAAGCAGGTTATCGTGGGCGGCGAAGAGCATCTCTACTCGCGCACCCTGCGCGCCCGCCGCGTGAATCTGATCGCCGTGGACGACCTGCACCAGCCGATGCGGGTCTCTGTGAAGATTCGACATCGCCACGAGCCGGCGGCCGCGATGATCGAGAGAACCGGCGACGACGAAGTCCTCGTCACCTTCGATGGGCCGCAGCGCGCTATCACTCCGGGACAGGCCGCAGTGTTCTACGATGGTGACGTAGTGGTTGGCGGCGGCTGGATCGCGTAGAACGCTTTCGAACCACTGCGCGAATATAATCCCCCGCATGGCATCTGCGAATCCGTCACTGCCAATACCTCGATCCGCGTCTTCCACGCCGCCTCCATCCTTCTGGAGCAGCCAATCTGCGCCGCTCAAGCAGGGAATCAAGACCGGCCTCGCGGGCACCATCACTTACGCCATCTACGCCGGCTTCAACCTGCCGCAGGGATACTGGGCGGTCTTTGCCGCTCTCGTAGTAACGCAGGCTAATCTCGGTGCATCGTGGAAGGCGGCGCTGTACCGCACCATCGGTTCGACCTGCGGTGCGCTTGCTGCGGCGCTGCTTATGCCGATGCTCGGTGACGGACTCGTCGCTGTAGGCGCAGTGCTATTCCTTCTCGCGACTTTGTTCGGATACCTGACTTCGCTTCATCCCGCGTTTACGGCCGCAGGATTCACCGCCGCCTTAATCCTCGTCTTTGGCGGTCAAGGAGAGCCCTGGCACATGGCCTGGCTGCGCGTGCTTTATACGATGCTGGGAGCAGTGGTTGCATTCGGTGTAGGCGCACTCATCTGGCCGGTGCACGCGCGGGTCGGTTTGCGCTACAAACTCGCAAGCATTCTCGACGGTGCAGGAGCTTTGTACCGCGCGGTGACTGCCGCAGCCCTGCAGGGAGTCGACAACGAGCAGCAGGTTCGCGAACTCGACCGCCAGTTGCATGATTTGCGCCGGGGCATCACCCAGCAACTGGACGAAGCCAGGAGCGAACTCGCATTCTCGCGATTCAACGAGGGCGCTTTCCAGTCTTTCGTAGACGAAGCAGACCAAGTTCGGCGGCGCTTGACGGCGATGGCCGAAGACAGCTCCCTCTACGTGCGCGCACAACTGCAGCCCGACCTGATTCCTTCGCTGCCTGCGCTGGTCGAGCAAACCGCGCAGACCTTCTCTTTCCTGGCGGAAGCGGTGCGGACGCCCGGCGTGGCGTTAAATTCAACGGATCTCGATACGGCGATCGCCGCGCTCGATGCCGATTTGGCGAAACTCCGAGAGCAGCGCGCCACCGCTCCCTTTGCGCTGGAGCGCATGTTGCCCTTCTGGGCGCTGGTTTTTAACCTGAGGGAAGTGGCGCAGGGCTTGAAACAGCTCGCCTTAACGCTGCCCGACCTTGCGTGAGCAAGCCTGATTTCGCAGCTCCACCAGGAACGGCTTGCCGGAAGATTGCAATTTCTCTTCCAGTCGCGCCGTGCAGTCGCACTCTCCACAGGCCCACAGTTCCGTGCCGTTCTGGTCGCGGCACTTACGGCGGTCGTGCGCATCCTGCACGCGCGTCAACTCGAAGTATTGCTCCCAGTAGGGCTGCTCTTCCTGCAACGGAGTCGGGCAGTAACAGACTTCCACCCAGCGGGCGGTTTCGTCTTCACAGAGACGAGCCTCCTGCATGTTCCGCAGATATTCGCCCTCGGCAACCGATCCTTGGCCCAGCGTCTCCTGCTCGATGGCCTTGAGCAGATCGGCTTCACGACCGGGTTTCACGCGGGCTCGAACCAAATAACGCATTCAATTGTTCCTACTGTAACCCCGCTTGCGCGAGCATTGCCAGAAACTGGCTTCGCGTGCGCATGTCGATCGACTGCGCCACCATCTTGCCGCTGCGATCGTATACGAAACTCTTCGGGATCCCTTCCACGATGAAAAGATCGTTCACCTTGCGCCCGGGATCGAGCAGCACGGGATAGCTGACCTTGTGCTCGGCAAGATACGGTGAAACCTTCGCGGCTTCCTCATCGGAGATTGCCAGTACAACGAAGCCCTGATCCTTGAACTTGCCATACAACGCGTCCAAATCGGGCATTTCCTTGCGGCAGGGCGGGCACCAGGTCGCCCAGAAATTCACCAGCACGACTTTGCCCCGCAAGTCCTGAAGATGCCACGCCTTGCCTTGCAGATCGGAAAGCGTGAAGTCGGCGCTCTGCCTTTTGGCATCATCCGCCTCTAGTTTAGCCATGGCCTCGGCAAACTGAGGGTTGTCCGAAGTCGCCTGCATATGCTCATAACGCACGAGGGAAGCCAACTCAACGTAGAGAAAGTCGGGCTCGCCAGGTTTTCCGGCCGGAGGCAGCTCGTGCATCGCGTCGGCCAGAGTGGTGGTGACCTGCTGCAAAGTGTCTTTCCCGAAGTCACCTTCCGTCGACAACTCTGCCAACGCTCCTGCCAGCTTCAGTTTGTTGGGGACGACGGGAAGGGCCCGAATCTGCAGTGCCAGTTCCCTGGTCGCGCGGACGCGCACCGTGTCGTCGAGTTTACGCAAGCCGCGTAACTGCTCGACGATAGGCTTCTCCTGATCGCTCCAGACAACGTTGTCTTGAGCCAGTGCAGATATGCTGAGGAGCAGCAAAGTACAACCCAAAAGGAAGTTTTGCGCGATACCGCGACCAGAAGAGAAAAATAAGCGCAGCATGAGTATGCCTAACCTGGAGTGAGAACAATTTAAGATAAACCCGGCGTAGTCGCAGTCTAGATGAACATCTCATCCTGAGGAACTGGACGCCGGTCTTCGCGACTGCGACCATTTCGGCGCGCGCGTCCGCCAAAGAAAAACTCCAGACCCACCGAGATGCCCTGCATGATCCCGGAAAGCTGACGAATAGGCGAAACCACCGTGCTGTGAACCATGTCAGTGGTTTGCTCCACGCGGTCTAGCGTTCGAGTCAACAGTTCGTCGGCACGAATGATCTGCAGGCGGCCGCGGTCGACCGCATCTTTCACGGTTGCGTCGGCCCGCTGCACCTGGTCGCGCAATATCGTAGTGGACTGTTGCAGGTTGTCGGCGATCACCTGCAAATGAGGACGAAACTCGGTCATCATGGCCTCGGCCTGCGCGACGGTGGGCAGGACCTTGGCCTTCACTTCCGTCGCCAACGCCTCCATATGGGCACTGCTTTTGCGCATAGCCACATACATTGCCAGCAGAACTAACGCCTGTAGCAGAATCGCAATCGTAGTCAGGGCGATAAACCAGGGAGTCAGATTGTCCATAAGCGTGCTCCGGCCACTACCATCGAGCGCCTGCCCGGTTAGGGAAGCCGGCGCGGCAGTTTCTACAAACCCTTGGGCGCGCCCGTCTCCGTCGTGGCTTCGTGATAAGCCTGACGACCCGCTTCGTAGGCGGCGCGGAACTGCTCCTTCTGGGTGTTGACTACATCGCGGCCTTTGTCGGCCCACTGGGCAGCCTGTTCGCGCGCCTCGCGCGCACGACTGCGAACGTAGTCGCGGCCTTCCTCGGCGCGCGCGCGCAGCACTTCGCGCGTCTCGCTGCCCGAGCGCGGTGCATACAACACTCCCGCCAGCGCTCCCAAACCCAGTCCTGCCAGGAACCAAACGAAACTATTGCTGTCACGATCCGACATAGCGATACCTCCGAGAAAGATTGCCTCAATCGGATGTTACATCCTCTGTCAGGCAAATACAATTACCGGGGAGTCTGTAGATCGCGCGGGATCGCACTGGGGGCGAGCAGCGATTCGCTTCGAATCGCTGCGTCCGATAGAAGTTCTGCCGCGTAGTCTTACTTCTGTTGCGCGGGTGGAGTCGCGGGCTTCTGCACCGGGGCAGGCTGTGTCTTAACTGGCTGCGACTTGATATCTCCCAACACGGAGGTCGGGCCGCTACGCCGTGCCGCATACACCGACAACGTGATCGAAGTGATCATGAAGGCTACGGCGGACCAAGTCGTCGCTTTGGATAACGCGCTGGCCGCGCCGCGCGGACCGAACGCCGTCTGGCTGCCCTGCCCGCCAAAAGCCGCGGAAATGTCGCCGCTCTTGCCGCTTTGCAGCAAAACCACAATGATGATGAAGAAACAAACCAGAATGTGGATCGTCGTGATGAGGTAAATCATAAGTTTGGATGTTTTCCTAACGCTCAGGCGATGTTGTGGTGACAGCGAAATCGCCGTCCACACGAGTCTCAGAAATCATGGTGCGGAAGGGGGGATTTGAACCCCCACGCCTTTCGGCGCCACCCCCTCAAGATGGTGTGTCTGCCAGTTCCACCACTTCCGCACACTAGCAACTACTTTGTATTCAATCGCTTGGCAAACTTCTCTCAATCTTCTGCCTGGTCGACGGCATCCGTTCTCGAATACACTTTCCTTATCCGCAGCTACGCCGACTCATTCTTGCGATTGATCCACCCGAACGCCCGGTTGAGTGACACCGTCCGAGGGCACACGCAACTTGTCGTGGTTTTGACGAGGTCGTGTCCGGCATCCGGATCGGTTTTGATTTTATCATGCAGTTGTCCCATTTGGGATTTTCAGATCCACCCCCCCCGATTTTTTGTCTGGATCACGTCCGGCTAGAGCGCCTTTCGAATCTGCCAAACCGCTACCGAAACTCCCAGCCATAGCAGCGTAGCGCCCCCGAGAACGATCCATGCGCGACCTCTCGGCATGAATTGCCAAACGACCAACGCAAAGACAAATAACCCGAGGCTGCCCATGGATGAGCCTGCGGCATCGATACTAGCCGCGTTCCTTCCCCTTGCTGCGCCTTTGAGCCCCAGCGACTTCTTTTTTTCCTTTTCGTGTTTCTCGATGAGCGTGGCACTTGCTGGAAAAATCGCCGGGAACGCTAAGAACAAGCCGCCGATGCCGGGGCCAAACTCTTTGGCGATAATGCCCGCCAAGGCTGTGATCAATCCCCCAAAAAGAAATCGAACTGCGTAGTCATGCCATTTCGTTTGCCCGAGCGCTGAAAAATCGACTCTGATTCGCATCAGTATCTCACCCAAACAAGGTAGTAGATCCCCCCCGCTACACCGAGCCAGACAGGCACTAAGCACGACGTGACCAGGATGGCGCGGAACTTGTATCGCATCATGATGCCGCTCACGAGAGAGGCATACACAAAGAATGCGATCGCCCCCGCCATCATCGAACGACCTTCGGTGGCGACATAAGACGCGCCGTCCGACATCACCGTGAGCGCCAGGGTAGCCAACGCCACCGAAGGGGCTGCACCAAACAGGCCCGCGAAGCTTTTCGGTTTCAAAACGTCACCGATGATCGCGAACGCGGAAACGATCGTACCGCCGATGATGAACCGGACCAGACTTTGACTCATGGCACTGGTTTCCTTATCGCAAGCCTGAGGTGACCAGTTTACGTGCCTGTGCCCGGCCCTTCAGACCCAGCACGCGGTATTGCTCGCCCGAGAGCTTGTGATAGTCCACAAAGAACTCTTCCAGTTCCCGAACAAACTGCTTGCCGAGATCGCCAATGGTTTTGATGTCAGCCCAGCTGTGGGCATCCTTTTCCACGGCAATGATTCGGTCGTTTCGGATCTTTTTCTGCTTTTCGCCCTGCTGGCCCTGAATAACGCCGATCGGCCTGCATTTGAGAACGCAGCCTGGAAAGGCGGGTTCATCCATCAGCACCAGGACGTCGACGGGATCGCCGTCGTCGGCTTTGGTCGAAGGAACAAACCCGAAGTCGTAAGGAAACGCCATGCCCGACGGCAAAACCCTCTTCAGCTCGAAAATATGATCGTCAGCATTGAAGGCAAACTTGTTTCGGCTTCCTTTAGGAGTTTCAATCACGACCCGAAGCATTTGCTTGTCGTCTGAATCGAACGGCTTGAGTCGAGTGGGATCTGCAAGTGCGGCTTTCTTTCTTGCCATTAGGCCTCCGAGGTGCGCTCAACGTGGATGCGCACACCCCAAATACGGTTTGCCGTCGTTTCGCCGGCTACAGTCCTGGACCAACCTGCCTACAGAAAATCGTCGATACATCCGAACCTCATGCAGCACTAACCTGAGGATGCGAGGTTCTAATATGCCGGAAAAAGAAACCGTCGAGCGGGCCCAGGAAGATGCCCGGGAGGGAAAGTCGCCAAGCACCCAGGCTGGAGAATTCGTTCGGGAAGAGATGCATCACGTGCGAGAAGGCAAGCACGGTGCGGCCTCTACAAAACAGGCGATTGCAATTGGACTTTCGAAAGCCCGGCGCGCGGGAGTAAAGCTGCAAACACCGAGGAAAGGGACGGCATCGCCGGAAACTATTAAGCAGGCGCAACGTGAGAACCGCAACGGACAAAGCCATTCCAAGCGTCGGCCGTCGGCCACTCGGTCCCGTGCGGTCAAGCAAGCGTTAAGGAAGGAAGGTCAAAGCGCAGCTTCGCATCGATCTCTGTCGCAGCATGCGCGAGCGGCGGCAAAGAAGCGCGGACCGGCGGCGCGTCACAAGTCCGCTGTCAAGGCCGGCCATACAAGAACACGGACGAGAAAGAGGACGAAATCGCGCTGAGAAGATGCGGCGCGGGAGGGATTCTCTTATGATTCGGAAACTGAAGACAGGCCAATATCGTTTGTACTCTCGCAAGAAAGACGCCAAAACTGGCAAGCGCAAGAACCTCGGCACTTTCACCACAAGAAACGCCGCCGAGGCACATGAAAAAGCGGTGCAATACTTCAAGCACCATTAGGACACCTTTCCTATGTCGGCCGGTAAGAAAAAACGATGGGTGGCGACAGTCACGACGGATTCGACGCACCCTCCGCATGGCTTATTTACCAAGAGCGCAGCCACGATTGCGCGGACGCTCGCCTCAAAGAAAGTCTCTCCGAAAGGCATCGGATCGGGCATGCGCATGCTGACTTACTTCATCAATCGGGCAGGGCATGGGCTAAGTCGCGAGCGGAGAGCAGAGCTGAATAAGGCCAAGGCGCTACTCTCAAAGCGTACAGAAAAGGCCAGGGCGTCAAGAATCGGAGCTAAGGCTGCCTGATATCAACGCCACCGGTAAGTCGCAGAATAGGTCAGTCGCTTTGACGTGGACCTTGCCGTCTTCCGAGAACGATCGCACCTGCTGCGACGCTAGAATACTGCTCCAAAGGGACGGTGATCCGGACGGCAGTAGCAACCGCGTATCTCCCCAATCGAACGCGGCCTTCTTGCGCTCGCGGGTCGCGGATAGTTGTGACATCCACCGGGGCGCTGCAGCCAATACCGATGACGCTCCATGTCTGCGAGCGAATGCAACTATGTTCTGCGAATAGTTCCCCTCGACCTGCAGCGGTAGAAAGTCTCCGTCACGGAATATCTCGTGGTGGTTTTGTCTGAAGCGTAGCGTTCTCCAGATCAGAAACAACTTGATTTGCCCATCGTGCCAGCGCTCGATCAGATTCTGTGCGATCTGTCCGCCAGCGTCTCCCCTTACGATCTCGTCGAGAGCAGCTGCCCGCTTATCGAAATCAACGGGGCCGCGATTGTCCGGATCAACCAAGCGCAGGTCCCACAATTCCGATCCCTGGTAAAAGTCAGGCACCCCCGGCGCTGTGATCTTTAATAATGTCTGAGAAAGGCCGTCGATCATGCCGAAATATGCGATCTTCTTCTGAAACTGACGGAAGTCGGCAAGGAACTCAGCGTTGTCTTTCGCCAGAATGTTGGACACAAAGCTTTGCAGCGCTTCTTCATGGGGTTGATTCGGGCGCGTCCAACGAGTGTTCACCATCGCCTCGCGAGTGGCCTTGATGATGTGGGCCTGGACTCTCTCCTGCAAAGACGTGCAACCCTGCGGATCGAGAGGCCAGACGCCAAGTAGCGTCTGATAGAGGAAGTACTCCTCACTGCGATCAGGGACGGATTGGCCGCTTACGCTTGTCTTGTGCCGGGCATTCTGTTTCGCCCAAAGCTTCAGATGATCTTCCCATTCGGAAGGCATCTCCGAGAGCGTGTTCAACCGTGCGCGGACATCTTCGCTTCGCTTCGTATCATGAGTTGCACTGGCATCGAGACTCCTTGGCCAACTCCTGCGGCGTTCTTCGAGAAACGCATAAAAGTCCTCACGAGATGTTGCCTCCGAGGGGCGCGGATCTCCGCCCACTTCATTCAACGAAAGCAGCGGATGATAAACGTAGAGAGCCGTATCCTCCAGGCCCTTGGCGACAATTGGTCCGGTAAACTGCTGCCATCTCATCACGAATGCGAGACGTGCCTCGCGTTGGTCCACCAGCACATGCGGAGGATTCAGAATCAATAAAACTTCCCGTACGAAATCGAAGCACGCCGGGCTCAACGATGTGGCACGGCCGCGAGCCTCGCTGATTGCCTCTTCAATGTATTGAGTGGCGTGCGGCGTCAAATCCATGTTTCGAATGTAGGTTCGATAGACGGCGAGGCAGGCGGTGACTTCGATGAGAGCGTCGATCAATTCCTCTCGGTGTAATTCGCGCGCGTATCGATCCTGAGAGGCGAGCTCGGCCAGTTGACGACCCAGCGTTCGCATCTCCACGCCAAGAAGCGTATTCATGACGAGTTTCTTCTTGTCGTACACGACGTCGGCGAAGTTCTGTCGTCGATCGGTGAATGCAGAAAAGATCTCCTCCATGCGGCGAGCGCCCCGGGGCTCGACAAATACTCCGTTGGCTTCGTTCAGATAGTCATAGCCGGTGGTACCGCTCACCGGCCAATCCTCCGGCAAACGCTCGTGCCGCGAGAGGATCTTCTCGACCAGCACGCACGACGCCGATCCTTTGTGGCTGTCGTCGGAAGTTAGTCGCTCCTGCAGTCTATTCAGATATGCCAAGGGATCTCGAAGGCCGTCAATGTGGTCGACGCGCAATCCAGCGGCTGGGCTTCTAGAGACGAGGCGCAGAATATATCCGTGAGTCGCCTCAAATACGAGCGGATCCTCCACGCGTACGCCGACGAGATCGGCGATCGTGAAGAATCGGCGGTAGTTGATGCTTTCGTTCAGATTCTGCCAAAACGCCAGCTTGTAGTTCTGGTCTGCGAGTAGTTGCTGAAGAAAACCAAAGCTGCCAGGATCGCCTTCCTTGCCGTTGATGTCTGCTACGCTGTCCTCGACAAACTTTGCCACTTCCTTGCTGCTGGCAATCAGAGATCGCAAGCGATCGCGAGACGCCTCAAAGCGCAATCGCTGGTCGGCGCTATTTTCAGCTATCCGCCGATTCGCGTTGGAGAGTTCGCGGACAGACGCCAGTATCCCAGAGTACTCGTGATATGCGGGATCGTCTTCGCCCAGAACCTCTTTCAATCGATCAAACCGGTGGTTCAGGATGGCGTGATAGGACCGGGGAGTCAGCGGAAGGAGCGAATCAAAGTACTGGAAGAAGAACCGCGCATCCTGTAGGGTGAGCCGGATCTCACCGGCGTCGAGAACTTCTCCGAAGGGCCGTCCGAGCACCGGAAGAAGGATTCGGCCGTCGAGACTGCGGGCGTGAGGATGCCATTCAATGTCGAAAAACGCGGCGAACGCTGATTGCGCCCCGTTTTCCAGGACATCCATCCACCATGGATTTTCGGCGCTGGCAGCCATGTGATTCGGCACCGTATCGAGGATCAGACCCATTCCGCGATTTTGCAGTTCAGTCTGAAGAGTTGAGAATTCCTCTTCGCTGCCCAATTCAGGATTGATACGACTGGGGTCGATGACGTCGTACCCGTGCCCGCTCCCTTTGCGGCTGGCCAGAATCGGCGACAAATATAAATCGGAGATGCCGAGTGTATGGAGGTAGTCGAGAATCCTGATCGCATCCACGAAGCGGAAATCCCGGCTGAGTTGCACCCGGTACGTTGCTGAAGGAAAACGCGCTTCCGGCATATTTACGCCGCCTGCGGCAACAGAATGCGGAGTTGCGAGGCCAGACGATTCAGGTCCTCTCGGCGCTTCATCGCCTCTGCATCCGGTGTCGGGGAATGCCAGCCGTTTTGTTCGAATGCCGTGAGCAAAGGCCGGTAGCAGACGTTCTGAGCTTCCCACAAGGTAACTGGAAAGGGAAGCGAGGGAATCAGGTCAAGCAGCTTGATGATTCTCTCGACCACCGAGGGATCTGCCGGATTCGCCGCGAAGTCCGCCGCTTCCTTCTCCACTCGCTTCCGCACCCTGTACTCCAGTGTGGTTGAGTCCAACGCGATTCGAGTCGCTGCGGCTTCCCGTAACAGACTCTGGATACTGTCTACATCGAGCTCCGGACGATTTAGATATTGCTCTAGCTGGTTATTCAAAGCGATCTGGGCTGCCGACTCCAGGGCATGCGGTACCGGAATATCGAGTCCATTCAGAAAGCGAATGAGCGGAGCCTGGCTCTCGAAAACGGTGCGGTAGACAGCCGCCGCTGAATTTAGCGACTCATTCAAAATTAAGTTCGTAATCTTTCTCTGCTCATCGCGGAAGAGCAAGCGCAAAGAGAATATGTTCTTTCCATAGACTTGGTCGAGCAATCGAATGACTTCCGCTGTATCCGCTTGGGAAAATGCGCTCAACAGTCTTTTTGGGTCTTCGTCAGAGGAGCAATCATTCCTACGTGTTCCTGCCGTGATATTGTGATCGCCGAGATGGAGCACCGAAAAATCCAGAGAGGCAGATTCCTCGATGATGGCGGATCGGAACTGGGCGCAGCCTGTGGCCAGGCGCATCTTTCCTTCGGCCTCGACTGAATATTTGACACGATCCACTTCGTAGCAGTAAATGCGTGTTTTGTCGGCGTAACTCTCAAAAAGGGAACTGATGGCGTAGTGACCCGCTACGCGATCGATGTCGATCACGGCTGGCTTTACCCACTTCTCGTAAATCTTTGCGCCGTCCCCGTGCTCGGGAAGATTGCTTTTCGCTTTCGCCAAATGTTGCAGGAACTCCGCTTCGATCGTTTCGCCTGAGCATTGCTCCGCGAGTTGGAGTGCGCGTCCTGCGTAATGGATGACCTGCACCGTTTCCATCCCGGAGAGTTCGTCGAAGAACCATCCGCAACTCGTGTACATGAGCAACGCATGACGCTGCATTTCCAGCAGTTTCAGGACGGTTACTTGCTCCTCGGCGGCGAGCGGTCGAATGGCGTGATCCGCGAAAAATGCTTTCCTGGATTCTTCGGAACGGTCGAGAATGACACGGATGTAGTCATCGCGGCTCTGCCATGGGTCCTTCAAATATTTCCTGAGCTGCGATTCGAAGATGGGCGCAAGTCTGTCTCGCAGCCAGTCAAGCGCAGCCCGCAGTGGAGCGCGCCATTGCTGATTCCATGGGTGCCCACCGGAATTGCACCCACAGTCGCTGCGCCAGCGTTCCACGCCATGGACACAACTCCACGAACTGTTTTCGACAATTTCAACGAGGTGCTTCGGAGGATTTTGTTCCAGGAACTCGCCGTAGTTGGTGAGCCGGGCAACATTCCCCTTCTCGATTTCGTCCAGCGCAAAGCTTAGAGCCATCTCTCCGTAATGATGATGATGGCCATAGCTCTCTCCGTCGGTCGCAATGTGGACGAGTTGCGATCCTTGCCGGGCGTCGGAGAAGCCGCTCATCAGCCGATCGGCGAACCGCTTTCCGTCATTCAGCAATCCTTCGAACGCCACGCCTTGCGAAATTGGTCCATCGTAGAAGAACAGGCTGATTTTCTTCTTGGATGGCAACTGCGCACGGTAGGCGCGCGCCGGATCAATCTGCGCGCCACTTACATCTTCGTATTTGGAACTGTTCCTGGATCGAATGCGCTGAGCTTGTCGAGGCGCGAGAATCGTGAACTGGATTCCGTTTTCGGCCAGTACTTCGAGAGTCTCCGTATCTACGGCAGTTTCGGGAAGCCACATTCCTTCGGGGCGACGTCCGAAGCGGCTTTCAAAATCTGCAATCCCCCACTTGACCTGGGTCACCTTGTCCCGTCGATTCGCCAGGGGCAGAATCATATGGTTGTAACCCTGCGCGATCGCGGACCCATGTCCGGAAAATTGTTCACTACTATGCTTGTCGGCATCGAGGATCGCCTGATAGACGCGGGGAGCCTGCTCTTTCATCCACGACAGTACTGTCGGCCCGAAGTTGAAGCTCATCTTCGCGTAGTTGTTGAGCATTTTGAGGATGCGGTTCTCGGAGTCGAGAATTCGCGAGGCCGCGTTGGGCGCGTAGCACTCGGCGGTAATACGCTCGTTCCAGTCATGGTACGGGTAAGCGGAGTCCTGGAGTTCGATCGCCTCGAGATACGGATTCTCGCGTGGCGGCTGGTAAAAGTGTCCGTGGATGCAAACGAATTTCATATCGGCTCGTGACCGGCCTGCGCTCGTTCCATAACGACGAAGGAATGTGGCGATAGCTTTAGCTTGCCCGTGGTCAGCGTCAGCTGGGAAGTGAGAGTTTGTTCCGGGCCGTTCCACGACGAATCGGCCGAGTTCATTACCGTCGTCCAAGTCCCCACGATATCCGGCAAGTCCGGACGGATAGCTGATTCCCCGAAGTTGAACAGCATCAGCAGTTCACGTCGCTCATTTTGCCGCAGGACCAAGAGTGCGGAGTCAGCGATTTCGCGAACCGACCGAGGTATCGAAGTTCCCAACTCATGCTCTCGCCGAATGCGGATCAGAGCTTGATAGAGGCGCAAGAGCGTGCGGTGGGGTTCTTCATTGTTCAGGGAATGATCTAACCGAGAGCGCGAGAACGTTAGGGCGTCCTGAGGATCAGCAACAGCTTTCTCCTGCTCCCAACCGAATGCCGCGAATTCCTCACGCCGCCCCCGACGCACTGCCTCGATCAACTCCGGATCGGCGTGGCTGGTGAAGTATTGAAATGGCGCAGTTTCGCCATACTCTTCGCCCATAAACAGCAGAGGTACGAATGGTGAAAGCAGCGTGATTCCGGCTGCCAGTTTCAGCCCTTCGAAATTCGCCAAGGCACTCAACCGCTCGCCAGCAGCGCGATTGCCAACCTGATCGTGATTCTGATTGCAGACCACAATCTTCGAAGCGGCTACGCCCCGAGGTGAATTGCCGTGGTGTCGTTGCCGAAAATGTGAATACTGTCCGCTGTAATACCAGCCGTCGCGCAGCGTGGAGGCCAGAGAAGCGATTCCTTCGAAGTCGGCGTAGTACCCACGATTCTCCCCCGTCAATAATCTGTGGACTGAGTGATGAAAATCATCGCTCCACTGCGCGTCCAGACCGTATCCTCCGTGCCCATGACTGTGCAAAAGGCGCGAATCGTTCAGATCGCTTTCGGCGATGCAATGAATCATCCTTCCCAACCTCTTCGATAACTCTCTGACCGAGCACTGGAGCTCTGCCAGAAAATGACGCGCGCTGAAATCGAAGATTCCGTGCACGGCGTCCAGACGGAGCGCGTCGAAGTGATAATCCTCAAGCCAGTACGATGCGTTTTCGATAAAGAATCTCCTCACTTCGTCGCTGCCCGCACCGTCAAAGTTGAGAGCCTGACCCCAAGGCGTACGGTAACGATCGGTGAAGTACGGTCCGTAAGCATTAAGGTAGTTGCCTTCCGGCCCCAGATGGTTGTAGACCACGTCAAGGGCGACGGAGAGTCCATGCCCGTGCGCCGCATTCACGAATCGCTGGAGTGACTCTTGCCCGCCATAGCTGTTCTGCGGGGCGAAGGGATACACCCCGTCATAGCCCCAATTGCGCGAGCCCGGAAATTGTGCGACCGGCATTAACTCAACCGTCGTGATACCTAGTTCCACAAGCTCTGGAATATGAGCAATGAGAGCGTCAAACGTGCCCTCGGTCGTGTAAGTTCCCACATGGAGTTCATAAAAGATGCTGCGTTCCAGAGTCGACCCTCGCCAGTCTTGGTCCGTCCAATGGAATTGGCCCACATCGACTATTTCAGACGGACCATGTACACCCTCGGGTTGGAATCGAGAGGCCGGATCGGGGAGGTCGCGGGCTCCATCGAGTTGAAAGAAATACCGCGACCCGGGCTCCAGATTCCTGAAGGCTCCGCGAAAATATCCATGCGGAAGGGGGGCCATTTCGAGCAGCTCGCCATCTCCTCGTAAAAGGTGCAGGCCGACTGCGCGAGCTCTAGGCGCCCACACCAGGAACTCCCAACTATCGTCGGCAAGACGATTGGCACCGACTCGCACGGCCTTTCCTTTACTGTTTGCTGTCATCGCCAGAACCTTTTGGAAGAATCAGAGTCAGTGGAGGTCTAAAACAGGCTTCCCAGAAGCGCGGCGAAAACAAAACATCTGCGCCGCGTAGGAGTAAATGTCTTTTGCTTTTGTCCGCCTAGCGAACAGCCTTCATCAGATTGACTCCCTTGATACGGTTGCAGGCAAACACGATCTCTTCGCGCGAAAGCAGGGATTTATGAACTCTTCTTCCTCGGAACTTTGGCGCCCTTCTTTCGCGCTTCAGAGAGCCCGATTGCAATCGCCTGCTGACGGCTTTTTACAGCGCCGCCTCTGCCGCCCTTTCCGGAACGGAGGGTACCTTTCTTTGCGCGGCGAACCGCGCTTTCCACTCTCTTACCTGCCGCTTTGCCGTACTTGCGGCCACTCGATTTCTTACGTGAACCGGCACTCTTTCGGGCTGCCATTTATTTCCTCCCTGAAGCATGTTTGCGTCGGGCAGTTGTGAATCCTGTCCGCCGGATGGTCAGTTCTTGAAGTATGGTTTGTTATCGAGAATGGTCGTAACGCCTTCGACCACGCATTTGATATCGGCCTTCGGACACATCCCGCAGATGCCGATCCTTCGGGCTGCCTCGGCAAGTTGGGGCGAGTGGTGCAAGGTGACCATCAGGATGGGCGTACTTGGGGAACGCGACGTGATCTCTTTCGCCGCGTCCAGCCCATTCATGACTGGCATTTGAAAGTCGAGTACGATCAGGTCAAACTTTTCTTTGTCAAATTTCGCCACGGCTTCCCGTCCGTCGGACGCCTCATCGCTGACCTTCCACTGATCCTGCGTTTCCAGAAGCTGTCTCAGGGTGCGACGCATCACAGCACTATCATCCACTACGAGGATGCGGGTCCCGGGCGATCGATGGGATGTCGACGTCACAACGCTCTGATGCAGTTCCAGCCGAATCCGTTGAGAAATGATTCCTGAATGTCTAACTCTCGGGCAAGATTTCGTCGAAAGATTGGGGTTCTTGTTGCGGGGACAGGACGATTTCTGGAAACTGCGGCAGAATCAGAGATCAGGTTGACTTCCACAGCCCTTTATTCCGTTTCAAGGATTGCAGTGACCGTAGTTCCAGATTCGTTGGACTGTATCTCCAAAGTGCCGCCAAGGTGCCTCAGGCGCTCTCGCATTCCAGCAAATCCCACTCCGCCGCGGCCCGCTTCGATCAGTTCGTGTTGTTTCTCCAGTGGAATACCTTTCCCGCTATCCTGAACCTCCACGATGACGCTGTTGCCTTCCTGACGGAGACGGATGGCAGCAGTGGCGCTGCCAGAATGACGGTGGATGTTGGTCAAACACTCTTGAACGATCCGAAAGAGGGTTATTTCCAACTCGTCCGGTAGCCGGCCAAAATCAGTTGCGATTTGCACATCCACTTTAATATTGCTACGTTCGGCGAAACCATCCGCGTACCAGCGAAGCGCGGAGGCCAGGCCGGCGACGTCAAGGAGTGGTGGATGAAGCAAATGCGAAATGGTGCGAATCTCCCGAGACACCTGATCGACTAATTGAGCATTTTCCGAGACCGCTCTGGCTCCAATGGAATCGAGCTTATGAGACTGCGCCTGAACTACGCCAATGTTCATGCTGAGAGCGGCGAGCGTCTGGCCGACGCTGTCGTGGAGTTCGCGAGCCAACCGCCTGCGCTCCTCATCCTGCAGATTTTGCAAACGCGACGCAAAATCCATTTGTTGCTTCTGTGTTGTCAGGTCCGTGACCAGAACTCCGGTTGCCGATTTGTCTCGCGACAAAAGACTGAATGAGAAATTTGTGGGGATGAGACTGCCGTCAGAGAGTTGCAGCCGTATTTCTCCTTCGGTCGATACGATCTGATTCTCGTGCAGCAACTTCTGGTAGGCGGTCCGGTCCTCTGAAGCAACGAAGTCCAGCAAGTAGCGCCCGATCACCCTCTCTCGCTCCACCCCGAATAGCTGTGCCAGACTGAGATTGCAGTAAACGATACAGCCGCGAGCGTCCAGCATCGCTGCGCCCTGTTGCATTTTTTCAACCAGGGTGCTGTAAGGCAGATCGGAACCCTCCAGCGTATAAACCCGATGACCTTCCGGTTCCTCAACGACGAACGCGTCTACAGTTCCGTACTGGATTGCGCGGAGCGTCTGCTCGGCCTCTTCCATCAATTGCTGACTGCGCTCAGCCTCTGGCATTTCGCTGTTCATAGGAACCTCATCGAGAACAAGGCTCTTCTGGCTTGAACTTCATTCGCCCACCGCAGCGGGACGTATCTGTAGGCCAACCAACGCGCGTTCCGTATCGCGAAGATCGCCGACGATTTTGCGTAAGGGTTGCGGCAACTTCCGCACCAATGTGGGGATCGCCAGGATCTGATCGCCCGCCGCCAACTGCGGGTGTTTCACCAAATCGACGACTTCGATTTCGTACCGCCCCGCTAAATGGTCCTCGCAGATTCTCTTGAGATTGGCGAAAGCGGCCACCGAACGCGGCGTCTGGCCCGCGACGTACAGGCGAAGCTGCCACACCTCGCTCGCAGCCGGCTCGTTCCTCTCTCCGATTTCTTGAAGACTAAGAGGTTTCGCCTCTTTGTTTTCTGACTTCTTCATCGGGCTCCTTTTCGTTGCTTTCCGTTGACCCCATCCCGAACCAGATCAGCCTGACGGCTCCGGGACATGGCTTCACGATTCTCCGCAATCATCTCTTCTCGCAAAACGTCTTCCATGGTGGAGGTTTCGGCCTCCGCCTCCTCCACTTCAAACTCTTTGCGAAGCGCCTCGATCCGCGCTTCCAGTGCTTCCCGCTTGCGGATCCGGTCACGATCCTTGCGCTCGGCATCCTGCCGTCGCGCCATGGCGGCGGCGTTCTCCCGCGCTTCCTGCGACAGGCGGGACGATCCCGTGAGCACTCCCTCCGGCCCCACGTACACGTCCAGCAAATCGACGCCCTGAGGAGTCAAGAGGAACTCGCGCAGTTGGTTGGAGTGCGCCATCCCACGCGACTTCAGCACGTACAGGGCTCGGTTGCGCTCGCCATCCAGCTCGATATCTCGCATGAACAGCCATGTGTCGACGATGGATGAGATCTCAACATCGGTTCTCTCCAATGCTTCACCCCCGGACGTAAGGTTGGTGAGAAAGGCGGTAATCTTCCGTTGTTTCAGGAAGTCGATGAGGCGAATCATCATGGTGTGCGCATCGCGCCGGTTCCCCGCCTGAATGAGGCTGCCCACCGGATCGAGGACCACCACTTTTGGTTGAAACTCCTGGACAATCTTGTGAATGATTGCCAGGTGCATTTCCAGCCCATAGAACGTAGCTCGGCTGGAATGAAACTGAAGCAGCTTCTTCTTGGTCCAATGCTCAAGGTCCAAGCCGATCGATCGCATATTGCGAATAAGCTGGCCCTGGGATTCCTCGAACGAGAAGTAAAGGCAGCGCTCCCCGCGCCGGCAGGCAGCATCGACAAAACTCGCTGCCAGACTGGTCTTGCCTGTCCCCGCCGTGCCTGAAACTAAAATCGTGGTCCCTTTGTAGAATCCCCCGCCGCTCAGCATCGTGTCCAAACGAGGAACGCCGCTCGAAATTCGTTCCTCACTTACTTCGTGCTGCAGTCCGAGCGATGTAACCGGCAGGACGCTGAAACCGTCTTCGTCGATCAGAAAGGGATATTCGTTGGTGCCGTGAGCCGTTCCTCGATATTTGACGATACGCAGACGGCGTGTGGAAACCTGGTCGGTGACCCGGTGGTCGAGCAGAATCACGCAATCAGAAACATATTCTTCCAGCCCGTGCCGGGTCAGCGCTCCTTCGCCGCGCTCCGCAGTGATGACGGCAGTTACACCCCGGTCTTTGAGCCAGCGGAACAGACGGCGCAGTTCCGCCCGCAGGATGCCCTCATTCTGCAGCCCAGCGAATAGATTCTCGATCGTGTCCAGAACCACGCGTTTCGCGTCAACGGCATCGATCGCGGCGGCCAGCCGGATGAAGAGGCCTTCCAAATCGTAATCGCCAGTTTCGTCAATCTCGCTGCGCTCGATGCGGACGAAATCGATGACCAGCTTCTTTTCTTTCGCCATCTCATCGAGATCAAAACCGAGCGAGCGAACATTTTGCGCTAGCTCTGGGGCGGTCTCCTCAAATGCCATGAAAACGCCGGGCTCGTTATATTCCGTGGCTCCGCGAACCAAAAACTCCATGGCCAGAAGAGTCTTACCCGCACCCGCACTACCGCAGACGAGCGTGGGACGCCCACGCGGGAACCCACCTTGCGTGATCTCGTCAAGGCCCTGAATGCCGGTCAGCGCTTTGGGCAGAGTACGGTTTTCTTTCTCCATCTTCGTGGCAGCCTTCATCTTGCGAATCTGCATCTTGACATTATTTTTTTCCTGCGATCTGTCAAACTAGGCGAGAGGAGAACGTGGCTCTGTCGACACGATACTCTACATAAAAGAGGTTGGACCGCTATATACAGGGTTTACTGTAGATGGTTTTTACCGAAGCATTCCCTTGGAAAAAGAGATTGTGCAGCATCGGACGCAGCAGCCCGCTCTCAGCGCCGTCGAAGAGACCCTCCTGCGATGGGAAGCGAGCTCCGAACAAATGCGTCTAGGCTAACGTAGGATAATTCCTTGACATGACTTGCCAAGCACCTTATCGTTAATGTCTTCCGGCCTTGGTGCCGGAACGAAGCCGCAGTCTCATGCAGAGTGGCTGAGGGTAACGGGCCCGCAGACGCCACGACAACCGGATCAGGAACCAGCCTGATCATATGGTGTCAATTCCCGCCCGGTTTGCGGGGGACATGAGATCTCGGTGAGCCATTGCCTCGTCCCCAAATCCCGGATGAGGCATTCGTGTTTTTAGGGCGCGCAGGGCCCAGCGCAGCGATGCTGGAGAAGCATTCATGAATCCGCGCATTTATTTTGATCATTCCGCCACCACCCCGCTCGATCCGCGGGTGCTCACGGCGATGGGCCCATATCTCGGCGGGACATTTGGAAATCCATCGAGCTTGCATCACGAGGGTCGAGTGGCGCGCGAAGCGGTCGAGACTGCACGAGCGCAAGTCGCCTCACTGATCGGCGCCGAGCCAAATGAGATCATCTTCACCGCTAGCGGCACCGAGGCCGACAACCTTGCGCTCGTCGGCGCAGTGCGCGCGAG
Organism: uncultured Acidobacteriaceae bacterium; assembly: GCA_963706645.1. Taxonomy (GTDB): domain Bacteria; phylum Acidobacteriota; class Terriglobia; order Terriglobales; family Acidobacteriaceae; genus Sulfotelmatobacter. The sequence goes on from CAVPNR010000031.1 coordinate 97,561, forward strand.
TGGTCGCCCAAGTCACATCGTAACCACTTCCATCGAGCACGCTGCGGTTCTCGAGACTTGCCGCTTCCTCGCTCAATCAGGAACGAAGATCACGCATCTTCCCGTCGACGCCGACGGTCTAGTCGGTCCTCAGAGCTTGCTGCGCGCACTGCAGTCGAACGTAACTGTCGTCTCCGTCATGGCGGCGAACAATGTCGTGGGGACCGTGCAACCCATCGAGCAACTCGCTCACCTGACTAAGCTGCACGGCGTGCCGTTTCACACCGACGCAGTTCAGGCGGCGGGGAAGGTCCCGCTCGACGTGAATCGCCTGCATGTCGATCTTCTCTCGCTCTCAGCCCACAAGCTTCACGGGCCGAAGGGCGTGGGAGCCCTCTACGTCCGCAAGGGCACGCGCTTGTCGCCGATCGTTTTCGGAGGCGGACAGGAACGTGGGCTGCGATCGGCGACAGAAAACGTCGCCGGAATCGTTGGCTTTGGCTCGGCCGCGGCAATCGCAAGGGAAGAACTGGAAGCGGAGGCGACGCGCCTTGCACGGTTCCGCGATCTCATCGCGAGTGAACTTCTTTGCACGCTGCCTCAGTCGTATCTCTTCGGGCATGCGACCCAGCGCCTGCCCGGCCACTTGAGCTTTGGACTCCGTGGCGGGGAGCGCGAAGCGGGCAAACTTCTCGCTGTTCTGGACGCAAGCGGGGTAGCGGTCTCGGCGGGCAGCGCCTGTAGTGCCCTCCATTCCGGCGAACCCTCCGGCGTTCTTCTGGCCATGGGCTACGATGCAGAACGCGCCCGTGGATTGATTCGAGTAAGCCTGGGCCGCTTCAACACCGAGCAAGAGGTTGATCACTTCCTAGAAATTCTGTCCCGCGCTGTCGCCGGGCTCAGTCGTTCTGAAGCCCATCACGAACCTGCGCAAACGGTTGAGGCACTCGCGAGTGCCGTGTAGAACCGCAATCCCGGCGAGTTCTTGCCGCCATAGTCTCGGAAGAGTCGCTACCGCCAGTGTTTTATTGAGCAATCTGAAGGGCCGATCATTTAGACCGGCCCTTCCTGTAGCGTCACCGCGATGCGCGAGACCGTTTAGTCCCCAGACGGCAACAGCATCTCTTCCGGACCCAGATCGATGTTCACCGGAGTGTGCGGGCACTCACCGAGAATCGGCTGGCATCCCGCATCCGGCCCGCGTTCTGGCCGGGTCAGCGCTTTCTTTTCCATGAACTGCTCCGTCTCCGTAGACCCGGTCAGCGCCGTGGTCGAAGCCAGTCCTCCGCTGATCACCTGCTGTACCTGATCAAAATATCCCGTACCCACGAAACGCTGATGTTTCACCGCCTCGTAGCCGTACTGGGTCTCGCGGCTGAATTCCTTTTCCTGCAGCCTCGAATAGGCAGTCATGCCAGCCAGTTTGTATCCGCGAGCCAGTTCGAACATGCTGAGGTTCAGCGCGTGGAAGCCCGCCAGCGTAACGAACTGGAACCTGTATCCCATGCGCGCCAGTTCGGGCTGGAAACGTGCGATGGTCGCTTCGTCCAGATTCTTACGCCAGTTAAAGCTCGGCGAACAGTTGTAGGCCAGCGCCTTCCCCGGATACTGCGCGTGAATCGCTTCGGCAAAGCGGCGTGCTTCTTCCAGATCCGGATGCGAAGTCTCGCACCAGATCAGATCGGCGTACGGAGCATAAGCCAGGCCGCGCGCAATGGCCGAATCGATGCCACCGCGAATGCGGAAGAAGCCTTCCGACGTACGCTCGCCGGTGCAGAACTCACGGTCGCGGGCGTCGATGTCGCTCGTGAGCAAGTGAGCGCTGTCGGCGTCGGTGCGCGCCATGATGAGCGTAGGCACACCCATCACATCGGCTGCCAGTCGCGCCGCTACCAGCTTCTGAACCGCCTCTGTGGTCGAAACCAGAACCTTCCCGCCAAGATGTCCGCACTTCTTCGCGGATGACAGCTGATCCTCGAAGTGCACGCAGGCCGCCCCCGCTTCGATCATCCCCTTCATCAGTTCGAAAGCATTCAGAGTCCCACCGAACCCTGCCTCGGCATCGGCGACCAGCGGCGCAAACCAGGTCTGTCCCGGAGCCACTTTTCCTTCAGCGTGATGCACCTGATCGGCGCGCTGCAGTGCATTGTTGATCCGCTTGCATAGGTTCGGAACGCTGTCTGCCGGATACAAGCTCTGATCTGGATACATCGTGCCTGCGTTGTTGGCGTCCGCTGCGACCTGCCATCCACTGACATAGATCGCTTTGAGTCCCGCCTGCACCTGCTGCACTGCCTGGTTGCCAGTCATCGCACCGAGCGCATTGATGTACGGATCGGTCTGCAGCAGTTCCCACAGGCGCTCTGCGCCCATGCGGGCCAGCGTGTGCTCGATGTGAATCGAGCCTCGTAGACGCAGCACATCCCCGGCTGTGTACGGACGATCAACGCCCTTCCACCGCGGATTGGACGCCCAATCCTGATTCATCGCTGCCTGGGCAAGAGCATACTGGGCGACGCGTTCCTGCTCGCTCAATGGATGCTCGATCGGATGGTGGGTTGAAGGTTGTGCGTTGTGTCCGTTTCCTTTGGCCGACATATACATTCTCCTGAAATCTTTTCTCGGTTCTCTTTGCCCTGGGTGAGTAACTGCTAAGCCGGGTTGAATTCTCCGTTCACGATCATGGCTTCACTGATTTCGCGAGCGCGGCGGTAGCGGTCCGCCTCCTCTGGTTCTGCATCGATTGGAAGTGCTGCCAGCAGACGATCGAGTTCCTCGTTGAATAGTTGCGTGATGAACTCTGGCGTATGTTTCACGATCTGCTCCTGCTCGTCTCGTACAGCGACCAGATCGCGATGCAGCACGCGCTGCGCGATCATCAGGCGGTAGATGCGGTCCGTGGCCAGGTCTTCCATGTAGCCGTCGAGCAGGCTGGCGCCCCGTCCGCTCAGTACGCCGTGCCGGTAGCGGATCACCGTCCGCACGGCCGCTCGCGTTCCGTTCACCGTACGTGTGCCAACTCCGTCCGGAGTGGGTCGCAGGTCCGGGTAACGGCTCGCATTCTTCGGCCGCGCATGCAGCTGATTCGGGTAGGGAAACTGTGCCACCGCGATCGCGTTCTGATCGGGATGTCCCGTCCATGCGCCGTCCATCAGGCAATCGGCTTCGTTCTTCTTGTCCTTCTCGAGAATCGCCAGCGCCCGCGCATTCAGCTCCGCGTCTTCACGGCTCGGATAGAGCGCGGTCATCCCACCAATTGCAAGAATCCCGCGGTGATGGCAAATCTCCGGCATGAATTCGCGCAAGTTCTGAAAGAACGCTACGTTGTGCGGAATCGTGTTGCGGTCCGGCAACACCCAATCGGGATTGTCGAGATTGAAGTGAATCAGGCTCGCCATGTAATCCCAGCGGCCCAGGTTCAGTCCTATGATGTGATCGCGCAGGTTGTAGGCGAACTCTTCCATCTGAAACGCCAGCGGGTGCGACTCCACCAGCGCCATGCACTTGATGTAGTTGTGCGGCAACCCGCGCCACTGCGCCAACGCCCGGAACAGATCTCGCCACCAGAGCGCTTCCTCCGCCGACTCTGACTTCGGAATGTAAATACACAGCGGATGTTTCAACTTGTCTGGATCAATGCAATAGAAGATTCGAGCCACGTCGATCAGCGATGCCGAAACTAGTTCGCCTGGAATCAACCCGGCCTGATTCAGATGAAGTCCGCGCGGGCGAGTGAAGATCACGGTACCGTTGTGCTGAATGTGGACCGTCCGGTTACGTTTCTTGTCGAAATAGCTGAGATCGCCGCGCAGGCAGGCGAGAATGTGGGCCACGCCCATCTCGTGATGCGACCAATCGTTGACACAGGAGTCTTCCAGATCCAACATCACGCCGGGAGCGCCTGAGTTCAGCATCTTCACGCACAGTTCGGCATCGTCGGCGGGCCCGGTCATCTGGTTGCGCTGGTCCTGGCACCATTCGGGAAGGGTGATCCGCCAGCCATTCCGCACCGTGTCGGAAGGGAACCGGTGCGCCGGCTTATCGCCTTCCAGCGAACGCTGCAGCACCTCGATGCGCTTGAGAGCGAATTCTTGCTGGCGCGGAGTGAACTCCTGGTGCAGCGGAAGGAAGAACTTCATAAATCCGTCAGGGAGATCGCGGTAAGGATCAAATCCCTGCGGAGTGCAATTGATCGGATTGAGGAGCGTTCCGGTTTCCGTGCTCGAAACTGCAATTGGGGTCATATTCGCGGGTCCCTGGTCTCTTTTAAGTGTTCAGTATGCTGAACAACGATTCGTAATACTGGCGGATCGTACGATGCCCGGAAATGCCGGTCAAGCTCGTTGTTCAATATCTCGAACATACATTCATTTTGTTGTCCAACTAGGGTTTTGCTACCATAACGATTTGGCGATGCCCTCCAAAGACGAATCACCCTCGGTTGCCGTCGAGCGCGCCCTCACCATGCTGGAAGCTGTTGCCCAGGAGCCGGAGGGCCTGAGCAACGCGGAGATCAGCCGCAAGCTCCAGATTCCAAAGAGTTCGGCAAGCTATATTCTGCGCACCCTGGAAGCTCAGGGCTATCTGAATCGGGATGCGGGCAGCGGCAAATACCGCGTCGGACTCAAGATCCTGAGTCTTAGCCGCGGCGCGCTCAGCGGGATCGATGTCCGCGAAGTTGCGCTGCCTATCATGCGTCGTCTCGTCGAAAAGACGAGCCTCACCTGCCACCTGGCGATCCTCGACGGACCCGAAGCGGTCTACATCGAGAAGGTCGAGCCTCCCGGGTTCATTCGCATGGACACCTGGGTCGGCCGCCGCATGCGGGTCCACGCCACCAGCGTGGGCAAGGCACTCGTCGCATTTATCCCTCAAGAGCGCCTGGAGAAGATTATTGGCGAGCGCGCGATGGAGAAGCGCACCCCCAAAACCATCACCACGCTGCCTCGTCTGCTCAAAGAGCTGGAGAAAGTGCGCACCCAGGGTTACGCGGTCGATGACGAAGAAAATAATTTAGGCGCCCGCTGCGTGGGGGCTCCTGTTTTCAACCAGCAGGGAGCGATCGAGGCCAGTGTGGGCTTGAGCGGGACCACCAATCAGGTAAACTCGCAAACGATGCCGCGCATTCTGGAAGCTTTGAAGGATGCGGCTCGACACATCTCGATGCAGTTGGGTTATCGCGCCCCGCACCGCCGGGTCGGCGCATAGCGAGTCTTGACGAGCAAACAATAAGAAGGGGCAGGCTATTCGCCCACCCCCATCCAAACGACGAGTTCTCCCCCGGCGCTATTTCAGCAGGGAAGCTTTGCCATGCAGGGTCACGAGAAACGGGCCTTGGTTGAAACTGGCATCCTGCCAAAGGCCCGCCAGGGTTGTGCCGTCAGAAGAAATCGCTAACACATTCGTCAAAGTGACACCGCTGGGGATCACCGCACCATGGAGCACCAGGGCTGCCTGCAGGCCATGCAAGCCCATCTTTTGGCTCCAGACAAAAGGGTGGCTCGCCCAGGTAAACGAGTTGATACTAGCGCCAATCGCGATGCCATTGTCCGAGACACCGACAGCTACGCTCTGGTCCGTCTTGTTGCCGCTCAACACACCCAGGTCGATCAGGCCACCGCTGTCCGTGTAGTAAAAAGCTCGGCCGTTTCCGGTGCTATCCGCGGCTTGCCCGACAATCTGCGCACCGTTGGAACTGACGCCGATCGCTTCTCCGGGAATATCTCCTAAGAACAAATCCGTGCTGCCCGAGATCCAGCGAACCGGGCGCCGGAAGCCCTGAGTCGGATCTTCGTAGAAGCCCACGATCGTGGATCCATCGTTCGAGATTGTGGTCGCGCGGCTGCTGGCGTTGGTCGGATGTCCCAGCCCCACTATGCCGCCCTGTTTGGTCCACTGGAACCCTTCGGCTCCCGGGCAATACCAGGCCAGCCCCACTACGATGGAGCCGTCGGCATTCACTCCCCAGGCATCACCCCAACTCCCATCGAGGACGCAACCTTCCGCCGGATGACCTAGGTCGACCCAGCCCGTGGCCTGTTGCCACATGGCGGGATTCGAATTGCCGTCGGGGCCCGTGCGGCCGGTCACGATCGTGTTGCCGTCCGCCGAGATCCCGATGGACGAATTAAACGTATCCCCCAAGCCCAGATCGACGAAACCGCCAGCAGACGTCCAGCGAAAAATCTCTCCCCCAATATTGGCGGCCATCACTTTGCCGTTGCTCGACAGAGCGTAACTCGACCAACTCTGGATGGGGCTCGTAAGCTGCACGAATTTCACCTGCGCCCACGCCGCAGTCGAAAAACCAAAGAGTGCACACCACCCCACTACTACCAGCATCTTTTTCACGATGGAATTTCCCCCAGGATTTGCCCGGCCGCGATCGCGGGCAAGATTTTGTGGCCGACAACGACTCGCGGGACATCCAGGTCGGAAAGCGGACTGGATTCTAGAAGTGCCCAAGCACGGCTAGGAAGGCCGCGACGAAGTTAGCCGATCATGTGGACAGTGTCAACGAGTAAAAACCCCGCTGCGAGCGGATTCAGCGCCTGGAGGTTCTTCGGTTCCAGCGGAGCGCTTATAATTTGGCCTCGTGACCGACCCCACGATGCCCAACCTCAGAACGCGGCTGCGACGAGCATTCTTCGCCGCGGTTCTCGCCATTGTCGCGGCTGGGGCGTTGGCCTACGGACTGGACTACACCGTGTTCAAGGTCCGCGCCGCCACGAACCGGAACGCCTACGGCTCCGTAACCGTGAATCACTACACGGCCGTCCTGCAGAAGAACGGAAAAACGACATTTACCTTCGATCCGCCGCAGCCTTGGACTTGCGTGCACGCTCTGTTTCCCCACGAAGGATCGCTGCCCTGCTGGTATCTCAGCCGTCATCCTGATCAACGGACGGATATCTGAAGGTCGCATCTCTAGAACGAAAAGACAGGCTAGAATGTTGCGTCGAACGTACACACCAAACTTCGAGGGACTCATGTTCAAGAAGCTTGTGCTCTGGGGATGTCTGCTCGGAATCGCTGCGACCTTAACTTGTGCGGCTGCGGCCGGAGATTCGCCCGACCCGCGATTGCAGAAGGCTTACCGCTTCCAGCAAGGCGGATGGACTTACGTGCACCTCGAAGGCTCGCCCCCTGACATGGGGTTCCAGCACGGCTATCTGCTCGCCCCCGAAATCGCCGACGCCTTTGAGGCCATCAAGTTGTTTGACACGCACCAGACGCAGCGTGACTGGGAATTCTTCCGCACCACCGCGCGCCAGATGCTCTGGCCTCACATCGACTCCGAATATCAGCAGGAACTGCAAGGTATTGCGGACGGCGTGAAAGCCCACGGTGTCGATCTCGACGTGTACGATATCGTGGCGCTCAACGCCTTCGAAGAAGTGCCGGACTACTATGTTCCATGGCTGAATAAACAACAAAAGTCGTCGAAGGCTCCGAAACTCGCCGCTCCAGGCAACTGCAGCGCGTTCATCGCCACCGGCAGCGTGACCAAAGATCACCAGATCGTCATTGCCCACAATAACTGGACCAGCTACCTCGCCGGCGAGCGCTGGGTGATTGTTTTCGACATCCAACCGGAACGCGGCAACCGCATTCTGATGGACGGCTTCCCGGGAGTGATCGTCAGCGACGACGATTTCGGTGTCAATTCCGCGGGCATTATGATCACCGAGACTACGATCACTCAGTTTGAAGGGTGGGACCCGAAGGGCAAGCCGGAGTTCATGCGAGCCCGCAAGGCGCTGCAGTACGCCAACAGCATCGATGACTACGTGCGCATTATTAAAGAAGGGAACAACGGCGGATACGCGAACGACTGGCTCATCGGCGACCGCAAGACCGGCGAGATCGCTTATCTGGAACTCGGATTGAAGAACACCCCACTCTGGCGCACGAAAGATGGATATTTTGTCAGCTCGAATTTCGCACGCGATCCCAAGGTCATTCGGGAAGAGACCAGCGGTTTCAATCCGAACGACAAGTCGTCGTCCATGAATGCCCGCCACGCTCGCTGGGAAGAAGTCATGCAGCAGGCGAAAGGAAAAGTTGATGTCACCATGGCGGAGCAATTCCTCTCCGACCACGTCGACAGCTTCGAAAAGAAAGACCAGCCGAACGAGCGCGCACTGTGTGGCCATGTCGATGCCTCTTCGCGCGGCGTGAAGGAATGGGGGTGGGACGCCTACAATCCCGGCGGCGCCGTGCAAGGCAAAGCCACCGACAGTGCCATGGCTGCGAAGATGAGTTTCGTGGCGCGCGCCGGACATCCCTGCGGCGCGGACTTTCTGGCCGAGCCCTTTCTTGATCACCATCCCGAATTCGCATGGCAGAAGCCACTGCTGCGGGATATGAAAGCCGGCCCGTGGACCGTATTCGCATCAGGCCAGAAGCAGGGGCAATAGCCGCGGCGGACACCAGAAAACTGAATCCCTCCGATAAACAATTTTGATTGGACTCGCGGCGGGACGCCCCCTAGAGTCCTATGGGTGCAGCCTAGCCGTACCCGAACTCGCGGACTCGTGCGCCGGATGAACCCTCCGGAGCCACTCACGCTGTTTCGGCCGCCGTTTCGAAATTACCAGTTCGACGCGGCCTACGATGAGATGTTCGCGGCGCCGGGTACGCCTCGGGCGCACTATCAGGCTCTCTTCCAGACGCTCCTCGAACTCCCTCCTGAGGAGTTGCGCAAGAGCCAGCAGGCCGCCGACCTCTCGTTCCTCCACCAGGGCATCACCTTCACGGTGTACGGAAACGATGAGGGCACCGAGCGTGTATTCCCCAACGATCTGCTGCCGCGCATTATTCCCTACGCGGAATGGCGCAAGATCGAAAACGGCCTAACCCAGCGCATCGCCGCACTGAACCTATTCCTGGAAGACATCTATCACCACGGCAGAATCCTCGCGGATGGCGTCGTCCCCCGCGAACTGGTGTACAGTTGCCGTCACTTCCGCCGCGAAATGCGCGGGCTCACGGTTCCTAGAGGAATCTACGTCAGCATCTGCGGCACTGATCTCGTCCGTCTACCCGACGGCAGCTTCGCCGTGCTCGAAGACAATCTGCGCGTGCCCAGCGGCGTCTCCTACATGCTGGCAAACCGGAAAGTACTGAAGAAAGTCTTCCCGACGCTTTTCCGCGACTACGGAGTATGCCCGGTCGATCACTACGCCCAGGCATTGCTGACCACGCTGCGGGCGCTCGCCCCGGCCAGTTCTTGGACGCGGCACGAACCGAAGGTGGTCCTGCTGACGCCCGGAGTTTTCAACTCCGCATATTTCGAGCACACATTTCTTGCCCAGCAAATGGGAATCGAACTCGTCGAGGGCCGCGATCTCCTGGTGCACGACAACATCGTCTACATGCGGACTACCGCTGGCCTGCAGCGCGTCGACGTAATCTATCGCCGCGTGGACGACGACTTCCTCGATCCCCTCTGCTTCCGCCAGGACTCGAGTCTCGGCGTGCCCGGGCTCTTCAATGCATACCGCGCCGGAAATGTGGTGCTCGCCAACGCCATCGGGACTGGCGTCGCCGACGACAAGGCGCTTTATGCTTACGTCCCTGCGATCATCCGCTACTACCTGGGCGAAGATCCTATTCTTTCCAATGTGCACACGTATCTCCTGAGTGACCGTTCTCAAAGAACCTACGTGCTGGAGCATTTGGATGAACTTGTGGTGAAGGCGGTCGGCGAGTCCGGTGGATACGGCATGTTGATCGGCCCCCACAGCACCGAGGCGGAAAGGGAAGACTTCCGGCGCAGGATTGAAGCCGAGCCGCGCAACTACATCGCCCAGCCCACGCTGAGTCTCTCTCGCGCGGCCTGCTTCCTCGACGGCGAAGTACAGGCACGGCACGTCGATCTTCGCCCTTATATTCTGTATGGCGAGAATGTGACGCTCGTGCCCGGAGGCTTGACGCGCGTGGCGCTGCGGCGGGGATCGCTGGTCGTGAACTCTTCCCAGGGCGGCGGCAGCAAAGACACATGGGTGCTTCGCGCATGACGAATTCGCGCGTGATAGCTTCATACGTAAAGACCAAGGCATGAACGACTGGAGACGAACAGCCATGCTTTCCCGGGTCGCGGACAGCTTGTATTGGATGAGCCGCTACCTGGAGCGCGCCGAACATACGGCCCGTCTGATCGACGTTGACCTGCAACTTCGCCTCGACCAATCTCCCGAGGCAGGAGCGGGACGTTGGCTGCGCCTGCTCGAAGCCTCGCAGGTTCCGGTTCCGGAGGATGACAAGATCGACGCGGCCTCGCTCACTCACGTCCTGACCCTCGACCGCACCAATGCATCTTCGATTCTCTCGTGCGTGGCGGCCGCCCGCGAAAATCTGCGCCAGGTGCGCGAACAATGCAGCACGGAAATGTGGGAGCAACTGAACCGTCTGTATCTGCAGGTCAACAGCACAACGGCGAGCGAAGTTTGGCTGCTGAACACGCATGTATTCTTTCGCGCCGTGCAGGAAGGCGCGCATTTGTTCCAGGGAGTCACCGACTCGACTATGTCGCACGGCGAAGGATGGCAATACATTCAACTCGGACGCTTCGTCGAGCGCACCGACGAACTGGCACGCCTGATCGGCACACACTTCGGGCGCCTGCCGCATCCCCTCGATCAGGCGGTTGAAAGCGAAGAATATCTCGAGTGGGTCGGCTTGCTGAAATCGTGTGCCGCTTTTGAAGCGTACTGCAAAACGTACACCGCGGAAATTCGGCCGTTGCGCGTGGCTGAATTTTTGCTGTTGAATCCTGAGTTCCCGCATTCGGTGCGTTTCTCGGTTGACCGCGTGCACGCTGCCTTAGTGGCCATCGGAGAACTGACTGAGCGCAAGGCCGAGCAACCCGTCCGCCTTGCGGGGCGCTTATGCGCGACCCTGAGTTTCAGCCAGATCGAGGAAATATTGGCCCAAGGCGCGAACGCCTACGTCGACAGTGTTCGCTGGCAATGCGCGCAGGCCCACACCGCAATCCAGCAAGTCTATTTCGATTATGCAGTGGAAGCAGCGCTGGTTTCATGAGGAATGGCAATTCTTGTGAGGAACGGCATTACCGTGGAAGAGCGGTGCTTTAGCGCCGAGTACAGGGAATCGATTGAATGCGGGCTTTAAGCCCGTGAGGGAAGCTCTCGAATCCGCAAAGAGAGGAATCTGTGATTTACTCCGTCCGCCACACCACCACGTTTCGCTACGAACCTGCCGTCCGCGAGAGCGTGATGGAAGTCCGCCTGCAACCCCGCAGCGATGGCGAGCAGCGCTGCCTCAGCTTCACGCTCACCGTCGATCCCGCCGCCAATGTCATGCAGTGCCGCGATTTCACGGGCAACATCGTCCATCATTTCGATATCGCGGGGACCCACAAACTGGTCAAGGTCACTGCGCAATCAGCCGTGGAAGTGCAATCTGTCTCGCCCCCACGCAGCGCCGACGCCGGCGATTGGGCCGATCTGGATGCCCTCATCGCGGGCAACGATTACTGGGAGATGCTTCTGCCCAGCCACTACGCGCACTCCAATGCTCCGGTGGAGAGTCTGGCGAAAGATCTCAACTGCGAGCGCCGTGGCAATCCGCTAACTCTGCTCACGGAGTTGAACGAGTCGATCTACAAACTGTTCGCCTACGTGCCGAACAGCACGAAAGTCGATTCACCGATTGAAGAGGCCCTGCACACGCGCCAGGGAGTGTGCCAGGATTTCGCCCACATCATGATCGCGCTGGTGCGACGGATGCAGATTCCGTGCCGCTACGTCAGCGGTTACATGTTTCATCGGGATGAACAGGAGCAGGATCGTTCGCTGGAAGGCGCGTCGCATGCCTGGGTCGAAGCACTGGTCCCGCGTCTGGGATGGGTGGCGTTCGATCCCACGAACAATCTGGTCGGAGGCGACCGCCACATTCGCGTAGCCATTGGCCGCGACTACGCCGACGTCCCGCCAACGCGCGGCGTCTACAAAGGCGAGTCGCAAAGCGAGCTGAGCGTCGTCGTCACTGTGAGTCCAGCAGATGCTGTGCCGCCGGAGCCCGTCATGCCGCCTTTTGTGGTCCGATCCAGACCCGTGCTGGCGCGTCCAGCCGTGCGCTCTGAGCAGGAACAACAGCAGCAGCAGCAGTGA
>CAVPNR010000032.1:0-452325 GCA_963706645.1 uncultured Acidobacteriaceae bacterium
CCCACGTCTGGAGGTGCAGAAAGTTACTTGCGCAAGAGCCCACTATCCATCAGACAATACAAGTATTCGGTTGAGTTCAGGGGATTCTCCATGCCTCAGGTGACGATTAAGACGGGCTTTACGACTTCGGATGGGAGCGAGGAAGAACTCACCGAATACCTCTGCGACCACCCGGACTGTCCAAATATTGCCACACAGGTGCTCGGAGTCCTGACGGAACTTCGCCTTATCGCTGTGGCTTGCGACGAACACGCACCCAAACCTCCAGCCTAACAACGCACAGTCAGCCCCGTGATCAGTCGCTCGCGCTTGCCGGTTAGTTGCACACTAAGGGTATCCCCTCCACCATTTGCCACGTCGTTCCCCAAACTAGGAAGCCCAACCCCCCAAGCCACAAGACTGTTCGATCTGACAGGTGACTCGCCAGAGCAGGAGTCCTAGGCTACGTCTCTACGCACGGGTGTGACCTGGGTTGTTGTGTGGTTGATTTACAGGGACTCTTAACGAGGTTGGGATCGACATCACGCCTGCAAATCTGAAAGCTGAAGAATTGAAGCAGATCGATGAGGCGCACAAAGCAGTTGCAGCAGCAGTGGAGCGGTAATAGCGCCGCCCGTTATTGCGTCGAGGCAAGGGATCGACTGGACGTAGATGCCGCCGAAGATCGAAAAGCGACGAAACGAATCAGCCATTGAAAGGACACATCAATGAAATCGCAGGAGACAAACCCAACCAATTCGAAGCCGGAACTGCCGGGTACTCCGCTGGTGCTGCCTCGTCCGGATTTCCACTTCCCGGGCAACGTCGGTCGCACCTACCTCGACTCGGATCAAGCCGCAGTTCCCGCAGCCGGTGCAGGCGCCGAAGGGTGCGCCGAACGTCGTGCTCATCCTGCTCGACGACGCGGGCTTCGGGCAGTTCAGCACGTTCGGCGGCGGCATCCCATCGCCAACGATGGATAAGCTCGCCGCCGAGGGCCTGCGATACAACCGCTTCCACACGACGGCCCTGTGCAGCCCGACTCGGGCCGCACTCATCACCGGCCGCAACCACCACTCCGTCGGCCGCCGGCGTTATCACCGAGATCGCCACCGGGTACGACGGCTACACCTGCGTGCTGCCGCAAGAGCTGCGGCACGCGTCGGTGAGGTGCTGCGCCAGAACGGCTACATGACCGCCTGGATCGGCAAGAACCACAACACGCCCGCCTGGGAGACGAGCGCCGCAGGGCCGTTCGACCGCTGGGCCAACGGCCTCGGGTTCGACTACTTCTACGGCTTCAACGGCGGCGACATGAACCACTGGAACCCAATGCTGTTCGAGAACCGCAACCTCGTCCCGGCCTCGACTGACCCGAACTACCACCTGACCACCGACCTCGCCGACAAGGCGATTGCCTGGGTGCGCAAGGTCAAGAGCATCGCGCCGGACGGCCGTTCTTCCTCTACGTCGCGCCGGGCGCGACCCACGCGCCGCACCATGCGCCGAAGGAGTGGATCGACAAGTTCAAGGGTAAGTTCGACATGGGCTGGGACGAGTACCGCGAGGAGACGTTCGCGCGGCAGAAGAAGCTCGGCGTCATCCCGCCGAACACGAAGCTGACCGACCGCTCCGAAGGGCTGCCCGCGTGGGACTCGCTGAACGCCGACCAGAAGAGACTCTACGCCCGCATGATGGAGGTGTTCGCCGGCTACGCGGCGCACTGCGACCACGAGATGGGCCGCATCATCGACGCCGTCAAGCAACTGCCCGGCGCCGACAACACGGTCTTCATCTACATCGCCGGCGACAACGGCTCCAGCGCCGAGGGCGGCCTCGAGGGATCGCTCAACGAAAACCTGTTCTTCAACGGCTTCCCGGAGAAATGGCAGGACAACCTCAAGGACATCGACGAGATCGGCGGGCCGAAGCACTTCAACCACTTCCCAGTCCGCTGGGCGCACGCGATGGACACGCCCTTCCAGTGGACCAAGCAGGTGGCCAGCCACTTCGGCGGCACGCGCAACCCGATGATCGTGTCCTGGCCGGCGCGGATCAAGGACAAGGGCGGGCTGCGGAACCAGTTCCTCCACGTCATCGACGTGGTCCCGACGCTCTACGAGCTGATCGGCATCACCCCGCCGACGCGAACTCAACGGCATCCAGCAGAAGCCGATCGAGGGCATCAGCTTCGCGTTCACCTTCGACGACGCGAAGGCCAAGAGCAGGCGGAGACGCAGTACTTCGAGATGGGCTGCAACCGGGGCATCTACCACGACGGCTGGATGGCCTCAGCTCGCCGTCCTTCGTCCCTGGGAGCCAGATCGCGGAGGCGTTCGACCCCGACAAGCCGAAGTGGGAGCTCTACAACATCGACGAGGACTTCTCCCAGGCCAACGACCTGCGCCAAGGCAAACCCGGAGAAACTGCGGCAGCTGCAGGACCTGTGGTGGGTGGAGGCGGCGAAGTACAACGTCCTGCCGCTCGATTGGCGCGGCGTCGAACGGTTCAACGCCGAGCTCATGGGCCGGCCCAGCCTGATCGCCGGGCGCGACGAAGCTCGAGTACTTCCCCGGCAGGTCGGGCTGCCCGACGGCAGCCTCGCCGCCGATGCTCAACAAATCGTGGACGATCACCGCCGACATCGAACGTGCCCGACGGCAGCGGCAACGGCATGATCGTCACCCACGGCGGTCTGGAGGGTGGCTACGGCCTCTATTTGCGCGACGGCAAGCCGACGTTCGTCTACAACTTCCTGCGTGTGAGCGCCCCACGTTCGCGGCGAAAGACCCCCTGCCGAAAGGCAGAACGCAAGCTCGTCGTCGATTTCGCCTACGACGGCGGCGGCATCGGCAAGGGCGGGACGATCACCATGACCGCCAACGGCAGCCAAGGTAGCGGAGGGCGGCTCGAAAGGACCATCCCCATCCAGTTCTACGCTCGGCGAAGGACTCGACATCGGCATGGACGTGGGTTCGCCGGTGGACTTCACCTACAAGCTGCCGTTCAAGTTCACGGGCAAGATCGAGAAGGTGACCATCGACCTGCTCTCGCCGGCGGGGATGGCCGCGGCGGATGAGTCCATCAAACAAAAGGGTAAGAAGGTGGCCTGATTTCAAGTGGATCGTGAGCTGAGAGGTAGAGGAATAGTTCTTGCCGAAGAGCGAACCGATCTCGCTGTCCAGCGCACCATGATCGCAGCGTTAATTCGCCTGATTTCGTCAACTATCAGGAGCCGTACGTTTGGGATTCTCGTTGCTCCTGTAACTTTTGGCAGCTTCCTAATACAGCAACGATCTTGTAAGCTGATGTCTCCTTCCTTTAAGTTGAAGCCCCGTCCAAGTTCCTTTTGGGCGGGGCTTACGGTCTCCCCGAAGGCTTCGCCCCGACTGTCACAAGTGACAGTTGGCTCCCATCCACGCTCGTGGTGCACTACTGACGCGCGGTTAGGGGGATCCCTTGCGAATTCGCAGTCGCACCACAACTAATTCAAGGAGAGGAACAAAATCATGGCTACAAAACAACCGAATATTCTGATCCTCTGGGGCGATGACATCGGCTACTGGAACATCAGCCACAACAGCGATGGCATGATGGGCTACCCAACGCCGAACATCGACCGCGTCGCCAAGGAAGGCGTCAAATTCACCGACTGGTACGGCCAGCAGAGCTGCACCGCCGGACGCGCAGCCTTCATCACCGGCCAGAACCCGCTCCGCACCGGCTTGACCAAAGTCGGAATGCCCGGCGCTACTCTCGGACTTCAAGCGGAAGACCCGACCATCGCCGAACTGCTCAAGCCGCTCGGCTACGCCACCGGTCAGTTCGGCAAGAACCATCTCGGCGATCGGAATGAATTCTTGCCGACCGTGCACGGATTCGACGAGTTCTTCGGCAATCTCTATCACCTGAATGCCGAAGAGGAACCGGAACTGCCCGACTATCCCAAGGACCCGGCATTCAAGGCGAAATTCGGACCCCGAGGCGTGTTGCACTGCATCGCGACTGACAAGGATGACCCAACAACGGATCCCCGCTTTGGCCGAGTAGGCAAGCAGACGATTAAGGACACCGGCCCGCTGACCAAGAAGCGCATGGAAACCGTCGATGAGGAGATCACCTCAGCCGCTCTGGGCTGGATGGAGAAGCAGGCCAAAGCGAACAAGCCCTTCTTCCTCTGGTACAACTCGACGGCCATGCACTTCCGGACCCACCTCGCCGCCAAGAACCGTGGCAAGAGCGGGCAGGACGATTACAGCGATCGAATGGTTACCCACGACGAGCAAATCGGCCAGATGCTCGACAAGCTCGATGAGCTGGGCATCGCCGATAACACCATCGTCATGTATTCCACCGACAACGGCCCCGAGAATGACACTTGGCCCGATGGCGCCAACACGCCGTTCCGCAGCCAGAAGGACACGAACTGGGAAGGCGCGATGGCGCGTTCCGTGCTTCATGCGCTGGCCCGGCAAGATTAAGGCGGGCACGGTGCTGAACGGCATCGTGTCCCACCAGGACATGCTGCCGACGTTGCTGGCAGCGGCGGGCGATCCGAACGTAAACCAGAAGCTCCTGAACGGCTACAAGGTCGGGGACAAGACCTTCAAGGTGCATATCGACGGCATCAACATGCTTCCCTATCTCACCGGCCAAGTGAAAGAGAGTCCCAGAGAATCCTTCTTCTACGTCAGCGATGACGGCGGCGTCATGGCGCTCCGGCACGGCGACTGGAAGTTGGTGTTTGAAGAGCAGCGTGCAAGCTCAACGCAGGTTTGGGCAGAGCCCATGGTGAAGCTGCGGGTGCCGCATATGTTCAGCCTGCGTCGCGATCCGTTCGAGCGCGCCGATTTCAACTCCAACACCTACTGGGATTGGGTGGTCGATCACGCCTTCCTGCTTTACGGAGCGCAGGCAATCGTGGCGGCCCAGATCGAGAACTACGTGAAGTACCCGCCCCGCCAGAAGGCAGCCTCATTCAACCTTGACTCGGTGATGGAGCAATTGGGGCCGGCGATCAAGGCGGAAAAGGAAAAGGAAGCGGCAAAGAAATCACCGAAAGCTGCATAACGTGGCGTTTTGGTCGGTAAAGGGAGATCGAAAGGTCTCCCTTTCGTCAATTGTCGCAGAATGCAGGCAGAAGGCGTCTCACCGCCAACTCGCTCGGAAGGCCGACTGTCACGAGACTCGGAGTTGTTTGAGAAATGTCTCATGACCATTGTTGAAACAGAGCTAAAAAGCAGGGGAATAGTCCTTGCCGAAGAGCGAACCGATCTCGCTGTCCAGCGCACCGTGATCGCAGCGGAAAGAACGCTGATGGCATGGATCCGAACCGCCATTTCGATGATCGGATTCGGTTTCAGCATCTACAAGTTCTTCCAATACCAGGCCGAAGAAATTGCCGCCGGTAACATCAGGCACCCGCAGGCGCCGCGTAATCTCGGAATGACCCTTGTTGCCTTAGGAACTCTGGCATTATCGGCCGCGGCCTGGCAGCACAGGAATCTTCTGAAAGAGATCGGTGCATCCCAGACGCGGCACGTGTTGTCTATCTCCTCCGTGGTGGGGCTGGCTGTCATCCTGATTGGAGTCATCACGTTTTACAGTATTGTGCTGCGACGCGGGCCGTTTTAGTCGAGATGCGACTTTTGCAAGTAACTTGGTCGCAAACCGAGGAGCTCTCAGAGGATCTGCGTCACGCTGTCTCTTTTGACAGTTAGGCGGTCAGCATTGATGGCTATAGCATGGGTATCCGAAGGGAAAGCGCATGAGGTGCAATAACAGATTGGCACTTCTTACTGGCATCATCCTGTGTCACATCGCGACCGCGATGGCTCAACAGAAAGGGCAGTACGTTCCGGGACAGTTTGGCCTAAACGCCGGCTCCATTCCCGCGCCCGGTATGACCTATGCCAACCTGGCTCTGAATTATTCCGCCAGCCAGTTGAATGACTCCAACGGAAACCGCCTTCTTCAGAACGTCACCGGGACTTATTCCTTTTGGGTCGATGAAAACATCTTCTATTACGTTCCGAAACACAAGATTCTCGGCGGATATTTCATGCCCTATTTGACCTCGACTTCGCCAGCGGGGAGTTGGTAGCCGCCTTCCCTCCGTTTGCCCTGGAACCGGGGTTAATCTCGGCGGAGGTGGCTCCGGTTTGGCCGACATGTGGGTTGAGCCGGTCCTTATGGGCTGGCATTTCGCAAACGGGTCGACTTCAACGCCGGATACGCTTTTACCGCCCCGACTGGCAGCTACACTGCGGGAGCGAGCAATAACGTAGGCTCCGGATATTGGGGGAACAATATAACCTCGGGCACCACGCTCTACATCACCAAGAACCAGGGGACCACTGCCAACCTGATGACCAACTGGGAAGCTCACGGGTCAAAAAACGTC
Organism: uncultured Acidobacteriaceae bacterium; assembly: GCA_963706645.1. Taxonomy (GTDB): domain Bacteria; phylum Acidobacteriota; class Terriglobia; order Terriglobales; family Acidobacteriaceae; genus Sulfotelmatobacter. Next base: position 6,383 of record CAVPNR010000032.1, read on the forward strand.
GCCAGCATCCCTTCGGGCCAGTTCAGCCAAATCACCCCGGGACAGGCCTTCACCGACGAGTGGGGATTTGGGCAGGTTCTTCCCCTGAAGAAAGACATGAGCATGCTGGCCCAGCTTGGATTGGTCGCGTATGACCAGTGGCAGGTCACCGCCAACGGCGGCAATTATCTGATTGCCGGCATGCCGGTGGCTGCGAGCAATGTGCCCTACTACTCTGTGCATTCCTTGGGTGTTCAGGCCAACTTGATTATGCCCGCGAAGAATGTGGTCGGATTCTTCAAGTACTACGACGAGTATTCGGCCAAGGCCCGTCCGGAAGGACGCACGATCGACTTCGGCTTTTCGTGGACATTACGAATTCCAAAGCCGCAAGCTCCCAAGACACCGAAATCTTAGGGCTGCGCGAGACTTAGGTCCGCCGGGTATAAGTTGCCAACCAGCGGAAGAGGCGCAGCGAGAAGAGTATGCAGGATCTGGCACAAACCGTTCGCGACCTCGTGGGCCGGCTGGATGGACCATTGCATTTTCGGTTCATCTTCCAGCCACTCATGGCGTCTATCTTTGCCATTCGGGACGGAAGAAGAGACGCCCATGCAGAGCGGAAGCCTTTTCGAGTGATAACCGATCCAGCGCAACGGCGCGAGGTGCTACTGAGCGGTTGGAAGTCGGTGGGCAAGGTTTTCGTCCTTGCTCTTATTCTTGACGCTGTCTACCAGTTCAAGGTCTTCCGCTGGTTCTACCCGAGCCAAGCATTGTTGGTGGCACTGTTCCTCGCGGTCGTCCCGTACCTCCTGCTCCGGGGTCCGGTCAACTGGCTCACACCGAGACGGAACGATGGGCGAAAGAAGACGGACACATCCGTGCACCTAGGGTAGGAGTACGCATGTTTGGGACCAGGCAGCCACAACTGGGCTGCCAGACAGCGAGCTGAGAAGCCGCATTACTTAAGGAGAGAACACCATGGCAACCGAGAAACCGAACGTTGAAACAGATCGTGACCGCTCGAAGCTCCCCCTGCCGGAACTGCCTTTTCGCGGCAAGATCGGCAAGACGTATCTGGAGTCCGAAATGGACTGGCCCAGGGTTCCAGCGCCACCCGCCGGTGCACCAAATGTTGTCGTCATTCTGCTGGACGACGTTGGCTTCGGACAGGTGAGCACCTTCGGTGGCCCCGTGCCCACACCGGCACTCGACAAACTCGCCTCGCGCGGCCTGCGTTACAACCGCTTCCACACCACCGCGATCTGCGGCCCGTCGCGCGCGGCGCTGCTCACGGGGCGCAATCATCACAATTGCGGATCGGGCTTTCTGGTCGAGTGGGCTACCGGCTTTCCCAGTTACAACTGCATGATCCCGAAGACCACTGCAACCATCGGCGAAGTGTTGAAAGGCAATGGCTACAGCACTTCGTGGTTCGGCAAGGATCACAACACTCCCGACTGGGAGAGCAGCGTAGCGGGCCCGTTCGACCGCTGGCCGACTGGATTGGGATTCGACTACTTCTACGGCTTCATCGGTGGCGAGACTAATCAGTGGTATCCGGTGCTATTCGAGAACACGACCGCGGTAGAGCCGGACAAGACGCCCGAAGAAGGCTATCACTCTGACAGACATGACGGACAAGGCGATTCACTGGCTGCGCTACAACAAATCGGTCGCGCCGCAGAAGCCCGTCTTCATGTACTTCGCCCCAGGAGCAGCGCACGCACCGCACCATTCGCCGCGCGACTGGCGCGAGAAATTCAAGGGCATGTTCGATGCCGGCTGGGACGCTGTGCGCGAGGCGACCTACAAGCGGCAACTCAAATTGGGAGTCATCCCTCCCGATGCGGTTCTGACGCCGCGTCCGGAGTGGGTCAAGCCGTGGGACTCGCTGTCCGGCGATGAACGAAAGTTGTTTGCGGCGTTCATGGAGAACTTCGCAGGTTATCTCGCCTTCGCGGATAACGAGTGCGGTCGCTTGCTCGAAGCCGTCCAGGAACTGCCGGACGCCGACAACACGCTCATCTTCTTCATCGTGGGCGACAATGGTGCGAGTTCCGAGGGAGGCTTTTCGGGGACGGCTAACGAGGTGATGAATCTTAACGGCATCCCATCGTCCCTGGCTGACAACTTAAAGATTCTCGCTGACATCGGTGGGCCGCATACTGAGCCCCACTACCCGGTCGGCTGGGCGTGGGCTGGCAACGCTCCCTTCCAATGGGTCAAGCAGGTGGCCTCTCACCTGGGCGGGACACGGAACCCGATGGTCGTCTCATGGCCCGCGAGGATCAAGGACGCAGGAGGAATCCGTAGCCAATTCGCGCACCTGATCGACGTCGCCTCCACGATCTTAGACGTCGCCCACATTCCAGCGCCGGTAAGCGTCAACGGCGTCGATCAAAAACCGATGGATGGCATATCCCTCGCTTCGACCTTCGACGACGCCAAGGCCCGGCCTGTGCGCGAACGGCAGTACTTCGAAATATTCACCAATCGGGCCATCTACGACAAGGGTTGGATCGCTTGCGCGCAACACACGCTGCCCTGGCGCCAGGACTTGGCCCCGGGCCATTGGGAGAAAGACAAGTGGGAGTTATATAACCTCGACGAAGATTTCAGCGAAGGCAACGACTTGGCGGCCAAATATCCGGACAAGCTTGCCGAGTTGAAGACGCTCTTCGATGAGGAGTGCGAGAAGAACAACGTTTATCCGCTCGATGACCGTGGCATCGGGCGGGCGTTTGTGCCGAAACCGTCGCCTGGGGGCTCAGACCCCAAGCGCACCAAATTTACGTATTACGGCGGTGTCTCTCGCTTGGCCGAGACTGCGGCGCCGAACACGAAGAACGTTTCGCACAGGATCACAGCGCAGATCGACATGCCTGCCGGGGCAGAAGGAGTGATTTTGGCGGAGGGAGGCATATCGGCTGGCTTTGCGCTTTACATTCAGAACGGCAAGCTCGTCTACCATTACAACTGGTTCGAGCGCGAACGCACGAACCTCATCTCGAACATCCCAGTTCCTGTCGGCAAGTCTGCTGTCACCGTGGAGTTCGCCTACGACGGCGGTGGGCTTGGTAAAGGCGGCGAGGCAGTCATCGGAATCAACGGCAAAGAGGTGGGCCGGGCCCGGATTGCCCATACAGTTCCTGGTCGCTTCGGCATCGACACCTTCGGCCTTGGATCAGACACTGGCTCACCCGTCAGCAACACCTATCAACCGCCGTTTCCGTTTACCGGAACGGTCGAGCGCGTTGACATCGAACTAGGGCCGCGGAATCTGAGCACGGCAGATGAGAGCAAGCTGAATGCAATGTACACTGCATTCGCGGGCACACACGACTAACCAGACGGTATGAATTGTGTTTTATGTCAGTCTGGCAATCAGACGGAATTTCCTACTGAGATGATGATCCATTTCAATGGCCTCAAGCACGTGGATAAGCCCGGCGTTCTGGTGTTCCCGAAGGTTTCTGGCTGCCTTGATTGCGGTGCTTCGCGGTTTACTATCACGGATGCCGATTTGCAGTTACTGGGAGACGCTAGCACAGCCGCTGCTGCTTAATAGTCTGCTGCCCAGCAAACCATCGCTTACAAACTGCTTGCCCGCAAGCACCGCATCCACGGCGGCGAGTAGATCGCTTGCGGCCCTTGTTTTCAGAACGTATCCCCGCGCCCCCAAGCTGAGGGTTTCTTGCACCACGTCTGGAGAAGACTCCTGGCTCACGAAGATTATTTTGGACTCCGGGACAAGTTTGTGAATTTGTCGAGCGCCCTCGATTCCATTCAGCGTGGGGAGTCCGATGTCGAGGAGAATCAAATCGGGGTTGAGTGCTTGCGCTGCGCTTTCGCTCAACCGCTTCCTTCCCCCGAACAGCAACTGCCGGCTTCCTGTAATCAACTGCGGCCGGCCTTCGAGATCGGGATTGATCCGCTCCGCCGCCCGGTCGTCGAGAGGTATCACGTTGTACTTGACCGCTTCGATCAGCCACAGGCGCTGCAGTACGTGCAGTTTCTAGGGATTCTTCTTCGCTAAGTCGTTCGCCTGAGTCCAGTCGGTGGTGGTGTCATACAGCTCCCACACATCGTCGTCGAAGGGCACGAGCGCGACGGCACCAGTGAGCCAGGGAGTGCGGTGACGGGTGACCGCGGTCCAGCCCTTGTGGTAGATGCCGCGGTTGCCCATCATCTCAAAGTACTGCGTCTCATGCCGCTCTGCTGCCTTGGCATCGTCGAATGAATACGCCATGCTTGGGCTTAGGCACGTGCTCGTCGCAAACGACCGCGACGGCGCGGAGTTCCGCCACACAGCCGAGCACTTGGGTAGCTACGTTGGGGCAACCAGCGTGGTCACAGAAGTATTCAGTGAGCAGTTCTTCGCGCCCGTCTGGAGTCGTGAGGCCCGTCTTGATCGTCACGTGAGGAATGGAGAATCCTCTAACCGAATACTTGTATTGTGTGATGGATAGGGTTCTTGCGCAAGTAACTCTTGTACCCCGGAGAAGGAATTCCACGGCTGGAAGAGGCAATGGAATCATGTTCGATGGTGCAAAGAGGCTGAACATCGGCTCCACTCCGAATAACTGTTGAAATCGGAATAACTGTGCAGGTCCAGAGGCTCGGGCGATTTTCCGTGCAGACTGTCAGTTTTGCCAGTCGGCGGGGTCGCATGGCGGCCAATACAATTCGTGGCTACATGCGGTGCCTGGGTCGAGGGCGACCGTTTCCTGCGTAATCGGCGCGCCCGTCGCAAAGCGACCGAGTCAATCAAAGACACGACACGCCCAGAGCAAGCAGAGAACGTGCGGTCACAGCGACGGTTGTGAAAAACATCAAGGCGCATCCTCCGTCACTTGCGATCGCAGTCAAGAGTCATCGATAGGAGAAAGATCATGACACGCTTTTTCACTCTGGTATCGGCTGGACTGCTGGGGGTGACCCATGCTTAATAAGTCAGAGGCCCAAAGCAGCGCACTCGACGAGGCCGCCTCCGTGGACCGTACCGTGCTGCCCGTCCCCGAGCCTCAGTATCCGCCGATCACCGAGCTTGATGCGCGCAATGCACAAGCCCCGCCGCGGTTCCAGGTGAAGGCGCCGAAAGGCGCGCCCAACGTGGTGGTCATCCTTCTCGACAACTTCGGCTTCGGCGACGGATCGACGTTCGGAGGGCCGATCCAGATGCCGACGCTGGACCGACTCGCCAAGACCGGGCTGCGCTACAACAATTTCAAAGTCCCCCCGTTATGTTCGCCCAGCCGCATGGCCCTGCTTACCGGCCGCAATAGCCATAGCGCAAACTTCGGCGTGATCTCGGAAATTGCCACCGCCTTCCCGGGGTACACCGCGATGCGTCCCGCCAGCGTCACGATGCTGCCCGAGATCTTGCGGCTCAACGGCTATAGCACCGCCATGTTCGGCAAGTGTCACGAGCTGGGGCCGTGGGAAGCCAGCGTTGTCGGACCGTTCGACCGCTGGCCGATGCATAGCGGGTTTGAGCGGTTCTACGGCTTCATGGCCGGCGAGGCTGACCTCTTTCATCCGGTCATTTACGACAACATGACCAGGGTGGATCTGCACCCCGACCCCAATTACTACGCCAGCACCGACATCACCGACAAGGCCATCGACTGGGTGCGTTCCCAGCATTCGCTGGCCCCCGACAAGCCATTTTTCGTCTACTACTCCGCCATTGGCACCCACGGCCCGTTCCAGGTGCCCGAGAAGTGGCGCGACAAGTACAAGGGCAAGTTCGACCAGGGCTGGGACCAGGTGCGGAAGGAAACGCTGGCCCGCCAGATCAAAATGGGGGTCGTGCCCCCGGGCACGGAACTCGCACCCAAGCCGCCGGGGATTCAGGAATGGGACCAGTTGACGGCCGACGAGAAAAAGGTCTTTGCCAGGTACATGGAAATCTATGCCGCCTTTGCCGAGGTGACCGACTACGAAATCGGGCGGTTCCTGGACGCGATCGAAGACCTGGGCGAAATGGACAACACGCTGATCTTCTACATCACCGGCGACAACGGCTCGGTTTTCCAGGGCGGCCCCAACGGCGCCTTCAATGAGCTGTCCGTGTTCAACGGGCTGCCAGAGCCCCTCGACATTGCGCTGAAGAACCTGGACGAAATTCGGCGGGCCGAAATCCCACATTTTGTATCCCAACGGCTGGGCCTTCGCCGGCGCCACGCCTTTTGCCTGGGGCCACCAGGTGGCCTCCTACGGCGGCATCTGCCAGCCCATCGTGGTCCATTGGCCGAAGGGCATCAAGGAGAAGGGCGGCCTGCGTACGCAGTGGTACCACATGATTGACATTGCCCCGACGGTATTGGAGGCAGTTGGGGTGCCCGAGCCCGGCGGTCGTCTATGGCGTCAAGCAGAAACCCATCGAAGGCGTGAGCATGCTCGACACTTTCAATAACGCCGAGGCGAAGTCGCGCCACACCACGCAATACTTCGAGATGGCAGGCAACCGGGGCATCTACCAGGACGGCTGGTTCGCCACCACGGTGCACCGCCCGCCGTGGGAGCCCAAGCCGCGGGCTACGTTTGCCAACGACAAGTGGGAGCTTTACAACGTAGAGAAAGACTTCAGTTGCGCGCATGACCTTGCCGCGAAGTACCCCGACAAGCTTGAGAAGCTAAAGGGAGTCTTCCTGGAAGAGGCCGTCAAGTACAACGTGCTGCCGCTTGACGACCGCGCCTGGGAGCGCTTCAACGCCGCCCTGGCGGGCCGTCCGGATCTGATGGAAGGTCGCACCGAGATGACGGTCTATGAAGGAATGAAGGGAATACCCGAGAATGGCTTCATCAACATCAAGAACCGCTCCTTCGTGATTACGGCCGACATCGAGGTCCCGGAGGCCGGCGCCGAAGGGGTGGTCCTCGCCCAGGGCGGGGAAATGGGCGGCTGGAGCCTCTACGTCAAGGACGGCGCACCCAGGTTCGCCTACAACTTTCTCGGTCGCGAGACTTACAAGATCGTTGGCCCCGCTCGCCTGCCGGCCGGGCAGGTGACGCTCCGCTTCGAGTTTGCTTACGACGGAGGTAGGCCCGGCGCAGGGGGTAACGGTTTGATCTTCGTCAACGGTAAAAAGGTCGCCGCAGGGCGGATCGAGCACACTCACCCGAACGCGTTTGGCGCGGAAACGACGGACGTGGGCGAGAACCTCTATACGGCTGTCAGCGACGACTACAAGGTGGGCGATAACAAGTTCACCGGCAAGATTAACAAGGTGACCATCCAGGTCGGCAAATCCAACCTCAGCGAGGAGGCACAGAGGGCTATCGCAAGAAATGCGTTCAATAGGGCGATGGCCGCCTAATCGCGCCGTTGAGGAAACGGGAACCCGATCTCCTCATCTCGGCATTCCCGGATCAGACACTGGCTCACCCGTCAGTAACACTATCAACCGCCGTTTCTGTTTACCGGAACGGTCGAGCGTGTTGACATTGGGCTAGGACCGCGGAACCTGAGCACGGCAGATGAGAGCAAGCTGAATGCAATGTACACGGCATTCGCGGGCACACACGACTAACCAGGCGGCAAAGACCGGCAGCCCACGTCCGGCTGCGGGTGGAGTGGGCAACCCATGGAACAAAACACGATGTTGTTGCCTCGGCCGTTTAGCCTTCTGGCCAAGCCCACCGGCGCTACCTGCAATCTCGACTGCAAGTATTGCTTCTTTTTGTCCAAGGAAATGCTTTACCCGGGCGACCGGTTCCGGATGTCCGAGGACTTGCTGGATACATATATCCGGCAACTTCTGGAGGCGCACCCGTCCGGCGAAGTCAACGTCGCATGGCAGGGCGGCGAGCCGACCCTCATGGGCCTCGATTTCTTCCGGCGCGCCATCGGATACCTCGAAAAATACCGAAAGCCGGCGCAGAAAATCCTTCACACGATACAGACCAACGGCACCCTCCTGAACGATGAATGGTGCGCGTTCTTCAAGCAGCACAACTTTCTCGTCGGTCTCAGCGTAGACGGCCCAAAGGAAATGCACGACGCCTACCGCGTCAACAAGGGCGGTGCCGGGAGCTTTGATCAGGTCATGCGCGGTTGGGAAGCCCTGAGCCGGCGCGGGGTGGACGTCAACATCCTGTGCACGATTCACGCTGCGAACGCCGATCACCCGATCGAGGTGTACCGGTTCTTTCGCGACCAACTGCGGACAAAGTATATACAGTTCATCCCCATTGTGGAGCGGACTACGAAGGAGTTCCTTCCTCTCGCCAACCTGGGGTGGGGCGAACGGCCCGGTTCGGACCGCCCGCTCTACACCCAGCGCGGCGGGCTGGTCACTGAAAGGTCGGTCGGGGCCAAACAGTTCGGCCGCTTTCTTATCGCTATCTTCGATGAGTGGGTGCGCCGCGATGTGGGGGACGTGTTCGTGCAAACTTTCGATGTGGCGCTGGGAAGCTGGCTGGGACAGCACAACTTGTGCATCTTCTCACCCACCTGCGGCGATGCCCTCGCACTGGAACATAATGGCGATCTGTATTCCTGCGATCACTACGTCGAGCCCGACTACCTGCTAGGGAATATCCAGGAGACGCCGATGCGAGAACTGGTGGACTCGGAGAAGCAGCGCGCTTTCGGGCAGCACAAACTGAGTAGCCTACCCAAGTACTGCCGGGAGTGCGAGGTGCGGTTCGCCTGCCATGGTGAGTGTCCGCGCAACCGGTTCATCACGACCCCGGATGGCGAGCCTGGGCTCAACTACCTATGCGCGGGCTACAAGCGTTCTTCAATCATATTGACCCTGCGATGAAGATCATGGCCGGCCTGTTGCGCCAGGGCCGATTTGCCGACGAGATCATGCAGATGCACACCGCGCTGGACGCGCGGCATCGGACGGCAGCGACGAAAGTCGGTCGCAATGACCCTTGCCCATGCGGGAGTGAGAAAAAGTTCAAACAGTGTCACGGCAGAACCGCTGGCAGCGCCGTGCTTCAGTAATTGAGGTCGGAGGAACGAGCTATTGCCTCGCTTGTGAAACGATAGGGCCGCTTGTGTGGCGGATTCGCGAAGATAAGCTTTAGGCTATGTTGGTTCCTGGGGCCTCAGAGATTTTCCTGCAGCCTGTCACTCTTACGGATGGCGAGTGAACATGGCAACCGAATTCTAAAGTCTGGAGTAGTCACATGATCACAAGTGATGGTAAGAGATTCCTATCGGTAGCGCTCAGCTTCATTCTGGTTTCAGCTCCTTCTCAGATCCTGTACGGATACCAGGTTTCGGGTTCGGCTTCTGCGAACGACTCTGGGAATGCCACAGAAACAGCTCCGTTGACTGCGAGCGAACTCCAAGCATTGGTTGCACCCATCGCACTATATCCGGATGCCTTGGTGGCGCAGATTCTTGGTGCGGTCGACGTTTCCGGACCAGGTCGCCGTTGCGAACTACTGGGTTCAGCAAAACAAGAACCTGACTGGAAGCGCTCTGATGCAGGCGGTGGATCAACAATCGTGGGATCCGAGCGTGAAGGCGCTTACGCAATTCCCCTCGGTTCTCGACAACATGGCGAAGAATCTCACCTGGACTTCCTCGCTGGGGGAGGCGTACCACAACCAGCCGGCTGAGATAATGACGGCCATCCAAGCCCTGCGTGCGCAAGCCAAAGCAAAAGGCAATCTCAAGTCCAGTCCTCAAATCAAGGTGGTGCAACAGGCGCCGCAGACGATCGTCATTCAATCGGCGAACCCGCAGATTGTCTATGTCCCGCAATACAATCCAGCGGTGATTTACGGCTATCCCTACGTCGTTCCAGGATATGTTGCGCCCGTTTACAGCACCGGCGACCGTGGCGGCCGGCCTCCTCTCGTTCGGGGCTGGAATCGCCGTGGGCGCGATGATGAGCGGCGGATGTTGCGGATGGGGGTATAGCAGCTGGAACTGTGGCTGGCACGGCACGGCCGTGATCTATCACGGTGGGGGATATTACGGCAATTCAGCCTGGCACGGCGGCTACTACAACGGCGGATACCACAACGGTTATGGCTACAACAACGCCTATAACCATTCGAACAACTACAACAACTATAACCACTCGAACTACGGCAATAGCTACAAAGTAGTGGAACACGGCAATACCTATAACAACGTGAACGTCAATAGACAATCAATGCCTCGAACTCCTGGGCGCAGCACGACAATTCCAATGCCGGAAGATCAACCGCTTTCAGTGGCATGGGCGGTCATTCCGGCGGATTTGGCGATTCCGGAGGTTGGTCATCGAGAGCCGAGAGCGGTCGCGGCTGGGGGAGCATGGGCTGCCAGCGGCTTCGGCGGGGGCCGATTCGGCGGAGGAGGAGGCGGTTTCGGGGGCGGTGGTTTTCGTCGCTGATGTCCCGCATGCTGCGGTTGTTCAAGAGAGATGAAATGGCAGGCTTGGAGGATTAACGTGAGGAGCTTTATTAGGAACCATCGGAGACAGGCTGCGCATCTAGCAATATTTGCGGCGCTGTTTGCGCTGATCATGTCGCTACCCGCGTGTAACAAAGCGGAAAATTCTCAGGCATCGCAGGCTGCCCAAGAGACCTTCGCCTCGCCTGCAGACGCAGGCGCTGCTTTCCTGGAAGCTGCGAAATCCGGCGATCAGGGTGCGTTACTTGCGATCTTTGGTCCAGACACCAAGGACGTACTGTTTTCTGGAGATGCGATAAAGGACAAGAACTCACTTCAGGACTTCGTTGCCGCTTACGGCCAAATGAATCGCTGGCGCGAGATTAAACCGGGCGGCGAGATTCTGTACGTTGGGGCAGACAACTATCCTTTTCCAATTCCCTTGGCCCGGAATTCCACGGGTCAGTGGTCCTTCGACACCGCCGCGGGTAAGGACGAAATCCTCGCACGCCGTATCGGGAAGGGCGAGTTGACGGCAATTGCTGCCTGTGCTGCTGTTGCCGATGCACAGACCCAATACTTCAGCCAGAGTCATGATGGCGACACGGTGAAGCAGTACGCTCAGAAGCTCGCCAGCTCCGAAGGCAAGCATGACGGATTGTACTGGCAGGTTCCAGCGGGTCAGGCCCCGAGCCCCCTTGGGGCGCTCGGCGACTTCGCGGAAGCCGTGGGCTATACCAATTCAGGCAACAAGCCGCAGCCGTTCAATGGCTACTACTTCCAGATACTGACCAAACAAGGAGACAAAGCGCCCAGCGGCGCGAAGGGCTACATCGTGGACGGAAAGATGACGGGCGGGTTTGCCATTCTCGCCTATCCCGCCGAATACAGGAATTCGGGAATCATGACGTTCATTGTTGGCAAGGACGGTATCGTCTACCAGAAAGACTTGGGTGACAAGACCACCGAAGTCGCCGTAGCTATGGCGGAATACAACCCCGGCGACGGCTGGATCGAAGTAGCCAAGAACTGAGGATGTGCTGGGGCTGGCAGTTTTGCCAGTTCTCGGGGCGGCATTGTGTCAATAAGATTAACCACGGGCAACGGTGTGTCCGGCTAAGACCATCGTTCGTGTTTCCACCGTGTGAGCCCTGCACCGGGACGCCCATCGGTACTGCAAATAGCAACAAGATTTACCTCGCCCCAATTGCTGACAGCAACGGGCGCCCCCTGGAACGTGGCAAGACTTATAAGCTTCACGTTCCGAAAGAAATTCCAGTCAAGCAGTTTTGGTCCCTGACCCTTTACGACCGCAGGACGTGGGTCTTCATCAAGAACCCGCTGGACCGAGCGGGGTTAGGCTCTTTCAACATGGATGAAGAAGAATGCCGATGGAAGTATTGACCTATATTTTGGACCAAAAGCACCGACAGGAATGGAATCCAACTGGATTCCAACGGAGGGCAAAGAACCTTATCCGTGGCTCCGGCTCTACGCACCCGAGGACCCCTTCTGGAACAAATCGTTCGAGATGCCGGACGTTGAACTCGTAAAATGATTCCCGCGCGGCAGCCCTTATGAATAAACAACAGAAAGCGGAGTGCAAATTAGCACTCCGCCAGAAGTTCAAATGGACTGACTCAGGGTACTGCCTTACGAACCTTGGACTTACTCGTTTCCTTATCTCGTTTCGCAGCGAATTCTTTGGCCACGGCTTTCTGAAGCTTGTCCGTAGCCACGCGATAACGTTTGGCAGCGTCCATGAGAACGTCTTCGCGGCTGGTGGCGGATCGCTGATACGACGAACTCGTTCTCTTTGTGAAACGTAAGTCGCTCGACTTGTTGGAATCGTGGACGATCCCGACAGATCAGTTGTCTGATTCAAGGCTTTCGGCCTGCGATATCAGCTCGGATCACATCCAAGTAGTCGCCGGCGGATTCGAGAGCTTGTTCGGCATCATGGTGAGAAACAAATCCGGTGTCATCATAAAGGGCTGGATTGCGCTTCCGGCGGAGACGATCAAAGACGACCAGCAGCCCAGCATGTTTCTTGTCGATGCGCGACCGCACGAAATCGATGATGGCGATGTGGTGGCCAGGCTGACTTCTCGCACGGAATCCATGGCTGAACATGAACCCGAGGGAAGCTTTGAGCATTGCTTCGTAGGCTTGTTGAAGACAAGCTTCTTCATCAAAAGCGAGAATCTTGTGAGCCGAGGCGAGCTTCTTATCCGCGCTCGCGAGAAAACGTTCGATTTGCGCCCAGTCAACCGCGTGCGGCTTTAGCTTCTTCATTCGGACCTATGAGTGAAACACGCTTATTGTGCCAGACGTTTTCCAGAAACGCATCCTTCCGAGCGCGGCGCGACTTGAATTCCTTCGGCGTAAGCACGGTGTAGTTGATTTCGCGTCCCAGTTGCCGCTCAAGCCTTCCCACGGCCTGTGCTAAATCTTCCTCGCGCGGGGAGCCAATCACGAGCACGTCTATATCGCTGGCAGCGTCCTGCTGGTTGCTGGCAAATGAACCGTACAAGTATGCCTCGTCTATTCCCTCAATTCTCTTGAGGGATTGCGCGATCAGGGGTGCTGCACCAATGGTTTTCGCAACGATCTTGCGCACTTCATTAAAAAGCGGATACTCCCGGTTTAGTTGAAAATACTTTTGGCGGCCACTCATTTCCGACCGAAATAGACCTTCGCTTTCTAGGCGTCCCAACTCTTTGGACAGGTTAGACGGATCGATGCTCAACCGCTCCGCCAAGTCCCGCAAGTGGTGACGGGCTGTCGGGTTTGTGAAGTAATAAGCCAGCAGTTGCTGGCGCGCCTTGGAGCGAAAGTCGAGCATGTGGTAGAAGCATACCACATGTGTGGTAGTAACTGACATCGGTAAAGATGAGGAGCTCATTCGCGTTCAACAAACCGGAACGGGCTGAATCCTATGTGGACTCCCAATTTCTATCTAGTCCAACGGCTCAAACTGGCGAAGCATCCCCAAGCTTCTATAGGGACGCCTCGGATCTCGGCCCGCCGGTCAAGTTGATTTCGGCGACGAAGATTTATCCGTGGGGCAAAGAGGACAGCGCCAAGCCGATGGTGTTCCCCGATGCTTCCGCCAAGCCTGCCAACATGATCTGGCCTGACGATGCCAGCGCCTTCGAGATGCTACTGCGCTTCGTCGACAGCGAACCGGATTGGGGCATTCCCGACGCCGACTGGCGTGGCATGCTGGCCGCGATTGGGATCGTGAAAGGCAAACCCTTCAATCCCGACGACCGCACCCGTGGCATTCTCGACAAGGCTGCCATGACCGCGTGGAAGACGAGCAAGATGATCGCCTACGAGAACACCCCACACCTGGGCGAAATCCCATACCTATCCTGACCGTCAATGGCTCGATCCGAACCTCGACTTCGCCCTCGATGCGACTTGGATGCTGACGGCGCAGAACACCCGTGACCTCGACGCGCGAATCGCGTATTTTGCCAATATCTATGCGGTGAGTTTAGCAATGGCTTCGCGGACGCCGGGCGAGGGCGCCATCTACCTGATCGGCTACAAGGACGCCGACGGCGACGGACTTCGCGGCGCGACAGCCTACCGACTGCATCTGCCGAAAGATATTCCGACTGACAGATTCTGGTCCTTGACTTTGTATGATGCCTTTTCAGCCGCCGGGCTTGATAACGGCCAGCCTTTTCCGTCGCTGGGTTTGCGGCACAATCCGGTCGTCAAAGCGGACGGCTCCATTGATCTCTGCCTCGGCCCCAACGCACCGGCAGGGAAGGAAAAGAACTGGATGAAAACCGTTCCGGCCAAGGGCTATTTCACCATTTTCCGGCTCTACGCCCCAACGGCACCTGCCTTTGCCAAAACTTGGGAGCCCAGCGACCTCGAAAAGGTGAAGCGACCGCGCGCGGGTGTCGCCGACAGTCGGCGCAAAATCGCCATATCCCACATTGACCGCGCTGAGGGGTTTTGAGTGTTATCGCCCTGCGTAAAACTATCCCGACGAGGGGAGCGGTGACGCGGCCTGACGACTTCAGTTCGGGGAAAAGACGCGATCTCTGGTCGCACCTGTTTCGCCTAGAACAGCAGTTTGAGTGTGAACTGTGCCGAGCGCGGGCCGCCAGGCGCGTAGAGTGCGCTCTGCCCGTTTGGGGCGCCCCCCGCGTCGATGTTCGTTGTGGACGTGCCCGGACATACCTTGCCAAATGCCGGATTCGGCCCATTCTCGGTCCCCCACATGGGATCCGGAGCACATTGCGATCCGGGGATTCCGAACATCGGATGGTTGAACACGTTAAAGTATTCCGCGCGCACATCGAGCTTGACGCGTTCGGTGAGGTTAAAACGACGGCGCAGTGCGAGATCGGTCTGGTCGATTGAATATGGGCTGCGCAACGAGTTCCTGGGAAAGTTCCCCGCCTGCCCTGGAGCGGGTGAAGTGAAGGCAGCTGGATTCAGCGCTCTGCCACTCGGTTGCGTCGGATCTGCGATCCAGTAGGGTTGGCCGGGCACGATTTCAGCCTCAGTCGTGTAATCATTAAAGGGGCTGGTATCGGGCCCGTGGAAGGTTACATTGATGGGCGGCGCGGTCTGACGCGAACCAATCCGTCCACGGCCCATCCTTTTAGGATCGCGTTGCTGGCGCGGTCCCAGGAAGGCGCAGGTACTTCATAAGAGATGGCCCCGGCAATGGACTGACGTATGTCGTAGTCGGAGGGCGTCAACGGTGGGAGCAGGATGTTGCCCACGCTCGGCGCCGTCAGACCCTCTGCATCTGTGGAACCGAGATCGCTTGATTTTGACAAACTGTAGGAGACAAGCGCCTGCAGGCCATGCGACATGCGGCGCTGGAACTGCAACTGAAGGGCGTTGTAGTGAGAGTATCCGGCATTCCGTATTGCGTTGACCCATCCGTCACTGCCCGTGCTTAAAAGCATCGGAGGAAAAATGGCATCCTCTCGCAGGAGCCGTCTTCCGTCGGACCCAAGATAGGTTGCCGTCAAGGTTTGCTTCGCTCCCAATTCGCTCTCGATGGCCGCATTCCACTGCATGGTGAACGGAACGCGCAGGTTGGGATCGACAGCACTGACGTCATATAAGCTGGCATTGATTGTCGTGGAGAAGGGCGGAGGCTGGAAAGCTGGGTTGGTGATGCTGAAAGGCACCGCCGGAGAAAGGGAAAGAGATTTCGAGTGCATATAGGGAAACCCAAAAGCGGCTAGGCCGATGTCCCCGTAGCCCAGATCATAGAAGAGGCCGAAACCTCCTCGCACCACGGTCTTGGGGGTGAGTTGGTATGCGGCTCCGATCCGGGGAGCGAAATTGTCAAACCTGGTGTGCCAAAGTGAACCGGGCACTATTGCAAGCGCATTCGAGTCGAAGATTCCTTGCAGCACGTAGAGCAGTTGGCCTGAGGTTGCCGAGACCGGCGGTGTGTTGATCTCCCACCGCAACCCATACGTCAGTGTCAGATGATTCGTTGCCCTCCATGTGTCCTGGGCAAAGAGCGAGTAGTTATGCACTGTCACGGAAAAGAGATCGTCAACAGAGAAATCAATCGCGCTGACGGTTCCTGCCACCAACTGCGCGTACCCAGTGGAAAAAACGCCGTATCCGGTGCTTTGCCCGGACGTGGGGCGCAGATGACGATAATCGATTCCGAACTTGAACTGGTGCACGCCGACAGCCCAGGAGAATGTGTCCACGAAATTGAGCTGCCGCTGGACGTTGTTGTATTCGGAACCTTCTCTGATATCCATGTCGCCATTGCCGATCGATCCGAGATAGAGAAGGGCCTGACCGTTATCAAAGCTGTAAGGGGATGAGGACGGGAACAGAGTCGAGATAGGCGGCGGAACCCCACCATAGAAATTCGTAAGGGATGTGATGAAAGTACTCGTGTTTCGGCTCCAGTTCGCGCGGAAGTCGTTAACCTTGGTGGGAGCGATCAGGATGGTCGCGCCTGCAGTGAACGTGTTGGTGTTCGCGTTGTCATAGGCTAATTCCTCCCAGCGGCGGGTCGTGTTATAAGAGGGCGCGTGGTTATAGCGTGCAAACAGGATGATTTTGCTGTTTAGATAATGGTCAACGCGGATGCTGGTTGCGTTGAGGGAAGAAGGAATGGAATAGGCGGCGTTAAGCATCGCAAGGCATGGATTCGTGATGTTGTCGCAAGTCGGGTCGACGAGGGGAGAGTTGGGATCCGGAAGGGGCAGCGCATTGAGAAGCGGCTGATAGTCTGGAGCAACCGCCGCCCGCGCAGAGGCAGTAAGAAATTCACCCGAGGCCGTTTGCGGCTGCCATAATCGGAGCCCCTCGTAAGAAAAAAAGAAAAAAGTCTTGTCTTTCAGGATGGGACCTCCAAGGACGCCACCAAAGTCGTTCTGGCGGAGCGGAGGCTTGATGAGCGGGGGCGCGTCAAAATAATTGCGGGCGTCAAAAATGTCGTTTCGTAAATAGTCAAATGCTGTGCCGTGAAAATGATTGGTCCCGGATTTCGTGACGATCGAGATCTGAGCCCCAGGCACACGCCCGAATTCAGGCGCATACGACGAGGTTTGGATGCGGAACTCCTGCATGGCATCTACCGAAACCAGTCCGTTGGTGCCGCCTTGAGCGGTAAATCCGGGGATCGCACCGGCCAAAGTCTCGCCGAGCCCGCTGATTGTCGCACCAAAGTTCGCACTCACGCCATCCACCATGAAATAGTTCGCGTCGCTGCGCTGTCCATTCACGCTGAACTGCCCGTCCCCGAGATTTTGCGAGGTGAATACGACCCCGGCGCCAGCGCGATCAAGGGCTGGAAGCTGCGGCCGTTGAGCGGCATATTCTGCACGAACTGGTCGTCCACCACGGTACTGACCGACGCCGAATCGGTTTGTAGCAGGGAGGCGCCCACCGTTACGATTTCTGACGCGGGACCAATCGCGAGCGTGAAATTCTCGTTGACGGCATCCTGCACGTAGAGCTGAAAACTGGGATGGACGACGGTGCGAAAGCCTTCCTTCTGAACCGTCAGCCGATAGGTAGCCGGATGCAGATCGGGGATGACGTAGATCCCGTCCTCGTTGGTAGGAACGGCAGTCGAGACGTTGGTCTCCAGGTTGGTGATCTTGCATTCAGCGCCGACGATCACCGCGCCAGACAGATCGGTCACTCTGCCAGCAATGCGGGCGCTTTCAGTTTGTGCGAAGGCCATCGCAGCGCTCACAAGAAGAATTAGGGCGAGCACCGGGCACTTCATCACAACTCTCCGCTAGTGCGCGACAGGCCAACTAGTTCCACTCCTTGTTCTGGAGCAAAGAAGAATATCCTTGTGCGTGGGTTTGATTCAAGCCGTCAACAACGAGTGCGGGGAGTTCCTAGGAACCACTGTTAGAAATGACAGTGGACAAAAATCCGTATCCCGAGAAGGAATTTAGGTTCCAAATCAGACGGGAGCACATTCCAGTGCGGCGGCCATAGTCGGTGGACTGTACATTGGTGCGCAATCGTCGGGTGAGGGCGCCGATCCTTCGTCCCAGATTGGCGCCTGGAGCGGATCGCTGGTGCTCGAGTTGCTCGCCGTGGTGCCTTTATTGTGTGCGATTCCTTCGCTGTTCCATCAACTGGCGCACAGCCGGCTGCTGCACGCGGTGGCCCCGGGCTCTGTTGACATCTCTCTGGGTGCCTCGGAGTTGCTGCCGATGGTAGCGATCTTGCCATTCATGCTCTACCAGCTCGCCGGCTTCGGCACCCTGCATTACATCGTGCCGAGGCCCGTAAACTGGGCCATCAACATCGGCATCTTCGGCTTGATCGTCGCCAGCTATGTCGCCAATCGCGAGGGCGCGTACAACATGGAAAAGGGGTTCGGCTCGCTTCTCGTTGTTGCCATGGCGCTTACCGTGTTCTACGGCGTGTTCAAACTGAGGCAGATGCAGACGACCTACGACGCGCAGTGCCCGCCGAAGCCTCAAAAGTAGCCATTCTAAGCGCTCGGAACCCGAGTAATCGCCTCTTGTCATGAGTGACAGTTGGCGGAGTATCGCACTCGTGGTCGAATTCAGACCAAGGGTTGTCAATGGAATCGAGGACCCAAGATTCCAGAAGGTTAGGAAATGAAAATCCGTGTAGCGAGTCTCACCACATCGCTGTTCTTAACACTCATTATTTTCGGTTGCTCCGCAACTCCTGGACCGTCCGCACCGTCTGCGCCATCCGGCTCCGCCGCCCCTCCCGCGGGCGAAGCAGTCTCTAGCGTCGGCGCCGACCCACTGCCTTCCTGGAACGATGGTCCGGCTAAACAGGCGATCATCAACTTTGCCAAGACTACGACCGACAAGGCGAGCACGCAATTCGTGGCGCCAGAGGACCGTATTGCTACGTTTGACCAAGACGGTACGCTGTGGGTTGAGCATCCCATGTACTCGCAGCTGGTCTTTTCCTCGGAACGTTACTCTGCTCTTGCGTCCCAACATCCCGAATGGAGTACAAAGCCTCTTTTCCACGGAAAGCTCATCAGCGACGCCGACGCGATGTCGAAGTACAGCGGGGATGAGTTTGACGCGATCGACCAGGCGACCCAAATCGTTATGCCAGTGGATGAATTCGACGCTCTCGCGAAGAACTGGATGGCGACGGCGAAGCATCCTCGATTCGACAAACTTTATCCGGAGTTAGTGTACGAACCGATGTTGGAGGTAATGCAGTATGTGAGTGCCAACGGCTACCGAACATACATTGTCACAGGCGGCGGTCAGATATTCGTCCGCGCATACTCGCAGCAGGTATATGGCGTCCCGCCTGAACAGGTCATAGGGTCGGCTCTGAAGACCCAATACCAATACGACAAGAATGGGAACCTCGTACTGTTGCGGACAAAGAGTATTTTGCTGAACAACAACAACGCCGGTAAGGCCGAGGATATTTACCTTTTTATTGGCAAGCGCCCGCACGCCGCATTTGGCAACTCGACCGGCGACCAACAAATGCTGGAGTACGCTCAAGGGGGCGGCGGAGCCTCATTGGAAATGCTGATTCTGCACGACGACGCGCAGCGGGAGTATGCCTACGGGCCAGCCCAGGGGTTGCCTGATACCCATTTCGGTAAATTCACTCAGGCGTTGTATGACGAGGCTAAGGCGAAAGGTGGACCGTGATCAGCATGAAAAGCGACTGGAAGCAGATTTTTGCATGGGAGAAGTGAGTCGAAACCGTTGTGCGGCTTTTCTTAACTGTCGCACAATCGCGATTACACTCACCCTCGTTCAGTTTGGTTTGATTCAAGGCTGTCGTGCAGCGATATCAGCTTCGGATCACATTCAAATAGTCGGCGGCGGATTCGAGCGCTTGCTCGGCGTCATGATGAGAAACAAGTCCGGTGTCGTTATAAAGGGCGATGTTGCGCTTCCGGCGGAGACGATCAAAGGTAGCCAGCAGACCGGCGTGTTTCTTGTCGATACGCCCCGCAAGTGGTGACGGACCGTCTGGTTTGTGAAGTAATAAGCCAGCAGTGCTGGCGCGCTTTGGAGCGAAGGTCAAGCAGTGTGGGAAAGAGACCGCAAATGTGGTAATAGATGACAACGATAAGATGAGGAGCTTGTTCGCCAATGTCGAGGTGAACCGCTTGGTTGCGGGCTTTCTGTGCCTGTTCTTGAACCCACGATTTCAACCCACGATTCGGATGCCTCTCACGTCTTCTCAAGGACTTAGGCGGCCACCTGGAGTCACTTAGGTTGTTGAAACTACAGCATAAAGTAGCCCTGAAAAGGCTGGCGTCGGCGGTTCAATTCCGTCCCTGGCCACCATGTTTTCAATTCGCTATATCCCCACTACGTTCGTTATCCATTTTCATCGAATCTGATTTCCGCGCTTCGGCGGAGTCGCTCTCCGCGATCGCATCGTTGCGAGAAACCCTCTCTAACTGCGCGGACTGTTCTTTCTGACAGTAGGAGCCTGCTGATCGAGCACGTACCTTACAGGATCAGCGCTGGGCCGGTCGATGGTTCAGCACGTTGCGCGATGCTCGGCCAAAGGTCCGCCCGGTGAACACGAGTTTATGAAACGATTCTTCCATCTCACCTTCAAGCCATTCTTCGTTTTGACCGGAATTGCTACCACACTGGGTGCTTTGAACGCATTCTGGCCGAGATGGGCGGTCGAGAAGCTGGAACTGATTCCGTTTAACCAGGACTACACCATCCTTGTGCAACACTGGGGGATGATGCTCGGAATCGTAGGCGTATTCATGGTCATCGTTGCCTTTCGAACCGACTGGCGAAAGCCCGTTCTCCTCATCTGCACTCTGGAAAAAGCCTTCTTCGTGTACCTGGTGGCGACAAACATCAGCCAACCTTATGCGCGTGGGCTGTGGGCTGGCGCTGCGATGGACGCCTGCGTCGTGCTGTACACGCTGCTCTACTTCGCGGTCAATGTGTTTCAGAAGCACGACGTCGACGGGGCGAGAGTCTCAATGCAAGTGTGAACGTTGTGTTGGTTTAGAAGGAGGAATCATGACTGCTTTCAATCTTCCAAATCGGACGCTCGGTATGGTGACGTCGGCAGCGTTCGTTGGAGCCTGGTTGTGCGTGGCTCCAGTCGTAGTGTCTGCTCAAACTCCGGCGGACCAGGGGTGGAGCATTTTGCAGGACGGAGCCGACAGTGGCAGTACCACCCAGCGTATCGCCACGATGCGAGTGATGCAGTTGATTCCTGAAGATGCCCGCGCGGTCAGTCTGGCGGAGAAGGGTTTGCAAGACAAGGAGGCGGAAGTGCGGGGGGCGGCGGCCTTGTCTCTTGGTGCAATGGGATCGAAGAGTTCCATTCCGGCCTTGGTAGCTGCGGCAAAGAGCGACAAAGACGGCGCGGTGGTGATGGCAGCGGCCAAAGCCCTGATTCAACTCGGAGACGAGCGCGGATACAGCGTTTATTACGCCGTGCTGACGGGGCAGCGCAAGTCGGGTGAAGGTCTGGTTGGAGGCGAAGAGAAGCAGTTGAACGATCTTCTGAGAGACCCCCAGCAGATGGAAATGATGGCATTTGAGCAAGGTATGGGCTTCGTACCTTTTGGAGGAATTGGCGTGCAAGCGTTCAATGCGATTCACGCCAGTGAGGCAAGAGGGCCAATCATTAAGGCAACGTCCATCAGGATTCTGGCCAAGGATCCGGATCCGCGCACGGAAAAGGCATTGATTGCAGCGACCACGGACAAGGAGTGGGTGGTGAGAACAGCCGCTTACGATGCCTTGGCGCGGCGAGGACATCCTGCGGTGTTGCAGGAGTTGAGCTCTGGGCTGAAGGACGAAAAAGACGAAGTCAAGCTCACGGCAGCGGCGGCGGTGGTCCAGTTATCCGCGATCCAGTTAAGGACAGCGAAGTAAGCCTGTTCCGGGAGCGCGGCGACGAGAGTTCGAGAGAGCGGGAAGGGTGTGGTTCTCCACAGGCGCGGCAGTTCCGTGATCCCGCCTGGTGACCTGCCTGTAATAAGTGACAGTTACAGTCGATTTTTTCCCATGATGCACTAGCACGCGGACCACTGATTCTCGTGCTCGTTGAATCCACACGGCGCGAGCCGTGCTTCAGACACCGAAAGGATCTTATGAATGAGTCAGCACGCCATACCTTGCGAGTCGCAGTAACGATTTTAGTGTTACTCCTCGCGGGCGCGGGCATTCCGGCTTCGGTCGAGGCGCAGGGGCCAGAACTACAGCAGAGGGTTGCAGAAATCAAAGAGGCAGCGGCGAACAACAAACGGGCCCTCATGTCCTACAGCTGGTATGAACTCGTCACGATTAGCTTGAAAGGCGAAGAGAAAAAGCAGCAGCACTTCCAGGTGCGGCTCGGACCAGATGGCACGCCGGTAAAGACGTCGCTGGATCCGCCTGCGGAAGCTGCTCCCAGCGGAGGGCGTCTGAAGCAGCACATCGTCGCCAAGAAGAAAGAAGAATACACCGACTATGCCGAGGCGATGAAGGCGCTGGCGCAGCAGTATGTGCCGCCATCTGGAGATCTGCTGCAACAGGCCTACGCGCAAGGGAACATCATGTTAGGTCCGGCGGCTGGCGCTCCGAGCGAGATTCGACTCGTGATCCATAACTATTTGAAACCTCAAGACTCGATGACGCTCGTCTTCGATCGGCAACAGAAGGCGCTGCTGAGTGTTCAGATTTCTTCTTATATGAGCGATCCCAAGGACGCGATGAATTTGATGGTCACGTTCAGCCGCCTTCCCGACGGAACCAACCATGTGGCCAGCGTGGTCATGGACGGAGTCAGTAAGCAATTGAATATCGCCACACAGAATTCCAATTATCAGCACGTTTGAGGAGTCTCGGAGAGACGAAAGGAACTCACCGAGCGAGGAGAGGAAGACAAGCTATGCAAATCACTACGACGGTATGGGAACGCTTCAGGGCAGCCTTGATCACGTGGGTGAGCTTGTCTCTGGCATTTATTTTCCTGTTTGCTATGCGCTTGGTTGCGCAAGATACACCGATTGGAGTTCCAGGGACTCAGGTGGCGACGGAGGAAACGCCCGCTGCTGCCGAGAATTCCGACGCCTTAAGAAAAGCGGCGCAGAACCCGGTCGCCAGCCTGATCAGCGTTCCAGTGCAAAACAATAATAACTTTGGGATTAGTCCCGACAGTCGAGTTCAGGATGTGTTGAACATTCAGCCGGTGATCCCCGCTCGAATCAGCGAACACTGGAATCTGATTTCGCGCATTATTACGCCCATCATTTATCAGCCGACCGTAAGTCAACCGGTGAACCAGGGAGCGTACGGATTCGGAGACTTGAACCCGTCGTTCTTCATTTCTCCGGCGAAGCCCGGCAAAATCATTTGGGGTGTGGGCCCGGCACTCGTGCTACCCACGGCCACAAATCCGATCCTGGGGCAGGGCAAATGGAGCATTGGACCATCGGTGGTTGTGCTGGCCCAGCCGGGTAAGTGGACGCTCGGGGGACTGGTGAATAACGTTTTCTCGTTTGCCGGGCAATCCAGCCGTCCGGACGTGAACCAGATGCTGTTTCAGTACTTCATCAATTACAACCTGAGCCATGGCTGGTACATCACCTGGCAGCCGACCCTGACCGCGAATTGGGAGGTGGATGGCAGCGGGCGTTGGGTGGTGCCGTTCGGCGGCGGCGTGGGAAGAATTATGAAGCTGGGATTCCAGCCAGTAAATCTCACGATGCAGGTTTATGGGAATGCCATCCATCCGCCGGACACTTCGCCATGGGGCTTGCGACTACAAATTGCATTCTTGTTCCCCAAGCTGACGAAGCAGCAGCAAAAAATGTTGCTGGAGCAAAAGCTGAAACAGATGAATGCGGAGCCGCAGAAGAACTGAGAGTGGCTCGGATCGGTTGAGCAATGGCAAGGATCTCACGATGACATTTCAGCAAGGCGTTCTGAGTCTCTGGGTGGACACGGCTGGGGTTTGGCGTTCGAATTGGGCATGGGGGATACCGTTAATTCTATTCACCGTAGTCGTCCATGTCCTGGCGTTAGGCCTTGCCAATGAGAGGGCGGTCCGCTTTTGTACCCACATGACGAACGACCGGCATCCCAGGATGGCATTCGTAATGGCCATCAGCGCGGTTACCTTATGGGCCACCGTCATGCATGCCGGAGAGGCGGCCCTGTGGGCCGTTTTCTACCAGTTTCTAGGCGCCCGACCGGACTACGCCTCGGCTATGCTCTATTCGCTCGGGGCGCTTACTACCTACGGACACTCAGGTTTGTATCTCGAGGAGGCTTGGCAACTCATGGGGGCGATTGAAGCTCTGAGCGGCTGGCTGCTGTTCGGATTGACTACTGCTTTTTTGTTTAGCCTGATACAGACCTGTCGGCAGATTGTATATCGATAACGGTCGCCATCACTTGCTCACTCTGATAACGGCCAGCAGTGACGGGGAGTCTCCCCTGTTGCAATTGACAGTTGTGGAGCATGCAGACCTGGCAGTAGCTCTCAGAAGCAGTCGGTCAAATTGAAGAGCGCGGTCTACGGACCGAGCATCGCAAACTTTCGACGGTAACGTGCACAAGGGATGTTATGCCTGAAGCAACATCGAACGTGGAATTTGCCCAGAAGATTCACGAGGAAGCGCACCATCATTCGTCATCGCGCGACCGCCGGGCACAGTGGATCGAAATTGCGGAGGCTCTAGTACTGGCGATTGTAGCCGTTGCCACCGCATGGAGCGGCTATCAGGCAGCCAAGTGGGAGGCGCTTTCGGCGCAACCCTACAACCTGGCATCGCGCACCACGGTGTTGTCGCAGGAAAAGGAGACGCTCGCCGGCCAGGACCGCTTGTACGACATCACCACGTTCGCTTCCTGGTCCGCCGCTCGGGTAGAAGGGAAAGATAAGCTTGCGACATTCTACGAGCGTCGATTCCGGCCCGAATATGCGGCAGCGTTCGGGGCATGGTTGAAACTCGACCCATTTCGAAATCCCTCAGCTCCCGCGGGTCCAATCTTTATGCCGGAGTATGTGAATGCGAGCGGCGTGGAGTCTGCGAAGCTTGCCGAGGAGGCGAAGGACTACTTTGAGAAAGCCGTCACCATGCGAGAGAACGGGGATCAATATGTGAGGATCACCGTCTTTCTCGCGACCGTGCTTTTGCTCACAGCTCTCAGCCAGCGTTTCGAGATTTTGGGGCCCCGGGTTGCGGTGGTTTCCGTGGCCTTCGTGCTGCTGGTTTTAAGCACCTACTGGATACTGACGTTCCCACGCGCCTAGACAGAGAAATTCGGGTTCCCCGGTCCTCTGCTCCAGTGAGGCAGGGCCGCAGCTCCCGACCGACACCATCGTCCCGTCCTCCATTGCCCCCGATCGCTCACTTTGCGGGGCTGTTCAATATTGAACAGTCAGACACGGTTTCACCCGCCTAGAATGCTCCACCAGAGGCAAGGTTATGACTTGTTCATCCTGCGCGGCCGGTCGCCAGGCTGAGTTCGCTGCCGAAATCAACTTACATTTCAGCGGTCTCAACAACATCGACAAGCCTGGCGTCCTCCTATTCCCCAAGGTGATGGTATGCATGGATTGCGGCTGTTCGCAGTTCAGCACGCCGAAAAGCGAGTTGACAGCACTTGCCGGTGGGGTGTCGACCAACGCCAGGGGAGGGAAGGCCCCGACGGGCGCAATCCCGGTCGCAAGATTGGGATTGAGTTGAGTCCACAACTTGGCGACAGCACACAAACGGATTTCATCGAGCCTAGACGGTATCGGTGTGCTTCAACCCCTTACTGACAAACGGCTTGCCCTCGAGAACCGCGTCTACTGCGGCGAGGAGGTTCCCATTCAGTGTCGTCTTTACAACATAGCCCAGCGCTCCGGTGCTGAGAGCCTCTTGCACGACATCCTCTGAGGACTCCTGGGTTAAAAAGATGATCCTGGAGTCAGGAGCAAGCTGGCGAATCTGGCGCGCGGCAGCGATTCCATTGAGGGTCAGGAGACCGATATCCAGAAGGATGAGATCCGGCTTCAGTTCTTCCGCTTTGCGAACCGCTTCCTGACCGTCGGCCACTTCCGCGATGATCGTTACGCCGGATTTCTTCTCGAGTGTTGCGCAGATGAGACGCCGAAACGGCAAGAAGTCTTCTGCCACCAGCACGCGAATTGATGCCATTCCTGTTCCCGCTTTCCGCCCCATACGGTTGCAGTTTCGGTGCAATCACGAATCTGCGCTTGTATCCATCTTCTTCTTAGGCGGACATTTGTCAATACCCTAGAAGTCTGTCCCGGTCACACCATTGGGCGGTTATGGCAAGACACGAGAATCACGCCTCTTGCGACTGCGGTGCGCTTTTTGCTCGATTTCGCGACGGTAGGTGTCAAAGACTTGAACTTGATCGCGGAGATGTCGCTCGCTCCACGTTCGCTGTCAATTTTGCCAGTATGCACTCTCCGGGAAGTTTCCTAATATTCGTTTCGTCGCTTCATCGTTTCAAGCCGAGCCAAGCCGGCTCGCACAAGTTTTGAGAAGCAAGTTCCCGAAAGGACAAATGTTATGAAGCAAAATCGCAAATGGATGAGCTGCACGGCTTTGCTGTGCATCCTGTGTGCCGGACTCGCGTTTGGCGCGGACAAGAAAGTCAAAGTAGAAGGACTGATTACCGGACGAGATGGAGATAGTTTTACTCTCAAATCGAGCAAGGCGGGTAACGTCGTTGTGACTTTGACCGACAACACTAAGGTTCAGACTCCGAAAGGGCTATTCCGGCACTCCGAGAAGTCAGTGACCGCGCTGATCCCCGGGCTGAAAGTTGCAGTCGAAGGAACGGGCACCGAAAATCAGGTGGTTGCCAAGAGCGTGCAATTTTCCAACGACGACCTCGTTTTGGCCGAGACGATTCAGGCCGGTCTGACTCCAACGCAACAACAGCAGGCGATCAACCAGGCGCACATTGCCGAGAATCAACAAGGCATTGCGACCAATAAAGCCGGCGTCGCCGCCAGCCAGCAACAGGGCGCTGCCAATGCTGCCGGCATCGCCGCCAACCAGCAGGATATTCAGGCGAACCAACAGGAGGTTGAGGCCCAGAACAAGCGTTTCGACGAACTCTCCGAGTATGAGACGAAAGCCAATGCGACGGTCTATTTCTCCAGCGGAAGCTCGAAGATTTCCGCCAGCGACCAAGCTGCGTTGACAGCACTGGCGCAAACCGCGATTGGCACGAAAGGCTACCTTGTCGAAGTCAAAGGTTATGCTGATTCGTCCGGCAATGCCGCGATGAACCAGGCGTTGAGCATGGATCGGGCTGATGCGGTGGTGGCGTTCCTGCTGCAAAACTGCCGCGTTCCTCTGCGGCACATTGTGGCTCCGGGAGCGATGGGCGTGGCAGATCCCGCCGCGCCGAACGAGACCTCGGGTGGACGCGCAGAAAACCGTCGCGTGGATGTGAAGGTAATTGTGAATAAAGCAGTCGCGGGAGGAATGTAGAGCTCTGATTTAAACGAATCAACTCGTTCCTCCACGTATGTGTGCCGCTTCGCTGCGGCTCTGCGAAGCGGCACGCGTGTTTTCAGAGTCTCTTCATACCTGTAAGTTCTGTCAGTATCCCCTGCAATGAGCAGCTGATAGTTTTGACACGTTCACTACGCGTACGGAGTTCAACCAAGATGCCATTCGCGAAAAACTTAAGAAAATTCATTGTTGCTGTCATTCTTTGTTTGGTTGCACTTCCTCTAGTTCGAGCCCAGGACGCCGGCGATCTCGATAACTACAAGTGGCGCGTGGACGGGAACTGGTGGTACTCCCATCCCTCCGGCTATTTTGGCGACACCCGGACCAATAACTATTTTGACGTCAACAAGGATTTCGGATTTGGCAGTTATTCAACTTTTACGGGCAAACTTGACTGGCATTTTGCCCATAAGCATCATTTCTTGCTCACCGGCACGCCGAACTACACCTCTAAAACGAATACCCTAAGCCGGACAATCATGTTCGCCGGACAGACCTTCGACGTCGGCGCGTCTGTAACTGCCAACTTGAATTCGGTGAACATTGCCCCCGGCTACCAGTACGACATCATTCGGCGTGATCATGGCTTCTTCGGGCTGGAGGTAGACTTTAACTTCATTGAAACGACAGCCAAGCTCGCCCTCGCGGCAAATGTGGGCAATGTGACGGGAGCTAGGTCAGCTTCGAAGACGTTCTGGGCCCCGTTACCGGACGTTGGCCTAGTCGGGCGCTGGTATCCCCTCCAGAGCTCCAACCGGCTTTCGTTTGGAGGTTCGTTCCGGGGCATGCCCTTCTTCGGGTACGGAAACTATATGACGGGCCGCGCTGATGTTGGCGTAGGGCTGACCCAGCACCTGAATGTTCGAGGCGGATATGAGATGGGAAGCCGCCTGAGTATCCACGGAACCGCCGACCAGATCGCCGTGCAATTTCTGCACCGGGGACCGACCGCGGGAATCGAGTACGACTGGGGCCAGTCTCCGGCCAAGAAAGTGAAGAATCCGAATCCCGAACCAAGCGATTGGCACGTCGATTGGATTCCGTTTTACCTGTGGTTCAGCGGACTCAGTGGAAATGTCGGAGCAGGTGGGGTCACAGCTCCGGTCAACGTGAGCTTCTCCCAGGTCTTCAACCAACTCAACATCGGGTACATGACCGACCTGGACGTCCGCCGGAAGCGGATTGGTCTGTTTACCGATCTGATCTTCATGAGCCTTTCGTCCGACCAGAAGACTACGCCGATCGGGCCCCTGCCCACATACGTAGGTTTTCAGGCGAACGCCAAGCAACTGCTTGTGACTCCGGACCTATATGTACGTCTGGTGGACAGGGACCGCGGATCGATTGATGTGACCGGTGGCGGCCGATTTTGGCACTTGAACAACAGTCTCAACCTCTATCCGCCGAACAATGGAAACACAGTTACGGTTGGACAGACCCAAGACTGGGTCGATCCCGTGTTCGGCGCGCGAATGCGCTACAACGCCAACAAGGGCATTTTCTTCAGCCTGGTCGGTGACGCTGGCGGCTTTGGAGTTGGCTCACAGCTGACCTACCAGGTTTATGCTGGCGTGGGAAAAGAATTCAAGACGAGATATGCAGTGATGCTGGGCTACCGCTATCTGTATGTCGACTACAAGAACGCTGGGTTCCTGTATGACGTGCATATGAGCGGACTTCTGGCTGGCTTCAAGATCAGGTTCAAATGATGCGGATCCTGGATTCGGAAGATCGGTTCTGTCGCGGATGGTAGGCGGGAGCTTATTTGAGGGGAGATTCGGGATGTGCATGGTTCTCCAGAACCATGCTCGTCTTGGTGCCTTGGCTGGAGCTCAAAAGCAGATGCTTCTGGTGGACAAAGCTTAGCAACTCCGCGTACTTCGAGGCGCCATCGCCGGGCGCAACCCTGGTGGAGAGTTCGAGAATGTTCCCTCCCGGACTCTCCCACAACTCGAGTGCGAGTTTGCCGAATGTTGGTGTGGCTTCTGATTCCCACTTCGTGAGTTTGATGCTCGCCACATTCTTCACCCGGAGCCAGTCGATCGACGTCGCTGCTTCTTGCAACAGTGTTTTTTGCGAGGGGCTCAGTACATTGGCTATATCGTTACCTGTTTCCGGCACCTGGAGAGGCTTGTATTTGCGAGCCACGGAGAATGAGATATCTTCTCCCTCCCCGGTCCTATCCAGTTCGCAAGGAAAGTGCTGACGAAGTCTGGAAGCGTCAACGGCTTTTCTGTCCGCGGACCATCGGATCTTCACGGTAAGGTCATTTGCCCGACCCTGCCGGACTCTCAGAATTACTCCTTGCTTCATCAGGGCGAGATCGTCGGTATCAAATAAATAGACTCGGCCCACTGCCTTGTGTTCGAAACCCAGGGCAGCGATGACCATCGGGATTGATGATGGCGACAACAGGACCTTGATCTCGCCCGGACACCTTTCTTGTGCGGGCAACAGCGAACAGAGAAGTAAGAAGGGCCCGATCGATCCCAGCAATTGCTTCCAGTAGGTTTTCATGAGGATGTATAAGCCCCGGTCGGTCCATTTTCATTCTGCGTCCAATCGTGGTCTTGGGGCCCTGTCACAAGTAACAGTTTCTCAATTCAGACGATGAGAGTGAGTATGAACTCATGGTTTACGGACTCAAGTGTAAATTCATATTTCTTGCATTCATGATGGCGTGGGCATTGCCCGGGTCGGGGCAAACCCTTTTTCCTACTCCCGAACATCAGAAGATGGACTACTTCGCCGGCGACTGGAAACTTACGGGCACGATGAAAGTGAGCCCGACTGTTCCCGGCGGAGATTTCACCTCCTCCGAACACAGCGAGTGGGTGTCGGGGAACTTCTTCCTGCAGACGAAGTCCTCGATGCACTCCGTAATGGGCGACACGCGCAGTGTGAGGGTGATGGAGTACAACGGCGATGACAAGGTGTATAGCTACAACGCTTACAACAGTCTCGGGGAGCATCAGATGGCGATGGGGCACGTGCGGGACAACGTCTGGACCTGGACCTCGGAAGCGAAGCTAAGCGGAATCATTGCCAAAGGACGCTACACGATCACCGTAGTCTCTCCGGTCGTCTACACCTTCAAGTACGAGACTCTTACCGGCTCCGGCGCGTGGGCCACCGTCATGGAAGGCAAGGCCACCAGATCTCAATAAGGCTGATCGGCACAGAGCAGATCGGGAGCATCTCTATGCTTGGTTTTCATTTGGACATCTGGGATTTTCTGACTTTCGGAGTGATGTTCGCCCTGATTGGCGCCTTTCTCACGATCGCTGTTTTGGTCCTGGGACTGCCGGGACGAATCGCGATCGCCCGCAAGCACCCTGACGCTGACGCAATCAATACGATGGGGTGGCTAGGATTTCTGGCGATCGTGCCTTGGATGCAGGCCTTCATGTGGGCGTTCAAGCCTACCGACGTCGTTGATATCCGTTATTTCCCCAGGCAAGAACAGCAGAACATTGGCGAAGAGATTGCCAAGCTCACTGGCAAGCCGGACTCTGAAAAGAAGTTGGAACCGCAAGGGTCGAAACCGAGTGAGCCGTCCCCCTCGGAACCAACGTTATGATGTTCGCGTTCCTCATCACGTTCATCTTCATAACTTTTGTATGGCTGGTTTTCTTCAAGTTCAAGTGGCTCAAGTTCACTAAAGCATGGGGAGTTGTCAGCCTCTTTTTTGCCGCCCACTTATTTCTCATCTTTGTCATCGGCTTGCGCTTTGTAACGCCATACTCGACGAATCTGAAAGTCGTGCAATACACGATTCAACTTGTTCCGCGACTGCCGGAACCGACTCTCGTGACGGCCGTATTGGTTCAGCCGAATGTTGCGGTGAAGAAGGGCCAGCCCCTGTTCCAGTTCGACCGCCGTCCGTACGAATACCAGGTCAGGCAACTGGAAGCGCAACTGGAGGCCGCCTCGTCGAGTGCGATCTCTTCGAAGTACAAAGTCGATCAGTTGAAAGCAGGATTGGCGGGCGCCAATCAAGACGTGCGTATGTACAAAGCCGATCTTGACGCGGCGGAACAGAAGGTCATCAAGTCGAAGAGCGATCTGGAATATGCGAAATACCAGCAACAGCTCTCGCAAGGTCTGTCGCAAAAAGGTGCCGGTCCAGAAGAGGACGCTCAGAAATGGAGTGCCCAGATGAAGGCGGAGGAAGCCGCTGTACTCGAGGCCCAAGCCGAAGCCGAGCATTCCCGGCTTAAGTACGAGTCGCAGTTTGAAGGAGTCAACACGACCGTGGCCGGTGCGACCGCGCAACTGAAAGAGAGTGAGGCGGCGCAAAAGCAAGCGGCCGCGAACGTCGAGAGTCTGAAGGCGCAACTCGAATTGGCGCGCTATTACCTCGACAACACGCTGATGGTCGCGCCCGAAGATGGCTACATCATGAATCTCCAGGTCCAGCCGGGAATGGTTGCAGGAATCTATCGTGTCGGCGGCATCGCCTCCTTCATTGTCGATAAGGACCGCTACCTGCTGGCCAGCTTTAACCAGGGTACCCTCAAGTATGTGAAGCCCGGGCAAGCCGTCGAAGTCGCTCTGGACCTTTATCCGGGCCAGGTTTTTGAGGCGAAAGTGGATAGCGTCTGGTGGGCCAATGGGGAAGGACAGTACCTCCCAAGCGACATCATTCCGAAGTTCTATCCGGCTGACCCCATGCAGCCCCAAGGAGAGTTTGCGGTAAAGATCTATCTTCAGAGCCCTGCCAAGGTTGGGCTTCCGATCGGAGCGCAGGGAGCTGCCGCGATTTATACGAGCGGGGGCGGCTTCGCAGTCTTGAGGAAAATCACGATCCGCATGCATTCGTGGTTCAACTGGCTGTATCCGATGCCATTCTGATGAAAGCCACCGAACCGAACTCGATTCAGCACTGCTATTCGTGGATGGTGCGAACGGTTACAAGCGGCCTCCTGTCTGCCGCGGGATTCAGTCTCTGCGGTTGTGCGCTGCACAAGCCGCCGTCACATCCGACGATTGTCGTTCAGGCGTTGCCCAAGGCGACGCCGCTGCCGCCGGCGTGGAGTTCGACTGCAAATGCTGGGAAGGTCGACGACGGCTGGTTGAAATCTTTTGGCGATGATGGCCTGGACGCGATAGTCGCCGACGCCATCGCGAACAATCTGGACCTCCGCCAGTCCGCCGCACAAGTGGAGGCGGCGCGCCAGAGTGTCACTGTGGTGAGTTCGAAACTCAAGCCTCAGCTGACCGCGCCTTTCAGCGCGGCTACGACGCGTTCGACGGACAAGGATGTAACCCAGCAGGTCCAAAGCAGCTCAGTGCTGGGCGCGGTGGCTTGGGAAGTCGATGTCTGGGGACGGCTGCGCTCTCAGCGTGCAGCTGCCCAGGAGAACTATGAATCGATCGAGCTCGATTACGCGTTTGCGCGGCAGTCGTTGGCGGCGACCACAGCCAAGAGTTGGTATCAGGCGATTGAGACCCGTCAACTCCTCGCACTCGCGGAGGAGAGCGTCACCATTTACACGAAACTGCTGGAATTGGTGAACGTGCGACGCGCCGCCGGCAAGGTTGCCGATCTCGATGTGTCGGAGGCGAGATATCAACTGGATGAGGCGAAAACTCAGCTCTCCATCGCGCAAGGTCTATCGATCGAAGCTCGGCGTACCCTGGAGGTGCTCATTGGACGCTACCCAGCCGGCGAACTCAAGATCGCGGAAGCCTTCGTTCCTCTGCCTCCGCCGATCGCGCCCGGATTGCCTTCCTCGCTGCTGGAGAGACGTCCCGACATTGTCGCGGCCGAACACCATGTCATAGGGGCATTCCGAACCAGAGAAGCTGCGAGACTGGCACTCCTGCCGAACTTCTCGCTCAATCTTGAGGGAGGACGTTTGAGCGATCCATTGCTCTCGGTGCTGGGCCTTAACCCCTGGCTGATTCACGCCGCAGTTGGCATGTTCGTGCCGATTGATGCCGGTGGGGCGTTGCATGCGCAAATCAAGATTGCGACCGCGCAAGAGGAGCAGTCCGTGGCATATTTTGGTGCGGTTGCGCTCACCGCATTTGCCGAGGTAGAAACGGCTCTGACGAACGAACAGCTATATGATCAGCGACTCCCCTATGCCCAAGACTCAGTTCGCGATCATAGCGAAGCAGTTCGGGTCGCTAACTTGCGGTACAAAGCCGGAACTATGGATCTCTTGTCACTCTTACAGTTGCAGGAGGGCCAGCTCCAGAGCCAAGCCGACCTCATCAAGCTACGGAATGCCCAACTCTCAAATCGCATTAATCTGCACCTTGCATTGGGTGGAAGTTTTGACAGTTCGCCGGCCTCGACAATCCCAGTTGCCAGAGCCGCAGAGACTCCGTAGTGCGATTCCCAACGGCCGAAGCGAGAGCAATCCGGTTCTGGTGCGCCTCCCTCGCGAAATAAAATCGGGGAACGGCCAAGAATTGGTCGTTCCCCGGAAGCGTCTTATTTCCTGAGACTGTTTACTTCTGATAGACGAAATGTGCACGACGGTTCTGCTGCCAGCAAGCTTCGTTGCTTTCCGTGCAGAAAGGTTTCTCCTTGCCGTAGCTGATTACGTTCATGCGGCCAGGGTCGATGGCTGCCACGGACAACGCGTTCTTAGCAGTTGCGGCCCGTTGTTCGCCCAGAGCCACGTTGTATTCGATGGACCCCCGCTCGTCGCAGTGCCCCTCGATCGTGAAGTGGATGTTGGGGTGCTGATTGAGGAAGAGCATATCGGCTTGCAGGGAAGCGTTCTGATCGGCGCGAAGATTGGACTTGTCGTAATCGAAATAAATGTCCTTGATATTCTGCGCGAACAGTTCTTCATCCGTTGGACCTGCCGGGGGCGGCGGAGGAGGCGGCGGTGGCGGAGTTACCGTCAATCGCGTGGTGGCGTTCTGCGTCCCGCCTGCTCCCTTTGCGGTCAGGTTGTAGTTTGTGGAATCTGAGGGAGAGACGACTTGAGAACCACTCGGCTGAACCGCACCGATGCCATCGATGGAAATGTCAGTGGCGTTGGTGGTCTGCCAGGTTAGACTCGCAGATTGGCCTTGCTGAATGGTGCTCGGATTCACCGAAATGGAAGCGGTCGGAGCCGGAGGCGGCGGAGGTGGTGGCGGCGGTGGCGGCGCGACTTTCTTCTTACAGGCGCCGAGCATCATAATGGCGCCCAACAGGACTACAAAGGCGAAATATTTCAGGTGTTTGTAATTCACTACAATTCCTCCCTAGCGGCTCCAAACGATTCCATTCGAAGCCAGACGAAGTCGTGTTTTACGGCGGGCAGTTGCGAAGAAAAGGGCCACTCCGATTATCCGCCGTTGATGGGAATCCTATGATCGGAGCGAAGAGGAGAATACTGTCAACTGTACCAGTAGCTAGCATGCAGCTATTGCGATTTGGAGCAGAGTTCACCCCGGTCCAGCGTATAGCATCGAGCCGAACAGAAGAAGCTGCGAAGGAAAGGATCTACGCAGCCACCATGTGGTTTCGGACAGCATACTTGACCAACTCGGCGTTGCTTTTAGCGCCGAGCACTTCCATAATCCGGTATTTGTGGTATGCGACGGTTCGAGTCGTCATGTGCAGGATGCCGCCGATTTCCTTCATGACCTTGCCTTCGGCCAGCAACTGTAACACTTCACGCTGGCGATCCGTCAGTCGTTCTTCTTGATTGACCAGGTCTTTGTGTTGCCAACGCAGGGAATCGACCGCGTCCTGGGAAAGCGCCTTCGACAAGTACGTTTTACCCCGTATCACGGCACGAACTGCCATGACCATCTCGGTCGCGGCACAGGTTTTCAGCAGGTAGCCGGAGGCGCCGCGGGCGAAGGCTTCAGCTGCGACATCGGCGTCGGGATTCATGGTTAAAAAGACCAACTTAACGGTAGGCAGTGTTTTCTTGATTTGCCGTCCGGCATCCAAGCCGTTCAGCACGGGCATGGCAACATCAACCACGATCACGTCCGGTTTTAGCTCGGCGGCGGCCCGAACCAGTGCACGGCCATCAGCGACGGTTCCGACTACGTCGAAGTCGTTTTCTAGAAGCCGTTTGCACAGCTCTGCCACCAGATTGTGATCGTCGGCAATAAGAATGCGCGGCCGATTATTCATATCAGTTCGCCCCCAAGATTATCGCTAATTAGTACCAGAACAGTCCCATTGTGGCAATGACGATGCGTACCGCGCTCTGGGACAGTCTCTGGGGTTGGGCCCGGTAAATTGACCCCGGCTTGAACGTGCCAGCTGGCGGCAACTTCCTTTGCCGTCATCATTTATACGCCTTTTGCCGACCAAAGTCGCGCTTCTGCCAACTGTCGAAGTTGACAGGTTACAGGGCATCGCGATCCTCCTAGGATCACGGTGGCCTTTCCTGAAGGCGCGGCTGCGGAGATGTGTTCGCAGCGTGGCCAGGGACGAATTCGCAATAAAGGCGGTGAAGTTATGAACGCTCTTCCACAGATCGAAATGCGTCCCGTTCCAGTTCGCGTAGCTCTCCTGGTGGGCAAAGACCCAGAAGTTGAAGCGCAGTTGCGCGAGGTCTTTGAACCGGGTCTGTGGGTGATCCAGCACGCGCCCGATAACGCCTCGGCGCTCCGTATGGCTCAGGGCAAGAGCTTTGATCTAACGGTGACCAGTGAGAAGACGTCGGGCAAGGAAGACGTGGAACTGCTTCGCAAACTGCGGCGCATTCGACCTCACACCCGCCTGATCATTCTGGCGGATGAAAGCACTCCCGGGGACGTGATCGCTTCGATGCGGGAGCACGCTTTCAGTTATTTCTCCAAGCCCTTTTCGCCGGGCTCACTCGCGGTCATGATCCGGCTGGCGATGGAAGAACCTTTGTGGGATGACGGAATCGATGTGATTTCAGCAACGCCGGAATGGATTCGTCTGCGTGCTCGCTGCGACCTCAGCACCGCCGATCGAGTCCTCCAATTTCTGGATGAGATCGCCGAGTTGCCCGATCCAGAACGACATTCGGTGGGCATGGCGTTCCGCGAGTTGCTCATCAATGCAATCGAACATGGCGCCCATCTTGATCCTGAACAAGATGTGGAGATATCTTATTTGCGGGCAAAGCACATGGTGAAGTGCCGGATTAGCGATCCGGGCGAGGGATTTACGTTGGACGAGATTCCGCACGCTGCCATCGCCAATCCCAAGGACGAGCCGTTGCGTCACCTCGAAATCCGTGATGCACAAGGCCTGCGTCCCGGTGGCTTCGGCGTCCTGCTAACCCAGAAGCTGGTCGATGAACTGGTCTACAACGAACAGGGCAACGAGGTTACGCTCATCAAGTATCTCGATCTGGAGCCGCGGATGGAACCACAGACAGGTTTGTTCCCAAATAAGAATCCGGAGTGATCGACGCAGTTAGGAGAAGCCCACCAGAGGAGATGTGGCCACAAGAGGTTTGCATACATGAAAGAAAACAGAAGGGACTTAACCATGAAAGACTTTGGCTTACGAATCCTGATTTCCCTCGTTCTTGTTTGTACTTCCTTGTCCGTGTGGGCGCAGGACAAACCTGCACCTCAGACCTATGCCATCACCGTATTCGGAACGAGTGGGGTTACCGCTGGCAAATCGGTAACCGGAACGGTTATCGTCGAGGACTATTCCAGTGACGCCGAGGTCAACGAACTGGCTGCAGTGTTGAAAGCCAAAGGACAAAATGGCCTGGTGAGTGCTATGGGCAAGATCAAAGCGAAGGGCCGCATCGCCCTCACCGGCACGGTGGGCAACCAGGTGGAGGTCGTTCGACAGCATCCCACAGAGAAAGGCCGCCGCATCGTTCTTGTTTCCGATCGGCAGATGTCGCTGCCCGAACTGTGGAACTCTGGCCGTTCCACGGACTACAAGTTCAGTATCGTGATTCTCGACCTCGATGCGAACGGCAAGGGGGATGGCACCGTCTACTACGCCGTCAAGTTGAAGTTCAACAAGAGTGGCCAACTGGAACTGGAACATTACGGCCAGTCTCCTGGAAGAATCGCGCAAGCGATGCTCATGAAGTAATCGACCATGGAGGATTCGGCCTCGCAAGGGCGCGGCCCCGTGCCGTTGCGACGTTTACGGAATCGACAGGATGAGAGACAATGCTGCGGCCGTTCGACACTCGCGCGAAGTCCTTTTTTCGGGGGCTTAGAGCGTTCGGCGTTCCGTTGCTTCTTGCGGTGGTATCGGCAAGTTTCGCACAGGAAACTCCGGATGGGAAACACCCGGAATCGGCGTCACAGTCGACCCCGCAGGCGATCCCGAAATCACAAGAGAATGGGGCCCCTGCCGATAGCGAGCGCGTATTTGGAGTGGTCCGGACTTTTGGAATTACAGACGACAAGAATGCTCCTCCCCTCACGTCGCGCGGCAAGTTCCGGATATTCATCCAAAATGTCACGGACCCGTTTACGTTTGTGGGTACGGCGCTTCAGGCGGGAATAGAACAGGCTACCAACGAATTTCCGTCTTATGGGCAAGGAATATCCGGATACGGGAAGCGCTACGGTGCAGCGATCGCCGATTACAGCATCGGCGAGTTCATGAGCACATACGCGTTCCCCTCGCTTTTGCATGAGGACCCTCGATACTTTCGCGAGGGCGAGGGTAGCACCCGGAAGCGACTAGGCCACGCGTTGGCAAGCGCATTCGTGACGCGCACTGATTCAGGGCGCACTTCCTTCAACTGGTCAAATTCGGTGGGGAGAATTGCGGCTGGAGGCGTCTCTCAGTTGTATTACCCGGCTGAGAATCGTGGTGTGGGATTGGTATTTTCCCGGGCCGGTATCGGTCTGATATTTGGAACGGCGGGGGCCATTTTTTCCGAGTTCGGCCCTGACCTCGAACGGAAGTTCTCCAAGAAGAAGAGAAACAAACAGGCTGCCCAATGAAATGTCCGCAAGTGTAAGCAATGCCATCCGTGACGGAGTTCGCCGCGCTGTCCTGTGTCAGTCCTGAGTAAGCGAGAAATAGAGATTCACCTGGAGTCCGATGAAGTTCACCTGCTCATTCGGGTGTTTACCCGTATTGTTGTCATGCTCATAGTATGGGTTGAACTGCACATGCTTTCCGACGGGAAGAAGGCAACCCGCATAGAGCGCCGTGGTGCTCCATTTTCCGTATTGGCTCTCGTAGTACGGTTCGGCGGCGACGTAGGGAATCAAGTGATAGGAATAGATGGCAATGGTTCGTTCCAGCGTCAGTTTATTGCGGTAGCGCCAGTTGAAAACCCCGTTCTTCCAGTCCAGGTCTGCGCGATTTCTGTCGGTGATGAGAAGCGCGGCTTTCATGGGGAAGCGTGACGTTACGGCCGTCAACAGACGATTCTCGAGGGGTGTGTTGG
Source organism: uncultured Acidobacteriaceae bacterium (assembly GCA_963706645.1). Lineage (GTDB taxonomy): Bacteria > Acidobacteriota > Terriglobia > Terriglobales > Acidobacteriaceae > Sulfotelmatobacter. Next base: position 45,000 of record CAVPNR010000032.1, read on the forward strand.
GCGCAAGGATAAATCGATATCCAATCTCGAACTCAAGCGGTCTTTTCTTGGCATCGTCCAAATCAAAAGCTGTAATCTTTTTGAGCTTCACCAGCGGCTTGAAGAAAAACTGCACGCTTGGTCCCAGCGTGGCCTGCGTTGGATCGCCGCCATCCCGGTCGTCTTTCGCCTGAAAATACACACGTGCATTCGGATTGAACGTGAGGTAAGTATCGACTTCCGGAAGAAATTGAGTCGATTGTGCCGCTGCTGAGGTGGAAACGAGGCCGAACAGAAGACACAGTGCCGCGCAAAATAGAACTCGCAAATGATTTTTCCTCGTTGTGATTACGACGATGGAGTTTAGCTGCAGGCATTGCGTCCGGGTACCGGCAATTCTGACAGGTGCCTCTCCGCGGGATCGCTCATACCCTTGCTTACCAGTGCATTCAAGGGCATCCGTACGCCCCGAAAAGCCTGCTCCTGGCCAGCAGGCTAGGAATACTTGCGAAAACTGCACGGGACAGAGAAGACACAGGTGGGACAAATGCGTTCGATCAGCCATCGACACCGAAGTTCGCCACAGTACAACATTGCGAGTATGCTGCTGATTCTCTTGACTCTCAGTAGCCTCTGCGTGGCGCGGCCGAAAAAAGATGTCCTCCACTTCGCTAATGGTGACCGCCTAACGTGCGAGATCATCAAACTCGAAAAAGGCTATTTATACGTCAAGCTCGAGTATGCGGACGGAACTGTCGCGATGGACTGGTCCAAAATTGTGAGCGTCGAAAGCCCTCAGAATTTTGTGGTCGCCGATAAATTGGGAAAGCGATATACCGGCAGCCTGCAGACTGTGGCTGCGAACAACGGGGCGCCAGCTAGCGAAGAACTGAAGGTGCAGGTGGCAGGAGCTTCCACCAGTGAAGTCATACCCGGCAACGAGGTTGTGGAAATTGACCGGACCGATATGAGTTTCTGGCAGAACCTGCATGGCAGCCTCAATGCGGGACTGAATTACTCCAAGCAGCAAAACCGTACGCAATATAACTTCCAGTCGAATACTCTTTTCCAACGCACCAAGTGGTCCATGGCGGCGGACTATCAGTCAAGTTTCAGCGGCGGCGGTGACGTCTCAAATCTCCGCAACGATCTGCAATTGAACGGCGCACGGCAGCTACGATCGCCGCGCAACTTCTACATGGGACTGGCAGAATTCCTGCAAAGCAACGAACAGCAACTGAACTTGCGCACCACCTTCGGGGGCGCAATTGGGCATGTTTTCAGCCACACGAATAACACCTTCATTACCGGATACGGCGGAGCTGACTGGAACCGGGAAAGCTACTCGGAAGAGGCCACATCGGGTACGACTGGTAACAGCGCCGAAGCCATCATCGGAACGCAGTTGAACTTCTTCCGCTTCAAAACGACCAACATCCTGGCGGATGCACGTCTATATCCCAGCCTGACAGATTTGGGGCGCGTACGTTTTGACTTCAATACTTCCCTGAAACTAAGAATCGCTAAAGACCTCTATTGGAACCTTGGCTATTTTCTCAACTACGACAGCCGTCCGCCGTCGAACCTGCCGAAGAGCGACTTCGGTACCACCTCGACCCTGGGGTGGACGTTCTAATTCGGATCAACGCCGTTACCTTTCCTCGACGAGGCGAGCGAAGGGTTTACCCCCTCTGGCAGAACTGACAGTTGCAACCCGTCAACCCGAGGCCGAGCATGGCGGTGAAGCAGCTAATTTTCCGCCGTTTCGAGAGTTACGAGCGCAGAAGTGCGCGTCAGTTTGCTTCAGGAAAGGAAAACGAGATGCGGCACATCGAAACCCTGAGAACCCACAAGACTGCGATCAGCGCCACCCTGCTGATTGGCCTGCTCCTGTTCGCAAGCACCTTCGCTCTTTCGCGCGGACCGAAGTCGGAGACCATCGAAGCCAGCGCCATGGGGACCGGAACACAGATGGGAGCGGTGATCGGCGTAACTTTGGAGATTTACGATTGGTCGACCCCGGAGGACCGGCAGATTCTGATCCAGGCTTTTAGCAAGGGACAGAATCAAGGCCTGGTCAACGCGCTAACGAAGATGAAGGCCGTAGGGCACTGCTCGATCACCGGGACGATCGGGTATGACGTCAGTTATATCCGCATGGTACCCACGCCAACCGGCAGAAAGATCGTCTTTGTCACAAACCGCCAGATCAGGTTTGGAGAAGCCTATTTCGATACGCAGTCCCAGTCGTTCAACCTGACGGCGGGTGAATTCGAATTGAACTCCACCGACAAGAGCAAGAGCACGGGAATGGTGTATCCCGCTACTCAGTTAGTGATCGATCAGCAAGGGCAATTGCAGTACGACCTCAGAGAGAACCCGTGGAAACTCGTGGATGTTCTTGACTGGCAAGGAACGCCGGGAACGAACTAGGAGATGAGAGCACGAACATCTCTGCACCTGAGAACGGCGCCGTACTGCATACGGGGTTGTCTTCTGAGGGTTCGGATCGCACCGGGATGTGAGATTCCCCGGGGCCGAAACTCATCGTAACCGGCGGAGAACAACAGTCCGCCCGCAGGAGAGGGAAAATGATCAGGACACTTGCGAAACAGCTTCTATCGACGATGCTGTCCCTGCTGCTGGTGGTTACAGCAGTGCCGTTTGAAGCTGGAGCTCAGGAATCGGCGCCTCCGTCCGGATATTCGGGTCAAGGCGTCCCTCTGACCGCGGAGGAGTTGCAGCAACTTACAGGGCCTATCGCTTTGTACCCGGACTCGCTGGTGGCGCAGATCCTTGGAGCTGCGACGTTTCCTGACCAGATCGAAGCCGCTGATAACTTTGTTCATCAGAGCGGTCTCACTGGTTCAAAGCTTATGCAGGCCGTGGACACGCAACCATGGGATCCCAGCGTGAAGGCGTTGACCCAATTCCCCTCGGTCCTCGACAACATGACGAAGAACCTGAGCTGGACGTCGGCACTGGGCGAGGCGTATCACACGCAGGCGGCCGATGTGATGGCGGCGATTCAGTTTTTGCGCGCCAAAGCGAAGGCCGCTGGCAATCTGAAATCCGGGACACAGATTGTGGTTACCGAGCAGACGCCGCAAACCATCGTCATCCAGTCCGCGAATCCGCAGGTCGTGTACGTCCCCATGTACAACCCCGCGGTGGTTTACGGAGTTCCCTACGTCTACGTGGGATACGTGCCACCGCCCCCGCCGCCTGCGGGTGCCGCCGTGCTCGCGTTCGGAGTCGGCATTGCGGTGGGCGCGATGATGAGTGGCGGATGTTGCGGTTGGGGATATAGCAGTTGGAATTGTGGTTGGCACAGCACCACGGTGGTCTATCGCGGTGGCGCGTATTACGGAAACAGCGCCTGGCACGGCGGCTACTACGGGTCAGGCGGCGTCGCGCATTATGGGACCAGTTATAACTCGGCCACTGGGACGTACGCTCGTGGCGGCACAGTCTCAAACGGCTACGGAAGCGCAAGCGCGGGTCAGGCGTATAACCCATCCACCGGGACTTATGCCCGCGGCGCGTCTACTTCGAACGCCTACGGCAGCGCAAGCGCCGCCCAAGCCTACAACCCGCGGACTGGGGCGTCTGCCTCGACCGTGCAAGGATCGAATGCCAATGGAAGCTACGGGGCCTCGACAGTTTCGAAAAACGGCAATACCGCATACGGCCAGCACCAAACGACCTCGCAGGGAACGACAGGTCAAGTGCACACCACGAATGGGGGCTCGGCGTATGGCGCGACGGGAAAGAATGGCAACAGCGCTGCGGTCGGTCAGACCGCAACCGGCGACAAGTACGCCACCGCGAATGGGAACACCTATAAGAACACCGGAAGCGGCTGGACCGGAAATTCGAACAATACACAGAAATACGGTTCAACTTCGAGCCAGTCTGCTGCTTCCAAAGGTTGGGGCGGACAGGAAAAGAGCAGCGGGTCTTCAGCCTTCGGCGGTGCCAGCGGTGGAGGTTGGGACTCCCGTGCGGCCAGCGCTCGTGGCTCCTCTAGCATGGGAGGTGGTGGTGGTTGGGGCGGACGCAGTGGTGGAGGCGGAGGCTTTCGCCGATAAGGCCACGCGGGTTTGTGCAAATGAAATGCGCCAGATCGTGAAAGCCACTGGCGAGATGTTTAGCCGTGATTCCGTTGGAGGATCATTATGCGTCTCAACAACCAAAGACTCGCACTTATGACGCGATTGCTGCTTCTGGCTGTGCTCGTTTCATTTACTGCCTGCAACAAGTCCGATAAGGCATCGCCGAAGGCTTATGCGTCTCCGGAAGATGCGGGCAATGCGCTGCTCCAGGCGGCAAAGTCGGGCGATCAAAATGCGATACTGGCAGTTCTCGGTCCCGACTCAAAGGAACTTGTCTCCTCGGGAGATGCGGTCCAGGACAAAACTGTAATTGACGCCTTTGTCGCAGCCTACGGTACCATGCACCGCTATCGCAAGATGCCGGACGGCGCTCAGATCTTGTTGGTTGGAGCGGACAATTTTCCCTTCCCCATTCCGCTGAAGAAAGACAACGGAGGCCAGTGGTTTTTCGACACAGCGGCAGGCAAAGATGAGATTCTGGCGCGCCGCGTTGGCCGGAACGAACTGGCCGTCATCGATGTCTGTCTAGCTCTCGTTGATGCCCAAGGCGAATACTTTTCTCAGCCTCGCGATGGCAGCAATGCAAAACAATTTGCGCTGAAGTTCATCAGCGACTCGGGCAAGCAAAATGGTTTGTACTGGGACTCGCCAGAGGGCCAGCCCAAGAGTCCGCTCGGGCCGCTTGTCGCATTTGCGACGGACGAGGGCTACAACATAAAGCCGGCTGCGCGAGCGGCGTTCCACGGTTACAACTTCCGCATGCTCAAGAAGCAGGGAGAGCACGCGCCGGGTGGCGCCAAGGATTACGTGGTCGACGGAAAAATGGTTGGGGGATTTGCCTTCGTTGCCTACCCGGCGCAATACGGGAACTCGGGCATAATGACCTTCCTGATTGATCAGGACGGCGTGCTCCTGCAGAAAGATCTCGGAAAGACGACATCAGAAATAGCTACCGCGATGGACTCGTTCGATCCCGATAACACCTGGACCGTGGTGGCGCAATAACTGATTTCCCGGAGAGATTAAGCGGGTACTGCGCGGTTGAACGTCAACGACTACGTGTCGAGCCTGGAAGGCGCCACAAATGTCTAACACAAGGTCCACCGGTCAGTTAGGTCCTTGGGGAATTCCTGCGCTGTACGCGGTCACCGCAATCGTGGCTGGGCTGTTTTTTCCTCGGATCGAAAACCACCTCTTTCCGCATCTGATCTCGAAACTGAGCGTTGCATCGGCGACGGCGATGTACTCTTCCATTGCTTCGGGCATGATTGCCCTGACCGGCATCGTGTTCTCATTGGCCTTCGTGATGGTGCAGTTCAGCGCCACTGCCTACTCTCCTCGGCTCGTTCTCTGGATCGCGCGCGATCCCGTAATGTCCCATTCGCTAGGGATATTTACGGCAACGTTCCTCTACGCAATTGCGGCGCTGGGGGGAGTCGACCGCAGCGGTTCGGGCCTCGTTCCGTTTGTCAGTGTTTGGGTGGTCGTTGCCCTGCTAACGGCTAGTGTGGCGATGTTTATCGCGCTGATCCATCGCATCGGTCTTCTGCAGGTCAACCGAATGTTGATTTTCACCGGCGACCAGGGACGCAGAGTGATCACCACACTGTATCCGTCGGCGAAATCGGGTATCGCGGCCAGCGGATCGGATGACTTCCGGTCTCTGCCTTGCACCCAGTCACTCATTCAGGGCGGGCGTCCCCGGTCGATCCAGACGGTCAATGTCGATGAACTGGTGCACTTGGCGAAGGAGTCTGGCGGAGTCATTGAAATGGCTACGGCGGTCGGCGACACCGTCGTCGAACTCACTCCGGTGCTCCACGTCTTCGGTGCTAGCTCTCCGATTCCGGAAAGACGCTTGCGGCATGCAATCGCTTTTGGCGGAGAACGTACTTTCGACCAGGATCCCAAGTATGCGATCCGCTTGCTAGTGGATATCGCGATCAAAGCGTTGTCCCCCGCAATCAACGATCCGACAACCGCGGTGCAGGCGCTCGATCAGATCCAGGACTTGCTTCTCCGTTTAGGACGCCGTTACCTTGAAATTGGAAAGTTCCGTGACAGCGATGGCAAACTGCGACTGGTACTTCCGTTCCCATCGTGGGAGGATCTGCTTCGCTTGGCGTTCGATGAAATCCGCGCATACGGCGCTACCAGCGTGCAGGTCATGCGCCGGATGAATGCGCTTGTCCATGATCTGATGGCAGCGCTTCCAGAAGAGCGTCGCCCTCCTCTTCGAGAGTGGGACGCACGGCTGAAAAACACGATCGAGCGCTCATTCGAGGATCGGGAAGACCGGCAGGAAGCTTCGAAAGACGATCGGCAAGGACTCGGCATGCCCCGGGAGTCTGTGGGGGAACTCCCGAGTCGCATTGCGGTGCGTGGCTAACTCCTCATGCTGTGGGACGACTGATCCCGGCGGGCCCGGTCCCGATATGAGGTGTCTGCATGAAGAAACCCCCCTCGGCGTCCGAGAGATCCGGGTTCTCCCTGCTAATGCTTTGGCGGAAAGTCCTTGAGCAATTTGTCAACCGCCTTCTCCGCGAGAACCAACGCCTTATCCTTCTGTTCGGGGTCGAGGTTCTGCAAGACCGTCCCCTTCCAAACCGTCTTGTTCTGACTTTTTTCGGTGAATTGGAGGCTGAGGGTTCCTTTGGCGATCAGCGGCGCATTGAGGCCCGGCCTGCCGTATTCGCCTTGCCACATGACAGGATCGATAAACGGGGTTGGCGGCTCGTTATATCCAAAATCGATGCCGCCCGCGGCGATGAGGGTCAGGTCGCCATCGGCAGCAACGCGGGTCAGACCTTTGGCTTGCAGGTCCTGGTCGATCGTACCGACCACATCCTGATAAAGTTGCGGCCTCTCGATCGGGTGATCTGGCTTCGCCCAGGTATACGTCTTGTACTTCGAGAAATCCGCGCTTTTGTCGTATCCGATTTTTGTCTTTTGGCTGAAGGCACAGCTTGTGAGCCCCACTACGATATAGCAAGCCACGAACAGACATCGCCCTTTTGTCATTCTGATCTCCCGAGTACGGTAGACGCATCCAAGCGTGACGCTAGTCAAAAGTGGAGCTGAAAGAAACTGTCATAAATTACAGGCGGTGCCAGGCCTCAGGTGCAAATCCAGATCATGTCAGCAAAGCTGCGGGATGAGCAGTTGCATGCGATCGGAATCATTCCCGATCGCGCTGAAGTAGGACTGGTAGAACTCACAGTTGAGCATTCCAAAGTGCGGGCCTAGGGTGGTTGCGATTGATTCCGCTGGGGGGAGACTGGTCTGCTTAATCTCTGCCGGAACTTCCACCTCGCAACAAAGGAATATTTTGCGCGGACAATCATGATGCCATAAGGAGAATGCGATGATTTCGAGATTGAAGCGTGGAGTGGTTGGAGTCGGTCTGGCGATGTGTCTAATCCTGCTTGCGTGTGGGTCTATGACCGCCCAGGATATCAAGACGAATTACATGCCCGGTACCGATTTCTCAAAATACCACACCTACAAGTGGGTCAACATCAACAACGCAGAGCAGATCGATCCGATTGTCTCGCAGCAGATCAAGGACGCAGTGGACAGCCAGTTGACCAGCAAGGGGATGACCAAGACGGAAGCGGACACCGCCGATATGTATGTAGGTCTCCAGACCTCGATCCAGCAGCAGCAGCAGTGGAACGCCTACGGCACGGGAGGCGGCTGGCGGTTTGGCGGAGGCATGGCGAGCGCCACGAGTTCGACGATTCAGATTGGCACCCTGGTCCTCGATTTCTACGATCCGGCGACGAAGCAAATGATCTGGCGCGGGGTGGCAACCAAGACCCTAAACCCAAGCAAGAACGCGCAAACGAACTTGAACCGCATCAACCAGGCGGTGGCGAAGCTTCTCAAGCCCTTCCCCCCGAAGGCGTAAGCCGCGACCGGAAACAGTGGAGCGGCGAACGAACGCCGCTCCACGTATAGTTGCCAGCGGCGAGCGCCTGAGCTGGCCGTACTGGATTCCGTGTTCGTGTGCGTGTTGAGTGAAGAGGGGACCGAATGCTGCGACTAATCCTTAGTCTCGTCCGCCCTTATCGGGGCACGCTGTTCGTGATTCTGCTAGCCATGGTCGTCCAGACCTTGATGAGCGTGGCCGGGCCTTGGCCGCTGAAGATCATTCTCGACAACGTCGTCGGCTCCCACAAGCTCTCACCCCGAGTAGCAGACCTTCTGCACCCGATATTGGGAGGCGGCGACAAGATGCAAATTGCAGTCGCGGCCTCAATGGCGGTTCTGCTCATCGCGCTGGTGGGCGCGATCGCCTCTTATGTTTCCAACTACTACACCACGAGTGTGGGCCAGTGGGTGGCCAACGACCTCCGGATCCGCACCTACCATCACCTTCAGCAACAATCTCTGAGCTATTACGATACTCACCAGAGCGGGACGCTGTTGAGCACGATCACTTCCGACGTGTCGACGATTCAGAGTTTCGCCTCGTCTGCTACGCTCGACATCGTGGTCGATCTGTTCACGATCGTCGCCATGCTGCTGATCATGGTCCGGTTGAACTGGGACTTCACTCTGATCGCCCTGGCCGTGACGCCGTTTCTGCTTCTTCTCGTATCAAGATTCAACAAGGCCGTCAAGAAGGCGACGCACGAGGTACGCAAAGAGCAAAGCAGAGTCGTTTCGGTGGTGGAGCAGGGACTCGAATCCATAAGGGTGACGAAGGCTTTCGGCAGGCAGGACCTGGCGGAAGAAGGACTCGCTGAAGTCAGCCATGCGACGGTGAATGCCGCGCTCAAGGCCCGGCGGATCAAGTCCCTGCTGTCCCCAATCGTGGCGATCACGGTCGCACTGTGTACCGCCGTGGTGATGTGGCGTGGCTCTTCGCTCATTCTCGCCGGGGCGATGACCGCCGGCGCACTGACGGTCTTTCTCGCATATCTACGCAAATTCTTCAAGCCCGTGCAGGACTTGGCTACGATGACCAACACGATTGCGCAGGCCGCGGTTGGAGTAGAGCGCATCCGCGCCATTCTCGATGCCGACACCATCATTCCCGAGCGGTCTGACGCGCGCGAACCGCAGTCGCTCGCTGGCGAGATTGAATTCGAGCATGTCGCCTTTGCGTACGAGTCCGGTACCCCGGTGCTCACGGATGTCTGCTTCAAGGTCAAGGCTGGCGAGATGATTGGAGTGGTTGGGCCCACCGGCTGCGGCAAGTCCACCGTCGTGAGCTTGATCCCAAGGTTTTACGATCCGACCGGCGGAACCGTCAAAATCGACGGAGCGGATATTCGCGAGTTCAAGAAATATCACCTGCGCGACCAGATCGGGTATGTCCTGCAGGAGCCAGGGCTATTTGCCGGAACAGTGCGGGAGAACATCGCCTACGGCAAGCCGGGTGTGACGGATGAGCAGATCCACGAAGCGGCCAAACTCGCCAATGCGGACGAGTTCATTGCTAAGATGCCTCATGGCTACGACACGATGATCGGCGAGCGGGGAGAAACCATGTCCGGCGGTCAGCGGCAGCGCATTGGAATTGCCCGAGCCATCATTCGCAATAACCCCATCCTCATCCTGGATGAGCCGACCGCCGCACTCGACACCGAGTCGGAGAAACTAGTGATCGATGCGCTGGAAAAACTCATGAAAGGACGCACCGTGCTCACGATCGCCCACCGACTGAGCACCATTCGCGACGCCGACAAGATTGTGGTCCTCAAAGATGGAGTGGTCGCAGAGGAGGGAAGTCACGACCAGCTAATGGCGCGTGATGGCGTATATGCCGAACTGTACCGAATCCAGTACAACACCGCACCCGCGCCGGTTCTCGTCTCGTAAAATCGCGTATTGCGCGATCCTGATTGAGATTGAGGAGGAGCTATGCCCCGTTCCCTGATTGTGCTGCCCGACGATTCCGCAAAGCCGATTCTGGACGCGATTAACGGCGCGACTAAATCGTTGCGCATCAAAATGTTCATCTTCACGGATCCGGAACTCCTGGCCGGTGTTATTGCCGCAAGGAAGCGCGGTGTAAAAGTTCGCGTTATGCTGAACCCTGCTCGCCGCGATGGCGAATCGGAAAATCAGGTCTCCAGCAAGCAGCTTCAGGACGGCGGCGTTGAAGTTCTTGATAGCAACCCTGCCTACGACGTCACCCACGAGAAGTCGATGGTGGTGGATGATACGACCGCGTTCGTGAATTCTCTGAATTTTGAGACGAAGAATCTCACCGTAACCCGCGATTACTCCGTCGCCACATCGCACGCCCATGAGGTTGCCGAGATCGTGGAATGCTTCGAGGCCGACTGGGCGCGGAAGCCCTTCCATGGGAACGAGAAGACACACCTGATTTGGTGTTCGGGCAACGGACGAGACCGCATCGCACAGTTTATCGATGAAGCGAAAGAGTCTCTCTTTCTACAAAACGAGCGCTATCAGGATGCGGTGATCATCGAGCGCCTGGTGCGGGCTGCGACCCGTGGTGTAAAGATCCATGTCATGGCTCGCCCGCCCCACAAACTCAAGAAGGAAAAACTCGTGGAATCAGTGGGCGGATTGCGAACGATGGATGACGTTGGCATCAAGATACACAAACTGAAACATCTGAAATTGCACGCCAAAATGCTTCTTGCCGATCATGCCCGCGCAATTGTGGGATCCATTAACCTGGCGCCCGGCAGCTTTGATAGTCGCAGGGAATTAGCCATCGAGGTGCACAACTCTGAGGTAGTCGGACGCCTGATAGAGATGGCTCACCATGATTGGGAGCACTCGATCCCGCTGGACTTAACCGATGCTGGGCTGCTCGCGGAATTCGAAAGGCACAAAGTGGAAGGAACGGAGCAGATGGCTCTCAACGTGGGGCATTAGTAGAGAGTGAATGCCGATCGAGGCCAACGATACAGCCTGGCATCGGAGTAATCAACCTGTGTGTGGAGAAAGGCCGGCTGACAAGAATGCCGCTATCGACCAAAACAAAACGGTTCAGCTTGAGTGGAATGCTCATCATCGCCCTCGTCCTAGCGACAGGCGTCCTGGTCTTTGGCCGGTCCAGCAAGCTCATCGCGAGCTGGCGAAACCCGAGCTATGCTCCGACGAAGAAATTTCATCGAGTGTTGGCGATGGGGTTCAGCAATAAGATGGAAGTCCGGGCCGATTTCGAGGATGCCTTGGCAGCCGAACTCACCAGCAAAGGACTGGAAGCAGTCGCTGGCAACACGATTCTGCTCCGCCCACCGGGTACCAAGCTGGATCTCACCTACCTCAGGGAGCAAATCCAGGCCAACCAGATCGAGGCCGTTGTGGTTTCACGCCTGGTGAAGGTGGACAACACCGTCACCTACATTCCCGGCACGGCATACTTCATGCCTTATCCCTACTACAACACGTTCTATGGTTACTACGGAACGTTGTATCCCGTGATTTATTCGCCTGGATATCTGGAGAAAGAGAAGAAGGTGCGCGTTGAAACCAATCTCTATCTCACGACGCCGCCTGACGGACAGCTGATTTGGACCGGGACGACCGACACGTTTAATCCATCCAATGTTCACAACGCGATCAAGGGATTGGTCAATCTGGTCGTGAGCAAGATGGAGAAAGACGGCGTGCTCTAGCCTGGATTATTCACGAAGTCTCTAGCTAAAAAGAAAAGGATGCTCTAAAAGGATGATGAACACTGGGTTTCGCCGACCCAGCATTCCCTTTCGGAGCATCCATCGCTTGATACAAAGTGTTTTACCACAGCTGTGCTTCTCCTTCTACCGTCATCAACCCATCCGCGCCGATTTTTCCGGGGGCCAGATCACCAGCGATGCCGGTTTGCTGCCCCTGCGCGCCTTCGATCAGCGCCATCATCTGACCCACGACTGGGCCGCGCAACTCAGCGATCCGCGGCAACCCGACCGCCTGCGCCATGATTCGCTGGCTCTGTTGCGGCAACGCATCTACCAGATCGTGGCCGGATACGAAGACGCCAACGATGCCGATCGTTTGCGCCACGATCCCCTGTTGCAGATCGTCGCCGATCAGAAACTGGGCGACCCTCTCGGTTCCCAGCCCACGCTCAGCCGCTGGGAGAACGCGCCGTCCTCCCGCGACCTGGTGCACGCCAACGACTTGCTGTGCCAGCAGTTCATCCGTCTCTGTGGCGACCCGGTTCGCCAGCGCGGCGAGATCCTGCTCGATCTCGATTCCACCGACGATCCCACGCACGGCCAGCAGCAGCTCAGCTTCTTCAACGGCGCCTACGGCCAGCATATGTATCACCCCATGCTGATCTTTGAACGCCACAGCGGATGCCTGCTGGCAGCGCGGCTACGGCCGGGAAACGCCTCCAGTCATGCCCGCATCGTGCCCATGCTGCTGCGTCTGGTGCCGCGTCTGCAGGCCGCCTTCCCCGGGGTGAAAATCAAACTGCGCGGCGACGCCGGCTTCGCTCTGCCCTTGCTCTACCAGTTCTGCGAGTTCTTCGCTCTCCAGTACACCTTCGGCATCCCCGCCAACTGCGTTTTCAAGCGTCGTGCCGAGCCGCGGCAGAAGCGGTTAAAACGCAGCTATCGCCGTACCCAACTCCCGCAGCGCAGCTTCTCCAGCTTCCGCCACCGCGCCCGCAGCTGGCCGCGCCAGCGCCGCATCTGCTACAAGGCCGAACACTCCGCCGCCGGAACCAACCTGCGCTTCCTCGTTACCAACTGCGCCGGACCTGCCTCCCAAGTCTTCGCTTTCTACAACGATCGCGGCGAGTGCGAGAACCGCATCGAGGAGTTCAAGAACGGCTTCTGCGCCGACCGCTTGAGCTGTCACCGCTTTCTGGCCAATGCCTTCCGCGTGCTCCTGCACGCCGCCGCTTACAACCTGGTCAACTTCTTTCGTCTGCAGTTGCCCCAGCCTTGGCAATCGGCCCAGATCGAAACCTTGCGCGCCCAGCTCTTCAAAATCGGCGCCCGCGTACGCCACACCGCCCGCTGCATCCGCTTTCACCTGGCCAGCGGCTGGCCATTTCAGAACTTGTTCCGTTCCGCTACTCTTGCCGTCAACAGCAGTTGACCCGATTCGTTTGCCTCCTAACTCATCTTCCCCCGCCGTTCGTGCGGAGCCGTGCCCGAAACTACCCTTGACCGCCTCCCACCACGATCCTCGCCGAGAAAGCTCTCCGCTCACACCGCTCCGCCCGTCATCCCTGCCTTGCTCACCTCTCTCGCAAGCAAATCTCACCTTGGTGAATTAAGCAGGCTAGCTGCCTGTGTGTCTCATATTCGGATAAGCTATCCGCGAGCGCCCCACGCCAGCGATAAGAGAGACCACGAAAGATCCAAGAGGGATAAAATGCCGGCTGCACCCGGCGGCGCGCGTAACTGGTAAGAATGCCAGTAGTTGTACGTGGAGCTTCACTCTTACTATGGCGCAGGTCCGCTCCTCGGGGCAGAATGATCACCGGACATTGTGATCGCAATCACATCCCCGCAGGATTGCGAAAGTTCTTAATAGAGGTCGCCGGGCCTGCTTTTCCGACCACGGAACTGAGAGTGTGCCGACTACGCGTCCGACACAGAATCAGCGATGTCTTTTTAGAGGAACGGTACTGTTCCGGTTCGGGCTGATCTGCGCCTTGGCTCTTGGTTTTGCTGGACTTGGCAAGGCTAGTCCCGCCGCGCGACATTCCCATCCCGCTCCACGTCCCACGCCGCAACAAATTGAGGTGCTCTTCCTCTCCTCACTGGACCCGGATTTGCCTGACGTTGCGTCCATGATCGAGCAGGCGGAAACCCAGATTCTGGTGGGCTCCGATAAACCCGTTCGCTTTAGCTTCGAGTATCTCGATTTCGCATCTGCTCTCGAGGACCGTACGCGCGGGAAGGCGACGGCCTCCTATCTCATCGATAAGTATCGGGGGCAGACTTTCCAGCTTGTCGTGGCCATCGGGGAAGAGACGGTAATGTTTGCCCAGCCGATGCAAGCAAAGTTATTCCCGGGTGGAGTCCTGTTATTCTTCGTCACTGATCCCCAAAACAGAGAGCTGTGGCTCCATCAGACGCCCAGTGCCACGGGAGTGATTCGAGAGACGAATTACGAGGCCACCCTGCAATTGGCGTTGCGGCAAAATCCCGAAACCTCGCGCGTAATTGTGGTTTCTGGTTCTTCCGATGATGAGCAGCTCGACGTAAGAATTGCGCGCAAACAGTTCAAAAGCTATGAACCCAATCTGAAGTTTGAATACGTCACCGATCTGGCACTGTCGGAACTGGGACCTAGATTGGCCAGCGCGCAGCCCGGCACGGTCATCCTATTCCTTGATTTCGCCACCGATCCGAGCGGCGAGAAATTCATCCCGGCACGCATCCTGCCGGCTATCTCCAAAGTAGCGACTCGACCAATCTACGGGACATTCTCCTCGGTTGTGGGAAGCGGTGCCGTCGGGGGCAGCGTTGCCGACCTGGCGGACGTGGGGCGCACGCTGGGACACGATGGCGCGCGCCTTCTGAAAGGTGAGAAGGCTGAGGATATTCTTGTCACCACCGGCAATTTCCAGCACTACATGATCGACTGGCAACAGTTTCACCGCTGGGGCATTGCGGAAAGCGAGATCCCGCCGGATAGCGTCTTGGTGAACTGGGAGTCCTCTCCGTGGGAGCTTTACCGGTGGAGGATTCTTGGCCTCTTCGCGGCACTCCTGATTGAGACTCTACTGATTGGACTCTTGCTTCGCAGTATCGTCCGGCGTAAGCGCGCGCAGGAGGCGCTTGCTCGAAGCAAGCAGGAGTTGGCCGAGGCGCAGAGACTGGCTGGCATCGGCAGCTGGTTATGGGATGTGAGCAAGGAAGAACTGGCCTGCTCCGAGGAACTCTATCGCGTTTATGGATTAGATCCGGCGAAGCGGCTGATTGGGCGGGACGACTTTGGGCAGATCTTCACGCCTGAGAGTCGGGAACGGCTGACCGCCGCCATGAAAGCATCTGCAGAGGGCGGCGCAATCCAGGAAATCGAAGTGGAAACGTTACTGCCTGATGGAGGCAAGAGGTGGGTCCGCATCCGGGGCGAAGGGATCCGCGACGCCGCTGGCCGCCTGACCCATCTTCATGGCACCGCCCAGGACATCACCGATCGTAGGCGGGCATCGGAAGCTCTATCCAGGCTGGCCGCCATTGTCGAGTCCTCCGAGGATGCAATCATTTCCATGGACCTGGACGGAGTCACTACGAGTTGGAATCACGGAGCCGAACATACTTTTGGCTTCACGGAGGCGGAAATGCTGGGACGGCATATTCGGGTGCTGGTTCCACCTGAGTTGCGGGGGGAAGAAGCAACGATCCTCGAGAAGATGAAAGCGGGCGAGAGGCTTGAGCACTACGAAACGGTCCGGGTGACCAAGGATGGCAGGAGAATCAATGTCTCGCTAACCCTGTCCCCATTACGGGATGTTCAGGGCAGGATCATTGGGGCTTCCAAGATTTCGCGAGACATCACCGAGCGAAAACGTGCCGAGGAAAAACTGAAGAAGTCCGAAGAGCGATTCTCGAAAGTCTTTCGAGAGAGCCCCAACGCCCTGGCTTTGACGAATTCCGAAACTCACCTTTATCTCGACATCAACGCAGCCTATGAGAAGGTATCTGGCTATACCCGAGCAGAGTTGATTGGACACAGCGCTCTGGACGTCGGGCTTCGGGCGGATTGGTCGGACAGAGACCGTTTGATGCAGCGGTTGTTCAAGGAATCTTCCTTTCGCAATGTGGAATGTCGATACCGGGCCAAGAACGACCGAGTTGTGATCGGGTTAACCTCTGCGGAGTTGATCGAAATCGATGGCAAGGTTTGCATCCTGGAAGTATTAACCGACGTTACGGAGATCAAGGAAATCGAAGGAAGGCTGCAGATCAGTCAGGATCGGATGGCCGGCATCGTGGCTTCGGCAATGGACGCCATCATCGCCGTCGATTCCGAGCAGAGGATCGTGCTGTTCAATGCCGCCGCCGAGAAAATGTTTGGTTGCCTGGAAGAGAATGTGATTGGCGAGTCGATCGAGCGATTCATCCCGGAGCGGTTCCGTGCCCCGCACAGCGGTTACGTCCGCCGTTTTGGCGAGACTGGCGTCACCAACCGGACCATGGGCCAGGGGGAACTTTGGGCAGTTCGATCGAACGGCGAAGAATTTCCCATCGAGGCTTCTATTTCCCATGTGGAGACTGGGAACAAGAAGCTTTTTACCGTCATCGTCCGAGACATAACCGAGCGCCGCCGAGCCGAGCAAGCCGCGGCTGAGAGCGAGAAGCGCTTCCGCCTAATCGCCAACACCGCGCCCGTGCTGATCTGGATGTCCGGCACCGACAAGTTGTGCAACTATTTCAATCAACCCTGGCTCGAATTTACCGGCCGGAGCATGGAACAGGAACTAGGCAACGGCTGGTTGGAATCTGTTCACTCAGAAGACGTGCAAGGGCGCCTCAATACGTACATGCAATTCTTTGATCGCCACGAAAGATTCAGCATGGAGTACCGTCTTCGCCGCCGAGATGGAGAATATCGGTGGGTTCTGGACATCGGAGCCCCCCGATTTAACAGCGACGGTACGTTTGCCGGTTACGTCGGATGCTGCATGGACATCAGCGATTTGAAGCACGCCAAGGCGACGGTGACCGAATTCAGTGGGCGGCTTTTGCGAGCGGGCGAAGAGGAACGGGCGCGAGTTGCGCGCGAGTTGCACGACGATATCAACCAGCGGCTGGCATTACTGGCGAACGGACTTCAGGAAGCTGAGCAAGCGGCATCCGTCGATCAGGATCCATCCCGCAAACAGGCACTCAATGTGCTTTGGCAGCTGACGAACGAAATCGCCACCGACATCCAACACATGTCTCACCGACTACATCCCTCAAAGCTGCACTACTTTGGGCTGACCACCACTGTGCGGCAACTGTGTAATGAGTTTGCCCAGCAATACAAGATTGAGATCAAATGCATCGTGAAGTCCCTGCCCGACGACCTCGACGAAAACATTTCTCTCAACCTCTTCCGTACGGTGCAGGAGTCGTTGCGCAACGCGGTCAAGCACAGCAAGGCCCGTCACGTGAAGGTGGAATTGATCTGCCATTCGAATGTGATCCATTTACGAGTCTCTGATGATGGAGTGGGATTCACTCCTGAGAATGCAAGAGCGGATCACGGCCTGGGACTGGTGAGTATGCGGGAGCGTTTGCGGTTGGTCGGCGGAGAGTTCTCGATCTGGTCGAAGCCGTCCCTCGGCACGCTGGTGGAAGGTAAAGTACCGGTGGCTACGAGGCGTGTGCCGTCAGAATTGACAGTAGCCGACCCCACCGATGCTGTTTAGAATCCTGCCAAATGTTGGTCCATGGGTCCGGGCACCGCGATCGCCTGTCGATGGTTAGGATCGCGATCTCCAATCCGGCCCTTGAAAGGCAGTCGTGCCGGACGTGACTATACTCCTTGCCGACGATAACGCGGCCGTTCTCGATCACGTTGGCAAGATGTTGAAGAAAGAGAGTTCCTTCCGAGTCCTGGCCGCTCTCGTTGACGGCGGCGCCGTCATTCGGGAATATCTTCGCCTCAGACCCGATGTCCTTATCCTCGATATTTCTTTGGGGGAAATGAGCGGGATCGACATTGCGCGTCGCTTGCGAGATTTGGGATATAACGCCAAAATCATCTTTCTCACGGTGCACGAAGATCGGGACTATGTGAATGCCGCTATTGGCGCGGGTGGTTCGGCCTACGTCGTAAAGTCGCGTTTGAACTTAGACTTGCTCCGCGCCATCGACGCCGTGCTTGCCAATAAACTCTTTGTTTCTGCGAGTTTGATGTACGAATCCGTCTAAGGGCCGCGCCGCTCACCGCCATACTCCGAGTCAACCTTCCAGTTGCACAGTGACTATAACTAATGACAGTTCCGGGATCCGTTTCCCCTTCTTAATGTGCTCTTGGAAGCGTTTCAGCCAGGAGAGCGGTATGGACCGGCTCCGAAAAATCGCACAGCATCTTGGGAGCTTCCTGAAACTGGTGCTCGTGTTCCGGTTAGGAAGCCGTCTCTATCGGGCGTGGGAATAACCGCGAGGCCCCCGGGAGCTGCTTCGACCGATTGCGCCTCTTCCTGCGCGAAACCCATGAATTAGCTGGCTTTCCGGCTCAGATTGTATCGCTGGTCCACGGAGGGCCCTGCGGGGACGGCTGTAAGTATTGACAGTACACAGTTGTCTATCGCCCTTGTACTGTTCGGCGTGAGAGAGAGCATCGCTATGCGAACGGAGCAGGTACTTCCTTCTCCTGGTCACCGAGTGACTCTCCGTAAATTCAGGTCACGGAATGCGTTGGGTACGACATCTCGAGCGGGTACTGCTGATCGTCGGTGTGTTGATGATCGGTTTCTATGTAGCCGCCCGCGTCCACCGTACCGTTCTGTCGAACGCCAGCATGCAGAACTTCAAGGTTTTGGCACGCGTGCCCGTCGCAGGTCCACGCGGGGTGTCCCTGAGCACAACGGCTCCGGATTTCAGTTTGTGGTCGGAAAAACGCGTAAAGCAGTATCAGGAAAGCCTGGCGGCACATTTTTCTCCCGCCATCGGTATTTTGCGCATTCCCAAGATCGACGTGGAGGTTCCCGTCCTGGAGGGGACTGACGATCTCGTCCTGAACCGGGGAGTGGGACACGTGGCTGGCACAGCGAATCCGGGAGAGAACGGCAACGTGGCTATCGCAGGGCATCGCGACGGGTTCTTTCGTGGGCTGAAGGACATTGCTGTCGGCGACAAGATCGAACTGGTCACGCTACAAGAGACGGAAACGTTCATCATCGACCGCATCACGATCGTCGAGCCGACTGATGTTTCGGTCCTGCAACCAAGGTCCCATCCCTCGATCACCCTGATCACTTGCTACCCGTTTTATTTCATTGGCAGCGCCCCGCAGCGATACATCGTCCAGGCCACAATTGCTGGTTCAGCTGCGGTCAGTATTCAAACTCGTTTGCGTTCCGTGTCCGGGCCCAGAACTCTTCACCGTACTGGCGACAGGAGCGTTCTTGAATAAAGCAACACCGTTCGGAGCAGATACACGATTCGGAAAATCGATAAAGGAGAAGACGCAATGAACTCGAAAACAGGCTGGACACGTGCATTGCTGGTGCTGTTGGTCGGAGCCCTTAGTGTGGCTTTCGCCGTCACCATGAGCGCGCAAGTGCAAACTACAACGACCACCACCTCCGGTAAGGGGACGGTCACAACTCATGTGGAGAAAGGCGAAATCGTATTTGTTTCAGGCAACAGCGTCGTCGTCAAAATGGCGGATGGCTCGCTTCGCCACTTCGACAACGTTCCGGAGAGCGCCCGAGTTACCGTCAACGGACAGCAACTTGGCGTTCATGATCTGAAGGCTGGCATGAAGGTCGAGAAGACCATCACGACCACCACCGTTCCAGAGACCGTCACGACGGTAAAAAGCGTAACGGGAAAGGTCTGGTTCATCAACCCACCCAGCACTGTCATTCTGACCATGGAAGACGGCAAGAACCAGGAGTTCAAGATTCCGAATGGCCAGAAGTTCAACGTTGATGGACAGATGGTCGATGCCTGGGGCCTCAAGAAGGGTATGACGGTGAATGCGACGAAGGTTGTCGAGACACCCACGACGGTGGTTCAGCAACAGGCAAAGCTGACTGGCCAAATGCCGCCACCACCTCCACCGCCGCCGGCGGACGTTCCAATCCTGGTGGTCGAAGAAGTTGCAGTCCCCGTGCAAGTGGCTGAGGCGCCGGCACCGGCACCGGTGCTTCCCAAGACTGGAAGCGAACTGCCACTGATTGGATTGCTGGGTCTGCTGTCCTTGGCTTCCTCGTTTGGCCTGCGCACTGCTCGCAAGAGCCGCTAGCGGAGGTCGAGGGCTCGTAGCCTCGGCAGCAGGATTTTACGAATCCCGAAGGAGTTGCCGATGAACCAACGGCAACTCCTCTTTTTTGTACACGCGCACCCGGTACACCACTTCAACGCGAACCGCGAACCGCGAAGCGCGGTCGCTTCGATCAGATGCGGGGGCCTCCAGACTGGCAGTTCTACCAGTAGCTCTATGCCCTTTCCCAACCAGAGAATGTGAAGCGCAGGCTTAATATCAAGCCGGCATCAGCACAATCTAGAAAGTATTCTCGGCGATGCGGACGCCTGTAGGTTCCGCTAATCGCCGGTGTGATGTCAGACTCGGTAAGTTCTTCCTCGTGTAACAGACAGGTGCTCGGATTCAATCAAAAATCAACAGGAGAAACTCCATGCGAACATTATTGTCCATCTGTGCGTCATTTCTTTTGCTCACTGCGGTTCTCTTCGCTCAGACTACGGAGGTGACAGCAAAGCCCCTCAGCGACTCTGATATCCAATTGCTCCGCTCTGATATCCAGGCGGGCAAGCACGACATCATCACCGCCACCATGCAATTCACCGATGCGGAATCCATGGCATTCTGGCCCATTTACCGGGACTACGCGCGCGATCAGCAGGTGATCGGCGACGAGCGCGTCGCATTGATCAAGGACTACGCGACCAACTACGACACCATCGACGACAGCAAGGCGAACAGCATGGTGCAGCGCATGATCAGCATCGACGGCCAGACTTCGAAGCTGCGTCAAGACTATTGGCCAAAATTCATGAAAGCGCTCGGTGCAAAGCGCGCCGCAAAGTTTTATCAAGTAGATAATCGACTCAGCTTGATTCTCAACGTCCAAATGACCGCTGCCATTCCGCTGATCCCGTAGATCTGTGTGACTCCAATGATCCTGTACTTTTTGCCAGTACCGCATTAAGCGCAGGACGGGCATTGTAGGGAGCAAGGAAGAGTAAGACGCTTCCAACTTTTTTCGACCCGGCGCCTGTGGGTGGCGCTCATTTTGTCAAGGAGTGGAAAACCATGAAGATTACCAAGATGTTTGTGTTTTGCGCTGTTTTGTTAGTGGGGCTCGCTGCGTGGTCGCAAGACTTTCCTCGAGCAGAAGTCGCCGCCGACTACTCGTACGCCCGCTTTTACCCGGTGGCCCGCGGCACCCAAAGCTTGAGTTTGAATGGCGGCGGTGGGGCACTCGTCATCAATCTCACCAACTACTTTGGAATCAAAATGGATCTCCAAGGTTATGGCAGCAACACGATCACCTGGACGAATCCCGCCGGTGGATCAGCCACAGCACAAGGCAACTTGTTTACGTACTTGTTCGGTCCCCAGATTAAGTTGCGTTCGCCAAAATTCCAGCCCTTTGGACACGTCCTTCTAGGTGGAGCGCATAGCAACGTCTACGCCAATCTGACGAAAGCATGCCAACTTACATGCACTACGTCAGCATCACCTGCAGATAATGCTTTTGCGATGGCGATCGGCGGCGGTATCGACATTCCCATCAATAAATCATTTCAGTTTCGACCGGTGGAGATCGACTACCTGATGACGCGCTTCACCAACCAATACAACAATTCGTCCCAGAATAACTTCCGGTATTCTGCCGGCGTCAACTTCACCTTCGGAGGAAGCAGTCACTAGTAATTCGGACAATCTTCCGGTTGTGAACGGATATGGATGACACCGGTTCGGGGGCTTCAGGGAGGTGAGTCAATTCACCTCCCTGAAGTTAAGTATCCTTTTTTGTAATAGGCTTGTAAGTGGGAAACGTCCGTGAGCGGCTTGTCTCCTTGGGGGCTCACTTTCACTTTGATTTTCCGCCATTGTCCGTCAGCTTCGACGGCTTTCGGCTTGTAGCCAAGAACATATTGGTTGCGGAGTTCCCAACTGATCGCAGCGGCGGTTCCCGGGAGCCGCGATAGGCTGTCGATGGCTATGGTTCGTCCGCCCGTCGCATCCGTGATTTCACCCAGCCACTTCTTCCCCATAAATTCTTCGAAGGTTTTGAACAGAGCGGTGTCGAACAAACCGATCGCATAAATGGCAACATCCGACTCCCGCACCATGCTCTTGATCTCGCGCAGTTTGTATCGACTGCTGTTGTCGCCACCATCGGAAATAATGAGCAAGGCATGGCGCTTATACTGCGCGGCATGCATCTGTTCCACTCCCATGTAGATGGCATCCAGTAGCGCAGTATTCCCATCGGGTACTGCCAGTCCGAGTTCTGTCTCAATAGCTCGGATGGACCGAGTGGAACTTGCGATCAGCTTGGGGTGGTTTGAGACGGTGATGACGAAGTAGTCGTCGTCGGGATTTGCATTTTGAAAGAACGACTCCACTGCCGCACGCTCGGTATCGACCTTGTTGGTCATGCTCTTGCTGAGATCAAGAATCAGGCCTACCGAAATCGGACCATCCTCTTCGGCGAAATATTGGATCTCCTGCTTCGCGTCCCCTTCATACAGGGCGAAGTCTTCCTTCCGCAGACCGGTGACAGTATGGCTCATGGCGTCCGTTACAGTCACCGGCACCGTCACCAGGTTTACATTCACGCGAAGAGGTGCCTGACGAATCTCCAACCGAGGAAGGTTCGAGACGTGCACGGTGTCGATCTCAGCTGGGACCTTAGCGATCGCCGTTGGATCATTCGATTGGGAGTGGGATGTCGGCGCAAGAAACGTGATCGCCATAAACATCGACATCAAGAATTTGCAGAATGTTGGACATAGACATTGACGCTGTGAACAAAGCCCAACAGGTCCCATGGGTCCCCCACAAAATTTGCCCAAGAGCATAGCACAGCCGGGATCACGCGAATAGCGCAGAATCCGGCTGTCCTGGAGTCCCTTTTGGCAGGCTTAGTGCCTCCGGCTGGGAGCTATAAAATGCCTGTTTGTAGCAGGTTGTGCAGTATACGTGAAGTCTTACAAGCGGTCAACGGAGCTCGTGAAAATGCAGGTCGGGACTGGAGTCGCCGGACGCGCGGAAGCAGACAATCGCAGAAACGGCCTTCGTCCGTCGGGAAGATCCTCGTGTAGCAGACTGGACTCGGATTCTAAGCGTCGCCGAAGGTCTGGGTGAAGCCGCTGTCGAATGCGGCGCAATACTCCAACTCGTTCAGACACAACGGGCAACTCAGTTGGTCCACGCTACCCGCTGAATGAATAGAAATGAACGAGCCGCATCGCTCACAATGCCAGTACGTTCCTTTAAATTGCGGCAGGGTAGTCGCACGATTGGTGCCTGCAGTAATGAACATCAAGGCGCTCCTCTCGGTCACGAGTGGAGGCGATGGTCGGGTAGTTCGCATGTAGGGTGAACTGTCAGATATTACAGGGCTTGGCAAGAAATGTTCACGTCCCTGTTAACTCTTACAGTTTCCGGCCTGAAGCAGTTCGTGCAGAATAGCTTCGTTCGAAATTCTTCACGCGACCGGGATGTTGTTATGACCTTACCCACCGAGACCGCCCTAACGCTCGTTGTCGTCAAATCGCTTGCCATCGTAGGATCAGCTTTCGCCGCCGTGCTCTTTCTGGCTGCCGTCGGTACCAAGAGACGATAGTCCGCGCAAAGGGTTCGATTGCTCCGCAGTCCGGCGACACCCGGCGACACCCTGCGACCGGTCCGCTTGGCAAAGCCAGGCCTAATCCGACAGAGACTCCACGAACTCATCTCTCCACCCACACTGTGACTTTTGACAGTTCGCTCCGCAGGAGCGAGCGACTAGCCTGTTCGAGGAAGGTTGATCTGGAACGGCATTCTTAAGTTTTCGCAGTCTGCTGAGCAAGCCGCCTTCCTCCTTACTAAGCTGAGATTTTTGTGCAACCTGGGCGGTAGACATCTTCATACTCGAAACCCGACCAACCACCAACGAATCGACATGGAAGTCCACTCCTGCAATCTCCGCACGCATCGAGCCACGAACTTCAAGAGGTTGCTGACTTTGCTCCTGTCGCACTTTTTTCTAGTTGCTGGATTGTGCCTTTGCCTGCTGAAACCCTCCGCGGCGCAGGACGAGCCACCGCCGTCCAATCCCCCTGCCGTGGTGGAACCAAAAGCTCCAAAAGATGCCTCTCAAGAACCCGCCGCCCCTCCTGCGCGCGAAGTCAAGCCGCAAGAGCAGACCGAAAAGACTGCCGCGAAGAACGAGAAGAAGAAGAAAGAGCATCGCGGGTCGATCCTGATTGCCCCTCTGCCGATTGTGAGTCCGGCGATCGGCACTGGACTCATACCCGTCGTGGGATACATCTTTCCATTCAACAAGAACGACAAGGTCTCTCCTCCATCCACTATCGGGGGCGGAGGGCTGATCACCAATAACGGAACGCGAGCCTGGTTCTTCGGTGGCCAGTTATTTTTCAAAGAAGACAAGTATGAGGTTACCGCGGGTTATGGCCGCGGCAACTTGGAATACAACCTGTATGGAGTGGGCTTCGTTGAAGGCAATGCCGGGCTCAAGTTACCTCTGAACCAAACGGGCCACGTCTTTTTTGGGGAAGTGGTGCGTCGCATCGCTTGGAAAATTTTTGTCGGTCCCCGATTTACGGATGGAGGGTCCGTCCTGACGGTGAATCCGAACGATGGGAAGATTCCTCCGCTCCCACCGGACCTCGGGATCGATACCGCTCTTACATCGTTGGGATTCCGCGTGGTTCGTGATACTCGTCCCAATCACTTTTATCCCACTGGCGGCAGCAAGCTGGAATTTACGGCGGATTTCTTCTCTCAGGCGCTGGGCAGCAAGTACTCGTTTGAGCACTACAAATTCAATTACGACAAGTACTGGAGCTTGAGCAAGAGTCAGGTGCTGGCCTACGACCTCTACGTCTGCGACACGGGTGGAGAGCCCCCTTTTTACGGAAATTGTATCTATGGGGCGTCCAATGAACTGCGCGGATATGTTGCCGGGCAATATCTCGATCGCCACATGTATGCGACCCAGGTGGAATATCGCCTATCGTTGCCGTGGAGGTTGGGCGTCGCTGGATTCACGGGGGTCGGCGAAGTGGTGCCAGGCCCGACGCAATATTTCAGGAGCAATCACCTGCTGCCCGACATTGGCGGAGGCCCCAGGTTTGTATTGAGTCCCACATACCACGTGAATCTTCGTACCGACTTTGCGCGCGGCAAAGATAGTTGGACCTGGAGCATGGGTGTGGGAGAAGCGTTCTAGTTCTGGCTCACGCCCTGTTAAATGTGACAGTTGCCGCTTGAGACGGAGGCCCCTAGTCTCCACTTGAGCAGTAGCCGTCGGATTGCAGGAAGCATGCGCGAATGGATCGAATTGACGTCGCAGGGAATACAGGCGCTGGCGGTGGTGATCATCGCTGTCTCGATCGTCTTTGGTTCCGTGCGCTATCTGGTGCAGCTGTTGAGAAAAATGCCCGGTCCGTACCGCCCATATAAGGAGTTGCTGGGCCGTTCACTCCTGCTTGCCCTCGAACTCCTGGTGGCAGCAGATGTGATCCGTACCGTCCTGTTGGACCTGACAGCCAAGGGCATGGAAATCCTAGGCGCCCTGGTGGTGGTCCGAACATTCCTCAGCTGGTCGTTGGTGGTCGAACTCGAGGGCCACTGGCCATGGCAAGCGGCTCCGGTCGCCGCCCGGCCGAAACCGGGAGAGAATGATTTTCAAAAATACGTGCCCGGTACCGCTGAGGAGCGCGATCCCGGTTTGGCCGCGGTGATAAGCCGCTAGGAGAAACTCAAATGAATCTGCCAAGCTTTCCAGCCGTGGATATGTTCTCGGCCGGAATCAATGCCCTGTACGGGATACTCGTTGCGAGACAGCCGTCGCACAACCGCGGCTACACTGCAGCCGGACTTTTGATCATGGCCTTCTTTGGTGGAATCGGTGGTGGTGTGACACGCGACATGCTGCTGGGTGACATTCCCTCTCCGATTAAGGATCCGGCCTATCTTCTCGTGTGTCTTCTCATGGGTTTGCTCGGGCTGGCGATTTATCACTGGGCCGAGTCCAAGGAGGAAGAGTTTCGCACGAGGTGCCTTGCCTATTTCAAGTCTTTTACGCTTCCATGGTTTGCCATCCTGGGAGCGCACAAGGCGTTTGAGCACAATCTGGGACCATGGAGCGCCATCGTCATCGGTCTGATTGCAACCACCGCCGGCGGAGTGCTCATCGACCTTTTTTCCGGAGTGACGCCAGAGGTCGTGAGGCCATCCCAGCAACTTGTCTCCACGGCGGTGATCGCGAGTTCGGTCTACGTAGTGCTCGCAGAGCTGACGAAGGCGGACCCGCACTTCTTTCCCGTCACGCTGATCGCAGTGCTGGTTGCGTTTACTTTCCGCGTGTTCGCGGTGAAAGACCACTGGCCGTCAATTGTGCCCCTCGACGCGCCGGCCGAAGGGCCCGACGTTGTGCCACTCGCCGAGCGAACTGCTCGCCCGGTCGCACGCAGATGAATGCTTTCTGAAATAAGGCGGCGGCTTCGTTTGGTTCTGGTGTCGCCGTTCGGCTGATTCGACGAGGAGACCGTTATGGATCAAATGTGGGAGCGCGTTGGCACTCAATTACTCGCCCGGGTCAGCGGGCCGATGAAGTTCAGACTGGTGCTCCAGCCGTGCATGGCGGCTTTCTTCGCGATTCGCGCGGGCCTGGCCGACGCCAAGGCTGGCAAATCACCATATTTCTGGGGCCTCCTCACGGATCACGGCCAGCGTCGCGAGATGCTGAAGGATGGGTGGAAGAGCGTCGGCAGGGTGTTTCTTCTCGCGCTCGTGCTCGACGCCGTATATCAGATCATTGCTATTCACTTCATCTATCCGGGCGAAATGGTCATCGTCGCCTTCATCCTAGCGATCATGCCTTATTTGATTCTGCGTGGACTAGTCACACGTTTCGCTCGAAAGACGAAGCAACCGGTCCCCATGACGCCGGAAAAGGCAACCGCCGCGGCCAAGAAGGCCGTCTGAGGAGCGCTCTATGAGTCCGGTTGAAACCGAGCGGAAGGACAGGGGAACAGTTCTCGCCGAAGAGCGAACCAATCTGGCCTTCGAGCGGACAATTATCGCGGCGGAAAGAACGCTGATGGCATGGATTCGAACCGCCCTTTCCATGATCGGATTCGGTTTCACCATTTACAAATTCTTTCAATACCAAGCTGAAGAAATTGCCGCGGGTAACATCCGGCGTCCACAAGCGCCGCGCAATCTGGGATTGACCCTGATCGCCCTGGGCACGCTCGCCTTATCGGCCGCAGCCTGGCAACACAGGATTTTCTTGAACAAGTTGGGGGCGCAACAGTCGCGGCATGTGTGGTCTGTCGCCTTCGTGGTAGCGCTGGCGGCGATATTGATTGGAATCGTCACGTTTTACGGCGTTCTGCTCCGCCACGGACCTTTTTAGTGCTGGCAGACAAAAGCACGAGCAATACGAAAAACATGGGAGTGAGAGAAGCTGCAAACTAACTGTTTATTTATCGCCTGCACACGGTTTTCGCCGCGCGGATCAGTTGGGAGCTCAAGACCTTTAGATCGCGAGCCAGCAGTACCACACCCGGCATCCTCGGCCCGATAGGATTCGTGGGAAGCGCGCCTTTCGATAGGGCGATCATCTTTTGTGCTCCTGCGTTAACGCCGGGATAAGCGACGCGTTTCACGAAAGGTTAAGCGAGTATTCGGTGGCGCAGCGACTGTCAAAGTTGCCAGTGGTTATGACTCAATGGACTTCTTACGTTAAGCTGTCGCGACATTGGTCGTTCTTGGGAGTTCTTGTCGCTCTGGTCCCCGAATAGCGCACCCGGCTGCTCGATCACACCACTTTATGAACAGTATCTTGAACGCCCCGATCTTAGTTTTTTTGTTGTCCTTTTTCGTTCTCTGGTCCTCGGCTCTTCTTGGTTCGTTTGTGCGCACGCGCGTGCCCCGCTTAGGGGAGGAGGTGCGGGATGATTTTGGGGCGGTTCAGGCCGCAGTTCTGACACTGCTAAGTCTCCTGATCGGGTTCACGTTTTCGATGGCCGTGAGCCGCTACGATCAACGGAAGAACTACGAAGAGGCAGAGGCCAACGCCATTGGCACGGAATATATTCGCGCCGACTTGATGCCTTCCGCCGATGCAACCAAAGTGCAGGAGACGTTGCGAGCTTATCTCGATCAGCGAGTGCTCTTTTATACGATTCGCGATGCGCAGCAGCGCCGGCAGATCGACTCCAAGACAGCCTCACTCCAGAATGATCTGTGGTCGGTCGTCAAGATCCGTGCCATTGCCGAACCCACGCCCACAGTCGCTCTAGTAGTTTCTGGCATGAACGATGTATTGAACTCGCAAGGATATACGCAAGCCGCGTGGCTGTATCGCATCCCGACCGAGGCGTGGAGTCTGATGGCCATTATTGCCGTCGCTAGCAACCTGCTTCTCGGCTTCGGCTCGCGTCATAAATACAGGCTCCTGCTGCTCGTCGTGCCGCTTGCTGTCTCGGTTTCCTTCTTCCTGATTGCCGATATCGATAGCCCGATCGGCGGCATGATTCGTGTGCAGCCCCAAAACCTGATGAGCCTCGCCCGATCCTTTCAGGCCCAGTGACTGCGTCTCCTCGTCGGCTTGCATGCCTGAAATATCGCAGATTGGCCCTGTCAGATCTGCTAGTTGCAGCCGCCACCGGGTACTCGTAGTTTAGGTTCGGGCAAAGTCAACCGCGGAGCGGGGGCTGCCCCTCCACCTTAAATCGAGATTCGGCAGCGGTCTTGAAAACGGATTTGACTTGGTCTAAGGCGCCCTAACTTTATGTTGAACTGGAGACAACAGGCGCAGCGGGTTCATAAGGAAGCGCTCGTTTTCTATTTTGTGTTTAAGCATCCCCGCACGCGCTGGTACACGAAGTGCGTGGCCGCCTGCACGGCAGGCTACTTGTTTAGTCCCGTTCAACTGATCCCCAGCTTTATCCCGGTCATCGGATTCCTAGACGACTTTCTGGTTCTATTCCTGGGCGCAAAGCTGGTCCATCGGCTCACTCCGCCGGACGTACTTACTGAATGTCAGGCACTTGCTGACGCCGCCAAGACCCGCAGGAATGAGGAAGTCCGCTCGGGCCTCGGCCGTTTTGCCTTCGGCGCAATCGCATTTCTGTGGCTGTTGGCGGCGGTCACGGCTAGTGCACTGGTGGCCGCGTTCATCTACCACTAGTGAAGAAATTCGGAGCCGGCGGGGCAAGGCTTCTTTGGCTTTTGCTGTCATTACTACCAGTTCACCAATTCCTCAGCTCGACATAGTCTCACCTCAGACTCTAACCTGCGCTCCCCGAAGAGTTCTACATTAGGAGGTCAAAATGCTTTTTATTCGCGCCATCCTTTGCTTTGCTCTATTTCTGGCCGGAATACTCGCATCTGCCCAGACCACAGTGATCCGCATTGCGCCGCCGCCTCCCGTCCGCGTGGGCGTGGTAGGAGTTGCACCGGGGGCTGGATACATCTGGGTCGGCGGATACCAGCGTTGGACGGGTTCGGGATATGTATGGGTGGCCGGACGCTGGGTTCGTCCCCCGCGTGCCGGCATGATCTGGGTGCAACCCAGGTATGTTCACACCGGGAGTACCTGGGTGTTTCACAAGGGATACTGGCGCTAACGCATTCCAGGACGCCGAAACTTCACCCATTGAGGCTTCTGGCGTGCTGTGGATCCGTGTCAGACCTGCTTTCCTCGCGTCTGGCCGAACAGCCCGCGCCCTGTACTTTTTGACAGTTACCGAATGCAACGAGGTCGGCTTACTGTGTGGCAAGCACAAGCAGAACTGTTAAGGGACCCGTTGGGGTCTCCAGAGATGGGGTACAAATGCCTCCAATATTAGATGACGCTTGGCCAGCTCAATCCCCCCCGGCTTTTCACCTACTGGCCAAGCCGAGCGGGTCCACCTGCAACATCGATTGCACCTATTGCTTCTTCTTGTCCAAGGAAGCGCTCTATCCCAACGAGAAGAACCGAATGTCGGAGGCCACGCTCGAAGCCTACATCCGCCAGTTGCTGGAAGCTCACCGCTCACCCACGGTGACCGTGGCGTGGCAGGGAGGTGAGCCGACGCTGATGAAAGTCGAATTCTTCCGGCGCTCCATCGAGCTCGTCGAAAAGTACCGCCGGCCGGAGCAGACCGTACAACACACATTTCAGACCAACGGCATACTGCTCGATGATGAGTGGTGCGCCTTTTTCAAGGAGCACAATTTTCTAGTTGGGTTGAGCGTCGATGGCCCGCGCGAAATCCACGACACCTACCGGCTCGATCGCGGCAAGAGGGGCACGTTCGACAAGGTGATGCAAGGCTGGAACTACCTTCGCAAGCACGAGGTCGACTTCAACATATTGTGCACAGTCAACGCCGCTAACGAGCACCATGGGCGCCTGGTATATCGCTTCTTCCGCGACGAGATGCACGCCACCTGGATTCAGTTCATCCCCATTGTCGAGCGAGCGAGTGCGGAGACTATTGATATTGCGAATCAAGGGTGGAGCGATCAGCCCGGGCGCAAGCGCCTGCTTTATACCCAGGCTGGAGATCTCGTGACCAATCGTTCGGTAGGTGGCAAGCAGTATGGCCAGTTCCTGGTGGATGTCTTCGAGGAGTGGTTACGCCACGACGTCGGCACCATTTTCGTGCAAATGTTCGACGTCACTCTCGAGGCTTACTTCGGCCGCCATCTTCTATGCATCCATGCTCCTACTTGCGGCTATGGTCCGGCCCTGGAATACAACGGCGATGTCTACTCCTGCGATCATTTTGTAGAGCCGCGTTACAAGCTCGGCAATATCCATGAGACGCACCTGGTGAAGCTGGTCGCGTCGCCCGAGCAGCGCAAGTTTGGAGATGACAAGCGAGATACCCTGACCGCGCAGTGCCAGAGCTGTGAAGTCCGGCCGCTCTGTAACGGCGGATGCCCGAAGGATCGATTTATCCTCTCGCGCGACGGCGACCCGGGCCAGAACTACCTGTGCGATGGGCTGTACCTGTTCTTTACGCATACCCAACCGGCAATGAAGATGATGGGCCAACTCGTGCAGGCTGGACGCCCGTGTTCCGAGGTGATGGCGATAACCGCCGCCGAAGACGCGAAGCGCGGCCCCTATGCGCATTGCCCTTGCGGCAGTGGTCAAAAGTTCCGTTTCTGTCATGGCAACCGCGCACCGCTCTCGCCCTTTACCGGCCTAAGCGCGGCGGCGGTCCCGCAGGATGGAAGAGTCAACCCGATCCACGCCGAACACCCCCGAGCTTCGCCCGGCGGCGTGAATTGAGCAAACACCAGCGACGCCTCGAGGGTGCATTCCCGCCTCCGATGCATTTTCCCCGGCCCAAGCCGGCAACCTCAAATTACCAAATCAACATAAAGGAAGGAATGAATCATGGCAACAAAGCAACCGAATATCCTCATTCTCTGGGGCGATGACATTGGCATATGGAACATCAGTTACCACAGCCGTGGCATGATGGGTTATCGCACTCCCAACATTGACCGCATCGCCAACGAAGGCGTCAACTTCACGGATTACTACTCCCAGCAGAGCTGTACCGCCGGGCGCGCGTGCTTCATCACTGGCCAGAACCCCATCCGCACCGGCCTCACCAAGGTCGGCATGCCCGGCGCTACGGTTGGCTTGCAGAAGGAAGATCCGACGATCGCTGAACTGCTGAAGCCGCTCGGGTACGCCACCGGTCAGTTCGGCAAAAACCACCTCGGCGACCGCAATGAATACCTGCCGACCGTGCACGGATTCGATGAATTCTTCGGCAATCTCTATCACCTGAACGCGGAAGAAGAACCGGAGCTGCCCGACTATCCCAAGGATCCGAAGTTTAAGGAGGCCTTTGGACCCAGAGGCGTAATGCACTGCTTTGCCGGCGACAAGGACGACGCAACGACCGATCCGCGCTGGGGCCGAGTGGGCAAGCAAACGATAAAGGACACCGGCCCGCTGACCAAAAAGCGCATGGAGACCATCGATGAGGAGATCACCGCAGGCGCTCTCGGCTTTATGGAGAAGCAGGCCAAGGCAAACAAGCCTTTCTTCCTCTGGTACAACGCGACGGCTATGCACTTCAGAACCCACGTCGCAGCTAAGAATCTTGGCAAGAGCGGCCAGGATCCCTACAGCGACCGCATGGTTGTTCACGACGAGCAAATTGGCCAGATGCTCGACAAGTTAGACGAGCTGGGAATCGCCGACAACACCATCGTCATGTATTCCACCGACAACGGTCCGGAGAACGATACCTGGCCGGATGGCGCCACCACGCCGTTCCGCGCCCAGAAGGACACCAACTGGGAAGGCGGCTGGCGTGTTCCATGTTTCATGCGCTGGCCGGGCAAGATCAAGCCGGGCACGGTCCTGAACGGCATTGTCTCTCACATCGATATGTTCCCCACCCTGCTCGCAATCGCTGGCAATCCGGACGTCGCCAAACAACTTGAGGCGGGCGCCACGGTGGACGGCAAACAGTTCCACGTCCATCTCGACGGCTACAACCAGGTACCGTACATCACCGGGGCAGCCAAGGAGAGCCCGAGAAATGCGATCATGTACATGAGCGACGACGGGGAGGCGGTCGCGATTCGAGTGGGCGACTATAAGTTCAATTTGGCGGTGCAACGCGCTCACACCATGCGGCTCTGGGCTGAACCTTTCACGAAGCTTCGATTGCCGTACATTATCAACTTGCGACGCGACCCGTTCGAGCTGGCTGAGATAAACTCGAATACCTACTTGGACTGGATGGTCGATCACGTGCCCCAGATGTACTTAATGCAGGCGATAGTGGCGGGGGAGATTGCCAACTTCGTCAAGTTCCCGCCGCGACAGAAGCCCGCAGCGTTCAATCTGGATGCGGTGATGGCGCAACTGGCACAGCATGGCGCTGCAACTGGTAAGTAGTGATGGACTTGCACAAAGGGAGGTCGAGAGGCCTCCCCTTGTGTGCGAGCCTCTAACTTCGCATACTTGCTCGCGTACCCGAGGGGGAGTATCTTGCGCTCGTCCCCCCGATGCCTCGTCCATGTTTCCCTGGGGCGCTATGCTCGCAACGAGTATCCGACGGCGCGAGGATCGATGCCACGTTTCACATCCGAAGCTGACTCGGAGTCGCTATTCATCTTCATGGGCCTTAAAGCGACGGAATGACTCTATGACTTCCTCTTCTTCGCGTGTTAGCACCACCATCCGCAAATCGTCCCCCGACTGGCAGGCTCGGGCATGGTCCTGAAGTGTTTTTATACTCTTCAACAAATCTGACATTCCTGGTACTTCCATTCGCTCGCTTCCTCCAATTGTGGCACGCGGGTGGAGGCCGAGCGACCGGTCCGCACCCCTGCGGTGTTTGTCAAGAAATACAACAACGAAATATGAGAGTCAAGAGAAGAGCATCAGGTTGCTCAAGACTGACCGGCACTTCTGACAGTAGCCCCCGATCACTCCGCCCGCTAACAAGGAGCGACGAGTTAAGGTGAGCAAAGATATGCCATCCATACAACGATCCGTCGCGGCGAGCATGGTCCCGCACTCCTCAATTCACGGAATTGGCTTTCAGGCCAATTACATTCTTCCAGCAGGAGTTTCGTTCTCTTCTTCAAGTGCTACGATGAGTATTCGGTCGAGGCTCGTCCGCAGGAACGGACGATTGTGTTCAGCGGTGTTTGGAGGTTAGGGATTCCGAAACCGCAGGCTCCCACCCCAAAAGTAACGGAAGGTCGACGGAATCTTGATGAGCCAGCAAGCAGAACAACTCAAGCCATCACTCGATCTTGCCGATGTGGTGAGGGACTTCTACGACCGCTACCCGTATCCTCCGCCCGTCGACAATCTGGAAAAATATCAGCAGCAATGGCAGGACCCCCAACGCCGTCGCGCCGACTTTCATCTTTTTTGGCCAGGACGGCCCTATCAAGAAGACCAATCCATTCTGGTGGCCGGCTGCGGAACGTCGCAAGCCGCGAAACACGCCTTGCGTTGGCCCAACGCTCAAGTCATCGGCATCGACGTGAGCGCAACCAGTGTCCGCCGAACCGAAGATCTGAAAAAGAAATATAACCTGAAGAATCTTCAAGTCCAGCAGCTTGCCATCGAGCGAGTTGGCGACTTGGGAATGAATTTCGACCAGATCGTCTGCACCGGCGTTCTCCATCACCTCGTCGACCCCGATGCCGGCCTCGGCGCCTTGCGCAGCGTGTTGAAGCCAGATGGCGCGATGCAACTGATGGTGTACGCTCCCTACGGTCGGGCGGGCATCTACATGCTGCAGGATTTCTGCAGGAGGATCGACGTTCACGCTACCGATGCAAACATCCGTGATCTCATCACCGCTCTGAGCGCGCTGCCCCCCGGACATCCCTTGCAAAGTTTGCTGGCTCAAGCCCCGGATTTTCGCAGCGAATCGGCCCTTGCCGATGCACTTCTGCACCCCCAGGATCGTGCGTACTCCGTTCCGCAGTTATTCGATTTCCTCGATCATGCGGGAATGACACTTGGTCGCTGGGTGCGGCAGGCGCCTTACTCGGTCTACTGTGGGACAATCGCGCGGATTCCCCAGTCGGCCCGGATTGCAAACCTTCCGCTGGCGGGGCAGTACGCTGCGATCGAATTGTTTCGCGGGACGATGCTTCGTCACAGTGTCATCGCGTATCGCAAGGACAGCGATAGCTCCGACACTCAAGCCGTGAGTTTTTCGGCGGATGCCTGGCTCGACTATGTGCCGATTCGCATGTCTGACACGATCTGCATTCAAGACCGGCTGCCCGCAGGCGCCGCTGCCGTTCTTATCAACCAGACTCATACGTACAAGGATTTGTTCTTCCCGATCGGTTCGACAGAGAAGAGCCTGTTTGACGCGATCGACGGCTCCCGCAACATCGGCGATATTGTGAATCATGTCCCGCAGGGAGCAAACCGGCGAACGAACTTTGATATCGCGCGCAGCTTTTTCGATTTACTCTGGTGGCACGATCAGGTTGTGTTCGACACTTCCACGCGACCAGCGACATCCTAGATTCAGGCACGGCATTCGGCAGTGCGGGCGAGCGAAAGCCCTCGCGAGTGTCGGAAGCGCATCGCGGAGCAAGTGCAACCGTAATAAAAATATTTGGCTACTTTGTCCGTCGGCGAGCATCTGTCACTGAGGAGGATTGTTAAGACATGAGCACAGTAACTGCATCGCCAGCCACCGCTGTTTCCACGTGGAATATTGATCCGGTCCATTCCACCGCCCAGTTCAAGGTCAAACACATGATGATCTCGAACGTGAAGGGCGAGTTTACGGCTATCACCGGCAAGTTGGAATTGAGTGAAACTGATATCACCAAATCGCGAGTCGAGGCCTCGATTGACGCGGCCACGATTAACACCCGGGAGGCACAACGCGACGCTCACTTGAAGAGCGCGGATTTTCTGGACGTTGAAAAATTCCCCGCCTTGACCTTCAAATCGACACGCGTCTCGAAAGAGGGGCGCGTGGAACTTGCCGTCGAAGGCGACCTCTCGATTCACGGCATCACTCGTAAGGTCGTATTTGACGTCGAGGGATTAAGTGCTCCCATGAAGGATCCCTGGGGTGGCACTCGAATCGGGCTCTCTGCAACCACTCGCATCAACCGCAAGGATTTCGGATTGACCTATAACGCGGTGCTGGAAACGGGGGGGATCGTGGTCGGCGAGGAAGTGACCATCACGCTCGATGTTGAGTTCATAAAGGCATGACTAGAATTCTGATTGTTCTTTCAGGCGCGAGGCCGTCCTTGCGGACGGCCTTGCTCGTGTCGAACCGTGCCGAAGAACCCATCCCGCAGAGAGCATCTGACGGGGCTTTGCTCGCACATATCCGACGGTGCTAGACTGCGCGAATGGCTACCAAAAAGAAAACCAAGAAAAAGTCCACGAAACCGAAGAAGTCCGCCAAATCTAAGAAGAAGCCCGCAAAGAATCAGCGGCGGAAAGCGGCAACCCCTAAGAAGTCCGTGAAGAAGGCTGCCCGGAGGAAAGCTGCCACCGCAAAGAACGAAGCGGCCAAATTGCTTCGGGGCAAAGCTGCGGACGTGAGTGCCAGCGAGACTCGAAAGAGTCGGCGCGCGTCGGCTTTCTCCGCCGACATGCTGGGGCCAGACGCGGGCGGGCAGTCGGGTGATCTGCAGGGCTTGTCTGACGTCGAGTCCGCGGACTCGGAAAGTGTTGACGAGTTGATCGAAGAGGGGAACGCGTTCGAGGCGGGAATCGTGACGGGCGTTGAAGATGCCGGACGCCAGAGAACGAAGGAAGTGACTACGCGCGAGGTGTCAGAAGACGACGTGCCTGACGAATACCTGGATCAAGATTAGCTGTTGGTGATTGATCGGCGCGTTGAGAACGACGCCGGTTGCTGTCCCTGCGAATTCTCAACGGAAATTGTCGACCAGCATGGCTGGTGCCTGTTCCTGGCCGGGTTGGTCAAAGGCTTCCGTTCGGCCATCGAGCGCCGCTCCGGCCAGAACGGGAAATCGATTGCGCACTGTGTGTCGTCGTAGCAAAAGCCCCTCTTCCCGGCTCGTACGTTTGCCCGGTGAAGGCTCTACTTGTCTGTGACGGCGTCGAGCTTGTGGAGCATCCCCTCGATCTCGGGATTCGCCATAAAATTCTTCCACACCAGGCCCGTGCGATAGTTCTCAATCATCACCACAATGGGAGCCTGGTTGAGCCCCATATAGATCAGCGAAACCCAGTCCTGTCCTGCGTTGTAGGCATCGCGCGGGCCGTAGACGTCCCAGAGTTGCCCGCCCAGATCGCGATAGTAGTGCTTAAACGCTGCCATCGAAGCTTCTGGCGTGTACGGGAAAGACGCGAGCGCTCCGGTCGGCGTTATCGTTCCGCGATCGTCGTTCTCGTCGGGAGCGTGGGGCACATAACCGTCAGGGCCGTCGCTGGCAGTGAGTCCCCAGGCGCTGGGCCCGTATCCTTTGAAGTGCTCAGGATTGGCAATGCAATACGCGCGATCGATGAGGGCGATGTTCCGGTTGTTCTCGAAATAGGAAGATGTAAAGCGGTCGTGCAGACGGTGCGGGTCGAAACCAAAATACGAATAGTGCGTGAAGAAAAGTGGCCCACCCGTGCCAACCCCAACATCGAGTTTGATTCCGTAATAGGTGTGCCCGTTGCTGTAATGATCGCCGTTGATGTTACCGGACGAGCCCACGCGATAGCTGATGCCGCGCTGCCCCTGGCTTGCCCAGCCGGAGTAATACATGTCCGCGGAAACGCCGTGGCTGGGCGATGCCATGGCTAACAAGTACGTAATCATGACTTCGTTGAATCCAATCAACGGATGTTGAATCTGCCACGCCCACTCTCGCGACCAGTGCCAGTAGAGATAGTCTCCCGGCTGCGGACCGCGGTACCAGTCCCATTCGACCGACTCCCACAGTTGCGAGATCCGCAGGTAGAGATCACGCTCCGCATCGCTCTTCCCGCGGAAATACTCCCGGGCAGCGAGCAGTCCTTCCATCAGGAACGAAGTCTCCACCAGATCGCCGCCGTTGTCGAACATGCCAAATACGGGCATCGTCCTCCCCGTGCTTCCATCCATGAAATGCGACCACGCACCGTGATAGCGCTCCGCGTGTTCCAGAAAGTTCACGATCTTGACCATGCGTTCCAGACCCTGCGTGCGTGTGATGAAACCGCGGTCCACGCCTACGATCAGCGCCGCTACGCCCATGCCACTCGCGCCGGTCGCGACGATGCGGTCGTCACCAGGAATATTCTCGCGAGTCATCCCTGATTGCGGATCGGCGCCGTCCCAGTAATAGTGGAAGCAGGCTTCCTGCAGCATCGTTAGAAGTTCGTCGTCGCTGAATTCGCGCGTCTGAGCCGTCACCTGCGTCGATTGGGACGTCGTCTGATAGTTCCAGTCTGATACTCCTACTCGATACTGCGCGGTTACTCCCGATCTCCCCAGGAAATCCTCGTAGCGATTCGTCCCGGGAAGCTGAATGCCGACAGGCTCAAACTTCTGACCATCGAGCGCGCGATAAATCACGTAGCGGGCCAGCAGAGTTGAGTTCACCGGGTCCCACCGCACTTCCACGTGCCGGTCATATCCGACGGCCCGAACGTTTTCGGGGGAAGGCAGGGAATGCGAATCGCTCGCGGACGGATCGTCCCCTACGCGAATCTCGTCGATGATCAAGGTATGCCGCGCGCCGTCGGCGCGGCCCTGATGAAAAATAATGTTCTGCAAAGATTGCGGACGAAACTCATAGATCGACGCAGAATGAAACTCCGTCAGCGGAATTCTCACCTGCACCCATTTTCCAGCCAGAATGTTTCCCGTGATCTTTCCCAGCGCCAAAGGCTCGGTAAAGGCTGCGGGAAACTCTGCCACTTGGAGTCCTTCACCCCTGTTCGAAAGCACGAGCATCGGAAGATCGTCCGCGGCAACCGCATCCGGCGCGAAACACCAGAAGTAGAGATTGCGTCCATTCAACTCCGGGAAGCGATTGCGGTACCCGTTTAGCCGAACTTCTGCCTCCCAACCTCCTCCAGGCTGCGACTCCCACTGCAGGCGGAGCGCATTCGGAGGCGTGAGAAATGTCTTGGTCTCGACCGGAAGGCGACGGTCCTTTAACTCGAGGAAACTAGCGCCGTTGGCCAGGCCCTGACTATAGAAGTAGGAATCGGATGTCAGGCTATTGTCGAAAATGACGTGGCGATAATATTCCGTGCTCCCCGATTCGGCTGGAGAGAGCGAAACTACTCCCAGGAGGAAAGCGAGGATGAAAAGAATAAGGTGCGCTGCCGGAGAAACAATGCGTAGGCAGGATTTCATGGGCTGTGTTCCTCGGTCATCCTAGCGTTTGTGCCGCGCGCCACTGCAGTTGCTACGGCAAAATCTGTGCCTCGGCTGGCGTGCCATGGGCGGAATCGGGGCTGATCCAAACCTTAACCTTCGCTGGTTCGGCAGCGAACTGATTACTCGCGTTCCAGATCGCAAAAGCCTCCGGTTTCAATTCAAACGTCACGTGTTTTGTTTCGCCGGGAGCTATAGCCACCGTCTTGAATCCCTTCAGCATGCGCACAGGCTCGGCAACGCTCGTGCCTTGGAGCTGGATGTAGAGTTGAACCGCCTCTTCGCCGGGCCGTGCTCCCGAATTCGTCACTTCGGCCTCGGCGGTCAAAGCCGTGGCTTCGCGTTCAGCATCCTTCAATCCCGTATTAAGGGCCGTAGCACTCAATCGCTGCGTATTGATCTTGGTATTTCCATACGTGAAGCTGGTGTACGACCCGCCGTAGCCGAAAGGGAACTCCGGCGTGTTCTGTTCGTCGATATACCGCGACACATACTTTTCGACAATGTTGACCGGCGGGTGCGTAAGATCCGTATCCCCCGCAGGCCGCCCCGTGTCCAGATGATTGTAGTAAAGCGGTTCCTGCCCCACGCTGCGCGGCCAGCTCACAACCAGTTTTCCGCTGGGATTTACTTCTCCAAAAAGCGTTCGCGCCAAGGCCGGTCCTCCGCCGATTCCCGGCAGCCAAGCCGCGATTACCGCTGGCACATGGTCAAACGCCCACGGCACCGTTAAGGGCCGCCCGCTGAACAGAAGTAGAACCACCGGCTTGCCTGTGCGTACAATAGCTTCCAGCAACTCCTGTTGCCTGCCCGGAAGCCCCAGATGCGCTCGCGAGGCTGCCTCTCCGCTCATCTCGGGAGTCTCGCCCAGAGTCAAAACCACGACATCTGCCTTTTGCGCTCCTGCCACCGAGGCTGCAATATCTCCATCGGTGCCATCGAGAATTCCGGATCCTTTGAATCGGAACACATGATCATGGCCGACCCTCTGCGCGAGAGCTGCCGGCAACGAAATGCGTGGCCCTGATCCCTCGGGCGCACCGTTCGGATATGAAGAATCATCACCCAATGGCCCGATCACCGCAATGTTCTGTGCCCCGCTCGCGAGCGGTAGTATCGGCTTTCCGTTCAGGCCATTCGCATTCTTCAGCAGCACAAACGATCGCTCCGCCGCGGTCTGCGCCAGCGCAATGCTCTCTGGATGATAAAGCGCCTTCGCCGCTCCAGCCTCGTCCACAAACGGATGTTCGAACAGTCCCAACGCCAGTTTGACACGCAACACATGCCGTACCGAGTCATCTAACTCGGCTTGCGTCGCCTGGCCCGACGTCACGAGCTGCTGCAAGTTGTCGTGATACAGGCTGCTCACCATGTCCATATCTACGCCGGCGAGAAAAGCTTTGCGCGCCGCGGTGGCGCCGTCCACCGCAATGCCGTGCGGAATGAGTTCCCCGACGGCGTTCCAGTCGCTAACTACCAGGCCGCGAAAGCCCCACTCCTTTCGCAACACTTGCTTCAATGTGAATGTATTCGCCGTCGAAGGCACTCCGTTCAAAGAGTTGAATGCGCTCATCACCGACGCGGTGCCGGCCTCAACCGCGGCGTGAAATGGCGGCAGATAAAACTGACGTAAGGTGTGTTCCGAGATCTCTGTGCTGTTGTAATCGCGCCCGCCTTCAGCCGCGCCATAGCCTACATAGTGTTTGGCACACGATGCAATGCTGTCCGGCGCATCCAACCGCGAGCCCTGATAGCCCCTCACGTAAGCCGCAGCCATGGCCGATCCCAGAAAAGGATCTTCGCCCGCGCCTTCAGCCATCCGCCCCCAGCGCGCATCCCGCGCGATATCGACCATCGGCGAAAACGTCCACTTGATCCCGTCCGCCGACGCCTCCATCGCCGCCACACGCGACGCCTTCTCTACAATCGACGGATCCCATGTCGAAGCCAGTCCCAGAGGAATCGGAAACTCCGTCTTGAATCCGTGAATCACGTCCAGGCCAAACACAATGGGAATATGCAGGCGTGCTTTCTCCATCGCGATTTTCTGATACTTATTGATCTCGTGCGGATCGATCACGTTGAACAGCGACCCGATCTGTCCGCGCGCAATCATGTCGTCGTAATCAGTTCTGCCCGTCCCGGGCCCGGTTGGTTGCCCTGCGGAATATTGCACGAGCTGTCCAACTTTTTCTTCCAGCGTCATCTGCTTCAGAATCGATTCCACTCGGGCATCGAGTTTCGGGTCTGCGACACCCGCCACAGGTGTCGACATTCGCGACGACGGCGCCTGTGCGTTCGCACTCGCTACGGCACCAAGTCCGCACACCAATAGTGCAACGAGAACCCTCTGCATGAATCCTGATGGAACTCTTCGAGAAGACCAGCGGGCGATAGTTACATAAGAGCTTGAGAATGGCATGAGACGGAACCTCCGTGGGGTCCGGTTATGACTGGCTACTAAATCGGGTTAGTAGGGCGTTTCCGCAATGTATCAAAAACTCTTTTCTTGCCAATGTCAATAAGTATTGCGACTGGCGAACATCTTGCTTGCTACGCCGATTCGGTTTGTGCGAGACTGCGCAGCGTGACGACAAAGAAGAAGGGCAAAAGAACTGGCAAGACGGTGCGAATGGGGCCCAAGCCGGTGAGTTTGAAAGAGCTGGCGGAGCACCTGGGACTTTCCCCCGCCACCGTCTCACTGGTCATCAATCGTTCGCCCGTCGCAGACTCCATCCCTCAGGAAACGAAAGACCGTGTTCTCGCCGCCGCCCGCAAGTATAAATATCGCCCCAGCTTTTTCGCTCGATCCTTGCGCGCTCAGCGCAGTTTCACCATCGGAGTTATCGTTCCCGAGGTCAGCGAGGGCTACTCCGCCTCGGTCATGAGCGGCGTGGAAGATCACTTGCTGCAAGAGGGATATTTCTATTTCGTCGTCAGTCACCGCCACCGCGCCGACCTCATCGATGAATATCCCCGGCTGTTCCTGGAACGCTCCGTCGATGGCCTGATCGCGGTCGATACT
Organism: uncultured Acidobacteriaceae bacterium; assembly: GCA_963706645.1. GTDB lineage: Bacteria > Acidobacteriota > Terriglobia > Terriglobales > Acidobacteriaceae > Sulfotelmatobacter. The sequence goes on from CAVPNR010000032.1 coordinate 86,804, forward strand.
CCATGGACCCTTCAGCTCTCGGTGCCTGTGGTAACGGTGTCAGGGCACAACCACGTGAAGGGTGTCACCAACATCGTTCTGGACCACGTGCGCGCAGCTGAGGTCGCCCTCAAGCATCTTTTTCAGCTCGGACACCGCGAAATTGCTTTCATCAAGGGGCAGGAATTCAGTTCCGATACCGAGGTCCGCTGGGCCAATATCGAAAAAGCGGCCCGCCACCTCGGCCTGCGCATTTCCTCGGCTCTCGTCTCGCAACTCGAGGGAGACTCTCCCTCTCCCGAACTTGGGTACGAAGCAACAAGGAAGCTGCTTTCATCGCACAAACGCTTCACCGCGCTCTTTGCCTTTAACGACATCTCGGCGATGGGGGCGATTCGGGCCCTACGCGAGGCCAGGTTGCGTGTGCCGGACGACGTTTCCGTCGTTGGCTTCGATGATATCCAGAGCGCCGCCTACCAGAATCCTGCGCTCACTACCGTGCGCCAGCCGCTGCGGGAAATGGGAAGGATTGCCGCGGAGACTCTACTCCGCCGCATCCGCCGCTCGGAAACGGACTCCAACGGAGCCGAGACCACCGTCGAGCCCAAACTCATGATTCGTGAGACGACCGGCAGGGTTGCGAACGGCCGCACTTCCAAATAGAACGCTGCAACAGAAACAATTTGTTGAGACTGTCTTCCAGATACATACGTCGCGGCTCTCCTTCTCCAGTCGAAGCGCCAGCATCCGGCGCAATCGCTTGAACAAAATCGTTTAGGCAGATCGATACAAAATAAATCGTGTCGTCGCCGAAGGGAACTGCATCTTATTGCCCCAAAGGCATTACGCTTGACTGTCAAAAATCGCCTGTGCTATAAGCTGGAAAACGTTACTAAAACGCTTTTGTAGAGTTTTAGTAAGAAGCACTCAGTAAATCGCAACGTTCCTCAGTACCGGGAGGCTTCAATGAGCCGCTCCACCTCTTCTGCACTCCGCCGCGTTTCTTCTCTAGTTTGCCTTATCCTCTCAGCGGTCATCGCCCAAGCACAATATCGAACTTCGATTCAGGGCGTAGTCACCGATAACACAGATGCAGTAGTTCCAGGCGCGAACCTTACCCTAACCAATCCCGCGACCGGCGAGAAGCAGGTGCGCGTAAGCGATGCCGCCGGTGTGTTCAACTTTAACGCGCTCCCCGCCGCCGCGCGCTTTCAGTTGGTGGTTGAAAAGGACGGCTTCGCGAAGAAGGTCATCGACAACATCGACCTCGTTCCCGACCAGCCGAACGCGCTCAACGTGCAACTGGCAGTCGGAGGCGCATCGACGACCGTCAACGTGGATGCTTCCGCGCTGCCTGCTTTGGATACCGAAACGGCTTCCATTAACGGAGTCGTGACCGACAATCAAGTGCAGCACATGCCTTCATTCGGACGCGATGTCTTTCAACTCATACAGTTGGCGCCCGGCGTATTTGGCGATGGTGCTCAGGGCAGCGGCGGTGGCGCAGAACCTCTTCCCGGAATGCAGGGGCCCGGCCCCACCGGCGGCTCGCAAGGTATTTTCCAAACCGAGAATGGCCCAGCCGCTGTAGCCGGGGGGCAGCAGTATGAGAACAACGGCATTTCAATTGACGGTATCAGCACAACGAGCGCGGTCTGGGGTGGGACGACAATCATTACGCCGAGCGAGGACTCCGTTGCCAGCGTGAAGGTGCTCGCCAATGGCTACGATGCCGAGGGCGGACGTTTCAGTGGCGCTCAAATCCAGGTTACTTCCAAGTCCGGCACCAACTCGTTCCATGGCAGTGCCTTTTTTACCGCCCACCGTCCCGGCCTGAGTGCATATCAGAGATACAACGGCCCGGGTAACAAAACGGTGCTGCGAGATACCAGCTTCTTCGATCAGTTCGGTGGCAGCATTGGCGGTCCGATTCTTAAGAACAAGATTTTTGCCTTCTTCGCATGGGAAACAGTGCGCAGCCCAGCGGCCCAGACGAATATCGGCACTCAATGGGCCGAAACCCCGGCGTTTGCCGCCCTGGCGCCTTCCGGAAGCATCGCTGCCACGTATCTGACATTCCCGGGTAACGGGGTTCTCAACCGTGGCATCAGTCCCGACTCCACCTGCGCTAACCTCGGCCTTAATGAAGGCGTGAACTGCCGCACCATTGCGGGCCAAGGCATTAATATCGGCACTCCCTTGGATCCTACGAAGTTCCCGCTCGGTACGATGGATCCCAGTTGGAGCAGCGCCACAAGTCCCGGTACTGGCGGCGATGGCAGCGGCGGCCCGGAGAATCTTGGCACGGTCGCTGACCTCGCAGACTACATCACTGCCAGCAGCAGCAACTACTCGAAGAACCAGTACAACGGCCGCCTTGATTGGAATGTAACCGGAAGAGACCGCATTGGCTTCGCGATTTACTGGGTGCCACAATCCACCACCTTCAACAATGGGGCTCGAGCATACGACATCTTCCATCACGAACAGGTCAATGAAGCCTATTCGGGAATTTGGAATCACACAATCTCGCCCACCTTCCTGAACGAATTCCGCGCAAATGCGGCTGGATGGCACTGGAACGAAGTCGCATCCAACCCGCAGTCTCCCGTCGGCCTTCCCGTCGACAATATGGATACGATTGGCGGCAACAACGTTTTTCTGGAGCAGTTCGGACCAAGCGTCGGCAGTATCCTGAACCAGTGGACTTACACTCTGAAGGATGTTGCCACCAAAATCGTTGGTCCTCACACGATCAAGTTTGGCGGGGAACAGACAAGACTCTTTTACCTGCAAGAGTGCGCCGGATGCGGCGTACCGAGCTATAACTTCTTCAACTACTGGGACTTCCTCAACGACGCTCCGCACAATGAAGGCGGGCAGTTTGATCCCAATACCGGATTCCCAACCACGGTGCGGCAGGACGACCGCCAATCCTTCTGGGGGTTCTTTGCTCAGGATGATTACAAAGTTCGGCGAAATCTTACGCTGAACCTTGGACTGCGATGGTCTTACTTCACTCCACTGCGCTCAAAAGAGGGCAACATGTATGTTGCCCACCCTGGCGCCGGATCGGATTACCTGACGGGTTTGAGCGTGACCAGGCAATCTGATGCGTGGTCCGCGCAGAAGAATAATTTTGGGCCGCAGATTGGTTTTGCCTGGAGTCCAACCATGTTCCACGACAGACTCGTCGTCCGGGGCGGTTACGGCCTGAACTACAACCAGGAAGAAATCGCGATCTCCTCCGGCATTGTGAACAACCCTGGGCTGGCGGTGTCTCCGTCGCTTTCTATGTCGTCGCCGGCGGCGCCCAATCCTGGCATCATTTATGCAATCGGGGGAAACATTCACTCTCTCACCAGCTACCCAGCAAACCCGAACGCGAAGAGTTGCTTTAACTCATTTGGGCTGCCTGCCACGTGTGTTCCAGGTGGACCCACTCCGTCAGCGGTCGGTGTGACCGTCTTCCCCGGCACCCTTCCCACCATGAAAGTGCACCACTACTCTGTGGATACGCAGTACGATATCGGCCACAACTGGGTGGCCAGTCTCGGATATCAGGGCAGCATTTCCCATAACATCTTTTTCCACCAGAACACGAACGCCACACCTGGCGCAGTGGGCGACCCGTTGAACCCGCTGATTGGTGGTGGAGATTTCTGGAGCGTTCTGGGACGCGCGAATTACAACGCGATGCTGGCGGAGCTGAAACACAACTTCTCCCACGAGTTCATGGCTGATGCGCAGTTCACTTGGGCCAAAAGTATGGACACGGCTTCCTCGCCCTATTCCAGTGGCCTTCCGCCGTTCAATCTGCCGTTCTTTCCCTACAATCCCGAGATAAACTATGGCCGCTCCGACTACAACGTCGGCAAGGCCTTTAAGCTTTTTGGGATGTGGCAGCCCGTCTTCTTCCATGGCAACCGGGCCTGGATTGAGAAGATAGTCGGCGACTGGTCACTGAGCGGCGTCTTCAACCTGCACACGGGATTTCCCTGGAGCCCTTACGTCAACGTTGCCGGTGGAAGCCTGTATTGCGGGCAATGCGGCTACGGAGCGCTTCCCGCCGTTTATCTCGGGGGTGCGGGCACCAGTACCAGCAACGACGCCTTCAAGAGCGGGTCAAACTTCGCCAACGGCGCCCAGGCGTATTTCGCCTTCCCGAGTTACAACGCTCTTACAGGAACGAACTCCGGCGGGCCACTACCCCAGATCGGATTGCAACGGAACTCGTTCAACGGTCCCGGCTACAAGGACCTTGATTTAACTCTCTCGAAAGGTTTTGGTCTCCCGAATAATAAGATCTTAGGCGAGGGCGCGAGATTAGAATTTCGGATGGACGCCTACAATGTATTCAATAATCTGAATTTCAATCCAACGAGCATCTCGAACAACATCGGCAGTCCGGGCAGCGACAACCCGCAATTTGGCCTAATGACAGCAGCTCTGGCGGGTCGTGTAGTCACGCTGGGCGCTCGGTTCAGCTTCTAACTCAAGTGTGCTTCCCCTGTGGAAGCCTCCGAACCACGCAGCCGCAGAATGAACGGGCATTCATTCTGCGGCTGCGTGTTATTGCGTCGCTGCACGAAATGTTCGGCGCATCCAGCGAAAAACCATTTGAAGTGCAAGAACGATCTGCTCGCCGATTTTCGACTCGCCGCCCCAGCGCGTACAATAACCTCTTGCTCTCGGATACCTTACTACTGGGAACACCGTCCGGAAAGAGGCTTGCATGACCACCACTCACCCACCTCGCCCGCAGGTCACTGCAGAGATCCCTGCGGTCCCGCTCACTACCGAAGGCTACAGTGTCCTGCACCAGATGATGCGGCTCCGCTGGCCCACCTGGAGAGCCCTGCCTGCCGGCGAAAAATCGGCCATCGCCAAAGAAGCCTCTGATGCCCTCGCCGCCATGGAGAAGAACTCCGCTGGCCAGTCGGCCCTGTTCTCGCTCATCGGCCACAAGGGCGACCTCATGCTGATCCACTTTCGCGAGTCCTTCGCTGATCTCAATCAGGCTGAGCTTCAGCTCGCCAACCTCCGTCTCAGCGATTACCTCGAGTCCACCACATCCTATCTTTCCATCATCGAACTCGGACTCTACGATTCCACTCTAAAAATCTACAAAGAACTGACTGACCAAGGCATCGAGCCTCATTCCGATCAGTGGAAAGCCGAAATCGAGTGCAAGCTGAACCGCCATCGCGAAGCCATGCGCCCGCGCCTATATCCTGAGATCCCGGCACAGCGCTATGCCTGCTTCTATCCCATGGACCGTCGCCGCGGCGAGGACAAGAACTGGTACAAGCTCCCCATCGAAGAGCGCGCCCGCCAGATGAGTGACCATGGCCTGATCGGCCGCCGCTACGCCGGAGAAGTCAAACAGATCATCAGCGGCTCCATCGGCTTCGACGATTGGGAGTGGGGCGTCGACCTCTTTGCCGACGAGCCCCTGGTCTTCAAGAAGCTGATCTACGAAATGCGCTTCGACGAAGTCAGCGCCGTCTACGCCCTGTTCGGCCATTTCTATGTGGGTGTGCGAATCCCGGCAGCACAGCTTGAGAAACTGCTGGCAGGGCAGCTGCCCAAGTAGCACGTTTCAAGGTTTCAAATTTTTGAGGTTGATAAGGATTGGCTCTCGTACCGTGAAACCTTGAAACTCTGAAACTCTGAAACCTTGAAACCTTGAAACCTTGAAACCTTGAAACCTGGAGAACTTAATGTCCACCTTAGGCCTAATCGAATACAAAGATGCGTCCCCGGAAGTCCGCGCCGTCTACGACGACATCATGGCGACCCGCAAGACCGACTGGATCAACAATTTCTGGAAGGCCATCGCCCACGACCCCGCCACCCTCAAGCGCACGTGGGAAGACATTAAACAGATCATGGCCCCCGGGGCTCTCGACCCGCTTACCAAAGAATTGATCTACGTCGCCGTGAGTGTCACCAACCAATGCCACTACTGCATCGCATCGCACACAGCGTCCGCCCAGAAAAAAGGCATGACCGACGCGATGTTCAAAGAGTTGATGGCCGTGGTCGGCATGGCCAACGAAACCAACAAGATGGTCACGGGATATCAAGTAGAAATCGATCCCCAATTCAAGAAGTAGTGATCGCGATGAGGATGGATATGTGGGGACAGCCGCCATCGGCTGTCCGCCGGGCGAAGCCCGGCTGGGTTATTTTCCTCTGCGGTGAAGCCGCACAGCCTTCCACTCATGTGCCTTCATATCCACCCGGCGACCGCGAAATCGTATGCCCTCTGCCTCGAGCCGCAACCGTTGCTCAATCGCCGAGTCTCCAGTCAACTTGATCTGTCCGCCCGCGCCTAGCACGCGCTGCCACGGAAGTCCAAAGCTGCGCCGTAAAGTTGCTGCAACCTGACGCGCCGCCCCCGGAAATCCCGCCGCTTGCGCCACTCCGCCGTAAGTCGAAACTTTCCCGCACGGGATAGCGCGCACCGCCTGCTCGATCCGCAGACGCATCGCTCCAGAACCTTCTGGTTTGACTTTTCCTGCCAGAGACCGCGGGTTCTTCCGTTTCACGCTGCCATTCCCGGATGGATCAGTGCCCCACCCTTCTCGCGCATTTGGCGAGAGGAGCCTGCCCTGAGCGAAGTCGAAGGGTGGGGATTTTGACTTTGAGAAGTTGGTTACGCTGCCTTGCGGAACGCTTCCAGCGCCTCGTATTCCGACGGATGCACTTCAAACACTGTCAGCAGCTTCGTGACCTGCATCAGATCCCCCACGCGCTTGGTCAGGTTTGCCAGCTTGATCGTGCCTCCAGCATTGTGTGCGGTCGTGTGCAGCGCGACTAGCGTGCCCAGTCCGCCCGAATCGATGTAATTCACCTCGCCCAAGTTCAACACAATGCGCTTCGCGCCATCCGCAATGGCCTTCTTCACGTCATCCCGCAGCAGGGAAGACTCCTCCCCGAAGACAATCCGTCCGTTGGCTTCGATGGCTAGAATCCCGTCCACCGTTCTCTTCGTCAGCTTTAATTGCATCTCTCTCTCCTCTGCGAGCGCCGTAGACAGGCTTGCTCCGCCGCGTCCGCACACAAGTCTTGAGGCACCAGCCTATCGCGTGGGACAGAGCTTAGCAAGCCCGTGGCTGCCTGTCTTAGCAACCCTCTTCAGGGTTTTTCGCGGATGGTCCCTTTAGCTTCGTGCGACGGCAAATCGCCCCGCGCATCACGTATAATCGTCTCTTCCGCCCATGAGTTACACTGTCCTGGCCCGCAAATACCGTCCGCAGAAATTCTCCGAGGTCATCGGACAAGAGCACGTCACCCGCACCCTCCAGAATGCCATCGAGCAGGGGCGTACCGCCCACGGCTACATCTTCAGCGGCCACCGTGGCATCGGCAAGACAACCGTCGCCCGCATCCTGGCGATGGCCCTAAACTGTCGCTCCAAAGATCGTCCAGTCCCCGAGCCCTGCGGTGTCTGCGAATCCTGCACCGAAATTCGTGCCGGCAACGCTGTGGATGTCATTGAAATCGATGCCGCCACAAACCGTGGCATCGACGAAATCCGCGAACTTCGCGAGGCCGCCCGTTATCGCCCGGCGCGCGATCGCTTCAAGATCTATATTCTCGACGAAGCGCACCAGATCACGGATGCCGCCTTCAACGCTCTCCTCAAAACGCTGGAAGAGCCACCCGACCACATCGTCTTCATGCTGGCCACTACCCAGCCAGAGGACATCCCACAGACGATCCGCTCGCGCTGTCAACACTTCAGTTTTCGCGCCGTGAAGTTCGACGCCATCGTCGCCCAGTTGCGCGACCTAGTCACTCGTGAAAAGATCGAAGCCGACGACGACGCTCTGGCCTTGCTCGCCGAAGCTGGCGACGGCTCCATGCGCGACGCGCTGTCGATCCTCGACCAGGCCATCGCCTCCGCCGGTGGACGCGTTACCGCCGACTCTGTCCGCAACCTCGTCGGCGCCGCCCCTGCGCACATCCTCGAACAAGTCATGCAAGCCGTGTCCGAGAGCCGCAGCGAAGAAATCCTTCGGCAGGTCGACCACCTTATTAGTGAAGGCCACAGCCCCACCCACTTCGCACGCCAGATGGTCCGCTTCCTGCGCAATGCGACCGTTGCCAAGGTCGCAGGCAAAGATTCTTCCTTGCTCCAGGTTTCCAGCGAAGAGCGCGAACGCGTCGCCCGTGTTGCTGAAATGTTCGGCGAAGAAGATCTCACTCGCCACTTCCAGATCATGCTCCGCACCCACGGCGAGCTGGGATACAAGCAGGAACAACGTTTCCACCTCGAGCTTGGCCTGCTGAAAATGGCGCACGCGCAAAAGTTGCTGCCCATCGAACAGTTGCTAAGCGACGTCGCAGCTGCACCCGCAACCAGCGGGCAGCGAGCGCCAGCCAGACCTGCGATCGTCGGTAATTCGCCAAGCAATGAAGCGCGCCGCCCGGAGCCGACTCAGGCTCCGCGTCAGAATTTTGTTTCCCCGTTTGCTGCCGACTCCGCCCGCAAGGGCACACCGCGACAGGAGGCCTCATCCGATGCAGCGCCGTCACCCGGCCCGCGAATCGTGGCAGCCGCCAGCTCTCCAGAGCCGGTAATCATGGGTTCGGCCGCGCCCGCCCCGATGCGAGATTCGGTCCCTGATCCAACAACCGATCCCAATGACTTAGCCAGCCAGGTGACGGTTGGTGCTGTCAAATCGTCAGCCCCCGAGCCTCAGCCGCAACTCGAGCCGGAGGTTACGGCGGCGCAGCCAACCGCGGTCGCGCCCGCTGCTCCGCAACTGGAGCACCTGCAAAATGCTGTTCTCCAGGCCCTCACCGACGGCAACCATCGCATCCTGGTCTCCATGCTCTCCGCTGGCGAGTGGAGTGTCCAAGGCAACGAGTTAGTAATCAAGATCGCCGAGTCGCAAACCGTAGTCGACATGTCGCTCGGCCCGGATGCGAAGCGCCTGGCCATCGCCTCCGCCAGCGGAGTCCTTGGCCGCCCTGTAAGATTGAAAGTGGTTCCTGGCGCCACCGTGGCCCCGCAGGAAAAGCGAAATGGCGGCGCCCCGCGCCCGTCCGGCCCCGGTGGTCGAGGCCGTGCCGAACAAGACCCAGTCGTCCGCCGCATGCAGGAGAAGTTCAGCGCCGAAATTCGCACCGTGATCGACTACAAAGAAAAGCGGTAGGCAAGGTTTCAAAGTTTCAGGTTTTCAAGGTTTCGAGTACCCGCATCGAAGCCGCCGGCCTTTGCCGCAACAACCCGAGTCTTTGAAACCTTGCAACGTTGAAACCTTGAAACTTTGAAACGCGAGGTTCTATGGGTGGATTCAACCTGCAAGAGCTGATGTCCAAAGCCAAATCGCAATATGAAGACCTGCAGAAAAAGATGCAGGCGACGGTCGTCGAGGCCACGTCTGGCGGCGGCACCGTCACCGCCAAAATGGATGGTCGCAAGCAACTCCTCAGCCTGCGCATCGATCCCGAAGCGGTGAAATCCGGCGACGTCGAAATGCTGCAGGACATGGTCGTCGCTGCCATCAACGAAGCGGCCCGCAAAGTCGATGCCCAAATGCAATCGACAGTCGGCGGAATGCTCGGCGGGCTCGGGATCCCCGGCCTCTAACGAACCCCTGAACACTCTTCAAATTGCAATGAGTGTCGTGATTTTGTCATGCTGAGCGGAGCGAAGGATCTGTGCACTTTTCGCCGCGAACTAAGTTGCAGGGTCGTAGCCAAACGCGATTGAAAGTGAATTGAATGTCCAAATTTGCCGAACCCATGTCCCGCCTGATCGACGAATTGAAGAAACTCCCCGGCGTCGGCGCCAAGAGCGCGCAGCGTCTGGCCTTCTATATTCTGCGCTCCAGCGACGAAGACGCCGAAGCCCTCGCCACCGCCGTGCGCGACGTCAAAGCCAACCTCCGCCTCTGCTCGGTGTGCAACAACATCACCGATGTCGACCCTTGCGTCTACTGCACCAGTCCGACGCGCAATCAGCGCCTGGTTTGCGTGGTCGAGGAACCCACCAACATCGCCGCCATCGAAAAGACCAAGCACTTCAATGGAGTCTTTCACGTCCTGCATGGCGCCATCTCTCCGCTGCACGGCATCGGCCCCGAGCAATTGCGCATCTCGAATCTCATCGCGCGCGTCGACGCCGGTAACGTCGACGAAGTCATCGTTGCCACCAACCCAACGGTCGAAGGCGAAGCCACCGCGACCTATCTCTCGCAGCAGCTCAAACGGGCAGGCGTGAAAGTCACCCGCATTGCCATGGGAATTCCGGTCGGCAGCGACATCGAATACACAGATGAGATCACCATGCTGAAAGCGATGGAAGGCCGCAGAGACATGTAAGGACTGTAGCTTACGCAGGTGGGAACAGCTCATGTAGGGAAAGCCGCCATCGGCTGTCCGTCGAGCGAAGCTCGACAGCGGTTCACACAGTCGCTTCTTCATCCACATTCCAGTTCACCATTGTGATCGGTGAAGCTAGATTTCGAGCCTGAGTGCACACCCCTTTGTGCAACTGTGCAAAAGTTTGCTCCTTGTATCGGAAACACCACGTGCCAGGCGAAACTCGGCAGGCTATAGTAAGAATTATCCAACCGCAATGGAAACAACTACTTGCGCTCGATAGCCAAAACCAATAGATCAATGGCATTCCGCTTGCACCCAGCCGCATGTCGGTTTCCGCTGGCCGGTCAGGTCTTTTTGATCTGTGGACGCGCCTGAGGAGCAAAAAAGCAGCCTCAGCGCCTGTCGCGCCGCGCTGTGATGTAACCGCATCCAACTCGACGCAGAAGAAGCCGGGCCAACCAGCCCGGTTTTCTTTTTAGGTAGCGCCGGCGTCCCGATTCGAACCAGATGGCAGGGCTACTACGCCAGCCGCGGATGGTGGCAGGTGAAAGCCCGGCACGGAATGCGCCGGGAGGAAATTCAAGAAGAGCTGAGTCCCGTCAGGAACGACACGGGATGGCAATAAATGCAAATCCGCGTCCTGCAGCCTAGCACGGCACCTCCGGCTCCAGGAAAACATTCAACTCTTCATCGGCCGCCGCCAAACCCTCCGGCAGAGTACCGCGGTTATATTCCGCCATGCGGTTCTTCCATTTCAGAAAATCCGTGATGCTCTGCGGTTCGATCCGCACCTCGACCCGCCGCAAGCTGGCCAGCGCAAGATTCATCTCATAGCGGAATCCCGTGGCAGTCCGCAGATTCTTCGCCGACGGCTGCACCATCTCAACCCGTCCGCGCCTCAATTCCAGCAATCCCCAACCCGCCGGCAATTCCTCAACCTTTACTAACGAAGGCGGAGTCAGATAGAACCGCTCACAACCCACGCCCTTCTCCGGCCTCAAACGAAAAGGCTTGCCTCGATCCGCTAAAAAATCGGCCCGTGTTACTTTGCACTCGACCAGCACCGAATGCGAAGCACGCTTCCATCCAATCGCGTCCGGCATCTCGCCGCTGACGCAGGCCTGCTCCGAAAGCACTACCCCGCAGCGATACGCCCGCAGCCATCGCACCGCCCGTTCCACCAATTGCGCGTGAGTCATAGATGGTTCAGTTGTAGTCGGAGTGGAAGATGCACGGAAGTGACTGCGAAGTTACGGGCTACTTTTGACAAACTCCAGTCAAGAAATTGCGTGGACCGAAGAAAAGTACCGGATCGTTGGACGCTCTCACGACGCCATTTCAGCCACAACTCGCCGCGGAATCGCGCTCTTCATCGCCTTCACGATCACCGGCCTCCGCAGAACTGTTTCCAGCAAGTATCTTTCCGCAGCTACGGCCTGAGCGGTCGGACTTCCGGCAACGAATCCTTCTGCCCCGATGACCAGCGCTTCATTCGGACCCAACTTCGGGGGCTTGCGCAGAAACCCATTTGTCCGCCGTCTCCCTGTATCCGGACTCTCGATTTGCACCTTCCGGATGTGGCCGTCATGAGCCACGTCGAAGGCATTCGCCAGCCGGAGAATCGCCGCCAGTTGAATTGTGATCCTCTGCTCTTCGGGAAGCATGTCCCGCAGCGCCTTGTGGCTTCGAGAGGGAAGCCCTCCAGCGTGGAAACGTGCTACAACGGCCGCTCGGGTTATGATTTCGGTCTTCCAGCCCAAAGGCGTCCCGTGCCCTCGAATCAATTCCAACGATTCCTTATGATGTCCCTTATTGCCTTTCGCCTTGCCAACGTCGTGCAACAGAGCGGCCAGATGCAAACTGTCGCGCGTGTCTCGCTCAGCGCCATTCTGTGACGGCGCGGCACCACGCTCGCCGGCGATCAACCCAGTGTCCATGAGTCCATCATAAAGAGCCAACGCCAGTCGGGCTACCCGCTCGGAATGTGCGAAATCCGGATCCAGCACTTTCGCCCACAGCTTCATCCGCTGCGTGGCGCTCCCCTGAATCTGTTTGCCTTGCGGCAAGCCTGCGCGCCACACACTCCACAGCGATTCGGGTCCGACCGTACGCTCCCGATACTCGTCAATCCGTTTTGTGCGCTCCTCCACGATTCGCGCGTGCCAACTCTTACGCGATTCTTCGTCGGGAAAAACGTGGCAGGCCACCGCCGTCGCCCACAGAACGTCCAGATCGTGCACCTCGCCGAGCAAATCCTGCATATGCTTAAGGTCGTTGCTCCACGCCTTGTGCTCGACCGGCAGGAAATTTTCGACGATGTAGCGAAAGCGTTTGATTCCAATCCGCAAGGTGTGGAACGCAATCTGCGACCGGTTACGCAGCGCGCGGACGTGCAATTCCCGAGCCGTGGTCCAGCGCTCCAGCGCGAGATGCTTGAATACCGTACTTCCCGGCCGTATCCGCGCCGCCCGCAGTGGCAGCGAATTGCTCCACTGCTTCCACTCCTTGCGGTCAAATTCTTCGAGTGCCGCGCGAGCCTCCCGCTTCTGCTCAATTTCGCGTCCTTGCAGAATCTGTAAGAGAACACGCGCCGCCGGATCAGAATTCAATGGGGCGCCAGCGCCCCCTTCGGCGCTGCGGCCATCTGCGGATGTTTCTGGCGAGACAGCTGGTGCTTTCACCTCGACCGGCGCAGGATGCAGCTTTTCGATCCACTCCATCATGATCTGCACGTCGCGCAACGCGCCCAACCGCTGGAACAGCCGCTTCCCGGCCTTCTTCATCGCCTTCCATTCGCGATCCGGATCCATCGCGATCATTCCATCCGCCATGGACCGGCACCGGCGCAGCGCCACCCGCAAATCGTGTACCGGATCGGCACTGAAATCGGCAGCCACGTGCTCACACTCGTCCAGCACGCGCTCCATCCAGTAGCGCAGTCCCGTGGTTTTAGCGGAGGTCGTCAAGGTTCGTTCGCAGGCCGCATTCATTCTACTGAATATGCGGTTTCAACGGTTGCCGGAACGAATGCAGCAGGGAGGTTGACAGGGCGCTAAGAAACAGAGCGAGAGGCGGCGCCTCGCAGCGTAACCCCATCGCTCGCTTGGCTTGAAACCTGCAGAATATCTTCGGCGATCCGAGCCTTACTGTGGTGTGGATCCGGCGTCGCGAGCGGCTTTCTTCTGGCGTGCCTGGCGAGCGGCTTCGCCGACCGACATTTGCGGATCGGTGCCCACTTGTTCATCGCTGAGTGTCACGCCGCTGACCGGACGCTGCGTCGCGGGCGCCGCGGGACTCGAAGGTTGAGCTTGTGTCTGCATTTGAGGAGCTGACGCGGACTCTGCAGGCGGCAATGGCGCTGGGAAGTTCGCTTCCTCCACCGATACATGCGCTCGGTCGGTGACCTTGCCCCCATCCAGTGGCCTCAGTTTGTTCGACTGCAGTTCATATCTCCCCTGCTCGAAAGAGGTGAGCATCAGTCGGCCGTGTCCCTTCAGCAGGCCGGTGGCGATGTCAACGCGAATGAAATACTCCTGCCCAGCCTTCACGTCGAGCGCTACGCCGGATTGCGCGTCATTGGAGCGAAAAGTGTGATTCCCCGGATCGACTCGGACTGTGAAGTAGCGTCCGTTCTCCATTCGGGCAAGTTGTATGTCGTCGCAATACACGGAAGGTGCCAAGGCGCTGCCGACAAACTGCTTGTAGCGGTAGATATATACCGCCGCTTTGGTTTGAGTGGATGCCGCTTGCGACGGTGCTGGCTGGGAGGCTTCCTGCGCCACTGACGATAGGCTGGCCAATAACAGAACGAATACAACGGACATAAGAGAGCGCATCTTGATTCTCCGCCGGATCACTGAAACACTTCGACCTTACAAACTATCGCTGGACCGCCGGTGTGCCAAGTTACCGCCGTGATCGCGGCCTCCTCGATTTTTCGGTCGCTGAGGTCATGGCTCCGAAGGCGACCTTTGGTGCCCCTCCATTACCTCCGTAACGTTTTAGCCCTTACCTTTTCGCTTTACCCTTGAGCTTCAATCTTGCGCTTCCGAGGAGCTTGCTATCTCTGCCGCAAATACATCGCAAGGTGCACGTGCCGCCTCAGCGCGTGCGTTTGTGCATAGCCTTAACATCCTGATCAAATACGCCCGGATGTACGGCTACGAACACAAGCGCACCGAGGCGCAGTTCGAAACCACGTGGAAAGAGTTACAGCAGGGTCTCCCGACCACTGGCGACCAGGGCTTCCTGCTGGGCGTTTCCGACAACAAGTTGCTGCTCGATGGCATTCCGCTGGAGACCGGAAACGCGGAGCGCAGCTTTGCCACGCTGTTGTCGACCGCCGGACTGGCCAGCCTCCACTTCTCCAAAGACGTGACCGAGGAAGATTTTGTTCGCCTCGTGCGCGCCTTCACCGTCGCGGGTTCAAAAGCACAGGATGTCTCGAAGCAGATCAAAGAAGCATTGAGCGGCGGCAAGCACGCGAGCACGATCAAGATTAATGAAGTGAAGTTTGTGGCGGCCGATCCGCTAACGGGCGATGTCAGCATCGCCGCGCAGATCGCGGCTCAGACGCTCGGACCGGAATTCAAGCAGTGGTTGAACGATCCGCAGAAATTGCTGCAGCTGATCGCTGCCGCCGAAGGCGCGAACTCAGGAGGAGGCGGTGGCGGTGGAGGGACACAAGCCCCCGGCGGAGTTCCCATGGTTCCTCTGGGCAGCGTGCCCAACGTTCCAAAAGGGACGGGGAAGGGCGTTTGGGTTCCCGAGGGTACCCCAATTGGGGCTCCGGGTGGCGCGGCGGCCGGTGCGGCGCCTGCGTGGACCGGCGGAATTGTTCCTCTGCAGGAGCAGGAAGTCATTCAGGCCATCCGCCTGCTGACGCGTTTTGGTCAAGTCCAGACCGATCCCAGCGTCAAAGAAGAAGATATCCAGAAGGAACTGACCGAAACCGATCCCAATACGCGGCTGAACCTTCAGCAACTGCTCGGCAGTCTGGCAGCGAAAGCTTCCACGGAAGAAGAAGATACGCCCTTGCTGATGAAGGCCGCTGAGCACATGGCCATTCGCTTCGCGCTCGAGCGTTATCAAAAGGGCGAGGTCAAGGTGAACGCTGTCCATCAGATGATGGAGCACATGAGTCGTCAGATGGACTCGCTGCGCCAGATCCTGAAGTTGCAGGAAGAAAAGATGAACAAGGCTGGGATTCTGGTGGAGTCGCACGCCGACATCCTGGACCGCATGTTCTGGGCTGAAGTTCCAGAGTCGGGCAAAAAGAGCGTGCTGATGTCCCATGAGGCGCCCTGCGTGCCTCCGCGCAATCTGCGGCAGTTCGTGGAATTGTTGCTCGACCGCGACGACAAGCAGAGCGCGACCGACATTCTGAATAACTATTCCGGCTGCCTGGGTTCGAAGGATGCCGAACCTCGCCGTCGAACCGCGATCGGCCTCAGCCAGTTGGCTGATCTATACGCCCGATTGGGCGGACAGCCCCTGGGGCAAGCGATCCGCAAATTGAGCGAGCAACTGATCGCGGAGAAGGATGCGGAACTGCAAAGCCTGTTCAGCGCGGCTTTTGTTCGCCTGAGCCAGGAAGCCAGCGCCGCCAAGAACTTCGGCGCCGTCAACGAAGTGTGCGCCGGCATGGAACTGATCAGCGTGGAACGCCCGGTGCTGATGAACGATCTGCGCCCGCGTGTAGGCGTCGAGAACCGCTTGCCTGAGTTCATTGAGGAGGCGCTCCAGATGGAGCCGATTCCTCCCGACATGTTGTCGGTGCTGCGGCGTACCAGCCACTCGGGCGCCGAACACCTGGCCGACCGGTTCTTCCGCTGCATGCGCCGCGATGAATGCGACCGCATGATCGAACTGGTGCAGCAATTGGGATCTCCTGTGCTGACTCAGCTGCGCGAAATTCTTCGCACCGGGCAGCCTAGACAGGCCGCCGGTGCCGTCGGATTGGTGAGCCGGCTCGACGTGGGAACGCTGTTGGAACTGCTGCCCACCCGCATGCCGGAGTGGAATCGCTTCTATCACGATGTTGTGGTGCGGCAGATTGCTTACGGCGCAGCCGCCGACCGCGGTCGCACGCTCCTCGAACTGGCCGAGATTCTCGATCCTTTGGTCCTTCCAGAAGCCGTCGACGAGATCGGAATGAGCGGCGACCTGACCGCAGCCCCACCCTTGATCGCCATGGCGCGGCCGGGCGACGCGGCCTCACGCTCTCCCTACGTGCAACTTAAGGCGATCGAGTCCCTGGGACGGTTGAAAGATGCCGAGGCGGTCGCGACGCTACGGGAAATCCTCGAAGCCAAGAAAACTTTCAGCTGGTTGTATCACCGCGAGCTGAGAATTGCCGCGGCACAAGCTCTTTCTAAGACCGATCCCCGCTACAGTTCGCAGGTTCTCTCCGACAGCGGCCTGGAACCTGCAGAGCTGGCCATCGCCCCGCTGGATATGGCCCCGGCATGTCCGTGGGTGCGTCAGAGACGCTATGAGCGGCTCGTGCTTTCGAAAACCGTTGCGGCAACCATCGGCAGTTCGTGGGGCAAGTCGAGAATCATGATTCGCGAACTGAGTCTGGGCGGTGGTATGGGCACAAAGGAAGACAACCTCCGTATCGGCAGCGAGGCCGACCTCGAAATCTCCGTCGGCATGCGCGCCAAGATTCGCGCCCACGTCCTGCTGCGCCGCGCCCGCGTGAACGAAGTAGGATTCGAAATCGTCAGCACAGACCTCGAGAGCCGCTACCGACTGCGCCGCCTGCTGGTCGAAGCCCTCAACAACGCTCCCCAGAACAAGAACCAGGAGTGGAGCGGCGAGCGCAAAATCTAAGACCGTGCTTAGCTCAAAAAACAAAAGCCTCTGCGCGAGCAGAGGCTTCTGCTTTGTAGCGTCATTCGTTCTGTTGCTACTTCACCTTCAAGAAGATGATCGCCAGCGTGTACAGCGCCAGGGACTCGATCAGGACCAGACCCAGAATCAGCGCGAACTGAATGCCGGGACGAGCTGCTGGATTGCGGGCAAGCGATTCCGTAGCAGCGGCGACGGCCTTGCCCTGGGCAAGCCCGCAGACTGCGGACGCGATCGCCATCGAGAATCCGGCGGTGATTGCAATCCAGCTGCCTTCGCTGGTTCCACCGCCCTGCGCGAACGCAGGCACGGCGAAGCACAGTGCGGATAACGTCATAAACAGATGACTCAACTTACGCATGGTGTTTCTCCTTGTATCAAATTGCCGCCAGTGGGTGGTTGACGCCGTACCTTGCAGGCGCCCTCACGCTTGCGGCTACGCAACAAAAATCAGTGGCTCTTCCCTAGTGCTCATCGGCGACAGCGCCGGAGACGTAAATGATCGCCAGCAGCATGAACACGTACGCCTGTAACACGGCGACCACGATGTGCAGCCCGCTGAAGATGATTGGAATGCCGATCGGAATCATGGAAAAGAAAACCAGCGTAATCAAATCGCCAGCGAAAATATTAGCCCACAGACGAACCGTCAGCGACAGCAGTCGTGCAAAATGGCTGACCAGTTCAATGGGCAACATCAACGCGGCCAGAAGGATACGTGCGATTAGCGGCATCCCTTCCATGGGTGGACCGAAAAAGTGCAGCAGGTACTTCGGCCCGGCATGTTTGAATCCTTGTGTGTGGTAGTAGAGGAACGCGCAAATCGCGCATCCCAGAGGCACGATGGGAACGCCGGTCGGCGACTCAAATCCGGGAATCAGCCCGATCAGATTACACACCAGGATGAAGATGAAGATAATTGCGAAAAACGGCGTGTAGGGCTCACTGTGATGGCCGATGATCTCCCGGCTCTGCCCCAGCACGAAACCCTCCACCGCCTCGAATGAGTGCTGCAAGCTTCCCGGAGATTCGACGGAAAGCCGCGACCGGACCAGCAGAAAGACAATCAGGAGGAACCCGAACACCAGCAATTCCATGGCGAAGGAATTCGTGATTGGCGCCTGCGCATGCTTCGGTTCAATGTGGAGCATCCGCAAAAACGCTGTCACCGGGCTGGCGAACAGATGGTTCAGGATTTCAGTAAACCAGAGTTGTTCCATAGGAACCTATGAACTCCTAAGCCTTACCTGACAGGGTGCCCCATTTCTCGCGCGTTCGTTGCGCGAGAAATGGGGATTTCGCCGGTAGTCTCAAAACTCCCGAGTCAGGGACACATACATCTCATACACCGCTTCACAGGCAATCGCCCCCACAGGCAAAAACAGGCCGGCAAAGAGTCCCCTGAGGCTCGCGGGAAAACTGGTTAATATACCATACGCGACGGCTCCCAACAACACATAGCGGAGCAAGAACCGGGCGACAATCCCTTTACCGGACTGGGATTTACCGCTATTCGTAACACGGTCCGCGAGTCCTGATACCCCGCTTTTCAGCCAATGGAAGTTGAGATAAGCGATCACGCATCCGCACAAGAAGCCCAAAGCTGCCGCTCGCCCGAATCGCCACCAGCCTGCGGCGGAAAAGATAAGGGTTAGAACGATCATCGAAACACGAATACGATCCAAAGCGCCGGCGTAGAAAGCCTCGCCGGGCATTTGGGAATTGTTTGGATTCGCGTGTTCGACGCTCATGACGAATTCACTTCGTGTCACGCAGAACCGCACGAATCAGCTCAATCATGCCTGCCGCGATTCCGAGAAGGAGTCCAACGATGCTGATCCACGACGTATGCAGCCAGCGGTCGAGCGCAGACCCCGCGAGCCATCCCACTACGGTTCCCGCCGGCAACATGAGCGCGAGTTGGCTATAGCGCCCGACTTGCACCCATGGATTTTGTTTTTTCTCGGATCCGCGATCGTCTGAAGAGGTAGGGGGCGGCATTGGCAGCGCTCAACGCCACCGATTCTATCCTAAACCGCCCTGACGAACTCTACGCAGCTGGCGGCGCCAGTTTCTGCACATCCGGCGCATCCCCGCCCAGCCAGTCTGGATGCTTCGCCGTCGAGTCGAAGTGCGACGAGGTCTTGAACAGCTCGTACTTTCCGGCCATCGCCACTTCTTTCGTCTTCGCCAGCAGTTGCGCGATCTGCTCGCGATTCATCGGTTGAAAGTTCTTCGTAGCCTCAAACGCCTGGTCAAGGATTTCCTGCTTGTCAATCCCCGTAATCACCACCGATGTGGGCAAACTCAGCGCGTAATGCAGGCATTCGATCGCCGATACTGTCTTGCTCTTCAGAATCACGCCATCGCCCATCGACTTCATGCCCAGCACGCCGATTTCCTGCCTTACCAACTCCGGCAGGACCATCTGCGCGAAGCTGCGAAAGTGGGCGTCCATCACATTCAGCGGCATCTGCACAGTGTCGAAGTGGAAGCCATGTTCCGCCGCCACCTTCAACATATACAGATGGATATGCGGATCTTTGTGCCCTGTAAATCCGATATAGCGAATCTTGCCCGCCTTCCGCGCCGCCAGCATGGCCTCCTGAGCCCCGCCATCGGCAAAAATGCGGTCCGGATCGTCGAAGCGGATGATCTCATGATGCTGCACCAGATCGATGTGATCCGTCTGCAGCCGCTCCAGGGAAGTCTCGATCTGCCGCTCGGCCAACTCCTTGGTGCGCCCGTCGATCTTCGTCATCAGAAATACTTTTTGGCGATATTCGTCCTTCAAGGCCTTTCCCATCCGGATTTCGCTCTGCCCCTCGTTGTAGTCCCAGCTGTTATCCATGAAGGTAATACCGCGGTCGATACCAGCGCGCACCAGGCGAATGCTCTCCTCCTCCGTAAGCCCGTGCTGTCCAAGATGGAAGCCGCCCATGCCGATCACAGAAACTTTCTCGCCGGTGCGTCCCAGCGTGCGGTAGAGCATATCGCCCTTGCGGCTTCCAGCAGATGTGGCGAGAGGGATCGAGTGCATGGAGTCGTTCTCCTGAGGTGTGGTGGTCTTTTCTTGCGCGAAGGCCGCCGGCAGAGTGCTGGCGACGCCGCAAATTGCGGCAGTCTTGAAAAAGTCCCGGCGTTTCATTCCGAAATCGTCACCTGACGTTGAAGTCGATCAGGCTTGAGATGTGAGGCAGGGTGGGGGTGTTGCCGTAAATCTGCTCATGCGGGGACAGCCGCCTTCGGCTGTCCGCCCAAAAGCTTGGCCTAGTGGGTCAGCCGCGCGACGTTAGGATGCTGTGCAATCCCCAGGGCCCAGTTCACCAGTTCGATGAAGCTGTTGGGCAGCAGGCCGATATAGAGAGTGGCAATGCCAGTCACCGCAATCGCCGCGCGCATGCTCAGGCTGACAGGCAGCTTCTCTTCGCTCTTTTCGACCTTCCCCATGAACATGGCGTTGGCAATCTTCAGGTAGTAATAGAGCCCGAACACGGAATACAGCACGCCGAGCGACGCCAGCGCGTAGTGCCCGGTCGAGATCAGGCTGAGGAAGATGAAGTATTTCCCCCAGAATCCAGCCAGCGGCGGAATCCCCGCCAGCGACAGCATGAACACCAACATGAGCACGGCTTCGACGGGGGCGCGCGAATAGAGCCCGTTAAGGTCGTCGAGCTCGTCACCAATCACGTTCCGGTGCCGCAGTGAGGTGATCACCGCGAACGCGCCCAGGTTCATGAACGTGTAGACCAGCAGGTACATCAGGATGCCCTTGATGCCGTCAGGACTAAGTGCCGTCGCTGTGCCCGCTATCAATCCCAGCAGCATGTAGCCGACGTGAGCAATCGACGAATAGGCCAGCAGGCGTTTGGTATTGGTTTGCGTAAGGGCTGCGAAATTCGCCCCCGTCATCGTCGCGATAGAGACGAAGACCAACAGCGGCACCCAGATCGGGCGCATGGGCATGAGCCCCACAACCAGGATGCGGAGCAGCATGGCCCATCCAGCTGCCTTCACGGCGACCGACATGAATCCGGTGATGCTCGTCGGCGCGCCTTCGTACGCATCGGGCGCCCACTGGTGAAATGGAATGGCAGCGATCTTGAACAGCAAGCCCGTGATCGTTGTCAGCAGCGCCACGACGGCGACTGGCTTGTACTCGCTGTTCATGATGTGCCGCGCCAGTTCCTGCTGGATCACTCCGAGATTTGTGCTGCCGGTCAAGCCGTACAGCAGTGATAACCCGTAGGCAAAGATGCCAGAAGAGAACGCGCCCAGCAGCAGGTATTTCAACGCAGCTTCATTCGATCGTCGGTCACGCCGGAGGAATCCGACCAAGACGTATGTCGAGATCGCCATTAACTCGAGGCCAATGAAGATGAGAACGATGTCGAAGCCGGCGGCCATGCACATCATCCCAGCCACTGCCAGCAACATCAGCGCGTAGTATTCACCATGATTCTCATGTTCGGTCTCGAGATAACGTACCGACATGAGGATCGCAATCGCTGTGGCCGCGAGAAATAGGTACCAGAAATAAAGCGCGAAGTGGTCCACCAGCATGGTGCGCAGCATGCCGAAGGAGCCAGGCGAACCGTTCATCCACAGCTGAATCTTGTAGACGCCGGCAGCCGAGAACGCCACCCCACCCATCGCCGTGACCGCATTCACCCACTTCTTCTCCTTGGGGAGCATGAGGTCGATCAGCAGGATGCCCAGCGCAAACAACGCTAGCAACGTGATCGGCAGCGCCAATAGATAGTCGGTCCAGACCACTATTTCGTCCCCTTAGCCTTCGTTGAAGCGCCTGTGGCTGCGGCTGACGGCATTGTCGTCGGCATGACCGCGGCGGGCGGAACCGCGGCTGCCGGTTGCGCCGCAGCATTCACCGCAGGCTGCGGATAATCCGGCCGCGCCATCGCAATCGTATGATTCACCGGCTGCTCCAGAATCTGGAAGAACGGCTTAGGATAGAGCCCGATCCAGAACGCCATGATGAGCAGCGGCACAAACGTTGCAACTTCCCGCGGCGTCAGATCATGCAACTTCTCGTTCTTCGGGTTGGTGACGGTCCCGAAGAATACGCGCTGGTAGAGCCACAGCAAGTAAGCTGCGGCCAGAACGACTCCGGGGACAGCCCACGCGCCCCACTTCCAGTTCTCCATGAACGTGCCCTGCAGAATCGTGAACTCGCCGACGAATCCATTCAGCAGCGGCAGCCCCATCGACGACAGGAACATGATCATCGTGATGGTCGCGTAAACTGGCATCACGTTCGAGATGCCACCGTATTCCGCGATCTCGCGAGTGTGCCGGCGCTCATAGAGAATCCCGACAATCAAGAACAGCGCTCCGGTCGAGATCCCGTGATTGATCTGCTGCAGCACCGATCCACTCAGGCCCAGTGGCGTCAGAGCAAAAATTCCCAGCGTGCAGAAGCCCAAATGGCTCACCGACGAGTAAGCCACCAGCTTCTTCATGTCCTTCTGCATCAGCGAAACCAGCGCACCATAAATGATCCCAACGATGGAAAGGAAAATCATCCACCCGCGCACCGTCATGCCCAGGAACGTTGCAGGATTCGTCAGCACATGGGGGAAGAAGGGAAGCGAGAAGCGGATAAATCCGTACGTCCCCATCTTCAGCAGGACGCCCGCCAGGATCACCGAACCCGCAGTGGGCGCCTCCACGTGCGCATCCGGCAGCCACGTATGGAACGGGAACATCGGCACTTTAATCGCGAACGCGAAGAAGAAGCTCAGGAACAGCAGCGTCGCCACGTGTGGCCCGTAGTCGGAATAAATCCGCGGCGCCGTGTCGTACAGGGCCTGCAGGCTGAAGGTATAGATGCCCGTAACCGCGTGATGGTGGAAGTACAGGAACAGAATGCCCAGCAGCATCAGCACCGAGCCAGCCAGGGTATACAGAAAGAATTTGATAGCGGCGTAGAGCTTCCGCGGCCCGCCCCAGATCCCAATCAGCAGGTACATCGGCACCAGCATCGCTTCCCAGAAAACAAAGAAGAGGAAGAAATCCAGCGCCATGAAGACGCCGAGCATGCCCGTCTGCAGAAACAGAAACCAGATGTAGTATTCCTTGACCCGATTCTCGATGGCGGTCCACGAAGACAGAATCGAGATCCACCCCAGCAGCGTGGTCAGCATGATAAGCAGGAACGAAATCCCGTCGATCCCGAGGACATACCCCGCGCCGATCGAAGGAATCCAGTTGCTCGGGGCTCCCTCGATGAACTTGAACGGCGCTGTATCTCCGCTCTTGACCTTGTCCCAGAACATCGAGACGAGCGGCAGCGAGACCAATAGGCCGGCGAGGGCGAAAATATTCGCGATCCAGCGGATGGCGTCCTTGTTCTCCTTCGGAACAAACAGGAGAAACAGCGCGCCCACAAGCGGCGTGAACAGAATGATCGATAAGATGTGGTTTTGCATGAAAGCTCTTAGCCTTTAGCTCTTAGCTCGAAACTCGTAGCCCGCGGGTTCTGGCTAAAAGCTAAGAGCTAACAGCTAAAAGCTGCTTCAGTGGTACACGTAATAAAACGCGAACCCTACCAATCCCGCCGTCATCACCAGCGCATACCATTGCACTAATCCCCACTCAAACAGCCGCGCGGGATAACTCAACATGCGCGCGAGAATCGCCGGTCCATTGACTCCAATGCCGTCAATGATCCACTTATCCCACCAACTGGAGAATGTCGCGGCAACGCGAGTGATCCAACCCGCGCCATTGACCGCGCCATCAATCACATGGGAATCGAACCACGAGCTAGCCTCGCCGAGCCCCATCACGCCCAGCCGCACATCTCCTAACTTGCGGCGGCCGGTTACGACATAGTCGTAACCTTCGTCTACGTAATACTTGTTGAGCAGCACGTCGTACACCGGCGGCGCGGCCGCGGCAATCGGTTCGCTGTAGCCCCTTCCGGCGTTGCCGTAAGCGCTTCGCGCCATCCACCACCCAGCGCCGGCAGCAGCAATCGACAGACCCATCAGCAGATATTCCGTTAGGCCCGGCCCTGACTCGCCTGCAGGTGGCGCCTCTTTCTCCGTCGACCTCGCAAATACCGGATCGAGGAACTTGTCGATGCGCTTCGCCCCGCCCATGCTCTCGGACACGTTGAGGTATCCCGCGAAAATCGAGAAGAACGCCAGAATCACCAGCGGCCAGGTCATCGACTTCGGCGATTCGTGAATGTGATGCTCCACTTCGTGGCTCACGACCCGCGACGGACTCCAGAACGTCAGGTAGATCAATCGGAACATGTAGAACGAGGTCATCAGCGCAGTCACAAATCCGATGGCCCACAGCGCAGGATGGAACTTCCACGCCTGCCACAGAATTTCGTCCTTCGAGAAGAATCCGGCGAACCCGGGTACCCCCGCGATGGCCAGCGTCGCGACAAACATCGTGCGGAACGTGACCGGAATCTTCCCCGACAGGTCTCCCATGTTGCGCATGTCCTGCTCGCCGCTCATGGCGTGAATCACCGAGCCGGCCCCAAGGAAGAGCAGCGCCTTGAAGAACGCGTGCGTGAATACGTGGAACACTCCGGCCGAAAACGCTCCCACTCCGAGTGCCAGGAACATGTAGCCCAGCTGCGAGACGGTCGAGTACGCCAGAACGCGCTTGATGTCGTTCTGCACCAGACCGATCGAGGCCGCAAAAATGGCGGTCAACGCCCCAACGATCGCCACTACCATCATCGATGTCGGAGCCAGCCAAAACAGCGCATTCGACCGCGCCACCATATAAACGCCCGCGGTTACCATGGTCGCAGCATGGATCAGCGCCGAGACCGGCGTCGGGCCTTCCATCGCATCCGGCAGCCACACATAAAGAGGTAGCTGCGCCGACTTCCCGCAAGCTCCCACAAACAGCAGCAGCGTTGCGGCCGTGATGTACTTCAAAGTCTCCGAAGAGAAGTTACCTGCATGCGCGAACGAATTCACATCGATGAATCGAAGAGATCCGCAGAGCCAGGCGACAAAGAACATCCCGAGAATGAATCCCGCGTCACCAATCCGGTTGACGATGAACGCCTTGTTTGCCGCGTCACTCGCCGACTTGCGCTGGAAATAAAACCCGATCAGCAGATACGAGCACAGCCCCACGCCCTCCCACCCAACAAACATCAACACGTAGTTGTTCGCGAGGATCAGCGTGAGCATCGAGAACATGAAGAGGTTCAGATACCCGAAAAAGCGGTAGTACCCACCCTCATGCGCCATGTACCCGGTCGAATAAATATGAATCAGCATTCCGACGCCGGTAACAAACAGCAGCCAGATGCTGGACAACGGATCGAGCAGGAATCCCGCGTCAGCCTGCAACGAAGCCGGAGTCCCGTCAGCCTTTTGGAAATTAAGATGCCCAGTGTCAGAACCGAGCCACGTGTAGAGAACCTTTTCGTACGGCTGATGGTCGTGCGCCGGAGCCCAATCGACGTACTGCAACACGGCGCCGCAAGCCATCAGAAACGCAAGCACAACCGATCCGACGCAAACCGCGCTCACCGTCCCCTTCTGCAGCCTGCGGCCGAAAAAAAACATGAGAGCCGCGCCGACGGCAGGGAACAGCGGAATCAGCCAGATGTGCTCTAGAAATAGCATGTTCTTCGCGGGTGCTTGTTAGACGTTGTCATTCTGAGCGAAGCGAAGAACCTATGCACTTTGCCGACAGCGAGAGTACATAGATCCTTCGCTTCGCTCAGGATGACAATTCACTCGGTACTGAGTACGCCCTTCCTACCACTTCAACAAATTCACTTCATCCACATTCACCGTCTCCTTGTTCCGGAAGAAGGCGATCAGGATGCCGAGACCCACCGCGGCTTCAGCGGCGGCATCAGTAATCACAAAAATCGCGAACACCTGCCCGTGCAGTGCGCCCGGACCATGAATTCCCTGCCAGTACCGCGAGAATGCAACCAGGTTCAGATTGACGGCATTCAGGATCAGTTCAATCGACATCAGCACGATGACCACGTTCCGCCGCGTCAGCACACCGATGACTCCCAGCAGGAACAAGGCCGCGCCCAGAACCAGGTAGTGCAAAGTCGTGATGTGGAGCATCGCATCCATTTTTATTACGGCCAATCAGCGATACGTCTTGTCATTCCGACCGAAGGGAGGAATCTGCTTCCCGCCGGCACATGCTCACTTCAAATCCTTTTCTTCGCCATGACCACCGCCCCGATAATCGCCACCAGCAGCAGCAACGAGGCGATCTCGAAGGCGAACATGTATTGTCCCGTGCTCCTGTCGAACAGAAGACCTGCTATCGCTTGAGTATTTTGCGATTCGCCGTAGCTCATGCGTCCTTCCGGAAACAGCGCTCTGCCCTTGGACGAGGTGTACACCGCGATGAACAGTCCACCTAGAGCAGTCGCCGCCACGATTCCCACGAGCCATTGCTTGTTGAACTGCCGCTCCTTCATGTTGCGTTCCAGGTTGATCAGCATGATCACGAACAGGAACAGCACCATAATCCCGCCGGCATAAAGAATGATCTGCACGCCAGCCACGAACGGCGCGTACAGCATCAGGTAGAGCCCGGCCTGGGCCAGCAGCGTAGTGATCAGTGCCATTGCCGAGTGAATCGCATTCTTGCGCGTGATCACCAGAATACCGCCGATGATCATAGTGGCGGCCAGCAGGTAAAAGAAAAACGGTGTCGCGACTGGAGGATTCGTGATCGTGGGATTCATGGATGTCCTACCCCTCGCAACTGCGCCCACAGATCGGCACGCAAGCCAACGACCGCAGTCAGGATCAGCAAGGCCAAGCCCATCGGCAGCAGAATCTTCCATCCCACTTTCATGAGCTGATCAAAGCGATATCTGGGGAACGTGCCACGATACCAGATATAGAGGTACATGAACCCGGCAACTTTCGCCGCGAACCAGAAAATATCGTTCACTCGCACGCGGACCGGCTCAAAGAATAACGCCAAGCCGATCACTCCTAATACTGCGCCGAACCCGGCCAGGCCCATGGTTTGAATCTTGAATAGCGGATGCTTCGGCATACGGACGACGTTGAAGAAGCACATCGCCGCCAGCAACAAAAACGTGATCCCCGGAAACAACGAGAAGATCGAATCCCAAGTCGACCCGCTCAGCCAGTTAGGAAATGGACGCAGCCATCCGCCGAGCCACAACGTAACCGCAATCGACGACACCGCAATCATCGCCGAGTATTCCGCCAGAAAGAATAAAGACCAGCGAAATCCGCTGTATTCCGTATGGAATCCTGCAGTCAACTCCGATTCGGCCTCGGGCAAATCGAACGGCGCCCGATTCGTCTCAGCCACCATCGCGATCGCAAAGATGCCGAATCCGATCAGCCCCAGTGGGAAGAACTTGAAGATGAACCATTGCTCCTGTGCCAGTTGCGATTGCACAATCCCGATCATGCTCAGTGTGCCCGTGCCGGTCGTGAGGCTGGTCATCATAATGACCGATACCACCGCCAGCCCCATCGCCACTTCATACGAAACCATCTGCGCGCTCGACCGCAGCGCTCCGATCAGCGGATAGTGCGAATTGGAGGCCCACCCGGCAGTTACAATGCCGAGCACGCTCAGCGACGAAACACCCAGCATAAACAGAATGCCGATATTCATGTCGGTGATCGCGTGTGTAGGGCCAAAAGGGACGACAACAAAAACGGTAAACGCCGCCAGCACCACAATGAACGGCGCAACCCAGAAAACAATCTTGTCGGCCTCAGCCGGGATGATGTCTTCCTTGAGCAGCAACTTGATAGCGTCCGCGATTGGCTGAAGCAGCCCGTGCGGACCCACCCGCATAGGCCCAAGCCGCACCTGCATGTGCGCGAGGATCTTGCGCTCTAGCCAGTTCATCGCGATCACGGCCACGGAGAGCCCGCCGAACACCAGCAGAATGTAGACGGTCGCCCAGAAGATATTGCCGGCGCCGCCGGGCGTTTTATCGCTGTCGAGGTACGACTGGATGTACAGAATCAGATCGTGCATCAGCGGTCTACCTCGCCGAGAACAATATCCAGCGTGCCGATCACCGCTATCACGTCGGCCACAAGCTGCCCGCGGCACATCACGTCGAGCGCCTGCAGATTCACGAACGATGGAGGCCGCACGCGAATCCGGTAAGGCTGCGTCGATCCGTCGCTGACAATGAAGTATCCCAATTCGCCCTTAGGAGCCTCAATCGAGTGGTAGATCTCGCCCACCGGAGGCTTCATCACCTTCGGAACCTTGGCCATGATCGGCCCTTCCGGAATCCCCTCGACCGCCTGCTCGATAATTCGCAGCGACTGCCGCATCTCCACCATACGCACCAGATACCGGTCATACGTGTCGCCGTTCTGCCCGGTGGGAATTTCAAACTCGAAGTTCTTATAATTCGCGTAAGGCAGCGCCTTGCGAATGTCCCACTTCACGCCGCTCGCCCGCAGCACGGGCCCGGTCACGCCCAGCGCGATCGCATCCTTGCCCGAGATCGTGCCGACGCCCTTGGTTCGTTCCAGCCAAATGCGGTTGGTGGTCAGCAGCTCTTCATATTCGTCAATCTTGGGCTTCACGAACGAAACGAAATTCTTCACGTCCCGCTCGAACCCCTCGTAGGCCTCATACTGCAGCCCGCCAATGCGAAACGCGTGCGTGGTCAGCCGAGCCCCGCAGTACTTCTCGAAGATCTTGAGAATCTCTTCCCGGTCGCGGAAGGTATAGAAGAGCGGTGTTATGGCCCCAATATCGAGCGCATGCGTACCCAGCCACAGTTGGTGGCTGGCAATGCGATTCAGCTCCGTAAGAATGACGCGGATGTATTGCGCCCGCGGCGGAGCCTCGACACTCAGAAGTTTTTCAACAGCCTCGCAATATCCCAGGCCGTTCGAAACCGCCGCAACATAATCCATGCGATCAACGTACGGATTGAACATCGTATACGTGCGGTTCTCGGCAATCTTCTCCACCCCGCGATGCAGGTAGCCGATCACGCACTCGAGCCCCATCACCTTCTCGCCGTCGAGCCGCAAAATCACGCGCAGCACCCCATGGGTCGCCGGATGCTGTGGCCCCATATTAATGACGAGCTCGTTCGCATCCAGAAACGTCTTGTCCGGCGTTTCCAGATCCAGCGGCGAGAGTGTGTTCGGATCGGTCATCAAGTATTCGATATTCCTTGTTGCTCGTGGCTCGCTTCTACTAACGCCTCCTCATCCTTTACTAACGCATTGTCATCCTGAGCGGCGCCGTTTGCCGCGAAGGATCTCTGGACTCCTCGACGACATTGATGCAGCCGGAGCCCCTAGATCCTTCTCTTCGCGGAGGATGACAACGCATAATGCTCGATCATCAATTCAGTCCTTACTGCCCACTCTCAATCCCCAAATTGATCTGCACCCACTCATTATCCTGCTGCAGAATCCCGTAGTCCTTCCGCAGCGGATGCCCCTTCCACCCGTCCGGCAGCAAAATGCGCTTCATGTCGGGATGCCCATCGAACTTGATCCCGAACATGTCGAACACTTCGCGCTCCAGCCAGTTCGCGGTCGCCCAGATTGGTACCGAACTCGGCAGACTCTCGCCGTCGGCAATCCGCGTCGTGACCCGAATCCGTTCGTTACGCGGAAACGAATACAGCACCCACACCACGTCAAACTGTTTCTCCCGCTTGGGATAGTGCACCGCGGTGATGTCCACGCAGTAGTCGAACTCTTCTTCATTGCGCAGAACCTGCAATATCTCCGGAATCAACGACCGGTCCACCACCATATAGTTCTGCCCGAGATGCGTCAGCGGCTCGATTCCCGATCCATATTCGCCCTTGAGCTTTGCAACCATTGGCGAATCCCACGGCGTCGGAACGGAAGCCGCAGGTTTCGGTGGTGCAGCAGGCTTTGCGGCTGCAGGAGCAGCCGGCGCGGCGGCAGCAGGTTTCGCTGGGGTTGCAGAAGTTGGGGTCGCAGAAGCAGGCGTTGCGGCGGGAGCAGCAGGGGCAGCGGGTTTGTCAGTCGCCGTTTTCGCTTCCGATTGAACCGAGCCAGAGGGAGTAGCCTTCACCCCGCCCGCACTAGCGGGCTGATCCGCCGTCGGTTTCGGTTCACTTTCCGGCGGCGGCGGAGTGGGGGATTTAATTTCGTCCGACATAACGCGAAGGCACAAACCTCCCGCGGCGTGTGCGTTGAAAAGAACGTTAACTTTTATCAGCTTGAGAGTGCGAAGTCAACGACGCTGCGGAAGCGAAATTGTAAAATCCACTACAGCTCTTTTGGCTCTGTCATCCTGAGCAAGTTGTCGCGAGCGCAGAGAACGACAACGCCGTCGAAGGATCCCTTTCACGATTGCGGAACGAGCCGCCCTGCAAGGAGTTTCCGCCACGGGGATGCTCCCGAAGCCCCCCCGAAAGGTGATTATCCCCGCGCCTGTGCCTGGTAGGTTTCGATCAAATCGCGTATGCGTTGCGCATCCGCCTTGCGGTGCCCGTGGCTGGTGATGGGATCAGTCCCCCCGGTCGATTCAATCACGATCTCCGACCAGAACATGCCGGTGGAAATGTGCACTGAAGCGATCTTCGACATCGAAATGCTCTCTTCATTACTGCCCAACAGCCGGCCCTTCACGCGCGCCACGCGCTGCGGGCTAACGACCAGCCGCGTCGGGAACAGAAAATTCCCCTGCGTCCAGCGGCTGGCTGCAAAAGTCTCAGCGGGAGAGGAATCCATCGGGTTGTCGATCGCAGCGGTCATGCCTCAGGTGGCGCCGCCGTCCCGGCGACTGTCGCGGGGGCGTCCCGCCCGCGCTTCATCGACGTCTATACCCACTCCAGCGCGCCTTTGCCCCACACCCAAATGTAGCCCACAATCAAAATCGCCAGAAAGATCAGCATCTCCAGCAACCCAAAGAGCCCGAAAGCCTTGAACCGCACCGCCCAGGGAAACAGAAAAATCGTCTCCACGTCGAACACCACAAACAGAATCGCAATGATGTAGTAGCGCACCGTGTACCGACCGCGCGCGCTGTCGATCGGGTCGATGCCGCACTCATACGGCATCAGTTTTGTCTTGCTGGGATTCGACGGCCGCACCAGCTTCGCGAGCAGCAAAGTGATCGGCAACAGCGACCCCACGATAGCGATAAAAATAAAGATGGGAACGTAGTTTTGTGGCATAGAAAATTCCCGCCTCAAAATCGGCGCAGCATGCCATAGTAGCGCCGATGCGTCTGCGGTTCAAGCCACGAGATCAGTTGCTCAACAAACTAAACCGCCGGCAGCGAATCCTTCGTGGTACTTCGTGTCCTTAGTGGTTCAAGGTTTTCTGTCGCATCTCGACGCAGCGATTGTCCCACCTACGATAATCCATTCCGCGTCAGCGGCAACTCCCGCACCCGCTTGCCGGTAGCCGCGTAAATCGCGTTACAGATCGCCGGAGCAATCGGTGGCACACCAGGTTCTCCCACCCCTGCAGGCGGCGCCGTGCTCTCGACGATGTGCACGTCGACCTGCCGCGGCGCGTCATTCATCCGTGCCACCTGGTAGTCGTAAAAGTTAGATTGGTCAATCGCCCCCGCCGTCGCCGTGATCTCTCCCGTCCGCGCGAGGCTGGTTCCAAACACGGCTGCGCCTTCGAACTGCGACCGCAGCATCTCAGGATTTGCCACGATTCCCGCATCGACCGCCGTATACACGTGCGGAATCCGAACCACGCCCTGATCATCAACCTCAACCTCAACCACGCTCGCCACGTACGTAAAGAAGCTGCGATGAACGGCAATCCCCATCCCGCTTCCTTTACCGGATTTCTTCTTTCCCCAACTGGCTTTCTCCGCCGCAATTTCAGCTACGCGCCGCAACCGCCCAATGTCATAAGGATATTTCTCGCCCACCCCCGGAGGTCCCTGCGGCCCCACGTCGAGCGTGCGCGGCGACCCGATCAGCGTCATCAGGTAGTCGTACGGATCGCGGTTGGCGGCATACGCCAGCTCATTCGCAAACGACTGCACCGCGAACGCGTGATAAATATTGGCGACCGAGCGCAGCCATCCGATGCGAACACGCGCGACCGCCTGCCCGTTCTCCGACCGGAAGTTCGGTACTTCAAACGGCACGACGCTCCATCCCATCGACATCTCACCAGCCCCGCCATAAACCTCATTCTGATTGAACGTAGACCCAATCGGCGGGAACACCGACCGCTGCAGCCACGCCTTCGGCTTGCCCGAATCGTCGAGTGCGGCCTTCATGTACATCGCAGCGACAGAATGGTAGTAGTCGAACTTAATGTCGTCTTCCCGGCTCCAGATTACCTTGACCGGCTTGCCGGTTTTCTTCGAGAGCACCGCTGCCTCAACCGCATAATCAGGCTTCGACTTGCGCCCAAACCCCCCACCCAGAAACGTCACGTGGCAGGTGACATTTTCCTTCTTGAGCCCCAGTGCCTTGGCCACTTCTTCCTGCACGCCCTGCGGATTCTGCGTCGGCGACCACACAGTAACCTTTTCACCCTGCACATCCGCGACCGCGACGGGCGGCTCCATGGAAGCATGCGCCAGATGCGGCGCAAAGTACTCCGCCTCGACTATCTTGCCGCCCTTGGCGAACTCCGCATCCGGATCCCCCACCGTGCGCACCACTTTCCCCGGCTGCCGCGCTGTCTGCATCAACTCCTTCTTATAGTCGGCAGAGTCGTACGAAGCGTTGCTCCCGTTGTCCCACTCAATCTTGAGGTTCTTCCGTCCCTTAAACGCGGCGAAAGTGTTGTCAGCAATCACCGCCACGCCGCCCAAAGGTTGAAAAGCATGCGGCGGTTTAAACGGTTCGATTGGGATCGTCTTCTTCACCCCGATGACTTTCAGAGTCGCTGCATCGTCCACCGATTTCACCTTTCCCCCAAGCACCGGCGGATGCGCGATGGCCGCATAGAGCATCCCGTCGACCCGCACATCCATCCCAAACAGCGCTTTGCCCGCGCAAACATCGGTGAGGTCATATCCCGGCGCTGGCTTGCCAATGTAGCGCCACTCCGTCGGCGACTTGAACTTTAGTTCTTCTTTCTTCGGTACAGGCTGCTTCGCAGCCATAACCGCGAGCTCTCCATACCCCAGCTTGCGCGATGAACTCTTATCCGACACGAAGTGCACTGGATCCGCTACGCATTGCGATTCCGGAACCCCCCACTGCTGCGCTGCTGCCCGCACCAGCATCAGCCGCGCCGTCGCGCCGGCCTCGCGCAAAGTATCAAAGAACTCGCGCACCGAGTGCGATCCATCCGTGTCCTGAGACCCGTAAGCCGCATCGCCGTCCGCCTGCACCACGATGACGCGGCTCCAGTCTGCGTCGAGTTCATCGGCAAGAATCCGCGGCAGGCTGGTGCGCACTCCATTCCCCATCTCCGACCGGTGCGCCACGATATACACTGCGCCGTCCGTATGTATCCCTACATACACGCTGGGATGAAACGCCGCCGCCCCCACCGACCCCGCCGCTCCCGCTCCAACCGCGGATGCCCCATTTCTCGCGGCTCTTGCGAAAAGTGGAGATCGTCCAACGCATAGCACAAACGCGCTGCTCGCCAGCATCCCTTGCAGAAAGCTGCGCCTCGAGACATTTTCGATCGTCATCTTCGCCACCACAGTTTTTTCCAGGGTAATCATGCCGTCTCCTTCGCCGCCATCTTGATCGCGGCCCGAATGCGTTGGTAAGTCCCGCAGCGGCAAATATTCCCCGCCATTCCCTCATCGATCTCGGCATCGCTCGGCTTCGGCTTCGACGCCAGCAGCGACACCGCCTGCATGATCTGTCCCGGCTGGCAGTACCCGCATTGCGGCACGTTTACCTCAGTCCATGCTTGCTGCACCGAGTGCGGCCCACTCGCCGAGATACCTTCAATCGTCGTGATCTCGATCCCTTCCACGGTGCTCATCTGCTTCTGGCATGACCGCATTGCCTTCCCGTTCTGCAGCACAGTGCAGGCTCCGCACAGCCCCATGCCGCACCCGAATTTCGTTCCCGTGAGTCCGACGATGTCGCGCAAGTACCACAGCAGCGGCATCTCCGGATCGCCATCAAATGTCTGCGCGTGTCCGTTCACCTTGAAATGAACCATGGGGCACTTCCTGGGTCGATTGAGTTAGAAAATGATGGGAATATTTTACTGCGGGAAGAGCGTGGAAATACAACTTCTCCGTGAAGGCTGTCATCCTGAGCGTAGCCGTTTTTCAGGCGGAGCGAAGAGCCTGCCCTGAGCGAAGTCGAAGGGATCTCAAGCTGCAGACTGCCGTGCCTCTATTTCTCCCAATGCGTCGTCCCGAATTGCTGCGGATCGTAAACCGCAGGCGCAAGCTTCACATTGGCCTGAATGTCGGTGTAGTCCTCGCTGAATACCAATTTGTCCTCAGAGTGCACCTCCACCCGCGCCGCCACCCACGCGTTCGCCAGCGGACGATAATCCATGAAGCGTACGTCGTCGAGCTTCTTGGGATCACCGCGCGACGGTTCGATCACCCGCACAAACAGAAGCGTGTCTTTTGTGACCCAGAACTGTCTGGACGTCTGATCCCCCTTATCGGCGCCAACCACGTAAGCAGGATGTCCCTCCCACGTATCTTCGTGCACCTTCGACAAATCGTACCCCTCACCCTTCACCACCTGGATGGTGGTCTCTGGATCCTGCGTGTAAACATCAAATCCCAGCACCAGCAGGATGTTGACCAAAGGAAAGCTTCTGGTGACTTTTCCGTCTTTGACGACAGTGGCCGTACCGTCCACCAAAACATACCCGTTCCCCGCGCTAGGCGGCCCAATGTCGATGCGCAACTTTCCCGGCAGCATCGCCGCCTCATACCAGGTTTCGGCGGAACTCGTGCCGTCCGGTTTGTAAGTCGTGCTCTTCTGCGTAAAGGTCAGCGTCTTGTACCAGGTCGCCTGGTAACGGTCGTGCATGGCGCGCAGCAGAGCATCCCCGCTGCGGATTTCCTGAGCGTGAGCGAACGTGCCGATCAGAAGTGCAGGGAAGAGAAGCGTTCTCGTGAGCAGTTTCATTCAGCCTTCCTGTCGACGCGATCGTATCCTACCCCATTCGCCGCAGCGGTTAGACGAAGCAAAACGCTAAACGACAACAATTCGGTTTTCAACGGCGGCCACGCCCTCTGATACTCTTTCACGCAACCTTATCCGGAAACACAAACACCGTCCGCGCAAGCTCCGATTGCAGCGTCCCCTCCCGATAATAGCGGCCGAGGATTCCGCCCTTCCAAACCAACAGGTCGGGATTTTGCACCGCAAACTCCTCCCACGCACGGGAAGGGGATCGCGCCATCCGCTCGCGGATCAAAAAGAAGTACGCAAGCGTAATTGTTTCGTTATAAAACTGCGCCTTGCCCCTGGCCGTCGCAAAGCGCTTGAGAGCGGTGGCGAACTTGTCGAGCGCCTCCAGCGCCGGAAACTGCGAGAGATAAGCAAACGCCAGCCGCACGTGATCTCCATGATGAAAAGAATCCGCCGGAAGCGTGTCGTTCTCGAAATGCTGTATCAGTTGAGCGTCAGTCATGGTCGTAACCGAATGTGGGGACAGCTGCCTGAGCCTGCCCCGAGCGGAGTCGAAGGGGCGGCGAAGGACACCTACACCCCCGAATGCGCCGTCCTCAATTTCCTCTGCCCACCGCGATCGCGAACGCCGCCGCCGCGTAAATCACCAGATTGCCGATTCCATACATCCCATGCAGCAGGTGAAGGAGGATGGCCATCACAAACACCGCTACCAGCAGCCACGCGCCGCGAATCGCGGTTTGTGGAATCAGAAGGAGAATGCATCCCGCAATTTCGCCAAAACCCAGCACCAGCCGTACGAAGCCCGGCATGTGCGTTCGCGCGAAATCATGCGCGGCGCTGGGCAGCACGAACATCACGGCCTGGATCAAAATCACGATGCCGAGCGCATATTGCAACCCGATCAGACCGCATTTGGCTTTCACCAAGCTCATGCCTTTCCTCGCCCTTTCTCGCCAGCGTTCTTCCCCGGGGATTTGGCTTTGATCTCTTTCAGCCGGTGGCTGGCGCTCGAATCAAGATCCAGAGCATAGAACTTCTTCAGCTCGCGAATGCGCTCCAGCGACGCCGCACTGAATGGAGTCTTGCCGTCGAAGGCATGCAGCACAATGCCTTCCAGCACGTCTCCCAGAGTCATGTCGTGGTATTCGGCAAATGCCTTGAGCACTTTAAGAATTCGCTTTTCAATGCGCACGCCAGTCTGCACGCGCTCTACCAGAAGTTTGGAATCATCTGTCATGTGTACCAATGTACCATGGTACCAAGCAGCATGCAACCTCAATCATTCGCGGCGGGAAGCGCGGTTCCATGCTCTAAAACGCCCCGATTACCTCCGTGACCTTTCCTTTGATCCATAAGAACTGCACCTTAATGTTGAGATCACTTTTCGCTGCGCACAGAACAGGAGCTCGCCTTGAGGCCAACTTGCAGGATAGGATTCATCGCTCTCGTTGTTTCCCTCGCGCTAGCTCTCTCCGCTCAGGACGGCAGCCAATCGCTGGGCGACCTTGCCCGGCAACAGCGCGACCACAAACAACAATCCGCCAGTTCTGGGCAAACCGATGCGAGCGAAACCAGCGGGCTGAAAGAAGCAGATTTCAAAGCCAACATCTTGATCACCGATTCCCACGATGCCATTGAAAAATGGGTATTGACGCCCGACGCTGATCGAGCGGGCACAGGACGGATTCGCCAAGTGACCACCGGCAAAAAGTATTACCTGCCCTTCGTCGTAACGGGCTACAAATGGCCGGCTTCCGAGAGGATGACTCTTATCGCCCACGTCCGCCTGATCTCCCCAGACGGCAAAACTCAGTTTGAGGCGCCCGCGTTTTCCCGGACAATCGCCGCCGACCCCAGATCGCCCAGCGTGATTGTGCTGAATCCAGTCATGGACTACACCCTCGATTCGAGCGACCTTCCCGGTACCTACACTATCCGCGTCACTATCACGGACCGTGTCCACTCCGTCTATGCCAAGGCTGAGGAACAATTCCAACTGATTCAGCAAAGCTCTTTGGGAGCCGAACGGCCGTAGTCCTAGTCCTCCTGACGAACACTCGGACCGCACCCCCTCGCGCCTGATGATGGGTTTGAGTTTAAGTTGTGCTGTGGCGAAACTTTCTGACAGCCTCCCCCGTATCTCCCGCTAAACTCCCACAAGCGAGGGCATATGACTTGCATCAAAAACCGAGGCAGGTTCGCAGGCTTGCTGTATGTCCTCACATCAATCGTTGGGTTCTTCGCGATGGGCTATGTGCCTGACAAATTGATCGTTCACGGAAACGCGGCGGTGACGGCCAGCAATATCATGGCCCACCAGATATTGTTTCGGCTCGGCATCGCCGGCGAACTCATTGGACAGGCCGGTTTTATCTTCGTGGCGCTGGCTTTGTTCGACCTACTCAGGGGGGTCAACCGACGGCTTGCCTTGCTCATGGTGATATTGATTGTCATCTCGATCCCAATAGCGTTTCTGAATGAACTGAACTCCATTGCTGCCCTCGTCCTCGTGCGGGGCGCTGATTTCCTATCCATATTCGGAGAGCCTCAGCGGGACGCTCTCGCTATGCTGTTCCTCAATCTGCATCAACACGGATTTTTCGTCGCCGAGATATTTTGGGGTCTATGGCTTTTTCCCCTCGCGCTGCTTGTGTACCGGTCGCGGTTTCTGCCGCAGTTCCTGGGCGTGTGGCTCGCCCTCGCCGGCTGCGCTTGGGTGATCCTGAGCCTTACGGGCATCGTGCTGCCGCAATATCTGAACAAGGTAAATACTTACTCTCAGCCTGCCTTCTTTGGCGAGATAGCATTCATGTTGTGGCTCGTCATCAAGGGCGCCCAGCCGCCAGTTCTGGACGCCAGAGCCTTAACTTCAACGGCTGGCTAGGTTAACTTCCAACGTTGTTTCGAAATCTCTCTGGAAAACCGAACGGCATCGCTAGCTAAAAATACCCATCCTCAGCGAGCCGACTTGCCCAACGCCGCCACGGCATGAGCGGGAGCCAGACGAACCGCAAACTTGTCGTCGTGTCCACAGCTGATCACTGTAGTTTGGTTGGAGTATTCTCTGACCCAGATCACCCGTTCGGGGTTCACAAACACCTCCAGACCGTCCACATCTTCAAACATTACGAAGTCCATGCTTTCTCCTTTGGCGAATCTCTGGTCGCCCTTTTTCGGGAATGTCGAGTTCACCGAATCGTCGAGCGATTCGGTCGATTGTACAGAGGTCGCAGTTTATCCCTGTCGGGCCACTCGTCCAACGTCGCCAGCCAACTCCAAACCACTGCAACTCGGTAGTCTCCTAACACTTCGTTGCTCTGGTGGCGGGCGCGCGAAGGAAACCCGCCAGTACTTCACCGCGATTCCTCGTCGTGAAACATTTCATACTGGATTCCGAACAATTGCTGGACGAATCTTTCATACTGGTCTTTAGTTTTCGAAATTCGCGCAATACCCAGCAATTGCCCGAGATGAGTGCGGAGTGCCTTTACTCCGATTTCCGACAGGAATTGATGCAGTCGCTTCCAGCGCGCATTGTTGCTCTGGCGCTGTATTCTGGTTAACTCCAAGATTTTACCGTTGCTGCGCGCCAGAGGCTTATACACCTGGTCCACAGTGAGATGCATGAATTTCCAAGGTCGATTACGCTCCGGCTTCGGCAGATCGTAAAGCCGATACCACTCCTCATAGAGTTGGGGCGGGAACTCCTTCTCGTAATCACGAGCCTCTTCTTGAACATAAAACTTGAACGCTGCAATGACTTCTTCTTTCGTTGCGTCGTATCCGGCTAATGCGTAGACCAGGCCTTGTATGCCAGCTTTAGCCGAAGCACCGAGGATAATGTGCGCTTGCTTCGCAACGTGCACCTGCTGTCTATTGAGCTTTCCTTCTGATTCAGCCGCGGCAATCGCCTTGCAGACATCAATCAAAAGCGTGGCATCGAAACCGTGGACTGGAATCAGCGCGCCGCCCATTCCCCATTGAAATCTAAGGGGTTGCGTTATCTTTTGGCTTAGTTGCGCGCCGATGAATCCTGTCATTGCTTTGCTTGCTAGGAATCGAGGGAACGCATTGCCACGGGAGGATAGACCTAAGGCTTGGCCCATACCTGTTTGGCTGATGACGGCGGTCTTTCGTTCGTCATCCAGAACATAGCAATCCACGTCCGTTCCGAACTCCTCTTTGAAGCTGCCTTTGTGCGTTGCTCGCGGCATGGGCTCTTTACCCGCTTTCGCCCAGCGCGCTTCGACCGCTGCTCTTGCGATCTCGCTTCGGCGCTCTGCTGATAGGTTTTTCGCACGAGCCTCTCCGCCCTTAGCCGCTCCTAGTTGGGACAGTTCTTTGGCGGCATTCGATGTCAGTTTGAAAGCTTCGTCGCTCATGTCTGCACGCTATACTTGCCCGAGAAAGAAGTCAAGAAAAGAGTTGACTTCATGCCCGAGCAAGTATAGATTGTTTCCAGCAGTAAGAAGCCCTGACTCTGCTGAAATAGAATCAGGGTTGAGCAACGTTTCGCGGATTCGTTGATTGTGCAATGCTGGTAAAGGTTTATGGCCGCCTTCCACGAGAACGAACAGGTTACGCCCCACCACGGTTCACGGAGGCCGTATCCAAAGTGATCTGCGAAGAACCTGAAAGCGGCATATCAGCACCGACTATATCGAGAGGCAGAACTTGACGCTTCGCATGATGAGCCGGAGATTCACGCGGCTTACAAATGCGTTCAGCAAGAAGATCGAATACTTGAAGACAGCCATTGCGCTGCACTTCGGCTACTACAACTTCTGCCGCGTTCACCAGACATTGAAGGAAACGCCTGCCATGGCAGCCGGAATCACGGATCCCGTCTGGCCGATGGCCGAATTGCTGCATTCCGTGTAAAATTAGTGTCGTTGCGATTATTGCGCTTGCTTCTGGGCATTTCCCTGCGATAGCATCCCCCTTCGTAACAAAAGTAACCATTTTCTCCCTTATGGAATCCAAATTGCTATGGGAAATGTTACCGAGGTTGTCCTCGGTAACGTTGAACCGTTGGCGGATTGATCCGAAAATCAATACACGCCGATAGATACTCTGAGGGAAATGATGTTGATGACTGAGCCGACCATCGACCTGAAAAACCATCCAATCCTGATCACGCTACAAGACATCATCTCCGGCAATGGGTTTCTAGCGCGAATCACCGTGGCTGGACGCACGTTAATGCGGCAAGAAGATGATGGGAAATGGTGGATGTATGGTGTGCGTCCCGCAGCAATCGCTGAGTCCGGCAGTACTGTAGATGAAGCGTTCTTGCGTTTTAAGCAAGCACATACATACGTCTTGCTTGACATCGTGCAAGAAAGCAAGAGCTTCGACGAGTTCAGAACCGAAGTCGAACGTTTTTTCAACGAGAGCGACGTAGATGAGCAAGCATGGGAAGAAGCGCTGAAAGCTGTACGTGATGGTCACACTGCGCCGCCAGAGGCGTTCTCCAAACTTCCACGTCAATCTCCGGATTCGCGTCCCGCTCGAATCGAGGTTGAACGTCTGGACGGCAAAATAACGCCGTTCACGATACAAGACAACGCGACAATCACCTATTCGATCGCGGACAAGCAAGCAGCCTGATGTCAGCATCGAAAGACTTCGCCGATATTAGGCGCATGCTGGACGATTGCGCCCAAGGCTACACCTACCGGGAAACAGACCACTTTTACCGCATAAAGTTTGGAAGCTTGTTTTATCCCTCCTTGCCGAAGAAGAAGAAAATAGAGGTCGGACACATCCACAAAATGGTCCGCCATTTACACATCGAAGACTGCGCCAAGCAGCATGGCATGTTCTGAATTACCGATATTTCGGCACTTGCCGCCGACAATCGGCAGCAACGCAGTGTTAGAACGCTACCCTGCAACTCCCTCGTTCCGTTTTCCACAGTTCTGCACAATAAAAACCCCTCGACTTGTGACGTACAACCTTGACTGAGCCAATAGAAAGCAGACAATCGATTCGTGCGCGCAATCCAGATACAAATCGAGCCGCCACTGGCGAGCCCAAGTTGGGCCGCTAAGTCCTTATTACGGAGGATTTTACCCGTAACTTGTTTCGATCCAAGATTTTGCGCGGACCAGGGCCGATACCCTCTCCGTAACTGCAACAGAATCAAGATTTTGCCGGGGAGCACCAAAAAAAATATGCGGCCTGTCCCCGGACCGAAGCGCTCGCAGGCTCCTCCCAACCCATTGTTTATAATCTCCCTTCCATCACAAGCAGCAAAAGGATTCCCTTGGCACTCGACGACCACATCTATAACCTGCGCCGCGAGAAGTTGAAGCAGATCGAGGCGCTGGGACAGGCCACCTACCGCAGTAAGTACGAATTCACGCACACCATCGAGCAGATCCTGGCCGACTACACGCCGAAAACGGCCGAAGAGTTGGAACAATCGCGCATCAACGTGCGCGTCGCCGGACGCATTATGGCCATTCGTCTCATGGGCAAGGCCGGATTCGCCCACCTGCAGCAGGGCGGCAAGCGCCTGCAAATCTATGTCAAGAAAGATGCGGTCGGCGACAAGGGATTTGATTTATACAAACTTCTCGACCTCGGTGACCACATCGGCGTCAGCGGATATCTGTTTCGCACGCGCACCGGAGAACTTAGCGTCCACGTCGAAGAGATCACGTTCCTGAGCAAAGACCTGTTGCCGTTGCCCGAGAAGTGGCACGGCCTGACCGATATCGAACTGCGCTACCGCCAGCGCTATGTCGACATGGTCATGAATCCGGAAGTCCGCGAAGTCTTCCTCAAGCGCACCAAGCTCGTCCAGTCGATGCGCCGTACCCTCGACGCGCATGGCTTTGTCGAAGTCGAGACACCGATGATGCAACCCATCGCCGGCGGCGCCGTCGCGCGCCCGTTCGTCACCCACCACAACACTCTCGACATGGATCTTTATCTTCGGATCGCGCCCGAGCTTTACCTGAAGCGCCTGGTCGTTGGCGGCCTCGACCGCGTCTATGAGATCAACCGCAACTTCCGCAACGAAGGTCTGGGATGGCGCTGGAATCCTGAGTTCACCATGCTCGAGTTCTATCAGGCCTACACCGACTACCAGGGCGTCATGGACCTCACCCAGGAACTCATCACGATCGCCGTGAAGGATGTCACAGGCGGCACCACTACAAAGTGGGGCGACCAGGAAATCGACTGGGCCAACTGGCAGCGGATGACCATGCGCGAAGCCATCATTCATTATTGGCCGGAGGGCGCTGGCGCCAAGCCCGAGATGAGCGACTTTGCCGCCAGCGAAGTTGGTGTGAAGAAACTAGTGGACCGCTTTAATGCGGCCCACGCTCACATGGCCTACGAAGCCAATGCTCCGGCAGGGAAGAACATCGCGGCATTGTTCGAAGCGGCAGCCGAAGAACATCTCACGCAGCCGACGATCATTTACGAATATCCGACCGCCATCTCGCCGCTTTCCAAGCAGAAGCCAGACGAGCCCGACTGGACCGAGCGCTGGGAGATGTTCGCCGGCCAGATGGAGATTTCCAACGGCTTCAGTGAACTCAATGATCCCGAAGACCAGCGCAGCCGTTTCGAAGGCCAGTTGAAAGAACGCGAGCGTGGCGACGACGAAGCCCACCAGATGGACGAAGACTACATCCGCGCTCTTTCTTATGGCATGCCGCCCGCAGGCGGCGTGGGCGTCGGCGTGGACCGTCTGTGCATGCTCTTCACCGACTCGCACACCATCCGCGACGTGATTCTGTTCCCGCTCCTGCGACCGGAAAAGACTTCTACCACGGAGGACACAGAGGACACGAAGGAAAAGTGAGGCGGTGAGCAATCACCGGTCGATGGAGTCATCCCGACCGGAGCCGTTTTTCTGGCGAAGGGAGGGATCTCACGTGCGGCAGGGTTCGAGCGGTACCCCTCAGCTATTAACTCCCCGGTACCTACTAATGCACTGTTAGTAGTGCATCCCAATTTCTATACTTCTCCCATCAGTTTGGGCTCTGAAGTGGCAGCGCTGCCGTAGTGTCCAGACATCCCTGCGGACACTGGGTCGGTGGCGCTTTGCCGTCTTTACCGGCCGCCATTCTCCTTCGGTCGATTCGACTCCCGCTCAGAAGAGGTAAATCGTGTCGAACTGCAAGCGTGTGAGCCAAGGCTCGTTGGTCCCGAGCGGACGTCCGACCAGCGCGGTGAATCCTAACTGTACGCGCGGGTCGAACTGGTAAAAGGACGTGAACCGGTGCTGTGTGACGTTCGTCCCCTGGCGAATGTCGCTGTAGTTGAAGTTGCCCAACACCGCTTCGCGCTCGATGTAGATGCGGGTATATCCGAACTGCAGATCGCCCTTCTTCTCCAGGCGTCCCACATCTCCTTCAGCCCAGTATCCGCGACGGTAGT
This sequence comes from uncultured Acidobacteriaceae bacterium, assembly GCA_963706645.1. Lineage (GTDB taxonomy): Bacteria > Acidobacteriota > Terriglobia > Terriglobales > Acidobacteriaceae > Sulfotelmatobacter. Next base: position 130,431 of record CAVPNR010000032.1, read on the forward strand.
GCGAATTGCAGGGCGAATTGATCGTTTGCTTGTACGTAGTGGTGGCCGTGTTGGCTGGGGCTGGCGCGAGGTTGGGAACGTTGCCGCAGGCCTCGGTATTTTGCACGTAGTCCCCAAGGAACGTGATGGGGATCCGCGGGTGTCCGGTGTTGATGTCGAAGCGCGCGAGTGTGTCGAACAGTCCGAACTTCGACGCAAACTGAGCATTGCTGATCGACGTGACTCCCGTCGGATAGGCAGTGCCGTTCACGGTGATAATGGTCGTCGCAGTCGTGGTGTAGATGGAGTCCTGCACCGGGTTCCCGGACGTCAACGGGAGATATCCCGAGAAGGGCGTCTGAGGATTCTTGGTGCTGGCACGGGCGAGCGCCAGGGCAATCGAATCGGTGCCGCGGTAGTCATAGTAGCCGGCGTAAGCACTGAAGTTCAGCCATGACGTAAGCTGCCAATTCGTCTGCAGTTGGCCGCCATAAGTAATCTGCTGAGTAATTCTCTTGTCCGTCGAAGAAGTGCCAGCCATCTCGGCGAAGGGCAACTGGAACCCGATGAACGCAATCCGCTTCAGGAAGGACGTATCCAGGTTGAACGCCAGAGTTTCGCCGACGCCTTCAGGGTTCAGATCCTTATCCCATGTGAGTTCGGTGTTGTACCACGGATAGCGGAATTTGCCTCCAACGAGGGTCAGGGGCTTGAATTCTTTCGGCCTGTACTCGACGAAGGCCTGGTCGAGAGCAACGGCCTTGCGGGTGTAGAAGCCGGTAAGAGTCTGGTTGGTTGAGGTGGGATCGTTGATGTCGCCGCTGGCGAGGGTGAGTCCGGCGCGGAATTGGTCGCCAAGGGTTGCGATTGCGTTAAAGCGGGCGCGAATGCGGGCGCGGAAGCGATCGAGATCCTGATCCGACGGTCCGCCGAAGAAAGGCTCGCCGCGCAGACGGATGTCGCCGCTGAACGCGATTGGGCCAAGCGCCTGGATTTCTCTCTCCAGATTTCGGACGCGTTCGTCGGAACTGCCAGCATTCTGCTGGCTCTTATTGGTTGGGGCTTCCTGGAGGTTGGCCGCGAGGATCGCGGGTGAGTCCGATGCAGTACTACCGGACGGGCGCGCCACGACTGGTGACGCCGCGACTGGCGGGGCAGCAGCGAGCATTGATGCGGACAGGCCGGCCCTTGGAGCCGGTTGCTGACCCTGCTCCTTGGCTTGCAATAGCGCTTGCAGAGCCTGAATCTGCCGTTGCTGTGCGGCGAGAGCATCTTTCAACTCCTGGATATCAGCGGCGGTTACGGGCGCGGGTGACGCGGCGGTAGTTGCAGCGGGAGGAGCGCTTGCTGGCGCAGCATTTGAGGCCATCTGCGTTTGTGCCCAAGCGCCGGCAGTCAATGCCGCCAGCGTCAGGGTCGTGAAGAGCAGGTTCTTGCTGAGTTTCATGGAAGTACAGTCCTCTCCGTTCGGGTTCGTTCGTGTACCGCTACTTCGCGGGGGATACAACAGGAAACGGTTCGTCGCGGGCGGCAAATTCATTGCAATCGTTCGTGTCAGTCCGCTTCTTGAAGTATCACTATAAATATAATAGACATACTTGTAAATCTATTATTGCGTTCTTTCTTCGTTTTGAAGGAACCTGATTTCACGAAGAGCGTGGGCTGCGCTCCGACAGTCCTAGGTAGCGGGAGTCAATCCCCACTTGTTTTGTAAGTGACGTTCCATCCCTTTGAAGACGATGCCGTCGACGATGTAGCCGAGCGCAATGATCAGGATCATGACCGCGATGACGGCACTCATGTCGTTCAGGTCGCGGCCCATCATGAGGACCTGGCCGAGTCCAAGACTTAGATAGAGCATCTCGGCGGTGATCAGCGAGCGCCAGGCAAAAGCCCAGCCCTGCTTGAGTCCGGAGACAATGAAAGGCAGGCTGGCCGGAAGCAATACATACCAGAACAGATTGAATCCCTTGGCGCCCAGGTTGCGTCCGGCCTGGCTGAAGATTTTCGGCATCTGTTTGCGCCCGTCTTCCATCGCCAGAGTGACAGAGAGCAGCGAACCCATGATCACGACGAACAGGATGGCGTTCTGATTGAGCCCGAACCACAGCAGTGCCAGCGGCCACCAGCAGATGCTGGGCAAGCTCTGTAGGCTGACCAGCAAGCCGCCCATGGTTTCTTCGAGGAACTTATTGCTGGCGACGCCGAGGCCGAGAATCATCCCGAGGACGACAGAGATGCCGTACCCGATCAGGACGCGCTGCATGCTGACACGGATCGCAATCAAGTAGCTGTGATCCTGGAATCCGGCGTAAAGAGACTGGCCGACGCCCCAGGGTGTGGGGAACAGGTAAGGCGGCCAGATCTTTAATTCCGCGAGCAAAGTCCACAGGCCGAAGAGCGCGGCATAGAAGATGATGTAGCGAGCGGCGCGTTTCATAGGCCGGACCCCGTTTCCAATTCAGTTTTCACGTGCGGCTTGATGCCTTCGTTGTACTCCGCTTCGAGGGAGCGATTGATCTCGTCGCGCAGTTCATCGAGGATTTCGCGCGCGGCGCGGGCGACTGTCGGATCTTCGAGTTGCCGAGGACGCGGCAATTCCACGGGAAACTCGCTCTTCACGCGGCCGGGACGGAAGGTGAGCAGAACCACACGATCCCCGAGGCGAATGGCTTCGCGAACGTTGTGCGTCACGAAGATAACGGTGCGTCCACTCTTACTCCAGATACGCTCCAGTTCGTCGTGCAGTAGGTCGCGAGTCTGAGCATCGAGGGCGGCGAAAGGTTCGTCCATAAGAAGGACGTCGGGTTCGGTGGCCAAGGCGCGCGCAATGGCTACGCGCTGGCGCATGCCGCCGGAAAGCTGGTGGATATAACTTTTTTCGAATTTGGCCAGATGCACGAGGCGCAAGTAATAGAGCGTCTTCTCTTCGCGTTCTGCTTTCGGAATGCCTTTCATCTTCATGCCGAATTCGACGTTTTGGCCGACGGTGAGCCAGGGGAAGAGGCCGTGCTCCTGGAAAATCAGGATGCGGTCGGTGCCCGGTCCTTGCACGGGCTTGCCGTCGATCAGGATCTGTCCGGAGGTCTGGGGTTGCAGGCCCGCGATCAAGTGCAGCAACGTAGACTTGCCGCAACCGGAGGGGCCGACGATGCAGACAAATTCTCCGACGCGCACTTGCAGATCGATGTTGTCGAGAGCGAGCAGGCGCTCTCCGCTGTGGGCGCGGTAGCTAAGACAGATCTCGCTGAGGCCGACCTTGGAAATCTCCTGCGAAACGTTGTGCGTGGGGCGCCCAATCGAGACGGGGCCTACTTTACTTCCAGGAGCGCTGGTGCGGGCGGGGAAGCGCGGGTCCAAGTCTGGATCGAAGCCCGGACCGCCGGGAATCGGAAACTGGCTGGGGAACTTCTGCACGTTCGTGCTCATTGCATCGCCTTTCGTCCCTTTTCCGCGAGGACCTGATTGAGGAGTGAAAGATCGTACAGACGGGAAAGATCGGGCATCTGGCGGCCGAGGAAGCCGTCGTCGAAGGCTTGCTGGGCAGCGGTGGTCAGCGCCGTATGGAGCGGGTCGTAAGTGACCTGCATGCGGGAAAAGGCTTCGTCGAGAACCGCGGGAGGCAACGCCTTGCCGGTCTCGGCCTGAATCTGCTGGTTCAGAAGTTTCCTGGCCTCGGGCTGGTGGCCGTTAATCCAGTCGGTGAGTTCGACGTGGGCTCGGATCCAGTTCTTGACCAGGTCGGGATGAGCTTTGAGGAACTTGGTGTTCACGACCAGAAGGCCGATGACGAACTGTCCGTTGGGCCAGAGCGTGCGCTCATCGACGAAGAGGCGTCCGTTACCTTCATGAATGAGGCGCGTTGCCCAGGGTTCGGGAGCCCACGCGGCGTCGAGATCTTTTTTCAGAAAGAGCGTCAACTGGTCGGGATTCGCCATGGGGACGATCTGCACGTCGCCGCCCTTGTCGGTGGTTTTCATGCCGTGGTTCTTGAGCCAGTTGCGCAGGGCGACGTCTTGCGTATTGCCAAATTGCGGAGAGGCGACGCGCTTGCCGTGGAAGTCTTCCGGCTTGTTGATGCCGGAATCGCCGCGCACGATGAGAGAAGCACCGCCGCTGGCGGCTCCGGCTACGACTCGAACAGCTTCGCCATTGGAGCGGACGTAGCCATTGATCGCCGGATTGGGACCGACGTAGGTCATATCGATGGCGCCGGCGAACAGAGCTTCGATGGCGGAGGGACCGGCGTTGAAGCTGGTCCACTGAATCTTGACTTGCGGTCCCATCGCTTTCTCGAACCAGCCGTTGGCTTTGCCGACCATCGCTTGGGCGTGTGTGATGTTGGGAAATGCCCCGACCCGAATGGTATTGACGGGGCTCTGGGCCCATAAGGAAAGAGAAGTCGTCAGCCAGAGCAACAATGAAAACCAAGATCGCCTATTCACCTTTTCGGCCCCCAACGACCATGGGGAGGACGCTGGCCGGGTCTTTCTTCCGGTTTTTCTGGCGGTTGGCGCCCTTTCCGGCGCGCGAGCCCTCCTGGATCAAGTCCGCCAGCGTGGTGTTGTCGAGGATGCGAGCGGCGGCATCGCGAACGTCGAGAAATACCTGGTAGAGAGCGCGGTGGGGAAGATCGAGGTCGATCAGTTCGCGCAGTTGTTCGGCGTCGCCAAAGGGAGCGAGGGGACCGTCAATCAGACGAATGATTTCGCTGAGATCGATCTCGGAAGGGTCACGGCGCAACTGGTAGCCGCCCTTGGCGCCGCGCACGCTTTCCACCATGCGGGCGTTCTTGAGTTCCAGCAGAATCAGTTCCAGGAATTTTTCCGGGAGCGCCTCTTCGTAGGCGATGTCGCGGATCTTGATCGCGCCTTGGTGATGATGACGGGCCAGCATCATCATGGCTTGTAGGGCGTAGAGTCCTTTTTGGGAGATCTTCATAGGCGAATTATTCCATAAAGTCTAGAGGAGTAATAGAGATTATTAACATAAGTGACATTGCAAGCGGAATTCCACTTCCTGCCAGGAGTGAAAGACCGTCTCGACTTGTGAAATCAATGATTTAGTCGCTACGCAAGAAACTGGAAGGAAACATGATGTGCAGCAGATTGCAGTTCAGAGGCAGGAAAAGTTACGACGAAGCGGTGGAAAACTTGTTTGTTTGCAGGTTCCTGCATACTGCAATTCGCGAGTCTACGAGTATTCAAGGCGCTATTCTCCGGCAGTTGCGCTAAACAACTGCCGGAGTAGTAACTCTTTGCACCGACGGCGCCTTAGGGAAGCGCGTTGGCAATCTTTATGCTTAGCTCCCGGCTTCTGCTGCTCACTGAGTACATTCGTTCGCCGGCGCTGCGGACAATGGTTGCTCGTTTAACCGCACCCTTCTCGTCGAAGTCCTGAATCAATAGTGCCGGACCCGCGCTAAGCGCCACCTCCTGGACGCTCACCACTGCCTCAGGCGGAATATCGAGCAACCAGGCTGGATTGGCTGCGAACTCCCGGGCCATGGCACGCGCTTCCCACGAAGAAGCTCCGATGCTCCGGAATGCCAACTCAGCGAAGTGCTCCAACGCAAAACCGGAAGGAACGGAGATCTCGATTGGCCGCGACTGCAGAACATGGATATCGTTCGGATAGTTCGCCGCCACGATGGGCCCAATCGCGGTGCGCAGTTGCATGCCTTCCCATTCAGCCGGCACCTGCACGTCGCTGGCTCCAACCTTGCCGAGAGCTGATTCCATATCGCGGACGTGGATTGTCTGCTCCACCGTAATCGGCCCAGTTACGGTGATGCTAGGATTTGCGCCCACAACATCAGGTGACAATAGATAGGGTCTGAACCCTACTTTGCGTTCGGCTACATCCACGTTCTGGACGTTCTGCTCCAGGCCGTTGGTTGTCACCTGTGTGTGCAGAGGCAGCTTCGACAGGTCGAGTCGTACGACATCTACGCGGTTCAGAACAAACCGTTGCCAGAGCCCTTGGGCGAGCGCGCTGGTTTCTGGGAGTGCAAGGACCGCGATGCACACCGCAGCAGTGGCGGCAGCTACTGCCATCCAGGTCAACGAACGGCGTCGCCCCGCCAGCTTTGCGTCGAGCAATTCGCGTCCGCGCGCGAGGTTCGGGCTCCATTGGGGTTCGATAGTTGCAAGCCGGTTGGCCACCCATGAATCTTCACGATTGGTTTCCATATCGTTTCAAATACTCCTTCCGGAACGCTTCTTGAGCACGGCTGACGAGGCTTCCGACGTAGTTGGAATTCACTACGAGAGAGATGGCAATCTCCCGATAGCTGAGGCCTTGGCTCCAAAGGAGCAATAGCTCCGCATGACGTCGACTCAAAGCTCCGAGTACGGTTCGCACCCTGTGCTGCTCGGCGTTGACGGCGTACAGGTGCTCCGGAGTAGGTGGTGAATCGCGGATGAAACCGAAAAGGTGCTCGAATCGGCCCCGGCGTGTCTGGCGTCTTAATTCGTCCAACGCCTCACGTACGGAGGTGCGATAGAGCCACCCCTCTGCGTGTTCACCATGCGCTTGAGGGTGCCGCCACCACTTCAAAAAGACTTCCACCGCTAATTCCTCTGCGCGGGCCTGGTCATGAATAAGCCTGCCAATGACGCGGGCGATGCGCTCATAGTGAGCGCGGAAAATTGCATCCAGTCCTTCTGGGTTGGTGACTTCCATCTCGCTCGCTTTGGCTATGCTTCTTGCGTCCACATACCAAGAACGTATGAGCCACGAATTTTGTGGCAGCCGCGCGACGAAAAGCGCCGTGGGATGTTAGGAGCCAGGGAGCGCAAGCGCTTACATACTTTCCTGAATTCGATCCAGGTATCCGCAAAAACGCCGCACGGTAGACTGACACACCCCACTCTCAAGAATAGTCGGCAGGCCGGACACTGTGTCGATTGTTTACAAAACATCTCATGATTGGGGCTGAACCAGAGGAGGAGACAACAGGAGCATGGGTCCTGACGAACCGATCAGCCCGACACGCGCAGCACGAGCAATGTGATGTTATCCGGGCCGCCGCGTTCGAGCGCCATGTTCACCAACTTCTGGCAAGCCTCCGCGGGCGGATTGGTCTCCACGACGCGCGCCAGGTCCTGATCACCGACTACTCCCCAGAGGCCGTCGGTGCAAAGCAGAAGGGTGTCCCCTTCTTCCAAGAGGGTCGGGTGCTCGGGAATGTGCGGGGTGACGTCGCGGCCGGAGCCCAAAGCAGCAGTAAGGATGTGGCGCTGAGGATGCGACTCGGCGTCTTCGGAGCGTACGATGCCGGTCTCGACCAACCGTCCGACATAAGAATGATCGCGGGTCAGGCGGGAGATGGATTGGCCGCGAATCAGGTACAGGCGGCTGTCGCCGACGTGAGCGAAGCTTAGTTGTCGGCCGACGATAGAGAGAGCGGTACAGGTCGTCCCCATACCGTAGAACTGGGGATGCTCCTGGGCGAAGCGCTGAATATTCTGGTGCGCGGCTTCGAGGGCGACGATCAGGGTGTCTTGCGGGCTGCCGCTAAAGGCGTTGTCGTAGACGCTGCGGACGGTCTCGACGGCGAGCCGGCTGGCTTCCTGTCCACCTTCGTATCCACCCATGCCGTCGGCGACCACGGCGAGGCGGCCTTTCAGGCGAAAATCATCATCGGAGTCCGGCTCCCAGTAGAGGAAGGAGTCCTCGTTATTGGAGCGCTGGCGCCCGACATCGGTCAGGTGTGCCGCTTCGATTCCGGGCTTTGGAGTCTTCACGTCAACGGCCATAGATGAGCAGCGCGCTGTTTTGAGCGTTCGTGCGGTGAATCGAGCGTTACGGATTCCGTGCCATCGAAAGCCGTTCGAGCCCCGGTCATTATAAAGGGAAGCCCCTTCGCCTTGCCCCAGGACCGTCCCGACCCTGCAGATAAGGATTCGGTAGCCTATCATTTTTTGTGGCAATCTGGATATTCACTTCGCGCTTTTCCGGAAAAGAGAAAAAAGGTGCGCTCAGAGTGGCGTTTGTCAGGCGGTTTCATGAAAGACTTGAAGTGGTCTTTCACGGAACTGTCATCCTGAGCGACGCGAAGGATCTGTGCACATCGCTGGCAGCATGCCCGGCGCCGCCAAATTGCACAGATCCTTCGGCCCGCAAAAAGCGCGGATCTCAGGATGACAAGACTGTTGAGCTGTGCATCCGGCGCCGGGCGCTGTTTGGCAAGCGACGGTTTGACCAGCTACTATTTCCGCCACAACCAAGGAACCCATTCATGACCATGTTCTGCCACGTTCGCACACTGGGTTATGTCACGCTGTTTGTCGCAGGCTCACTTTTGGTGCAGTCTTCAGCGGGGCAAACCGCCTCGCTTCCGAGCGAAACTCCGGCCACATTCACGCCGGTGACGGAGAGCTTCGACTACGTCAAGCGCGAGGTGATGATCCCGATGCGCGACGGGGTGAAGCTGCATACCGTGATCGTAATCCCCAAGGGCGCGAAGAATGCGCCGATCCTGCTGACGCGGACCCCTTATAGCGCCAGCGCGCAACTGAGTCATGCGCAGAGTTCTCATCTGGGGCCGATTCTGAATGGCTATGACAATGCGGAAGACGTGATTGTGGAGGGTGGATACATACGCGTGGTGCAGGACGTGCGCGGCAAGTATGGGTCGGAGGGCGACTACGTAATGACGCGGCCACTGCGCGGGCCGTTGAATCCGACGGAGGTCGATCATGCGACCGACACCTATGACACGATCGACTGGCTGGTAAAGAATCTGCCGGAAAGCAATGGGAAGGTGGGGATTCTAGGGATCTCGTACGACGGTTTTCTACCGCTCATGGCGCTGGTGAATCCGCATCCGGCGCTGAAAGTTTCAGTGCCGATGAATCCCATGGTCGATGGGTGGATGGGCGATGACTGGTTCCACAATGGCGCGTTTCGTGAGCAAAACATTCCGTATATCTATGAGCAGGAGGCGATGCGCGACAACAGCGCGCAGTGGTGGACCGATCACTTCGATGACTACGATGTTTATATGGAGGCGGGATCGGCGGGCGAACTGGGGAAGCGTCATGGGCTGGAGCAGGTCGGGTTCTGGCGGAAACTGCTGGAGCATCCCAGCTACGATGCGTGGTGGCAGCAGCAGGCCATGGACAAGATTCTGGCGGCGCAGCCGCTGAAGGTGCCGGTCATGCTGGTCGACAGCTTGTGGGATCAGGAAGACATTTACGGGGCGACAGCGGTTTACAAGGCGATCAAGCCGAAGGATACCGATAACGACAAAGTCTTTCTCGTGATGGGGCCATGGCATCACGGGCAGGAAATCGGCGACGGCAGCACGTTGGGTGTGCTGAAATTTAACAGCGATACGGGGCTGTATTTCCGCGAGAACATTCTGCGGCCGTTTCTGGATCAGTATTTGAAGGACGGTGCGCCGAAGGCGGATGTGGCTCCAGTGATGGCGTTTGAAACGGGGACGAATACCTGGCGTCGGTTGCAATCGTGGCCGGCGGGATGCGCCAGCGGGTGCGCGATCCGTCCGGCGCGGCTGTATCTGCAAGCGGGACTGAAGGCGGGCTTCGAGGCTCCCAAGAGTGGCGATGCGGCGTTCGAGGAATATGTTTCCGATCCGGCAAAGCCGGTGCCTTATCGAGCGCGCCCAAGTCAGCCCGTGGGATATGGCGGACGATTCACGTGGCCGCAGTGGTTAGTGGACGATCAGCGCGAGGCTTCGGGCCGAACGGACGTTCTGGCGTTTACTTCCGACGTATTGAAGGAGCCGGTGAAGATCAGTGGGCAGCCCGTGGTGAATCTGGTGGCCTCGACCAGTGGGACGGATTCGGATTGGGTGGTGAAGGTGATTGACGTATATCCGGATGAAGTGGCGATGCAGGAGGAGATGGGAGGATATCAGCTGATGGTATCGGCCGATATTTTTCGTGGGCGCTATCGCGAGAGCCTGGAGACGGCGAAGGCGATCGCGCCGGACAAGCCGTTGGTCTATAAGTGGACGCTGCCGACGGCGAATCATGTTTTCTTGCCGGGACACAGAATCATGGTGCAGGTGCAGTCGAGTTGGTTCCCGCTCTACGACCGAAATCCTCAGACGTTTGTGCCGAATATTTTTTGGGCCAAGCCTGGGGATTATAAGAAGGCAACGCAGCGGGTGTTCCATTCATCCGATCAGGCGAGCTTTATTGAATTGCCGGTGGTCGAGACGCGGTGAGGAGAGGGCAGAGATCCTTCGACTGCGTTTTCGCCCGCATTCGCGGACGAAAACTTCGCTCAGGATGACAATCGCATATATGAGAAATGTGCTGATAGTTTGCGGAGTCTTTTTGCTGACGCTGGCGTCGGTCGGGCAAGACAAGCGGCTGTGGGTGCTGCGCGCTCCGGGGGAGATGGCCGAGTACGATTCGACGACCTTTGCGGCCAAGCAAACGGTGAAGATTCCGGCCGAGGCGGTGCAGTCGCCGGAGAACGTTTCGGTGAATCGCCTGGGGCAGATTTTGTTTGTGACGCCGGTGCCGCTGCCGATTTCGGAGGACGACGCCAAGTCCCGTCGCAAGGTATGGTTTTGGAACGGGCACAGTGCCGTCGAGATCGCTCTCGGGCTGAAACGGGATGTCACCTCCGCGGGATCGAATCAGGCGATCGCGGAATCGTCGCCGGTGGCTTATCTTTCGGCGGACGGCGCGCATCTATTCTGGTTTGCCAATGAGGCGCGGCGGTTGCAGCGCGAGGGCGTCGACCTTTCCACGACGACAACTTGGCAAGCCTGGAAGACCGATCTGGCCGGTACGGGACGCGAGGAGCTGGCAACGTCGAAGTTCCCTGACTGCCGCTGTGCGACCGGCACCTGCGAAGAAAGTTGTCCTTACGGCGTGGTCTGGGCGCCGGAGAACGGGGTGGACAAATTCTTCCTGATGACGCAGTTCGTCGCTGGGCAAACAGAGGCGGTATACAAGACGACGACTCGCTATCAGCAAGACGGCGCGAAGTGGACGGCCACGTCGCTGGGTGATCCCTTGCAGCGCGTGCTCGACGCGTCGTCGGATGGGACCGCGATTGTGGAGGCGATCCCAGACAAAGGGTGCTGCGGCTGGACCAACCAGAGCAACGATCAGACTCTGGTGCTGGTGAACGGCAAGGCGCGGACGGTATTTGACGAGCTGGCGAATTACAAAAATGCTGACTACGACGTGAGCTTCTACACCTCGAATGCGAAGTTATCGCCGGAGTTAGCTAACATGGCGATGACAATTGTTTCCACGGCGCAGGTCAACAAACCAATTCAGCTGACGGAATCGGGAGAGGCAAATCCGGAGGAGTTGGTGCGGATTCGCAAGGGGCTGGCAGATCTGCCTGCCGTGCAGGTGATGACCGTGCAGGAGCCGGCGGGGAAGGTGACGTTTCTGCCCCACGCGACGTTGGTGGGGTGGATCAGCGAGAAGGAGATTCTGATCGTAGAGGATCATGTGCTCGTGGTCTACACCGTGGGGACCGGAGCACGGCGGAAGTCGAGCGTGCGGGTGGAGGATGCGGGGAAGGTGTTTCTACGGTGAAAAAAGGTCACAGGACGACGCATCTCCTAAAATCAAGAAGTTATGCCGTCCCTCTTAGGCTGTCCCGCGCGATAGATCATCCATCCGAAAACGTTGGCTCCGAGGACTACGAGTACGACTTTTGCAAAATATCCCGCCTTGCTAGCGACCGGGATCACGGGTTGCGCCGAGAGCAGCACAAAGAGAAGCGTCACGAGGAAGCCGGAGGCGGCTCCCAGGCGCAGCCATGCGCCCGGGCGCAATCCCTTTTCTTTCGGCGAGACCAGCGGGATCGCGAACTTCACGAGATAGGCGAGGCCGTAGAACGTCCAGGCCCATGTCTGTAGCAATATGAACGACTCCTGGCTGCCGGCTCCGACGAGCACCGCCGTGCTGGAAGCGAGGGCCACGGCTCCCATGAAAAGAATTGAATTTACCGGAGTGCGGTGCGTGGGATGAAGACGCGTGAACCAGCGAGGCAGTAAGTGATCCCACCCGGCAACGAGAGGCAAGCGCGTGTTGGCGGAGAAATACAGGGTGTAAGAGCAAAGGTAGTTGAGCAACAGGAGCAGAATTGCGATGGCGACGATCGGGCCGCCTTCGCCAAAACCTGCGAATCCCCTGCGCAGCGCCTGGGGGATGGGCCCGATCACGTCGATCGCGTCGGGGGATACGAAGGCGAGGATCGCGCTGGTGCCGAGGATGTAGAGGATGGCGATAATCGGCGCGGTGAAAAGAATGGAGCGGGCAATATTGCGCGCCGGGCTGCGGGATTCTCCGGCAAAGATCGCGACGGTTTCAAAGCCGGACAAAGCTCCAAAGGTCATCTTGCTGAAGATGCTGAAACTCAACAGGGTCAGGGGCGGCAAGACCAGCGGGAGCGGATGATACGCGGGCAGAGATCCGCGCCAAACATGGAAAAACGGCAACAGGATGAGCACCGTCAAAATGAAAACCGTGACAACGCTGCCCGCATTGCTAATCCACTTGCCGAGGCCGAGGCCGAGGCGCGCGACCTGCATCATGAGCGCGATCAACACGACGGAAGTCGCGACCAGAGCGGGTCGGCTGGTTGCGACCCACGCGGCGTTTGGTACGGCGTAGGAGATGGAGGTTGTTGTGACCAGCGCGATTTGCGATACCTGCACGGTCTGCAAGAGCCAGATATTCCACGCTGTGAGAAAACCGACTCGATCGCTGAACCCCAGCCGGGCCCATTCGTAAAGGCCGCCTTCCAGAGGCATTAGCCGATTCAAATATGCAACGACAAAAGCATGCGGAATGAAGAAGAGAAGAATTGCCAGGAGCCAGAGAACGACATGAGCGTTGCCGGCTTTCACCGCCGTCCCGTAGAACTCGGGGACGATGATGATGAGGATCTGGGCGAATACCAAGTCCGCAATGCCGAGTTCGCGGCGCAGTTCGGAGCTGTGGGCCTGGACTGCGGCCTCGGCTGTCTTGAGGGACGGGCTGTCGGAAGTGGCCAACGTGTAATTTTATGAACTCGGAAGTCAAAATCCCCGCTCTATCCCGACCAAAAAACGGCGGGATAGAACGGGGCACCCTCATTTTCTTTGCTTACTTCTTTTTCTATGCTTACTTCTTCGCTGCTGGCTTCAGCAGCAGGTCTTGATAGTCGAAGCTGAAGTCTGCGAGCGGCGAGACCGCGGCCATTTTGGCGCTATCGATGGTGCCGTCGGGGTTCAGGGAAAACGTGATGAAGGCATCTTCGATCGTGCGCACCCGCCAGTGCGCCTTGAACGTGTCATGTTGCCAATGTTGCAGATCGCCGATCATGGTGGGTGTGTGATCGAAGGTGATCACCAGACCGCTATTTTCCATGCGGATGGTGATTGGTCCGTACCAGGCATCCTTATAAACGCCGGCATACTTTTCGAGGGGCAGGGAAGGCTTAGAACTAGCGTCGCGCGATCCCTCGGCCTTCTTCATAGTCTCGGCGGCGTCTTTTTCTTCGGTATCTTTGAGAGTCTTGTAAGCCGCGATCCAGTCAGTCGACGGCAGATGAAAGTAGTAATCGAGCACGTGATAGAGAATCGAATCGAAGGCGCCGCCTTCTTCCGCGTTGGTGAGGACGATGACTCCGAGATTTTCTTCCGGCACGAGCATGACGCGCGACACGAAGCCGCCGACTCCACCGGTGTGTCCGACGAGCTTGCGGCCGTGATAATCGCGCAGGCCCCAGCCCAGCGCATAATCAGCAAAGTTGGCCTTTAGACCGGCGAGCGGCGGTGGAGGATCGCCGATGGGAAGAATGGTTTGGGCCGACCACATTTCTTTCGAACGCTGCTCGGTAAAGAGATGGCCGTCGCGGTCGACAAATTTTCCCCGGTTCAGTTGCAGTTGCACCCACTTCGCCATATCAGCGGCGCAGGAATTGATGGCGCCTGCGGGCCCGGCGTTATCCAGTTCTCCGAAGGGGATCACTTGCAGCTTGCCGTCAACGTTGGAATGCGGGAAGGCGTAGTCGTCGCCCGGTTTGAAGGCCGCGTTGCTGACGTTGGAGTGATTCATGCCGAGAGGCGCGAAAATGCGCTGGCGGATGTAGTCGTCCCACGAAGTGCCGGTGACCGCAGGGATGATCTGCCCGGCGGTCATGTAGAGCAGATTATCGTAGGCGTAGTGACTGCGGAAGCTGGAGGCGGGCTTCATGAAGCGCAGTTTGTAGATGACTTCTTCGCGCGTGTAAGTGGAGTGCGGCCAGAAGAGCAGATCCCCCTCGCCGAGTCCCATGCCGCTGCGGTGCGTGAGCAGGTCGCGGATGGTCATCTCATGCGAGACGTAGGGATCATACATGACGAAGCCGGGGAGGCGCTGGTAGACGGGATCGTCCCATGAGAGTTTGCCTTCGTCGACCAGCGTGGCGAGAGCAGCGGTGGTGAACGCCTTGGTATTCGAGCCGATGCCGAACATGGTGAATTCGTCGACGGGCGTAGGGTCGCCAAGTTTGCGGATGCCGTAACCTTTGGCGACGACAATCTTGCCGTCTTTGACGATGGCAACAGCCATGCCGGGGACGTCGAAGGTCTTCATCGACGAGGCGACGTAGGCGTCGAGGTCGGCGGGCGCGGAGCTTGGCGACTGGGCAAAAGCTGAATCTGTAACTGTCAGCACGATGAGGAAGAGGAGCGCGAACGGCTTTGAGCGGCTTTGTAACATGGGTCTCTCCGGACGATGATTGCGTGCGAGAATTGCGACGCGGAGATTAGAACACAGAATTAACGTGCGGCGTGTGTTTCCCCTCTTAAGGTCTGCTGTACAAACCCTTCGGCTTCATATACAAACTCTGAAAGCGGTGTGTGGCGTGCAGTTTCGGGGGCCCAATTCCTTGTATCTCAAGCCGAAAACACTGGACGAGGCAATCTCTCTGCTGGCTTCTCCAGGCGGACAGATTCTTGCTGGTGGGACGGACTTCTATCCGGCGCTGGGCGAGCGGCTGCCGCAAGGACGGGTCGTCGACATTACGGCGCTGCATGAGATTCGCGGTATCTCCATCGAGAGTGACTGGATTCGGATCGGCGGGCTGACCACGTGGAGCGAGGTGAGCCGCGCTCCGCTGCCGCGCTGCTTTGATGCTCTGAAAGCAGCTGCGCGAGAGGTAGGGTCGGTGCAGATTCAGAACCGCGGCACGGTGGCGGGAAACCTGTGCAATGCATCTCCGGCGGCGGACGGTGTCCCGCCTCTGCTCGTGCTGGATGCGGAAGTGGAGTTGGCTTCAGCAGCGGGGAAACGGCGCGTGCCGCTCGATCAGTTTCTCGCGGGGAATCGGAAGACACTGAGGCGTCCGGATGAGATTCTGGCGGCAGTATGGGTACCCCGGCGCATGGAGAATGCAGCGTCGGCCTTCGTGAAGCTGGGGGCGCGGCGGTATCTGGTCATTTCGATTTCGATGGTCGCGGCCATCGTGCAGGAAGGCGACGCGGGCCGCGTGGTCAACGCCCACATCTCCGTGGGATCGTGTTCAGCGACCGCACGACGGTTGAGGGATTTGGAGAAAGATTTAGTTGGCCTGCCAGCGAAGGCGGGAATTGGTACGGCGGTAAAGACGGAACACTTGAAGACTCTTTCCCCGATTGACGACATCCGCGCGACGGCTGAATACCGGCGCGATGCGTCCTCGACCCTAGTGCAGCGTGCTTTGGAAGCTTGCGTGAGGGGCCGCTGAGATGGAGATCGTCGAGAAATTACCAATGGCCGGCGATTTGATTTTGTTTTCGGTGAACGGCCGAAAGGTAGAGGTTGCGGTCTCAGGATTGCGGCGGCTGTCGCGCGTTCTGCGTGACGATCTGGGATTGACGGGGACGAAGGTGGGGTGCGATGCGGGCGATTGCGGGGCCTGCACGGTTCTGTTAAATGGGGAGCCGGTCTGCGCGTGCCTGGTCGCTGCCGGGCAGGTCGCAGGATGCGCAGTCACTACGGTCGAAGGACTGGCAAAGCGTTCGCCATTGAATCGGAGCCTGCAACAATCGTTTCTTTCCCATGGTGCCGCGCAGTGTGGAGCTTGCACTCCGGGCATGCTGATCGCTGCGACGGCGCTGCTCGAGCAGAATTCAACACCAAATGAGATCGAAGTGATGGATGCTATCGGTGGCGTGCTCTGCCGCTGTACGGGTTATCAGAAAATTATCAGCGCGATTGTAGAAGCAGGCGCGAACGTGGTCGTCGAGGCGTCACCGGAGGTGGGGGCGGCTGTGGGTACCCGCCTAGTTCGGCTCGACGGCAAGAAGAAAATCGATGGCACCGAGATCTTCGGCGCGGACGAAACGCCTGCGGGAACGCTGGGAGTACGCGTGATTCGGTGTCCGCATCCTCGGGCGCGCTTTCAGTTCGGAGATCTGAATCAGTTCGTTGCGGCTCATCCGGGGGTGGTGCTCGTTCTGACGGCAAGAGATGTGCCGGGAGTGGATTGTTATGGTGTGATTCCCAGATATGCGGACCAGCCCGTGTTCGCACATCATGAAGCGCGCTACCGAGGAGAGGCCGTTGCTGCCGTCGTGGGTGAGACCGAGGTGGTCGAGGCTCTCGACCTGACCGAGTTTCCCGTGCGCTGGGAAGAATTGCCGGCCTTGAAGACGATCGACGATGCGCTGGCGGTTGATGCACCGCGAATTCATGCGCATCGCGAACAAAATGTTCTGGTGCGCGGACGTGTAGTCCGTGGGGACGTGGAAAAAGCTCTTGCTGCGGCGGATGTCGTCGTCGAAGGTGAGTACGAGACGGGCTTCGTCGAACATGCTTACATCGAACCCGAAGCCGGGTTCGCGCGCCGCATAGGGGATTGCATCGAGATTCAAGCCTGCACGCAGTCTCCTTATATGGATCGCGACGACATCGCGAAGATTCTGGGGATTGCGCCGGAAAATGTGCGGATCATTCCGACCGCAGTTGGGGGAGGATTTGGGTCGAAGCTCGATCTTTCGGTGCAACCATTTATCGCGCTGGCGGCATGGAAGCTGGGACGCCCGGTGCGCATCGTGTATTCGCGGACCGAATCGATTGTGTCGAGCACGAAGCGGCACCCGTCGAGGATGAAACTGCGGGCGGGAGCGACGCGCGACGGAAAGCTCACGGCGCTTGACTTCGCGGCAGATTTCAATACGGGCGCGTATTCGTCGTGGGGGCCGACCGTGGCGGGTCGTGTGCCAGTGCATGCATCGGGACCGTATCGAGTTCCCAACTACCGCGCGCTGACTCGCGCCGTGCATACGAACGTCGTCCCTGCCGGGGCGTTTCGCGGATTCGGCGTGCCCCAGGCGGCGATCGCGCAGGAACAAGTGTACGACGATCTCGCGGATCGAGTCGGAATGGATCGCCTCGAGTTTCGCATCCTGAACGCTCTGGACGACGATAGTCCAACCGTCACCGGGCAAGTGCTTGGCGAGGGCGTTGGTATCGGTGCGTGCTTCGAGGCGTTGCGGCCGCGATGGCAAGCTGCGCGCAAGGAAACATCTGCATTCAACGAAGCTGAGGCTGGTCCGCGGCGGCGCGGCGTTGGTGTCGCGGGTATGTGGTATGGGTGCGGGAACACGTCGCTGCCGAATCCGTCGACGGTGCGCATCGGGTTGAAGCGCGATGGGCGCATTGCATTGCATCAGGGCGCGGTCGACATCGGCCAGGGGTCGAATACCATCATCGCGCAGATCTGCGCGGATGCTTTGAAGGCTCCTATTGCGCAGTTCGATCTGGTTTCGGGCGACACAGCGATTTCACCGGATTGCGGCAAGACTTCTGCATCGCGGCAAACGTTTGTGACCGGGCGAGCAGCGCATATGGCGGCGATCAAGTTGCGCGCTGAGATCCTGAAACTGGCTGGAGCATGCGAGTGCGCGGCAATCGAGTTCGATGAAGGCATGGTGGCGGTCGTGGGCGATGGAGAGCGGAAACGAATTCCTTTGTCGGATCTGCCGCTCGACGCACACGGCTATGTCATTACCTGCGAGGCGACGTTCGATCCGCCGACGAGTCCGCTCGATGAAAACGGGCAGGGACGTCCGTACGCTGTGTTCGGGTTCGGCGCTCACATTGCGGAGATTGAGGTCGATATCGAACTCGGCACGGTGCGTGTACTGAAAGTCACTGCGGCGCATGATGTTGGGCGCGCGATTAATCCGACGCTGATCGAAGGGCAGATCGAAGGTGGTGTGGCCCAGGGGCTCGGAATGGCATTGATGGAGGAATTCTTTCCCGGCAAAGGCGAGAATCTGCACGACTATCTGATTCCATCGGCCGGGGACGTCCCTCCTGTTGAATCGATTTTGATCGAGAACCCGTCTTCTGTGGGGCCGTTCGGAGCGAAAGGGATCGGCGAGCAGGCTGTGATTCCCACCGCGCCCGCAATCCTCAATGCGATTCATGATGCCATCGGCGTACGCATCCACAAGATTCCTGCGACTCCTGACCGCGTACGCGCCGCCATTCTCGCTAAAGCCAACGGAGGCGCGCGTGCCTGACGACGCCATCCGATGCGATGCCTGTCCCGTGCTCTGCTACATCAAGCCGGGGCGTACGGGATCGTGCGACCGCTATGGCAATCATGAAGGCAAGTTGGTGCGCCTTGATCCGCATATCGTGCTCGATCGAGCGCTGGAACGTGGCGAGTCGGTGGTGCCATTCCTTGAGCGCGGACGCGTTTGGGACGGCACACTGGTGACGCATGGAGAGACGTTTGTAACAGCAATCGGCGCGGGTACGACGTATCCCGATTACAAGCCAGCGCCATTCATCATCTCGTCGCAGGTGGAAGGCGTCGACATGGTCACGGTGGTGACCGAAGGAATTTTCAGTTATTGCGGCGTGAAGGTGAAGATCGACACCGACCGGCATCTGGGCGCGGAGTGCAGCGCAGTGCGGGCTCAAGGTGAAGCGGTTGGTCACGTGACGACGAGTGAATATGGTTCCCAGATGCTGTCGTTGGGCGGCGTGCGGCATCTGACGGGAGGCAGTCGGCAGGAAGGCACGGCCACCTGCGACGCGCTGCTGAGCCTGTGCAACGGCAAAGCAGTGGAACTGAAAATCGATGACGGCGCGAAAGTCTTGGTGCAGGCGGGCAAGCCGCCGATCGTCGACGGCGCGCAGGAAGAGCGCATGCGCGTGGGTTGTGGCTCGGCGACGATTGGGATGTTCGCCAGGCAGTGGTTCGGCAAAGTGGATGACGTCGTGGTCGTCGATGATCACATCACCGGCGTGCTGTCCGAACATCAGGCGGGAAAACTGCTCGGCGTTCCCGAGACCGGAATCAAGCTGAAGGGTCGGCGCTCGACGCCGGGACGGTATTTCCAGGTCGCGGAGCCGGGCACATCCTGGGGCGGAACCGATATTGAAGATCCGCTCGCGATCCTGGGGAAGTTCAACTCAAAGAAGGCGTGGCCCGGATTGCGGCTGCTCATGGTGAGCACGACAGGCGAGCACTATTCTTACTTCGAACTGGATGACGATTTGAAGCCGCGAGAAAAGGAACTGCCCGCCGATTTGCGCGAGTCGGTGGCACGCATCAAGGAGAATTGCGAGCCGGCGCTCTGTACAGTGTTGTTCATGGGCGGCGCGGGAGGTTCGTTGCGGGCCGGGGTGACGGAGAATCCGGTGAGACTGACGCGCTCGGTACGCGACGCGCTGACTCGCGTGACCTGCGGTGGGGCGCCGGTCTATGTGTGGCCGGGCGGGGGGATCACTTTCATGGCCGACGTTAGCCGCGTGCCGGAGAATGCTTTCGGATATGTCCCGACGCCGGCTCTCGTGGCTCCGATTGAATTCACATTGAAGTTGAGCGACTATGCTGCGTTGGGCGGATATATGGAGCATGTGCGTCCGCTGAGTGTGGTTGCGGCAAAGGATGAGAACCGCCGGAGAGTGACAGCGCACTCGGAAAATCCGTGGCCGCTGGAGTCGGTAGCCAAGGTGAAGAAACGATGAATCCGCGCGCACAAATCCGAATGCTGCCCGACGGCCGCCGGCTGCATTTGCACGATGGTCCGATCGACATCATCCTCGAAGCGTTCGGACCGGCGTGCGAGGTCGAGGCTGCGTACCGGGCTGCCGAAGCGCGATTTGTGACGGTGCTCGACGAATTGTGCGCTGAGCTTAAGTTTTTGCGGCAGCCTTGTTTGCAAGAAGCGGCGTGGCCGCAAGGGGAAGTGGCGCGGAGGATGGTCGCGGTCGTGATGCCTTACGCTGCCGAATATTTCATAACTCCCATGGCCGCAGTGGCTGGTGCCGTGGCCGAGGAGATTCTCGCAGCGATGGTTGCCGCTAGCGAACTTTCGTCCGCATACGTCAACGATGGTGGAGACATTGCCCTGCATCTGAGCGCAAACGAGAAATTTGTGGTCGGCATGGTGGAGCGGCCCGACCGCCCCTCGTTGCTCGGCACAACCACTGTGCATGCGGCTGATCCTGTGCGTGGAATCGCGACCAGCGGATGGCGAGGGCGTAGCTTTTCTCTGGGCATCGCCGACGCGGTGACGGTGCTTGCGGATCGCGCTGCGGCCGCCGACGCCGCGGCCACGATTATTGCCAACGAAGTGAACCTGCCCTGGCATCCCGCGATCGTTCGAGTTCCCGCGTGCGAACTTGCGCCGGATAGCGATCTCGGGAATCGGCTAGTGACCCAGGCGGTGGGCGAGTTGATGCTAAGCGAAGTCAATCGCGCTTTGACCGCGGGTGCGCGGGCAGCGGAGCGGCTTCTGAGAATGGGGCTGATCCAGTCGGTGGCGTTGAGTCTGCAAGGACAGACGCGCGTGGTCGGAGAAGTCGGAGAATCCAGGTTGATTACAATTCCCGTTCGTGAAAGAGGCTTCGTGCATGCCTGAAGTTGTCATCCGAAAAAAGAGCATCTGCGTGGAAGAGATTTTTCACGAAGGTGGGCCGGTTGCGGAGCAGCCACTCCGCCGTGCTGCTGCCCTTGCGGTGATTCGAAATCCGTTTGCCGGTTCGTATATCGCGAACATTGAGTGGTTCATGGATGACTTGAAGCCACTGGGATTGGAGATGGCGCGCAAGTTGGTCGACGCCCTTGGGGGTGATCCGAATATCGTCGAAGGCTATGGCAAGGGAGGAATTGTTGGATCCCTCGGAGAGATCGAGCACGGAGCTTTGTGGCACGTGCCAGGCGGATACGCGATGCGCGAGGTGCTCGGCGGAGCCAAAGCGATCGTGGCCTCGACGAAAAAAGTTGGTGGACCTGGAACGCGTCTCGATGTTCCGATTACGCACATCAACGCTTCGTATGTGCGCAGCCATTTCGATGCCATGGAGGTCGGGATGAATGATGCGCCGCGTGCGGATGAAATTCTACTGGCTCTGGTCATGACCACCGGAGCACGGGTACATGCGCGTGTGGGTGGACTCAAAGCATCAGAGATCAAAGGCGTAGACGGGTTGCGGTGAGGGCGAAACACTGAGGACACAGCATGAAAGCAAAGATCCGCAAGATTGCGACGTTTGTGGAAGAAACGCAGCGCGAAATGGAGCGTGAAATTTCTCCGCCAACCAAGCGCGCGGCGGCAGTAGCCGTGATCGAAAATCCGTACGCAGGCAAGTATGTCGAGGACCTTTCGGAGTTGATGGCAATTGGCGAAGAGCTCGGCGAATTGCTCACTGCGCGGGCAGTTGCGGCACTGGGAATTTCCGGACCGTCGGCAGAAAGCTACGGCAAGGCTGCAGCAGTCGGCGAGAACGGAGAACTCGAACATGCTGCGGCCATTCTGCATCCGAAGCTGGGAACTCCAGTGCGGCGGGTACTGGGAAAGGGCGCGGCGCTGATTCCGTCTTCGAAGAAGCGAGGTGGCCTGGGTGTGGTGCTCGACATTCCTCTTGGGCACAAGGATGCAGCATTTGTGCGCAGCCACTTTGACGGCATGGAAGTGCGGCTGAACGATGCGCCGCGGGCGAACGAAATCATGGTGGCGATTGCCGTGACCGACAGCGGACGCCCGCTAGCTCGTGTCGGCGGGCTGACGAAAGATCAGATCAAGGGGGAAGACGGGCTGCGTTGAGAATCCTCGATCAGTGTGCGGCGGGTGCGCGCATCAGGAACGAGATGTCACCCACCTTGTAGAGGACCTTACCCGGAGAATCCGGCGTCGCAGCTACTTTTCCCGCTCGCACTGCATCGAAAGCCGCTACCAGTTGCGCAAACACTGCGGGCGAGGCGACTGGAATATTGTGCGCGCCCAGAACTAACTTAATTTGCGGGGCAAGTGCAGCCAACCGGCGGATAGAAGCGCTGTAGGCATCCAGATCCGTTTCCGGCCGGAACAACCAGATCGGCGCGGGATAGTACGTGTCTCCGGTGAACAGCAAACCGTTGGCACGATCGATCAGAGAAATCGCGTCAGGCGTATGGCCAGGAGTGGCGATGACTTCGATGGTCCGGCCGCCCAGATCGAATCGCTCACCATCATGCATATAGGCCGTGATTTTCCAGGGACGAGTGACGTAAGTCTTGGGATCGAATCCCTTCGGCAGAGAGCCACAGATCTGATCGGGCGTGATCTCTGCTTGTGCGTCCTCGCGTGAGCCTTTCGCGTTGTCGCGCGTGAAGTCCGTATCCATCCCATAGACGGTATCGAACTGCCAGTTGCCGCCAACATGGTCGTCGTGCGTGTGCGAGTTCAGCACGACGATCGGCAGCTTCGTCAGTTCGGCTGTGACTTTCTTGATATCGCTGATCCCCATCCCCGTGTCGAACAATAGTGCGCGCTTCTGGCCAACGATCAGATAGCCAATCGTTTCTTCAGCCTGGTGCGGCTCGTAGATGGCGAACACGCCGGGCGCCGGTTTGAAAACTTCGAACCAGGGGTCGCTCACTGGAACGCGCTCGAGTGCTTTGTATTCCGGGCGCGGAAGGCCGTGGCACCAGTCGGGGGTTGTGACTTGCGCGAGCGACGATGCGGACAGCATTGCGCACATCGCAAGAGCGATTGCATGTCTACGCACGGACGACCTCCGGTACCCTCGTCGCCGGCGGCGTATTTCGGCTGCGCTGAATGCTGACCGCGGCGTCGGTAATCACCATGCCCACGCCGGCGAGATCCCCCTTTTGAATGCTGTCGAGCAGATTCTTTCCGGCCGATTGCTGCGCGGTATCGAGGAAGACGAAACTCGCCTCACGCCCAGGGGCGATCAGGCCGCAGTTCAGGCTACGCATCTTCGCGGTATTTCCAGTGGCCAGGCAGATCGCTACTTCTGCGGGGATCTCGCCGAGCGACGACAGCATCGAGATCATCCGCAAAATGCCCAGCGGCTGAACACCGGAGCCCGCAGGGGAATCGGTGCCGAGAATTACGCGATGGAATTGTTTGAGTTCTCGTGCCGTCCGCAGCGCGAGCAATCCAGCGCGCTCGTTCCCGTTGTGCACAATCTCCAGCGCGCGGGCCGAGCGTTCGCACAACGCGACGATCTGGTCGTCGGGAAGCGCCGTGTGTCCTCCGTTGACGTGGCCGATCACGTCCGCATCGGTTTCGAGAACCATATCTTTGTCGATGAGACTGGAGCCGGGGATGGACGGGCCACCAGTATGAATCGTGCTTTGGATGCCGTACTTGCGGGCCCATGCGACCATGCGTCGGCCGGTGATTCCGTCTTTCACACTGCCCAGCCCGACTTCACCCAGGAACTTCACGCCCGCGCCAGCGAGTTCTCTGAAATCGTCTTCGACCATGCCTTGTTCGAGGACGGGCGCTCCGGCGTACACTTTCACACCGCCTGGACGAAACGCCTGGAAGGCGCGCTGCGCGAAAATGGCCATCGCCTTCAAGCCAACAATATCTTTGGGGCGGCCCGGCGTGTGAACTTCTCCCGCGGAAACCATGGTGGTGACGCCACCGTGCAGACAACTGTCGATCCAGCCCAGTTGGTTCTGGCGAGGCGTCCAATCGCCGCAGACCGGATGCACGTGGCTGTCGATCAATCCGGGAGCGAGCGCTGTGCCCTTGGCGTCAATCGTAGTGGTGGCGCCGGAGACGTCGGTGTCTTTCAATTCGCCGACGGCGTGAATGAGACCGTCGACGGCGACAACCGTGTCAGCGTCGAGGATAGGGTGCTCGAGGTCTCCACTGAGAAGGAGTCCGATGTTGCGGATCACTAATTTGTTAGGCGCGGATTTTGCGGCGGCGTCGAGGCTCATGAGGTCGTTTCTCGAAATAGGCGAACCCGCAAATCATACGCGACCCTTCTTCGAGCGGGAAGCCGCGCAATGACGTTGTCAGCGCCGGAACAATGATGGTACGCTCGGCCTTGGCGGGGAAGGAGAACCATGGTTTCGCAAGATTTCATCTTCTGGGAAGTGGATGTGCAGGCCGATTTCATGCTGCCTGGAGGACACCTTTACGTGCCGGGCGCGGAGAAATTGTTGCCTAACATCCGAAGGCTCACCGATGCGGCGCGGCAGGACCGGGTTTTCCTCGTATCTCACGGCTGCTTTCATGCGCCGAACGATCCCGAGTTCAAGATCTTTCCGCCCCATTGCGTGAAGGGAACTGCGGGCGCAGAGCTTGTTCCCGAAGCGCTCACCGAAAGAGTCGCGCGAGTACCGAATGAAGCCGATGCGAAACTGCCCGAAGATTTGCCGAGCTACCAGCAGGTTCTGCTGGAAAAACAGACGCTGAACATTTTTGAGAGCCGGCACGCGGACGCCCTCGTAAAGAAACTCGGCAGTCGTGCCGAGTTTGTTGTCTTCGGTGTGGTCACGGAATATTGTGTGAGTTTCGCGGTGAAGGGACTGCTCGAGCGGGGACGCCGCGTGGCCGTTGTGCAAGACGCGATCGAAACTCTGAAGCTGGAAGACAGCGAGAAAACCATGGCGGAGCTGCGAAATTTGGGGGCGCGACTTACGACGACCGACCAGGCTCTGGCGGCGCTGGGCCACTGAGCTTGGCGGGCGTTGATCAAGCAACCAGTCCTATCAATGACCGTGATCGCGGTCGTGATCGCCGTGGTTATGGCGCCAGGTCCAATATTCCTTCTGCTCTTGCGGAGAAAGCTTGCGGAAATCGCGGTCGCGGTCGTGGTGCGTCTCCTCGGCCCAGCGATGGTAGTACACCACTTCGTCGTTGTTCCACGTGTGGTAGTCGGTGTAATACGGATCGTAAACGCGATAGGCATGGTGCTCCGCGCATCCGATTCCTGCCAGTGACGAAGCCAGCGCCGCTGCAAGCAGCAGCGCACGCATTGGGTGCGATCCACGAATCATGAGTCTCTCCTTTAAGAAATAAAAACACCACTGAGCCGGATTAGTTGCCGAAACAGACGGCGCGGTTTTGACAAAAACCGTCTGCTGACGATTACTTCCGAACTGCATTTCTTTTCCTTTCGAATGCTTTTCAACGGAGTCGGATTGTAATAGACTTGCACCGAGGAGATTTCACGTTGGGCGACCCTTTGCGCGCATTGCTGGATTTGCCGGAGCAGGAAAAGGCGGAGCGAGGGCTGGAGCATACGCCGCTCGAAATCTGGCAGCAGCCGGACACTTGGCGCAACACCTGCCAGATCTGCCGCGATCACTCCGCCGAGTTGAACGACGTGCTGCGGCGTGCCGGAATCGGCCGCGGAAGCACCTCTTCGCCAACCGTGTATCTGGTGGGTGCCGGCACATCCGACTATACCGGGCGGGCTCTGGCTCCATTGCTGCGCAGGCGTTGGGGTTGCGATGTGTGGCCCATCCCGAGTACCACGCTGCTGACGGAATTCGAGGAGTATCACCGTCCGGGAAGAGACTATCTCTGGATGTCGTTTTCCCGTTCGGGGGAGAGTCCGGAGGGGGTGGCCCTGTTGGAACAGGCGCTCGATCGACATCGCGAGATCCGGCATTTAGTGATTACCTGCAACCCTCAGGGGCCGATGGCGCAACTGTGCTTGCGAAATCCGGACCGGGCCGTGGCCCTGGTGCTCGACGATGCGGTGAATGATCGCGGTCTCGCCATGACCAGCTCCTTCACCAACATGCTTCTGGCCGGGCAGTGCGTCGGGCATCTGGAAGATTTCTCGCAATTTGGTGAGGTGGTGGGGCGAATCAGCGAAACTGGCCGTTCATTTCTCCCGGCGGCGGCCGAGGTGGCTGAGACCGTTACCTTGCTGGGCTGCACTCGCACCTGCTTTGTCGGCGCGGGAGTCCTGCGAGCGGTGGCCGACGAGTCCGCCCTGAAGGTTGTGGAACTCAGCGCCGGCAAAGTTACGACCTTGGCGGAGACGCCACTCGGATTGCGTCACGGCCCTTTGTCAAGCGTAGACAGCCAAACCCTATTTGTGGCCTTCCTGTCGAGCGACCCACGGCGACGCGGGTACGAACTGGATCTGCTGCGCGAAATTGATCGCAAGCATCTTGGACGGGTGCGCGCCGTGGTTACGGCGCATGGCGACAGTGACGTGTCGTCACTGGTGGACTACTCTTTGTCGTTGGATTGTGCGGCGGATTTTTCCGATCTCTATCGCCCGGTGCTGGACGTGATGTTCAGCCAGTTGATTGGCCTATTCGCCTCCATGCAATCCGGTCTCAAGCCAGACCGCCCAAGTCCGGGTGGAACCATCACGCGAGTGGTGGCGCCCATCAAACTGTATTCGTAACGAGCCGGCGACAAATCCTTATCAGTCTATTCGTCCGCTATTAGACCAGCGCAATCAGCGGATGAAGCGAGTGGCCAAGGCTTATTCCGCGGGATGACTCACGTCACTCGCTTGCGGTACGAGCTGTCGATAAATGTAATCTGGCACATCTCCGTTCCAATGGCCGTTAGTCTTCGCATACCCGACAATTCCGAAAAATAGAACTGCAATTCCCACGGCCATTGCCCATGCAGGGAGCCGGCCATCGTTGGGCACTCGCGTCCAGCCTGGCAATGCCAGATGCAGAGCGTCTTCTGACGGGCAGGCCGCGACGCACTCCAGACATCCCGTGCACTCTGCCGATTTGATTGTGATCAGCTTGTCCACGGGAAGCGCGGAGGGGCAGACTTTGGCGCACTTGGCGCAATCGATGCAAGCGGGCGCTGAGCGCCGGATGCGCAACGGGCTCAGCAGGGCAGTGAGCCCGAGCAAGGCTCCGTACGGACATAAATAACGGCACCAGAAATTTTGCACCAAAACCGAAGCGACCACCAGCAAACCGAGCACGATCGCCGCAGTCTCGCCCAGATCGCGAAAGAAGTTCAGCATGCGCACGTCGGCGATCGCGCCATACGGACTGCGCATGAATTGTTCGATCGCGTCCGCCGACATGTTGGCCACGGCCCACGCGAAGAATCCCAGCAGCAGGTACTTCAAACTGCGCAGCGGAATATCGAGCCAGCGCGGCAGCTGAAAGTTACGGCCGAAAATCTGCCGCCCGGCACGCCACAAGTATTCCGAAAGAGTACCAACGGGACACAGCCAACTGCAAAATGACTTGCGCAACAGGAAAGCAATCGCCAGGAAACTGACGAGCAGGAATAACGCGGCGGGATGGCTGGCTGGAATCCGCCCGCTGGACAGCCAGAACTTCAAATTCATCAGGCCAGCGATCGGGAGCCAGCCTTCGACTCCGGCGGGCCGCGGCATGCTGCGGTCGTGCGTGCCGCCTTCGATGCGCCGCACCCAGAAATAGAACGAGCCGCCGAGCCATACATTCAGCAGCAAGAATGTGAATTGGTAGGTCCTGCGCAGGGTTTGGGAATGGTCGGGCACGGCGCGACGGATCAATTTCTTCCGCAGCGCCGACAATCTGACCGACGAGTCGTCCGCGACGAGATGGAGTGACGGCTCAGATGAGCCGTCGTTGCGCGATGGAGTGACCTGATAGCCAGCGGCCATTTTTCACCCCAGCCGCGCTAGGCCGTCACTCTTTCCGGCGTTACAGGCTCATAGCTGCAGAAGGGATCCGTACCGAGCGCGTCGCCGGTGTGGGCGTAGGCTCGGGCTCGTGATCCTCCGCAGATGTGGCTGTATTCGCAATTGCCGCACTTCCCATGAAACTGGTCGGGGGAGTGCAGTGCGCGGAAAATGTCGGAGTTGCGGTAGACGTCGACCAGCGAACCCGTACGGACATTACCGCAGCGAAGCGGAAGGAATCCCGAAGGATAAATATCTCCAAGGTTTGAAACGAAAACGATGCCATGGCCGTCGCGAATCTGGAAGCCACCGTACACCGATGTGGCTTTCATTTCGAGGGTGGCCATGCCCGAGGCACGCATGGTTTCGATCGCGATGCGCCGATATGACGGAGCCTCGGTGGTCTTGATCATGAACGGCGAGTGGGGAGAGAGATCGAATACCCACTTCATAATCGCCTCACCCTCTTGCGCGGAGACTTCATTCAGAGCCTTGCCGCGTCCCACTGAGATCAGGAAGAACAAGCTCCAGCGCATCACCGGAAAGCTGGTGCGCAACAATTCGTAGATCGCGGGCAGGTCGTCGGCGGTTTCTTCCGCGACCAGCGTGTTGACCTGGATAGGAATGCCCAGGCGTCCACAGTGGCGAGCGGCTTCCATGGTGCGTTCAAACGTCCCGGCGACGGCGCGAATGTTGTCGTGCTTTTCTACGGAGGAGCCGTCGAGGCTCAGTCCCATGCTCTGAATTCCATGCGCCTTCAGCTTCGCGATGGCTTCGTTGGTCAACTCCGGGGTTGCGCTCGGGGTGATAGAAACCTCCAGCCCCAGGCCGTTGGCATAGTCGATGAGCGGATAAATATCTTTGCGGCTGAGGGGATCGCCGCCCGTCAAGATCAGGTGCGGCAGGGGATCGCCAAATCCGACAAGCTGGTTCAGGAAGCGCTTGCTCTCGTCGGTGTTGAGTTCCAGCGGGTGCGCTTTCGGCATGGCCTCAGCGCGGCAGTGTTTGCAGGCCAGTCCGCATGCCTGGGTCATTTCCCAGTAGACCAGCATTGGATTGCTAGAAAAGTCCTGAGCCTTGCGGCCCCTATGTGGCGTGTTGCCAGTGATCCCCATCACGTTCCCCTTTCGGCGTAAAGCTCTGAAAACGCTCCCACAAGCAAGTTCAGAGTACGTTTGGAATGGAGAAAAGGCTGTGATTTGAATCACAGGGAGTGGTGACTGGTCTCGCAAAAAACCAGCGGGCACATTAGTGGGCATGTGGCTCAGGTTGGCAGGCAGCGGTGCAGTTTTGGGAAGCTTTTACCCCCCGGTCCCCCCTAGCTAGAGGGAAATCGAAGGTAGATCTAACGGGCTCAATATTTTGCGGACAATATGTTGAAAACAGGGAAGTTAGGGCCATCTGGTCGCCGGTATTTTTTCTGCCATACGATCTAAAATATTGATTTCTAAGGGTTTATGGAATCGAGGGACGGAGCGGTCCCCGTAAAATCTTGAGCCGCTTTGACTTATACGCAAAATATTGCGGAATAACGACTTAAGCCCAGCCATCGATTGCTTGCCCTCTGCCTGTTGGCTTGGTCATGATGGAACATTGGGACGGTGGAAGGCAAGGTCAGATGTCACAAAGGCGGGCTGTGGAAAAGATCTCGGAGTTGGTCGGGTTCAGCCCCGCGTCCGAAGAAGCGGGGATGGAATTCGCGGGTGCGAAAACGGCAAATTAGATATTCAAAACTGCGTTATGAGTACTCTGGGATATTTCGACAACTATCCAGCAGAATGCGGCGTGTACGTCAGAATCCGCAGGGCAAGCGCTGCCGCCGCGAGTACCAAAATGAATGCGGCGGGCCCGATGCCTTTAACATCGCCTACGCGCAGATGCGACACGGAAGCGCCCACAAAGTAGATGACGAGGCCGACGCCCGCTGCCACACCGAGGAGAGGCCACCAGATACCAAGAACAACGCCTAACGCCCCGGCAAACTCACAAGCTGCCAGAAGCGGAAGGTACTTCAACGGTACGCCGATGAGTTCGTGAATGACCTGGACTATACGCGGGTCGCGGCGAATCTTCCCGATGCCGGAAAACGTCACGATCGCCGCGAGGAGGATTGTAATCACCAGATAGGCAATACCCATGGGGACCTGCTTCCTCGTTGCGGACTATGATACGGCAGACGGGTCGACGAACGCATTACACTCAAGTGCCCCGCCTAATGCCAGATGCGTGTAATCGGGCTTATCACAAGATTGCGCCGCCGTTCGCCCCTTCACGATTTTGAAGGGGGATTCTGAGTAGATGGGGATTCGCCAACTGACACGTTCTGCCGGCAACTTTGTATAACCACTCGGAATGACAGAGCTCATCGAACCGTCAAGCGATCAGGTACTTGAACCTTCGCTCCCTGGCATTACAAGTGCATGTACTTACAACGTGTCAAAGTCTACGACTCTGTTGTCCGGACACACCCTGATCTTGGACGATCCACTTGCTCCAGCGTTACCACGATCCTTCCTTCCGACCCCACCACCAGATGAGCCCGATTGTTGCCGTATTCTGTTGCTTGCTGAGAAGTCCCTGTACGTCAGTTAGGAATGACGGCTGGTTGGAGAAATCGCGCCGCCACTCGTAGCGCGTGAGGAATCCGGCGCCCAGGTTGTAGTCGAAGGTCACGGTGGTTTCCTTCAGAGCCTGGTTGATGCCACTGAAGAGGCCGCCATCCGACATATATTCCGCGCGCGCAGCCAGCGCAAACTTCGGGTTGAATTGATAGCGCGCATACGCTGCGCCGCCAGAAACCACTGAAGGAGCCGAAGACTCGCCGGGTGCGGCGTTTTGCCAGAGACGTTCGATCTCATAGTCTCCTTCGATTTGCAGCGTCAGTTTTTGGGTCGTCTGCCAGGTCGCATAACTGTCAAAGATGTGTGTCCGGCCACTGGGAGCCGGCTGAATCGCCGTAAAGCAGAGGCCAGGCTGCACTGGGATAGGTCCGCAATTCGACGCTGGAGCGCGATCAGGATGATCCTGTCCGAAGTAGTAATTCACAGTCCAGGTAAGAGTTTTTAGCGGCTTGGCCGTGAAGCCGAACAATTCATCTTTGAAACCATTGGTAGCTTCGACTTGATTCGTGCCATTGATCAACCAGTAGTTGACGGCAAAGCGATCGTTAACCGGGTAACTGGTGCGCAGGCCCATGTGGTAGAAGGGCAGAAAGTTGAACCAGTACGAGCGGGAATAGTTCATCTGATCCTTGGTGTAATTGCCTTCGATCCCGAGCGAACTGCCCCACTTGCCAAAGTCGACATTTAGGCCGTTGCCGACAGGAACGATATACGTACCGTAAGCTTGGAAAATGTTGCGGTAAATGTCCGGGCGTGGTTCATTGGACGGATTTCCCTGCAGCGTGTCGGTGGCCTGACCGAACTGCAGATCCAAGCGTCCACCCCAACGTCGTCCGGCGGCGATGTCAGGCGGATGGTCAAGAATCACGCTGGCCTGGCTTAGGTTGAAGTTGTTGCTGAGAACGTCGTAAGCGCGTAACAGATTCACGCGACCAATGGGGCTGTTAAAGTTGTACGCATAGTACATATCGAGGGCCACGTTGATTGTGGTACCGTGGAAAAAGTCGAGGATCTTTTGGTCCTCGGACGTCGTGACTGCCTCCGCGGAGGGGGCTGGGCCCTGAGCAGTCTCGTGGACAACAGCACTTTGCTTATCTGCCGCTGGAACCGGGCTGCTCGGCCGCAACTGTTTTACCAGGGCGG
Source organism: uncultured Acidobacteriaceae bacterium (assembly GCA_963706645.1). GTDB lineage: Bacteria > Acidobacteriota > Terriglobia > Terriglobales > Acidobacteriaceae > Sulfotelmatobacter. Next base: position 162,004 of record CAVPNR010000032.1, read on the forward strand.
TCAACTCGCTCACCTCCGACTCTAGCTGCGTTACCCGGTCCTGCAGTCTCTGAGTGGCGTCTGACTGCGAAGGCGCGGGTTTCTCCTGCGGTGTCGATTGCGCACGAAGGGTTACCGCCGAAGCGCATAGGGCGATTATCGCGGCGCGATGCACGATGATCAATACGATGTTCGCTCGCCTCAACATACTGAGCCTCCTGAAATGACTTGTTTAAGCTTGGTCTCCTGCGGCGCGAGTCAGCGGTTTTGTTCCGCTCTTGCAAGAGGCACTTGCGGAAGCGGAAGGTAAAGTGATGCGGGCGCTGCACCGGTAGTACTCTGAGCGCAGGCGTTGCAGGATAATGGAACTGCGCCACGATCATACCGCTAGGTTCTCAAGTGTCGCTATCAGGCCAGTTCGCTCAAAACCCTCAAATGGAGTGTGCCGCTCGTCAACGGCCCGCTTCCTAAAAAGTCGCGACCTCGTCTGACTAGCAGGTCTACAATCCTGCAGGAGTGCACTATGAGTATCGAGTACATAGGTCAGGACATTGTCTTTGGCTTGCGTTCGATGCGCAAGAGTCCAAGCTTCACGGTGATTTGCATTGTTTCGTTGGCGCTGGGCATCGGGGCAAATACTACGATTTTTACCGTCGTCAACGCCGTCCTTCTCCACCCATTGCCGGTCGCCGAAATCTCTCGTCTTGTGCAACTGGATACCGTTGACAACAAGACTCAGGTCACGCAGGCCGGCGCCACCAAGCTGGGTATGTCCTATACCAATTGCGAAGACTACAGGCGACAGAACCAGGTGCTCGCCGGACTCGCGTGTATCTCGGGCACTCAGCTGACCTGGAGCGGAGAAGCAGAACCCAAACAGGTTGCTGGCCAATTGGTGAACGCAAACTATTTCCGGGTCCTTGGCTTGACACCGGCCGTCGGACGATTCTTCCTTCCTGATGAAGACAGCAAACCGGGCGGCAACAATGTGGCGATCCTTAGCTACAGTCTTTGGGCTAACAAGTTCGGAAGGGACCGAAACCTGATTGGCAAAACAGTGACGTTCAACGCGACTCTATTTACGGTCATTGGAGTGGCCCCGAAAGGCTTCAAGGGGACATTCACAATCGGTCCTGCCGACGAAGTATGGGTTCCGGTCAGCATGTATGGTCAGGTGCTCGCTGGATTTGCGAAGGATAATTTCAAAGACAGGCGATTCCTAAACTCATTTACGGTGGCGAGACTAAAACCGGGAGTTAGCGGGGCAGAGGCGGAAGCCTCCTTGAGGACGATCGCGTCAGGACTAGAGCATGATTACGCGAAGGACAATGCCGGACGCAGCGTTGCGGTTTCCGCATTGGCTGACGCCGCCGTGGGCATCAATCAACACGACCAATTTGTCGTGGCCGGTGCTCTCATGATGGGTGTCGTTGGGCTCATCCTTTTGATCGCTTGCGTCAATCTCGCCAATCTCCTGCTGGCCAAGGGAGCGCGGCGGGAACGTGAAATGAGTATCCGCGTCGCTGTAGGTGCCAACCGTACACGCCTGATTCGCCAACTTCTAACCGAGAGCCTGGTGTTATCTCTGTGTGGCGGCGCAGCCGGACTCATAGTCGCGTTCGCCGGCCGCCGCTTGCTCTGGGCTTTTCGCCCACCGTTCATCGAGAATAATGATCTCGACCTTGCGCTCGATTCTCACGTACTGCTGTTTACCCTCGGCCTTGCGCTGCTGACCGGAATCATTTTCGGGCTGGCCCCGGCCATCAAGGCTTCCAGGGCCGACGTATCCGAGGCGCTCAATGCCGGTGGCCGAGGCGGAAGCGCTACTTGGACTCGCGGTCCGTTGCGCAGCATCCTGATCGTTTCCGAGGTCGCGCTAGCCCTCATCACGCTCGTCGGTGCAGGACTGTTCATTCGAAGCATGCAGAATGCACAGAGAACAGATGTCGGCTTTGAATCGAAACACCTTTTCGTCATGGCAATGGACCTTGGGGCGCTTCAGTATGATGAAGCGCACGGGCAGCAGTTTTATCGTGACGCCATTCAGAACGTGACATCGTCTCCCACGGTGCAGTCCGCGGCGGTTGCCTCAAACCTCCCGCTAGGCGGCGGCCTTGGGCGTACCGTGTTTCCCGAAGGAAAGGACGAGGCATCTGGCTATCGGGGCACCATGACGCAACTTAACGACGTCTCTCCAGGGTTTTTCGACACTCTGCGCATTCCCCTCAAGAAAGGACGATCCTTCACAGATCTCGACAAGAATCAGACCACGCCGGTGGCTGTAATCAACGAAGCCATGGCTCGTCATTTCTGGCCGGATCAGGATCCGATTGGCAAGCGCTTCCACTTCTTCGGCGACCCCAAGTTGCTTGAGGTCGTGGGGGTTGTAGGCGACACGGTGATCAACCAGATCGGCGAAGATCCGCAACCGCTTGCTTATCTTCCACTGACCCAGGATTATTCTCCGGCCGCGACACTGCAGGTGCGCACCTCCGGAGACCCACGTGCGGTCATCGCCACAGTGCGCAGCCAGATTCAAGCACTGGACCACAACCTGGCCATTACGAATGTTCAGACCATAGAGGAGGTGTTGGACGAGGGACTGTGGGCGCCGCGCATGGCAGCCGCAATGCTCACACTATTCGGCGGCCTGGCGCTCATTCTCGCGGCGATCGGTGTCTATGGCGTGCTTTCCTACTCTGTAAGTCAGCAGACGCGCGAAATTGGAATTCGGATGGCGCTCGGTGCCACCCCCGCCGGCGTGCTCCGCTGGGTAATTGGCCAGGGGCTTCGGTTAGCGGGTGTGGGCGTGCTGGTTGGGCTTGTCGCAGGTCTGGGTCTGATGCACTTTGTGGGCAGCCTGCTGTTCGGCGTCAGCACCCACGATCCCGAAACGTTCGTTACTGTAACACTTGTGCTGGGAATGATTGCATTGCTGGCGTGCTATCTGCCGGCCCGAAGAGCCACAAAGGTCAACCCACTTCTGGCATTGCGGAGTGAATGAGCTATCGCTAGCGGGTAGAGAGTGCAGAGACCGTGAGATCGGCGGACCCAAATCAGCACTGTGGGAGCTAGAAGCTGACGAACGGCGATGACTTCGATTCTGCAAATGATGCGGTTCAAGCGGAGATCATTGGGCCTGTCCGATCGAAGTCTCTTCTTGCCAGCATTGGTTCTCTGTCTGGCGGGGTCTCTCTGGGCGAAGACTGCCTCTGAAGCGGGAGCCCCGCCGGCGACTGGAGAGGCGTTTGCGCTTCAGAGCCAAGGGCCCACACAACCGACCTCGCCCGAGTCGGACCTGGCTCAGGGGCTTATCAACCTTGATGTCGTGGTGACCAACGATTCAGGGAAGACGGTACCCGGCCTTGGCCCCAAGGACTTCACTTTGCTGGATAACGGCCAGCCGCAGAAAATCATTTCCTTTCGCTCGTTCGATGGAGTCTCTGCTAAGCCCGATCCTCCGGTTGAAGTGATTCTGGTCGTCGATACGATCAAGATGCCATTTGATCTGGCTGCCTTTGAGCGGGAGGAAGTTGAGAGGTTCCTGAGGCGGAACGGCGGGCATCTGGCGCAGCCCGTTTCGATTTTCGGACTTTCCGATACCGGCTTTTGGACGCTAGCGCAGCCTTCCGGCGATGGAAACGCGTTAGCCGCGGAAATCGCTAGCGACAGACTAGTGTTTATCCGCCGTCGCCAGCTTTTGGGCAACGGAACGGGAGAGTTTGTCGACTCAGGCCGCGAAGATCCTGCTGGTTTGAAAGCCCTGAAGGCGCTCGGCGATATTGCCACGGCTGAAAGGCGAAAGCCTGGCAGAAAGCTGCTGGTCTGGGTTGGACCCGGCTGGGGTATTGGGAGCGGAGCGGACTTTGAAAGCTTGCCGGACTATGACAGCGTACAACGAAGGGAACGCGCACGAGCTAGGCAAGTCACCTTCAATACGATCTACTGGTTTTCCACGCTGCTGCGCGAAGCTCGCATTTCTCTCTACAGCTTTTCGGTGGGGCAAACCGATCCTGATCCTCGCTCGCTCCTCTATTTGAATTTCCTGGAAGGTGTGGAATCGGTCCAGCAAGCAAGCCTCAAGAATCTGGATCGAAGGGTACTTGCCGTGCAGAGTGGGGGGCGTGTGCTGGGCCCGGGTAACGACTTAGTCAGTAAGATCGATAACTGTATTCAAGAGGCCCGCACTTTCTATACGCTATCGTTCGACCCTTCTCATGCGGATCACCCTGCCGAGTATCACAGCCTGCAGCTGCAAGTCGGCCTAAGGGGTTTGACTGTCCGCACCAACACCGGGTACTACGATCAACCATACTATTCCGACCAACCGAATCTTGGGATCAGACGCGTCACGATCGAACAGTTGGAGCAGGTGTTGGCGTCGGCCCGCAGTGAGTCGGACGCTGAGCTGGCAAGACAACTCTCTGATCTAGTACTAACCGAGCGACTGAGCTACATAAAACTTTCGTCCTGGATAGCGAGCTTGCGCGGAAAAAGGGCACGACAGGCGCTGGTTGCTCTTGCCGATCTTTCGTCGTTTCTAGATCCTCCGTCAGCCGAGGTCCCTGCCGACGTTTCGCCCGACGAAGGTGCACAGATGAACATGATCTCTCTAGCCGTTGAATACCTGAATAAAACGATTCACCAGTTGCCGGACTTCTATGCGACGCGGACTACGGTTCGCTATGAGGAAACTCCCCAATACCTTGAGGCAAGTGCCCCGGTCGAATATCGGCCACTGCGCGTCGCGGCCAACTCCAAAGCAACAGTGCTCTACCGCAATGGCAAGGAGGTCGTCGATTCGGGCGGAGCGAAGGGAAAAAGGGGCAAAGCGGAAAACGGGTATTTAGTCACCTATGGTGTGTTCGGACCCCTTCTCGGCGCTGTAACCGATGCCATCGCCAGTGGTTTGGCCTGGAGCCACTGGGAAGTTGGTGCGGGCGGACGTCATGCCGTATTTCGCTACGAGATTCCGGCAGAGAAATCGCATTATCAAGTGGGAGCCTGCTGTCTTCCAGACGGGGACGGAACCGATGCTTTTGAAACCACCCCCGGATATCACGGGGAGATCGCGCTCGATCCCGCAACCGGCGCGATTCTTCGCCTGGAGCTCGTGGCAGACCTGAAATCAACCACGCCTCTTGTCCGGTCCGACATCATGATCGAATATGGACCGGTGGAGATCGGAGGGAAGACCTATATCTGCCCAGTGAGGAGCGTCTCCATTTCTAGAGGAAGATCCGTGACGACTCTAACGGAATGGGATGAAAGCTTCAGAACGTATGGACCCTATGCGACGATGCTGAACGATATTGCGTTTGAGCGATATCACATGTTTCGGGCTAAGTCGCGCATGCTGACCGGCTTCAAGCCAAGCCGAGAGGAAGAATCAGTTCCCCCGAAATCTCAGTGACAACCGCGTGGGTATTCCTGAGACCGACTGCTCCTGCTTTCTTCATCATGCCATGGAGGACTAGCAATGCAGGAGAGCAAAGAAATGCCCGGGTCCAGGGGTGAGCACATAGACCCGGGCGGGCTGTTCCGTATGGGGGCGAACCGGAGAGGGGGACACATGGCAAGCCGGCCTGGGCCAAAGCTTGCCAGTGAGCGGATCACTCACCCTCGCGTATAAATCGCGGTGCCAGTTTGGCAGCGCGGGTTCGCATGATCGGAACAGCGATCTTACTGTTGATCCAAACTACTTCTTCTGTGCTTCGCGAATGTAGGACACGACCATCTTGACTTGGTCCGGGGTCACGCCTTTGGTCGCGAATGCATGGGATGCTTTCTTGTCTTTGCCGCCGTTGGCGATCATGTCCGTCAGGTCGGCGTCGGATGCTTTCTTGGCATCGTCGGAGACCAGGCTTGGAATCTTGGCAGCCGGTTTCCCCGCGAGGTCTGCGCCATGGCACATAGCGCACTTGGTTTTGTAGAGGGTTGCGCCGTCATCGGCGGCCCAGGAGAGGTTGGGGAGAGCGAGGAACAACGCCAGCGCGATCATTACGATCAGGATGACGAGCTTCGACATCTTCATGATTGCTTTTTCCTTTCAGAATCTTGTAATTGTCTCGCCGCCCGTTCCGCGCTAAAGCAGGAGAATCTCGCGGACAAGTTTCGAGACGAGATGAAAACTTACTAATCGTCCTGCAGTTTCGACGGAGACGGGGGATCGGGTCAGTGATTGCAGTCACGCACCGCCGTGATTGCGGCGCGAGCCTAAGTCGATGTGGCACATGCAGATCGCGTGAAAAGACTCGCGCTCCGCGCCATATGCCGCACTGTTGGAATGCTGATGAATTTCTCATCGCTCCTTATCCGCGTAAAGGGCTGAAAATGCCATTTCTTGGCGTGACCGGGCGGTTTGCGGTTTGGCACGCGGCTTGCGTAAGCCTAATTGCAACTCGCGCCCGAGGGATTCAACTTGGAACCTACGCTCATGGTGATCGGACTGAACCACCGCACCGCGCAGCTCGCCATGAGAGAGCGGTTCTGGATCAGCGAAAACCGGCGCTATGACGTCCTGCGGCTCCTGAAGAACGCGGAAGGCATTGAAGAAGTGGTTGTTCTCTCCACCTGCTGCCGCACCGAATTCCTGGTTTGGGCCAGCGAGCCGACCTTGGCTGCGAATTCGCTCCTTCATTTTCTCGCGGTCGAGCACGGCCTGAAGCTGAGCGAGTGGGAGCATTTCTATCGTTTGCTCGACGAAGCCGCGCTGACGCAGATCTTCCGTGTAACGTCCGGTCTTGACTCTCTGGTGTTGGGCGAACCTCAAGTTGTGTCGCAGGTGAAATCCGCCTGGGATCAGGCGCGTACCGTGGGTACGGCGGGACACTTCTTGAATGCCGTGCTGGAGAAAGCCCTGAGTGTCTCGCATCAAGTGCGTCACGAGACGGCGATCGAAAGACTCGCAGTCTCCATCCCAACGGCAGCGCTCGATCTGGCGCGGCATATTTTTGGATCGCTCGAAGGTCGAAGAGTATTGCTGCTGGGTACGGGCAAGATGAGCGAACTTTCCGCGCGCCACATGGCGGAAAACGGGGCTGGATCCGTGGTCGTGATCGACCAGTCACCGGCCCGTGCGAAGGAATTGGCAGAGAAGTTGGGAGGTACGGCCGCCACGCTGGCCGACCGATGGAAGTGCATGCTACGCGCCGATATCGTCATCAGCGCGACCGGATGCCCGCACGTAGTGCTGACCCGTGAGGAAGCCGAACGCATCGCGATTGAGCGCAATCGCGTGGCGCTGGTCATTTTGGATATTGGCATGCCGCGCGACGTGGAGCCGGATGTGCGCCGCGTCGACGGAATTTTGCTCTATGACCTTGAGGGTTTGGAACGGGCGGTCAAGAGCAATGCCGAGCCGCATAGCTCGGTGGCCGCTGAGGCCGAGAAGATTGTAGCTGCGGAGGCACAGGCCTTCCGCGGCAAGCTACAGGCGGAAACCGTAGTGCCGACGATCGTCGCGCTGCGCCACCGCCTTGACCAGATTTGCCGGCAAGAGCTGGAGTCCTTTATCGAAGAGCGCGGGCCGTTTACCCGGGAGCAGGATCAGTCGCTTCATGCAATCACGGCGCAGGTCATACAGAAGATTGCCAGCTCCCTGGCGCGCGAACTCAAGGAACTTCCAGAGAAGGAGGAACAGGAGAAGATGACCGCAGCAGTCACGCGCCTGTTCCACCTGGAACCGCCAATACAGGCGCTTGCCGGCACCAGATCGGAGAAAGTAAATGAGCGACGAAAAGAGCGCGCCATCGCAATCAACTACTGATTCCACTGCCGCTGTTTTGTTGAGCAGTACGCAGGCTTATGTGCTGGCGGCATTCTGTCTTCTCTTGGGCGTGGCGCTGGGATATCTTTTCCGCGGATCGGCATCGATCGGCACGGTGCAGGCCGCACCATCGACGACCGCACAGCAGGGAAGCAGCGTCCAGCGATCGGACCCTAATGCCCAAGCCGTGCTGGCGCAGGCCGCGGCGCCGCTGCTCGAAGCTGTCAACAAGGATCCCGACGACTTCGACTCGCTGGTGAACCTCGGCAACCTCTATTACGACGGGCAGGAGTTCCCCAGCGCAATCCAGTACTACGAGCGGGCGCTGGCTCTTCATCCTGATAATGCGGACGTCCGCACCGACATGGGTACGGCGTATTGGTACACCGGCAATTCTGAAACAGCCGTGGTTGCGATGGAGACCTCCCTGAAATATCGGCCGAACCATCCGCAGACGCTGTTCAACCTGGGATGGGTGCGCTGGCAGGGCAAACAGGACCCCAAAGGCGCGATTGCAGCCTGGGAGCAATTGCTCAAGACGAATCCGGACTACCCGGAGAGGCAGAAAGTCGAACAGTACATCGCGAAAGCGAAGGAACACGCTTCCCGCGGCTAAAGTTTTTAAAATTGGCGCTCCTTTCATATCCGCTCATATCAGCGCCGATGGGGCTTCCCAAAAAGAAGCCCCTGTTCTTTTGTATGTTGCAGCTTTGATACAGTTTTACAAATCTTGACTCATCAATGTGGCCGTTGACATTTGCCGTGCATATCATAGATATGCCGGGGCTATAGTTGAGAGCCAGGCGAGTAGATCCTGCTACAAAGTTGGAGATGAGTTATAAGCGTTTGCACTCGTAACGCTGCCCTCAGGGAACCGCTACCGGAGGAGTTTATGACGCCACTTTCTTCTGTTCGCACGCTGCCTTCTTCCCGTATTCCAATTAGCCTGACAGCCCTTGCCCTGGCAATCGCCATTGCAACAGGCTGTGGCTCGGCCGGAAGTTCCTCGAGTGGAGGAGGAGGCTCGAAGCTCAGCGGGAACACCAGCGTTGCGGTCGTGTTGACCAGCACGGCAAATGATCAGTTGGCGGAATTTGATCTCGAGTTCGAGAGCATTACTCTGACTAACCATTCCGGAAAGACTGTCACGCTGCTATCTACTCAACAGCCATCTGAGTTCATCCACCTGAACGGCGCGATCGATCCGCTGATCACAGTTACCGTACCTCAGGATATTTACACTTCGGCAGCGGCAACCTTCGCGTACGGGTCATTTGTCTGCATCGCCAATGGTGCGGTGGAGGGGCAGGGCCTGGCATTTGACTACTACAACAACAACGTGCCCGCCGCCTCGGTTACCGTAACGTTGCCATCGCCGATCACGGTGACCGGCACGAGCATGGCGCTCGCACTGGATCTATTGGTTGCGAATTCGGCGACAGCGCCTGATTGCCTGAACGTGAATGGATTTGCGGGCTTTTCCATGACGCCGACCTTCAATCTGGCTCCGTTCGCGTTGTCCTCCTCGCCCACCAGTTCTGCAAATGGCAAATTGGCAGGGCTTGAGGGAGAAGTTGCTTCGCTTGACTCGAGTAGCAATAAATTCGACCTCTCAGTGCCCGAGGGACCTTACGGGACAAGAACTCTTTCCGTCAGCGTGGGGAGCGCGACCGTTTTTCAGGGAGTCAGTAATTTTCCGGCACTCGCGAACGGAATCTTCGTAAACATGGACGGAGCGCTTCAGCCGGATGGTACATTGGCCGCAACTCGCATCGCGGTCGAGGACCTGTCCGCGCTCAATATGTTCACGGGACCACTGATGCAGGTTGGTTCGGAAGTCCCGGTGTTGCTGGTCTATGGCCGGCAGGAGCAGGGCCCGCTTAGTCCGGGTCCCGCCGGTTCCGGCTATTACTTCGACACGCCCTACGTGGACTTCAGTAGTGCCGTATTCCAGATATCCGGCCAGATGAGGAATTTGCAGAGTCTTCCATTCGTGGCGAGCTTCAATGCTTCGAATATGGTAGCCGGTCAGAACGTTGATATCTCTTCGCCCGCGCTTGAAGGGATGGGAGGCGAGTATACTCCGGCGAACACCATCGCTCTGATCCCGCAGACCATCAACGGTACGGTTGTGGCTTCTTCCGCCAGCGGAAACTTCACCGACTACACCGTTTCGCTCGCCTCATACGATCTATTTCCGACCTTGGCCGTACAACAGGGACAAACCACGCTGCTCACCAATCCCAGCACAGTTGAGGTCTACGTCGACACCAACACGCAAATGCTGAATACCATGGCTCTCGCTCCCGGCAGCACCCTGCGCTTCAATGGGCTGGTGTTCAACGACAATGGCACATTGCGGATGGACTGCGGACTAGTGAGTGACGGGGTGGCGTTCTCGTCCGAGGCGAACGCCGCACACCCGTTGGAAAGTGGGCAGATGCAGCTCGTGCGCCACGCTGGCCCGGCAGGAATGCAGCCAACGACGAGTGTGGTGACACGCTCTCACCTGGCTCAGCCTTAGTCTGACCTAGCCGGATGTGTTTTCGGAGGGAACAGAATCTGCCGGGCTTTCGTCGTCGCCAGCGGGGACGAGTTCAAATTTCTTGAGCTTGTAGCGCAGTGCGTCACGGCTGATGTCGAGCAGGCGGGCGGCGTGGGTTTGATTGCCATTGGCTTGGCGCATCGCCAGCTCGACCATGGCACGCTCCACTTCCTCTAGAGACGTGCCTTCCTCCGGAATATAAAGCCGCGGAAGGACGCGTCCGTTCGCCAGCTGTTTACCGCCGCCGCCGTCGGCTGCGGCGCTGCTGTGCTCGAACGCGGTCAAGCCGCTGCGCGCGGCCTCTCCCACGGCGAATGGCATGTAGACCGGGCGCAAAATGAATTCCTCTTCCAGAATCATGGCGCGCTCAATCGAATTCTTGAGCTCGCGGACATTCCCCGGCCAGTTGTGGGCCAGCAGCAACCGGCGGGTCTCGGGGCTAATGCCGCGAATGGATTTTTTGAACTTGCGGTTGTACCAGTCGATGAAGAACTCGACCAGCGGGAGAATATCTTCGACACGCTCGCGCAGAGGTGGAATGAAGATCGCGATAATTGCCAGCCGGTAATAAAGATCCTGGCGGAAGTGGCTTTCCCGCACCGCCTTTTCCAGGTCGCGATTGGAGGCGGCGATCACGCGCACGTCCACCTGCATATCGCGCACGCCACCTACGCGACGGATTACCTGATCCTCCAGCACGCGCAGCAGTTTGGCCTGCAGCAGCGGAGACAGTTCTCCGATTTCGTCCAGGAACAGCGTGCCGCCATTCGCCGTTTCGAACAGGCCCTTCTTCATCTGCTTGGCGTCGGTGAAGGCGCCGCGCTCGTGGCCGAAGAGTTCGGCTTCCATCAGAGTCTCGGGAATTGCCGAGCAGTTGATGGCGACGAAAGGGCCATTCTGGCGCGTGCTCTCGTAGTGAATAGTTTTGGCGATCAGGTCCTTGCCGGTGCCGCTTTCGCCCTGAATCAGAATGGTCGTGGCCTCGCTGGCTGCGACTTTCTGCACGAAGCTCATCAGTTCCGTCGTCTTCGGCGAAACCGCGACCACCTCGTGATATCCCGTGTTCCGGCGAACCTCTCCGCGCAGCGACTTGACTTCGGTCCGTAGCCGCGAAGCTTCCAGCGCATTCTGGATCGTGACGTGCAGTTCGTCGAAGTCCAGGGGCTTGCCGATAAAGTCATACGCCCCCAACTTGAGGGCGGTCTTGACGTCGTCCAACTGAGGATCGGCAGTGATCATGATGACGGCCGGAGCGTCGGGAGTTTTCTTGAGTTGTTCGAGAACTTGAATGCCGTTGAGATCCGGCATGCGGACATCGAGCAGAACGAGGTCCGGAGACTCTTGCTGAGCCATGCGCAGGCCCGGTTCGCCGGCAACGGCTTCCGAGACTTGATATCCCCACTCTTCGCACTTTTGACGCAACGACCAGCGCACCAGGCGCTCGTCGTCAATGATTAGGATCTTCTCCGCAGGCATGCCTGTTTAGCTTACTACGGAAGGGAATGGAATGGATGCCGACCAGGTATTCATAGGGCGAAGTCCGATTTTTATCGAATTCCAAGCAGAACGCCAAGATAGGCGCGGACTCTGGCCAGAAGCGCCGGGTCTGCCTTGGAGTGAAAGGAGGCCTTGCGCGCAGCCCAATCCAAACTCTTGAGATGGTCCACGAGCACGGCGCCTTCGACTTTGTCGATCGTTGTCGCGAGGGCGAACGGATAGGACCTCCGGCGGCTGGTGAGGGGACAGACAATCACGAGGCCGCTGGCGTGGTTATAACTTCGGTCGGTAATCACCAGGGCGGGGCGCCGTTTGGCCTGCTCGCGTCCAGCCTGCGGATCGAAATCGAGCCAGATGATATCTCCGGCCCGTGGAGTGTAGGTCTTTACCATTCGGGGCTTACCACTCAACGTCTTCCTTGCCGCGCTCCGGGCCAGTCCGGATCTCGTCATAACGGTTTTCGGGCGTGATCTGGGCCACGAGCTCGCGCAAGGTCGGCACGCGCTGCTTAGGGCGCAGGTTGATGATGCCTTCGGTAGCCTCGATCACGATGGCGTCGCCTTCCCGCACCCCGGCTTCCTCGGCGAGCGGCTTGGGAATACGGACCGCGAGACTGTTGCCCCATTTCACGATCTGTGACTCCGGCATAGCGACTCCTCACTCAACGGATATATGAAGTATACACGAAGGTGTATACATAAGATATACTAGGAAAAAGAGAGTCTTTACGAAGCCCGGCTCTGAGCTTCTGAGCGCTGGAGGGGCAGGATTACCGCGAAGGTGGTGCCTTTTCCCAGGGTGCTCGAGACATCGATTCGGCCCTGATGGTCTTCGACGATACGGCGGGCCAAAGACAGCCCCAGGCCGGTCCCGTCGCCCTTGGTGGTATAGAACGGGCGGAAGATGTTGGGGAGGTGATCGGGGGCGATTCCGCGCCCGTTGTCCGCTACTTCGACGACCGCCGCGTTCCCTTGAGCTCTCAGTGTGACCGAGATTTTTCCATTGGCGTCAATGGCCTGCAGCGCATTCAACATCAGGTTCAACAGCACCTGGTGGATCTGGTCGCCGTCGTGCTCGATTTCCGGCAATGTGGTGTCTTTGTGAAGCGCAATCTCGACGGATTTCGCCAGAGCCTGCTGGCGGCCCAACATTACTGCATGTTCGACCGTAGTGTTTAGATTGCTCTTGCGGATCGTCGGCGGATGAGGCCGGGCCGTCTGCAGCAGATCGGTGACGATGTGGTTGATGCGGGCGATCTCCTGACGGACGTCTTTGACCACAGCACGCGCAGGGCTGGTCGAGGGCAGATCGCGGCCAATGATTTCAATGACGCCGGCAATCCCCGCCAACGGATTGCGGATCTCGTGCGCCAGTCCCGTGGCCATCTCTCCCAAGGTGGCGAGGTGTTCGGCGCGGGACATCTGTGTACGGTGGAGACGTTCAATTTCATTCCGGCTTTCGCGGAGTTGCACCACCATCTGGTTGAAGTTCCGTCCCAGGTCGCCAATCTCGTCATTGCGGTGCGCGAAGCTCACTGCGACGCTGAGATCGCCGCCGCCGAGTTGCGCGATCTTCTGCTGTAATTCGACCATGGGCCGTTGCACGGTATAGGTGAGCACGACGAGGAGCGCGCCGCAAATTGCCACCGCGCCCGCGCCTGCAACCAGCAAGACCATGTGGCGTTCGGGGTCACGCCACGAAAGCGTCGCCAGCAGGAAGAGCAGCATCCCACCTAGCAGAACGAGTGCGATCGGAACCAGGGCCTTGATCTCCCAGTTGATGCGCAGCCAGGGCAATTCGGGATCCTCGGGCTTCGTGCTTGCCGCCGGGAAGCCATAATCGAGCGGCCCCGTCGAGATCGGCTCCGTAGACGCCGGTCCAGAGTACGCCGTGCTGAAGAAGCCCGTGCGCGAGCGGGAAGAGTCTGCTTCTCGGGCGTCTTCAGTCGGAATATTCGGGACAATTTTGTCGGTCATAATCTCAGGCATACGCGTGCAGTCCAGGTAGTAAGTAGGTCACGCCGAAGAAGGTGAACATCACCACCGCGAATCCCAGGATGGCGAAGTATGCCGCACGGCGTCCGCGCCATCCGCGGGTGATGCGCATGTGCAAGTAGCCCGCATACACGAGCCAAGTAATCGCCGCCCACGTCTCTTTGGGATCCCAGTTCCAATAAGAGCCCCAAGCCCGGTTCGCCCAGTAGGCGCCGGCGGCGATCATCAGGGTGAGCAAAGGAAAAGCGATGCAAATCGTTTTGTAGGTGATGCGGTCGAGCGCGTCGGCATCGGGCAGGAGTCGTTCCAGATCCTGCCGTCGCCAGAGAAGCAGAAGATAAAGCAGGTTGGCGAAGATGCCGCCGACGAGCGCTGACAGTATGAATGGGCTGGCCGACAAACTGGTGGCGTATAAGCCTTCGGCGTCGAGCGACGGATACTGTCCGCCTCGTACCCGCAGCAGGAAGAACACCAACGCCAGCGATTGCAGCAGAATGCTGATGAACACGGCGCGATCAGCAACAGCCAGCAAGCCTTCATTCCGCTTGACCCGCGACAGGATGTAGAGCACCAGCGGGGCAGCCACCGCGGCGAAGACCAGCAGCATCAGCCAGCCCAGGTCCGGGATCGTGACGAACAGTCGCACGCCGCGTGAGAGGAAGACTTCCGTCTTATTCTCGGCGTCCCATGCGATCACGTTGAAGCCGCCCCACCGCTCAAATCGAGTGAGCACCGCGGCATAGATGCCGACAGTAAATATGCTGGTCGCAGCCAGGAATAGTTCTGTCTTCACTTTGTCCTGGATCAGGAACATCATCGCGAGGGCAAAGCTGAGCGCGCACGCCGCATACGCCAGCATGGCGAGAGTTACGTGTACGTGTAGCCAGGTGGATTGCAGAGCTGGCACGAGAGGACGCACTTCGCTGGGGAGAAGTTGCATCAGGATGACGCCGACTATCGCAACCGGCATGGTCACCGTGCCGATGACCTTCACTCCATATTTTTTTTCAGCGATCAGGGTGAGCGCGGCCAGGGTCCACACAAAACTGAGCAGCATTTCATAGATGCTGGCGAACGGCGGATGTCCTGCCTCATACCAGCGGTGAGCCACTGCTCCGGTATTGGCGAGCAAGCCGGCCCAGGTCATCAGCGAGGCAAACTTGACATACGCATCCGTCCCGGTTACGCCAAAGCCCAGATACAGCGCTCCCGCGCCCGCGTAGAACACCAGCGAGGCGTAGAGCAGGTTGGCTTCACTCAGAATGTTTCCGCTCTTGACCACATTGAGAAAAGCGATGAACAGCAGGAATGCGATTCCCAATCCCACCATGACGACCAGCGTTGTGCCGGTTGCGGGGTGCTGTTCAACTTTTTCGCTTGCCATACACTACCTCCGTAGCCGGACTCACCTTCCGGCGATCGTTGTTTTCGAGACCTTCGTCCCTGAAATCGACGTGGTCCGCGTCTTTGCGGAAGCCAAAGGTGCGGATTGCAATTCCTTCTGAATCTGCTCTACCACGTGTTTGAAGCGAAGTTCGAAGGCATCGCGATTGCGATTCGCGGTGCCGCCGATCCACAACGCAGTTTGGCCGCGCCCATCCACGACGGGAACCACCCAGAAGCGCATGTGAACCACGTAGAAAACAAACGTCAGGCCGATGGCCATCAACACCACGCCGGCCCATACCGCAAACTGTCCAGGCTCATGCGAAACCTGCAATCCTGTAAACACGCCGGTCTTCAGATCTTTGGGCTCGAAGGTGTAGGGGGAGTTCGCGTTCTCGGCGATTCCCTGAATCTCCGGGAACCACACGTTCACGATGCTGTTGGCTTTCTTCGACGTGACGATCATGTGGACCGCGGGGTTGGATACGTCATTGCTGCGGGCGTAGACTCGGCCGTCCTGCACGACGAAGTCAGGGATAAATTCAACCAGTTGCACACTTGTGTCGGCGTCGAGCGCTACGGTTTGGTTCATCGCCAGCGAGATTTCTTGCGGGCTGCCCTTGGTGCCATTGGCCGGAATTGCATTAAGAATCACTCGGTCGAGCTTGCCGGTGCGGCCGTAGCTCGCCTGGTAGAAGCGCAGTCCGTGATAAACCAAAGGATCGTTGACGACAATCTCCTTGCTCGATACATCTCGTCCGCCATCAACTACCGCGAGCTTCGACCACCACTTCTTCGGAGAACCGTCGGCATAAGTCTCCTCGCCCGTGCCATCGCAGCGGATCGAGAAGGGAATAGTCCGAACGGTTCCATTCTTCGTTTCAACCTGATTGCTTGAGGTTCCCGGACTCAGCGTCAGGAATCCGCGCCACCCGTAGAGCGAATCCACGATGAAGCCCAGAAAAATCAGCAGCAGGCTGGCGTGCACGATGTAGACGGCCATCTCGGAGATGCGGCTGCGCTCCGAGAACAAGGAGAAGCTGTCGGTGCGGACGATGCGCTCGGTTTTCAGTCCGAGATGCTTAAAGGCGCGCTCCGCCGCGCTCAACCCCAGTTCTTCATCTTTCACTGGAATCTGCGCCTGCGTCGGAAGAACCTTACGGAAGCTCTCTTCAGGACTCTTATAGGGACGCGCGAAGTATCGCCAGGCGTTGGGGAAGCGTTGCACAGAGGCGCAGATGATGCTCAGGCTGACCAGAATCAACAATGCAACAAACCAGCGCGTATGGAAGACATCGGTCAGGCCGGTGGCATCGAGGAATCGCAGCATGCCTGGCGAATACGCCCGCTGGATATCCTCGGCTTCGATCATCGGACGCTGCAGGATGACCGTTCCCGCCGCCGAAAAGATGACAACCAGAATAATCAGAACCACGCCGGTCTTGATGGAACTGAGCGTCTGCCAGATTTTGCGAGGCATTCCGCGAAAAGCTGAGCGAAGTGACTGAGCCATATCGGTTCTCTTCCTCGCATCCTGCAATGCACGTACCGCGCCAATGCAACGCGTTTCCTGGAAGTGCTGTACGTTCAATGCCTTAGGGATTGATTCATGTTCCGAAGGGGCTTGCATTATGAGCCATAACACTCAACCTCGGGGGAGCTCGCTGGGATTTCACCCAGTGCGGAAACACCGTGATTGCAATCACAAAACGGTTTTCAGGGCTTGCGCCATTTCACCAAGCCGGTGCGGGAGAAGGCCCATTACAGAACGAATCCAGATCGTTGTGGAAATTTGCAACAAGGCCCTATTGAGTCCGGAACTTGCTCTGTTGCAATAACTTACAGGATCCGCACGAGTATTCCGGTTTGTCTCCAAAGTAAGGAGACCTTCGTGCAAAAGCTCATGTGGCAATGGTCCCAGACTTCCCAAGTCGTACGGTTTCGGTACCGAAGGTAACCCGCGGGCGAGCCCTCCCCAGAATTCTGCAGTTGGTCGCTCTTATCGCTATCGCGGTCGCTCCGGCCCTGGCCAAGACTCACCCTGTTCCGCTCGACAAGAATGTTGATGCGGCGAAATGCCTCGAGTGCCACGAAGATAAGACCAAAGGAAAATCAGTTCACTCGGCGATCGCTACGGGATGCCTGAGCTGCCACGAAGTCCGGGTCAACCGCGACGTTACCCGGGTGAAGCTCACGACCACCACGACCCAGGCCCTCTGCCTGAGTTGCCACGAGGAGAAGAAGGTACAGGCCGGGCAGACGATGCATCCTCCGGCAGTTCGGGATTGCGTGAAGTGCCATGACCCGCATCAATCCGGGAATCCCGTACAGTTGCTGAAAGCGACCTCGGGCGCCACGCGGGACGAGAATCTCTGCCTCACCTGCCACAGCGTTGGCATGAATGTTCCCAAAGGCGGCAGCCGTCATGCAGCTTTGGATATGGGCTGCGATACCTGCCACGTCACCCATAAGAATGGTGACCGCGGCAAGATCGAGTTCGCCGCTCACCTGAAGAAAGATATTCCGGCTCTCTGCATCGAGTGCCACGATGTTAAGGACGCCGCGCTGCAGAAGGCGCACGTCGATCAGCCCTTCGGAACCGCGAACTGCTTGCAGTGCCACAATCCTCACGAGTCCGCGAAGCCGAAGCTGATGCAGGCGTTCCTGCACAATCCCTTTGAGAATAAGATGTGCGACTCCTGCCATCAGCCGACGAAGGATGGCAAGGTGGTTCTGACCAACGCCGACAGCCGCGCACTGTGCCTGACCTGCCACGACGATCAGGCCAAGAAGATTGAGACAGCGAAAGTGCAGCACCCGGGCGCGCAGGGCGAATGCATTGCCTGCCACAACCCGCATGCCGGCAAATCTCCGGGCTTCCTACAGCCAGATCCGGTGCAAGCCTGCCTGGCCTGCCACAGCGATCAGGCGGAGCAGATGAAGAAGGCGCACCTGCATCAGCCAGCATTCGTGCAAGGCTGCGCGACGTGCCACGAGCCGCACGGCGGAGAGAACGAGCACCTGCTCCGCGCCGCAAGTCCGAACAAGCTGTGCCTCGAGTGCCATGGTCCGGATGCCAGTCCGCAGAAGCTCGAGAGCGAGCACCTGATCACGATCTTCGACGGCAAAGTGAAGCTGCCGGAAGACTACTTCCGGAAAGTGATCGAGCTACCGATTCAGTACGGGCACGGTCACCCGGTCGATAAGCATCCGGTCACCGACATTCCGGACCCGACCAACGTGAACAAGCCGTTGAAACAGATCAACTGCCTGACTTGCCATCAGCCGCATTCGGGGGCAAATCCTGGAATGCTGGTGAAAGATCAAGTCAACAATATGGCGTTTTGCATGAGCTGCCATTCGAACATGACGCAAGGTGCCGCCGGGCCAGGCGCGCCGGGGCCGCAAAGCCAGGCGCCGCAACCGGTTGCTCCCAAGACAGAAGCGGGGAAAACAAAATGATGACACCCACTTCCAATCTCGGATTCCTTCGGATCGCGGCGGTTATCGCTGGACTCGTGTTCTGCCTGAGCCTGCCGGCGCCCGTCTCCGCCGATAAGAAAAAGAAAGAAGAGCCGCCCAAGAAGCCCAATGTTCTGGAAGAGATCGATTATTCGAAGCTGGTCTGGCCGAATCCGCCCGCTCCGACGCGCCTGAAGTACTTGAACTATTTCTGCTGCGACAAATACGTACCCGAACAAAAGACGGCCAAGAGTTCCTGGATGGACCGCATGGCGGGTAGCGAAAGCGCGCAGCAGAAACAGGCGGAAAAGCCCCTGTTCGCGCTTTGGACGCCTTACGGCATGGCGGTGGATTCCAAAGGCAACGTCTACATCGCAGACGGCAAAGTGGGAGCCATCTTCGTTTTCAACACCGAGACCAAAGAACTGAACATGATCAAGAACGGAGTGCAGGCGCACTTCGGCGACATCATCGGTCTCGCGATGGACGATGCCGACCGCATGTTTGTCTCCGACACCAAGCTGCACCGCATCATGGTCTTCGATCGCGATCACAAGATTGAAGGCGCGATCACCGAGGGCGGGTTGGTGGATCCGGGCGGGATGGTGGTCGATAACGAGAATCGCTTTCTTTATGTTGCCGACGCAGGCCGCGACCAGGTCATGGTCTACGACGCCGACAAGTTCAATCTGATCCGTACGATCGGCACCGCTGGCAAAAAGCATTCGTTGACGGAGCCGGGGCAGTTCGCGGCTCCCACCAACGTGGCCCTCGACGCCGACGCCAACTTGTACGTCACCGACATGTTCAACGACCGCGTCGAGATTTTTGACGCCGACGGCAACTTCATTCGCGCCTGGGGCAAGTCCGGCGACCGTCCGGGATATTTCTCACGGCCCAAGGGCATTGCCATTGACGCCGACGGGCATGTCTGGGTGGCGGATGCCGTGCAGGACGTCCTGCAGTGCTATACAGCCGAGGGGCAATTCTTGATGTGGATGGGCGGGCACGGATTGTTCCCAGGACAGTTCCGCGCTCTGGCTGGACTTTACATCGACAAAAACAACCGCATATTCACCTCCGAGCAGTATCCGGGGCGCGTGCAGATGTTCCGTTACTTCACCGACGACGAGGCGCGAGCGCAAATCAAGCAGCGTCAGGCGGAAGTGGACAAGAAAAGAGCGCAGGGAAGCAAACCGGCAGACGCGGATGCTGCCCCCACTGCGCCGAACACGAATTCCGCGGCACAGAAGCCGCGATAGAGTTTGGCCGTTCCGCGGATGGCCAAACCGGGGCCGGTGAGAATCGGCTCCGGGCAGCAAAGGCAGTTGGCAATTGTCACCTAGTGGTAGATGTAACAGCTGTTACAAACAGGAGGATGTAAACATTATGAGAAAGCTATTCTTCGTCACGTTCGTGGTTTTGATCGCTGCCGGATTGGCAGCGGCCCAGACCTACACGTCGGGCACGGGCCTGACCGGCGTCGATATTCTCGGTGCCCACCAAAACGGCGGTCGTGGTTGCGCAGGCTGCCATGCTCCTCACAGCGGCTCCGCGGGCGGCGGCGGAAACGCCATCAACGGCGCGGCGGCATTCAACGACCCACTCTCCGGCAGCGTTGCTCTGTTCGGACAAGACGTAACCCCTCTGTT
Organism: uncultured Acidobacteriaceae bacterium; assembly: GCA_963706645.1. Classification (GTDB taxonomy): domain Bacteria; phylum Acidobacteriota; class Terriglobia; order Terriglobales; family Acidobacteriaceae; genus Sulfotelmatobacter. The sequence goes on from CAVPNR010000032.1 coordinate 182,287, forward strand.
GGGCAAACAGATCACGTTGGGCAATGGCTATGTTGAGACACTGCCTGGCGAAGCGACCGCTTACACCACGCAAACTGCCGAATTGGAAGGCATCACGATGTGTCTTGCCTGCCATGATGGCGTGGTCGCGAAAGGTCAGATGATGAACGGACAGTCGTGGGAGCAGAGAATGAATCTGCTGCCCGCCAACGTGTACGGCACGCGTCCGATCCCCACCCTGCTCGGCAACGATAATGGCAACGGCAACACGTCCGGCTACGGCAACGACCATCCGGTGGGCGTACAAGCCACCCTGGGCGCAGCCCGCGTTTGGACCAACAACACCACCACCAGCCCGCTGACCATTACTGTGGACGCGGTCAACGGCATCACCAACATCGCCCCGAATTCGGCGCAGTACGTAAGCTTCAACGCGAACTACGGCTATCCGGCGATCGCCGGCAGCGCGTGGGGCTGGGGTGTTGCAATCCCGGCTGGCGATACGAACCCAGGCGATGCATTCCTGACCTGCACCACCTGCCACAACCAGCATGCGATGTACGTCTATCAGTCCCCGAGGGGCAAGCAGACCTCTGCTGCCATCAACGGAACTTATCCGACGTACTTCTTCCTGAACGGCCCCTTCAATCCGGGCGCTGGCAACAACAACCCGAACCTGGCCGCGTCGGCAACGCAATTCTGCCGGCAATGCCACTTTGGCGAGGCGAACGAGTCGTTCGGTATCACCACTGTGAAGACGCAGTTCTAATTGTCTCGAGGGGGAGGGGAAGTTTCTCTCCCCCACTTTTTCGAGAGTCGAAGCGGAGGAAGAAATGAAGTACCAGATCATCATCGGTGGAGCGCTCGTAGTTTCGGCACTGTGCGGCAGCGCACAGGTCGTGGCTTCGCATAGTCCCTCGCTGGCTGCGCCGACAGTGGCGAAAAATGCGGCTCCAAACACACCCTTGACCTCCGTGCAACCCCTGCCGCCGTCGGCCGGCAATCCCGTAGCGAAAGTCAACGGCGCAATTCTCACCGACCGTGACCTGATGCGCGAAGAGCAGGCGATTTTCCCTTACCAGAACATTCACAACGGTTCTATCCCCAAGTCGATGGAACCGGAGATGCGCAAGGGCGCTCTGCAGATGATCATCTTCGAGGAACTGCTGTACCAGGAAGCTCTGCGCGAGAAGCGGACGATAAGCCCGGAGCGCCTGCAGCGCGCGGAAGTGCAGTTCCGCAAACAGTTTCCCACCGAGCAGGAATACAACCAGGTGATCCAGATCGAAGTTCATGGCTCGAAGCAGGCGCTGCGCGAGAAGATCCGCCGCTCGCTGCTCATCGAAGAAATGCTGAAAACCGAGGTGCGCGACAAGGCCCGAGTGAGCGAGGCTACGGCCTTGGCCTACTACAAGGCCAACCCCAAGCAGTTCCAGCATCCGGAGATGTTCAGCATCCAGACGATCTCGATCATTCCTCCACCGACCGTGACTCCCGACATCGCAGAGGAAGCCCGCAAGAAAGCGGAAAGTGCGCTGAAGCAGGCCAAGGCGACCAAGACTTACCAGGAGTTCGGATTGCTGGCCGAAAAGGTTTCCGAAGATGACTGGCACGTGAACATGGGCGATCGCAAGAATGTGGAACGCGACAAGCTTCCTCCGCCGGTTGTCAATGCGGCCGTAGCCATGAAGGTAGGACAGGTGAGCGATCTCATCCAGTTAGGTCCGGCCTATACGCTGTTTCGTCTGAACGCGCATACTCCGGCCGGCGTTGCACCATTTGCCGAAGTGAAGGCGAAGCTGATGATCGACCTGCAGAAGAGCAAGACCGAACAGCTTCGCGCCGCACTCGACACAAAGCTGAGAAAGACAGCAAAGATTGAGGTCCTGTGAATCAACTGGCCAACGCGGTGCGGTCAAGATTCTTGCCGCGGTGGTCCATGGGGGCAGAAACCAGGTGGGGGATGTGCTGGAGATCACTCACAATTCGGATTGTGTGCTGCACCATAGCAGGAACTTTCCTGCTGGCCTTGCCGGCTACAGCCCAACTGCAGGTGGGCGACTACCTGCACATGAACTTGAACGGCACCGTGGGATTCAATTATGGCGGCGGCACGAGTGGAGGGATGTCCGATCACTCCATGGGCTTTTCGGGGAATGGCATCCTGACCGGCAATTATTACAGTCCCAACTTCCTTAATTTTAGCGTTTCCCCGTACTACAACCGAGAGCAGACCAACTCCATTTTTGGTAGCCTCGCCAATACGACCGGCGTCTCGTCAGAGGTAAACCTTTTCAACGGGAGCCATTTCCCTGGTTCGGTCTCATACAACAGTTCATACAATGGCATCAGCAGCTTTGGGGTTCCGGGATCCGATCTGGGGTTGGCCGAGCGCACCAATTTGAATAGCTTTGCCGTGGGATGGAGCGCGCTTCTTCCGAATCTGCCCACCCTGACGGCCAGCTATGATATCGACCACAGCTCGGACTCCATTATCGGGCAATCGGGCACGGATGACGTGACCAACCACACGCTGAATCTGCTTTCGACCTATCGCTGGGATGGTTTTAACATGACGGGCCAATTCCAGCATCGCAACACGAATGCGGATTTCACGCAGTTTCTGGAGGCGGGTGAGGCGCCGATCTCGACGCAATCGTCCAGCAATAGTTACGGAGCGACTATCCAGCACGCGCTCCCGTTTGCGGGGAATTTTGGTGTGAGCTGGAACCGTCTTACCTACGACTACAACTATGCGGATTCCACCAGCAGCAGCAACTCTGGAAGTTCCGACACCGTGAATGGAAACGCTTCGTTTCATCCCATCGACAAGCTGGCTGTGTCTTTCAATTCGACTTATAACGACAGCCTGTTGGGAACCATTCCCCAGACCCTGCTGAGCAGCGGAGCAACGGTGAACTTGACGGAGGCCAGCAGCTTCCAGTCTGTTCTGGTGGGGTCAGATGTTTTCTACCAGATATTCAAGAGCCTCGGCGTGCATGCCGATATAGCGCATGAGGACCAGACATTTCTCGGGCAGACGTACTCGGCGACGCAATTCGGCGGCAGCGTGAATTTCAACTTCGACCATTCGTTGCTGAAAGGGCTGTCGTTTTCTGTTGGTGTGGTCGATACCGTGCAACAAACGGCCAACACCGGACTTGGATTTGTGGGGAGCGTGAACTATGCACGGAAATTCTTCGGGTGGGATGTGGGAGGGAATTTCAGTTATACCCAGAACGTGCAGACTGTCATGTTGGTGTACACAACCTCTTCGTACAGCTATATGGCCAGCTTGCGGCGCCGCATTGGCGAGCGCCAGTATTTCATGGCGGGATACAGCGGATCGCATAGTGGATTCACCGCAAACTCAGGCACTACGAGCTATGCCGAGCGACTCTTTGCCGGGTATATCTTTCGCGGCAACACTCTGAATGTCTACTACGACAAGTCAAATGGCCTGGCGGTTTTCACCAACGCGGGACTGCTGCCCATTCCCACAACTTTACCCACGCAGCTTCTGCTCCCGAATACATTCACTTCGTACGGTTCCACAGGTTATGGAGTCAGCCTGGGAGTGAACCCTACGAAGCGTCTGACCATCAGCGGGGCGTATGCACGGTCCGATGGCAGCACCATCGAGCCCTCGCTCAGCATTTATACGAACAACACATTGATCAATGCCACCATGCAATACCGGCTACGCAAAATTTTTGTGAACGCCGGATATACGCGCCTGGACCAGAATGCGGGTACACTGGGCTCGGTGCCGGCTGTGGTAACGTCGTACTTCATTGGGTTCTCCAGATGGTTCAACTTCTTCTGAGGATCGCGAAGAGGAACTTCCTACACATTGGGGCCAGGCTGGCGCTGATTTTTCTGCTATTAACTCCGGGTTGGGCCGCCAAGATTAAAGTCAGCGAGAAGAAGGCAGAGCCGGCGCCTCCCGACCTCCTTCTCGACGGCGGCCGCAGGCTGCGGTACGAGCGCAGTTTCAGCTCTGAAAGAGAAGTCGAAGGCAAGCGCGGATTCTGGACCAAGCTGGTCGATGTGGTCGTGGGCGAACCGGACCATCCTCATCTCGTGCGGCCTTACAGCATTGCCATTGATTCGCGCGGACGGGCCATCGTCTCTGATCCCGGAGCCAACGGCGTTCACATCTTCGATTTCGAAAATCACAAGTACAAGTTCATCGAGCGCCGGGACAAAGACAAGAACAAAGATCAGATGCGCACGCCGCAGTGCGTTGCCGTCGATGCGCAAGACAATATTTATGTAACGGATTCCGAGGCGGGCAAGATTTTCGTCTTCGATCCCAGCGGAAAGTTTCGCCGGACGATCGGCAGCCTGAAAGGCGGCGAAGGGTACTTCAAGCGTCCCACGGGAATCGCCGTGGATTCCGCCGCGGAACGCATCTACATTACCGACACCCTGCGCGATGAAGTGTTTGTGCTCGACATGAAGGGCAACATTCTGCAGACCATCGGAAAAAGAGGCACGGGGAACGTCGAGTTCAACCTTCCCACAGAGTTGCTGGTGCGCGACCAGAACCTGTTCGTCGTCGACGCCATGAATTTCCGGGTGCAAACGCTGAGTCGCTCGGGCGGGTTCCAGACCGAAGTCGGTCATATTGGCGATAGCGGCGGCACGATGTTCCGGCCCAAGGGAATCGGCATGGATTCGGAAGGCCATCTCTATGTCGTCGACGGTTTGTGGGGCGTGATCCAGGTGTTCGATGAGCAGGGGAGACTTCTCTATTATTTCGGCGGCCGGGGGACTGGGCTGGGAGAGTTTCAGTTGCCGGCGGGATTGTTTATCGACCGCGGGGATCGCATCTTCGTCGTCGATTCGTTCAACCGGCGAATCCAGGTCTTCCGCTATCTCGGATTGCCCAAGCGGGCGCAGGTAGGCCAGCCATGAAGAGACTCCTGCTGACCCTCGCCTTTACAGGGCTGGGCGGGGCGGTTCTCGCCGGCGTCGGACACGCTCAGGCGTCGGGAGATGTGTTGGGATCGCACAACATGTCTTTAAGCGGCACGTCTCCAATCAGGGGCGGGCTCGATCCGTGTTTGTACTGCCACGTTCCGCATTCGGGCGTGCAGACTCCGAATCCCGCGTTGTGGAGCCAAACACTTTCCACGCAGACCTATGCCACATACTCGAGCACGACGCTGCACAACACCGGAGCGCAACCGGTTCTCGGTGCGGACAGCAGCCTTTGCCTGAGTTGCCACGATGGCACGGTCGCGGTAGGGCAGACCCAACCCTCCGGCGCGATCCAGATGACGGGCAACATGTACCCGGCCGATGTCTTCGGCACCAACCTGCAAGGCTCACATCCCTTCAGCTTGAAGTTGCCGCTGGTGGACGCGCCCGACCTCGTGCCGACGCTGGTTACAAGTCACACGACCGCCGATCCGTTGAAGGCCGTGCGGTTGATCAACAACGATGTGGAGTGCACGAGTTGCCATACGCCGCACTCGCAAGCGATCGACATGGTGTCGAAGAATTTTCTGGTGCGCGATAGTTCCAGCGGGCAGATGTGCCTGGCCTGCCATGATCCGAACCCGCGAACCGTCAACGGGCAGAGCAATCCTCTGGCGCAGTGGTCGAGCGGCATCCACGCAACTTCGGGGGAGGCGATTGCAAACGGACCCGTGTTGGGGAGTTACCTGACAGTGGCGCAGAACGCGTGCTTGTCCTGCCATCTGCCGCACAACTCTACGGCTGGAGCACGGCTGTTGCGCGGGCCCGTTCCCCCCATGCCGAACATGGATCCGTCCACGCAGAATTGCATCACTTGTCATAACGGAGGCTCAAACATTTCGCCTGCCATCGCGAATGTTTACGAGGAGTTTTCCAAGATCTCGCATCCGTATCCCTCCGGCATCAATCTTCACGACGCGGGCGAAACCCCAATGTTGAACAACAACCGACACGCCACCTGCGTCGACTGCCACAGCCCACACGCATCGCAGCAAGTGAGTTCATTTTCTTCCACGCTGCCCCCGACCATTCGCCCCTCCCAGGCCGGTGCTGTAGGAATCAGCGCGAGCGACGGCGTCACGGTTCTGAACCCTGCAGTGAACCAGTACGAAAACTGCTTGCGCTGCCACGGAATGAGCACGGGCAAACAGGCACTGGCGGTGTTTGGCTACCTGCCCACACGGGCGGTTACGGCAAGCGATGGGCTGAACCTCATCCCGCAGATGTCCAGCACCGCAGCTTCCAGCCACCCGGTCCTGCACGATCGGAGCAGCGCGCTGCCGCAGCCCAGCCTGTTGAGCTTCATGTTGAATCTTGATGGGAAAACGCAGGGACGCGCCATGGGGATCCGGATTTATTGCACGGACTGCCACAACAGCGACGACAACCGTGAATTCGGCGGACCGGGACCGAGCGGTCCGCATGGATCGAAATGGACCCACATCCTGGAGCGCCGCTATGAATTCGGTCAGGCGCCCGGTCCCGGCCAGCGCGTGACGAATCTGTTTCCCAATCCCGACCTCAGCGTTAACGGGCCTTATTCACTTTGTGCCAAGTGCCACAACCTGTCGACGGTTGCGAGCACTGTAAGTTGGAGCCAGCACGCGGCGCACATCAACGCCGGGTTCGCCTGCTCCACCTGCCACACCGCGCACGGCATGGGAGCGAGCAGCGGGAATGCCACGGGCGAGAGGATGATCAACTTTGACCTGAAAGTCGTGGCTCCGAATGGTGCGGTCCCAGTCTCCTACAACCGCGGCCCGGGCACATGCGCGCTGGTCTGCCATGAGACCGTGCACTATCCCAATGGCACGGTGCAGCCGCTATTGTCCGGGGGCGTTGGGGTAAAGAAGTGAGGCTTCGCTGAATGCTTGGTTTCACGTGCGACGCGGAGTGCTGCTCCCCATCCAACATCGACGCCACCGACCGGACGCTCCCAGAGACCAGACTTGGCTTCTACGGGCTCACGGCGTGGGCCTTGATCAACTCATCGAGATAGTCCGGCCGGTCGCTATCACGCACCAGGTGCGGGTAACGGGCGCCGCCGTGGTAGTTTATCGTGCATGTTCGAAAATAGCCGTCCACGACGACGAGGAGTGTGATCGGTTGTGAATCGTCCTTCGCAGATTTGATCGCGTCCGAGAGCAATTCCTGGGTGTAGACACGGCCATTGACGCCAATTATTTTCATCTGCGAGGAGACGCCGGCCTCAAACGCAGGACTCGCGACGATGGCGTCGGTGACAACCCCGTCGCTGCCCACCTGGAGGCCGATGGAATAGACATCGCCGGGATTGCCGCGGCGGCCTTCCAACTTCGCGGGCTTGTCGCTGAATGTGACTTTCCAGCCTCCGTTTTCGATCCCTCCCACTGGTGCTTCCGCAGAAGTGGAAGTCAACCTGGTGTGAAAAAATCCGGTCCAATCAAAAGGCGCCAATGCGTTGAGCGTCTTCACCAATTCGTCGAAGGTATAAGTCTTTACCTCCGGGCCATGATTGGGCCCGCCGTGGAATTCCTGGCAGAAATCATCAATCGATTTCTTGCCGCCAGACTCGCGATGAATGATGGTGGCTACTTCGAGCCAGAGCAGATCGCCCTCGTCGTAGTAGTCGGTGCCGCGGCGCCAGTTCAGCCAGCCGCCTCTTCCGAAGGCCAGGCCGGGTTCTCCAACCGCGGTGTCCAGCAATGGGCGCCAGGTACGGCCGGGGCGTCCCGGGCCAAGCATGGCCGCGATGCTGGCTATGTACTCGTGGTACTGTTCTGGCGTCCACAAGCCGCTGCGTGCCGCCAACATGGGCCCGAGGTAGTCCGTTAGCCCCTCATAGCCCCATAGCAGGTCCGTTTTCATGGGCTGTTCGTAGTAGGGGACGGTGAGATCGGCGGGGCGGCGAAACTTGCCGTTCCAGGAGTGGGCGAATTCATGCGCCAGCAGTCCGCCCAGCGACATGCCGGAGCTGGGCAAGAGCAGAGCTCGTTCCGGCAAGCGGCTGTTGTTCGACTCGTGGTGCTCGAGGCCGAAATGTGCTACGTGATCGCTGAGCGCGAGCAGGAAATGATAGTCGCGATAGTGGCGAGCACCAAAGAGCTTGCCCGACTCGGCCACCAGACTGATCATTTCCTTCTTGTTTTCGGGGCTCATGTTCAGAGCGTCTGCGCTGTCGGCAGCGATGTCGATTTCATGATGGATGGGTTCGCCCGGCGGCGTGAGGTCAATCGTCCGATAGAACTCTCCGGCAATGACGGGCGAGTCCACGAGTAAATCCAGTGGAATCGGCTTGAAAGAGATTCGACTTCCTGATTCATTTTCGACGGGAAGCGCTGTGCCGAATTTCCACCCGTCCGGCAACAGGAGTTTGGCTTCGTAAGTGAGCTTCTCGGCGGGGATGTCTGCCGGATAGAGTACGACTTCATTCCATTCGAGGACCAAGAGTTTGTCGGTAGCGGAAACGCCGTCGGGCTCAATATAGTCATAGCTGGCCTTGAGATGGCTGACCCCGCGCGGGATTTCCAGGTGGAAGGTGAAGACATCCAGCAAATCACGCTGCCACGGGATGGTCTTGTCGTCCGCCTCGAATTTGAGGCCGGTGAGATTGGCGATGGGCCCATCGGGCCCATGCTCGCCGGGAATCCATTTCGGATAGTAGAGAGTGAGAGGTCCAGGTTTGACTGGCACGACCAACTCGATGTGCAGCAGCTTCTGACGAGTTCTAGCTGCGTCCACGGTCACCGAGATAGCTTCGTCGGCGAGAGCGGCGGATGCGGCCAGCGCCAGGACGGAGGCGAGAAATACCATTGAACGGATGCGGCACAGTTGCATGCTAAGGCTCCTCGTAGAAGAACGGGATAAACCCACCGGTGCATCATATCGTGCCTGGTCAGTCTCATCTCTTGAAACAAAGCTCAGGAACATAGAAATTCCTCCCGACGCAATGCGTGCCAGGTCTATGCTTTTTGACAGTCCTGTCCCGGGTAACGGGCAAGTCCGAAACAACAGAGTCTTAAGTTAGCGCTCATGGGGCCCGTGCGAATGGCGACACGCAGTCAGAGTTCTGTGCGCACAAAGGCGGCATTTGCTGTGATGCCGCGTCGTGTCAGGGCATCCTTTGTGATGAGTCCAGTCGCGAGAGCAGGGTGCGGGCATGTGCACGCCCGTCAGGAACGAGTGTTCCGAAGTTAGTTTGGATGATGTGGCAGTCGAAGTTCTATTGCACCGTCAGCGTGACCACTGTGATCGGCACTGGGTTTGGCTGCGCTGCAGTCTTTCCGAGTACCTGGATATTGTAGGTCACCGGATTGTTCGAAGTCGAGCTGCTGCTCCCACCGCCGCAGCCAACCAGAGTCAGCAATAACAGGCAGAACGTCGCGAGCGACATCCATCGCAGGTGAGATTTCTTTCGTTTTCCCCCTAGTAGCAAGATTCCAGCCAGCGGACTGAAGCTCCACCACACCTGAGTTGTCAGCCAGGTGGATTGGTGTTGCTGCAAAGAGGCGCCGGTCGACGGCACCGAGATCGCGAGGCTAAACGGAACCGCGCTGCTGCCCGGCGTGATGAGGGCCGGCGAAAACGTGCAGGATGCGCCGGCGGGCAACAAACTCTGCAAGCACGACAGCGTGATGGGATTGTTAGGATTTCCGGTGTTTGGGTTGAGCGAAATTGAGAAGTTGGCTGTCTCACCCGGAGAAATAGTTTGCGGAGCGGGCTGCGTCGCCACCGGGGCGGTGACAATTGTGATGGGGTAGATCCCGGAGACGCTTGAGTCGGCTTGCGAAACAGCCGTGATGATAATCAGAGGTTGCGCGGGAACTGCGGCTGGAGCCGAATACAGCCCCGTGCTATCAATCGTTCCGTTCGTCGAGTCTCCTCCGGCAACGCCGTTCACTTCCCAAGTGACCGCAGTGTTGGTCTCGCCGGTCACGGTGGCAGTGAAGGCTTGCGTCGTCGAGGTATAAACCACTGTCACGCCCGGCGGGTTCGTACTCACGCTGATTGCAGGAGCTCCGCTCGCCGCGATCGTGACGCTGGCCGAACCTGAAGTCGTGCCATTCGCGTCTGAGATTGCGGTCACAGTAATTGCGGACGCAGGTGCCGTGACGGGTGCTTGGTAAAGGCCCACAGTTGATATCGTTCCCACGGTTGCATTGCCGCCTGTTACCCCGTTCACCTGCCAAGTCACAGTTGTGTCGCTCGCGCCGGTTACGGTTGCGAGAAACTGCTGAGTGAGATCCAGCGGCACCGTTGCTGTCGCCGGAACGAGCGAGACGCTTACCGTCGAGGTCAGTTGCCGGATCCGAGAACTCTGGCTGTCGGCAACAAAAATGTTTCCAGAACTGCCTAGAACTACACTTTGCGGCCCGTCGAGCGTCGCACTGGTCGCCGATCCTCCATCGCCGGAGAAGCCTGCCGTTCCGGTCCCGGCGATCGTCTGAATGGTGCCGGCGATTGCCACGACTTGCCGGATCGCCGAGTTGTCGGTATCCGCGATAAAGATGTTGCCGAGTGCATCCACCGACACGCCCCAGGGCGTATTCAGCAGGGCGGCGTTGGGCGGCCCGGCATCGCCGGCGAAGCCGTCACGGCCGAGCGTTCCGGCCACCGTAAGAATGTCGCCTGGTGGAATCGTGGTTCCAGCGATTGCAATCGGCTGCGTTCCGGAGTTGACGACGCGGATTGCCGAATTAAAGGTATCTGCAATGTAGATGTTTCCTGCTGCGTCGAGAGACATGCCGCTGGGAAAGTTCAGGGAAGCACCGGTTGCAGCTCCGTTATCGCCGCATCCTGAACTTGAGTCCGCACACGCGGTCGGAGGTGTGCCCGCGACGGTTTGAATGGTACTGGGCTGAATCGTAACGCCTGCGATTATGAGCGCCTGAGTGCCAGAGTTCACCACGCGCACGGCAGCGTTCCCCGTATCGGCGATGAAAATATTGCCTGATCCATCGACTACAACACCCTGAGGGTTGGAGAGCTGCGCGCTCGTGGCCGGCCCGCCATCCCCAGTAAACCCGGCGGTGCCGAGAGACCCGGCGACGGTTTGAATCGTGCCCGGCTGGATCGTCACTCCAGCAATCGTGATGGGCGCGGCTCCTGGGTTGATCACGCGAATCGCTGAACTCTCCGTCAGAAGGCCGGTATCGGCGATGAAAATATTCCCCGAACCATCCACGAAAATACCGAACGGATAATTCAGTTGGGCGCTGGTGGCCGGGCCCCCATCCCCACAGCCGCCAACGGCAGGAACCGCGCACGCTACGCCGGTCCCAGCGATGGTCTGAATGTCGCCCGGCTGAATCGTGACCCCGGCGACGGTTACGGCCTGAGTTCCGGGATTCACCACACGAATGACCGAGCTGTTGGTATCTGCGATATAAACGTTTCCCGAGCTGTCAGTGAAGACTCCGCCAGGAAAATTGAGCGCGGCGCCAGTGGCGGGACCACCATCGCCAGAATACGCCAGAGTGTTGTTTCCAGCGAACGCCTGAATATTGCCATCCGCCGCAGTGACTTCCCGAACCACAAAATTGTCGGTATCGGCGATATAAATATTTCCCGCACTATCGACCGCGACGCTGCTCGAATAGTTCAACACTGCGCCGGTCGCCAGTCCGCCGTTGCCGGAGTATCCGAAGGTGCCGGGCGTGCCGGCGACGGTCGCAAGAGTGCCACTGGCTGCGATCTCTCGGATCGCGTAGTTATCTGTATCTGCGATGAAAATATTTTCTGACGCGTCCACAAACACGCCGACCGGCTGACAGAGAAAAGCGCTGGTGGCTGGTCCGCCGCTTCCCGTAAATTGGCAGGCTGAACCGAAGCTTGAATCGTAGTTTCTTCCGGCAACGGTTTGGATGTCTCCTGGGGGGATAGAAATTCCAGCGATCGTCACCGATGCGCTTCCGGGATTGACCACGCGAATCACGGAGTTATTCGTGTCGGCGATGAAGATGTTCCCAGTGCCGTCCAGGAAAACGCCCTCGGGCATATCGAGTTGCGCGCTCGTGGCGATCGCACCATTGCCGGAGTAGCCTGCGCCGCTGGTGAAATTTCCGGCAACGGTTTGGATGTTGCCGCTGCTGGCCACCACTTCACGAATCACGGAGTTGTCGGTGTCGGCGATAAAGATGTTTCCCGCGTCATCGACAAATACGCCGTACGGATCGTTCAACTGCGCGCTGGTGGCCGGGGCGCCGTCGCCGGAGTAGCCCGCGCCCAGAGAAAAATTCCCAGCCACGGTTTGAATGTTGCCCGTGCTGGCTACGACTTCACGAATCACGAAATTGCCGGTGTCGGCGATAAAGATGTTTCCCGAGCCATCGATCGCAACGCCTTCCGGCATGGAGAACTGCGCATTCGTCGCCAGGCCGCCGTCGCCGGAATAACCGATAGTTCCGTTTCCCGCCACCACCGTCAGAGTACCCGCCGTGGACACCTTGAAGACCTGACTTGAGTAGGAGTCCGAAATATATAGATTGCCAGCACTGTCTTGCGCCACACTTCCCGCAAATCCAATGCTGGACTGCAGTGCCGGAAGATTATTGGGTCCGCCGCCAGCGATGGTGCTGATCGCATATTGACCAGCTGCGTATTGCGGCATGCACAGCGTTACCGTCAGCAGGATACAAACCGCGAGAAGCAGTTTCCGAGGGGACGGGTTCAGTGAGCGCATGGTCACTCCCCCTTCCTGCCGGCGTTCCGGTCCAGCCGGACTACCTGTGTGGTGGGATGGCCCTGAGGGGTGGCAACCTCAAGCACCAGTCGGGGCCGGGCTCCTCGCTTCCACAACTCGTATTCCGCAGGTGGCAGCGTGAACTCCTGCGTCGTGTCCGAGGAGTGGGCGGAATGAACAACAAGGGAACAGCTTTGTGTTCCGCCCTTGACTGGGTGGGAGAAATCCCAGAACGTAATGCGCTGGATGTGAAGGTCGCGAGTCCCGCGATTTACCAGATGAATCAGTATCTGCACCCGGGTCTGGCCGCCAATCTCTGCCTTGCGCGTGACCTTATATGTCCCCGTGAGTTGGGCGCTTTCGCTCGCCCCGGCTGTGGGCATCGAAAGGACTACTAATCCAACGATCACGAGCAGGCAGTTGCAAGTTCGAATCATTCCCCAGTGCATATGGTTGACCGACCCTTCTTTCACGCGCTTCTCTGACCTTGGAAAATCTGATCTGGCACGTCCAGAGCCCAGTGCTACGCTTCGGTGACGGATTCGATCGCAGGATCAGAGTATTTTACGACTCCCTGTACCCCAATCACTTCCCGGGAGGTCCAAAGGCCTTTCCCAGACATCGGTTACCCCAAAGTTATGGGGCATTGGCCGCCCTGCGCAGCTTTCCGGCTCACAATCGAATGTGATTAGAATCACAGCCGCGCCACTGGCCTCCTTCCATGCTGCATTCTGACCTGATGGCATGCAGCTAACATTCCTTAGTTCGTCTGTGCGTACCGCGGAGAGTCCGGATTCCCCTCGGTTACAATGTCGCGTGTCTCAATCGACCGATCTCAGCGAAACGCGATCGGGTACGGGGAAGTCTCGCATCGAGTCTCCCGCGCTGGTGCGACTGGTTGCCTTGACGGCGTTATTTTCGGTCGCAGCCGTCTATGAGAGCGTGCACCGGTTCGCAGTGACTACACCAGAGGTATGGGTGCACGTTCGCACCGGGCTTTGGATCCTGCAGAACCATGCCGTTCCCCATAGCGGTCTGTTCACGCAATACGCCAACGTGCCGTGGAACGATTCGACCTGGCTTTTCGACGTGATGCTTGGAAGCGCGTACCGCCTGTTTGGACTGCGTTCCATTCCGATGGCGCTGATGGCGCTCAAGGCTGCGCTCGCCGTAGTTATATTCTTGCTGGCACGCAGTCAACGTGCAGGTTTCTGGAGCGCTGTGCTGCTGTCTGGGGTCGCACAATACGTGATTCCAAATCTGCAGCCACTGCCTTACGTATTTTCGATCCTCTTCTTCGCAGTCGAGTTGCACCTGCTCCTCGATAGCCGCAAAACGGGTGAGGTGAAAAGACTCTTCTGGTTGCCCGCACTGTTCGTCCTATGGGCGAATCTGCATCTTCAATTCGTGGCTGGATTGCTTCTGCTGAGTGTGTTTGTGGTCTCAGTCCTGCTGGAGAAGGCCCTCAGGAACCAGGGCGCAGTGTGGCTCAACGAGCGAATTCGCCCCCTCGATCTCAAGCAGGTTGGGATCGTAGGTTTCTTGTCTTTACTGGCCACATTCGCAAATCCTTACACGGTGCACTTGCTCCCGTCCGCGTTCAGGATCCTCTACAGCCCCGTCGGGTTCGAGCATTTCACCGAACTGAGTTCGATGAGTTTCCGGCGCCCGCAGGAATTCATGCTCATGTTGCTGGTCATGATGGCGTTTCTAGCGCTGGGGCGGTTGCGCTCGGTTGCTCCCTTCGAGATTCTGACGCTGGTCGCCGCCATGCTGGTGGCATTCCGAATCGAGCGGGATGGATGGCTTGTGGTCTTGCCCGCGATTGGCATCATTTCCGGCGCGCTCCACCTCGCGGGCGCGGAGAGTCCGTCGACGCAAAGAAAAAGTCCCATGCGGGAGCGTGCCGTCGTCGCAGTTCTTACGCTTGCCATCACTGCGATCGCAGCAGCGTCGATACCTGGATCCAGCGTTCTGATGACCCAGATTGGCTCTTCTTTCCCAGTGAAGGCGTGCGATTATATCAAAACAAACCGCCTTGCTCCGCCGCTTTTCAACGCATATTCCTGGGGCAGTTTTCTCACCTGGTACCTGCCGCAATATCCGGTCGTAGTTGACAGCCGGATCGAACTCTATGGGAACGATATTGTCAGCTTGTATTTCGACGTCGTCAGCGGCAAGGAGTTGCTGGAGTCTGATCCGATGGTGGCCCACGCCGGCACTCTGCTGCTCGAGCGGGAATCTGCCATGGCGAAAGCGTTGACAAATCTTCCAGGTTTGAGAGCGCAATACCGTCTGGTTTATAGCGATGACATCGCGAGCGTCTTTGTCCCGCAAACCACAGTCCCGCTGGCGAATCCGTAGGAGCAGTGCGGTTGAGGGCTCAACGTCACCAGTTGCGCACAAGAATGACGGCAAGATCGTCGCGGTAAATCACTCGAAACCGTCGGTCGGTAAGGAGCATTTTCGCGATGGGAAACTTATTCTTGAGGATCACCACCCCGGCTTCATTGAGTGCGGGATCCGTTTTGTATGAGGGTTCCGCCTCTTGCGTGGCGTAGTACTGTTCGTCCATCGCATCCCCGTAAAGATCGGTGCGCCCGTCGATCGACACCGGGTACTCGGGCATGTAGAAAATCAGAAAGCCACCCCAGTCGAAGCTGTTGTAGAGGGGGCCTCCCACTGGATTCCTCCGCAGGAAGTTCACGGCATCGACCGGATACTCGCTGCTGATGACACGATCGAGGCCACGGGTGTTGAAATCCGTATTTCGCACCGCCAATCCTAAGAGCAGGACGCTGGCCACACTCACCGCCGCCCACCCGGACCATCGAATCGAGCGCTCAGTTTCAGCCTCTGGGGCAGGGAAGTCTGCGATGACAGCCGCTGCGATGACACAGAGGAACCACGCGTCGCGCCATGTCCGGAACGCAAACACGCTGGCGAACAGGAGCAGAGCCAGTTTGAAGGGGTCGATCTTCTTTTGCCAGCCCAGAGCAAAGAAGGCACCGACGGCCAACAGCAATTCCAGATACTGGTTGACATACTTGAAGCTTAAGGCCTGCAACTCGATGATCATTTTGTACATGATCTTCGATTGCGAGATCACAAACGCCTGCCGATACAGGTGGTAGGAGTAAGGTCCTAGGCACGCAACCAGGACGCAACCGGCCAGAATGGCGAAGGGTTGCAGCACCGGCAGTGTGGGCGCCTGCAGAGAGTCCGGATAGACGCGATACCGGATCGCTAGCCGCTGCAGCAGGTTTGTTCCCGCGAATAAGCCGACCACACCGAGTCCGTAGATGAACTGGATGTGGATATTCGCCCATAGCAGGAAAACCAGCGGGAGCCAGTACAGCAGTTGGATTCGCCCGCTCCGTTGTGCCTCGAACAGCAGGGTCAGCGTAATCGCGAACAATACAACCGAGAAGAACAAGGGTCTGGGTGCGATGTTAAAAAGAAACGCGGCATATACCACAACGGATAGCGCCCACGCGACCCAGAAGCGCCCGGAAATCCGGTGCAACATTACAAACACCGCGAGCGCCACCGCGATGGTCAATCCGGTTCCAAACAGACCCATGCCCACGAAGCTGAACCAGTCGTAAGAGCGCGAGAGTAGAACTTCATAGCCCCAGCTGTATGCCATCCACGGGCGATTCGCCGCAGTGCCGGAAAAGATGCCGTTTTGCGGGAACGAATGATTGTGAACGATCCAATCGCCCACGCTCAGGTGCCACCACATGTCCGGATCGAGGGCGAACAGCTTCTTCGTCAGACATTCAGTGCCGGCTCCGACGATCAAGGCCGTCAGCGCCGCCAGGCGAAGTACTCGGAGTTTGGAAAGTCCAATCAGGTCCCGCACTACGGTCATCGTGTTCGCTTCCTCCGGGCGTCCGTTATTGCACTCGTTGGCTGAAATCGGCGCGACGAGACCATTATTATTGGAAGGCAACCGATGACAGAATCAGCTGGAGCGACTCCCGCGCGTGGTCCGCGGAGGGGTCTCCCAGCGAGCCGGGTCGCGATGGTCGTGGCCCCGAAGAGTCCTCCATCAGCGAGACCTTTATGTGTAATTCGTAGCATTTTTCGTTCTTGAATGTCCGGTATAAATCGGCCGCTTGAGAATGCCCCGGAGTCTTTTTCCGAGTGACCGCGTGCCGGAAGGTGCGACTGCCGATCGTAACCGACGTCGGTTGCATCACATCCCCCTCTGTACGCCGGAGTTGATCTGCATACGTAAGGCAGTCCGATTCGTTCGTCACGCCAGGAACCGTGTCGACCGAAAACCCAGCGGCTTCGAACTTTGTATCCTCCTGGGTCTCGACCGGATAGAGCACGCAGGCGAGAGCGGTCGAGAAGTCACACACGGGAATTGACGAATGTCTGCCCTGCGTGGCTTTCAGAAGGCGGTCACCCACAAGTAGCTCGTAGGTTTGTGGATAAACGAACTGAAAGGTTCCGTCCGGGCTGGTGAAGGTGTCCAGAGGCGTTGCCCCTTGGCCGAACGCGCCGACCCAGCCGAAACTCAGCCAGAGAGCGCCGATACCCAACAACCTACTCATAGCTCACCCCGCAAAGAATGTTTGGGGCCCTACATCGCCGGCTTCTCGGTCTTGGTGCCAGGAGCTATGCTCAGATGCTTTTTGGCTTGCGCCATCATTTGCTCTACTTGGGCTCGTTTCGGGCTATCGGGGGCCACTTTCAAAAAAGCTTGCCAAGCCGCGATGGCCGCTTTCGGGTCCGCTTTTCCCTTCCATTCGAAATAGCCGAGGTTGAACAGAACCTTTGCATTTTTGGGATCAAGCTTGGCCGCTTGATTGAGCGTAGAGACCGCTTTGTCCAGGTCACCTAACTTGACGTAGACGAATGAGAGTTCATTCAGATTGTCGGCGTTTGGCTTCAGGCTGGCCGACCGCTCATAGTACTGTTGAGCGCTTTGAAACTGCCCCGCCGCCATATACGCCCGGCCAATCTTGGCCAGCAAGTCTGCATCTTGAGGGGTCTTCTGCAATTGTTCCAGCAGAGGAGCAACTTGCTTGTCCGCCATCCGTTTCATGTCCGCCGCGCTCGGCATGGAAGGACCAGGGTTTCCCGGTGCAGCGCTGGGCGCAACCATGGCCGTAGTGGTGCCGGCGTTGGCCACCGCTGGCGCGTGCAGGAAATAACCTGATGCTGTTCCTAAGACGAGGCAGATCACCGCCATGGTGTAGGTCTGAAGATCATTCCAGGACTTCGAATCTTGGTGGTTCGCTTCCATAACTCTCCCTATTGCTCACGAGAAGCGCAGGGAACTGCTTGCATCTTCCAGTTCGCAACTCGACTCGGACACGGCAACACTTTGATCACATGGTCCACGTCAGAAGGCATAAATGCACGTCAGATGCCAAAAAAAAATCCCCTACCGGCTGAAATCCGCAATTCTTTCAACTACTTGCGCGGCGCTTTCAGGGCTTCGGGCGACTCTCGTGAAATCGACATCCCCCAAATCACGCAAGCTGGAGGGGCATATCACCCACCTCAGGAGCCCATGACCACAGCAGCCTGAGTGAACCCGCAGGCATGGATGACCTAACTCAGGACTGCACGCACGGACACATGTGATTTGAATCACACCCTGCCAACGGCCGATCACGGGACAATCCCTACACGGAATCAGGGGATTTGAACAGGAGAATCTTATGACTGATACAAAAACTTCCACATCTGGTCAATGGACCAGCACCCAGGCTTACGTGATATCGGTGATCTGTCTACTCGTGGGGGTAGCGTTCGGATATCTGCTGCGCGGCTCTGCTCCGACCCAGGCAGTGGGGCCGGTTAATGCGGCACAGGCGCAGATGAGTGGCAGCGGAGTACCAACGGCAGGTCCGGGCGCGATGAGTGGTGGGGCCCAGCCGACTCCCCAACAGTTGAGACAGATGGCCGATACGCAGGCGCAGCCGCTCCTGGCCCAACTCAAGAGCGATCCTAACAACGCGCAACTGCTCTACAAGATCGGCAACCTTTACTATGACGCCCAACAATATCCCGACGCCGTGGCCTACTACGAGGGCTCATTGAAAATCGATCCGAAAGAAACTGACGTCCGGACTGACCTGGGAACGGCCTATCACTTAATGGGTCAGCCCGATCGCGCCATCAGCGAATACGATGAAGTGCTAAAGGTCGACGGGAAGCACGCCAACGCGCTGTTCAACGAAGGCATGGTCAAGTGGCAGGACAAGATGGACGTGAATGGCGCCGTAGCAGCGTGGAAGCGCCTTCTCGAAACCAATCCCGATTATCCGCAGCGGGACAGCGTGCAGCGTCTCATCGCGGAGGCGGAGCAACATCAGTCGCTGAAGTCTGCCGCGAAGACCAACAAACCGGCAGAGGCAGTTCGATAAGCGAAACACTCGTGCTGCAACAAAAAATGGAAAGACGATGGACAGTTCCACATGAGCGCTGATCTGGAAACGGCACAAGTCGCGACCGTCCGACGTCCACACCGGGTTCTGGTCGTCGTCGCCGCCATCCTTGTTCCCCTGCTGATTCTCGGACTGATTGAGTTGAGCCTGAGGATCGCGGGCGTGGGGTACAGCACTGACCTTCTGGTTCCATGCACGGTTCGAGGAACTCCAGCCTCCTGCTACAACCTGTTCTTTGCCGCGCCATTCTTTCCCGCAGGTATGGTGCAAACGCCGCGTTTGTATTCCATCCCGGCCACCAAGCCGCCCGGAACCATCAGAATCTTTGTGCTCGGAGAATCCGCGGCGATGGGCGATCCCGATTCCGCCTATGGATTCAGCCGATACTTAGAGGTCATGCTGCGCGCGCGTTATCCCTCGATCCGCTTCGAGATCGTGAACACGGGGAGCGTGGCCATCAATTCGCACGTCGAGTTGCCGATTGCCAAAGGATTGGCCGATCTGCACCCGGACGTCTTCATCAGCTACTCGGGAAATAACGAAGTCGTCGGACCGTACGGCGCCGGGACCATGCTCACCTCGTCGGCGATGAGCATGCCGGTGGTGCGCGCCAATATGTTCTACCACTCGACGCGCATCGGCCAGTTCGTGACCAGGCTGGGCACTCAGAAGAGGGAATGGCACGGCATGGAGATGTTTCTCGATAAACAGGTGCCAGCCAGTTCGCCTCAAATGAAATATGTGTACGCGAATTTCGAACAAAATCTACGCGATACCATTTCCGTTGCTCACAAGGCGGGCGCTAAGGTCATTATTGCCACAGTAGCTACCAACTTGAAGGACTGCGCGCCGTTCGCCTCCCAGCATCGGGAGGGACTGAAAGCTGAGGAGTTGCGCTCCTGGACAGCACTGGTGCAGCAAGGCAGCGAATTAGAAGCTGTTAACTCTCCCGCTGAAGCCTTGAAGCGGTATCTCTCCGCGGCAAAGATTGATGACGATTACGCCGAACTGGAGTTCCGCATCGCGCGCACTTTGTGGGCTGCTGGGGACTACAAGGGTGCAAAAGAACACTTTGCACGTGCGCGGGATCTCGACACGCTCCGTTTTCGCGCCGACACCCGGATCAATGAGATCAACCGATCCGTGGCGTCATCGTCTCCGGATGTCTCCCTCGTCGATGTCGACAAGGTCCTGTCCGATGCGAATCCTGACGGGATTGTCGGGAGCGATCTCATTTACGAGCACGTACACCTGACGCCGGAAGGAAACTATTTGTTGGCGCGTGCGATGCTCCTGCAGATTGCGAAAGACCTTCACCTGGACGCGGCACAGTCATCGGATCCGGGTGTTCTGTCCGAAAGCGACTGTGAGCGCCTCTTGGCCTTAACCCGTTATGATCGCGCCCGTGTTGCCGCAGAAATGGCTGATCGCCTGCAGAAGGCACCGTTCACGACGCAACTGAATCATTCGGAACAACTCTTTCGCATGGCAGCCAAAGCACAGCGTCCGGACGAGACCCCGAACGACACGGCCGCGCAGTATCAGTGGGCGATCACGCGAAGCCCGGAAGATACCATGCTGCGCCTGCGTTTTGGCATGTTCCTCTATCCCTACAACCGTAGAGCCTCCGCGCAAGAGGTTGGCATGGCCCAGCCCTGGGACGGCTATCCTGTATTCCTGCCAGACGGAACACAGGTTCGCTGAGCAAGCTCCTCGACAGTCGAAGTCAGAACCGCCGATACATCAACTGCCCTGCGCTCGCATCCTGCCCATGTGTGATCATCAGAATGAAGATCAACAGCAGAAAGTAAAGGGACGGAATCCAAAACCAACGCCAGCGGGCCAGGAGTGCAAACGCTCCCGAGCGAGAGTTTGCATCGCCTGTGTTCGCCACAGACCGATCGATGGCGTCGCTGACGAGCGCGACAATCAAATATCCGGCCGCTAGCATCGCAATCAAAACGTAGAGGCTTGAACTGAGAGAGCGCGAGGCATAGCTGGCCGGAGAGAAGATCGCTGAGAGCATTTGCCCTGCCTGCGTCACAGAATTCGCGCGGAAGAAAATCCATCCCAGGCTGATCAGAATCGCAGTAGCTGCCCAGGAAAGCGGCGTCCAGAGTCTTGCGTGCGGTTTCCAGTTGAATCGACGCGCCATCTGCTGCACTTGCCGGTGCGCCACCAGTAGTACACCGTGGTAGCAGCCCCAAATGAGAAAGAGTAGAGCCGCTTTGTGCCAGAGCCCGAAAACGACCATCGAGAGGGCCAGCGCCAGGTTGCGCCACCACATCTCGCGGCGCAACGGTGCGAGAGGGAAGAAAACGTAGTCGCGAATCCAAAAGGACAGAGACATGTGCCAGCGCGTCCAAAAAATCGACGGACTGGTCGACGCGAACGGCCGCTCGAAATTCTCCGGCACAGTGATGCCCAGGGCTTTCGCTGCTCCGACCGCGATGTGTGAGTAGCCCGCAAAATCAAAGAAGAGCTGCAGCCCATAACCGAATGCGAGGCACCACGCGTCAGCACCGCTCCACTGCGTGGCATGGTCGAAGCCGCTCACGATCCCGTCGCCAGCCAGAATCCCCTGTCCTAGCAGTTTGGCGATCTGCATCATCAATACTCCGATGGCGATACGACGGAAACCTTGCCATACATCGTTCGACGGCGTCGTCCCCTCTGAGCGAAACTGCGGCAACATGTCCGGCATGCGGCAGATCGGGCCAGAGATCGTGACCGGAAAGAACGCCATGTAGAGCGCGAATTCGGCGAGGGACGGGTCGAGTTCCTCGCCGCGATACAGATCAAAGAGGTAGCTGAGCGCTTGAAAAGTCCAGAATGAAATGCCCAAAGGAAGTGCCAGGTTCGAAAAGCCTTGCAGCGCGGTGAACCGCGTGTGAATTGCCAGCTCAGGAACATATTTAAAGACGCTCAACAGCACAAGATTGAAGGCAATCCCCACTAAGAGCGGCGCCCAGGATGGATTCCGCCGGAGCCATTTCCCAATCAGAAAGTTCACGACAATCGATGCAACCAGAACTGCTGCAAACCACGGAACCCAGGTTAGGTAGAGCGCAAAACTTGCCAGTAGAAGGAACGCCTGTCGATCTCTTCGCGAGCGAACGACGGCAAAGAGCACAACACACGTCAGGAACAGCGCGACATAGCAGGCGCCTTGAAATAATTCTCTCCCGTTGTCCACCTCAGTTCCCGCCCCCCATGCGCTGGATGACCTGCTGCCGCAAGCGCAAGGCTGTGAGGTCTCCGGGATTAATTGTCAGAGCATCAGAGAATGACTTCAATGCCGCATCGCAATCCCCGAGTTGCATCAGCGCCTCTCCGGATTCGTTCAAACACAACAAGGCCATGTCGCGGCTGGCGGTGTACTTTAGCGCGAGTTGATACTCTCTGACGGCTTCACGGAACTGGCCGCGCCCCGACAGGATATGTGCAATGTTGTAGTGGCAATATTCCGTGCGAGGCTGAATCGCGCAGGATGCCTGATAATGCAGCAGAGCTTCATCAACCCGGCCCGCGGAGAACAGCGCGTTACCATAAAGTTGTTCGAGCCACATGTCGGGCTGGCCCCAGGCAGTTTCCGCCTGAGCAAACAGAGTCACGCCATTTTGCCAATAGCGCAGGTAGTGAACTGTTGCAGTGCCAAGACCGGTGATCAGACATAACGCCACCACTGAGAGAGCGGCACGCGCAACCGGCAAATGCTCGACGGCGCTGCCGATTCCCCACACCACCGCGATGAATAGACCGATGGCGGGAATATACATATACCGGTCTGCCATGCCCTGAAATCCAACCTGAACGATGCCAATGACCGGAATCAGTGTGATCAGAAAGAAAAACCAGCCCACTTGCAAATAGCGTTCCCGGCGGAGGTGCAAGACCAACGCGCTGATCGCGATCAGAATCAGTCCGGAGGCGATCGAGTCGTCTAAAGGCGGTGATAATCGAAGGGGATAATAGGTTGCCAGCCGCACCGGCCAAAAGATCTTTCCAATGTAGGCGACACACGAAATAGCGGCGTTCTCGATACGGGCAGAGATCGGAAGCAGCGACAATCCCATCACCGATCCCCCGGCCCCCTGCGCCCTTTCTGTAAGAATCGAACTCGCCATGCTCATCACGAACAAGGGCAACTTTTCAATCGCCAATCGTACCCACCTGCGCCGGAAGGGAAGTTCCTCCAACCGCTGCAAAGGCCAGTAGTCAAAGAGCAATAACACCAGGGGAAGAGTCACGGCCATTGGTTTCGACATGAGCGCCAGTGCAAACGCACCGACGATTGCCAAATACGGCTTCCAGCCTCCACGACGCGCGTACCACCCATAGGCAGCCACCGTAAGCAGCGAGAAGAATGCGCTGAGCAGGCTTTTTCTTTGCGCGATCCACGCGACAGTCTCGACGTTGAGAGGATGTACTGCAAACAGCGCGGCGACAAGGAAGCTGCGTCCCACCGCCCCAGTGGCCCGCTGCAAGATCCAGAACAACAACAGCACGTTAGCCGCATGCAGCAAGACATTGACGTAGTGCTGGGCGCCCGAGTTGAGTCCGAACAACTGGCAGTCCAGCATGTGCGATAGCCATGTCACCGGATGCCAGTTGGACTGCTCAAAACTCGTAAACGCCCAGACGATGTTTGTAATCTTCAATCCGGAAATCACGTGGGGATTGTCGGTCACATAAGCGTCGTCGTCCCATAGTCTGATGAAATCGTGATGAATCACCGGAAGGTACAACAACAGGACGATGGCCACCAGCAGAGCGCCCAGCCACGCTCGTTGATTTCGCAGATTGTCGATCGGCGCCCACTGCATTGAAGTATTCCGTTGACCAACGAACCAAAGAGTATAAACGGCAGCGCGCAACGCAGATCGTGAGCAGATCAGGAAGGCTGCGATCGCTGGTCTACAATGGCGTGTGATTCGATTCGCCAACCTGATCGACGCTCTGGACGCGGCGCCAGCCGATCGGCCGTTTATCACATCTTGGATCGACGAAGACGAGAGCAAAAGTGTGACGTTCGCCGAGTTCCGTCAGCGGGCGCGGGCAGAAGCTGAGAGCCTACGAAAGAGCGGATTTGCGCCCGGCGACCGCGTCGTCATCATCATGCCGCAAGGCATTCCTGCCATGTCCACCTTCGTGGCCGCGATGATGATTGGCGCCGTGCCGGCTTTTCTCGCCTATCCCAATTTCAAGGTTGAACCTTCCAAATATCGAGCGGGGCTGGAAGGAGTCACAGCCAACCTCAGCGCAAAAGCCGTGGTGATCGACGCCGAGTTTCCCGAGGAGATGCTGAGCAGCGTCGCCCTCGATAATGGAACCATGCTGATCCGCGGGGTTGAGCACACTTCTGGACAAGCTTTGCTTCGATCCGAATCGCAATGGGAATCGCCAGAGATCGAACCCAACACCCTGGCGTTCATTCAACATTCTGCCGGCACAACCGGGCTGCAGAAGGGAGTCGCTTTAAGCCAAGGTGCGGTCCTGCGCCAGCTCGAACATTTAGCGCAATCCTTAAGAATCGATGGAGCGACCGACCGTATCTACAGCTGGCTGCCCCTTTATCACGACATGGGATTGATCGCCTGCTTCATGTTGCCCATGGTGTACCACGTTCCGATAGTGATGCAATCACCGCTTGATTGGGTCATGCAACCCGAGTCGATGCTGCAGGTTGTGAGCGAGCACAAATGCACTCTGGCCTGGATGCCAAACTTCGCGTTTCAATTCGTCCCGCGGCGCACGCCAAAGAGCCGTTGGGCAGCGTACGATCTCTCGTCGCTTCGCCTGCTGATCAACTGTTCCGAGCCGGTGCACTCGGGCAGCATGATGGAGTTTCAAAGGGCATTTGCGATACGAAGCAGCGTGCTGCAGTCGTCGTACGCGATGGCCGAAAATGTTTTTGCCGTAACCCAGTCGGAGATCGATCGAGACCCAGTCAAGGTGTACGCGGATGGCCAGCAGTTCCGAAGCTTGCATCGGGTGGTTCCTGTGGATCGGGAAACCCCGGGGGTTGTATGCTTCACATCGTCTGGACGCTTGCTGCCAAATCAGAGCGTGCGCATCCGATCCGAGTCCGGAGAATTTCTTGCCGGCGACTGCGTCGGTGAGATTCTTATCCAGAGCGATTGCTTGTTTGACGGCTATTACAACCGTTCCGATCTGACCTCGCAAGCCATTGTCGATGGCTGGTACCATACCGGCGACCTCGGCTTTTATCGCGACGGCGAACTCTTCGTCGTCGGCCGCAAAAAAGATTTGCTCATCGTTGGGGGCGAGAACATATACCCGCAAGACATCGAACAAATCGTGAGCGGCCACCCTGCCGTTCACGACGGACGCGCAGTTGCGATGGGCCTGTACAATTCTGATCTTGGAACCGAAGACATCCTAGTTGTAGCCGAGCTGGAAGACGAAGATCTGCTCGCGAAGGGTCCAGAACTCGAAAGTGAGATTCGCGGCAGGATCGTCGCAACCTTGGGAATCGCGGTGCGGACTATATTGCTCAAGCCGCCGAAGTGGATCGTTAAGAGCACAGCCGGCAAGCCGGCACGCTCCGCTACCCGCGAGAAATTGCTACGAGAGCATCCTGAGTTGAACCCAGAGGCACAGATCTCAGTCTAGGAGAGCGAGAGTCCGTATGACCGCGAACGAACAGCAGATGGTCGAGCACATTGTTCAACTGATCCGAAAGCCGAATGTGATTATCGACGAGAATACTCCACTGGTGTCCTCCGGCCTCATCGACTCCATGGCGCTGATCGACCTTTTGCTGAAGCTCGAGGACCTCACTCACAAGCGCATTCCCGCCGGAAAAGTGCAGCCCAAGGATATGGATAGCGTCGCGAAGATGTTCGCGACAGCCGAGCGGGTAGGGAAGCCGCGTAAGTAGCCATTATAATAGCGAACACAAATCGGCCGGCTCCCTTGCCGCGCCTTCCGTGCGGGTTGTAGCATCAACTGTTCAGGCTTTCATATCGAGAAACTTAGGAGATGTCATGGCGACCGATACTTTGACCAGTCCAGCCACGCTCAACTACGGCAAGACGAAGGTTTTCAAGAATTTCATTGACGGCGAGTGGGTTGAAGCCTCGACTGGCGAGACCTTCGAGAATCGTAACCCCGCGGACACCCGCGATCTGGTCGGCATCTTCCAGAAGTCCGCCAAAGCGGACGTGGACGCAGCTGTCGCCGCCGCCAAGCGCGCTTTCACCAAGTGGCGACTGGTGCCGGCTCCGCGCCGCGCCGAGATCGTGTTTCGAGCCGCCGAGATTTTGATCGAACGCAAGGAAGATTATTCGCGGGAGATGACCCGCGAAATGGGCAAGGTGCTGGCAGAGACCCGCGGCGACGTTCAGGAAGCGATTGACGCCGCTTATTACAACGCCGGCGAAGGGCGCCGACTGTTCGGTCCCACGGTTCCCTCGGAAATGCCCAACAAGTTTGCCATGGCGGTGCGCCAACCCATTGGCGTGTGCGGGATGATCACGCCTTGGAACTTCCCCATGGCGATTTCCTCCTGGAAGCTTCTGCCGGCGATCGTTTGCGGCAATACTTGCGTCATTAAGCCCGCGCAAGACACGCCGCTTTCGACCTTTAACCTGGTTCGCGCCCTGTACGACGCGGGTCTGCCCAAGGGTGTTATCAACGTGGTCAGCGGATTCGGTGCGGACGTAGGCACTCCGATCGCCGAGCATGCCGACGTTCGTGCGGTTTCGTTGACGGGATCGTCTGCGGTCGGCCGGATTATCGGCGGCATTGCGGCCCAGAGCTTCAAGCACTGCTCGCTCGAACTGGGTGGAAAGAATCCCATGATCGTTCTCGACGACGCCAATCTCGACCTGGCCATTGAAGGCGGGCTCTGGGGAGCGTTCGGAACCACCGGCCAGCGTTGCACCGCGACTAGCCGCATGATCGTGCAAAAGGGCGTATATCGGGAATTCGTCGAGCGCCTGGTCGGGCGCGCGAAGAAGCTGAAAGTGGGCAACGGTCTCGACGAAACCGTGCAGATGGGACCGGCCGTCAACGAGAAGCAACTGCAGACCGATCTCAGCTATGTCGAGATCGGCAAGAATGAAGGCGCGAAGCTGGTCTGCGGAGGCAACCGTCTCGATCAGGGCGACTACCAGTATGGCTGGTTCATGGAGCCGACGGTATTCACCGATGTAGATCCCAAGATGCGCATCGCGCAGGAAGAAATCTTCGGACCTGTCGTCTCAATTATTCCTTGTGACGATCTGGAAGACGCAATCGAGATCGCCAACGGCATCGAGTACGGCTTGTCGTCCGCGCTCTATACCAAGGACGTAAACAAGGCATTCTCGGCGATTCGCGACCTCTACGCCGGCATCACCTACATCAATGCCCCCACCATCGGAGCCGAAGTGCACCTGCCCTTTGGCGGCACGAAAGCTACCGGCAATGGGCATCGCGAGGGCGGGATTGGCGCGATCGACTTCTATACGGAGTGGAAGTCGGTTTACGTCGATTATTCGGACAAACTGCAAAAGGCGCAGATTGACCGGGAGGACTGAGTACCGTCCAAAAATCGTTCGACATTCAGCCGTCAGACTTGTTTTCTGACGGCTGAATCTGTTTTCCAGAGGTCTTTCTGCTCACGACGCCACGGCCCCAGTGGCTTCTCACTGGGTACGTCGGTAATCTTGATCACCCCTTACCGGCAACTTACCTTAGCCGCATGAGGCTTTCCTCCAAGTCTCAACATTCCGTCTTGGAGTCGCCTTGTGAAGTTGCGCATTTTTCCGCCCGTTCGTCGTCTGCGTGAGGGCAGCTTCCCGCTTGCAGCGCTCGCCTTGCTGTTTTGTCTGATGGCCAGTTCGACTCCGCGTCTTTTCGCTCAGGACACCGCCAAGACTCGCCGCAAAGTCGTCGTCATGACGGAGCCCGATTATCCGTATGTCCTCAGAAATGGCCACTTCGAAGGGCAGGTTCGTTTATCGGTGACGGTTCTTCCGAACGGGAGCGTGTCGAAGGTCGAGTGCAAAGGCGGCAATCCTATGCTAGCCCAGTATGCCTCGATGGCCGTGATGCATTGGAAGTACGCACCGGGACCGGCCCAAACCGTCGAGGAAGCCGTATTCACTTTCAATCCTAACAAGTAGCTCCTGCCAATCTTCAATCTCGTTGCCGGCCGCAGCACGGGCGGCGCCGCGCAGATTTCCGCGCGCTACCTCGTCCGTGCATTTAGAATTTCTTTGAACCGCGGCCCGGAAGTTTCGCCGTGGCGAGGCTTCCATGACCCCTATCAGTTCAGCTCACGAGATTGCCGCTGCCACCCGCCTCGATAACGTTCGCTACGCCATCCGTGACCTGGCTTGTGTCGCCGATGAGGTCGTGAAGCAAGGACACAAAGTCCTGCCGCTCAACGTGGGCGATCCGCTGAACTTCGATTTCCTGACGCCGCCCCACATCATCGAGGCTGTACATAAGGCCATGCGAGACGGCAAGAACGGATACGCGCCGTCTCCCGGCATCCCAGAGGCTATGGAAGCCATTCGCGGCGAGGCCGAGCGCAAGGGGATCACGACAGTCCGGGACATTTTTGTTACGGCTGGCGTGAGCGAGACGGTCGATCTCTGCTTGTCCGCTCTGGTCAATCCCGGAGAGAACGTTCTGACACCCAGCCCGGACTACCCGCTGTACTCGGCCGTGCTCTGCAAGTTGGGCATCGGGCTCAACGCCTACGATTTGAACGAAGACGATGCGTGGCAGCCAGAGCTGGCCGACATCGAGCGCAAGCTCACGCCGCGCACCCGCGGCATCGTTCTGATCAATCCCAATAACCCTACCGGATCGCTGTGCACCCGGCAGATGCTGGAGCAAGTCGCCGAACTGGCGCGGCGCCACAACCTAATCGTCTTCTCGGACGAAATCTACGACAAGCTGATACTTGACGGCACGCCGCACATCGCCTTCGCCTCGGTCGCGCCCGACGTGCCCTGCGTGACTTTCGGCGGCATGTCGAAGAATTATCTGGTACCCGGATGGCGCATTGGGTGGGGCATCGTTTCCGGCGACGCCGCTGCGGTGAAGACGTACACCGAAGGTGTGCACCGTTTGCTCCGGGCGCGTCTTTGCGCCAACCATCCTGAGCAATACGCGATTAAGCCTGCCCTGGAAGGTCCGCAGGGTCATCTTGTAGAAGTCCGACGCAAACTGCGCTCCCGCCGCGATCTCACGCAGAAATGGTGCGACGAGACTCCGCGCGTGAGTTGCGTTGCCCCGCGCGGCGCGTTCTACGCGTATCCGCGCATCAACATCCCAGAGAGCGACGAGATCTTCGTGAAGGAACTCATCCGCCAGAAGCACGTCATGGTCGTTCATGGCTCAGGCTTCGGCCAGAAACCTGGGACGCAGCATTTCCGGATCGTGTTCTTGCCTGATGAAGCGATATTAACGAAAGCCTATGGCGCAATTGGGGAATTCATTCAGGAGCGGTACGGAAACAGGTAGCAACGTCTGGCCGGAGGATCGACGTTGAACCGCGCGATGCTCTGTCTGGCCGTAATGACTGGCCTGTTGTCCTTCCACTCTCAGTGTGCTGCGTGCTCGATGGCAGGCTGCCTCAATGATGGGGACGAGATGCGGCCTACCTAGACAAGCCTTCGAACTGCCCGAAAGTTATCCTAAGGACCCCGTGGACCGCGTCATCGGCGCAACCGCCCTGATCGAGGATATCTCCTTGATCACTGCCGATCGCGAGATCCGCAAGGCTGGCGCCGTACCCACGATCTGGTGAAGGCTCAGTAAACCCCCGGCAGCACCGCGGGCACTCGCCGGGCATAGTCTTCGAACTCCTGTCCGAATGCCGCCCGCAGCAACTTTTCCTCGGTGCGCACCCGAATCACCATGCCCACCACGAAAAGAACGAGTGCTAGAGGCAGAGCGATCCAGTGCTCCATCGCGAGGCCGGTCGCGAGCAGCATCCCGAGCATGCCGGTGTAAATCGGATTTCGTACATACGAGT
Organism: uncultured Acidobacteriaceae bacterium; assembly: GCA_963706645.1. GTDB lineage: Bacteria > Acidobacteriota > Terriglobia > Terriglobales > Acidobacteriaceae > Sulfotelmatobacter. The sequence continues at coordinate 212,321 of CAVPNR010000032.1, forward strand.
AAGGCCCCGCGGTGATCAACTTGTGATCTTCAACGAGTCGTGCTCGCAGGGCCCACTGCCTGCCCAGCGTGCGGATCGCAGTTGCAATCAGCCATGCTGATCCGGTCGCAATGGCCACGGTGAGCACAGAGAATGCGATGCCGGCAATCGCTGAAAGATCCGCGACCGGGGGCAGGAATGGCTGCCTCGGCGGCTGAAACCAAACCAGAAAATACCCGCACATTTGCAGAATGATTCCCAGTGTGGCCGTCCTGTCCTGTTTCGCTTCAGGCGCCTTCGGAGGGTGCTTGCGCAACAGGAAGATGCCGGCGAATACCAGCCAGCAAAGCATTACACCGGCCAGAGTTGCGAGTGCGAGTGGAGTTGGGCTCGACGTACCTTCCATCCCCTCGACCACAATTAACCAGTTCCCGCGTCGCTTGGACTTTGCGAACGAATCTGTTTAAATCGGAAGGAAGGGCAACTTCCAGCGGCGTGCTGGTGTTCGTACAACTGTGGTCGACATTCATTCTCACATCCTTCCTGAGGTAGACGACGGGCCGAAATCGTGGGACGTCTCGGTCGCCATGTGCCGCGCCGCGGCCGCCGACGGCATTACGCACATGGTGGCTACGCCTCACGCCAACGACCGCTACCATTACGACCGCGAGTACCTGAAGGGACTCGTCGCTCGTTTGCAGGAACTCGTCGGCGATTCGCTGAAGATCGGCTTGGGCTGCGACTTTCACCTCTCCTACGACAATATCCAGGACGCGTTGGCCAACCCCACACGTTACGTCATCGAAGGCACGCGCTACCTGCTGGTCGAGTTCAGTAACTTCAGCATCTCGGAGCAGACCACGGACCATTTCTTCAAGATGGGGAGTTGCGGAATGACGCCGGTGATTACTCATCCCGAGCGCAACCCGATTTTGCGAGAGAGACTGCAGCGCGTGTTGGAGTGGGCTGCCCAGGGATGCGTGGTTCAGGTAACGGGCTCCGCGCTAACCGGATTTTGGGGAGACCGAGCGCGCCGCGCAGCCCTATGGCTGCTCGAGCATCAGGCAGTCCACGTGCTCTCCACCGATGCCCACGACCTGGAAAAGCGAAAACCAATTCTCTCTACCGCGCGCGACGCTGTCGCGGCCATCTGCGGAAAAGATGTAGCGGAGAACCTGGTGGAAACGAACCCGCGCGCAATCATCACCAACCAGGCGTTGCCCTACTTCCTCCAGCCGGTGATGACCAGCTACAAGAAGAACTAGCTATCCGCTGTCAAGTATCAGCATTCAAAAAACAGAAGCATAAACCGCTGGTTGGATGCTCATAGCGAACGATGGAAACAGCTACTGTGGGCGGGAATCGCTGGGCGAGGAGGGTTGTGGTGGGTCCGCGGCGGGCGCTGTGCTGTGTGATGTAGTCGGCAGCGGCTCTGCCCGTGGTGGGTCGGGCACGGTCGTCATTGCGCTCTCAGGATTCAGCAAGTGGTCCTTGCTCGGTCCCAGGCCCAGCTTAATCAGTGCGCGCGAGTCGGGAACGGTCTTGCTCTGCCAACCGTGGTCCGCCTGATAGCGGCGCATGGCCTCTTCGCTCGCCTGGTTCCACGTGCCGGTGGCTTCTCCGCTCATGTAGTGCTCGCGGATCAGCGCTTCCTGAATTGCCTGAGCCCTTTCGGAGTCGATTTTCTGCTGGCCGCGCGTCTTCGCGGACTTCTTATGCGAGGAATGCTTTCCCGATGCAGTGTGCGTAGAACTGGATTTCTTAGTGCCCGTCGATGCCGTGGACGTTTTTGCTGTGCTCTTGTGGCTCTTATGCGAGGTAGTCGTGGTAGACGCAGGCTTCTTCTCCGTCGCATCGCTGGTCGAAGATTGACTGGCGCTCGCGGTAGAGACGCAGGCTAATATTGCCAGCGCGCCCGTTGCGATGAATCGAGCCCTGCGGATTTGTGTTCGATTTAGCAATCCCACACCTTTACCACAAAAATAAAAAGCCCAACGGACGCTGGCATTTTAATCATCCACGATGGGTGAGTACAGCGCCAGTTCCCGTTGGGCTTACGGCAGTTACGGAAGTGTACCGGCCAGGAAGATGGTTCCGTCCTGTTTCGACGAGCCGCGCGATCGGACCAGAAACACCACGTCCTGGCCGCTCTTCAGGCTCGCCTCGACCTTCGCAAAGTCTTCCTCACTGTTCACCGGCTGCTTGTTCACTTCAAGAATGATGTCGCCGCGACCCAGATTCACGTCTTCCGCAAACGAGCGGGGCTTCACATCCTGTACGATCACGCCTTTCCCGGCGGGCATATCGAGACGGTCGGCCATTTCTGGTGTTACCTTGCGAACGGTGACACCGAACTTGCTCTGCTTGGGCGTGCTTTCGTCGTCGTTTTCCTGATCATCGCCGAGCCGCGCGGCAAACAACTTGGCGCGATCTGCGATGGTCACGGTAGTCTCCTGGGTCTTGCCGTTGCGCAGGAAAGTCAGATTCGCCTTCGATCCCGCCTTGCGCGAAGCGATGTCGGCCACCAGTTCGGCGCCCTTGGTCACCTTCTTGCCATCTACGCTGGTGATCGTATCGCCGACTTTTAAGCCCGCCTGGTCGGCGGGACTTCCCGGCACCACGCTGGAAACGGTGACGCCCGTTCCTGAACCGTACACCCGGGCAATCGCCGGATTCTCCACGGCATCGAACATGATGCCGATGGAGCCGCGCGAAACCTTGTGCTCGGGTCCGGTCAGCTGGTTGTAAACGTCGACCACGGTCTTTGAGGGCAGCGCAAAGCCTACGCCTGCATACGCGTTCGTCTCGCTAAGAATCGCCGTGTTGATGCCGATCACTTCGCCATTCATATTGACGAGCGGTCCGCCCGAGTTGCCGGGGTTGATCGCAGCGTCGGTTTGAATAAAAGTCTGGAACTGGCGGCCGGGAACGATGTCGCGTCCCTTGGCCGAAACGATTCCGGCGGTCACGGTCTCGGACAATCCAAACGGGCTGCCTACCGCAAGCACCCAATCGCCCACCTGCATGCTGTCGGAGTTCCCCATCTTGGCAGAGGGCAACACTCGGTCGACATCGACTTTGATCACGGCAAGATCGGTCTCCTGATCGGTGCCAATGACCCTGGCGTCGTGCTGCACGCCCGGCGGATCATCTTCAAACCGAACCCGGATGCGGTCCGCTTTCTCAACCACGTGCCGGTTGGTCACAATGTATCCCTTGGGATCAACGATCACTCCAGAACCCAGTGAACGCTCGCGGATCGCTCCATCCCCCGGCCCGCCCGGAGCGGCTTGCCCACCGGGGCCACCAAAGAAGTGATTGAAGAAGTCGTCCATACCGCCGCCATCGCCGTTATCTTCGTCGTCGGGATTCTGCCCACGGCGCTTGTGGACGTTCTTAATGGTCGATTCCGTATTGATATTGACCACGCTTGGTTCCAACTGCTTCGCGATCTGCGAAAACGTGTTCGACAACTGCTGCGGCGCGGGCAGCGTGAGCGGCGTCGCGTCGCTCTTTTGCCCTTCTTTTCCCTTGACTCCGTAGGAAATCACCGTCCCGATCAGAATGCCGACGGAAAGCGTTGCCAGAATACTCAGCGTGTAGGCCCAGCGATGAGCCCTCACGCGCATCCACATTGCGCCCGAATCCATATGTCTACTTCCCTCCGAAGCCGATTAAACCCTTATAGTATACCCATTTACATATTGGTACTGTTGGTTGTGACAGGGCAGATTCCGCCCTTCGAGTGTTCTGCTATTAGACGCACAAATCGGCGAAACCGTTTGATGCTCAAGGGATTTAGGTAAGATACTGTCCGCAAGAGTGTTAGCAGGGAACTCGTTCGTCGGTCAGAGGTCACTGGGTTCGGTTACTTTGCCTCGTACACCGTCTTCCCGCCGACTACAGTGCGCAGGACGTTGGTTCCCAACAATTTCTCTGGTGAGGACGCTGTGGGATCCCGGTCCAGAACGATAAAGTCAGCCAACATCCCAGGCTCGAGTTTGCCTTTCTCTTTTTCTTCAAATTCTGCGAAAGCAGAACCTGAAGTGTATGCGGCGATTGCCTGATCCGGGGTGAGTCGTCCTTCGGGGAAATATTCCAGCTTTCCGTTCTCGCTCTTGCGGGTAACGGCGGCATAAAGTCCGCGGAATGGCGAGACCGGTTCCACTGGATAATCCGTGCCAAACGCCAGCACCACGCCCTTATTCAGAAATACCAGCCATGCATACGATGTTGCCGCGCGCTTCGGCCCCAGCCGGTCCTGAGCCCATCGCATGTCGGTCAGCAGATGACTGGGCTGCATCGACGCGATGACTTTGAGAGTTTTGAACTGCGCGATCTCGGAGGGCGTCGTTACCTGCGCGTGTTCAATCCGCAGGCGGAAATCTTCGCTACCGTTTGGCGCCTTCACGTGAGCCTCGCGCGCTGCCTTCTCGGCTTCGGCAAAGGCGTCGAGTGCCATCTGTACTCCTTTGTCGCCGATCGCATGGAATCCAATTTGAAAGCCCGCCAGCACCCGCTCCTTCGTCATGTCGTTCAGCTTCGTCGCGTCGTAACGCGGCAGGCCGGAGTTCTTGGGATCATCCGAGTACGGTTCGAGCATCGCCGCCGTGTGCGATCCCAGCGAGCCGTCCATGAACCCCTTCAGCATTCCCGTGTGCAGCATCAAGTCTGACTGCGGATGCGAGTTGCGTTTCTTGTCCAACTCCTCGACGGGATCGTCGAACGGAAGCCACTCGGAAATGCGGGCGGTCAGTTTGCCTTCTTTTTCCAGTTCCTCGTAGATCTGAAAATTTTCCCAGTTGGGTGAATAATCCTGCGCCGAGGTCACACCATGCTGAGCCAGATCGGCGAGAGCAAGCTCAAGGGCTTCACGGCGGAGCCGGTGCGTCGGCTTAGGAATCACTTCCTCAATCGCAGCCTGCGCCGTTTCCCGCAAAATGCCCGTGGGCTCGCCATTCTGGTTGCGGTCGATCTGCCCGCCTTGCGGATTGCGGCTGGCCAACGTGATGCTGCCTAACTGCAGCGCTCGAGTATTCGCGACGGCAATGTGTCCGTCGATGCGGCCGAGGAATACGGGATGCCCGCCCGACACCTCGTCGAGATCCCAGCGCGTGGGTGTCACTTTTACCGGCCAGAGTGTTTCGTCCCAGCCCGAGCCTAGAATCCAATCTCCGGCCTTCGACTCTTCGACTTTCTTCGCGACTTGAGTCCGCAGATCATCGAGCGACTTCACGCCCGTCAGATCCACGCTCAGCTTCGTCATCCCGGCGTCGTCCAGATGCAGGTGAGCGTCGTTGAATCCGGGCATCAGAAAATGCCCGCCGAGGTCAATGACCTGCGTTTGCGGCCCCTTCAACTTGTCAATGTCCACGATCTTGCCGACGGCCTGGATACGATCGCCGCGCACGGCAATGGCTTCCTCACGCAGAATCGAACTGAATGGTGTGTTGGCGGGCACGCCGGTATAAACGTTGGCGTGCATGAAGATGATGTCGGCCTTGGGCTTGGCATCTGCAGGAGCCGGAGTCGTTTCCTGCGCGGAACCCTGAATCGCAGAACTTTGGATTGCACCGAGAACGGAACACAGCACGGCACACCCCAGACTCGCTCTGAATCTCAGACTCATTCTCCCACCCCCGCCAGCGCCATCATCGTCAGCAAAATCCGCTTCAATCCCAACTCGCGTCCGTTGGAATCAAACCATTCCTGGAGAGTATGTGCGCCGCCGCCCGACCCGCCGCCGCCGATCGCAATTGCTTCCTGTCCGAGGGAGAGCGGAATATTCGCATCCGTCGATGCCCGCTGCACCTGCGCTGCATTCGCCAGTTGCGTGTCGACCGCGCGCACGACCTGCAAAATCCGTGCTCCTGCCCGCAGTTCTCCCGCGGGACGGTTCCCAATCACCACCACTTCGCAACTCACGCCCGACGGTCGCTTCTGTGCGGACGACCGCATCTCGGCGGCCACGGTTTCGTCTTCCACCGCGCGATTCAGCGCCAGGCGCAGGGATTGTTCCAGTCGCTCCATCTCCGTCATCGAGGTCGAGCGGATATCCACTTTCATACTGGCCGACTCGGGAATCGAATTCACCGAGGTGCCGCCGCGAATGACTCCTATGTTGAACGTGGTCTTTGGCGTCGTAGGAACCGGAGTCGCCGTAAACGTTTCAATCGCCTTGGCCAGAATCACAATGGGATTGGGCGCGCCAAAGTCGCTCCACGAGTGTCCGCCCGGCCCGCGCACAATGACCTCAAATCGGCGACTGCCCAGCGCTTCGGCCACGATCGTGTCGGCGCCGGCGCCATCGAGTACCAGGCTGTAGGCGATCGAGTCTTTCCAGCGCGGCGTCGCAAAAATGTGCCGCATGCCACGTAGATCGCCCTCGCCCTCTTCGCCGACATTCCCGATAAACACAAACGGCAGCGCATGCCGGATGCGAACGTTCCGCAGCAGTGAGGCAATCCCCAGCAGCGCCGCGACACCCGCGCCGTTGTCGGAAACCCCCGGTCCGTAGATGCGGCTTCCTTGTTGCCGAATATTGAGGGGAGTGTTCGCGGGAAAAACCGTGTCGATGTGCGCGCTCAGGGCGACGTAGCGGCGTCCAAATCCGGGATGCGTGCCGAATACGTTGCCAACATCGTCGATGCGAACGTCGTCCAGTCCGACTTCGCGAAAGCGCTCCGATAGCCAGGCTGCGCGCGCCGACTCGCCAAACGGAGGCGCCGGGATCCGCGCCATCTCCATCTGCCAGTGCGTCAGTTGCGCTTCCTGGGTACGAAACCAGTTGAACGCGGAACGTACTTCTGGAGATGCGGCCAGGCGCGCCACTTCCTGCTGCACTGAGGGCACAAGCGCGGCGTCGGGAAACTCCGAACGCGGGGGATTCGGGCTCATGGCAAGTATTGCGTTAGTTTACAACGCGTTGGCCGGAATAGGGATTGTCGAAGACGTTACGGAAGATAATCGGGGCCTTGGCGCGCGCTGTCTCACGAATCGTCCCTCGGCGCAGGGCACGGTAACTACACCCTTCACCCATGTCATCGGGAAGGTACTTCCCGGCGCTCGACTGCTGCCACGAGATTCTTCGTAGTGGGTACATCAATCCCATGGCGCTCGCCGCCGCGCAGGATGGGTCCGGCGATAGCATCCAGTTCCGGGGCGTTGCCGCGCTCGACGTCTTTTTGCATCGAACTGCGCATGTTGGTCGGCATCTTCAGCATCGCGGCGATGATCGCGTCCGCGTCCACCTTGGCACCCTCGGCCACCGCAACCGCGCAGGCTTCCCGAACGCACGACTCCAGTTGCTGACGCCACTCAGGATCAGCGATGACGGCTCCCGTGTTGCGATCGGCAGCAGTGGTCGTCAGCGCGAATGGAGCGAGGAAAACGATCTTGCTCCACATCAGCGTCGGCTCGTCGTCGATGAAGCGGCACTCGAACCCCATTGTTTGAAGCTTTTCGACAGTTGCGCCGAGCAGACTTCGACCCGACGAAGACACATTCAAACGGGCGAAGGGTGTGCGATGGACGATGTGCCCGGGCGCGACGCGCTCAGCCTCAACCGCAATCGTTGCCGCGATGACTTTTTCAGTGCCGTATCTGGCGCGGAGCACAGCGAGATGGTCGATGCCGTTGAGCAGGGGAACAATGGCTCTCACGGATTCGGGCTTGGTGAAAGCCGCTAGTGCTGCTTCCAGTTGCGTGGCCTTCACCGCGATCCAGAGCACATCGGCGGGAGGAACCTCGGCGGCACGCGCGACCGGCACGCTGAAGTTTCCGAAGGCACTCTCAAGATGAAGTTGTTCAGGATATTGCGCGAGCGCTTCCGGCCTGACTACCACCGTGACCGACTCGCCCGATCGCGCCAGGCAGGCGCCAATCAGGCCTCCAACTCCGCCCACGCCGAGAATCGCATGTCTCAAGGGAGCCATGCGCCGGTCACTTCTTGGGTGCCGCGGTCGGCACGCATTCCAGAATTTCGGCTTCGCTCAGCGTGTGGTCGCTCTGCTTGGCGCGCTGGTAAATGCGGTCGACGATCCCGTCACTCACCGGAATGCCGTGCCGCTCCAGCCACCACAGCACATTCGATTTCCCGCTCATCGGACCGATGTCGATGATTTGCTGCAGCCCAAACACGTGTGAAGGCACGCCCGAATACACCGTGTTCGCCAGCACGACATCATCCTTGTGATAGGCCTTGATGATTGCCGCCGCGTGCACACCGGTTGCGGTGCGGAAGGCATCGTCACCCACCACCGGATAATTCGCCGGAATCGGCACGCCCGTCGCCCGCGACACTGCCTGACAATACTGCTTCAACTTGGTCAGATCCTGCTGATCCCAGGGCGCAATGTCCATCAGCTTCAGATTGACCAGCATCTGGTCGACCTGTGTATTGCCGACGCGCTCACCCAGACCGATCGCGCATCCGTGAACGCAATTTGCCCCGGCGATGATGGCCGCCATGGAATTCGCAATCGCCAGGCCCCGGTCGCTGTGACCATGCCAGTCGACACGGATATTTTCGCCTGAGGGCTTGACGCATTCTGCGATCACGAACCGCACCAGCGCCAGCGCACCCATGGGAGTGGCGTGTCCCGCCGTATCGCAGATGCAGATCGCGCGGGCACCGCAATTGATCGCCGTCGAATACAACCGCTTCACCGTCTCGGGATCGCAGCGGCTCGTGTCTTCGGTGACGTACATGACGTCGAGCCCGAGCGAGACCGCATACTTCACGGCCTTCTCGGTCGTTTGCAGAAGAAAGTCGTCGGTCCACCCCTCGGTGAATCGGCGAATCGGGCTGGAGCCGATGAAGGTCGCAGCCTCGATGGGCAACCCCGTCTTCTGCACGATCTCAGCAACCGGACGAATGTCATTTTCGTGCGTCCGCGCGGCGCAGTTGGCGCGAATCTTCATCTTGTGCGAAGCGATCTCACGAGCCAGCGCAGTCACAGCCTCCACCGCGCGCGGTCCCGCACCCGGCAGTCCCAGAGCGAGGGAATGAATCCCCAACGCCTCCATCAGATGAAGGATCTCAATCTTCTCCGCAATCGAAGGATCGCGCACCGAGGGCGACTGCAGCCCATCGCGCAAGGTCTCATCGTTGATCAGCACCGGCCCCGGTGGCTTCAGTCCTGGCGGGTGATTCTTGTTCCAGTCGTAAATGAGGTCGGGAATGTTCATGGAAACATCTGCTAGCTTCTAGCTGCTAGCTCCTGGCAAAACATATGTGGGACAGCCGCCCTCGGCTGTCTGGCCGAGCAAGGCTCGGCGCGTATTCTTGGATCCCCAGAACCAAACCGTCCACGGCGTCTCAGCTAGCAGCTAGAAGCTTCTTCACTTCTCCTTCGGCGGCAGCGTCAGCCCAAACACCGAAATCATCCCTTGTCCCGCGACATTGATCTTGGCCTCTCCTGGCGTCGGCAGATATAGCGCCTTGCAGTTTTCACAGCGATACACTTCCGCCTTGGGTCCCCAGGCCTTCTCCACGTCGCCGCACTCGCGCTCGACCGCATCGGTCATGTAGAACCACAGCTTCAAGTGCCCGCCGCAGAATTTTCCCTTCTCGTTTTTCTCGTTGCAGGCGCGCTGTCCGGTCTTCTTGACCCTCACTTTATGGTTGGGAAGCTGCGGAACATCGTGGGTATTGGAAGTGGTCACTTCGCCAGTCGCCAAGGACGTACCCCTCGTTCGGGCGGCCCAAACGCCGCCGGATTCGGCCCTACGCGGTCATTGTAACCGAAACGCGGCAGCCGAAACGCGGACCTGCCCGTTTCCGACCTGAGCCCGATGGCGTATGCTAGGCAGACTTTATGACGATCCTAACGCTCTCGCCCACCTGCGCCGCACTCCTTCTCTCGCTTATTTTTTCAGTCTGTCCCGCGCAGGCTCAAGCGCCGGCGAAGAAAAGCAACGTCGATCAGGAACTGGTCCGCACCGAGACCGGATTCTTCGAGGCCTGGAAGTCCAAAGATATGGCGTACTTTCGCAATCACATTCCAGAGAATGGAGTCTTCTGGGGCGAATACGGTACCTTTTCGCGGGACCAGCAACTGGAGGAGCAGAAACAATCTGCGCAAGACTGCGCGGTGGAGGGCTACAGTCTTTCGGACTTCGGAGTGCTTCCGCTGGCCACAGGCGCCTATCTGCTCACGTACAAAGTGGAGCAGCACGCCACTTGCGCTGGACAGAAAATCCCGGTGTACATGAACGGCAGTTCGGTCTATGTCTACAAAGACGGACGCTGGCAGGCCGTCTACCGCGCCGAAGTGCCGCTGAAGAATCAGGGGTGACGGGGCGCGATCTACACCTCTGCTAGGCTGTAGGATCGCATTCTGGCTTTACGGATCTGTTTGACACCGTGTCGTTTGAGAAAGAGATCCGTATAAGGGCACGCCTTCAGACGTGCCGAAGCATCGCTCACACGTGATCGGCTTTAGCCGCAGCGATCGCGAAGGAGAGGCTAAAGCCGTTGGTTCCCCCGGCCATTTGCGGCATCGCTGAAGCGATGCCCTGATACGAATCTTCTTTGCATGGCACTACCCGATTCTCCCACGAGGTGCATTCGGATGTTTTTCAAAAGGAATTCATGATCACAATTGTTTCGGGACTGCCTCGTTCCGGCACGTCTCTCATGATGCAGATGCTAGTTGCGGGCGGGATGACCGCGCTTTCGGACGGCGAACGGCAGGCCGACACCGACAATCCACGGGGCTACCTCGAGTGGGAACGAATCAAGCAACTTCCCAACGATCCTTCCTGCATCGCGGAAGGCGAAGGCAAAGTGGTCAAAGTCATCTCCCGGCTCTTGCTCTCGCTTCCGGCGGGCCACGAATACCGAATCATCTTCATGCAGCGCCCGCTGCCCGAAGTACTTGCCTCGCAAGATCAAATGTTGCGTCGCCGCGGAACCTATAAGGAAGGGGCCAATCCCGCCGCAATCTCCGCCGCGTTTGAGAAGCATCTGCGCGAGGTGTATGCGTGGATGGATAGCAAGCCGTACGTCAAAGCACTCCGTGTTCCATACCACGAAGTCTTGAGTAAGCCAAAAGAGGTAAGCCACCAACTCGCGCAATTCCTGGAGACCCAGCTGACGGTGGAAGCTATGACCCAACAGGTGGACGCGTCCCTGTATCGGAACCGCGCCAAATAATTATTGGTGAGACGCTTTCAGAACTCGCGCTTCGGTTTGGTCTGGTCCGCTCCCACGCGTCCGGTCTGGATCTCTGCCACGTAGTAGCTTTCGCCTTTTACAGGCGCGCTGGCAAGCCGCCGGAGAATATTGATCTGCCCAACGTGGGTCAAAGCATCCGCCACCGGACCTTGAAATAACTTCTCGCTCGGGGCATGTAGCGGTTCACTCGAAGCAAGAAAATCGTCGAACTTCTTGAGAGCGGAAAAGAATCGCTCCACCTCCTGTTCCCACGGCAGAGGCTTCGAGTCGCTCCACTTTTGTTGTCCCATGGCGATCGACAGCGCCCAATCGAATAGATCGCCGATGTGTGCCAGAATCTGCCCGGGTGTCCGTGTTCCTTCGCCCGCCTGAAAATCCGCGAAGCCTTCGGGCGCGTTGCGCACGGCTTTGCCGCCTCGATACGCTACCGTGGCCACGGCGTGCCGTAGCAATTCCCGCTTGGGATCAGAAGATGAACCATTCTGGATAGGATCGCTCACGGCGACCAGATTACACTGGTCTGCAGGAGACGAAAAGTATGGCGAAGAAAGTCCAATCAGCTTCCACTCAGCAAGGCTCCCGGCAGGGAAGTTCGGTTACATCCGCTATTGTCAGCCGGGCCAACGCTGAACACTATCGCTGGGGCGTGGACTGCGACGCCTGGTATTTGGTGAACGACGAACAACTCAGCGTGATCGAGGAGTTCATGCCACCGGGCGCGGCCGAGATTCGCCATCACCACGAGAAAGCTCAGCAGTTCTTCTACATACTCTCCGGCGAAGTCATTATGGAAGTGGAAGGACAGACCACGCTCCTGCATGCCGGAACCGGCATTCGCGTTCTCCCGGGAAAGCGTCATCAGATCCGCAATCCATCGTCCGGCCCGGTGCGTTTACTTGTCATCTCCCACCCGCACAGCCACGGCGACCGCTTCAACGAGTGAAGGAGTGGAGACATGAGGAGGCCGCACGACTCATGTGGGGACGGCCGCCTTCGGCCGTCTGGCCAGGGCGAAGCCCGGCCGAACCATCACAACTGCTTGCGGTTTAAAACTCCAGCCGCCCGCATCGCCCCGCGCAGCCTCGTGCCCATCCCCCGCGCGAACTGCATATCCAGAAACCCTTCCATCTGCCGCCGGAAGCTCTCTCCGTATCCGTGCCACCAGACTTTCTTCATTCCCGGCACGCGATCCATATCGAGATATTTCACCCGCACCATTTCATCCAACCCAAAACGCCCGTGGGTGCGCCCGACGCCGCTCGCCTTCACGCCCCCATGCGGAGCCTCGCTGATCCCGAAGCACGAGATCACGTCGTTCACCATGACTGTGCCGGCATGAATGCGCCGCGCCAGTCGCTCGCCGCGCTTCCGGTCGCGCGTCCAAACGCTGGCCGCTAATCCATACTCAGAATCATTCGCCAAACGGACGGCTTCGTCATCGTCCGCGCACGCCATCACCGGCAGCACCGGACCGAATGTTTCCTCCCGCATGATGCGCATGTCTTGCGTTACGCCGGCAAGCACGGTAGGAGCATAAAAGTTCACGCCAAGCTCCGGCATGCGCGTCCCCCCCGCCAGAACCCTTGCCCCGCGAGCCTTCGCATCTTCCACGTGCGATTCCACGATGCGCACCTGCCGCTCTTGAATCATCGGGCCGACATCGCTATGCGAATCCATCCCATTGCCCACACGCAATTGCTTCGTCTTTTCCGCGCACGCTTTGACAAACGATTCGTACAAACCGTCGTGTACATAGCAGCGCTCGACCGATAAGCACGCTTGCCCGGCATTGACGAACGCTCCCCACACCGCCGCACTCGACGCCACATCGACGTCTGCATCATCGAGCACCAGCATGGGATCTTTCCCGCCCAACTCCAGCACCACCGGAAGCAATCGCTCAGCCGCCGCCGCCGCGATCCGCTTCCCGGTCGCAACGCTGCCCGTGAATACGAGCTTGTCGATCGGCGAACGCAGCAGCGCCGCTCCAGCCGGACCTTCGCCCACCACCACCTGGAACACATCCTCAGGAACGCCCGCGGCGTGCAACAACGATGCCAGTTCCACCGCCACCAGCGGAGTCAACTCAGATGGCTTCAGCACCACGGCATTGCCCGCAACCAACGCAGCCAGAGTCTCCGTCGCCGGAATCGAGAACGGATAATTCCACGGCGAAATGATTCCGATCACGCCATGCGGTTCGCGGACCAGCCATCCACTCTTCAGCTTGGTGACGAGATTTCCGTGCGGCACCGGCTCATCGCGCAGCAATCCCCACGCGTTGTCGATCAAAAATCGCGCCGCGTCGAGCACCACCAGCACTTCGGTGACCAGCGCCTCCACCAGCGGCTTGCCGACTTCGCGCGTGATCGCTGCCGCAATCTCAGACTTCTTCGCGTAGAGCTTCCCCTGAAACTCGCGCAGTACTTCAATCCTCCGCCGCAATCCCAGCTCAGCCCATCTCGACTGCGCCGACTTTGCCCGCGCAACCGCAGCCTCAACTGCCCCTTCGCTTGCGCATTCTAGTTCCCGCAGAACCTCGCCCGTCGCCGGGTTCACCGACGCAATCTTCCGCATCGCGATTTGTAGATCCGTGGCCATGAGCAAATCTTAGTCCCTACCGACGCGCGCCGCTACGTTCCTCCTGCGAAAATCCGTGCGACGCAAGCTCAATGCATCCCTGGATACTTCCCCAGATAGATCAATATGAAATCCAGCGTATCCCCCACCGCATGTGCGATGACCGGTACGGCGAGATTCCTTCCGCAAGCCAGATACAGAGCCCCCAGCAACACCCCATTCCATACATTCTCGATCATGCCCGTCGCACCCTGGTCGAGGTGGCCGCATCCGAAGACGACGCTCACCACGATCAAGCTCACCACCCACGCCGCCTTCGTGCCCCGCAACACTCCCGCGACTCGATTCATCAGGTAGCCGCGATAATCGATCTCCTCGCCGAGCGCTCCCAGCACCCAGACCAAGAATACGTAGAACAAGAACACCTTGAGATTCCCCACCATGTCCGAGAAATCTGAGAGGTCCGGCATTTTCCCCACCCAGTGAACCAGGAGAGGTTGCGTCACAAATAGCTCCAGCACCTCCATGCAAACTCCGACCCCAACTCCAATCAGCAGAGCCTTCCCCCAACTCCGTGGCCGCGTGAAGCCAACGTCCTTCCACCGCAACCCGCGCAGCCGCAGCGAGGCCCAACCCAGCAGAAAAATGTATGGAGTCTTGCTGACGTAGATGTGATGGTGAATATCAGCGTAGAAAAGCCCCGCCACAATGGCGAACTCCCCCAGGGCCAGCCACATGCTGCCACGCATCCGCTGCTGCAGAGATTGCAGGTCCACGCCGCCTCCGCTAGTACTCGACATTGACGAGATACAATCCACTGGCGGGTGCCGTCGCTCCCGCCGCCGAGCGGTTCCGCGCTTCCATGATTCGTGTGACATCCTCCACCCGCAAAGTCCCTTTGCCCACCAGAATGAACGTGCCTACCAGGTTCCTCACCATGTGGTGCAGAAATCCCGAGCCGCGAACCGTGTAGATCAACTCACCCCCCGCCCGCTCCCACGACGAAGAAAAGATCGTCCGCACATTGGATACAGGAACGCCATCCCGCCCCCGCTCCGGATCGACCGCTGCGAACGATGTGAAATCGTGCTCCCCGACAACGAGCGCAGCCGCCCTCCCCATTTCCTCTTCCGCCAGTCGGTATGGAAAGTGCCACACGTAGCGCGCCAGAAATGGCGGGCAAATTGACTCCCGATAAATACGATAGCGATACGTCTTGCCCCTTGCCGAATGACGCGCGTGAAATTCCGCCGGTGCTTCCTCCACGTCCAACACGCGCACCGCCGCCGGCAAAATATCGTTCAGAGCCTTGAGAAAATTTCCGGTGGGGACCGAAGACTCCGTGACAAATGTCATCACCTGCGCCAGAGCGTGCACTCCCGCGTCGGTGCGCCCCGAGCCCTGCGGCAATACCTTTTCCCCGGTAATGCGTCCAATGGCTGAGGCCAGCGTGCCCTGCACGCTCGCCACATCGGGCTGCACTTGCCAGCCGGAAAATTCCGCCCCGTCATAGGAGACCGTTACTTTGAGATTGCGCATGCTGCGATCTTTCGAGTCCCGCGCCGCCGCACCATCATCCAATCGATTTCTGGCTTTGCCGGCAATTTATCAGTTCCAGGAGCACGGTGGTGCAAGTCAAGTCGCGTTCCAGTCAGCTATACTATTTGGTTTCCGCGGAACCCCGGTCTTTGACTATCGAGACCTCTCTGCCACCACGTCCCAAGCAATACAGAGCGCAGGAAACCAGGAACGACAACAGCGCAGCCGCACGGAAGGACATTTTTCTCCCAGCTTTCCGGAACCTTCCGCCGGTCCTTTGCGTACCAATGCCTGAGTAGGACTTTATTTTGGGTCGAGTTGTCTCGGGCAAACCCAAGTGTATTCGCAGCAAGGTCTTAATTCGATTGGTTCTTAATTGAATGTAGTGTGAACGAACGGAGATGAGTAGATGCCATTCCCACGTTTAATGTCGACCGTCCGGCTCGCCGCCGTTGCCAGCCTTTTCGCAGCTCTGACCATCGCAGGTTGGAGCCAGGATGTCCCCGCGACTCCCACGCCGCAGAACACCACGGAAGCGGGCGCGGTGCCGGCTCTAAATTATGGCCAGCCGGCATCGCATTTTCCGAACCCGATCGCGCCTTACAAGTCTCGGACTCTGGCTCCGCCGAATCTCGCGAATACGGCGCGCATCGATCAGCTCATGCACGATGGCAAGCTCTACTTGTCGCTGAATGATGCCGTCGCGCTCGCGCTCGAAAACAATCTTGACATCGCCATTGCTCGTTACAACCTGAATATCGCCGACACCGATGTGCTGCGAGCGAAGGCGGGCGCTGCCATCCTCGGCGTGCCGCTCGGCGTCGTGCAGAACACGCCCGGAGGCGGTGTGGGCGGAGTCGGAGCCCAGGTCGGTTCCGGCAGTGGAGGGACGACGCTCGGCGCGGCCGGCGCCGGTGCTGGCGCGGCTGGTTTGACCGGATCTACGCTGGGCATGGGACCGCAGATCAACAGCTTTGATCCCATCCTCACTGGAACACTGCAGGAAGATCACTTCAAGCAGCAGGCCACCAACCCCTTCCAAGGCGTACCCTTGCCCGGAACCTTGGCGCAAAACACCGGAACGGTCAACTTCGCCTACCAGCAGGAATTTACGTGGGGCACAAATCTGAACGTTTCCTTCACCAATTCCCGCGGCACGACCAACAGCTTCTTCCAATCCCTGAGCCCGCAGTTGATTTCCGGGTTCAAGGCAACGTTCACCCAGCATCTTCTGCAGGGCTTTGGGTTCGCGGCGAATACTCGTTTCATTCGCATCGCCAAGAACAATCGTGAGCTTTCCGACGTTGCGTTCCGCTTGCAGATCATCACCACCGTCGATCAGATCGAGAATATGTATTGGGATCTCGTCTACGCCTACGAGAACCAGCGCGTGAAGCAGGAATCGTTAGCCTTCTCGGAGAAGACTCTCTCCGATACCAAGAAACAGGTGGAAATCGGTAGTCTCGCCCCTATTGAATCTGTACGCGCTCTGAGCACCGTGGCGGCAGACCAGCAGGCATTAACGGTTGCCAAGACCAATCTTCAGTTGCAGCAGTTGCTCATGAAGAACGCACTGAGCCGGACGCTGCATGATCCGGTCCTCGCCGGCGCAGAAGTAATCCCGACGTCCACCATGGAAGTTCCTCAAGACGAGCCGGTTCAACCGACGGAGGAGTTGGTCAATAATGCTCTTCGTCATCGTGCCGAACTCGTGGAGAACCGCATTCAATTGAACAGCCAGGAAATGAGCAATAAAGCCGTACGGAGCGCACTCAAGCCTACACTCGACCTGTTTGCCTACTACGGGGGAGCTGGATTAGGCGGCGTGCAGAACCCCGCTAACGAATGTGCCAATCTCCCCCTTGAAGACCAGGCTTTCGGTTGCGCAGGCAACGGGCCCGGACAGATACCGATCGCTCCCACCATCGGCTACGGCGGCACACTGAACCAGTTGGTGAATTCAACCTCGCCCGACAAGGGCGTAGGGCTGCAGCTCAATATCCCGCTGCGCAATCGTGCTGCTCAGGCTGTGCAGATCCGTTCGGAACTGGAATACCGTCAGAACCAGATGGCCCTGCAGCAAACCGAAAATCGGGTCAGCATCGAAGTCCGCAACGCTCAATTTGGCGTCGAACAGAATCGCGCCAGTCTGGCCTCGGCTCAGGCCGCAGTCGACTACGCAAAGCAGTCCCTGGATGCCGAGCAAAAGAAATATCAGTTCGGCACTTCCACCACCACGGCTGTTCTGCAGACCCGAAGCGCTCTGGCCACGGCCGAGTCCGTTCTGTTGTCGGCCATGGCGGCTTACGAAAAATCGCGGGTTGAACTGGATCGCGCGGTCGGTACTACGCTCGATCACAACGGCATCAGCATCGATGACGCCGCCCGCGGCCAGGTCACGAAGATGCCCAATGCTCCTTACGTCGCGCCTCGAAAGAACCTGGAATCGATCACACAACCGGCTCAGGCAGCGCCTCAGACACCGCAACAATAGTGACTGGAAATGCTCGCGGCGCCGCTGCCCTTACCAGGCAGCGGCGCCATCTTCATTTTCCCTCACAATTCTTTACAATCCCCCGCCCTTTTCGCGAAACTTCTCCCGCTAAGATGAAGTGACATATTTTTGTGTCTTGCATCCAACATTGGCATTATCTGAATTCCGCGTGCACAAGAATGCGCGCCCGCTCTTATGCAAGGAGACGACTCATGCGTTTACCGCGTTTGATTTCTACCTCTATCGCCCGGCGGCTGCCGCTGTGCCTGGCCGCCGTTATTTCTGCCTCGGTACCGCTCGCGCTTTGGTCGCAAGTAGCCTCGCCTGCGCTGTCAACTCCGCCCGCTGCTCCTCAGCCGGCGCAACCGCAGGCCGTTCATCTCAGGGACTACTCGATTCCACGGTCGGCCTTCCCTCACTTGCTGCAGCCTTACATGGCGCAAGAACTGGCGCAGCCCAACCTGGCCAACTCGCCACGTATCGATGCCCTGATGCGCGATGGCAAGATCTATCTCTCCATCGATGACGCCATCGCGCTCGCACTCGAGAACAATCTCGACATCGACATTGCCCGTTACAACCTGAACATCGCGGCCGCCGACCTGCTTCGCGCAAAATCCGGCGCCAACATTCTCGGCGTCAACACCGGCGTCGTGCAAAACACTCCCGGAGGCGGCGTGGGCGGACTCGGCGGCACGGTCGGGTCCGGCACGGGCGGCACTACTGTCGCCGCTGGAGGCGCCGGCACCGGCACTAACGGTCTGGTCGGTTCCACCCTCGGTATCGGATCCACTATCACCGCATTCGACCCCGCTCTGACCGGCACGCTCCAACTTGACAAGAACGAAACCGAATCCGTCAGTGTCTTCAGCCCCATCCCGGTCGTGGCTGAGAACACTTACACTGCAAACTTCGGTTATTCGCAGGGATTCGAATGGGGCGGAGCTCTTACGGGCTCGTTTAACAACACTCATTTGACCACCAACAATCCCACCAGCTTACTGACACCACAGTTGGGCTCGAGTTTCCAGTTCCGCTTCACCCAAAATCTACTCCAGGGCTTCGGTTTCTTACCCAACACACGGTTCATTCGGATTGCGAAAAACAACCGGGAAATATCCGACGTCGCATTCCGGCTGCAGGTTCTCACCACCGTCGACCAGATCGAGAATATGTATTGGGACCTGGTCTTTGCATACGAAAACGTTCGCGTGCAACAGGAATCGCTCACCTACGCACAAAAGGCGTTGGAGGATTCCAAACGCCAGGCTCAGGTCGGGACCGCGCCTCCCATTCAAGTCGTAAGTTCGCAGAGCATTGTCGCCACCGATCAGCAGAACCTGATCGTCGCGCAGAACAACCTGCAATTACAGGAATTGCTCGTGAAGAACGCACTCAGCCGCAGCATTGAAGATCCAGTGCTCGCCGAGGCCGATGTCGTTCCCACCTCGGCTATGCAGATTCCCGATCAGGAGCCGACCATCCCCATTCAGGATCTGATCAACGACGCACTTCAACATCGCGCCGAACTGGCTGAGTCGCGCATCGACCTCAACTCCCGCGACCTCAGCAACAAGGCCGTCCGCAACGCGCTGCTGCCTACGCTCGATGCTTTCGCCTACTATGGCGGATCTGGCGTGGGTGGACAGGTCAACCCATTGGTTCCAGTATGCTCCGCATCCTCCAGCAAGTTCTGCTACACCCCGTCGACGGCCCCGCCGCCCTTCCAGACTTCAAGCTCGGTCGGGTACGGGACAACCTTGAATCAGCTGATCAATTCCACCGCTCCTGATAAGGGCGTCGGACTCTCGCTCACGATTCCACTGCGCAACCGCGAAGCCCAGGCCAACGAAGTGCGCGCGCAACTCGAATATCGCCAGGCTCAGGTCCGATTGCACCAGCTCGAAAATCAGATTCGCATCGAAGTACGCAACGCGCAATTCGATGTGAAGCAGAACCGCGTGGCGGTGCAGGCCGCGCAGTCGGCGGTCGACCTGGCGCGCCAGACGCTCGACGCCGATCAGCAGAAACTAAAAGTGGGACTCACCACACAAACAGCAATCCTCCAGGATGCCGCCACCTTGACCACCGGCGAGTCAAATCTGGTTTCCGCCAAGGCCGCCTATGAGAAGTCGCGCATCGAACTCGATCGCGCCACCGGATTGCTGCTCGATCACGCCGGAATCGACGTCAGCGACGCCAGCCGCGGTCAGGTCACGCACCTGCCCAACGTCCCGTATGTTGCCCCACGGCAGGACGCTGCCCCTGCGGCTCCAGCCCCAACGACCGCCGCACCTGCACCATCCGGAGGGCAAATGTAGGGTCATTTTCGAGATCGGCACGGATTTGGGCGGTATTGTAAACAATGGACTTACGCCAATTGTACATACAACTGTGTAAGACGAATGTTCCTGCAGGAACATTTCGCAAATCTTCAATTGATCCGTCACCCCGAGCGTAGCATTGCGATTGGATTATCAATCGCAACGCGCAGTCCAGGGACCTGCTGTCTGGCGGCGAACTTGAGTCCAGCCTGATACACTACGCCCGATGGCGAGACCGTCCCGGCCTGCACTCCCCAGGTTTTTCCTCTGGTTGTTGCCTCTGTCGTTCGCGCTTCAGGTGGCGACGATCGGAGCCTTCCATCAATACCGAACGCGTCCCGGCGACGATAACTTCGAGTTCGGCTGGGAGATGGGCCGCGTGGCCCGCTCGATCGCTCAAGGCCACGGCTTCAGCAGTCCGTACGGTGGCAACACAGGCGCAACCGCATGGGAGCCACCGCCGTATCCGTACCTGATGGCGGGTGTCTTCAGGATTTTCGGCGTCTACACCCACGCTTCCGCGTGGGTATTGCTGAGCATCAACAGTTTGTTCACAACCCTCACCTGCATCCCCATCTTCTGGATCGCACACAAAACCTTCGGCGTGCGCATCGCCGTATGGTCCGCGGCATCGTGGGCTCTGTGTCCCTACGTCTGGTACTGGTCCGTTCATTGGATCTGGGACACAACGTTCACGCCGCTCGTCTTGGCCTGTTTGTTTCTTCTAGCTTTGGAGTTGCAGGAGTGGCCGGGCTGGCGCGGCTGGGCGCTATTCGGCGCGCTGTACGGCGTTGGGGCACTGGCCAATCCGACGATGCTGGCCTTCCTGCCGTTCTGCGGCCTCTGGATCTGGCGGCAGAGATATAAGCGCGGTCTGTCTTCGCTGATAGGCATCGTGCTTTCTTCTGTCGTGTTCTTTCTCGTGCTGACTCCCTGGGTCGTGCGGAACTACGAAGTGTTTGGCCGCTTCGTATTCTTGCGCGATGATTTCGGATTGCAATTCCGTCTGGGCAATGGTTCTTACGCCGATGGCATGCTGATGGCCTACCTGCAACCCAATCTCAACGGTCTCGAGTTCGAGAAGTTCCAGCGCATGGGCGAACTCGCGTATGCGGCATCATGCAAGCGGATCGCATTCGACTGGGTCCACGCGCATCCCGGTCGCTTTGCGGTGATCAGCATGAAGCGATTCTTCTACTACTGGAACGGCGTGCCCAGAGCAACCAGCAGCCTCGCGCCCGTGGACTTCCGCACCTCGGCTTTCTTGGCAACGTCAGTGCTGGCTCTGTGGGGACTCGGGCGCACAGTGCGCCAGAAGCGGCCCGGGGCGTGGCTTTTCGCGGGACTGGTGCTCACGTATCCCACGGTGTACTACTTCGTATTTCCGCATGCCCGCTACCGGCATCCCATCGAGCCAGAGTTGATCATCTTGATCGTATTCCTACTGTCGGAAGTGCGATGGCCTTCAATCGCTCGGAGGGAGAGCCGGCACGAGAGTCGAGAGAACTGATAGAGGATTCGGTGAAAGAGCGGCCCTTCAGGGCCGCGTTCGGGCAGCTAAGCCGCCAGGCCTTAGCCCCGGTGTGTGAGACAATTTCGAGTCCGTGAAGCAGGACTGTCCGCATTCCACCTATGAACCTTTCCGTCGTCATCATCACGTTTAACGAGGAGGCCAACATCGGCCGCACGCTCGCCAGCGTGCAACCGCTAGTGGTCGACGGCAAAGGAGAGATCATCATCGTCGACTCAGGCTCAACCGACCGCACGGTTGAGATCGCGAAGTCGTTCGGCGCGAAGGTATTCGTGGAAGAATGGAAAGGCTTCGCCGCGCAGAAGAACTCGGCCATCGACAAGGCCACGGGCGACTGGATTCTGAGTTTGGACGCGGATGAAGAAGTGGAGCGCGAGTTGGCTGTGCTGATCCCCCATGCACTTTTGTACCCAAGGCCCCAGCCGAAACCGGAACTCCTCGCCGCGATGGGTATAACCACGAAGGCCAGTTCCGACGTGAAAGGTTATTGGATTCAACGCCAGAACAAATTTCTCGGCCGATGGCTCCGGCACGGAGGCTTCTGGCCTGATCCCAAGCTGCGCCTGTTCCGACGAGGGTCGGGAAGATTTGAAAACCGCATCGTGCACGAAGACATCCAGTTGGAAGGTAAAACGGGGCGGATAGGAGCTGGAATCATCCATCATTCCTACCCGACGCTGTCCGACTACATCGAGCACATGAACCGCTACTCGTCGCTAGGCGCGGAGATGGTGGTGGCCAAGGGCAACGGCAAAGTTCGGTTCAGCGTGAGTAACATCGTGCTGCGACCGCTGGCGACGTTCATCTACAACTATTTCTTCCGTCTCGGATTCCTCGACGGCCGCGAAGGACTGCTGCTGCACCTGTACCATGCCGTGTACGTTTCATGCAAATACGCGAAGGCATGGGAACTCTCGCGCACGAAATCCACGATGTCATCCTGAGCGGCGGCGAAGCCGGCGCGAGGGACCTTACGTCAGTTGCCGCCTTCGATGCAGTTTAGTAGGATCTGCCACTCTGGATGCTCCCGCATAGCAACCTTGCAACTTCATCTTGGCGGAAACCTTCGTAAGGTCCTTCACCCGGCTTGACGCCGGGTTCTGGATGACATCCTCCATCGGATGAAATGTTCCATCCAAAGTTCCGCCACTCAGAGGACCACAACGGATACACCCATACCGGCCGGTCGTTTGCATGCACGGTTCCCGCCTTGCTCCTCGGCGCTCACTTCCCTATCATCGAGACAGAACACTGGGGTTCGCATGGAAAAGAAGCCGTTGAAGCCGCAAGTTGCCGAGAGCCCAATCGCGGATGTGTTTGAAGACCGCCATCCGAACGAGGCGGAGAAGACGTGGGCTGAGAAAACCTTGGCGCCTACACTGGAGAAATCTCCCGAGCGGCCGATCGGCGCACCGACCGGGGTGAATCTCGACGAGCACGGACATGCGCGCTTCACCACGATTTCGGGCGTTCCCATTCGCCGCCTTTACACTCAGGCCGATCTGCCCGCCGACTGGAGCGAAGAGCAGTATCTCGGCTATCCCGGCCAGGCGCCGTACACGCGCGGCATTCACGCCACCGGATATCGCGGCAAACTTTTTACCATGCGGCAGTTCTCGGGCTTCGCCTCGCCCGAGGAAACCAACCAGCGCTATAAATATCTGCTCGAGCATGGCGGCAGCGGGCTTTCGGTCGCCTTCGATCTGCCTACGCTGATGGGCTACGACTCCGACCATCCGGCCAGCGAAGGCGAAGTCGGCAAGTGCGGCGTGGCCATCGATTCGCTCGAAGACATGGAAATTCTTTTCGGCGGCATCGACCTGGAGAAGACCACTGTATCGATGACTATCAATTCACCGGCATCGGTGCTGTGGGCGATGTACCTGGTGGTCGCAGAGAAGCAGGGTGCGGACTGGAAGAAGATTTCGGGCACGATTCAGAACGACATCCTCAAAGAGTACATCGCGCAGAAGGAATACATCTATCCGCCCGCGCCGTCGATGCGGCTGGTGATCGATACGTTTGAGTTCGGATCGAAGTTCACGCCGCGTTTCAATACGATTTCCATCAGCGGATATCACATTCGCGAAGCCGGCTCGACCGCTTTACAAGAACTAGCATTCACACTCTATGACGGTGTCGAGTACGTGGAGTGGGCACGGCGGCGCGGGTTCGATGTGGACGAGTTCGGCCCGCGGCTCAGCTTCTTCTTCAACGCGCACAACGACTTTTTTGAAGAGATTGCCAAATACCGTGCGGCGCGCAAGATCTGGTATCGAGTGATGAAAGACCGTTTCGGCGCGAAGAACCAGCGCACCTGGCTCATGCGCTTTCACACTCAGACTGCGGGCGTATCTCTACCGGCGCAGCAACCTATGAACAACATTGCTCGCGTGGCCGTGCAGGCACTCGCGGCTGTACTGGGCGGAACCCAGTCCCTGCACACCGATTCTTACGACGAGGCGCTTGCTCTTCCCACGGAAGAGGCGGCGCGCATCGCACTGCGCACGCAGCAGATCATCGCGTACGAGTCAGGAGTCGCACAGACGGTCGATCCGCTGGGCGGGTCGTATTTCCTGGAGAATCTGACGCTGCAAATGGAAAAGGGCGCGTTCGATTACTTCGGCAAGATGGACGCGATGGGCGGCATGGTGAAGGCGATTGAGCGCGGCTATCCGCAAAAGGAAATTGCCGAGGCGTCGTATCAGTATCAGCGAGCGGTCGAAGCCCGCGAGAAAGTGATCGTGGGCGCCAACGAGTTCGTTATCGAAGAGGAGTCACCGCACATTCTCTACATCGACGAGAGTGTAGCGCGCCAGCAATCAGCCAAGCTGAAGACTCTTCGTGCGCGGCGGTCGAATGAGGCGGTGCAGCGGGCGCTGGATGCGCTGAAGAAGGCCGCGGCGCAGGAGCCAAATGCGGGGACAAACGGCAACGTCTCGGCCGCGAACACCATGCCCTACATCGTGGACGCGGTGCGTGCTTACGCTACCGTGGGCGAGATCTGCGAAGCGTTGCGGCAGGTGTACGGGACTTATACGGAAGTGAGCATCACGTAGACTCGAAGTTCCTCGAGTCTGGAACCGCTGAAGCTCAACACCGGTCGAGCTTCGCTCGACGGACAGCCGAAGGCGGCTGTCCCCACATTCCTGCATTCCACATGCTGACTCCGTATTTTTGCTAATAGTGGTTCTTCCTGTGCTTCTTCTTCAGCGACGAATCCTCCAGTCCCCACATCAGCAGATGGCACTTGTGGCACATGTCCTTCGTTTCCGTGTCGTGGTTGAGGGCATCCTCCGGAATTTCGGCCGCTGCTTTCAGCAGGTGCGCCTGCGTGCCGCCGTGCGCGCGGTGACAACTCATGCACGACATCTCGCCCCCGTTGAGCGCGTCGTGGCTGCCGCTTACGGGATGCCTCAGGTAGGGATGCCCCATGGTGTTGTTGGCGGTGAGTTCGATCATCGGCAGGTAGCCTGAGGGAACACTCTCTTTCGTGCGCAGGTGACAACTTAAGCAAAGCTCATTGACTTTCGCCCGCAGCAGGCGAGGATTTGCCGAGTGGTGCGGATTATGGCAGCGCAAGCACATCCCGGAGGTGTAGGGAAGGTGCGGGTACAGGAACGACGCCTGGTTGTGACATTCAAAGCATGCGACGCCCTTCGCCGGCTTGAGCACGACGTAGGTTGCGTCGTCCCGGTTGTCGATGCTGTGACAGGATGTGCATCCCAGCGTGACGGCAGGATGTACGTGATCTCCCGTGGCGTGGTCGGCGTGGCATTCAAGGCAGTTCGAATTCTGATCGACTCGAACCGGGTGCGAGCCGGCATAGCACACGCATGAGCTCACCAGAAATGCCAGCGCTCGAAACACGAACCGCGCGGAGACAGTCATAGGTCCTCCATCAACGGTCTTGTGTCGAATCCTGTGTAGCTCCACTCGCTGCGCCAGGCTTCAGACGAACCAGGTAGGGCGAGAACGGCGTGACCTCCAGCGCCAGCTTGTCTTTTGCCGAGTAGATGCGAGGCGGGCGAGCTTTCACGAACTTCAACTGTCCGGCCCAGGGGTCGAGCTTCACGCGGCTGCCGAGGGGCAAGGCGACGATCTGCTCAGGATTGTCGAGTTCGAGCGCGGGTGCAGCATCGGCGATTGGGCTCATGAACGTTACACGGCCGTCGGCGACCAGGCTCTCGCCCAAGGTCGCCTTGGTCAGGTTGGGAACCTTCCGCTCGTACTTGGCGAGTGCTTTGAGAAACAGTCCGGCTTCGGCAAGGTTGTCTTTGTAGGGCGAGTTGGCCAGGAACTTCACCGCCAGCGCTTCGGCCTCGCGTTCCTGTTCGGGAGTGTGCTTGAAGTCAAAGAGCGGCAATTGCCGGAGGCTGGGGACGACCATGCGGTCGTTGAAGGCGAAACTGCTGTCGAGGTCGTGGCCGAGCGCAGCATGCGCCAGCGCATGAGACAGAATCACGGCGAGCGCGGCTTCATTGGGCAGGGCGTCGAGCAGTCCGCGGCTGACCAGGATCGTGTGGCCGATGGTGGCGACTTCGATCGGCGTAGTGGGAATGATTCGGCAGCGGACCTCGGGGTCGAGGACGATCTTGTTGGTGACTTCCAGATTCGTGATGACGGTTTGCAGTACTTTGTCGACTTCGCCCTCGGGCACAACCAGACCGAGTTCTTCGAGTTTGATAACGACGTTGTCTTCGGCGCGGCGCTGCCAGGATCGTTGAATGTCGAGCGGGCTCTGATCGGGACTCTCGGAGGAATCTTTGGCGACCGCGGGATCGACCACGATCTCCGCAAACTCCGATTCCCGGTGCACCCCGAGGTTGTAGCCCCAGATGCGCGTCTGCGCCTTGAGGCGTGGACCCTGCGTCTGCGGCTTGTTCGAATCGAATTCTTCCGAGTACACCACCGCAGGAAGCCAGACGCCTTCGCGCAGGTTCATGCGCCAGCTATCGATGTGAAAGGTCCCATAGCTGCCGTTGAACCGCACGATGTTATAGCCCCCGTCCTCCACCCAGATGGCACCCTTGAAGCGGGGTACGTTGCGATCTTTGCGGGGATTCACTTCGAAGATCAGGCAGCGCACCTCGCCCAGAAACTCGCTGCGCAAATAGTGCAGTTCGTAATTCTTGCGGTCGAAGCCACTGCGATCGACGAAGATCATGGCGGAGAAGCCCACGGGACTGAGGGAATAGAGCTTCGAGAACGAACCCGCCATGCGTTCGACCAGGCGCTTATCGAGATAGAACTCTTCTTTTGCCTGCTGAAACTGCACACGTCCGAGGAAGTAGTGATCCTCGGCAGGAAGGAATCCCATGGTGGAGTCAGCCTGCATGCGCTGCAGGTAGGTTTCCACCATCGGACTGTAACTGCGCATAGTGGTGCTGAGGGCGCGTTCGTTGGCGATGATGCGGTCAATTGCTTGTTCCGGACTGTATTTCGGAGTGCCACCTGCGAAAACCTGGATCGATGCCAGCAGGGTTACGACGGTGAGAAAGGGGCGCCGTTTCATAGTCCGCCTCCTGAAGATAGAAGTCGCCTGAGGCCAAAAGACGCGAACGCACCATCTGGCCGAAGTCAGGGCGGTGGCAATCGAGCTATGGGATCGCGCTGGGAATGAGGCAGGACTTGCCACACGGAGGAGAGGGAACGCTCTTCCGAACAGAACCAGCGAAACGACAGGATCCCGAGGCTATGCATAAAGCCTCACTCTCGGAAAAGGGAAGGAGCGAACGACAGTTTCCGAGCACCAGGGGGAAGACGTCGCTATAGTAGCGGCAGCATGCGTGTTAACACAGTGCCGCCGCTCACACGAGCGAGTGATTTGCCGCATAGGGTACGTACCGCAGGCGGAGTCAGTGTCGGGACGTGATCAGTCTGATCGCTCACATTTGGGAAATCTCAGGAATGTCTCGCAGGCGGGAAAAGGTTTTGAAAAGCTGTCAAGCGCAGGCGCACGCACGAAATGACTAGCGTAATGGGGAGCGACCTCAAGTTTCCTACTAAAGGCCGATGTAGTCGGTATGGCCATACTTGTATTTTGTCGCCGCCGCTGGCCGCTGCTGGCAGTGGTACTGTTTTGCAGTGGATTTTCCATGGGTGTGGCCGGAGATCCGGCCGAATTCACCTATCGCACGGGCACCACGGAGGTGCGGCTGAACTTCTCCGCCATGGATCAGCACAATCATGGAGTGGCCACCTTGCAGGCCAGCGACTTTGCGGTGGTTGACAAGGATGTTATCGTCCGCAATTTTCAAAGCTTTACCCGTTCCGACTGGACGAAGTTGGAGATTGCGATTCTGGTCGATGCCAGCGAATCGGTGAGCCCGCGATTCCGTCAGGAGCTGGCGGATATTATGGAACTGGTCTCGCAAACTGCGGGGGTGCCGGAAGAAAATCTCTCGATTTTCTCCTTTGAAGGATCGCATCCCATACTGTTCTGCGGCGGAGACTGCCGCACGTCGCATGCCGTAGAGCGGTTCCCGGCACACGCGGGTGCGCAAACTCCATTGTTCGACACGATCGTGTATGCGGCCGACTATCTTGGGCAGCACGGAGACGCCCGGGAGGAGAAGGTTCTCATCGTGCTCTCAGACGGGGAAGACAACCTCAGCGGAAACTCTCTAGGAGATGCCGTCGATGCCTCGCTGCGCGACGAGGTGCAGTTGGACTGCATCGACGTGAACAAGGCCGGATGGTCGCAGGGCGCGGTAGCGCTCTACAAACTTGCCAGCGCAACCGGCGGACGCTACTTTCCGCCACCCCACGCGGCCGCGCGCACATTGGATGAGATTCTTGAAGGTTTTCGAGCAAGCTATACGGTCACCTACCGGCTGCCGAGTCATGCCTCCGGATTCCACACCGTCCGCGTTCTTCCTACTCATAACCTTAACCTGCAGTTCCGCAGCCGAAGCGGATACTACTATCCAAACCAAGTTCGATAATTGGGGGACTATGAAACGCACGCTGATCTGCATTCTTGTGCTCGCATTTCCGGGTTACCTAGCAGCGCAAAGCCATTCCCACGAGGAAGGCACTATTGTCCGCATGCGGATGACAGATTGCATGGGGCCGCAGCATGGATTCATCTCGGTGATGTCCGGGGACCGCACGGTGGAAGCGGGTATGCAATGTCCCGAGTATGTGCTGGTAGGCGAGCGTGTAGTCTATGTCATCAGCGGAAGGACGTCGGATCAACTGATACCCCTGGCGGAAGTCACGCGATTCCGCATACAGAAGAATGAACTGCTGATTCGCATTGATGATGCGTCCAAGGAATCGCGCTTCCACATTAAGGCGATGGTTCTGCGGCCGGAATGGGATCGCAATCAGATGCTGGCGGAAGAGGAGGCGAACGCCACGGTCGCCCATCGCTTAGATCCGGCTGTCGTGAGGGGGCAGCAACCGTAGGGCATTCCATCTAGAGGGGATTCTGGCACAACACCAGGTATTGGCCGCCGAGGGGTAGTCCGCTCAGCCAGCGTTCGGCGGGGCGCAGGAAACGCAAGGAGTGCGGGAAGTAGAAGAGCGAATCGGTTCGCAGAATGCCGAACCCGGCCTGAGACAGGATCCTGCGGGCTTCGCGAGGGTTGATCGTAATGGCGTGCTCGTCGAACGCGCATTGCGACATCACGTAGACCGTGCCGGGATTCCAGGGATTGTTTTCCCAGAAGGCGAACAATCCTCCGGGGCGCAACGAGTGGCGAACCGCAGCCAGGCAATCGTTGCGCTCAGGCGGAGGGATGTGATGGAAGACTCCGTTGGTAAAAGCAAGGTCCATGGCGCCATCCGGAGTCCAGTCGTGGGTGCACAAGAACGAAAGTCTTGCGTGCTGATGAGACTGGCGGGCTACGGCGATGGACTCACTCGAGACATCCACACCAAGTACCTGACCGGCATTGAATCGGGCAGCCAGCATGGGCACGTTGGCGCCGTCGCCGCAGCCGTAATCCAAAATTCTTTGCGCCGGATGGTTGAGTCGGGCGATGCATCGCGCCGTCCAGTCGATTCGCCTTCGAGCATAGAAGTCTCTGCCCTCGCCGGTGATGGCGAGGGACTTCGCCAGATCCCGCTCGTAGCTTCGCGCGAAGGAGTCGAATTCGGCAGGAGGCATGGTTAGCGGCGACGCAGCCCCAGGATGCTCAGGAAGAAGCTACTGAATATGATCTGCGGCCCGAGAACCAGCGCAAAGACGGAGAGCAGCACCACGCGAAGAATGTTCTCCGAAGTGATGGGGCCGAAGCTGCTTCGAGCCCAGGTGGAGAGCGCGAAAAGGGATCCAGAGATTCCCAGGAGTACGAATAGTCCTCCCACGATCAACCCGGTTTCGAGTTTGATGTAATTGAACATGCGATTGAGCCGTGGATCTTCCGGCAAAAGACCTTCAGTAATGGCGAAGACCTTGGTGAACACGGCAAAGGCCAGCAGTTGGAATCCGACGAGCATGGAACCAAAAGCATAGGCAAGGGTGTGGACGTCAAACACTACGTCGCCGACGCGACGCGGACCGGGCAACAGCCAGAAGCACGCGGCGAGGCCCACCAGGATGGAGGCGATTCCAGGGTACAAAAAGAGCCACCTGGGGCTGTACATCAGCAGGAAACGCAGGTGGCGCCAGCCATCGTGCCAGGTTCGCAAGTGGGGCGGGTGACTGCGTCCATCGGGCGACAGGGTGGTGGCGACTTCAGTCACATTCATCCCCAGCAGACTCGCTTTTACGACTATCTCGCTGGCGAATTCCATGCCGGTGGAGCGGATGTCCATGCGGTCATAACTGTCTTTGCGGAAGGCGCGGATGCCGCAGTGAAAATCTCGAGAGGGCGAACGGAAAAAGAGCCGGCCGATGGCGGTGAGCACGGGGTTGCCGAGGTAACGGTGGAGGAGGGGCATCGCCCCTTTGTGGATGCCTCCGAGAAAGCGGTTGCCCATCACCAGATCGGAACCATTCCTCAGTTGCTCGACAAATCGAGGGATGTGCGCGAAATCGTAGCTATCGTCCGAGTCTGCCATGAGAACGTAGATGCCGCGGGCCGCTTGGATTCCGCCGCGAAGGGCATTCCCGTATCCGCGTTGCGCCACGTTCACCACTCTGGCCCCGGCAGACTGGGCGAGTTCGATGGAACCGTCCGTTGATCCGTTATCGGCAACGAGCACTTCGCCAGCAATCCCCGCGCTTTTCAGAGCCGCTATCGCTTTCGCGACACAAATGCCAACAGTTTCGCGCTCATTCAAGCAGGGCAAGACCACAGAGACGTCAACCATGTTCTTCGTGACGATTGCGTTCGGATCGGCGGAAAAGGTTGGAATCGGCTGACTCATGTTTGCAACAGCTTCATTCTGATGAGGGCCTGCGCCGGGGATATCTACGACAGCAATTTTGCCCACCAAACGAACGCTCATTATAATCCCGTGACTCGTGCTTCGAAATCTACGCTCATCGGGCGCGCAGCCGACCCAGGAGTCCGGCAGAGCTCTCGTGTACCTTCGTGTCGATGGTGGTAGACATTCAGTCTTTTCCCACTTTTGGCACTTCGGTAACGTCCCAAATTGATTACCTGTTTTTTACTCTGTTTTGCTTGTGCTAACGTTTTTCTTTACCGCATATTTGCAAAGGTTTAGCGAGGTTTTTCGAGTCCAAGTGCCTTCTGATAACCGCAAACCGGGGATCCACGTTGCGTGGACCACCATCACCTACCGCAGTGTCGCGCTGCTGATCATGGCGGGCGCGGTCATCTTCTATTTTGTCGTGCGGTTTACCTTCCCGCAATTCACCGAGAATACGGTTAAGGCTGGCGGGAACGTAGTCGGCAGATTGCTGGACCACGTTGCGGGCATGGCTCCGGCAACGGGACCTGGAGTCTCGACCGCCCAGCAGGCACACTTCACTGCTCTGGACGGAACGGTGCGCGTCAAGAAGAGTAACGGCAACAGTTGGGTGCCGGGCGATTACAGCATCCCGCTGGAAAAGGGCGACGTCGTTCAGACTGGTTCGGAAGGCATGGCGAAGGTCGTCTTCAACGATGGCACCAGTTATACGGTCAAACAGGATTCGCTGATCGTGATCGAAGAGAACTCGGCCAATGACCAGCAACAGACCAACGTTGCAGTAGCGGTCAGCACGGGAACGGTCGACCTCTCGACCGCGACCTACAGCCAGGGTTCGAAATCGCAGGTGATTGTGGCGGGCGCTACAGCATCGCTGTCGCCGGAGTCGGCGGCGCAGGTGCACAACGATCCCAAGGCCGACCAGCACGAAATCCTGATGAAAAAAGGTGCCGGCGAGGTCAGCCGCAACGGCGAAACTGTGAAACTGGCCAACTGGGAAAAAGTGACCTTCCAGGGGCAGCAGTCGCACCTGGAGAAGGCGAAGGAGATTGGTCCTCCGACACCGATCGCGCCGGCGAATATGGCGCCGCTGTTTTCCGCGGGCGAGGCGACCAAGGACGTGGAATTTTCCTGGACGCCGATGGCGAATGCAGTTGGTTACCGCCTGCGCATCTCCCGCAACCCTTATTTTTCTTCTACACTAGTTGACAAGAAGGTTAATACAGCAGCGGTAACCGTCACCAGCCTGGGCGAAGGCGCCTACTACTGGATGGTGCAGTCGTACGATACAGCGGGGAAGGAATCGGTGGAGAGCGAGAAGAATCGCTTCACCATCATTTCCAAAGGCAAGGAGACGGAGGCCATCGAACTGGATCTGGATCCCTTTATTCAGCACGGTCACGTGATCGAAGTGACGGGCAAGACGCAGACCGGAGCGCGGGTGATGGTGAACGGCAGCGAGGTTCCGATGATCGCATCGGATGGTCAGTTCCATTACTTCACGCCGCCGCTGCCGACCGGAGAGGCCGTGATCACGGTGACGGCACAGACGGCGCAGGGCGGAGTGAATACGCAGCAGAAGAAGATCATCATTCAATAGGTTTCAAAGTTTCAGAGTTGCAAGATTTCATAGTTGTCCCGTCGTTTGCGAGGCGGTTTGGGTTGTTCCTTGAAACCCTGAAACCTTGAAACTTTGAAACCTGGTGTGAGCAAGGTTGCCGGGCATCTCGTAGAATAGAGAGACCCAGCACCCTGACAAGAGAATAAAGAGGAATTCCCCGGGAGACTCCGGGCAGAGCAGCACGTAGAAAGACGCGGGAACAATTTCGTCATGTCAAACAACGGATTTCATTCAGGCTCGACGCGCAATCACAACCTCCGGTCGCTGTTCAGCATTTTCTCCAGCGACCTGGCCATCGACCTCGGCACCGCCAACACGCTCGTATATGCGCGGGGCAAGGGGATCGTCGTGAACGAGCCTTCCATCGTCGCCATCAACAAGAACACAGGCGAAGTCGAGGCCGTCGGCAAAGAGGCGAAAGAGATGCTGGGCCGCACGCCGGGCAACATCGTCGCCATCAAGCCCATGAAAGATGGCGTGATCGCTGACTTTAAAGTTACCGAGAAGATGTTGAATTACTTCATCCAGAAGGCGCATAACCGCAAGATGCTGGTGCACCCGCGGATCGTGATTGGAGTACCGTCGGAGATTACACAGGTGGAGAAGCGCGCGGTCATGGATTCCGCGTATCGCGCCAAGGCCAGCGAGGTCCATCTGGTCGAGCAGGCCATGGTGGCGGCGATCGGCGCCGGGCTGCCCATCACCGAGCCCAGCGGCAATATGGTGGTTGACATCGGCGGCGGCACCACAGACATCGCAGTGATTTCGTTGAGCGGCATCGTCTATTCGCGTTCCGTGCGGATGGCCGGCAATCAGATGGACGAAGCCGTGATGAACTACCTGAAACGGAAATATAACCTGCTGATTGGCGAGCGTACCGCCGAGCAAATCAAGATGGAGATCGGCTCCGCGCACCAGCTCGATAAGCCGATGACGATGGAAATCAAAGGCCGCAACCTGATCGAAGGCGTGCCCAAGACCATTACGGTCGACGACGGCGAAATCCGCGAAGCCCTCAGCGAGTGCGTTTCGACTATCATGAACGCGATTCGCGTCGCGCTCGAGCGGACGCCTCCCGAGCTTTCGGCCGACATCAGCGACCGCGGCATCGTGCTGACGGGCGGCGGCGCGTTGTTGAAGAATCTCGACAAACGCATCCGCGAAGAAACCGGGCTTCCGGTTTCCATCGCCGACGATCCGCTGTGCAGCGTGGTGCTCGGTACCGGCAAGATGCTCAGCGATTTCAAACTGCTAAGAAAGATATCGATTGAGTAGGTTTTGAGTGAGCAGGTTTCAAGGTTTCAGGGCTTCAAGGTTTCAAGGGACTGACGTCGTGAGGGACTGTCAACACTTCAGCGCACGGCCATCCTTGAAACATTGAAACTTTGAAACCTTGAAGCTTTGAAACTGTATTCTTTATGGAATCCGTCCTCGGCCGCTACCGCAACCTGGTGATTCTTGTAGGAGTCTTATTTCTGCAAGTGCTCGGGTTGGCGATGCAGGTGAAGCGCAGCGGCGGGACCGATGCGGAAAGTACTCGGTTGATTCGCATCTGGGGTGTGGGCGCGATCACTCCATTCGAGCGCATGCTGGTTTGGGCCCAAAATGGCACGGGCAACATCTGGCATAACTATTTTTACCTCCGCGGCGTACGCGCCGAGAACCGCCAACTGAAAGAGCAGATTGAGCAAATGCGGCTGGAACAGGTGCGGCTGAGCGAAGACGCCGCCCAGGCCCGGCGACTGCAAACCCTGCTGGCGTTCAAAGAACAATTCATCTCCCGCACCGTAGCCGCACAGGTGATCGGCTCGAGCGGCAGCGATCTTTCCCGCACCGTCTACATCGATAAAGGAGAGAACGCCGGCATTAAGCGCGATATGGCGGTCATGACGTCCGACGGAATCGTTGGCAAGGTTCTGATCGTCTATCCTTCGGTGTCGCAGGTGCTCCTGATCAGCGATCAAAGCAGCGGGGTGGGCGCCATTCTTGAGAAGACTCGATTGCAGGGAGTTCTGCGCGGTACGGCCAATGGGGAAGTCGTCCTCGAACGCGTGATGAGCGACGAGCAGGTGCCCGTGGGCGAAGCCGTTCTAACCAGCGGGGGCGATCAAATTTTCCCGAAAGGCCTGCCCGTAGGTACGGTCACAAAGGTTGGAAACGGCAAGGACTTGTTTCTGAACATCAAGATCAAGCCCGCCGCCAACTTAAGCAAGCTGGAAGAAGTTCTGGTGCTGGTTGAGAAGCAGGAAAAGCAGGCCATCGCGGAGGAGAATGTGCGCGTGCGGGCGGCCGACATTTTGGCGCAGCGGTTGCCGTCGGTGCCCGACAAGCCGACCCCGATTGCGACAGCGGCAAGCGCGATGGGGGACACTACCAAACCTGGCGCAGCAAAGACCACCGCGAAACCCGCGGGAGCGGCTATGACTGCCACACCTCCAGTCAAGAATCCCTCCGGCACAAGCACCGCTCCGAGCGCGTCTGGAGTGGGGCCAGCAGGGAAGACTGGCGGAACCTCCGCCGGAACGGGCGCCGTGAAGAAGAGCATGCCAGCTCCGGCCAACCCCGCGGCAGAACCCAAGACCGGCGCGATTCAAGCGGCGCCGGCTGGCGAACAGCAGAAACAGGCAGAACCCACGCCACCGAACGCACAGCCGCCCAGCTCGCAGCCACCCGCAAATGAGGGCAGCCCACAATAGCGTGCCCATCACCTACACATCCAATGAGCAGGTTGAGGTCTACCGGTTCAGCGTCCCGGTGACGATCGGTGTGCCATTGCTGGCGCTCTTTGTGCAGGCATTCCTGCCGCTCCGTTTCCCGCGCTTTGCGGTCTACTTTGATCTGCCGCTGCTGGTGACGATCTTCTTTGCCATGGCCCGGCGGAGTCCTGTGGCCGGGCTGTTCACGGGTGCGGTGATTGGCCTGGCACAGGACATGCTCGGCCACAATCCGATCGGAATTTACGGAATTGCCAAGACGGTTGTGGGCTACGGAGCCTCGTCGCTGGGAGTCAAACTCGACGTCGAAAACGCCGGCGCCCGGTTGCTGGTAATCATGGGGTTTTATCTGATTCATTCCGCAGTCTATTTCACCGTGGCCCACGGGCTGGTGAACATGAGCCAGACTTGGAGTTGGCCCCGCGGCATACTGGCCGGGTTGGCGAATGCGATCCTCGGAGTCGCGCTGTTCTTCCTGCTGGACAAGTTCAAGCAGAGAACGTGAAGGGCGTCGTTGGTCGCTGGTCGGTCGTCGTTAGCAAGGTCGATAGACGAAGTTTGTCGAATGGATAGTGACCTCAGTTACCTAAGCTCGTTCCCCGATGAATTCGCCCCGGCTTACAATGAGAGCAACGCACCAAGCCAACGACCAACGACCAAGGACTAACAACTGATGTTCGGCCGCGACGAAAAAGTTTCTGAAGGTCGCCTCACGGCGGCGCAATACATCATTCTGGGCATCTTCCTGATCCTCGCCTACGGACTCTGGAAGCTGCAGGTGATGGAGAGCGGCTATTATGCCTCGGCCGCCGAGAAGAATCGCATTCGCAACGTCCCCGTGCTTGCGCCGCGCGGAAAGATTCTGGATCGCGAAGGCCGCATCATCGTCGACAACTACCCGTCGTTCTCAGCGCTGCTGCTGCGCGATTCCACGAGGGATCTGGTTGCCGACGCGGATTTGATTGCCCAGGGCCTGCACTTAGATCCGAATGAGGTGCGGACGCGCATTCGCCATTTCGCGTCGAATCCGCAGTACCAGCCAATTTTTCTGAAGGAAGACATCACTCCCGACGAGTTGCAGTTCATTGAAGCGCATCGCAACGAGTTGCCCGAACTCGACACGATCATGGCGCACCGCCGGCTGTATCCGCGTAACGGCTTCATGGCACACCTGATCGGCTATGTCGGCGAAGTCAGCGAAGACATGCTGAACCAGCCACAGTTCGAGCTCTACAACGCGGGCGATGTCGTCGGCATTTCCGGCGTCGAGCGCCAGTACAACAATCTTCTGATGGGCACTAACGGCTCGCGGCAGGCCGTCGTCGACAGCCACGGCCGGGAAGTAGGACGGCTCGGTGAAACCGAAGCCATCCCCGGCAAGCAACTCAAGCTGACGATCGATATCGATCTGCAGATTGCCGCCGAAGAAGCGCTGGCCGGGAAAAATGGGGCCATCGTTGCCATGGACCCGCGCACCGGCGAGATCCTTGCCATGGTGAGCGGGCCGACGTTCGATCCCAACGATTTTGCCGTGCATGTGTCGCGCGATCAGTGGAACAAGTTGGTCACCGATCCTGATAAGCCGCTGCTGAACAAAGCCATTCAGGCGCAACTGGCACCCGGTTCGACGTTCAAGATCATCATGTCCGTGGCGGGGTGGCAGGAAAATATTGCGCAGACGCTGCACGTGAATTGCACGGGTGGCGCCGAGTTTTACGGACGTCGCTTCGGCTGCTGGGTGAAAGGCGGACACGGAGAGGTCAGCCTGGAAAAGGCGATCTACCAGTCCTGCGACGTTTTCTTCTACACGTTGGCGGAGAAATTGGGCATCGACCGAATCGCAAAGTACGCGACCGAGTTGGGATTGGGGCAGAAAACGGGGATCGATCTGCCCAACGAAGTTTCCGGGGTCATGCCGTCGGAAGAGTGGAAGATCAAGAATTTCAAGCAAAAATGGTTTGCGGGAGAAACGATCTCAGTTGGAATCGGCCAGGGCGCGGTGGCGATTACACCGGTGCAGTTACTGCGCGCGATCAGTGCGATCTCCATGGGCGGGCGCATGGTTGTGCCGCACGTCATCAATCCCATCGATGTGCCGCCGAGCTATGTCGCGGCCCAGCACTATACGGAAGTGAAGAACGTTCCGATCGACCCCAATGGATGGACCTTCATCACCGACGCGATGTCACGGGTTCTTCTGCCGGAAGGAACGGCTCAGTCCGCCCACATTCCTGGGATCGACATCGCGGGCAAGACGGGTTCGGCGCAAGTCGTATCCCTGACGACTCGTGCCAAGTTCAAGAACAGCGAGGATCTGGCGCAGAATGGCTGGTTCGTGGGATTCACGCCACGCCGCAATCCCGACATCGTGGTGTGTGTTCTGTTCCAAGGCGGTGAGCACGGTAAGTTGGCGGCACGCCTCGCGACGCAAGTTATCAAGGCCTATGTCGACAAGCAGCACCGTAGTCCTCAGAAGATGGTGGAAAAACCGAAGAGTGACACGGTCGATATCGGCGGCCTGTGGACGGATCCTGAACCGGACGGCGACAAAGATGCGCTGCAAGGTGGTCATTTCGTTCTCGATCTTCCGAAGAAGCCGATGGCGGTTGCCATTGCCGCCCCCGGAATGCGGTAAAGGATGATGTTCGCGGAGAGAATTGCCGGTGGGAGGGTAGAGATCCTTCGACTGCGTTGTCGTCCGCTGTTCGCGAACGCCACCTTCGCTCAGGATGACATTCGGCAGGTGAAAGATAGAAGCCAGGAGCTAGGAGCCAGGAGCCAGGAGAAGCTAGAAGCTAGAAGCTAAGGGCTAGAAGCTGTACTTATGGCACGTTACGTCTCATATCGCGATTTCGACTGGGTCCTTCTGGGCTTCGTACTCATCGTGTGCGGTCTGGGCGTGATGGAGATCCACAGCGCCACCGTGCACACGAAGTTTGCAGGAGCCCATATTAAGCAGGTTTATTGGATTGTGGCGGGTGTGGGCGCGATGTTCGTGATCAGCCTGGTCAACTACCAGGCCCTTCTCGACCAGATTCACTGGTTTTACATCGCGGGGGTGGCCTCGCTGATGGCGGTACTGCTTTTCGGTACCAAGGCGTTGGGAGCGAAGCGCTGGATCAAAATGCCCGGCGGCAACCACTTTCAGCCCTCGGAATGGGTCAAACTGATCCTGATCCTTGCGGTGGCGAAGTTCTTTTCCGATATGCGGCAGAGGGAACTCTCCTGGCCGGATTTTTTCAAGGCTGGAGCGATCGTTGGCATCCCGATGCTCCTGGTGCTGAAGCAGCCGGACTTGGGCACCGCTCTAACCTACATCCCGATCGCGGCCATGGGCATGTTTCTGGGTGGGCTGCAGTGGAAGCAAGGAATGTCTGTGGTGCTGCTGGCTGTGATGGGGGTCGGGGTCGTCTTTTACGTTCCGCGGGTTCACATTCTGAAGTCTTATCAAAAGCAGCGGCTTACCAGCTACCAGGACCCTGATTCTGATCCGCAGGGGTCTGGGTATCAAGTTAAGCAATCCATGATTGCCGTCGGTTCTGGGGGCCTGTGGGGCGGCAGAGGCTCGCAGACACACGGTGCTTTCCTTCCAGTTCCCCAAACGGACTTCATTTTCGCCGCTTTCTCGGAAGAACATGGATTCGTAGGCGCTCTCGGGGTTCTGCTGTTATACTTCATTGTGCTGATGCGTTTGACTCAGAACGCGCAAACAGCGCCCGACCGCGCTGGCACGTTCGTGGTGATGGGTGTGGTGGCTGTGCTTAGCTTTCATATCCTGGTCAATGTCGGCATGGTGGTTGGCTTTATGCCGGTCACCGGAATACCCCTGCCGCTGATGAGTTATGGTGGGTCTTCTGTGTTGTTCATGTTCCTGGCGCTGGGGATGGTCATGAATGTTCGTATGCGCCGCTTCGTGAACTAACTGGGTTTGCGAGTTGAGCCGAGCCGGTTAGGACGGAACAGATTCAGAAGCAACGGGTTCAGGAACAGGAAGAAACGGTAGGGTAAGCAGTTTGCTGCGCTCGCAGGCGCAGCCCAAAAAATATCGATCGCCCCCGCGTGAAGGGGGCATTTCACCGGCTAGTCGAGCAGTAGAAGGCCGGGCAGGATTGAAGCTGAGCAGCCGGGCAGGGAACGGCCCCCCGACCCCAATTGGGTCTGAGAGTGCGGTCACAAACCCCGGCAAAGTTGAAAGCGATAAGTGCAAAAGATTCCCAAGCTTGTGCAGCGGACTCGGTGCAGAGAAGAACTCTCTGACCCCGTCTGTCCCCAATTCGGGGCCGCATCGCGACGCTCTTCTCTTCATCCTCCCGTATCTCTCCTGACTCCGCCCCGGTGAAGCCCGACCGACCTCAGTAATGAGTCGGCGGGACCGGAGTGTTCGATGAACAAAGAACTATTTGTCTCTTCCACCCCCCACGAAACCAAGGTGGGCCTGGTGGAAGACGATCTGCTCGCGGAAGTCTATCTTGAGCGCGAGAATGAATACACCTTAGCGGGATCCATCTACAAGGGCCGAGTCACTCGCGTGCTGCCTGGCATGCAGTCGGCGTTTGTCGACATCGGCCTGGAGCGCGATGCCTTCCTCTATGTATCCGACTTCATGGAACTGGAAGAGCACGATGACGATTTGACCGATGTCGTTCCAGCGACCCGGAACGTGCCCGACCTCAGGCAGCACGCGGCGAAGACTGAGACGGCGGATGCGTCGGAGGATGGAGCCAGTAGCCAAGCCGAGTTACTGCCCGTCACCGACGAGGGAACCTTCGAAGCCGAAACCCTCGGTGAGGGGCAGCCGGCTTCCGTCGCAGAGCCCACCGAAGGCGCCAATGGCGCGGATTCGCAGAGCCGCGAGCGCGGAGGCTACCGTGGCCGCCGGCGTCGTCGTGGTGGACGTCGCGACGGCCGAGGGGACGGACGCGATCGTGGTTCCGACCGAGGCACGGAACGAACCCCCGATCGATCTTTCGACCGTGGGTCTGACCGCAGTTCTGAACGAAGTTCTGAACAACGTTTCGCGCGCCCGGTCGAGCCCATGCCGGCGCGGGCAGTGGAGTCTGGAAGAAGCCAGCCCTCAGGCCCACCTCCCGGATACCAGCCGATGTTGTTGCCCGGAGAATCGATTTCGAAGTACCAGCGCTACTCCCAGCAGCCGCCAGCCCAGGAGCCAGTCCGTCAGTCAATCACGGTCGTCGAGCATGAAGCCTCGGCGGAGCCCGCCGCTCCTCTTGCGGCAACGTTCCCCGAGGACGAGCCCATCTTCGCGGCCACCGAGTCGGTGGCTGAGCCTCTTCACGAACAGCACGAAGACGTTCAGGCGGCTCACGAAGAGCCGGTGGAGCAGCTCGAGTCGGCTTCAACTTCGACCGACTGGAATCGGGAATTCCGCAGTCCCGAACCTACTCCCCTGCCGTCGCTCGGCTGGCCCGGAGAGTCGATCGTTACCACAGAACAGGACGTGGTTGAACAAGGAGAGGTCGAAGAAGAGGCACATGAGCCAGCGAGCCATCCAGCCGCGTCCATGAGCGAGCAGGTCGAAGCTCCAACGCGTTCGCGGCGAGAGGATGAAACTCCTGTCTTTGCCGCTCCCGGCACGATGGAAGAAGAGACCATCGACGACGAAGAAGCAGGCACGATCCACTACGAGGCGTCTTCCGACGAAGGCTATGACGAATTTGAAGAGGAAACTCAGGCAGGTCCGGGACATCTGAATGGCGATGCCCGTGAAACCGTCGCTGAGATTCATCAGGCATCGATGACCGAAGCTGCACATCCCGCGGAAGCCGCTCACGCCGAAGGCGAAGAAGACAGCGAGGAACTGGAACTTGAAGAGGCCCAGGCCGAAGCGGAAGCCATGCTCGACGCGGAAGCGCGGGGCAACGGCACCGTCGATGCCCGCGTGGAGGTCCGTGCTCCGGCGGCAACCGCAGGTTACACGCAGCGCACGCAGCGGCCGCGTCCGGGTCAGGACCGCGACCGTGGTCCTCGCGACCGGCAACGCCGTGGCGGAGGTGGAGGCGGCCGCCGCTTCCGTCGCCGCGAGAATGCTCCCGTCCCCCTGATCAGCGACCTGCTGAAGGAGGGCCAGGAAATTCTGGTCCAGATTGCCAAGGAACCGATCGGCAAGAAAGGCGCGCGCATTACCAGCCACATCGCGCTCCCCGGCCGGTTCCTGGTGTACATGCCCACAGTGAACCACACCGGTGTTTCGCGCAAGATCGCTTCCGAAGAAGAGCGCCAGCGCTTGAAAAGAATCATCATGAGCGAGCGGGAAAACGGCCACGGAGGCTTCATCGTCCGCACCGCCGCGCAAAGTGCCAGTGAAGAAGAACTCCGCGCCGATATCCGCTTCCTGAAGGGCTTGTGGCAGGACATCAAGAATCGCGCCGAGAGTTCCAAGCCACCCGCGCTGATCTATCACGATCTCAACGTGGTCGAGCGTGTGCTGCGCGACCAGGTCACTTCTGATTTCAGCGTGATCTGGGTCGACACCGAACCGGAATACGAGCGTGTGTTGCGCTTCTTCAACCGCTTCCAGCCCGCGATGGTGAAGCGAGTGAAGCTTTATACGAAGGAAACTCCACTGTTCGAGCAATTCGGCTTGGCCGAAGAAATGAACAAGGCACTCAAGTCGAAAGTGTGGCTGAAGAGCGGCGGCTATATCGTCATCAACCAGACCGAAGCGCTGGTCGCGATCGACATTAACACCGGCAAATACGTCGGCAAGACGGCGCGTCTCGAAGACACGATCGTCAAGACCAATGTGGATGCGATCAAGGAGATCGTTCGCCAGATCCGGCTGCGCGATCTCGGTGGCATCATCATCATCGACTTCATCGACATGGATGAGCGCCGCAACCGCCAGCGTGTGATGCAGGCTCTGGAAGAGGAACTCCGCCACGATCGCGCGCCTTCAAAGACGCTGCAGTTTAATGACTTCGGGCTCGTTGCCATCACCCGCAAGCGCGTCAAACAGTCTCTCGAACGCACCATCGGCGCGCCTTGCCCGTATTGTGAATCCACGGGGTACGTGAAGTCCGTGACCACGGTTTGCAACGAGATCTATGTCGAGATGCGCAAGATTGCCAAGCACCTCGAACATGAAGACGTCATGCTGCGCGTGCATCCGGATGTGGCCAAGGAGTTGAAGTCCAACAACGGCCGATTGCTGAACGAGATGGAAGAGATGACGAAGCGCACCATCATCGTGAAGAGCGATCCGGCAGTGCACCAGCAGCAGTTCGATATCAACTGAGCTGCGAGCTTCGAGCTGTGAGCGAACGAAGAGACGGGCAAAATCGCCCGTCTCTTTTTGTCGTGCAGTTTTTCCTCCGTGTCCTCTGTGGTTAAAGACTCGAAACAACAACGGACACGGAGAGGTTCTGTGACGAATGAAAGGG
The DNA here is from genome assembly GCA_963706645.1 of uncultured Acidobacteriaceae bacterium. Lineage (GTDB taxonomy): Bacteria > Acidobacteriota > Terriglobia > Terriglobales > Acidobacteriaceae > Sulfotelmatobacter. Next base: position 255,009 of record CAVPNR010000032.1, read on the forward strand.
ATTTCAAGAGGCGAGGGGTTCCAGCTAGGTCACGTTGGCGAGCGCCTTGACGGCAACGTCGGCATGGTTGCGCAGCTTTTGGGCGGACTCGTGGATGGACTTGGCGGCGGCGCCCGCGGCGCCTTGTTCAGCCGCCTGTGCAACACTACCTGCATCCTCAGCGGAGGTGCTGGCCATGTCGAGCAATACCACGACGGAATCGGCATGCAATTTCCACACCGAGGACATCTTCTGACTGCGCTTCAACTCCTCCAACTCGGTGCTGAGACGCGCGGAAATCGAAACCATCCGGATCAACGTCCGCGCCACATCGGCACGGGTACTCTTTTCTTCCAGGAACGGGGCGCTGTAGGCGTCAGCTTCGGGTGTCGTTAACGTCAGGTTGAAGAAGCGCATCGGCACGACTTGCCGGTATTTCGGGTCTGCCACGCGTACAAACACGCGAATCGACTCTTCGACCCGCCGCAGTTTGCTTTCCTCCGCCGAGATCTGTTGCGCCGTAACGGCAGGAGGCTGGAAGACCGGAACTGCCGCGGGAGGCTTAGCGAGCGCCGCTTTGGCCGCCCGGGGCGCTGCTCCTGCCCCTCCCGGCGCGCGCGATGCCTGGGCCACCGGCGTCAGTAACGAGCGCCGGATCGGCGGGCGACGGTCCAACTCTTTCTTCAGCTTCGAAACCCGTCGAAATTTCTCAAAGGTGCTGCCGTAGTCAGCTTCCAGTAGTTGCTTCTCCTGGATCGCAGCCACGTGCTCCACCGTGACTTCCACGCCGTCGACGGTCGTCAGAATCGTGCCACCCATTTCTTCGAGAGCTTGCCCGAAGGTTTTGATCTCGGTCAACGCCGTGGCGAACAGTTCGTCAAATTTCTTGCCGAAATTCGCATTGTAGGCCGAAACCGTGGCCAGCACGCCGGGATGATAGAACGACGAGTCCAGCCATTGCTTGAGTTCCCGCACTCGGCCAATGATGCCGGAGTCGATCAGCATATTGAAGTCGCGGAAGCGTGAGACTTCCTCCCGCAGAGGATCGAAACGCCGCAACAATTGCACGTGCTCCTCTGGCAGCGAAGGCACATCAGAATCGGCCAGGATTTCAATCAGGGCAATCTCGAAGGGCGACAGCGGCAACGCACCGTCCAGTCCGTAGCCCGTCTGCTCCCATTGGCCCGGGACTCGCGGATGGCGGTAAAGAAAAGTCGCAATGAGATCGGTCTTGTCGCGGTTTACGTCGCTAGGTTCGCGGCGGCGCACGAAATAACGCAGCAGAGCCTCAGCCACTTCGGAATCGGTGTCGGGGGTCAGAGCCTGCCGGACCATCGCCGGCGTAATCGCCATATCCAGCAGGTGCAGCCAGCGGTACATGCGCGACAGCGTGCTCGGCAGTTCGCGCTCGGAATGGCGCAACGCGTCCTCGTCGAGACCGCTCGGAATGGGGACCTCCCCGCCGAGCGCGTCTCGCATGAGCTTCTGGTAGAAGCCCTGGACGGTCGCCAAAATGGCTAATTCAAACCGAAGATCTTCGGCCAAACATGCCCCCGAGAGCGAGAATTGAGTGCTGAAACTTTACTAATGTCTAAGTAAAAACGAAATGTTACTACCGGTGCAAGTTACTACCGGAGCGGCTCCCACGTGGGAAAGCAGGGTCCGCGGAAGTACATGAACCTCTGAGCAGACACGTGGGCGGGAATCGAGGTCACTCGCGCCAGAGGTTTCGCGGCACGATCGTTGAGGGCAGGGTCCGGTTGCGCTCGGAGTTTGGAAGAACGAAGGTGTAGACCCTGAGATGAGCCGTGTCAAAAGACGACGGTCTTGTTGCCGTACACAAGCACGCGGTTCTCCACGTGCCAGCGCACCGCACGAGAGAGTACGACCTTTTCGAGGTCGCGTCCTTTGCGAATGAGGTCTTCCACAGTGTCGCGATGCGAGACTCGCACCACGTCTTGCTCGATGATGGGTCCATCGTCGAGCACCTCCGTGACGTAGTGACTGGTGGCTCCGATGAGTTTTACGCCGCGTTCAAAGGCCTGATGATAGGGTCTGGCCCCGACAAAGGCGGGCAAGAAGGAGTGGTGAATATTGATAATCCGCTGCGGATACCGGTTGACGAATTCATTCGACAGAATCTGCATGTAACGCGCCAAGACCATGAAATCCGGCTTCTGCTCGTCGATCAGCGCCTGAATCTTTGCCTCGGCCTGCCCCTTGTTGTCCTTCGTGACCGGAACGATCGCGTAAGGAATCTTGTAGAAGTCGGCAATCGCCTGGTTGTCAGCGTGATTGGAAATAATTAGCGGAATGTCGCAAGCCAGTTCGCCACTCTTGTGCCGGTAAAGCAGATCGACCAGGCAGTGATCGTACTTCGAAACGAGAATGATCATGCGCTGTCGCAGCGACGATTGCGCCAGTCGCCACTTCATGTGGAAGGCGTCTGCTATCGGTGAGAATTGCATGCCAAAATCCGCCAGGTCCTTCTGAGACAGATCAAGGTCGAAGTCCCTGGGATCGAACTCGACCCGCATCAGAAACAGGCCGGACTCCTCGTCGGCATGCTCATCCGCATGCAGAATGTTGCCATTGTGCCGGTACACGAAGTCGGCGATGGTCGCGACTTCGCCCTTGCGGTCGGGGCAGGAGATCAGCAGGATGGCAGAATTCTTCATGAGGCGATTCGCAGCAAAAACGAGAGGTTGCGATGTGGCGAGCAACGCTACTTCTTCTTCAGTTCCTTCAAAATCTCACGTGCCGCATTCGATCCGGACCCCCCGGTCAGGCCCGATCCCGGATGCGTCCCGCTTCCGCACAAATACAATTTCTCAATCGGCGTCCGATAGCGCGCCCAATCCAGCAGCGGACGCATGGTAAAGAACTGATCGAGCGCAAGATCCCCGTGGAAAATCTGCCCGCCCGTCAGCCCGTACTTTTCTTCCAAATCGCGTGGCGTGATGATCTGGTGCGTCAAAATCAATTCCGGCAGGTTCGGTGCGTACTGCGCCAGCGTTTGCACGACAGTCTGCCCCAATGCCTTGCGCTGCGCCTCCCAGTCGCCCTTGAGCTTATAGGGCGCGTACTGCATGTAAATCGACATCACGTGCTTGCCTTCGGGAGCAAGCGTGGGATCGGTAAGAGATGGAATCGTCGCCTCGAGATATGGCTGGCGCGAGAAATTGCCGTACTTCGATTCGTCGAACGCGCGCTCCAAATAGTCAATCTCGTTGCCAATATGAATGCGGCCCTTGAGAGCGCTCGCATCGCCATCCTTGAGCGCCGTGAACTTGGGCAACCCGGAGAGCGCCAGGTTCACCTTCGCTACCGTCCCGTTCCCGCGATAATGCTGCAGCTTCTGCACGAAATCCGGAGAAAGATGGGTGGGATCGGTGAGCTTCAGCAGAGTTCGTTTCGGATCGGCATTGGAGATGACGGCCTTGGCCGGAATTTCTTCACCCGTGGCAAGCAGCACGCCAGTCGCAACGCCGTTCTGCACGCGAATTTCAATGACCTCCGCGACAGTGCGGATCTCGACGCCTGCGGCCTTCGCAGCCGATGACATCGCCTGCGTAACCGCGCCCATCCCGCCTGCGGCAAAGGATGCCGAACCCGCGGGATGAGGATCTGCCGCTGCTCGGATCAGCAAGACCAGTGCGCTTCCCGCCGACCAGGGTCCAAGAAAAGTTCCGAACACCCCGCGTGCCGCAATCACCGCTCGCAGCAGTTCCGTTTCAAAGTATTCCGACGCAAGGTCGGCGACCGCCATCGGCCCCCAGCGCAGCAAACGGAACATGTCTTTCTTTCCCAGCTTGCGAATCGCCCGCCCCGTCTGCAGCATGCTCCACAAATCGCCGCGCGTGGGATTGTCGATATCCGGTGGTGTAGTCGCCAGCGCTTCGCCAATAACCTTCGCAATCTTGCCCAGCGACTGCTCAAACTGGGGATACTTCGCTGCATCCTTCTGCGAGAATGCCGCAATCTCCTGCGCCGACTTGCCTGCGTCCTGATAAAGCGAGAGCGCCCGCCCCTCGGGTGAGAGCGCGGTCACGCAAACGTCCGGCGTAATCAGCCTGAGCCCATGCTTCTCGAGTTGCATGTCGCGCACGATGCCGGGGAGAATCGGCCCCGCCGTGTGGGCTAGCGTCGAGCAGCGAAACCCGGGATGGAATTCGTCGGTGACTGCGGCCCCGCCGACCTGCGCGCCGCGCTCCAGCACAAGGGGTTTGTAGCCGGCCTTGGCCAGATAAAACGCGGTGACCAGTCCGTTGTGGCCGCCGCCAATGATGACGATGTCGCGCTGCGTGGCCATGGCTAAGCCGCCCCCTTGATGTCTTTCAGAATCTCCAGCGCCGCGAGCCGTCCGTTGGCGCCCATGATGCCGCCACCCGGATGCGTCGCCGATCCGCACATGTACAGGTTCTTGATGGGCGTCCGGTACTGTGCCCAGCCCGGCACGGGTCGCAGGAAGAACAGTTGCTCGAGCGAAAGCTCGCCTTGGAAAATATTGCCTTCGCTGAGTCCCCATTCGCGTTCCAGATCCAGCGGCGTGATCACCTGCTTGTGAAGGATCAAATCCTTAATGTTCGGCGCGTACTCGGCAATCGTATTCACCACCGTGTCGCCGAAGGCTTCCTTCTGGTCGTCCCATGTGAGACCGGGCCGCAGCTTGTAAGGCGCATACTGCACGAAGCACGACAACACATGTTTTCCCGGAGGAGCGACTGAAGGATCGGTCAGCGACGGAATGACCATGTCAATGTACGGCCGCTTCGAAAAGTTGCCATACTTGGCGTCGTCATATGCGCGCTCCATATACTCGACCGACGGAGAAATCGAAATCGCGCCGCGTAGGTGTGCGCCCGGTCCGGGCATGCACTTGAAATTCGGCAACCCATCCAGCGCCATGTTGACTTTGCCCGAAGATCCGCGGAACTTATAGCGATTGATCTCTTCCAGGAAGTCTCCCGGAAGGTGCTCAGCGCCCATGAACTTAGTGAATGTGAGCCGAGGATCGACACTGGAAGAAATCACGTCTGCGTAAATCTCGTCTCCATTGGAGAGGACTACGCCTTTCGCTTTGCCATTCTTTACGATGATCTGCGAGATGCCCGACTGGGTGCGGATCTCCACGCCAGCCTCGCGGGCCGCATCGGCGATTGCATTTGAAATCGCACCTGTACCTCCGCGCGCAAATCCCCAGGCGCGGAACGCGCCGTCGATCTCTCCCATGTAGTGGTGCAACAGAACGTACGCTGTCCCCGGAGACCGCACGCCCAGAAATGTTCCAATGATGCCCGAGGCCGACATCGTGGCCTTAAGCACGTCGGTCTCAAACCATTGATCCAGAAAATCAATGGCAGACATTGTCATAAGCTGAACTTGATTGTATTTGTCGTAGCTCGACATGCCCTGAAAGCGCCGCCCGATGAACAATAGCTTCATGAGTTCGCGCGGGTTGAGCGTCGTGGGATCCGGCGGTACCATGCTGAGGATCGGCTTTACGAACCGGCACATGGCCTGCATCGCCTTGCCAAACTCGTCGTAAGCCTCGGCGTCAACGCGCGAATGGCGGGCAATCTCGCGATGAGTCTTGCCATGATCGTTCACACGCCATAGATAATCGCCGCTAGGCATGGGAGTAAACGTGCCATCCAGCGGGAGAATCTCCAGCCCGTGTCGGGGAAGATCGAGATCGCGGATAATCTCCGGCCGCAGCAGCGACACCACATAGGAGCACACCGAGAACTTGAATCCCGGCACAACCTCTTCTGTGCAGGCCGCGCCACCGAGTACGTGGCGGCGTTCCAGCACCAGGACCTTCTTGCCCGCGCGCTGCAGGTACGCGGCGTTGACCAGGCCATTGTGGCCGCCGCCGATGACGATTACGTCGTACGACTTAGAACCAGCCATTCGCTTCAGCTCCTAGCTCTCAGCTTTATCGTTCGGTGTAGGGAAACGCAATAATACTCGCGCAGGGAAGCAGGCGGAAGAAAAGATCAGAGCCCGCTGGGAAGGACCGTCCAGCTTCTGAGGATGCTGCACGAATTGGCCATGAACATGCGCATGCGTGACCGCAAGACGAATCGACATTCTATCGAGAAGCGGGTGTTTTGTCTCCACCTTTGCCCGCGCCGCTGACTGCAAGTCATTCGTGAACGCTGTTGCCGCGCGAGCGCGCAGATGCATATAATCCGACTTCGGCGCTTGAAGACGAAGTCGAGGAAACCACCTTGCCCATCGGAACCGCATTTCACGAGAGAACGTTCCCGCTGTGCCATAGCCTGAATTACCGCGAATGGTCTGGCTACTACACCGTCAGTGTGTATGAAGTTCATCACGAGCACGAGTACAACGCCATTCGCAACGCGGCAGCGCTCATCGACATCTCGCCGCTGTACAAGTATCTGATCACGGGCAAAGACGCGACCCGCCTGGTGAACCGTGTCATCACTCGCGACATCAACAAAGTTAAGGTGGGCCAGGTGATTTATTGCTGCTGGTGCGATGAAGAGGGCAAGGTCATCGACGACGGCACCATCTCGCGCCTCGAAGAAAACGTGTATCGCTGGACGGCCGCCGACCCCAGCTTGCGCTGGTTTCGCCAGAACGGCCTGAACATGGACGTCCAGATCGAAGATATCTCCGAGAAAGTTGCCGCTCTCGCGCTGCAAGGCCCGACGTCAGCCAAGCTGCTGAAAGCCGTTGCCGATGCCGATATCGCCAATCTGAAATACTTCCGCGTCACCCGCGGCAAAATCGCTGGAGTCCCAGTCGACATCTCCCGTACCGGCTACACCGGCGATCTGGGATACGAAATCTGGATGCCGTGGAATGACGCAGTAAAAGTCTGGGATGCTCTTGCCGACAAAGGCAAGCAATTTGACTTGCACGCCGCCGGTATGCTGGCGCTTGATGTTGCCCGCGTGGAAGCTGGATTGTTGCTCATCGAAGTCGACTACACGAGTTCGAAGAAAGCGCTGATCCCATCGCAGAAGTTCTCACCCTATGAGCTGGGCTTCAGCAAGATGGTGCACCTCGACAAAGAAAGCTTCATCGGGAAGAAAGCTCTTGAACAAGACGCGAAGAAAGGTGTGCCGCGGCAACTTGTCGGGCTGGAAGTTGATTGGACCGATATCGAGCAACTGTACGATCGCTACGGCCTTACTCCGGCGGCGCCGTCGCAGGCTTCGCGAGTTGCCGTCCCTCTGTATTCAGGGGAGAAGCAAGTCGGCAAGGCGACGACTACAAGTTGGTCTCCCACGTTGAAAAAGTTGATCGCGTTGGCCAGCGTAGAAACTGAGCATGCGAAGACCGGAACGTCCCTGCAAATGGAGATCACGATCGAAGCGATGCGACTCAAGACGAACGTGAAGGTGACGAATCTTCCGTTCTTCAACCCCCCGAGAAAGACCGCTACACCGGTGTAAATGGTTTATGTGGGGACAGCCGCCTTCGGCTGTCCGGCCGGGCGTAGCTCGGCTGGGATCTTCAATTTTGACGCTGGATCTTGCCGGGGAATGGTTCGCACGAAAGCGCGCTGCGCTCGCTGGACAGCCGATGGCGGCTGTCCCCACATTAAACCCATCTTAGTCTCGAGTGTTCCTAAGATGGCAAAACACTTCTTGCCGCCCGGCGCTTGCCGGCCCAATAGATCCATGCTCCAATCAGCACCAGTGCACCGCATCCTCCGATCACCTTCAACATCGCCAGTGGCTTGTTCGGCTCGTCTGCCTGTGGAATGAGCGACAGGGCAATCGTCAGTGCCGTGGTGACAAATCCAACTGTCGCGACTAGCTTAGCCACTGTCCTTCCTCCCGGCACGCGAATCACGTCCGCACCGGCGGGCTCGCGCTGCAGCTTGATCATTGCCGCGAACAAATACAAATAGGGAATGAAATACGTAATCACTCCCATGCTGACCAGAACGTCGTAGGCGCCCTTCACGCTGGTGCCTGCCTGTCCCAGAAAAATGAACACGGCGCCAAGAAAGAACTGCGTCAGCAGAGCTACCCACGGTGTCTTCCACTTCGGATGCAGCGCCCCAAATGCCGGCGGCAAAAAGCGATCCAGCCCGGCGACGAACGGAAGCCGCGCCACTGCCGCCAGATAAGCTCCAGCCGCGCCAATGTTGCTGAGCGCGATCAGAAAAGCCGCAAGCGGCAGAACTCCGGGATACCCTACGCGCGATGCCGTCTTCGACACAGCCTGCACCAGTCCCTGCAAGCTGTTCACCTCTGTCGAAGGCAGGGCCAGCAGCACGCAAACGGTCCCGAGTATGTAACAGATCGTCACTGTGACTCCGCCGGAGAGCAACGCCAGAGGAATAGTGCGCCGCGCGTTCTTGATCTCTTCTCCCATGAAAGAAGCTGTCTCGCAACCGCCAAAGGCAAACGTCAGCACCGACCAGAAAATAATGTCATTGAGATGCGTGCTGGGAATCATGGAGTGCAGCGTGAACGAAGTCGCCGATCCGTAGCGATGCCACGCCACAAAGCCCATCACAATGACGATTCCCACCGGAATCCACATCGCGATCGCGCCGACGTTGTGTAACCACTTGCCCACGTCGAGCCCGACGACATTCAACAAAGTAGCTGCGCTTAGGGTCAGCAGCGAAAACACAATGTAGAAAGTCGCGTTGCTGGAAAGATGTTCCCACTTCGCCTGGCGCATAAACAGAACATTGCTGGCGGCGAAGTAGAGCACGGCAGGGAAGTAAGGCAGATTGCTGGTCCAGTACGTCCACGCCGACATGAAGCCGGAAAAATCTCCGAAGGCTCGTTTGCTCCAGACGTAGAGCCCGCCCTCATTCGGATAGCGCGACGAAAGCTCCAGGACCGACAGCGCGAGGGGCGTGTAGAAACAGAGCCATGCTCCAACCCAGATCACAATGGAGCTCGGCCCGGCCGCTGCAGCGGTCGCGATCCACCGCAGACTAATGCCGGTGATCACGTAGAAGAGCAGCAGGTCGCGAAATCCCATCACCTGGCGCGGGCGGTTGGGGTCTCCGGCGTCGGCGAGAGAAACGCCGGGCGAGAGGAAGCTGATGTTATCCGTTGGTTGCTTCGGATTGGAATCTGCCAATAGCGTGTCCCATGGTCACTGAGTCGTGAGCGAGAAGAAGAGGAATACCACCGCTACAGGCTCGTAGCAAGCCGAAAGTTGTACGGGCAGAGTTGTCAAATGTTGGAAACTGGAGAAGACGATTGCTTTCGGTTGCTCCGCTTCCAGAACAAATAAAAAGGAACGCCGACGAGTACGATGGCCGTTCCCCAGAAGGCTTCGGTGGGACGGGTGAAGATGGTATTCAAGGTCCACACCGCGCCGATCAGCACATAAATCGCAGGCAGCCACGGATATCCCGTACAGCGGTAAGGACGGGGAATGTCCGGCCGCTTCCAGCGCAACAGGAACATGCCGATTACCGTCAGCGTGTACGACAACACCATGCCATAAATTACGTAGGTATAGAGTTGGTCGTAGCGTCCGCTGATCGTGAGTACAGCGGCCCAGACCCCCTGCCCGATCAGGCTGAAAGCCGGCGTTCGCCATTTAGGATGAATTTCCGCCATGCGCTTGAAGAAGACGCCGTCTTGCGCCATGGCGAGATACACTCGCGCCCCTGAGAGGGTGCACGTCGCCGCCGCGCTGAAACAGGAAATCGCAATCATGAGCGACAAGCCACACGGCTGCCCGTGGTGAAAACAACGCCGCAGCTGCCGCGTGCGCAATGGTCTCGTGCGTGGCAATCTCTTTCAGCGGCAGCGCATACATGTAGGTCAGGTTCATCGCGACGTAAATCACACCGACAGCCAGCACCCCTAGAACCATAGCCAGAGGTACGTTTCGCCGAGGTTCTTTCACTTCGCCGGCCACCCACGTGATGTACACCCAACCGTCATACGCCCAGAACACGGCGATCAATCCCACGCCCAGCGCCGAGATCAACTGTGCCGGCCCCAATCCCATGTTCAAGCTGACGCCCTGAGAGTGGAAGTTGGACCAGTGGCCCTTGCCGATGGCGAATCCCAGCACCACGAAAGCGGCCATCGCTGTGAACTTCGTCCAGGTAGAAACGTTCTGCAGGAGGGCGCCCCAGCGCAGGCCCACGACATTCACGTAGGTCAGAAGCGCGATCAGGACCAGACCGAGCAGATGTGCTCGCGTGATCACGATACCTGCAAACGCGACCACTACGTGACTCTCCGACACGATCGGAAAGACCTGACCGGTGTAGGCCGCCGATGCCACCGAAAGGGCTGCTATTGTGCCGCCGTTCGCCACGCTGAAGAGCATCCAGCCGTAAAGGAAAGCGGTGAGATCTCCAAACGCCTCGCGTAAATAGATATACTGCCCGCCGGAGTCAGGGAACATGGAGCCTAACTCTGCAAACGCGAAGCACGCGCAAAGCGAGATGAGAGCGCCTAGAACCCACACCAAGAGAAACAACACCGGTTGTGGCAAGGGGCTGGCGATATCTTTTGCCGTCAGGAAAATCGATGACCCGATGATTCCGCTGACCAGCAGCAAGACCGAATCGAGCAGTCCGAGTCCGCGGACCAGCGAAGGCTTGGAGTCAGAGGATGAGGTTCCAGAGGGCGGCGTGTCTGGGGATTGTAAGACCGGAGTAGTCTCCATTATCCGATGCCCAATTCGTCAGACGACTCCAGCGCCGTCCCGCATCGGCGGCAGATCACCGAGGAGCAGTCGCCGCAGGTCAGAGGATCGGTAACTTCTTCCGCACAATTGGGGCAATAGAGCGATCCGGGTTCCGGATCTGGTTCGGGCTCTGGATTCTTAGGACGCGTGACCATGAAGAGGGAAACTGTAGCACAAGTCGTCGCCCTGAGGCTGCTTCTGTATCCTTGGCGGTTATAGAATTTAGCTGGAAAGCAGTCGCACGCAGGATCACAAAGGGAAACCATGCCCGACAAGCCACAAACGCCCGACGAGAAGTTGCAACACGAATTCAACCGCTGGGCCGCCGCCGGTGAGGGCGAGAAGATGGAGCGCCATCATCTCGACATCACTGAGAAGACGATTCGCCTGATGAATCTGCGTCCTGGCGAGCGCGTACTCGATCTTGGTTGCGGCTCGGGATGGGCCACGCGCCTGCTGGCTCGTCTAGTGGGTGAAGGCCTGGAGGGATTCGGGCAGGTCATCGGCCTCGATGTTGCCGACGAAATGGTGCGGCAGGCCCGCGAGGCCTCAAAGGACTTCGAAAATATACTCTACGTCTGGGGATCGGCCCAGCAGATTCCCTGGGAAGAAAACTTCTTCGATAAAGTTCTGTCAGTGGAATCGTTCTACTACTATCCGGATCAGGACCGCGCGCTGATGGAGTTATTCCGCGTGATGGCGCCGAAGGGAAGGCTGTTTATCCTGATCAACCTTTACACGGATAATCAGTACTCCCTGCAGTGGGTCGACAAGCTCAAGGTTCCGGTGCACGTTCGGTCCGCCGCCGAGTACGTCGAGCTTTTCAAGAAGCATGCCTTTGAAGACGTGCAGGCGATCCGCATTCCCGACGACACGCCGACTCCCGACGACTACAAGACGAAATCGTTCAATAGTCTCGACGACCTGCGCGCGTTCAAGAGGGAGGGGGCCTTGCTGCTCATGGCCTCGAAGCCAGACCTGCGCACGCCGCTTCCGGGCTACACGATCTACTGATCTTCAACAGGGCTCGGAGCGCTAGATGCTGTCGTCATCGTCGTCATTGTCCTGATGGCTCAGGTCTTTCACTGGGCTGAGTGCATGTCCATCCTGTGCATGACGAACATCGATTCTTCCGTTGACGTTCGATATCTTGATGCGTGCCCCGCCGCTGCCTAACTCTCCGCGAAGGTCGTGGCCCACGAAGCGGTGATTGTTTACATGCAGCCCAAAGTCGTTGTTGATCCCGCCGGAAACAGTGGTGGCCTCGACTTCCGCATTCGAATCGGAGGGAATCGTCAGATCAACCGAGCCGTTCACGGAATTCAGTTCCACTCGCTGACCCGAGAGCCGATCAAATCGTGCCTCCAGCTTCCCATTGATGTTCGACAGGTGTGCCCGCCCCGCCAGATTGTGCGCCTGCAGCCGCCCGTTAATGCACGATGCGTTCACTTCTCCGGTCACGCCATTCACATCGAGTTCCCCATTGATCAGCTTGATTTCATCCAACCGGGCTGCACGTGGCACCGTCAGCGTGTACTCCACACCCGCCGGATTATTGTGCGAACCCCAGTTCCAAGTGTGGTCGTGATTGGGGTATTTGGTTCGAATCGAGATGCTGTCATTCCTGGAGTCGATCTCGATCTTCGCCTCGTCCAGCCGCTCTTTCGTGTCGGCATACTTGACCGCATCGACCTTGACTTCGTTCCGGTCCCAACTCGAGATGTGGACGTCGCCATTAATGTTATCCAGTTCGACTCGGCCATCCGCGGTCAGAGCGTAGGTCTGATGGAACTCCTCGGTCAGCGCGCCGCGGTGGTCGGCCGCGTGGGCTCCTAAGGCGAGGACCGACAGGACATAAAGATTTCCCAGGACTGTGCCCAACCGCTTGGCAGATGGGTAACGGCGGATCATGATTGCCTCCTTTTCAATGGCTTAGACGTTGATGACGATGATTCGTGAGAAGGCATCCTGACCGCGGCGATTCCCACACCAGAGGATACGAAAGTCACGTCGGTGATGTTCCCTTCGTTCTGCGATTGAAAGACAATCCATTCAAGAGCTTAACTGGGGTTCGCAGTGTCGTGTTTATGCAGAAATAGCGCCCTCGATCGCCAGCGGGGAAATGCCCTGTCCGGCATCGCGCTGTTTTCTCCTTCTTCTTGCCCCCTCGTTAATCGTAGCCCATACGGCCGACACAGAGAGGCCCATTCCGATCCTGACTGGCAATGCCGGCGCCTTTAGCTTTATCACAGCTGGTCAGAATGTGATCGACACTCGGATCAATCCGGTTCTCCTCGTTCCTTTGGGAGACCGCTGGCTGATCGAGTCGCGGGCGGAATTCGAAGGCGAGTTCCAGCGCCCTCCCGATGGCGGTCCCTACGGCGGACCGGTCGACAAGCACCTTGACTACGCCCAGCTCGACTACATTGCGAACTCGTAACTTACGGTTACGGTAGGGCGGTTTCTCACACATCTCGGCGGCTATGGTTTTGTCGGCCGGGAATGATATGTACCGCCTCGGCCGGGCGGACTTGGTGCATGGTTTTGAAGGACGGAGAGTTGTGATCACCGGCATCCTCGACACCAAACTCAAGCAGATTCACGTTCTGAAGATCGAACTCGATCAGAAGCCGTAGTCCTCTTTCCCACCTCAGTCAGCAGGAACACACCCAGAATCGCCATCTCCGGCTCAATCGGATGCCGGTAGCGCGGCATTGGAAACACTACATAGTAGATGGCGGGGCAAAGCAAAATCAGCCAGAAGAGCAGCCACGCACCGGGTCTACGCAATCGCAGGGCGCGACCTAATCCCCAGAACATCAGCACCGACGACGCGAGGAACAGCGAGTTCTTCACCTCGCTCATCCACCACGGCTGAGTCGCTTTCGGTGGTCCAGCCCAATAGTATATAAATCTCTTGGCGCACAGCCCTGTAAACCGCGCGTAGTCGGACCTGATGTAGGCGACCGCCTGCCGCTTGCGCATGGCGACGTAAGCCGGTTCGCCCAGGGACTGGTATTGACGCATCGCATAGACGTCCTGAGTTGGGTGGAGATATTCCATCCATGTGCCGTCCGCGCCATTGCCATTTCCCAAGCGAAGTTCCGCGCCGAAATTGTCGCGAATGAAAATGAACTTGCCGAGCGTCTGATAGTTGCGGACCAGCCACGGCGTGATGCACGCGAAGAAAACGACCGATGCCAAGTACAATCGCGGCGAACGATCGCTTTCCACGTTGCGCCCGCCGATACCCAGCCCACAAGCCCGCCGCTGGAAGGAACGATAGCAGGGAAGTGCTGCTCAGCGCTGTGATGCCCCAAAGCAGCCCGAACTTGAGCCATGGAATCCAGCCGTCGCGATCTTCCAAAGTCAGTGCGAGCCAGAAGAGAGTTGTCAACAACAGCGCCGCCAGGCTCGTTTCCCAGATTGCGCGCGTGCACCAGAAGATGACGTTTGGCAGCAGTGCCCACGCCCACGCGGATCCAACCGCGACCTTCTCTGAAAAAATCCTGCGCCCAATCATAAAAATGGGCACGCAAGTCAGTGCGGAGAAGATGCTGTTCAGGGTCAGCAGCGCGAACGCCGATGCCTTGGAATAAATGCCAAATACCCGGAACACGCCTGCGATGACGTATGGATAAAGCGGAGGCTCCCAGGCAGTAGGTCCGGTCGCTGGGCCAAAGGGGCTGCTGAATCCATGACCGGAGGCCAGCGACGCACCAATGCGTCCCATCTCCCAGCCGAAGCCAAAATTGTCATCGGTATTTTTGAACTTGTAGGTATGTCCAATAATGATCCAGCCAACGCGCAGAAGCAGGGCGATCGCAACGATCCATCCCGGAGAAGTCCGTATGTGCGTCCATGCTTCGAAGACTGGAGAAATTCTCCGAGCACGCTCCGCCTCCGCTGGTCTGGATTCCATGAATGCTTCTATTTGTAGCCGACGCAGAGCCCGTGGGCAACCAGCATAGAAGGGGAAGACGTATAGAAAGTGAAAAGGGACGAGGGCGAAGCGGTTGGCGCGGCGAATTTTGCCGACTCGGTAATGCCCGGGCACCCGATCCGGTAAAATGGAAGTTTCCACCGGAACGCCTTGTTAACTTCTGATCTCATCCTGACCGCGCATCTGGCCGCATGGACCGCCCCCAGGGGTGTCGTCCCTTACATTCGACAGCATTTTCTGGACACGACGTTCAAGGGGCTCTACCACGCCAATGCCTTCGACATCGCGCTGCTGATCCCTTATTTCATCGTCCTGATCCTGCTGGCCGGGTACGGAATGCACCGCTACGTCCTGGTGTATCTGTATTACAAACACAGGAAAAAAGGGACCACCGAACCCGCCGCGTACTTTGACGATCTGCCGAGGGTCACTGTGCAACTGCCGATCTTCAACGAGCAGTACGTGGTCGATCGTTTGCTGGACTCGATCTGCAAGCTGAAGTATCCCAAGGACAAGCTCGACATCCAGGTGCTCGACGATTCCACGGACGAGACCGTTGACGTGGCTCGAGCCTTGGTCGAGCGCTATGCTGCGCTGGGAAGTCCCATCAGCTACCATCACCGGACGAATCGTGAAGGTTACAAAGCGGGCGCTCTCGCTGAGGGACTAAAGACAGCTAAAGGCGAGTTCGTTGCTATCTTTGACGCTGACTTCACGCCGCCGGAAGATTTCCTGCTACGCACTATCCATCATTTCAGCGACCCGAAGATCGGCATGGTGCAGACTCGCTGGACGCACATCAACCGACACTATTCCTTCCTGACTGAAGTAGAAGCCATCCTGCTCGACGGCCACTTTGTGCTCGAGCATTCTGGCCGCGCGCGGACGGGATTATTTTTCAACTTCAACGGCACGGCCGGCATGTGGCGCCGCGCCGCCATCGACGAAGCCGGAGGCTGGCAGCACGACACTCTTACCGAAGATACCGATCTTTCCTATCGCGCTCAGCTCAAGGGATGGAAGTTCATCTACCTGCAGGACGTAGAATGCCCTGCCGAACTGCCTGTGGAAATGACCGCATTCAAGACGCAACAAGCCCGCTGGGCAAAGGGGCTGATTCAAACCGGCAAGAAAATTCTGCCGCGCGTCCTGAAAAGCGACGCCCCGCTGCATACAAAGATCGAAGCCTGGTACCACTTGACCGCGAACCTCAGTTATCCACTGATGATCATGCTTTCGGTGCTGCTGCTTCCCGCCATGATTATCCGCTTCTACCAGGGCTGGTTTCAGATGCTCTACATCGACCTGCCACTTTTCATGGCGTCGACCTTCTCGATTTCAAGCTTCTATCTGGTGTCGCAGCGCGAACTGTTTCCCCGCAGCTGGCCGCGCGCGCTCTTGTATCTGCCATTTCTGATGGCTCTGGGGATCGGCCTGACGATCACGAACACGAAGGCCGTCCTCGAAGCGCTGGTTGGAAAGGAAAGCGCGTTCGCCCGCACCCCAAAATATAGCGTCATCTCAAAGCAGGATAAAGTGGGCGCCACCAAATACCGCAAGCGGCTGGGATGGGTTCCGTGGCTCGAGCTGGTGATCGGCGGCTATTTTGCGGCCACGGTCTACTACGCCATCGACAATGAGAACTACATCACGGTGCCGTTCCTTCTGCTTTTCGTAGTGGGCTACTGGTACACGGGCTTGATGTCGTTGCTGCAAGGCCGCTTCGGCGGCCGCTCTCTGGCCACGACCACGCACACCAAGCCTTTCCCCGTCGGCGTTTAGCGCTGGCCGGAAAACTAGTTACTCGCCGTCGTGCCAAGCTGCAAGATAATTTGTTGATCGTCGCCTGTCTTCACAATCTGGTAGAAGCTCCGCAGTGGCGCGTAGTACTTCTGGTCGATCGTAAGCGTGTTGATCTCTACCTTTCGGGTCAAGCGCAAGGCGCCATGGACATTTTCTGCGGAGACCGCGTAGCCGACGACGTGAAGATCATGATTCTGTGCCGGGGGAAGCACGGATATCTGCCACCCGGCAGGAATTTTAACGGTGACGTCGTCTGCTTTTTGGGAATGAAACTCAAAATACACGGGATAGTTCCTGTTCGAATACTCAAAGACGTGTCTTTCCGTCGCGCCAAACAGGGAGACTGGCACCAGCGCGCGGTGCCCAGACAGCGTCGCCCAGCCCGGTATTTTGACGTTGAACGTGGCAGTCAAGGGACCCTCTGAGTTCGTCCAGTCCGGCTGTTGTGTCAGGTCGATTTCACTTCCGACGGGAATGTATTCTTTGACTTGATCCTCGAGATATTTCTTATGGGCGGCATCGTCCTGGTTCCTCAGGTCGACCCTCCGCCGGAGGGCTTCCAGGCCAGTGAAGGTGACGTCGAGCTTCCCTTCGAGGGTGCCAACGTCAGACAGGGTCAGATCCGCTTTGCGCTCGATGCGTGAGGCGGAACTCTCCGGCAAATTGGTCTGGATCCAAGTCCCACCGTCTTTGTCGAGCCGCAATCCTTGAACCCCAGTCTCTTCCCACGGCAGCAGTCCGAAGGGAGCAAACGCGAAACCCGGCGCAAGAAAGACGTCCTTTCCGCCTAGCTTTACCAAAACCGCGCTCCGGTCGAGCTTGCCGCTTTGCATGGTTTGCGGATTGAAAAAGTCATTCCTCCGATCCGACACCCAGACGCCATAAGCTTCCATGCCGGCAGATCGCGCCAGGGCCAGGCACAGCCAGTTGAGTTGCTTCTGGTCACCAGAGCCTCGCTTCCACACATCGTCCGCGTTTTCTTCGATCTTTTTTTCTCTCTTCTGTTCCTGTTCGGTTTTGCGGACTTCGAAGCTCGTGTTGTGCAACTGCTGCACACGCGCGTAGATCTTGTGAAGTTTAACGTCGGGGGAGTCGGCGGGGGAGACGATCTGGGATAGCGCCTGGTCCATGGCAACGCGTTTGCCAACGAAAGTCTCCAGTTCGTCGTTCCTTTTCTTTCCCACCTTCTTCCAGAACTTGTTCGCATCCATTTCAAACGGTTCGCTGCTGTAGATGAAGTCCACCCGCGCCTTTAATTCATTTTCCGGAGGCATAAAGTCTTCCGCCCGGAAAGGCGCGATATTAGAGGCGTCCAGCACCACGAGCCCGTCGGTCCCTTGCTTGGGGGATGCTGTTCCAGGCGGCAGATGTTCATTCCAGCGGAAGCTCATCGGGGCATAATCATTTTGAAAGGGCTTGAGTGTGAATTTTGCCCTCTTGGTGAAGAGTTCATTGCTTAGAATCCACTGTGAGAAAAAGATGTAGTGTTCTCGAAAACTGATCGTGTAGAAATACTCGATGATGCTGCCGACCTGAACGTCGGGGAGGGTAATGGTTTTCGCGATGTACTGAAACCCCTTGCTCTTGTAGACGGTTTTCTCGAACACTCTGCCATCGAAATTCACAATCGAGCCGTCAGGTCGAATGGTGCGGGCATTGATGCCGGTTATGAAACCCACTTCCGTAGGGAGGGGAATCTCGACATTTGCGTACTTGCGTCCCTCCTCGGTGAGGATCTTGATTCGGTAGTAGTTTTCTTCGTACCGATCGGCTGCCGATTCGTTGCCCATCAGTTGCATACCGCCGTGCGCCGTTCGGCCATAGTCGTCTCGATTGACCTCGCGATAGAGGATAATCGCCGATGCTCCAGGCGCCTGGGGCTCGCTCGTCATCTTCAATTCTTCAGCGGAGACCGGCTGAAACTTGACTGTGGCATGTGCGGTGGTGAGTAGGATCAAAACCAAACAAACTGCGGAAACGTGAGACAACCATCGTCGGCGGAGAGGCAATGGGAGCACTCCTTTTGAAGTTTTAAGAGGCTCGGAAACCGCTATGGCACAGGCTTTTCGTGCCCGCAACCATAGGCCCGGTTCAGAGCAGCAGAGTAATGTACATCTCAGCGGTCCGGAAAACAATGCACTAAAGATATGTTTCCTTGTTTGCTGTCCGCCCTAGCCCGGTCGTGCGGGTGCGGCGTTTTGTTGGCCTCTACGAAAATGTATAAGGGGCGTGTCCAGTCTGTGATCGTGATATCGATCAGCATCTTTCCGCGAGCAGAGGGAACTCAAGAAGAAATATTTCCGTGGATACCTTCCGCGTGTCGTCGTCCTCGTCGCGTTGGGATCCGTTGTCTACAACCATTCTGGCGAGGTCGACGGCGCTGCGATTGCAGCTCTTCTCGACAGTCCCCTGCGCTGAGTTCTGGTCTTCGCTTGCCTGCTCGTTTACAATCCTGTCGCTGACCGTTCTCATCCCGCAAGAATCATCGGCTGGCATGAGGATGTTCGAAAGGAGTATGCGATGCTCCGCTCGCGTACGATTCTCCACTCGGCCGCCGTCGCTGTCCTGTTGCTCTTGACCCTGAGTTGCGGAGCCGCGCACGACTCCGACGAATACTTTGTGCTGGTTTCAGCAAATTTGCAGCTTCCCTACTGGAAGGCCGCAGGAGCGGGATTTTCCAATGCAGCCGCGCAAATGAAAGTGCGTTCCGATTTCGTGGGACCGTCGACCTTCGATCCCAAGGCGGAGCGCGATGCTCTCGATCAGGCGGTTCAGAAGAAAGCGACCGGAATTTTGCTGGATGTTACCGATGCGCCACTGCTGAAGGACAGCATTGATAAGGCGGTGGCGGCCGGCATCCCCGTAATTACGATCGATTCCGACGGCCCTGCAAGCAAGCGTCTGTTCTTCATTGGCACCAACAACTATCAGGCCGGTGTGACCGGTGGGCTACGCCTGGCGCAGGAACTGAAGGACAAAGGGAACGTTGTCGTCTTCACCATGCCAGATCAGCCCAACCTGCAGGACCGGTTGCGCGGCTACAAAGACGCCTTGGCCAAAACGCCGGAGATTAAGATCACCCGCGTAGTCGATATCCAGGGCGATCCCCGCATTGCGTTTGATACCGCGACCCAGATCATCGGCAAAGAGCGCGACAAAGTCGACGGATTCGTTTGTCTGGAAGCGCAATCGGGCAAAGAAGTTGCTGGCGTACTCAACAGCTATAAGGTAAATGGCAAAGTCGTGATCGCCATGGATACTGACCAGGAAACGCTCGACTGGATTCAGAAAGGTCTTATCGCCGCCACGATCGCGCAGAAACCCTACACCATGGCTTTCGTCGGCATGCAGATGCTCGACAATCTCTATCACCACAAGCCGTCTTCACTCGATACCGATTGGTCCAAAGACACGTTTGCGCCGATCCCAAGTTTTGTGGATACAGGCTCGGGCTTGATCGACAGGGGGAACGTAGCATCATTTATTCAGGCTGGTAAGAACTTGTCCTCGCCAAAGTAAACATCGCCGTTTTAAATTTTGACTGATGGAGACTTGATGCGGAAGCTTGTACTTTCTCTTTTCGCCGTGGTCTTAACTTCCTCTTCTGGATACGCGCTCGACCGACAACCCAACGCGGATTATCACGCTCGCCGCGAAGCGGTGGCCAAGAAGGCGGGAGGCGTGGTGGTGCTGTTCGCCCCGTTCGAGGCCAATGACGCCGAGTACGGATTTCGCCAAGACGACAACTTCTACTATCTCTCGGGTATAACCGAGCCGGGTGTCGCATTGCTAATCGCGCCGGCGGTGGAAGCCAAGGACGAAACTCCGGCTCGTCCCTACACTGAGATTCTCTTTCTTCCTCCCCACAATCTGCGGATGGAGAAATTTACCGGCCCGAAACTGGGCGCCGACAATCTTGATGCTCCAAAAATCACGGGCTTCGACCGGGTAGAGGATATGGCGAAGCTTCCGGAGGAAGTTTCAAAAGTGCTTGCCGGAGGCCGGCCGGTCATCTACACCGACGTGGCTTCTCAAGGAGAAACCTCCGCCAGCGCGGAGCCGCTCACCTTCCTGAAACGCACCAATGCATTCCTGTTTTTCCAGGATGTGAAGCCGATGTTGTCCTCGCTGCGCACCGTAAAGGACCCCGGCGAAGTCGCATTGATTCGCAAAGCAGTGGACGCTTCCGTGGCGGCCCATGTGGCCGCTATGAAAGCTGTGAAGCCCAACGTCACCGAATTCGAAATCTCCGGGCTGATGCAATATGAGTGGACACGACGCGGCTGCGAGCGTCCTGCCTATTCGCCGATCGTGGGCTCGGGGCACAATTCCACGGTCCTGCACTACTCGGAAGACAGCAATACGATGAGGGCCGGCGATGTCGTGGTCATCGACGCTGCCGGGGAATACTCGATGTACGCCTCCGACGTCACCCGCACTCTGCCGGTAAGCGGACACTTCACGCCCCGGCAGCGCGAGATCTACGACATCGTGCTCGGAGCGCAGGAAGCAGCGATCGCTGCCTTCCAGCCCGGCAAGTCGATGCTCTTTGGGGACACCGACGCCTCACTAAACAAAGTGGCGAAAGATTACATCAAGAATCATGGCAAAGATCTTCATGGCCAGCCGCTCGATCAGTATTTTATTCACGGCTTGGGACACTACATCGGGCTGAACGTACACGATCCGGGCGACTACAAAGTCCCGCTGGGGCCGGGCATGACGTTTACCATCGAGCCGGGAATCTACATTCCCGAAGAGAACATCGGGGTGCGCATTGAAGATGACTTCTACGTGGACGCCGATGGCAAGCTGATCAAACTGAGCGCGGCAGCGCCTTCGAAAGTGGTGGACGTCGAAAAGGTGATGGCAGAGAAGTAGGAGCTAGCTAAGAGTACGCCGAGAGCTTGCCTTCTAGCGAGCGGCAATCCAGGCTGAGAGTTGTTGAACCTGCTTTTCCGGCAGCGAATAGGGCATGAGTTCGCCTACGAGATGTACTCCTTGATGTACTCGTCTTTGGTGTGGGCCAACTGGTGAACGTCGCCGTCGAAAATCACTTTGCCATCGCGCAGAATTAGAAAACTCATCGGAACATCGCAGTACTGCCCCCGCGGCAAGGCGCGCAACTGGTTGGTTCGCGGATCGAATTCATGGGTAGCCAGCGTGAACGCGTCCTGCAGACGGTGGGTCACCAGCAGGGAACTGGTGCGGTAAACGTCGCGCTGCTTCATGATCAGGTCCACGATCGTATTGGAGGTAATCGGATCCAGTCCGCCAGTGGGGGAATCGTAGAGCAGCAGTTCCGGCTGTGTAATAATCGCGCGGGCGATGGCCACCCGGCGCCGCATGCCTCCTGAAAGTTCAGACGGGAACTTGTCGAGCGTGTGCTCCAACTCGACGAAGCGCAACGCCTCCCGCACGCGCCCATCGATCGAGTCGTCGTAAATTCCGTGTTCTTCCATCAGACGGTAAGCAACGTTTTCGCTCACTGTCAGGGAATCGAACAGAGCGCTTTCCTGGAACACCATGCCGAGTTTGCCGCGCATTGGAAGAAGTTCCTGCTCGCGCATTTCGGTGACTTCGTTGCCCAGAACCGTAATTCTTCCGGAGTCAGGACGCAGCAGGCCGAGTGCCAGCTTCAGAATCGTGCTCTTGCCCGATCCTGCGACGCCAAATAACGCCTTCGTTTCTCCATAGGCGAGATGAAACGAAACGCCGCGCAGAACTTCGTTCTCTTCAAACGCCAGACGCACATCTTCGAAAACAATAGCCGAGCCATGCGGTCGCTCGGCGACGGCGGCAGCCTGATCGACTGGAAGCGTAGGGGCGGACATCTATTTACCTGTAGGACAGAATGGAGATCAACAACTTCGTCACAAAAAAATCGGTTACAAGAATCAATACGGACGCAGCCACGACCGCCTGCGTCGTCGCTCGGCCCACGCCTTGCGTGCCGCCGCGCGCAGTCATCCCGTAGTAGCAGCCCACCGTTGCGATGATGAACCCGAACAAAACCGGTTTCAGCAATCCCATGAAAACATCCTGCAATACCAGCACCTGCCACGCGTTGGCCCAATATTGCCGTGCATCGAGGTTCAGAAACAATTTGGCCACAAACAGACCGCCGGCCAGTCCAACCAGATCGGAAATGATGCTGAGGAAGAACAGCATGAATACCGTCGCCGTGACGCGCGGGGTCACGAGTTTTTTCATCGGATCGGTGCCGAGCGCGCGCATAGCGTCAATCTGCTCGGTCACTACCATCGACCCCAGCTCGCTGGCCATACCCGAAGAATTGCGGCCTGCGACCATCAATCCTGTGAGGACCGGGCCTAGTTCGCGCACCATGGACGTCGAGACCAGTTGCCCGATCAGAGTGATGGATCCAAATCGCTGCAGCGTGTTGGCCGTTTGCAGGGCGAGCACGCCGCCGGTGAAGAAACCGGTAAGCACGACAATGGGCAGCGATCCCACGCCGACCAGGTCCGCCTGCTGCACCATGTCCGCGAAATAAAGTGGTTTTCGAAACAGGTTGCCGACTGACTGCGCAGCCAGCAATGTGTAATCCTGAACTACCTGGACCTTCTGCTTGGCGAACTCCGTGGGCGAAATCAGTTCCATGCGATTCGGCGGGCCAGGCCTTCGGGCGCGAGGCTCCGGCTTGACCGAACTATAACAGAGAACGCTGTCAACGATCAGCCGTCAGCGGCCAGTTTGTTATTCTTGGGGTGTTATTGCTCGACGAAGGCAATCAAGGTTGAACGGAGACTTCAGCGGGCACCGAGCGCTGCTCTTCTACGCTCGCCCCTTCTTCTTGATTTCAATGTTGTGTCGCCGGATTTTCTGATTCAGCGTAGATAGTGGAACATGAAATCGCTCGGCAGCTTCCGTCTGGTTCCAGTTGCAGCGTTCGAGCATGTCGATGATGATGCGCCGCTCGACGTCCCCAATAATCTCAAACAGCGAAGCATCGGATGGCGCGTCGTGAAGAGTCAGAGAAGAACCGCGTCCCATCATGGAATCCGGCAGGAGATCGATGCTGATCTCCGGGCCTGAGGAAAGGACCACAGCTCGTTCGATCACATTCTCCAGTTCGCGAACGTTCCCCGGCCACGAGTAGGCCATCAGGGGACGCAGCGCCTCCGGAGTAATTCGCGGTGTGGTCCGACCATTCTCTTCGGCGTATTTCTTTAAGAAGAATTCAACGAGCAGAGGAATATCTTCCTTGCGCTGCCGCAGAGGCGGCAGTTCGACGGTAATTACGTTCAGGCGGTAGAACAGATCTTCGCGAAAGCGCCCCTCGCGTACCATCTGCCGCAAATCAATATTGGTGGCAGCGATGATCCGCACGTCCACCTGGATCTCTTGAATCCCGCCCAAGTGCATGAACCGGCGATCCTGCAACACACGCAGTATCTTCGCCTGCGTTTCCAGACCCATGGTGGCGATTTCGTCCAGGAAGAGCGTGCCTTTGTCCGCGACCTCGAAGAGCCCCTTCTTGGAGGCGATTGCGCTGGTAAAGGCGCCCTTCACGTGCCCAAAGAGCGTGGACTCCAGCAGGTCGGTCGGCATCGATCCCGTATTCACGGGAACGAACGGCTTGTCTCGTCGCGGCGAGTTCAGGTGCACAGCCTTGGCAATTACTTCTTTGCCGGTGCCGCTTTCGCC
The DNA here is from genome assembly GCA_963706645.1 of uncultured Acidobacteriaceae bacterium. Taxonomy (GTDB): domain Bacteria; phylum Acidobacteriota; class Terriglobia; order Terriglobales; family Acidobacteriaceae; genus Sulfotelmatobacter. Next base: position 279,064 of record CAVPNR010000032.1, read on the forward strand.
CTGCAATAGCACGGTCGAGCGGCTATTCGCGACCTGCGCGACCAGGTCAAAAATCTTCAACATGGGCTCGCTTTTGCCCACGATGTTTTCAAAATTGTAGCGCTGCTTGAGCGCGCGCTTGAGTTGTACGTTTTCTTCTTCGGCGCGGCGCCACCCGACCGCGGCGCGCACATCGGCCAAAAGCTTCTCGTTGTCCCACGGCTTCTGTACGAAATTCGCGGCTCCCGACTGCATGGCGCGCACGGCGTTCTCCACCGTGCCATAAGCGGTAATCATGATCACGGGCAGGCGCGAATCGTGCGAGTGAATCTCGGACAAAATCTCCATCCCGTTCCGGCCAGGAAGAGTCAGATCGAGCAGCACGAGATCGAATGGCCGGTCCGCCATTTGGGCGAGACCGTCCTCGCCGCTGACTGCCGTGTCAACTTCGAAGCCTTCCATTTCGAGCAGCGTCTGCAACGATTCGCGAATCTCCGCCTCATCGTCAATGATGAGCACCGCGCCTGCGGGTGATGGGCTACCGTTCATCGTGCTCCGCATAATGACTGCCGCTTCAGACATGGACCGCCTTCCTGCTCAGTGGGAAATCCAGGGCGAAAGTCGTCCCGGAGCCCGGATTGCTTTCCACCCGGATCTTTCCGGCATGCTCTTGAATAATTCCGTAGGTGACCGAGAGACCGAGCCCCGTTCCACGGTTCTGCCCTTCCTTGGGCGCCGTTTTGGTCGTGAAGAATGGATCGTAGATGCGCTGGATATGCTCGGGGGCAATGCCCGACCCGGTATCGGATACGCGCACGCTGACCATATCGCCGTTGGTCGTGGCCACGTTGAGCTTGCCGCCGCCCGGCATTGCGTCCTTCGCGTTCAGGAATAAATTCAGGAAGACCTGCTGCAGTCTTCCCGGATTTCCCTGAATCGCTGAAATTCCCGCTGTTAACTCAGAGTTCACCTGAATTTTTGCCGTTTTGAACTGGTGCTCCAGCAGCGCGAGCGTATCGGTGATGACCTTGTTGATGTCGACGTCGGCGAACTCAGTCCCGCTGGTACGTGAGAAGTTCAGCAGGTTGTTGACGATCTCAGAAGCACGGAACGTCTGCCGCGTGATCTTCTCCAGCAATCCCGACTTCTGCGGATCACCCTGCAGTTGCTTGGCCAGCATCTGGGTGTAGGACGAAATCACAGCCAGCGGCGTGTTGACTTCGTGCGCTACTCCTGCTGCCAGCAATCCAATCGATGAAAGCTTATCAGCCTGGGTGAGCTGACCCTCGAGTTCCACCCGCTCGGTGATATCGTCCATGATGACGAGGCGCCCAATCACCTGGAACTTGCGAGTTACGAGCGGAGCGATGGCCACGTTTACGGTACGCGTCTCGCCCGCCGGCGTCTGCAGCCGGAACTTGTACAGATTGTTGATGCCGGCGTGTTGCCGCACCCGGTAAAACTCCTCCACAAATTCGGCGGGAAAGACGCTGCGCACCGGCTGCGTCAGTGCCTGCCAGCGCGGCAGCGCGTACATCACTTCCATCTGCGCGTTCCAACTTTCGATGCGGTCTTCCATGTCGAGCGCCATGATGCCGACGTTGATCGACTCGACAATGTTCTCGTTGAAGTCCTTCAGGCGCTCGTACTCCGCAACTTTCTGCTGCAGTGAAGCGTAGAGCCGTCCGTTCTGGATCGCGATGCCGAGGTAACCACCCAGCGTTTCGAGTAACTCGATGTCCTCGCTGGAAAGGTAGTCGCCTTTCGTGGTCTTTCCCAGTCCAAGTACTGCGACGGTTTTCTGCTGCGCCCGGCAAGGAATGTAATAGTTCAGATCCAGCCGCGCGATGGCATCCTGCGATCCAGCTGTTTCGCGTGGCACCTGGTGCGTGTTCTCGAAGAACATGTGCCCGGCAGGCTCAGGCCGGGGTGCGCCCAGAAACGTTAGATCGAGCTTGCTCGAGGGATTCATGCCGATCGACTTGGAGAGGACGAACTGGTCCAATTCCTCTCCCGCCCGCAGAAAAATCGCGATGCGGTCTACGGCCAGGGTGCGCGACAAGCGGTCCAGGACGGATGACAGCAGCGCGGTCAAGTCGGTTTCTGATCCCAATTCCCGACCGAACTCAATCAGCGTCCGGCGGTAGTCGTATACCGTGCGGTAGAAGAACTGGTCGATGCGATCCTGAATCCATTTGCGCACCGGATCAAACAGCAGCGCCGTCACCACCACGGCCAGGATCAGCCCCAGCGGTCCCGTATTCGGCTGCCGGTTGTGCACCAGCGTGGCCACTCCCGCCACCACCGCGAAGTACATCCCTACCATGGCCGTGACCGCGAGCGTATAAACCACCACCCGCTTCGAGATCAGATCCACATCCATCAGCCGGTAGCGGAAGATGGCGTAGCCGAAGGTCAGCGGCAGCAGCCCCAGGGACAATACCGAAATATTCATCGCTGCTTGCGGCAGCCAGCCCATAGCGTGCGGAAATACGTAGGGCAGGACGTACAACAGCGTGTAGGGTGAGATAGCTAGGATCGTGCCTCGCGTCACCCACTTCAACTGCTGCCGCAAGATCGTCGTCCCTGCATTCCGGTAGCTATACCAGAGGACGCTCGCAGCGATCAGGAAGAACACGGCCCCGTACGAAATATCCAGCCGGTCCATGTTTCGGCTGAGACGTCCGGTTGCTTCCAGCCACCGCATTGCCGCCAAGCGCAGACCCAGCAGAAGTGTTCCAGGCACGTACGCCAAGCCCAGAAGCCACCAATGCTTGCGCACAAACTGCCGCTTTTCTGGAAAGGTCAGAACAAAATGGAGGAACAGCGCAGGTTGAAGCACCCACGCGACGATGTTGCCCCAGAAAATGATCCAATCGAATTCGTTCAACTTGCCGGTGTACTTGAACGAATAAGCAATGAACGAAACCACGCAGAAAATGTAGAAGTGGGTCGATCCAGGAGCTGTCCAGCGCCGCAGCAGAACGTATACCCCGATTCCCAGGTAAATGAGAGCGATCAGGCGCAGCAAGTTATGCAGGGAATGGTTCGCCGGAACCAGGATCACGCTCGAGTCCAGCGTCACCCCTTGGCGGGCGAGTGTGTAGGTGGCCTTCGACCAGACGCCAGTCCGATAGAGCTGCCGTTCCAGCCCGGGTGTGTTCTTGATTTCCTGGCCATTGACCGCGACCAGTTCGTCGCCGACCTTGATGCCGCTCTTCGCACCTGCCCCGTTTGCCTCAAGGTTGTCCGCGACCATGTGTCCGCCTCGTTCAACCCATAAAACTCCGTCGTCTGGGGCGGTCGACTCACGCTCTTTCTGGAAATTCAGACCGGCAAAGACCATCGCTGCCACTGTCAGGAGAAATAACAGCACTGCGACAAAGCGAGCTTGGCTTTCCCGGTTCATGGGTTTCGGTGCTGGCCCCGAACCCGCAGGGGGCTGTGAAGGCAGGGAACTGAATTCCCACCGCTCCTCCATGAGCAACTTCGCTGCCACCTCGGGCCCCATTCTGGGACGGCTAAGTCCCCTAGATAAAACCACTTCCGAAATTATAGATGCACTTTCGAACAGTAAGTATGTCTTTTTGGAGGTTTCTGTGGAATTCGGTATCTCATTTTCGTTGATTTTCTTGGGCTTAGGGACGGGTACTTCGTTCGATGGATTTGGAATCCGGCTGGAAATATGAGTCTATGCGGTTTGGGAACTGGTGGCCAAAACCTGTCCCAGCTCTCGCTCTCGAAAAGATCTCTGAGCAGCTTAGGAAATAGCTCGTGAAACTTTTTCCGACTCGAAAGCTCTGATCAGCGCGCGACCCAGAAACCACCCAGGGAACCTGCCACCGCTCTGGCGTTCCGTCCCCGACGGTTCAGGGTTAGCGAAATTCGTCGACTCAAGGAGTTTCTCATGTTCAAAACGTCGCACCTCCTACTGAGCGCTGTGTTGGCAATCAGCGTAGTGTTGCCGACCGGTAGCAACGCTCAAACCGCGAGCGGCACGACAGGCGCAGTATTCGTGATGACGAATGCTGCCGACAAAAACGAGGTCATAACCTACAAACGGGGAACCGATGGGTCATTACAACAGGGTCGAAGCTTTCGGACCGGGGGCAGGGGCAGCGGCGGAGTCACGGATCCCCTCGGATCCCAAGGTTCGCTCACTCTCAGTCAGGACAAATCCTTGCTATTTGCCGTAAACGCCGGCAGCGGCGATATTTCCGTGCTTCGGGTTCATGGGACAAGCCTGTCCTTGGTCGACAGGGTTCCGTGCGGCGGTAGCGAACCCATCGCGGTCGCCCAGCATGGGGACCTCGTATACGTCGTCAATGCCGGTGGGGCCAGCAGTGTAGTGGGCTTCCACCTGGATCGAGACGGCCGGCTCAAGTCCATTCCCGATTCGCTGGCTTACCTCAGCACGAGCAATTCCGGACCAGGCTCACTTTCGTTCAGTCCCAATGGCCAGTTCCTTCTGGTGACCGAGAAAGTGACGAATAACATCGATGCTTTCCATATCCAGAATGACGGCACGTTAGCCCCAATCGTGGTTAACCCGAGTGCCGGCCCGGGTGCGTTTGCAGTTTTGTTTGCGCCGAACGGGATCGCATTGGTGGTCGAAACCGGACCTGCCGGAGGCATCAATGCCTCTGCTATCTCCTCCTACAACGTTCAAGCGAATGGAACGCTCACCCCGATCAGCACCAGTGTCCCAACCCTGGGTGCGGCGACGTGCTGGCATGCTGTCACCCCGGACGGACGCTTCGTTTACACATCGAATGCCGGGACAGCCACGATCTCTGGGTTTGCGATTGGTGCGGCGGGAACTTTGACCCCCATAGCCGCTACAATCGTGGCAACCAATCCAGCGGGGAGTACAAACCTAGATCTTGCTGTTACTTCCGATGGCAAGTTCATCTACACCATGAACTCGGGCTCTGGCACCGTCAGTATCTTCGCAATTAATCAAGACGGTACCTTGACCGCCTTGGGCGACTCCGGCGGCTTTTCCGCTTCTGCGGGCTTTAATGGCATAGCGGCGTTCTAAGGAAAACGCGCGAGTGAGTTGCGAACTTCGCACCGCAACTCACTCGTGTTTCCGATTGACTCTCATTGCCTGCCTATTTTGTTTGGATCACTCCAAGAAGCGCATCGATCTTGCCGTCGATCGGACCTGTCTTCAGCTTAGTTATGTCGAGGCCAAGTATCCGCGCGACCAGCGGATACACATTCACGTTCTCAAACGGCGCCAGCACAACCCCGGGCCGGATGTCTGGTCCGGCGGCAACGAATAGCGCCTTCATTTCGGGCATGCGGGTCGCGTCGAATCCGTGCGCACCCACCGGATGCTCCGGGGCGTCAGGGTCTGTGTCAGTGCTGAGGAAATAGGGGCCGTTGGGCACCAGCACCGGGTCGCCCTCGCGTGGATTGCTGTCAAAGTGAAGGTAAGCCGGCATCGAGGCACGCCGATAAACTGCAAACTTATCGCTCTTGCCATGCATCGCCTCGTACGCCTTCTCTGCGTCAGCCTCGGATTTTGGATAAAGCCCTAACCCAACGATGGGGAAGAACAAGGAAGGGGTAAATCCATACTGACTAAGGTGAATCGGGTCGCCTTCCACTTTCACCATCCCATGGTCTGCCAGCACGATCAGGTCGACGGGCAACTTGATCTCCTTGAGGCCGTCCACCAGTTTCCCGATTTCCCCATCGAGTTCATGCACCGCGTCGGCGACCTGCGGACTATCGGGACCAAACCGGTGTCCGGCGGAGTCCGTGTCCGAGAAATACAGCGTGATCAGGTGGGGCCGCTGTTCCGCCGGCAGCCGCAACCATGCAAGTGCCTGTTCGACACGCTTTGGGTTGGGAAACCTCGCGTCAAACTTTAAATAGTAGGTAGGGCGAACTTCCTGAATGTCCGCTTCGGAGCCCACCCAGAAAAAGGAAGCGGACCGCATTCCTTGCTGTTCAGCCAGAACCCACAGCGGAGTCCCGCCATACCATGTGCCGTCGCCCACCGTCTTGCTGTCGTGGTAACTGTAAGTCTCCTTCCGTGCCGGATCGTAAAAGCTATTTGCCACAATGCCGTGATGCTCGGGATAGAGTCCGGTGACGATGCTGTAATGGTTGGGAAATGTGATCGAAGGATAAGAGGGAAGCATTCCCTCAGGCGCGCTCGCCCCTTCCGCCGCGAGCGCGAGCAAATGCTCCGCGTGATAGCGCTTCGCATAGTCGTAGCGGAAGCCGTCGAGCGAAACCAGAATCACGTAAGGTTTCGAAAGCTGCTGCGGCGCATTCGGCCCGTGATCTACAGTGATAACCGGGGCGACAGTCTGCGCCTGGCAAAGGGCTGCCAAGCAAGACGCCAAAAACAAGACAGAAAAAATATGATTGGCAAAGCGTCGCCATGAATGGCGCATGAATTCCTCCGCTAAGGATTAAGGATCAGAAACGGTCGCGGCCCGTGCATGGCTACCCGGCCTTCCGCTCACCCTTCTTCGCCGGCTCCGGAGGCGTGTCTTCATCATCCCACTCAAACGAAAGCGCCCGCGCGGTCGTCTCAATCGGCTCCAACTCAGGGATATCTTCCGCTACCGAAGCCCCCAACTCCGAAAACTTCCGCGCCGAAACCAGCACGCGATTCTCCAGAGATCCCACTGCCTGGTTGTACGCTTCGACCGCCCGGTCGAGATTCGTTCCAACTCCTGTGATGTGTCCCGCAAGTTTGCGCAACCGGTCGTGTAGTTCCTTCCCCAGATTGCTGATCTCATGCGCGTTGCGCGCCAGTTTCTCCTGATTCCATCCGTAGGCCACGGCTTTGAGCAACGCGATCAACGTGGTCGGCGAAGCCGGAATCACCCGCTGCAACACTCCTTGCTCGATCAGCGTCGGATCCTGTTCCAACGCCGCGCTGAAAAACGTCTCGCCCGGCAGGAACATCACCACGAACTCCGGCGTAGCCTCAAACTGCTCCCAGTAATTCTTGCCGGCGAGCGTCTTCATGTGGTCGCGCACTTGCCGCGCATGATTGGCCAGGCACGCCCGGCGCGCTTCTTCGTCCGCCGTTTCGAAAGCGTCAAGAAACGCCTGCAGCGGAGTCTTCGCATCGACCACAACATGTTTTCCGCCGGGCAACTTCACTACCAGATCCGGCCGCAGCCGCCCGCTTTCCCCGATCACCGTTTCCTGTTCAGTGAAGTCACAGTAGGGAAGCATCCCCGCAATCTCCACCACGCGCCGTAGCTGGATCTCCCCCCACCGTCCGCGGACATTCGGCGTGCGTAAGGCCCTCACCAGGTTTCCCGTCTCTGATTGCAATTCTCGCTGCGTGCTGATCAGAGACTGTACCTGCGCCTTCAGGTCGCCATAGGCCTCGCCGCGCGCAATTTCCATCTGCTGAATTTGCGCATCCACCTTGCTCAGAGATTCCCGCACCGGCGTGACCAGATCCACGACCGCTTTCTGGCGTGCGTCGAGATCTCCCTTTGCCTCGCTCTGAAACCGCTTCAATGTTTCTTGCGCAATCTGCAAGAAAGAAGAATTGTTGTTCTTCAACGCGTCCGCGGCCAGCGCTTTGAACGCATTTTGCAAGTCCGCCGCGGCCCGTTCCCCGCTTTTCATCAATAATTCGATCTTTTCGTTGCTGGTCTTTCGTTCGGATTCCAGAGCAGATTCCAACCTCGCCCGACTCTCCACCAGTTGCCGCTGGTCGGCCAAAACCCGCGCCAGATCTGCCTTTACGGCTGCTAATTCCTTTTCCGTCAATGACAAACGAGCTTGCAGCGCCGCCGTGCGCGACCGCAGCGCCAGCCATGCAAGCAGGCAGCCAAACAACAGGCCAATGCCCCCACTGATCCCTAGTTCCATGGTCACAGGTAACTTCTTGACCTCAAACCCAACCCCTAGCCTAGCACTAGCAACAAAGATTGCGCCCGTAACAAAGTTGAGCCGATAGGAACCTTAGAGCCTGAAACTCGATCCCTCCCAGGATCTCGTTGGATAGGCCAAATCGATGCTTAGATCGCCCAGACTATTGCTGGCGCTCCTGCTGCTGACGGGATCCGCAACCGTACTGCCCGTCACTCGCTTGATGGCATCCCCCGCTGATCCCACACCTTCAGGCCAGTCGGCGCAGAAGGTGTCGCTGAAGCCCGTAGCCGCGAAGGCTCCCGACATTCCGTTTCACGATTATGAGATTCAGACCGAAGAGCAGTTGCTGGTGCTCGCCAACGAATCGCGGAAGCAGGCAGGCGCGCCGCCTCTCTCGCTAGACAACGGACTCTCCCAAGCCGCACGCGCGCACGCGCTTGCCATGCTCCAAGCCAGGCAGCTTTCACATCAATTTGATGGCGAGCCCTCCCTCGTTGCACGTCTCGCCACTACCACGGCGCTGCAACTCGATCAAGAGGGAGAGAACGTGGCGCTCGATTACGACGCCGAGCACGGACACCAACATCTCATGCTTTCCCCTCCCCATCGCGCGAACCTGCTCAACCCGGCCTACAACGTGGTCGGGTTGGGCGTGGTTCGAAGCGGCGACCGCCTCTATATCGTCCAGGATTTCGCTCACGCCCTCCCCAATTATTCCTCCACCCAGGTGAAAGAGCGCATCGCCGCGGCGGTGAATCGGACTCGTCACCAGGGCGGCCAGACGGAACTGGCGCGCCGCGATCTGCTCACATTCGATGACGCCGCCTGCTCGATGGCACATGCCGACAAACTCAGAACCGCTCCGGTTCACAAACTCGCGGAAAGCTCAACCGTGCTCACCTACACCAGCCTGCACCCCGAATCCTTGCCCAACGGAACGACCCACGCGGTCCTTAGCCCCACGCTGCACACTTTCTCCATCGGCACCTGCTACAGTCGCACCGACACTTATCCCACCGGCGTCTATTGGATTGTGTTGTCGTTCGAGTAAGCAGGAATTGTTGCCCTAAGACTCCGCCGCTTCTCTCACCAGAAATCCCATTTTCGGATGCGTGGGCTCCAGGCTCACGCGGATCCCGTATTCGCCCAGCGCTTCCGAAGTCACCGGACCGATTGAAGCTACTTTGATTTTTCCCAACGCCGCTACCACCGAATCTTTGCAATTCATCTCTTCGGCCACTTGTAGCAGATGATGCGCCTGGATCGCCGCCGTAAACAACGCCACGTCCACATTCCCCGCAATCAAAGCCTCGATCGCACTCCTCAGCGGCGCAGTGTCTTCGGGCAGAGCCCAGTCGTAAACATGCACGGCTAGGACTTCTGCTCCACGCTCTTGAAGTCCAAGCACCAGGTCCTTGCCGGGAACGCCATACTCCTGCACCACGACCCGCCGGCCCTGCAACACCACATTGTTGGAATCGAGAACCTGCAGGATCTCACGCCACGTGTTCGGTTCTGGCACATTCCACAAGATGGAAACGCCCAACTCTTTCAGAGCCGCGACCGGTTTCGGCCCGCGCGCCAGAACCGGAACCTTGCTGAGAGCGGAGACGAAGTCTCCCCGTGCGCAGAACGGTTCGATGGCGCGAGCCAGCGCTCGTGTCCCCACGCCCGTCAGGAAGATGACGAGGTCAACCTTGCCTTCCAGCAGCGCTCCGGCAAAGCGCGCCACGTCCGCGCTACTGGCTGCCGGAACTTCTCGAGTGGCTGGAGCCACCATCGCCCGTCCCCCACAGTTCTCAATCAGGGTTGCAATTTCTGCCGAGCGCCGACTTTCGAACGATAGCACCATGCGCCCGCCAAAACCGCCTGATTTTCGACTCAGCTCTGACTCCGAATTCACTGCCATGGAGAAATCGTAGCACTACAAGGCAGTCGCAATCTCGGAGCGGTCGACGCCGGTCGATGTCCCTCTATAAGGCAGAGGCGGTTTGCAAAGAACTGTAAAAGCGGTGGCTTTTTTCCCGGGACTAGGCGATTCTAAGGGGCAAGTCGCCAGTTTGGTCAGGTCACCAGTTTTGGCCCGATTGACGCGCCCTCCTGGTCGTACTTCCAAACTGGCAGTTTCACTCGATCTCGTACTTGGTTTGTCTGGGGACATTCGTCATGCTTCGAAGAGGGAGCTCTTTCTCCACCATCAACGGTCTGATTCTCGCTTGTATCCTGCTCTCTTGTTCCGTTGAATCAAATGCTCAGCGCCACGGTGGCGGCGGTCTGCCGTCGAGTGGAGGTGGCATCTCCGGCATCAGCCGTCCGACCGGAGTCGACGAAAAAGACAGCCTGAAAGATTTTCACCAGGCTCTAGCACAGCAGGCGACCAGCCAACAGATTGCGGAATTCCAGGCGCTGATGAAAAGCATCGAAATGGCACAAGCCGAGTTGCAATCGCTTCTCCAAGAGCTACGCAAAGAAGGTGCCGCACCCGACGCTGTTCATCGCGAGGCGTTGGATCGCGCCCTGGAGGATGCCCGTACCGGTAGCAAGAAGTTCCCGGAAGGCTTCTCGCCCGCGCAAAAGGTGGGGCTGAAAGAGATCGCCAAGAAACTGGCAAGGATTGATGTCGACCTCGACCAGGAAAATAAAAGACTGGATCAGAGTTTTGAAGCGAAGGCCGCTCTCTCTGAAATGACTTCCAACGCCGAGAGTCTCGACAAAACGCTCACCGATTTTTCCAATCAGCAGCTCGCGCTTGGAAGGGAGATGAGCATCACGCTGGCGACGGGCCAGGATTTAGCATTCACCCTTCCGCCGGTGAAGCAGGCGGTCTACATTCAGAATTTGACCATCCCAGTCGGCGTCTCGGGAGTGCTCACCCAGATCGCTGCGCAAGGTGGCCAGCGCACCTTTAAAGTCGAATTGACAGCGGACTTAACTGAGCTGCAGCAAAACATTACCGACCTTTTGCGCTCGCAACTCGATTCCTCCGAGACCTGCGGCCAGCGCGTCTCCATACAACAGGCCACTCTCACGCCGTCGTCCCCTGACAGCCTGCTGGTGGTGCGGCTGCACGTTGAGCGCTGGATGTGCCTTCGTTCCTCAGGTCAATCCACTTCCACCGAACTGGCCGAGAACGATGGAACCGTGGAGATCAAGCTGACGGCCGGAATCGAGAAAGAAAAACAGAATGCCCTGGCGATAAAGGCTGCTTTCGGCCGCATCGACGCTACCGGCATGGTGAGCGACGAATTGCATTCCGGAGCGTTGGGTGAGGATCTGCAAGACAAAGCTGCCCAGTCGTTCCTTTCGGCGGCGCGCGCCGCGACTGATTTCAAAGTCGCGCTTCCTCTGGCTTTGCAGAACTCCGTCACACTACAAAATGCGAAGTTCCGGGATCTGGGAGTGGGTGGTCTTAGCGTCGTGTTGGAGGGGCAGGTCGAAATCTCCAACGCGCAGGCCGAACAGTTAGCCAGTCAACTGAATCAAAATCTCTCCGCGCAACAGGCCCCCGCCCGCTAGGGAACCGGAGTTACGGCTTCAGCGGAATTGCATAGTGCGATGCAATCAGCCGCCATTTCCCGCCAGCCTTCATCCATACGTCGGTGAAGCGGTCGCGGTAGTCGTACGGTCCGTCCTTATCCTTACCTCGCTCGTGATAGATTCCCGTCAATATGGCTGTATTCCCATGCATGCGAACTTTCACATCGATCATTTCCGCCACGTCGACCTTAATCGTCGACGTAGCGCTGAAGCTGATGTACCCCGTCTTGCCATAGACGTTGCCATTCTCGAAAGTGATGACGAATTCATCGTCCAGCAGGGAAGCCAGCAGATCGAACTGGCGCTCCTTGTACGCTTCCGTCAGTTTGAAATCCAGGGCCCGCACTTGAGCCGCATCCGAGTCTTCCTGCGCCGCACCGCGGATCGACGCCACGGTCAGCAGGCACACTGTCACAGCCGACAGAAGGATTTTGCGCATGCTCTCCATATTTCATGATCCAAGCTTTGGCGGCAAGTTCCTTCCGTGCCCCCCGACCCCCTGTCCTTGTGCTACCCTTGGCCTGCCCTTCGTCTGCGGTTCCATTCATGGGATCCACAGCACAAGCCCGTTTGCCACAGACCGATCCCAACAAAATTCGCTTCGGCACTGCCGGATGGTCCTACAAAGACTGGGAGGGCATCTTCTATCCCTCGGGAATGCAGCATCGCAGGATGCATCCCCTCGAATATCTCGCTCGCTTTTTCGACACCACAGAGATCAATACGTCCTTCTACGGACCCATCAAGGCCCAACTCGCGAAACTCTGGTGCCGCAAGGTCGCGGCCGTCAATCCGCGATTCCTCTTTACTGCCAAGCTCTACCGCGCCTTCACCCACTCGCCGGTGATGGGGCCCACTTCCGCCGCCACCATCCGCCCCACGGACGACGACGAAGCTCGTACTCGCGAAGGTCTTGACGTCCTCGCCAATGACAGGCGTCTGGGCGCGCTCCTGATCCAGTTTCCTCTCTCGTTCAAGAACACTTCGCTCAACCGCGAGTATCTCGACCGCCTCCTCCGCCAGTTCATCGAGTATCCGCGCGTCGTGGAGGTGCGCGACTCCAGCTGGGACAACGCCGAAACCCTCGCATCCTTCGCTCGCCAGCATGTCGCTTTCTGCAACATTGACCAGCCCGTCCTCGGTCGCTCACTCGCCCCCACTGACCATGTCACCGCGCCCCTCGCATATGTGCGATTGCACGGACGCAACTACGATCAGTGGTTCGACTCCGACAACCGCGACGACCGCTACAACTATCTCTACAACGAGAGGGAACTGGCGGGTTGGAAAGATCGCATCGAAAGTGTCGCCGCGAAAGCTGAAACCACATACGTCATCACCAACAATCATTTCGAAAGCAAAGCCGGAGTCAACGCTCTCGAGTTGAAAGCCATGCTGACCGACAAGCGTGTCCCTGCGCCGCCCACTCTGGTGCAGAAATATCCCGAGCTCCGCAGATTTGCCGAATCCGGTGACGACTCTGACGGCCGGCCGCGATTGGCCTTCACATAAGTCCGTTCCTGTTCTGCAAGGCTTCGGGTTCGCTATTTGCCGCGAAATGTGCGGAACCGCCTGACCAATTGACGGTTCCAGTGCTCCCCGCTAAGATTGCCACGCGCATGATCGGTCAGACCGTTTCCCACTACAAGATCACGGGCAAGCTCGGTGGTGGCGGAATGGGCGTTGTCTATAAGGCCGATGACACGCGCCTCCACCGCACCGTCGCCCTCAAGTTCCTGGTCGAGGATTCTGCTCAAGACCCCTCTGCGCTTGAGCGCTTCCGGCGTGAAGCTCAGGCCGCCTCCGGACTCAACCATCCCAACATTTGCACTATCTATGACATTGGCGAAGAAGGTGGGGCTGCCTACATCGTCATGGAGTTTATCGATGGGCAGACCCTGAAACACCGCATCGAAGGCAAGCCGATGCGACTGCCGGAGGTATTGGAGATCGCAGGCCAAGTGGCTGATGCTCTCGAAGCGGCGCACGCTCAGGGCATCATCCATCGTGATATCAAACCTGCCAATATCTTCATTACCCGCAGCGGCCAAGCCAAAGTTCTGGATTTCGGATTGGCCAAGTACACGGCAGAAGCGCATTCCGCCCAGCATTCCGGTGCCACTGCGTCCATGCCAACCGCAGACGCCCAGCTCTTGACGAGTCCCGGCACGGCTATGGGGACCATCGCCTATATGTCCCCCGAGCAGGCGATGGGCGAGGACCTCGATCGCCGCACCGACCTTTTTTCCCTCGGCCTCGTTCTTTACGAAATGTCAACCGGACGGCAAGCGTTCTCCGGTTCCACGAGCGCCGCAGTGTTCGACGGAATTCTCAATCGCACTCCTGTGCCGCCGATGCAACTCAATCCTCAGCTTCCGCCCAAGCTGGAAGAGATCATTGACAAGGCGCTGGAGAAGGACCTCAAACTTCGTTATCAAACCGCCTCCGATTTCCGCGTGGACCTGCAACGCTTGCGGCGCGGATCCGACGCGCACTCGAGCGCGAAAACTGCTGCGCAACCCGCGCCTGCGCAACTGCCGTCAACTGCCGCCGGCGAACTCACCCGCGGACGGCTCGTTGCCCTCGCGTCGGGTCTCATTGCCCTCCTACTTATCGCCGGAGCCTATGTGCTTGGGAAGCGTGAAGGACTTGCCTCCAGCATCTCTCCGCCGACCTATCATCAGCTCACCTTTCGCGGCGGAACTATCCGCATGGCGCGCTTTGCTCCAGATGGTAAAAACATCGTCTACAGTGCAGCCTGGGAGGGAAACCCCATCGAGCTGCTGGTGACGCGGCCCGATAGCCCCGAATCCCGACCGTTTGGATTGTCGAAGGCGGAGGTCTTGTCCATCTCATCCGAAGGCGAGATGGCCGTTCTGCTGAACAGCCACAACGTTGATCCTTATATTAACGAGGGTACGTTGGGCCGAGTGCCGTTAGGCGGAGGCGCTCCCCGTGAAGTGCTGGAAAAGGTGCAGTGGGCCGACTGGTCTCCTGACGGCACAAATTTCGCCGTGGTGCGTGAATTCGCCGGATTGAGCCGTCTCGAATATCCCATCGGAAAAGTCCTGTATCAGACTGGAGGATGGCTCAGCCACCCGCGAATCAGCCCCAAGGGAGACGTCGTGGCTTTCATCGAGCATCCAGTCCGCCGCGATGACGCCGGTTCCATCGCAGTCGTCGATCTTTCCGGAAAGAAGAAAACTTTGTCCATCGGCTGGGAAACCGCATGGGGTTTGGGCTGGTCCCCGACTGGAAACGAGATCTGGTTTTCCAGCACCCGTCTCGGCTACGGCCGTTATCTTTCCGCTGTAACGCTCGCAGGGAAGGAACGCCTTCTTGCGCGGGAACCGGGTACGCTCACCCTCCAGGATGTTGCCAAGGACGGGCGCGTACTCATCACTCGCGACGTGCCTCGCGTTGGCATGGTCGGCATGACCGCCGGCAGCGCCAAAGAGCGCGACCTTTCCTGGCTGGACTGGTCGGCGCCCAAGGATTTATCCCTCGACGGAAAGAAACTCTTATTTACCGAATCCGGCGAAGCCGGCGGAGAGAACTATTCCACCTATCTGCGCGGCACCGATGGATCCCCAGCTATTCGACTGGGCGACGGAGTGAGTTTCGCGTTGTCCCCCGATCAAAGATGGGCATTGTCGGGTCTGCCCAAACCGCCCATGCAGTTCAACCTCCTTCCTACCGGCGCAGGGGAATTGAAGCAGTTGACGCATGATCAGATCAATCGCTTGGACGCTCGCTGGTTTTCCGATGGACAGCGTCTGCTGTTTTCCGCCGATGAACCCGGCAAGGGAGTACGACTTTACGTCCAAGACGTGAACGGCGGTCCGGCCAAGGCCATCACTGAGGAAGGTGTGAACGCCAGCTTGTTCTCCATCTCTCCCGATGGCAAGCAAGTCGCTCTTGTCACTCCTGATCAGAAACCTGCAATCCTTACCCTGGACAGCGGCGAGATTCGTCCAATTCCTGGCCTCGAGATCGGAGAAGCTCCCATCACCTGGACCAGTGATGGCCGTTCACTCTTTGTCTACCGGCTTGGCGAAGTTCCCGCCACCGTCAATCGCCTGGATTTGGCGACTGGCCACAAACAAATCTGGAAAAAGCTCGTTCCCCCGGATGTCTCCGGCGTCACCGACATTAGTTCTGTCCTCATCACAGCCGACGGCAACAACTACGTCTACGAATACGGCCGCACCCTTTCCGATTTGTATTTGGTGAACGATCTCAAATAGTCGTTCTCGCTAGCCGCTTCACGGAAAATCCGTCACCTTCGGCGTCACCCGCGGTTGCATCGCAGTTGTTTCTCCGGTGTCATTGATCACGTGGGTGATTGCGCCGTGCTCTCCCAGCGCCACCGTGATCATGTCGTGGAAACGGATCTCGGGCTTTTTCGGCACCTCGATCGCCCGGGTCAATACCACATCCGGATAAATAAAGACGCTGTACACGCCCAGCCCCCAAGCCTCATGACTCGTGACTCCATCCGCCACTTTGTATGACGCCCATCCGTTCACGCCCGGCGCACTCGTATAGCTTGCCTGGTTTGGAGGATCGTAAGGAATCTCGGACTGATAAAAGTAAGTCCTCCCACCGTTGCCCTTCCACAGGACCTGGAATTGCTGGTGATGCTCCACAAACAAGCCGTAGATCGTGACATTGTTTCCATTCACCACCAGCCCGTTCGCGCTCGTATTCAGATCCCAGCCCACTCCCTCGCCATGATCCGCTCTCCAGATCCACGTATGGTCGACCAGTGTGTCGCTGCTGTTGATGCGCAAATTCACCTTGGTCCGTCCTACCGCCGCTCCCCCCACGCGAAAGTAGACATCGTGAAGCACGATCGGATCTTTCTCATGCCGCGATCGGCTTCCCTCTGGCCCGACTTCCAGCAACACCGGAGACTCGCGCTCCCCTGCATCGAACAGCAGCCCCGCAATCTCGATTCCGTCCGCATCGGCGGTCGTCATCGCCGCCGTCCCCTTCACCGGACGCAGAGTCGCAAACCCCAGCCCCAACACGACCGTGCGCGGCCGGGTCACGCGAATCGGAGTAGCGAGGTCATAGATCCCCGGCGTCAGAATCAGATTCTTGCCCCGGTCCAGCTGCGCGTTGATCGTGTCCGCGGTATCGACATCCGCGTGTGCAATGTAAAACCGGTCAATCGGAATCGTCTCTCCCGGCGTTTCACCGCCGCGCCATGTAATCCCGACGGTGTCGCTGTACAACTTCGGAAGTCGCACGCTGAACTCGCCTGCGGCATTCACTTGCAAGAACGGCTTCTCGCGCACCACGGGCGTGCGAGACACCGTCGTGTATGGCGGCTGCGGCCACGCGCCATCCGGCGGTCTTACCACGCCGACAAAAACCATGTTCCAGTTCGAGCCTGTCCAACTCTTCCAGTCGCAGTTGCGCGAGATCCACTGTTGCTGGCTGCCGGAGTCGACATTCCCATCGATCAGTGAATCTGACATCCAGCCGCCGCTGGCCCACCCATGATGTTGGTGCAGCACCAGGTCGCCGCGCACATGCATGCGCCGCAGCGACACCGCCTGCGACACCGCCCACTGCATTGTGCCGCCGGCAGGTGCTATCGAAATCCCTTCCGCCGCTCTCCAGAAGGTTGTGGTCGCGTTGTTGTGCTCATGGTTCGCGTCGGCGTGCATGTTGCCCGCGATGCGAACAGCATCGGGCGACGCGCCCAGACCGATCACCTCCGTGTAGAACCCCACCGGAACGTCCACGGAATAACTTCCGGGCATGAAGAGCATTGCATTCCGCTGTGGCCCAAATTCGTTGTGCTCCTGGATTGCATACACCGCATCGATCTGCTTCTGAATAGCCTGCGCCGGCATCGATGCATCGAAGATCAGCACGTTGGGTCCTAACTCCGGTCTCGCGCTCTTCGCCGCCAACGCGGGCATAGCTGTCGCCAGGAGTCCCGCTATGACGCCCAATCGTCCTAGACGCTGAAATGTTTTTATTGGAACCTTGCTGCAGGTCATCGCTGAGATCCGGTACTTCGGAATTTGACTCCTGGCGGGAACGGGAGGGCTCCCGCTTTCGATGATCCTCCGATCCGGGTCCAAGATCAATAACCATGCTGCTCACCAGCGCGGGGTCAGAGTTTTTTCGCCTGTCTGATTAGATACCGGGGTGGGCTTGTTTTGCGCGAGCAGGTTCGTTAATTCCCCCTCCCGCTGCCATGCCGACTGGGAGCGCATCGTGTAATGGCACGGAGACCTCGCTGAGCCTGCCGGATGGTTTGCCTTGTCGCTCTCGGTGAGACAGAGTGTGAAGCTCTATGTGACCGAACAGGGCGGGGAGAGTGACGCGGTCCAATGATTCTGTGGGGTTCTATGAGATCCGCGCCACTCAAAGATAGGAACTTTCTAGCTCAGTGATTATCCCCGTGCGGCCCCTGTCCTTAGGATTCAACATCAGGGGCAGACCGGTGAGAACTGTCACAACTACTAGTTAGCGTGGGGCCGATTAGCCCTAGTAGGGCAGTTCTTACCTCATGAACTAACTTGGTCCGGTCGGGGTAAGCATGTTCTTGGGTGACTGTGGACGAAGCAGGAAAGCGTGGCAGTTTTCGTTCAGCTCAATGCACAAAAATGAGGTGGGTTTCTAACGATATCCGCCGGACGTCGAACATCGCGCCCGGCCGTTAGCGGCTGATAGTGATCAGAAAATATCGCTTGCGGAGCAGCCTCACGCACCAACCGCCGCATGATCGGCCATCCGGCGTTTGTTGTAGCGCAGCGCGACGTTCATGAATACATGGCCAAGGGAGGTCTCGAAGCTGATCATCAGAGCTTCTGTGTCTTCACTGGTTTTGTCGCCTTCCTGCGCCGTCAAAAGAAGCGGGGGATGTACGCGGAAATGAAAGCCCTGGTCGTTGAGCGCTGAAATGGCGTTGCCCACAACCTGATTGGCCAGTTCGAAGATGGTTTCCTTGATCAGGGCATCCGACTCCGGCAGCTCGGCGCCCGCATAGTGGCTCGCCACGCGCACCGCCGTCTGGGGCTCCATGTCGAGTACGATCCTTCCCTCGATATCCCCCGTCAGCGCGATCATCCCCGCCACACCCTTGCGGCGGTAGGCATCTTCTTCCATGGTGAGATTGCCCACCTTTGTGGTGCACTGCAACCCTTGCGACAACACGGCGTCCGCCGCATTGATGAAAGGTTGGATCAGTTCCATCTTCATCGCGTTAGACTCCCGCTCCTGCTGCGTTCGCTACGGACCCGTCGTCGCCCAGCACGTACTTGATGACTTCATACAGCACTTCCGGCTTCACCGGCTTCTGCACGAAATGACGCGCTCCCCGTTGCAGCGCCGCGACAATATTCTCCTGGTAACCCACCGAGGAGACCATCACGATGCGTGCTTCCGGATGCTGTTGAACGATCCGTTCGGCCGCCTCGATTCCTTCCATCTGCGGCATGGTGATGTCCATGAGCACAATGTCAGGATGCGTGCGGTCGAACTCGCTGATGGCAGTCAAGCCGTCGCCGGCCTCAGCCGCCACCTGCCCGCCGAACGTTTCGATCATGCGGGCCAGATTTTTCCGGGCAAACACCGAGTCGTCCACGATCAAGTAGCGGACCGGCTGCCCGTCCTTGCTGCGTTTCACTGGTGCAAACTGCTCCATACAGACCTCCCCTGTCTACTGCATATCATGCCCGGCTGGTCCCGCACCAGATGACGCAGGTCACGGGTACCCGGCCAGGCCCGATCTTAGTTTCCGGCGCGCACCGCGCGCCCGATGGACCCCATTTCGGATCCATTGCTTCTTCCACAAATCGCCTGCAGCGTCGACGCCATTACATCCAACCCCACCACACGAATGGCGTATCCTCGCTCAATCGCCGCTTTGGGCATGCCATACACCACGCAGGATTCCTCGCTCTGCGCGATGGTCATGCCGCCTTCTTTCTTCACCGCCCCCAGACCCTCCGCTCCATCGTCGCCCATGCCCGTCATGAGCACCCCGACCGCTTGCGCCTTGAATTCATCGGCCGCGCTGCGCAACAGCACATCTGCGCTTGGGCGGTGTCCGTTCACCCGGGCTTCGTCCCCCAGCACCACAATGTCTCCCAGGGGCAGCCGCTTCACTTTCATGTGCCGGTTCCCCGGACAGATCAGTACCCGCCCCGGCTGCAACACATCTCCCGACTGCGCTTCCTTCACCCGCAGGGGACACACCTCGTCAAGCCGCCGCGCGAACATGTCCGTGAATCCGTCCGGCATGTGTTGCACCACCGTAATCGCTCCCGGAAAGTCTCCCGGCAGTTGCGTAAGGACGTACTCCAGAGCCTGCGGCCCGCCAGTCGAAACTCCGATCGCTACAACCTTATTCGGAGACGCCGACGATATCGGCGCCTTCTCCTTCTTCGGTGGAGTTCCCGGCAGCATCCGCGGCTTCAGCTTGCACTCGGCCGCCGCCTTCACCTTCG
The DNA here is from genome assembly GCA_963706645.1 of uncultured Acidobacteriaceae bacterium. Lineage (GTDB taxonomy): Bacteria > Acidobacteriota > Terriglobia > Terriglobales > Acidobacteriaceae > Sulfotelmatobacter. Next base: position 298,917 of record CAVPNR010000032.1, read on the forward strand.
CGATCAGTTCCCGAGCCGTCTCCGCCATGTGCGCCGTAGCATCTTTGGGCTTGGTCACGAAGTCGAATGCTCCCAGCCCCAGCGCCTTCATGGTGACCGACGCCCCTTCCGTGCTGTGCGAACTGAACACGATCACCGGCACCGGCTGCCGCCGCATGATCTCCTTCAACGTATCGATCCCGTTCATTCCCGGCATTTCGAGATCGAGCGTCACCACGTTAGGCTTCAACTCTTCAATCTTCTTCAGGCAGAAGCTGCCATCCATCGCGGTTCCAACTACATCGATCGACTCATCCGCAGCCAGCATCTGCGGAATCAGCTTCCGCATCAGCGCCGAATCGTCGACCACCAGCACTCTCACCGGGCCGTTCTTCATGCCTGGCCTCCCGTGACCGGGGTGAGCGACAGCCGTACGCGGTCCGTATGCGACAACAACAAGCCCGAATTGCAGTGTCCCAGCTCTTCGGGCCGTGCGCGGGCCACGTGCTCCACCACTGCAGGCAGGTTCAGAATCAGCACCACCCGCCCATCTCCCAGAATGGAGGCGCCCGAAACCAGATCGGTATGGAACGTGTGGTCATCGAGCGCTTTGATGACCAACTCTTCTTCGCCCTCCAACGCATCGACGATCAAGCCGTACTTCCTCTCTCCCACGGTAATGACGAGCACAAAGAGCTTCGACTTTCGATCTCCGGCAGCCTCCACCGGACGCCCCAGCCGCAGCAGCGGCAGCACTTGATTGCGCAGCTGCAGCACCTCGTAGTTGTCGACCTGGTGCACCTCGGTTTCGAACGTGCGCGCAATTTCCAGCACAGCGTTCAGCGGGATGGCGTACAAACGCTGCTCCACCCAGAACAGCAATGCCTTGATAATGGCGAGCGTTAGTGGCAGCTTCAGCCGGAAGGTTGTGCCTTGCCCGGGCCGCGTCTCCACACTCACCGAGGCTTTCAAACGGTGCAGCACGCTCTGAACGACGTCCATGCCGACGCCGCGTCCGGAGACTTCGGTAACCTGTTCTGCCGTCGAAAAGCCCGGGCGGAAGATGAAGTCGAGCACTTCCGCTTCGCTCATCCTCGCGGCTTCTTCGGGAGTCGTCATGCCCAGTTCAATGGCCTTCGCGCGAATCTTCTGCGCGTCGATGCCGCGTCCGTCGTCGGTGACTTCGACCACTACCTGGTTGCCATGGTGATACGCATTCAGCCGTACAACCCCTTGCGGCTTCTTGCCCAGCTTGCGCCGTTCTTCGGGAGGTTCAATGCCGTGGCTCACCGCGTTGCGCACCAGATGGGTCAAAGGCTCAGCGATGGCGTCGAGGATTCCCTTGTCAAGATCGGTGTCCTGCCCGCTGACGTCGAGTTCGACTTCGCGCCCGCATTGCCGCGATACATCGCGCACCATCCGGGGAAAGCGCCGGAACAGCTGGTCGACCGGCACCATGCGGATCTTCATCACCGAGCGCTGCAGATCGTTCAGCACGCGCGCCTGGAACGCCATGGCATCGCCAAACTTCCCGCGCAGCAGTTCCTTCGGATAGCGCTTGGCGAATTCGTTCAGCGCCTGCTGCAGCATTGACTTACCGATAATAAGTTCGCCCACCAGGTTGAGCACGCTGTCGATGCGGCTGGCTTCGACGCGCAGCATGTTCTCTTGCGCCGCGGCAACTGATCCAGGACCGGGTGCAGCGGTGGCAGGAGCCTCCGGCGCGCTAACTTCTGCCTCACTCTGACCCTCTTCCGTGTTCTCCTCGGGATCAAGAGCGGGCAGCGTGGTGGCCTGCGGACCCGGACTCGCCTCCAGCATCAGCTCAACCGTGACTTCGCCCGCAATCGTCGGAATCTTGCACTTGGCCGAAATCTGTTCCACCGTCTGCACGCTCGCCAGCACGAACTCCACCTGCTTGGAGGCCGCCGGCGATTTCGCGTCAGGCCGCACCGCGAGCACTGGACCCATGACGCCAATGGCGTTGTGTACGAGTTGACGTCCCGCAATCGGCATGGCGCAGTGCGGATCGATCTTCACCACGACGTGATACACATCCTGGCCGCTCGCCTGAGCCTGTGTCATGGCCAGCTTTTCGTACTCGGTCCAGAGCGCATCCCCCTTGGCAGCTGCCCGCGAGGCCGACGTCTTGGCTGAACCTTTGGTGTTCGATGTCTTTGAAGCGGGTGCTTTCGCGGACGACCCCTGGGCAGAGGAAGTCTTCCCCGCAGTCTTCCGCGCGCGCTTTGCCTTCCTCGCGGCCGGAGCTGTGGTCAGATCCTGAATCTTTTTACTGAGGCTCTTGGTGGAGGGCAGCTTCGTGCCATTGCGGTACGCCGCGATCATCTCGGTAAACACGTCGGCCGCGGCAAACGCGATCTCCGCCACAGCTGTTTGGGTCGCCGTCCCTTCGAGCGATAGGGCATCCTCGAACGTATGCGCCAGTTCGCTCAACTCGCGCAGCCCGCAGGCCGCCGAGTCGCCCTTCAAGGTATGTACCGTGCGCCGGATGCCGCGCACGATCTCCTCGTCGCCGGGATTTTTTTCGAGCTTCAGCGCCTCATCGTTCAGCGCCTGCAGCAACTCCTGCGAAGTCTCAAAGAAGAGCTCCCGCAGTTCGAGGCCGCGCTCATCGGGGACATTCGTCATTCCTTACTCCCTCACCTCAAGGCGCTGGTACGCCGTCCCGCTGTCCTTGTGCAGCATCTGAAACTTCTTGGTCAGCCCCAGCAGGCTTTCCGCGTGACCGACAAACAGATAGCCGCCGGCATTCAAGCAGCGGTAGAACTTTTCGATCAGCCGTTTCTGCTCGGCTTCATCGAAGTACATCATCACGTTGCGGCAGAAGATCACGTCATTGCGTTGCGGCAGGTACTCCGTCTTCAGATTGTGGAAGTCGAAGTGGACCATCTCTTTCAATGGCTTCTTGATCGCGTAGCGTTCACTGATCTTGTCGAAGTAGCGCAGGCGGTAGCCGTAGTCGACCATCGACATTTGATTCTCGCTGTAGCTGCCTTCTTGCCCATGACGTAGCACCGAATACGCGATATCACTGGCCAGAATCTCCACTCGCCACGGTGGCGGCACCAGCGGTTTTGGCAGCGGCAAATCCACCGGCAGCGGGTTGCGCAGGTAGTAGTAGGCCAGCGCGTCGGTGACCAGCATGGCCAGCGTGTAGGCTTCCTGCCCGGTGGAGCAGCCCGCGCTCCATATGCGGATCGAATATTCTCGCCGCGAACTCTTGTGCTTGAACAACTCCTCCAGCACGGTCTTCTGAAACAGGTCGAGCTGGGCCTTGTGGCGGAAGAAGCTGGTTTCGTTGACGGTCAGGTTCTCGAGCAGCTTGGCCAGTTCGTCCTTGCCCTGGGGGCTGATCAACATTCGGTAATAGGCATAGAAGGAGTCGACCCGGCACTCCTTCAATCGGCGCAATAGGCGGTCCTGAAGAAAATGCGTGCGGCGTTCGTCGAAGTGCATGCCGCACTCCTGGTAGACGAGTGCCTGCAGCAACTTCAGTTCCGCCTCCGTCAATATGGGAGCAGGTGCCGCTCCGGATGTGCTCATGCGTTCTCTCGATCTGAATTCAAAGTTTCAAGGTTTCGCAGGTTTCAAGGTTTCAAAGTTCTCCAACGTTTTCGAGCGTCAAAGTCAGCCTTCAACCTTGAAACTTTGAAACCGTGCAACTTTGCCTTACCGCGCCCCTGCTCCCCGCGCTTCGGCCTTCGGGGCGGCCTTCTTTTCACCTGTCTCACTCTTGACCTGCAGGCTGCCTGGAGCGAGCAGTTTGCTCATGTCGAGCAGCACTACCAGCCGTCCCGCGACCTTACCGAGCCCGGTCACACAGTTCAGTCCGCCTTCCTGAAACACTGCCGGCGGAGCTTCCACCGCGTCCGCAGGGATCTTCAGTACTTCGGAGGCCGAATCCACGATCAGCCCAGCGAGCCGGCCTGCGTGTTCGACCACCAGGATGCGATTCTGCTTGCGCAGCGTCGCCTGCTTTTCTCCGAACCGCTTGCGCAGGTCCATGACGGAAACAATCTTGCCGCGCAGGTTGATCACGCCCTCCAGATAATCGGGGGCATCGGGCACCGCGGTGATCTCTGGTACCCTCACGATTTCGTGCAGGGAAGTAATGGGCACGCCGTAGGTCTCACGGCCCACCTTGAATCCCACGATATGAAGTTCTCGGCTCATATGTTCAGACCCTGTTGCAGATTCCTCGGGCAGCCGCCCTTAGAACTGCGCTCCAGCGGCGGCCCGGCGCGCCGTACGGTTGGAACTCTCCGCGCCCGGTTGCGAACGAGAAGCGTCGGCCAGGGCGAAGCGGTCGAGGAATTCGAGCAGGCCGCGCGACATCTTCGACATCTGCTCCGACGACGCTGCCAGTTCGGTCGAGCCTGAGGTCGACGATTGCACCAGTTCCCGCATGCGCTCCATGGCCTTGACCACGGCCTGCGCTCCGGAAGCCTGTTCTTCCACGGCCGAGTTGATTTCGTGGGTGATTTCATTGAGCCGCGTCGTGGCGCGCGCAATCTGCGACGAGCCATGCGACTGTTCATTGGTGGCCGCGCCGATCTCCTGCGCGAACTTGTAGACCTCGGTGACCACGTTGGAAATCTTTCGCAACGCGGCGTTCAACTCTCCGCCCAGTTCCAGGCCTTCGTTCACAATGGTGGTGGAGCGGTCCATGTTCTCGACCGCCTTGCGGGCTTCCTTCTGAATGCTCTGAATCAGCTCCGAGATTTCCTTGGTGGACTGCGCCGATTTCTCGGCCAGCTTGCGGACTTCGTCGGCAACGACGGCGAATCCCAATCCGTGTTCTCCGGCGCGGGCCGCTTCGATGGCTGCGTTCAGTGCCAACAGATTCGTCTGCTCGGCCAGATCGTCGATGACTTCAATGATCTTGCCGATATCGTCGGCGCGTTGTCCCAGGGCTCCAATGATTTCGCCCGAAGAGTTGATGGTGGTGTTGATCCGGTTCAGGCCGTCGGTGGCCTTTTCCATCGTTCCGATGCCGTTGTGTACTTCTTCGCGCGAGCGGTTGGAAATATCGAGCAGCACCTTGGCCGTATCGGCCACGCGCTGAATCGAAGCCACCATCTGATCGATGGAGGCTGACGTCTCACTTACGCTCGACGCCTGCACCTGCGTGCTCTTCACCATGTTCTGCACGTTGACGCTCATCTCGTGCATCGTGCTGGTGACTTCATCGATGGCAGAGGAGGCCTGCAGCCCGATCTTGGCGGAATCGTCGGAAGCTCCCGCGACCTGGTTCGACGCGCTCGCCACTTGAGACGATGCGTCGCGTACGCTGCGCACCAGTCCGGCCAGTCCCTCGACCATGCGGGCGAAGGCGTTGCCCAACGTGTCGTGCGAGGAGCGCGGCTTGACTTCGAGAGTCAGGTCGCCTCCGGCGATGGCTTCCGATACGCCGGCCATCTCCTTGAGGTACGTGACCATCTTGTGGAAGGTCCGCGCCAGTTCGCCGATCTCGTCGTCACGCCCGAGATCGATGTTGTGTTCGAGATCGCCCGTATTCCCGATTCCACGGGCCACATTCATCAGGTTCGTCAGCGGTACGGTAATCGATTTCGCGGTGCGGTAGGCGATGATTACACCGGCGATCAGCGCGACCAACGTGCTGATCAAGGAAATTGCGATCGTCCAGTTAGCGGCACTCTCGTCGGACTTGCGGCTCTCGCCGTCGGCGATGTCAAGAGAATCGGTGGAGTTCTTGACCCAGGAAGAGGCATCCTTCTGCAAGTAATAGATCTGGAGTTCGGCCACGGTGGCGTTGCCGGAGTCGACATCTTTGCGCTTCTCGATCAGCGGTTGGGCGAATTCCTTGCCCCAGGACTGCTCGAGTTGCTGCACCTTCGCAAGTGAAGTCTTGACCTGGTCCGAGTTTGCCTTGTTCTTGCCGCCTTCGAGCTTCTCGTTCAAGGTGTGCAATCCTTCATTCATGTGGTCAACTTCGCGAGTATCGCCGCTCAGCAAGTAGTTGCTCAGGTAGAGGCGGTTTTGCATCATCTGGAAGCGGACGGCGTTGGTGGTATCCGCCAGTTCTTTGGCCGCGTGCTCTCGTCGCACCGCAGACCAGTTCACCAGGAACAGCACAACCACCATGGTGAGGATGATGCCGAAATTCACATATAACTTCTTCCCGATTGTCATTCCCGTCTCCTCCGCGGCCGTGCCACCTACCGCGGCTCAAACTTAAAGTCGATGACTCCCGAACTTTCTGCACTCGCTGGTTCAAAGCGCCACTTCTTGGCGGCTTCCAGAGCCGCACTGGCCAACACCGGGTGCCCGCCTACGATTCGGGCATCCTTCACCGTGCCGTTGGGCGAAACCACAACTTCGATCTTGACCGTGCCCGCGATATTCATCCGCCGCGCCAGTTCCGGATACGTCGGCTGCACCTTGGTCTTGGCCCGGCGAACCATCTCCTCGCTCTGAGCCGTCTGCGCCCCCACCCGAATCGGGCCCAGCGTCACTGCCGACATGAGGACGGTTAGCAGGACCGTCGCAGTTCTTTGAGACACAATTCCTCCTTGCCTACAAGAAGCTGTTGACCCTAGGCGTGCAACGCCCGGGCCAACGGAACCTTCTTGAAAAAACCAAAGTAATGGCCTGTATCTAAAAGAAAAAGAGCAGGTTAGGATGCCTCAAAGAGGGTCGCAAAATGACCTCCGGAATTAAGAGCCGTCTCATTCCAGCGGAATCGGCTATCGTTTCTCACCATGAGACAAAATCTCACGTTCGTCTCGGGATTTCACACCAAGGCACCCCTCTGCCCATTTCACTTGACTCAAATTGAGATGACAGGTAGTTTCCCAAATAGATTCAAGCACTTGTGAATCAAGAACACTTTTCCTCCATTGTCGGCGCAGCGCTCAGCATTTCTGGCGGCAGTCCTCTCGTCCCCCCGGAAAACAAATTTGTCCCGGGGTCCGACGAAGCCTTCCAGAAGCTGCTGCTTCGCGTCGCCGCCAAGGCGAGTGAGCGCCCTGATGCCGACGCTCTGATCCGGCTGTTCTGCCAGGCCACGCGCGAGTTCTTCCGAGTGTCGGGCGTTTATTTCTGGCGCTGCCATTTCGCCGACGAATTGGTGGGAGAACAAGCAGACGGAAAACTGGCGGAGCGGTTTGTTGGGATCCGGCTGCGCCCCGACCAAAGCACGGTAACCTCCGAGGCGGTACGGCAACGGCGTACCATCTTCGCCAATCACGTGAACGCGGCAAACTTTCCTGCGGCCTTGGAGTTTGAAGCGCGCTCTTTGTTGGCGGCGCCCTTGATGGTCTTCAACGAAGTCATCGGCGCGGTTACATTTCTGCATGATTCCCGCGACGATTTTTTTAGCGAAGATCTGGCCTCCAAGGCCACGATCCTGGCAGGTCAACTGGGCAGCCTGCTGGAGGCGTCGCGCTTAGGCGAGGCGTCGCGCGAGGAGCATCGCCGCGCCGAAATCCTGGCCGATGTTGCCCACGCCCTGCATGGCACGCCCGATGTCTCAGCCGTAATCGAGGCTCTGGCTGATCGCCTGCGCCTGCTCATGCGCACTCGGTTGGTTTGCGTGCTGCTTCGCCGCGAGGGCCCCTTTGAATTGCAGGCGGTCTCGGCGGAGACTCCACAACTGGCGACTTCGGCTCGCGCCCGCCATGACCGCCAAACGCTGCGTTTCGCGGCGGATTTGGCGCAGCGCGCAGTGGCCGCTGGAGAGCCCATCACGCTTTCGATCGGCGCCGACGTGCACTCGCTGGGAAGCTTGGTTTTTGCTGGAATGTTGATCGCGGCTCCGTTCCGCACGTCTCGCACCCAGGGCGCAATCCTTCTTTATCCGCGCCAGGATGGCGTCTTCACGACGGAAGAAAAGGCCTTGGTGGCCGCCATCGCGGGATTCGGCGCCGTTGCCCTGGCTCATGCGGAACTCCACGCCACTGCGGCTGCCCAGGCGCGGGAACTGCACCAGTTGCTCGAGATTTCCGGCGAGCTCAACTCCAGCAGCAATCTCGAACACGTTCTGCAGGCCTTCGTGGTGCGCGCTTCAGATTTCCTTGGGTTTGGACGCTGCTTTATCGCACTCGAGGAGAATGGCCGCTTCCAGGTGCGCTATGCGGTGGAAAAAGGACAGCCGAAACGCGTAGACACCCTGTTTCCCGAAGGTATCGCCACCAAAGCGCTGCGCTCGAAGGAAGTCTTTTGGACCGACGAGGCTAACCGGACTCCGGGGGTAAACCTCGACGTAGTCGCGAAATACAATGTGCGTCAATTCCTCGCGGTCCCGCTGGTCAGCACGAGCGGAAGTGTCCTGGGAATGTTCGGTGTGCTCGACCGGCTCGACGGCACCGGCATTTCTCAGGAGGACATCCGGCGCGCTCGGGCGCTTTCCAGCCAAGTCGCCATTGTGGTGGAGGTGGCGCGCAATCTGCATCTCTCAGAGCTTCACCGGCGACGGGCCGAGGCCCTGATCGAACTGGCTCGCGAGATGGATGGTGCCCTGCGTCTGCCCGAGTTTGCGCGGCGGTTTGTGGGCCGGACGGCGGAACTTTCGAAATCGCGCGCCGGGCTGCTCGCCCTTCTGCAAGAAGGCCGCTGGCAGGTCGCGGCGATTCATAGCCGCAACGACGCTGCCGCAAACAAGGCTGACGCTCTCCCTGAGTCCGCCGCGCTGTCGCACACTCTGGATCGTTTCTTGGGCAGCGCGTTGAGCGACTTCGTGGCCCGCCATACCGGCACGGTCGTCTCCGGGTCTGCGGAACAAATGTTGGGCATCGAGGCTGCCGCCACTTTGGGGTGGACCGATTGCACGCTCGTCCGCCTGCCTGGTGCAGACGGAGAATTGACTGGACTCCTCTGCCTTTCAAGGGACGCTTCTCCATTGGGGCCCGAAGATCAGATTTTCCTGGAAACAATGGCGGGTCATGCCGCGATGGCGCTGGAGAATGCACGGCTGTTCACGCGCATCGAGCAGGCGAATCGGCATTGGATCGAGATCTTCGACGCGATCAGCGATTTCATCGTAGTGCATGACCAGGCAGACAAAGTTCTGCGCGTGAATCGCTCGCTGGCGGCAATGATCGGCGTTCCGCCTGCGGAACTAATCGGCGTGAACATGCGGGCACTCATGGCTCTCACCAGCGAGAGCGCATCGTATTCGTGTCCGTTCTGCCGGGCCATGGCCGACGATTCCGACGAGTTCGCGCATCCTGTCTTCGATCGCACGTATCTGGTTTCCACCTCGCGAGTGCACGGCGACTCTGACGGGGGCATGCAAACCATTCACGTGCTGAAAGATATTTCCGACCGGCGAGAAGCCGAGCGCCGTTATCGGGAACTCTTTGACAACATTCAGGAGGGCCTGTTCTTCAGCACGCCCGCTGGGCGCTTCATCGAAGTGAATGACGCCATGGTCCGGATGTTGGGCTATAGCAGCCGGGAAGAGTTGCTGCAGATCGACATTCAGACCCAACTCTACTTCTCGCCGGAGCAGCGCGACCATCATTCGGAAGTGATGAAAGAGAACGGCACCTTGCGCAATTTTGAAGCGACTCTGCGGCGCAAGGACGGATCGCCTATTCACGTCCTGATTAATGCCTTCGGCCTGCACGACAATCTCGGACGGCTGTTGCAGATTCGTGGATTGATGCTCGACGTTACCGGCCTCAGGACCTACCAGTCGGAACTGCATCGGGAGCGCGATTTCTCCAGCAAGATTCTCAGCAACACGCAAAGCCTGATTCTGGTGGCGGACACCGCGGGTCTGATCAGCTATGCCAACCGTCGCTGGTACGATGCCGGATTCGAACAGCGCGAATTGCTCGGGCGTCCGTTGCTCGAACTGGCAGGCCCCGGGTTCGTCCGGCCTCTCGCCGAAGCGCTGCAAAGCACCTTGAACAGCCTGCAAGTCGACAATTTGGAATTGGAGATCGTGCGCGGCAACGGGTCTGCTGGAAAATTTTCAGCCAACCTCAGCCCCATGCGCGATGAGCAGGGAATTGTAACCAGCATCGTGGTGGTGCTCACCGATATCACCGATTCCGCGGTGTTGCGTGACAAGCTGGTTCATGCCGAGAAAATGGCCGCAGTCGGGCAGTTGGTGTCAGGCGTCGCTCACGAGGTGAACAATCCACTGACTGCAATTCTCGGTTTCGCCGATCTGCTGATGGAGAATCCCGACCTGCCTGAAACCGCTCGTAAAGACATGCGCGTGATCCTGCAGGAGGCACAGCGCACCAAGCAGATCGTACAGAACCTGCTCAGTTTTGCCCGCCAGATGCCGCCACAGCGCAACTCGGTGCAATTGAATTCGATCCTGCGCCGCACCATCCAGCTTCGTTCGTACGACTTCAATAGCCACGGCGTCGACGTTGTCGAGCATTTGGACGAAGGTCTACCTGAGGTCATGGGCGACGCGCATCAGCTACAGCAGGTCTTTCTCAACATCCTGAACAATGCTTACGATGCGGTTCACGAAGTTGGTCGCCCCGCGCGCATTGAGATCATGTCCACCAAAGCCGGCGATGCGGTGGAAGTCTCCTTCCGCGACAACGGCAACGGGATCTCCCATCCCGACAAGATTTTCGATCCCTTCTTTACCACGAAAGAGGTTGGCAAAGGCACCGGCCTCGGCCTGAGCATTTGCTACGGCATTCTGAAAGAGCACGGAGGAGAGATTCTCTGCCACAACAACACCGACCGGGCCGGCGCCACCTTCATCGTCCGCCTGCCCGCAGCGGCCCACACCGCATCCGTGGGAATGGCCGCAGGAGTGATACAACCATGAGCCTACCAGCAATGAGACTCCAACCTTTGCCCGTTCTGCTCATCGAGGATGAGCCTGCCGTGATGGCATATGTTCAAGCTGCCCTCGAGCGCAGCGGATATCCCGTAGTGTGCTGCGAATCGGGCGTCGATGCTCTTCGCCTGCTGGAAAAAGGCGCCTTCCTCGGCGTCGTCTCCGACATGCGCACCCCCGGTGGCGTCGATGGAGGCCAGGTGCATGCTTGGGTCGCCGAACACCGGCCTGATCTTGCTTCGCGCATCATCTTTATTACCGGAGACATCGCCAACGAAGAAACGGTCGCCACCCTGCGTCAAACCGGCGCTCCTTGCGTGGAGAAACCCTTTCGCGTGCAGCAGTTTATTGACGTTGTCTCCAAGACGTTTGGGAAGGCTGAGTGAACAGTCAAAGCAGCAAAGAAGATCTTCGTATTCGCCTGCTGATCGTTGACGACGAGCAGAGCATCCGCAAGCTCTGTGTCACGGTCGGCGAGGCCATGGGGTTTGTGTGCCTGGAAGCCGAGAGCGGCGAGTCCGCCCTGGCCTTGCTCGAAGAGCAGTCCGTTCACATGGTCCTGACCGACATGGTTATGCCGCACATGTCCGGGCTGGAATTCTTGGAGAAAGTAAAGAAGCTGCAGCCGCGCACCGAGATTGCCCTGATGACCGGACACGGATCCATCGAAACCGCTGTCCAGGCGATGAAGCTCGGCGCTTACGACTACATCACTAAGCCGTTCTCGCCGCTGGAAGAACTGCGGCTTTTCCTGCGGCGTATGGCGGAAAAAATTCGCTTGGTCGAAGAGAATGAGTTTCTCCGCCAGCGCATGGATTCCGAAACCGCGGTGCACGGCATCATCGGATCGTCCGCCAAGATCCAGGATGTGCTCCGCATGGTGGCGCGCCTGAAAGACACGCGGACTCCGGTGCTCATCTACGGAGAAAGCGGAACCGGGAAGGAGTTAGTCGCCCGCGCCATGCACTTTCGCGGAGCCTTTGCCAGCCGCCCATTTGTCGCCGTGGACTGCGGTTCGCTCGTTCCCACGCTGATTGAGAGCGAGTTGTTCGGCTATGAAAAGGGAGCCTTCACCGGCGCCTTGAAGTCTAAGCAAGGCTTGTTCCAGGCCGCTGACGGCGGCACGATTTTCCTGGACGAAGTTGGCGAGTTGCCACTGGAACTGCAAGCCAAGTTGTTGCGCGTGCTGCAGGAAAGGGAAGTGCGCCCGGTGGGCAGCAATCAGAGAATCAAGGTCGACGTGCGCGTGATCGCCGCCACCAACCGCGATTTGGAAGCGGCCTATAAGAATGGAACCTTCCGCAAAGACCTTTACTTCCGTCTCAACGTTGTAACCTTATACGTTCCCGCCTTGCGCGAGCGTCGCAGCGATACGCCCATGCTGGTGCACTGGTTTCTCGAGCGCTATGCCCCCGGTTCGGAGTTACACGTGACCAGCGCGGCAATGAAGGCCCTGATGCAGTACGACTGGCCCGGCAACGTGCGCGAGCTCGAAAACTGTGTGGAGCGCGCCGTCGCGCTGGGCAACGGGCAGATCATCGACCTCGGCGACCTGCCGCCTGCGATCGCGTCGGGCGCGGCAGGTGCGACCGCGATCCCATCGGTCGAAAGGCCGACCATCCTTGATCCTGATCTCGCTACCGCACATGCCATCTCTGAATCTCCTCGAGCGCCCTTGTCCTCCACCGATCTCGAAGATATCGAGCGCGCCACGATTCAACGTGTGTTTGAACAAGTGAAAGGCGACAAGGCCCTCGCCGGACGCATGCTCGGCATCAGCCGCGCCACGCTGTATCGCAAGCTGAAGCGCTACAACATCGGCGTAGGCCAACCCGGATCTGGCTCGTCGAGCCACACACTGCAGTGAGGAATGATCGGAGTCAATGGAGGGATGATTTTGAGACTCTTGTCTCACGCTGAGACGCTCCTTCCGCCGAACTTCACTCAGTACGTTGGAATTCACCTCTAACTCCCTGAAAACCCATTCACCTCAGTGCTAGTCCTTCCGTTCTCAGAGATGGTTGCCACGTTGCTCGTCCTATTCTGAACCGCGGAACCCGGCTCCCCACAGCTCTTCCTAACCGGGAAGAGGGGAGCCCAACCGCATTTCAGTCGCAGAGCAAGTTTGGGTCAGAGGATTCTCATCGAGTGGCGCACCAAGGTATAGCAACGGGACGTGCCGCACAGACCGCCAGTATCGTGGCGGGACTTGCCCGATTCTTTCCGGAAGCCTCGCCCCTCCGCATGACGGTTCAGCTCGCCCGCGTTCCGCAAGGCAGCGAGTCCGCGGCGGCACATTTTACTGAAAGCATCGTTATTGAATTTGGCACTCCCCGCGAAGTCCTGTTCGAGTGCAGCATGCCACTGGAGTTTGGCGATCAGCTTCAATTGCGCAACTCCGACTGTTCGTTCGATGTCGCCGCCTCGGTCGTCGCGCTGCAGTCCCAGCCCGGCAAGACAGTGGTGGCCGCCCGCTTTCGTGGGGAAGTCCCCAACTGGATCGTGAAATCATGACACCAACAACACCCGTTCAAGATCTGGCCAGCCAATGGAGTACCGCCCGGCGGCTGTATCCAATTTATTTCGAACTCGCGCGTGAGTTCGCCATCGATGTGAAAACCTGTCCTGATCTGGAAGCCGGCGTCGAAACGCCCGGGAAAGAGGTTGTAGAACAGGCCAACAACTGGCTCGACGAGATGGACCAGTCTGTCCAGGTTCACCAGTTGCGCCAGTTCCTGCAGACCAGTTCTCTGGTGACGCCCCAAACCCTGGTGAGCCTGCTGCAGCACTTTCTGGCGAAGCCGGTCAAGACCGACATCATTCGCGACAAGATTGATTTTCTCCTGGTGCAGTACTTCAGCCAAGTGGCACCGTCGGGCGTGAACGACGCCGAAGTGGATCTGGCGTATGTGGCTCAGGCGCTGGAGCCGGTTCTGGGCCAAGTAGAACTGAAGCCCCCAGTCTGGTTGAACGCACTCGATCGCGTGGTCGATGCAGCGCGTAAATGCAAATCACTCGATGAGTTGCTGCACGGCGGCGTTCTTGAGCAGGGACGCAAGGCCAAGGGACTGGCCGGGGATCTGTTCTACCTGCCGATCGCGCTCGCCGCTTTCACGCGCTTCGGATATCTGATGCGCCGTTCGTTCTTCCGCCTTATGCTGGGCGACCTCAACACGATTCTCGACGGGCTCACCGAACTGGAGGACAAGGGAATTGAGACCATCGACTGCCGGCGCGCCCAGTTCTCGGCGCAGGAGCCGATTGTTCGTCTGCGGGTGATCTGCCAGTCATGGAAGGTGATGTTCCAGGCGGAATATTCGTCAGGACAACCGCTGCGCATGTTGGTCGATCTGCGCGCTTCGGTCGAGTACGCTCTGGGCCGGGGGAAGCCTGAAGCGGGGAAGCCCGTGGCTGCGGCCAAGCCCGCTGCGACCGCCAAACCAGCTCCGGCAGCGAAACGGCCAGAGATTGGCAAGCCCGCGCCGTCTGCGGCAAAACCGGCTGCGATGGCGGCTTCGGCAGGGGCATCCAAGATCCCCACAAAGCCTGCGGCTGCGCCGTCTGCTGCAGCGAGGCCAAAGGCCGCCGCGCCGAGTGCGGATGCGCCTGAGTTTGAAGTATCGAGTACACCCGGCTGGGATTCGGACTCCGCCTCGGAGCCAGGTAAGAAAAAATAAACCATCCGCGGAAGTGCGCGGCTGGTCAACACGATTCGACGGAAATCGACGCATTGAAGGCCAAGAGGTAGTTGCAAGTGCAGGCACCCACGGTACTGGTTATCTCCGACGAAGTAGATTTCTCGCGCCGCGTCACCGCCCGCTGGCAGATGGAGCGCAATGTCCCCACGTTTACGCTTCTGAGCGGGGACTTGTGGCCACGCTTTGCCGCAGACGTCTTTGACGTGGCTATTGTTGGCGACTTACGCCGCGACCTGTTGTCGGTGGTGCTGGAGCCCTTGCATTCTACGGGTCAGCCGATTTTCTGCGTCTGCCAGGACGCCGCCACGGCGCAATTAGTTCGCGATCGCTGGCCGCGCGTTGCAATCCTGCGGACGAGCGAACACTGGCTCGAGACTTTGGTGATAGCAGCCAGCGAAGCCGTCCACCGTTCACGATCCGAATCTCGAGCCCGCGCCGCCGAGACTGCTTGTGCCACACTCGATCGCCAGGCGACCCTCGGCCGCTACATGCTGGAAATGCGACATAACATGAACAACGCACTCACTTCGGTGCTGGGAAATTCGGACCTGCTGCTGCTCGAGCCGGGCAGCCTTTCCGCTCAGACTCGCGCCCAGATCGAAACCATTCGCAACATGACGCTGCGCATCCACGAAATCATGCAGCGTTTCTCGTCACTCGAAAAAGAAATGAACGTAGTCGCACAACAGGCCGAACAGGATTCGGGCAAGTCGTATGCGGCGGTAGCCGCCGGTAATTAGAAATATGAACTCCTCCCCTTGTACGACGCTGGCCTCAAAGAGTTCGGCGAGTGAACGTTGGCGTACCCTCCGGGGGAAGGATTTATGCATAGATTGATGGCAGGCGTTAACATCCTTGAGCACGAACTCTCAGAACTGCGCCTGCTCGTCGAGCGCCAAACGGGAATTCTGCTTGACTGTCCCAACAGCGCTCTAGCCGCACATGTCGCCGATTATTTGGAGACGCACGAACTGGAGTCTCCCGCTACCTTGATGGCCCGCCTGCGTGCTTCCGATCAGGACCCCTCAGTGCTGCCCGCATTTCTCGATGGCGTGTTGAATGCGAATACCGGCTTTTTCCGCCATCCCGGCGCCATGAATGCGCTAGCCCGCCAGGTCGTCCCGCAACTCTATGCCCGCAAGTCGGAAGACGGTCCCAGCACTCTGCGCATCTGGAGTGCAGGCTGCGGCACCGGCGAAGAGGCGTACTCGATTGCCATGGCTCTCTGCGATGCGCTGCCCGGTGGAAGCGCGAACGGGAACGGCTCGAGCAACGGCAATGGGAACAAGGAAGCGAAAGAGAAGAACGGCGCGGGCCGCAGCTGTGGCATCGTCGAGAACGCAATTCCGGCTGGTTCCGCGCAGGGCATAAAAGATTGGTCGATTCACATTGTCGGCAGCGACCTGCTACCCTCCGCGATCGAAGTAGCTGAGCGTGGCCTTTATCCGCAGTCTGCTCTGACCGGACTGCCGCCAGCAGCCATCCGCGCCAGCTTCTCCAAGATTGGAAACTCCAGCGGGTCGAACGGTTCCGCGGAAGGGCCGCAAAACGCGGCGACGAATGGATCAGGCAATGGCTCGACAAACGGCTCAACCAATGGAATCGGAAACGGCTCGACCAACGGTGCACACCTGCTCGTGAAGCCGCGCTTGCGCAGCCTGGTCACCTTCAACACGATGAACCTGACCAAGCCGGTTTACATCGGACGCTTCGACTGCATCTTCTGCATGGACGTGCTGCCGCACCTCTCGCGTGCCCAGCGCACCGCGCTCATGGAGCGCTTGCATCTCTACCTCGAACCCGGCGGATACCTCTTCTTGAGCCAAACCGAGAAGCTCTACGCTCCCAACCTGAACTTCCGCTCCGAAAGCTTCGACGGCTACACCTTCCACCGCAAACCTCTCGCGGCCAGCGCGGCGTACGGAAGATAAATGCAGCTATCCGCGGCTATGTGGGGACAGCCGCCCTCGGCTGTCCAGCCGGGCAAAGCCCGGCAGCCCCTTTTCCGGATGAACGAAGCTCCACAGGACGAAAGCAAATTCACAGCACCGACGCAGGTCCTCGCAAAAGCGTCCAACTTCTGTCCGTCTTGAAATCCTCGGTGAGAAGAAACCCGCACAACGCAGTCTTGGCCGCTGCGGCGATTAACGAATCCCAAAACGAAAGCTGATATCGGTCCTGCAGGTCCACCCCCGCTCGATCACAGCCGCATCCACGGCAACCGGATTCCACGCCAGCAGATCGCGAACTTCCGCTCGAGCCTCGTCGGACCTGCTTGCGCTGCATCCTTGGCGGAGAATTGCGGCTGTGACGCCATCTGATTATCTGCGATCCTGATTCATGGAGCCCGATAGAGGCACAACCGCGGAGTGACAGCGATGAATGAAATGCAGGGGAGCGTACTTCTCACGCTTGGTTTCCGTCTGATCGACGAAGAGAATACCTTAGCTGAGACCCATGGGCTTATTTTCGACCCGCCGGAAGGATACGACCTGACGATCACCCACCCACGGGTCCGATGACCAGTCTTACGTTCAAGTGTTCACTCAGAAGGGTCGCGATTTCCTCACCGACCCGCGAGTTAGAGGGTGCGAGCATAGGATCATCCGCCACGACGAATGACCTCAGGAATGTCGGGCTCTGATCACTCTGGCACGCGTTGGAAAAGAGCGCTGAGCGGAAAGCGGAGCACAGGAAGAAAAAGAGAAGACTCCAAGTCGTTCCATCTGCTTTGCTAATCGTACCCTTCGGCATATTGATGCGGTTGAAAGGGGGGCGTTCCTCATAAGCCTCGACGAGTGCAATGACGCTTTTCAGTCATTCTGCTATGATGGCGCCGGCTTGCTTATTGGCTTTCTGGACTCTCACGCGAACAAGAACTCCTTCGTCCTTAACTCCTTAATCGCGTCCCTCAGCTTCGCCGCCTTCTCGAACTCAAACTTCTTGGCTGCCTCGCGCATGTCGCTTTCGAGCTTCCCAATGTACGCATCCACGTCTTCCTGCGTTTTGAACTCCGGCACACCCTCGGCCTCTCCGCCCGTCAGATCTGCATAGTCGGCGGCCACGATCCCGGCCAGCGTCATATCCAGCGGACGCACGATCGACTCCGGCGTGATTCCGTTCTCCTCGTTGTACGCCGTCTGAATGGCGCGACGCCGCATGGTCTCATCCATGGCGCGTTTCATCGAATCCGTCTGACGATCCGCATAAAGAATCGCCCGACCATTCAGATGCCGCGCGCAGCGGCCGATCGTCTGAATGAGCGAACCGGTCGACCGCAGGAATCCTTCCTTATCCGCATCGAGAATCGCCACCAGCGAAACTTCCGGCAGATCCAATCCCTCGCGCAGCAGGTTAATGCCGATTAACACATCGAACTCGCCTTTGCGAAGGTCGCGCAGAATCTTCACCCGCTCCAGCGTTTCGATTTCGGAATGCATGTAGCGGCACTTCACTCCGACCTCGGCGTAGTACTCGGCAAGGTCCTCCGACATGCGTTTGGTTAGCGTCGTTACCAGCACGCGCTGCCCGAGTTCCACGCGGGCCCGAATCTCGTGCAGCAGGTCATCAATCTGCCCCTTCACCGGACGCACCTCCACCGGCGGATCGATCAGCCCCGTTGGACGAATAATCTGCTCCACCACCACACCTGCCGACTTCGTCAACTCGTACGGCCCCGGCGTTGCCGAAACGTAAATCAGCTGATTCGTGCGGTGCTCAAATTCCTCAAACGTCAGCGGACGGTTATCCAGCGCCGACGGCATTCGAAATCCATATTCGACCAGTGTTTCCTTGCGCGATCGGTCGCCCGCGTACATGCCGCGCAACTGCGGCACCGTGCCATGCGACTCGTCGATAAACATCAGAAAATCGCGCGGAAAATAATCCAGCAGAGTTGGCGGAGGCTCGCCCGGCAGCCGTCCCGTAAAGTGCCGCGAATAGTTTTCAATCCCGTGGCAGAAGCCCATCGCCTTGATCATTTCCAGATCGAACATCGTCCGCTGGTGAATGCGCTGCGCCTCAACCAGCCGCCCCTGCTTCTCCATCTCGACTTCCCACCACGCCAGTTCCTTCTTGATCGACTCCACCGCCGACGCGCGCGTTTCCTCCTTCATCACATAGTGCGTCTTGGGATAAATCGGCAGCCGCATGTATTTCTGCTTTACCGTGCCAAACAGCGGATCGATCTGCGTCAGCGAAGAAATCTCATCACCCCACAGCTCGATGCGGTACGCCATGTCGTCGTAAGTAGGGAAGACCTCGATCACGTCGCCACGCACGCGGAATGTTCCACGGCGGAAGTCGCTGTTGGTGCGCTCGTAGAGAATGTCGACCAGTCGCCGCGTGATGTCCTCGCGCTTGATCTTCTGGCCCTTCTCTAGAAACATCATCATGCCGTAATATGCTTCCGGAGACCCGAGGCCGTAGATGCAGCTTACCGACGCCACAATCAGCGCATCGCGCCTTTCAAACAGCGACCGCGTCGCCGACAACCGCAGCTTGTCGAGTTCGTCATTGATGGTCGCTTCTTTCTCAATGTAAAGATCGGCGGCCGGGACATACGCTTCCGGCTGGTAGTA
The DNA here is from genome assembly GCA_963706645.1 of uncultured Acidobacteriaceae bacterium. GTDB lineage: Bacteria > Acidobacteriota > Terriglobia > Terriglobales > Acidobacteriaceae > Sulfotelmatobacter. The sequence goes on from CAVPNR010000032.1 coordinate 317,972, forward strand.
GTCGTAATAGGAGACAAAGTATTCGACCGCATTGTACGGGAAAAAGTTCTTGAACTCGTGATAGAGCTGTGCGGCCAGCGTCTTGTTATGCGCCATCACCAGCGTCGGCCGGTTCGCCGCCTCGATCACCTTCGCCATGGTGAACGTCTTGCCCGACCCGGTCACGCCCAGCAAAACCTGATGCTGCTCGCGGTCATACACACCGCGTAATAGCGCCTCAATCGCGCGCCCCTGGTCCCCCTGCGGCTTGTAGCTGGAAACGAGTTTGAAGTCCATGAAAAGCTCTCAGCTGTTAGCTCTTGGCTCTTAGCTCAACACCCTAAATCCAGTCGAGGACAGTTCCTGTCCTCAACATAATGGGCTCGTGTGGGGACGGGCGCCTTCGCCCGTCCGGCCAAGCTCAGCGCGGCCAGGGTTTCTGCCGGCAGTTGCCCAGAAGCCAATTTCGCCAACAGAGAATCTTTTTATTATAACGGAGGGCAAGCGAAAGCTATACGAACGCGCTTACTTGTGGAGCTCAACCGAGATGAGATGGCCCGCAACCTTCGGATCCACTGACTCCACATACTCGACTTTCGCGGGTCGGTTTTCAAGGTCAGCGCACGGATTGAGGTCCTTGCCCGGCTGAAAGCCGAGAGAGGTGAAGGGAAGCATGAAATAGTTGTCCGCATGAAGCGCAATCAGCTTTCCGCTCGCGTCTACGGTCAAGTCCAGCGCAGGATTGTCGCAGTGCACGCCCTTCAGGACCCCCACCAGAAATCGATGCGGCCCGCGCGGCACAAACTCCGGACGACGTACCAGGTGTGGAAGATATCCATCGCTCTTGGTCGAAACCGCTGCCCCATCGCTGGCCGTTTCTTCTGCCTTCATTCGTTGCGTCTGCTCGGAGAAGTGAGCCTGATCGTCCGCGTACTGCTGGGCGTGCATCAGAGCCGCTTCCACCAGTTGGCTCTCCTGCGGAGTCTTTGCCAGCTTTGCGGCAAAGCGCAAGACGTCCACTGCGTTCTGTCCTTTCTGCATTGTCATCCAGACATTCGCCATATTGAGGCGGTATCCCACGTTGGTCGGGTCCAAACTAATGGCGGTCAGCTCCATCAACCGTGCTTCGTCGAGGCTTTTGTTGCGCATCGCCAGCGAGATCGCCAGCCGGTCGAAGGCCGGAGCAAACGACGGATTCAACTTGATGGCGGTTCGTAGGCTGCTTTCCACCTGGTCCTGATCCGGGGCGTCGCGCGATCCACTCATTGTGATCACCGCGAAGTAGTAGTGCGCGAGGTAACTTTGCGAGTCAAGCTTGACGGCCTGCGCATACCACTTCTTAGCCTCCTCCAAATGTCCTTGGCGGAATTCCAGAAAGCCTTTGGTCTCCTGGGCGGAGACATTATTGGGATCTTCCTGCAGAATGTGATCCAAGAGCGCTTCCGCATCCGCCATCCTGTTGTTGTAGGCAAGGAAGTCGGCGCGCACAGCTTCGGATTGCTCCTCCGTGAGAGTCTGCATTTTGAAAGCCGAGTCTTCGACTTCCGTGGTGGTCATCATTTTGAGGTAGTGGAATCCATCGTTCTGATGAATGTACCTTTCCAATTCCTGCTGCAGAGCCGTCAGATCTCCAAAAGCGCGGTTGGCGGCCGTCACGGAATCAACCTGTTTCGATAGCAAGTCCAGATATTCGGTAACGTGGCGAGTTTTTTCTGCGGAATCCTTCATCTCCAGGTAGTGCGTCAGCGCCCAGGATTCGGCGTAAAAAATGGAGCCCTTTTTCTCGTCGTGATAGTAGGGCGAGTTGTGATCCACGGTAAACAGCGTAGTCAATGGGAGTAGCCGATTTTGCCGTAGCCACAGGATGTCGTCGGCGCTGGGCCGTCCCAGCAGTGCCTCTTTGTCGCGAATTTCAGTGTTTTGATAGAACTCTGCCAGCCCCTCATTCAGCCACAGCGGCATGAATTCGGCGGACTTGCCCAGCAGCAAGTGGGTGTACTCGTGGTACACAACGGCGTACGGATGTTCACCTTCCGCATCCAGTCGCATCAGTACATAGTTCTTGTCCGCTGCTCGCAGGAACAATCCGCCGATCTTCAGCGATCCCTTGGCCAGATACGCTTCTGGCTCGAGAGCCCGGAAATCTTTCTCATCCTTTATGGCGAGCACAATGATGGGCGCGTCCGTGTCGACTTGCGCCTTCGGAAACGCCGTGTGAAAGACGGACCGCATCCGCTCGAACTGGTCGGCCACGCGGCGGCCCTGCTTCTCGCTCCCATTGGTCACCACCACAAAATGGGGGCTGGAAATCCGGAGCCAAATTTCAGTCTTATCGTGCGCCGAAGCGAGAGTGCTCGCAAAACACAGGGAAATCAGCAGAATTCGTCGAAGCATAGCGGCGCGCCCATACAGATATAACCCCGGCGCCACAAAGTCAACCGAAATTAGGGTATGGGCAAAGCCTGCGGACCACTACCCCACGCTCGGCCGCAGTTCCACCTTCTTCGTCGTGATCGTCACCTGTGTCGACGGCAACTTCGGCCGCGGATACGGCTCCGTATAGGCCTCCACCGTGATCGTCCCCGGAGTGCGTGTCGACTGCACAATCACCTGAGCCAGCCCGTTGAACAGACTTCGCTTTGGCGCCTTGTCCGATTCCTGGCAATTCGGGTCGCCGTTGCCCACGCCAATTAGCGCGCCCTCACCGCTCACTTTGAAGCTGATTAAGTTAGCCGCCGTAGGGATCGCTCGCCCTTCTTTGTCGAGCACTTCGACCTTCAGCACAGCCACGTCGTCGCCGTCGGCGTTAATGTCGGTTCGATCGGCCGTCAGCCGGATCGTCTCCGGCCCGCCCGTGGTCTCGCGCTTTTCCGTCAGCACGACTTTGCCGCCTTTCGTGCCCCGCGCTTCGAGCACGCCCGGCTCGTAGTTCACCGCCCACTCGAGATGTGTCAGAGGTTGTACTTTCTGTGCCCCCTGGCTCTTGCCGTTCAGAAACACTTCCACGGAATCGAGATTGGAATGCACCCAAACTGAGATCGGCTGACCCTCGCGCCCCGCCCAGTTCCAGTGCGGAAACAGATGCAGCACCGGTTCCGATCCCCACCATGCTTTGTAGTAATAGAAGTTGTCCTTGGGAAAGCCGCACATGTCGACAATGCCGAACTGCGAATTGATCGACGGCCAGCCGTAGGGCGTGGGTTCGCCACGATAATCGAAACCGGTCCAGGCAAATCCGCCCGACAGCCACTCTCGCGCCGCATAGAACTTCCACCATTCCTCGGCCAGTTCCGACCAATCCGTATGATTCAGGTCATACGCGCTAACCCAGTTGCGCAACTTGTCGGTCGAGTAGATTCCACGCGTCGAAACCGTGCTGGCGGTCTCCGATCCCACGCTTGGTATCTTGGGATGCGCCTTGTGCCATCCATCCGGAACCTTGAGGTTATAGTTGAATCCCATCACATCAAGTCGCTCCGGGAAGTGCGTTTCGAATGCGGTATTCACCGCGGCGGTGCAAAGCCGCGTGGGATCGAGTTCGTGGGTTCGCGCAATCATGTCGTCAATCACGCGCTCTCCCTGCGGCTGATACATCATCGTCCACTCTTCGTTGCCCATGGACCACAAAATAATCGACGGTGAATTGCGATAGCGCTTCACCATCGCTTCGAGCTGTTCCATGCCCTCCGGATTCGCACTCATCAGCCGCGTTTCGCACATCATCATCATGCCCAGCCGGTCGCAGGCCTCCACCCACTCGGGTGTAGGCATATTGTGCGACGTGCGCACCGCGTTGCCGCCCATATCTTTTAAGACGCCTACTCTGAACCACTGCAGCCGGTCGGGAAGCGCCGCACCCACTCCCGCGTGATCGTGATGGTTGCAGGTGCCTTTGATCTTTACCGACTTGCCGTTGAGGAAGAATCCCTTGTCAGCGTCCCACGCGATCGTGCGCACGCCAAAGCTGATGCGCTCGGCGTCGCGCGCCTTCCCGGCTGCCTCGATCGTCACGATGGCCGAATACATGTTCGGCGTTTCTGGCGACCACAGCGCAGGATTCGCGATCGAAGCGCTGCCCGTGAAGCTAGACGACCCGTCAGGAGCCACTGATTGCGGCGCCGAATCCGCCGTTCCGACGACTTTGCCCGCCGCATCCAGAATTTGCCAGCGCACCCGGCAACTTTCCGCTTGCTGTCCCTGATTCTGCACTAATGTCGCCAGCCTCAGCGTCGCCGCATTCCCCTTCACTGAAGTTCGAACCGTGCTATCCCAGTTCCCCAGGTGCAGCGCATCCGTTTTCGTGAGCCACACATGCCGGTAAATCCCGGCGCCTTCGTAGAACCATCCATCGCCGAAGCTGGCGTCCATGCGCACCATGAGATAGTTCTTGCCGCCATAGTTGAGAAAGTCGGTGACGTCGAACCGAAACGGTGCATACCCGTTGTCGTTGCGCCCAATGAAGTATCCGTTCAGAAAGACAAGTGCGCTGCGAAAGGCGCCGTCAAACTCCACCGTGATGCGGCGTCCGCTGTCTTCTTTCGGAATTTCGAAGGTGCGCCGATACCAACCGACGCTCGTCTCCGGATAGCGTCGACCCAGCGGCTTGTAGCCGTGCGACTGCTGCTCTTCATCCCATACAAACGGCAACTCCACCGCCCAATCATGCGGCAGATTGAGCGCCCGCCACTTCGAGTCGTCAAATTTCTGCGTGGCAAACCAAAATTCTCCTGACTTGGCGAAATCTCCCTGGCCCATGCCAAATCCCAAATCGCGCAGCGGGTCGTTGGCATTGCCCTGAAAAAACTTCCAGCCAAAATCGAAGAGCAGACGTTCCCGCGGAGCCACTGCAGCCAGCGCCTGAGCCGACGCTGTTCCCGGGTACCCAGCGAGCAGCGCATGAGCGCGCCCCACCGATCCTGCCACCAAGGTTGACGCGGAGAGTGCAAGACCGGAACGAAGCAGATCACGACGGGTGAAGGAATGAAGACGAGAATACATTCTGTGCCTCTGGGATGAGTCCGAAATTAGAATCCGTCCCACTTGAGGTCGGCGAAGCAACACGCCGCTACCCGTGCAGTTGGGACCATGCATTATAAGGCTCGAGGGCCAAGGACGGAGAACGACATGCATCCACCCGCTTGTCATCCCGAGGCCGCGGTCTTTGCTGGCCGAAGGATCTGTGCACTCGAGGATCTGTGCACTCGCCGGCAGTGGCGTTGCTGCCGCCGAGTGCATGGGGTCCTTCGCTTCGCTCAGGACGACAAGGGGACAATCTTCTGAGCGACACAGGCTCGATGTCTACTTCTGTTCGTGCACCTCGCCCATGCCCACGATCTTCGAGGATGTGCGGAACTTTTTATAGTCTCGATATTCCTGATCGCCGTCCAGGTTGTATCCCTTGAACAGGGCGACGCGAGCATCAAGCTTGAAAGTCACGTGTCGAGGCAGCCAGACTTCATCGTTGACCCGCGTCTGCTCCAGCATTACGCGCGTGCCCTTGTGGACTCGCGCCAACACCCATCCGAACGAGACTGTGTCGATCGCTTCGACATCCATCTTCGCCAGTTGCAGATCACCCTTGTCGATCCATACCCGGCCTCGGAACTTGGACAGAACCCTCCCCTCTTTCATCTGCGGCTCAAAGCCGGGCCTCGGCTCCCCCTCAATCACCCAGGCATCGCGCCCGTCCACCTGTTCCGTGCCGACCAGCTTGAAGTCGTAGGCGTCGGCGACCTCGCGCACAAATCTGCGGCCATCCTCGCGTTCTTTGACTGCTTTCTCTTCTCGCTTCTTGCGCTCTTCATCCGATTCGTTCTTACGTTTGTCGATAATCTTCTGGATCTTCTCTTCTTCCTTGGCGGCTTCCTTGGCGTCCAGCGGCTTATCGTCCTTCGCGATCAGGCGCTGCACCTGCTCGCCATAGATCTCCAGAACCTCATACGTCTTCACTTCGGTGGACTTAGTCTGCCCCTTGCCGTCCAGCTTGTTCTCAACCTCGCGATCGATATAGGTATAGTCGCGCTGCCGCTTGTCGTTTTCGATGTCCTTATCCGCGACCACGCGCAACAGTTGCCGCATCTGCTCTTGCGAGAGTTTTCCGTCCGGTCCGGGGGTGAGATCGGGGACCGCGGTTTCCGACATGGTCGTGACGGGCGAAGAATTGTCGTCAGAAGTTGCAGGCGATGGAGGCTCCTGCTGGCCGAATGCCGCCAGACAAAAGAACAACGTCAGGATGAGAGTGAACCCGCGAGACCTCATGAGGTTAATCTAACCCCTTGGATGCTTTGAAGTTCCGCCGGGAAGCAAAGAGGGAAGGTCAAATCTTTTCGTGCGAGGGGTCCGATTCCTTGACTGCCAGTTGGTTGCACGTGCGTCCGATGACATCATGCGCGGAACGTTCTTCCAAGAACTGGAAGCCATATCGGAAGGCGCTTCGTTGCCGGACCAGCGCGAGCACCTCAACTTCGCCCAGCGGCAGCAAAAACTCCAGGCGCACCACTTCGCCGACAGGAACCTCCTCGCGGAGCATGGCGGAAATTCCCGATTCGCTGATGTCCACCGTGTCGCCACGAACTACAGCCGCGCCGCGAGAATAGACCCGAATGCCCACTTCCACTTTGAAACGGGGATGGCGGCGAGCTTCCACAGATTCCAGAGTCTGATCCGCCCTGAATTGACTGCGTGCATCCACGCCTATGCTCTCCCCGACCGCGAAAATGCGCCGGGCTCCGGGCGACAGACTCGATCTCCAGATTGCGTCCAAGCCTGGCCCGAAAGCAAGCGCGAAGGTTCCTTCAGGATGGATCGGCGGCGTGGCCCGGCAACTTTAGGGGTAGTCTCAGATTGTTAGTCTCTGACCTTGTGCGCTTTCCCCAAACACTCCGCCTGAAACAGCCGCTCGTCCACGCGATGCAGCTTCTTTTCTTGCGCCTTGGTCATCAGCGAATAGTGCTTGATGTCGAACAGGTGATACACGATGAACCACACCGGCTGGTCGGTTGTCATCCAGTTCTGCCGGTCAAAGCGCTTCAGGTTGACCGGGCCCGAGTATCGCCGCAACGTGCGCTCCCGCCGCAGGTTGAAGTATGCGTTGAAATAGCTCAGCGCCAGCTCGCGCAGCGTGCGATACACCGGCTCGCGCCACCGGCATCCCGTGTAGTTCGACTTGGCCACCGCGCCCCAGCAGCCGTCTTCGCGGTAAATGGCGATCACGTGGTCGGTGTCGTGTTCAGCTTCAAAATCCAGCAGCAGCGGAGGATACCCGTTGGCCCGCAGCGCCGCCGCCGCGAAAATGGCCCCTTCCAGGCAGTGCGACGATTCCTCTGCCAGCACTTTCCGCGGAGACCACGCCGTGTCTTCCAGGTGGTAGGGCATGTCATCAAGAAACTTTTGAATGCCGTAGGGATGCTTCATGCTGCGCAGCTTGCGCAGCTCTTTCGGGGTGAAGCCTTTTTTCGGGCCAGAGTTGTTATTGGTCATGGTTGATCGTTCGGTGTTCGGTGGTTCCGTGGGAGCATTTCTCCGCGTTCTTAACGGTTTTCTCAGCGCTCTCCGCGGTTCAAGCTTTTGCGGTAAAGACGGTGCCCACCTCGCGTGGCTGATCCACCAGCACGTCGGGAGGTTCGTCTTCGAGCGTGTGGGTGGCGAACCCGTACGTCACGCCGACAGTCCAGAGTCCGGCGTTGCGGCCGGTCTCGATGTCGACATGTGAGTCGCCGACGATGGCAGCTTGTTCGGGACGCACCCCACTTTCCTCCAGCAATTTGCGCGCGCCCTCAGGATCGGGCTTCTTGGTGGCAAAGCTGTTGCCACCGTAGATCTGCGAGAAGAATCGCCCCAGCCCTAGCGCCTCGACAATCGCTCGCGATGGATTCACTGGCTTGTTCGTGAGCACAGCCATCTTGCGCGGCGTGCCGTTCCCGGAACTCTGAATGGCCGCCAGCGCCTCGGCGATTCCGGGATACACCGTCGTGTGATCGAGCTTGTGCTCCCGGTAGTAGGAAAGAAAAAACTCCAAGCCCTTTGCGCACCACCGCCTCGTCAACCTTCTCCCCGCCCAGCGCCCGCTGAATCAGGATCGGCGCCCCGTCTCCCACATAGCTGGCGATCACTTCGTCGGGCAATTCCGGCCGCCCGATATGGCGCAGGGCGGCGTTCACCGAATGCACCAGATCCAGGCGCGAGTCAATCAGCGTGCCATCCAGGTCGAAGATCACCAGTTTGATCGAGTGCGGGTCGAAAGCGCGGCGGGTCCGAATCATCTATATCCAGAATAAAGCATCGGCACTCAGCCGTCAGCACGGGTGAACTTAGTAGGTGAATGTCATCCTGAGCGAAGCGAAGGACCCGTGTACTTGCTGAGTGGTCGAACGCTGCTGATAAAGTGCACAGATCCTTCAGCCTGCAAGAACGCAGGCCTCAGTGACAATGCTGGGATCTTGTCACAATCCTATATTTCTAGTAATATCGAAATATGGCAGCGACCACCAAGGCCGTTTCCGCCCGCACCTCCAGCGAACGCGTCGCCAAGTACGCCGACATGTTCTCCGCTATGGGCACCGAGCCTCGCCTGCGCATCATGCAATTGCTCCTCACCGCCCATCCCGAAGGACTCGTCGTCAGCGACATTCAGGGCGAGCTCGAAATCCCAAACTCGACCCTCTCGCACCATCTCGACAAGCTGAGAACCGAGGGCCTCGTCGAAGTGCAGCCGCGAAGGAACTTTCCTTCGTTACACCGCGAACACCATCGCCTTGCAAGAACTCCTGCAGTTCCTCTACGCGGAATGCTGCACCCGCAATCAAGCCCTTAAACCGCAACGACATCATTCAGATCTGCAAATAGGAGCCTGCATGAGCACCACCGAAACCACCGACATCAAGGAAGTCGTCAAACAGAAATACGGAGAAGCCGCCCTGCGCGTGAAGTCCGGAGGCAGTTCCTGCTGCGGCGCCACTGCCAGCACGGGCTGCTGCGATCCGATCACCACGAATCTCTACGACGCAATGCAGGCCGGGCAGATTCCCGAAGAAGCGCTGCTGGCCTCGCTCGGCTGCGGCAATCCCACGGCGCTCGCCCAGTTGAACCCCGGTGAGACCGTCCTCGACCTCGGTTCCGGAGGAGGCATCGACGTGCTGCTCTCCGCACGCCGCGTCGGCGCCACCGGCAAGGCCTACGGCCTCGACATGACCGACGAAATGCTCGCCCTCGCCAACGACAACAAGCGCAAGTCGGGCATCGAGAACGTCGAATTTCTCAAGGGAGAGATCGAGAGCATCCCGCTGCCCGACAATTCCGTCGACGTGATCATCTCCAACTGCGTGATCAATCTCTCTGCCGACAAAGATAAAGTCCTGCGCGAGGCCTTCCGCGTACTGAAACCTGGTGGACGCTTCGCCGTCTCCGACGTCGTCACCCGCGGCGAGATTCTCCCCGAGATTCGCCAGAGCGTGCTGGCGTGGGTGGGCTGCATTGCGGGAGCGCTTGAAGAAGACGAGTACCGCGGCAAACTGGCGGCGGCTGGCTTTGAGCAGATCGACATCGAGCCCACGCGCGTCTATCGCGCCGAGGACGCACTGGAGTTCCTGTCAGGCCAGCAGATCCCTGTGCAGCTTGATCCCGTCGCAATCGATGGGAAATTCTTCAGTGGCTTCATCCGCGCAGTGAAACCGAGCCGCTCCAAGGAAGCCTGTTGCGGTCCGACGTGCTGCAACTGAGATCGAAGAGGACAGCAATGCAGGGACACTACAACGTTTTGTTTCTATGCACCGGGAACTCGGCGCGTTCCATCATGGCCGAGGCCATCATGAATCAAAAGGGCCGCTCGAATTTCACCGCCTACAGCGCGGGCAGCCACCCCTCAGGCGCAGTTCGCCCGGAGGCGCTGCGTCAGCTGGAATCGGCACACCTCCCGACGACTGGTCTCCGCAGTAAGAGTTGGAACGAGTTCGCCAAGCCGAACGCGCCCAAACTCGACTTCGTCTTCACGGTCTGCGACAACGCCGCGAATGAAGTCTGCCCGATCTGGCCGGGCCAACCAATGACTGCCCATTGGGGCATCCCCGACCCCGCCGCCGTGCAGGGAACTAAGGAGCAAATCGAGAAGGCCTTCCGCGAAGCTTTCTTTCTGCTGGATCGAAGAATCAGCCTCTTCCTGAGCCTCCCGCTCTCGACCCTCGACAAGTTCTCGCTCAAGAAGGAAATCGACAACATCGGGAGGCAATGAATCGCGCCCGAGCCTCGGAGCAAAATGACTACCAATGTGACATCCCGTCTCAGCTTCTTGGATCGTTATCTGACGCTATGGATCTTTACCGCCATGCTCGTTGGAGTCGCAGCCGGATGGGCTTTGCCCGGAACGGTCCCTTTTCTGAATCGCTTCAGCGTGGGCACCACCTCGATTCCGATCGCCGTAGGCCTCATCCTCATGATGTATCCGCCACTGGCGAAAGTGCGTTATGAAGAGCTTGGCGAGGTCTTTCGCAATAAGAAAATCCTCGCGCTCTCGCTGCTGCAGAACTGGGTGATTGGCCCGCTTCTGATGTTTGCTCTGGCCATCATTTTCCTGCGCGGCTACCCCGAGTACATGGCAGGCCTCATCATGATCGGACTCGCGCGCTGCATCGCCATGGTGATCGTGTGGAACGAACTGGCCAAAGGAGACACCGAATACGCCGCCGGCTTAGTGGCTTTCAACTCCGTCTTCCAGGTGTTGTTCTACTCGGTATACGCCTGGGTATTCGTCACCAAGTTGCCCGAGTGGTTCGGATTGCACGGGTCGGTCGTAAATGTGTCGATCCGCGACATTGCTCGCAGCGTCTTTATTTATCTGGGCATCCCATTCCTGGCTGGAATGATCACGCGCTTCGTGCTGGTCCGCGCCCGCGGAAAGCAGTGGTATGAAAAGATCTTCATCCCACGAATTAGTCCCATCACGCTCATTGCTCTCCTGTTCACCATCGTGGTCATGTTCTCGCTCAAGGGCGGATACATCGTTCGCCTTCCCCTCGATGTCGTTCGTATCGCCATTCCGCTGCTGATTTATTTCGTCGTGATGTTCCTGGTGTCGTTCTATATGGGTCACAAACTGGGAGCGGATTATTCGAAAACCGCGACCTTGTCGTTCACGGCCGCCAGCAACAATTTCGAACTTGCCATCGCGGTGGCTGTGGCAGTCTTTGGCATCAACTCCGGAGCGGCTTTCGCCGCGGTCATCGGCCCGCTGGTCGAAGTCCCCGCGCTGATCGGATTGGTAAGCGTCTCACTCTACTTTCAGCGTCGCTACTTCACGCAAGGCGCAGCGCTCCCCGTGTTCGCGACTGCCGGGAAGCGGTGAAACGGGTGTGGCTCAAGAATTTCGCTTTCCCTCAGTAAAGGCGGTCACGTGGTCCGAAAAGGCGGTCACGTGGTCCGACCACCCGATCCCGCCAGACTGAAAATTTCCATACTTTTCCAACCCCTCGTTTCCATTTACAATCCAACCTGCTCCGGACAGCTTCGTGGAATCGCAAAACTGCTGCCAGGAATCTAATCGAGCTAGGACCCAGGAACCGGATGGCCACGACAAAGACCGACCCCAAGCTGGCCCTGACGGCCAACGGCGCGAAGAAGAGCAAGCTTTATGAAGGACTTACGCGCGATCAGCTCATCCAGGCCTACCGCCTCATTTACACTTCCCGGCGCATCGACGACCGGGAAATCCTGCTCAAGCGCCAGCAGAAAATCTACTTCCAGATGTCCGGTGCCGGGCACGAGGGCATCGGCGTGGCTGCCGGCCTCGCGCTGAAATCGGGATACGACTGGTTTTATCCTTATTACCGTGATCGCGCGCTGTGCCTGGCGCTCGGCGTCAAGCCCTACGAAATGTTTCTGCAGGGTGTCGGCGCCGCCGACGATCCCAGTTCCGGCGGGCGCCAGATGCCTTCGCACTGGAGCTATCCAGCGCTGCACATCGTGACGCAGTCTTCGCCGACGGGTTCGCAGATTCTTCAGGCCGTAGGTTGCGCCGAGGGTGGACGCTATTTCGCGCGCCATCCCAAGTCCGCGGCCGTTCCCGCCTCCGGTTCCGCAGACTACCGCCAGTTCAAGAACGTCAGCTTCCAGGGCGATGAAGTCACTTACGTCTCTCTCGGCGATGGCACCTCCAGCGAAGGCGAATTCTGGGAGGCGATGAACGCTGCCGCTTTGGAAAAGCTGCCAGTAATTTTCTGCGTCGAAGACAACGGCTACGCGATCTCCGTGCCCGTCGAAGTGCAGACCGCAGGCGGAAGCATTTCGCGCCTCGTCTCCGGATTCCCCAACTTCCATTTCGAAGAGGTCGACGGCACCGATCCCGTGGCCAGCTATGCCGCATTCGCGCGTGCTACGCGCTACTGCCGTGAAGGGCACGGCCCGGCGTTCGTCCACGCACACGTAATCCGCCCGTACTCGCACTCCTTGTCGGACGACGAGCGCCTCTACCGTCCGGACACAGAGCGCGAACGTGATGCGCAGCGCGATCCGGTCACCCGAACGCAGATGTTCCTGTTGCGCGAAGGCATTCTCGACGAAAAGGGAATCAATCAACTCGAGAAAGAAGTCGAAGCCGAGTTGCAGATCGCAGTCGACCAGGCGCTCGAAGCCCTTCCGCCCGTGCCCGAAAGCATCACGAAGTTTGTCTATTCGCCCGATATCGATCCCGCATCCTCCGCGTTCGACACGCAGGCTCTGGTTCCGGAAGCTCCTGCCGACGGCAAGAAGCCCGCCGGCAAGACCATGGCCGACCTGATCACGACCACGCTCCGCGATGAGATGAAGCGCGACGAGCGCATCGTGATCTTCGGCGAAGACGTCGCCGACTGCAGCCGCGAAGAGTACTTGAAGCGCAAGTTGGTCAAAGGCAAAGGCGGAGTCTTCAAGCTCACCTTCGGCCTGCAGAACGAATTCGGCAATGACCGCGTCTTCAATGCTCCGCTCGCCGAGGCCGCCATCGTGGGACGCGCCACCGGCATGGCCACGCGCGGCCTCAAGCCGGTGGTCGAGATCCAATTCTTCGACTACATCTGGCCCGCGATGATGCAGATTCGCGACGAACTCAGTGTCATCCGCTGGCGCTCCAACAACGGATTCTCCTGCCCCGTCGTGATTCGCGTCGCGATTGGTGGATACCTGACCGGCGGCGCCATCTACCACTCGCAATGTGGCGAGAGCGTCTTCACCCATATCCCTGGCTTGCGCGTCGTGTTCCCATCGAACTCACAGGATGCCGCCGGATTGCTGCGCACCGCCATCCGCTGTGACGATCCAGTGCTGTTCCTTGAGCACAAGCGCCTCTATCGCGAATCCTTCGGCCGCGCTGCCTATCCTGGTCCGGACTACATGATCCCGTTCGGCAAGGCGAAGGTCGTGCATCCCGGCACCGATCTGACCGTGATCACCTACGGTGCAGTCGTGCCCCGTGCCCTGCAAGCCGCGCAGAAACTCGAGCGCGAGCAAGGAGTGAAAGTCGAGCTGATCGACTTGCGCTGCCTGAATCCGTTTGACTGGGATACGATCGCCGCGTCGGTCGCGAAGACGAACCGCGCGCTCGTGGCTTACGAAGACACTCTGAGCTGGGGCTACGGCGCCGAAATCGCGGCCCGCATCGCCGACCAGCTCTTCGACAAGCTCGACGCCCCCGTCCGCCGCGTGGCCGCGAAGGACGTCTTCGTCGCCTACCAGCCTATCCTCGAAGACGCAATCCTTCCCCAGCCTAATGATCTATTCCTGGCGATGAAAGAATTGTCAGAATACTGAGGTCGGAATACTTAAGACGGGTGCCCCGTGTCTCGCGTTTTCTTGCGAGACGTGGGGGATTTCCCCCATGAGGGCTAATGTAGAAATCCCTTCCAGTTTGCTCGTCATCCAGCAAATAGCGACTATTTTTATGATAGAAAATCGCTTTCGCGCTTATACCTTGACTATCTACAACAGTTATTGTAGATAGTCCTAGTATGGGTAGACCTACCGATCTCGTTCAGGGTACGCTCGACCTCCTCATTCTCAAGATTCTCTCCCTTCAAGCCATGCACGGCTGGGGAATTGCCAAACGCATTCAGCAGATTTCAAGCGAAGTGCTGCAGGTGCAGCAGGGATCTCTGTATCCGGCACTGCACAGGTTGGAGCAACAGGGTTGGGTCAAAGCCAAATGGGCGGAGAGCGAAACCGGCCGCCAGGCCAAGTTCTATTCGCTGACCGCTGCCGGGCGTAAGCAACTGGGGGCCGAGACAGCAGGTTGGAAACGGCTTTCCGCTGCGATCAACATGGTCGTAAGCGAGGTGTGATTCAAGGGGAGTCGATTGACTAGCCTATCGACTCCGGAGGTTGAACGCGGCGAAGGCTCAGAACTAGGGGCTGATGATTAAAGGAGGCGCAATGCGGTGGCTGAATCAATTGGTGATGCAGGTCCGTATGCTCCTCTTTCGCAGAATGGCGAACACACAACTCAATGAAGAGCTGCGTTTTCACATGGAGCAACAGGTGGCCGAAAACCGGGCTGCCGGCATGAGCGAGGAAGAAGCCCGCCTCGCCGCTTTCCGAGTGTTTGGCAATCCTGACTTGGTTCGCGAAAAGACGGGAGCCACATGGAACTGGAATGGACTGAATCAGTTCTTGCGCGACCTTCGCATCGGGGCTCGCACGCTAAGCCGGACACCTGGATTTGCAGTCGTTGCCATTCTTGTCACGGCGCTCGGCACTGGCGCCAGCGTCGCGCTGTTTACGGTAGTACGCGGCGTTCTGCTTAGGCCGCTGCCTTTCCCCGATTCCGATCGGTTGCTGACGCTCTACGAGCGCAGTACCCCTGCTGCCGGCGGCGGCGACTTCCCTCACAACATGGTTGCCGGCGGTGTCTACGCTACGTGGAATAGAGAGAACACCAACTTTAGCGGTTTGGCCCTGGTCCGAGACGACAGTGCTGACCTCTCGGCGTCGGGCGGTCAACTGCCGGAAACACTCAATCGAGCAAATGTCTCCTGGAATCTATTCCCCACACTCGGAGTGAATCCAGCCCTGGGGCGTGGCTTCACATCGACAGACGATAGTCTTTCGGCGAACGGCACAGTTGTGTTGAGCTCAAGCCTGTGGAAGCGTCGATTTGGCGCTGATCCAGCCATCCTGAACCGCACCATCTACGTCGATGCCAAGCCTTATACAGTCATCGGCATCATGCCGGCATGGTTCGAGTTTCCGGACTCCAGTACGCAGCTCTGGACGCCCGTCTATCACGAATTCCCAGGAAGGATAATGAACGCCTTCGACAACCACATGTTTCGTGTCGTAGGGCGGCTGAAGCCCGGAGTAACGGCTGAAGAAGCAGCGGCGAACCTGAGCGTCATCTCTCGGCAAATCCATGACTCACACTTGGACAACCCGTTTGTCGCGGCGTCAGCGAACAGCCAGCCCCTGCTGGAGCACTTGGTTGGGGATGTGAAGCGCCCGCTTTACATACTTCTTGCGGCCACGGTCTGCCTGCTGCTTATCGCCTGCCTCAATGTAGCCAATCTTCTCGTAGCGCGCGCCGCGGCACGCCAAAAGGAACTCGCGATTCGTACTGCGCTGGGAGGAGGACGCATGCGGCTGCTGCGCGAGCATCTGACGGAGACTTTCCTGCTCGAGGCTTCAGGCGGAGCTGCCGGCCTGTTGCTGGCCTATGGTGCGATCGGTTGGCTTCTGCACACTCGCCCCGACATGGCTCGCGTGGGTGTCATCCATTTCGATGGCGTGGTTGCGGCGTTCACCACAGCTGTAGTCATCCTCTGCGCGCTCTTTTCCGGATTAGTTTCCGCGTTCAAAACGGATGACACGCGTTTGCTCGGTGCCCTGCACGAGTCTTCGCGAGGCCACAGTGCTGCAGGGACACGGGCACGCCTTCGCAAGACGCTGCTTGCCATTGAGGTCGGGCTCACGGTCGTTCTGCTGATGGGGGCGAGCTTGTTGGTGAAAAGTTACGAGCGTCTCCGTTCTACGAACGTCGGATGCCTCACCGATAACGTGCTCACCATGCGCATTAAACTGCCGGGCAAGCGGTACAAGACGCCAGGACCAGCGCCTGCGAATTTCTTTGAAACGCTATTGCAGCGAGTGCGGGCGCTGCCGGGAGTGGAAGCGGCGGGATTTGTGACTGGAGTTCCGGGACAGGGATACATGGGCGACTCAGGATTCACGATCGCGGAGCACCCGCCGCTGCCACGGGGCAATGGCACTCTCGCAATCTATCGCTCGGCCGACTCCGGCTACTTTGCGGCCATGGGCATTCCTTTTTTGCGCGGCCGCACCTTCGGCGATAACCAGAAGTTCGATCAAGTCAATGAAGTGATCATCAGCGAATCGTTCGCCAAGGAGTTCTTCCCCGGCCAAGATCCCCTTGGCAAACACCTGCGCGTAAGCGACGGAAACAAGGTCCGCATGATCGTGGGAATCGTTGGCGACACCCGGTACGAAATCGGCGAAGCGCCTCAGCCAATGCAGTACCATCCGCTCGTTGAGGGCGATCAAAACTACGGCACACTCGTGATCCGCTCCAGGCGGGACGTGAGCCAACTCGCACTTCCGGTGCAGCAGGTCATTCAAGATCAGGATCGTGACCTGCCCGTCTCGGATGTGCTTACAATGAATCAACTGCTCGGCAAGTCGACCCTCGACCAAAGTTTCGACGCCACTCTAATCACTTCGTTAGCGGTGCTCTCACTGTTGCTCGCGGCTGCGGGCCTTTTTGGTGTGCTGTCTTACATTGTGGCTCAGCGCTCGGGTGAGATCGGGATCCGCATAGCGCTCGGCGCTCAACGAGAGCAGGTGCTGACAGGGATGCTCGCCGATGGGCTGCGCCCGGCGTTAATCGGACTCCTGCTAGGACTGGCGGCAAGCGCCGCGACGACGCAGTTCATTAAATCCATGCTCTACGAAACCCAGCCGCTCGATCCCGGCGTGTTCGCTGCCGTCGCAGCATTGCTGATGGTCTCAGCCGCGCTGGCCTGCATGGTTCCGGCGTGGCGAGCGTCTCGACTGGACCCAATGCGAGTCTTGAGGATGGAGTAAGAAGAATCCGGACATTCCGCCGGAGCGACCTACTTCACTACGGATCACATGATTAGCGGACGTTACTCCTCCCGCATATTTCGCAGTCATTTCACCTTTGCCAGGAGGGCTTACTCGTGTCGTACCGAGACTACCGGATCGATCTTGCTTGCGCGGCGGGCTGGGATATAACAGCCAAACAAAGCAACCACAATCAATGCGGGCAGTACCGGGCCGAGGATTTGTCCGTGTCGAGTCACTTCGCGAATCGTCGGCAACCCTTCCCTTACCGGATCATGGAAGGGTAGGCCTGTTTGTTGCCCACCCGCAACGCGCCATCCGAGCGGATGACTGTCGAAGACAGATCCTTATCGCATACGAGGCAGACATACATCGTAAAACTGCTTTTTATGGAGCTGCAGATTGCCCCGGGCTATGCGTAGGCAAACGGCCGGTGCTTGTGGCTGCTCCAGAAGTAGCCGAGAATGATCACACTAGCGACCGCCGCATAGGCACACCAGAGCGAGGTGAACGCGTATCGCTTGAACTCCATCACGACCAGCAGTATGGCCAGGTTTGCGGCGCCGAAGATAACCATCATCTTGATCTTCGACAAAAACAGGGAACCGCAAGTCGCAATCACATAGAGCAACGCAACCGCCTCATTGTTTGTTGCTTGATTGATGTACACGATACTGTTCCCCTTGACGTACAGCTGCAACGGAAACGCCGTCAGCGCCCACAAGATATAGAGCGTGGTTCCCGCGCCGAGGACGAGAAACGGCAGCATCCTCCTGCGGCTCGTCTGGTTCGGCTCGAATAGCAGCACGCTCAGTGGTAATAAGAAAGGCAAAAGCCCCTGCGCATAAAGCATGAACGCCGCGCCCATGTCGTGCGCCACCGCCGGGGACAGAATCCCATCCAATCCCAGCCAGACGAATCCCTCAATAAACTGATGAATAGCGAATAGCACGGGCAATGATGCGAAAAGCAGTTCGCGCCTGTGCTTCACTTTCGTCAACGTCACGACACCGACAGCGCCCAGAACTCCACTGCCCACAAAGTTCGCGGTGGCTGAAAAGCACACGGATTGCTCTCTCCTTTGCGCGGATTACACCGATCATCGCGAGGCGCGAAATATTTATTCGTATCGCTTCGATTCGGATTGAGAAAACTTACTCCCCGAACACCATGCTGTAGATTGCCCCGCCGATTGCCCCGCCGATCAGCGGCGCCACCCAGAACATCCACAACTCCTGCAGCGCCCAACCACCCGCAAAAATCGCCGGTCCGGTACTGCGCGCCGGGTTTACCGAAGTATTGGTCACGGGAATGCAGACTAGATGGATCAGCGTCAGGCATAGCCCAATCGCGATCGGCGCGAATCCCTTCGGCGCGCGGTTGTCGGTCGCGCCCATGATCACGATCAGGAAGAACGCCGTCAGCACCACTTCAGCGACGAAGCCGGCGAGCAGGGAATAGCCCCCCGGAGAATTCGCTCCGTAGCCGTTCGACGCGAAGCCGGCATGCACATCAAAGCTCGCCGATCCGCTCGCGATGATATAAAGCACGCCTGCCGCCGCAATCGCGCCCGCGACCTGCGCGATCACGTACGGCAATAAATCCGAAGCAGGGAAGCGCTTGCCGACGACCAGCCCTACACTCACTGCCGGGTTGAAGTGCCCGCCGGAAATGTGCCCGACAGCATAAACCATGGTCAGAACGGTGAGCCCGAAAGCCAGAGCTACACCGGCGAAGCCGATGCCGAGAGAAGGAAAGCCGGCGGCCAGCACCGCGGCGCCGCATCCGCCAAATACCAGCCAGAAGGTTCCAAGAAATTCTGCTGCTGCACGCTTACCGATAGGCATGGGGATCTCCTTGAGCTTGATATGGGATTTTTGCTGCAAGTTGCGGGGCCCGAGTTCTTCCGAGTCCAGCAAGGGTAGCACAACAAAATCAGAATCAGAAGACGTAGCGCTGTTAGTAGCGCCGCCGTCCCGGCGGCTGTCCCGAGGGCGTCTTCGCCCTCGGATGCCGAAAACTAATTCCGCTGCCTCCACGTTACGAACGCTTTCCCCGCAAGCCGATCTTGATTGTCCGTTCCTCCCAACAATGCTAGGCTCCGAAGAAGTGGGTTCTGCGTTCGCCAATCCGTTGAAACCGACCCCCTCCGTGCCTAGTCGGCTGGCCCAATGGCTGCAGTCCGCCTCCGCGGAAGTCTGGGTCAAGTTCCTGCTCGCACTCGTGGGCCTGGGTCTCGCCTTCGCCACAGCGCTTTTTTCGACAGTCTCGCGCGATGCCGGGAACGTCTGGGCCACCGTGATTCTGGCTTCGACCTCGCTGCTGCTTGCCACCCTCGTCGGACTCGTCACCGTCCCTTACCTGGCACGGCGTGTGGCCGTCGAGCGCCTGCGCGAATCGTTCGACTACGACGTCACCCGCGCCGGCATCATCTACGTGCTGGTCACCATCGTGATCGCCATTGCCGCCCTCAACACCGGCAACAACCTTCTCTACATCGTCGTCGCGGCTATGCTGGCGGCGATCTTAGTCTCCGGAATCGTCTCTGCCTGGGCGCTGCGTTGGCTTGAACTTGATGTCCGCCTGCCCGAGCACGTCTTCGCCGGACGCCCAGTCGCCGGACGCATCGTCCTGCACAATCCGCGGCGTTATCTGCCCTCGTTTTCCATCCGTGTGATTTCCACGCGCAAGAAACGAAAGAAGACATCCAGGCAATGGCAGTGGGAAGCAACTACCTTTGCCTTCCCCTTTAACCGTCCCAAGGATCAGCAGTGGTTGCGCCTGCCCGACCGCCGCTTGCGCCGGGTTCTCGTGGTTCCAACGCCTCCGGGAATCTTTCAGGGGATGGCCTACTTCCCCTTTCTTCCGCCTCAGTCCGGCGCGTCTGCCGATCTGGAATTGCGCTTCGATCAGCGCGGCCGTTATCGCGAGGACAGCTTCGGCCTTGCCACTCGCTTTCCCTTCGCGTTCCTCACCAAGACGCGCCACGTTTCTCTGCCCCGGGAAGTGCTGGTCTATCCCCGTATCGATGCCACCGACGAAGTCTTCGAAGTTCTCCCTCTGGTGCGCGGCGAGTGGGAGAGTTTTGTTCGCGGCCGCGGCTCCGACCTGTACATGATTCGCGAGTACATGCCCGAGGATTCCGCCCGTCACGTCGACTGGAAGGCCACCGCCAAGTCGGGCTCGCTCAAAGTCCGCGAGTTCGCCCGCGAAGTCGAGCGCAAACTGTGCATCGCCTTCGACAATCCCGAGGCAGGCCATATCTCGGAACGCGCCTACGAAAAAGCCGTCGATCTCGCAGCTTCGCTGGCCTGGCATTTCTCCAAGCAAGAGGCGCAGGTTTCCTTCGTCATACCCGGACGTCCGCGTACCCGCGACCTCCACGAGTTTCTGGCCTGGCTGGCGGTAATCGAACCGGGAATGGCGGCATCAGGAAGCGGGGCAAACACGCCCGCGGACGATGGTCTCCACGAAATGAATCTCGGCGGCTCCGACGACTTCAACATCGTGATCACCGCCCGCCAACGTGGAACTCTGCCTACTGCCTTGTGGAACTCCTCCTACTTTATCTTCGCCAGCGATCACTCCGCGTCGAAGAACGTTCCGCGCTAGCCGCAATACTCGTCGCTAGGGGAATCCCTGATTGCAGTTCTCAGGTTCTCGCGCGAGTCTTTCGTCTTCTCCCGTTTCGGGCGAGATTTCTTTCTCGCCCAACCTTTTTCACTTTCTTTCCATCTCCTTTTGGGCATATACTCGCGCCCCGGTAGATGCTTTTGGACTGCTCGGATTTCTGTAACCGGGAGGTGTCAAAATGCGGATCTGCGACCTCATCAAGAGCCAGGACACATATCAAGCCGAACTCGGTCACACCGTGCTCGAAACGGTTCGTGTCATGGTCGACCGCAACATCGGCGCTGTTCCCGTGATGCACAACGGCAAAGTGGTCGGGATTTTTTCCGAGCGCGACCTCATGCGGCGCGTCGTCGCCGAAAGCCGCGACCCCCGCAGCACCTGTCTCGCTGAAGTCATGACCGACGACCCTCTCACCATCAGCATGAACGAAGATCTCGAAAGCTGTATGGCTCTAATGCGGCGCCACGGCTTTCGTCACCTCCCCGTCTGCCACGAAGGTCATTTAGTCGGCATCGTCTCTCTGCGCGACATCCTGCTGCACGACTTGAACGAGAAGGATGACGAGGTGCGCATGATGCGCGCCTACATCCACTCCATGCCCGACGCCTGACCGGTTTCTCCGTAAGTCCTCCGCGTGTGATTTGCCCCGACTGTCCAACCGCCGGGGCGAACCCCTATCTCCCTGATAAGGATGGCCCTTAGTCCCTGCTTCAGCTCCACCGCGAGCCTCTAGCACGAAGGTAACCTTGCGCCGGAGCGACTCCAAAGGTAACGTTACTTCGGATTACCTCAGTGCATTGAACCTAGGGTTGGGAACCGTTAAGGTTGCTGTACCGACCCATGTAGCCGCAACTTGCCGGTGAACCAGGAAATGAGCGAAAAAATCAAAGTCCTCTATTACGCGCTCTGGATGGCTCATCCCGTTCTTGAGATGGCGATCGCCCTTCTCATGTTTCGCCGCGGGCTGCACCGGAAATTCAAGTTCTTCTTTGGATACATCCTGGTTCAACTCGTCGCCTTCGCCGTGGTTTTTCCCTCATACTGGCACAGCTATTCGCTTTTGTTCTACCTCTACTGGATTTGCGATGCGCTCAGCGTCGCTGTTGGTTTCGCCGTGATTCACGAGGTGTTTGTCGACGTTTTCCGAGCTTTCCATACGCTGCGCGATCTGGGTACCGTGCTCTTCAAATGGGCGGGCCTGGTCATGCTGTTGGTTGCGGGCGTGGTCTCGGTTTCCACGAATTCGTCGGAGATGCCTCCCATCATTCAGGCCATCCTCACCGGCCAAAGATGCGTGCGCATGATTCAAGTGGGAATGGTTCTGTTCCTGCTTTTCTTTGCACACTATGTCGGCATCAGCCGCCGCCAGCACAGCTTCGGGATCGCCCTGGGCTTCGGATCCTTTGCGGTGATTGAACTCATTATCGTCTCCTCCTGGATCGGGAAGCACTTTACCGGCCCCTGGATGAGCATCTTCAACATGTGTGCCTACAACAGCACGCTGCTCATTTGGTTTGCTTACGTTGCCCTGAAAAGTCCTGCTCGCGATGCCTCTATGTCTCTTCTGCAGCCTCAGCGCTGGGAGCAAAGCCTGTCCGATATTCACCACCCGCTTCCGGCCGACTCCCTCATTCCCATGTTTGAAGGCATGGTCGACCGCGCCCTTTCCCGCACGCAGCAGGATGTGTCCCTCGCCCAGGACGCTCGCCCGGCCGGTACTGCGGCCCGAGCAGCAGCCGCCGGGACTGGCAGCTTCAACCTGCCTGCAGTACAGGTTCCTCGCGAGTCGTAGTTTCTAGTCGATTTCCTCCTCTGCACTGCCTCTCTGTTCCAAAGTTGTAAATTCTGCGCAAGAAATGTACTACCGTGCGTGCGTGGTCACGGATTGCAATCAACAGTTTATGAATGAATCGTAAGTGATTGGAATTGCAGGAAGATATTTGAGATCTGAAATCTGGGCTGGAGTCTACGTGCCCGACTGCTGGTTCTGTCGGATGAAACTTATTGCACAGCAAGCTTGACACGTGTCCTATAATTCGGCACCGCAAAAAGGTCCCATCAGGGGAAACCCCAAGCGGTTATAGGAGACGAACCCATGAAACGTGCAATCAGGATGTCGATCCTGATGGTAGGACTAGTGGGCACATTCGTTGCAGCTGCCGTCCAACAGGTTCCCGCCGCGGACGGTGGCCCACTGATTCTGTGCCCACCCAGACAACCCAACTGTCAAACAACCTTGCCACCGCAGTAGAACCGCAATCAGGTTGTGACCGCAAGGTCACTAAAGTAACTTTGTCGTAATTGCAATTTGGGCCGAACCAGGGCTCGCAATTTTTGGGCTGTCGGGACCTCATATGACCCGGCAGCCCCTCTTTTTTTGTAGTGAATGAATGGCGGCAAAGAGTACGCGAAATAATCAAAAGAGCCTGCGCGAACTGCGCAAGGGGGCTGCGCGACCTGCGCAAGGGGCCTGCGCAACCGTGAAAGAGCGGCCCTTCAGGGCCGCGTTAAGGCCCACAAACCGAATCCGGCTTTAGCCGCTGGGGAATCCCGCCACGAGAAACCGCCTCAACCCTTTCCAATCGCTGCTTCCATCGCGCTCGCCAATTCCGACGAATCGAGGATAGGCGGCTGACAGGTCGATCCGGAACACAACACTGCAAACGATTTCCCCGAGCGCAAAGCAGGCAAATTGGGGAGCGTTTCCGCCAAAGCCATCGGAAGGTTCTCGCGCACCGCCTGATGAGCGCTCACCCGCAGGGTCGACTTGTGGAACGCAAAAGGCGCAACTGCTGCAGCCTGCAGCTTTGCCGCCGCTCCTTCGTCTCCATCTCCGGCAATCACCACTACCTGCACCGGACTTTCCAGCAGATACACCACCGCGATCCCATAACTCGCGGCGAAGATGCCAAACTGTTCCGCCACACCGGCAAACGTTTCCAGTGTTTCCTCGGCTTTGTCGCGGTAGCTCGCGTCTCCAGTGTAGTGATGCAGTCGCACCAGCGCAATCGCCGCCATCGGATTTCCCGCCGGCGTCGGCGAATCCTGCAAAGGCTTGCGCCGCGTCGCTAGCACCCCCAGGCTCGCTCCCTCTGCCGCCGGTTCGCTGTCAAAAAATCCCCCCGAAGTCACATCGTAGAAGCGCGCAATCATCGCATCTGTAATCGCACGTGCAAACCTGAAGTAGCTGAGATCCGAAGTTGCTTCGTAGGCATCAAGGCAGGCCAACGCCGTGAACGCGTAGTCGTCTAGCAGTCCGGCAACCTCGCGATGGGTAGCTGCCGGATCGGAATACGAAACCACGTGCAGCAGCAGCCCAGATAGTGTGGCGCGAGTGCCCCCGCCTTCCACCGGGTGCTGCTTCCAGGCTTCCGCCAGCACCCGATCCAGTGACCGCAGCGCAAACCGCCGCGCCTCCGCCAGATCGAGCACCTTCGCTGCCTCCAGATACGCCGAAACGCACAAGCTGTTCCATCCCACATACACGGTCTTATCCACATATGGAGTCGGACGCTGCAACCGCGCCGCATACATCTTCTTCTTTGCCGAAGCCAGCAGTCCTTTCACGCGCTCCTCGGAGAGTTTTAGGCGCCCCGTAATCTCGTCCACCGAAGCCCGCACATACAGCACATTCTTCGCCGGATTGTGATGCATCTCCCCGACTTCATTGATGTCATAATGCAGCGCCGCCACTTGTGCCTCTTCCTCGGTCAACACCGCCCGCGCCTCGTCGAGCGTCCACGTGAAGTAGTCGCCGTCGTCGTCCATGTTGATGTCCGCATCCTGCGACGCATAAAATCCGCCGCGCTCCCGATCGCTCAGCCACTCATCCATCCAACGAATGATGTCTCGGGCCACTTCCGCCAAAAATTCCTCGCCCGTAGCCTGGTACCCGTGGACATAATTCTTCAGCAATTCAGAATTGTCGTAGCACATCTTCTCAAAGTGCGGCACCACCCACCGCTCGTCCACCGAATACCGGTGAAACCCTCCCGCCAGTTGGTCATACACCCCGCCGCGCGCCATGTGCTCGAGGGTAGTAACAATCAACCCGAGAAGTTGAATGTCGGCCTTGGCACTGTCCATGTGGGGACGGCCGCCTTCGGCCGTCCTCCCGAGCGGAGCTCCGGACGTCCTCGCATACCGCTCAATCAACAGGTCCAGCGCCGACGGATGCGGAAACTTCGGCGCCTGCCCAAATCCCCCATGCTGCGGATCAAACATCCGAAATGCCGAAGTCCGGATTGCCGCAATCACCGCCCCTGAGACCCGCCCGTCTTTCCCCGCAAACGACTCCGACTGCGCAATCGTGCTCTCCACCATCTTGGCCTGCTCGACAACGTCGAGGTTCTTCTCTTTGTACGCATTGGCAATACTCAACAACACGCGTCGAAAGCTCGGACGCCCATACCCATCGCTCGGCGGAAAATATGTCCCGCCATAAAACGGCTTTCCATCTGGAGTAAGAAACGCCGTCAACGGCCACCCGCCCTGCCCGCTCACCGCCTGCACCGCCGCCTGATACCGGCTGTCAATGTCCGGACGCTCGTCCCGATCCACCTTCACCGCGATGAACTGCTCATTCACAATCGCCGCAATCTCCGGATCGTCATATGACTCCCGATCCATCACATGGCACCAGTGGCACCACACGGCCCCAATGTCCAGCAGCATAGGCTTGTTCTCGCGCTGCGCCGCCGCAAACGCCTCCGCCCCCCACTCATGCCACCGAATCGGCTGGTGCATCGCAGATCGCAGGTAGGCGGACGAAGCGCGGGCGAGGGCGTTGAGGGTGGTGGTGGTCATAGGTGAATCCAGTCTAAATCGTTTCCGACAAGAACGCGGGACGGCTGGGTCCCCATACTCATCCCGCCTTGTTCTATCCGGACAGAGCCCGCTCTGGAGTCGAAGATGAACGATTAGTCGAGACATCCCTGGCTTTGACATAAGCATCTTTGGAACATAAAGTTCTCTGTGAGTCCCTTTAGGGGAGGAAGAGGCCGGATGAGCCTGAAAACGTCGAACCGGATGAACCTGAAAACGTCGAACTTTTTCCTCGGAGTCACACTAATTCTTGCCATAACCGCCAGTCCTCTCCTCGCGCAAGATGCCTCAGCCACCCTCTCTGGCACGATCACGGACTCCTCCGGCAAAGGCATCCCCAATGCGAAAGTGACTGTCAAAAATACCGCGTCGGGAAAATCGACGGAGACGCAGACCGATTCGGCGGGCCTCTACACAGTTCCCAACCTTGCCGCGGGCGATTATGAAGTCTCCGCTTTAGCGGATGGAATCGGCACGGCCGTTGCCAAAGTGACCATGACAAGCGGAAGCGCGCAGACGCTCAGTCTGGCGCTGACCTCCGTGTCACTTGCGCCCGCCGAAAATCTCCCCAACGCGCCAGTCCCCAACAACACCGAGCCCTCGCTCGAAGACCTTGGCTTCTCCAAAACCGAGATCCAAAGCAACGCTGCCCAGCAGGCCCGGCTCGACAGGCGCACCCACATGCTGAAGATGCACCAGCGCTTCGGACTCATCACCACCGTCCCTCTGCTAGCCACCTTGATCACTTCAGTCAACGCCGGAGGCAAGAGCGCCAGTTCGACCGACCGCAATGTGCATCTCGTGCTGGGCGCGGTTACCGGCGACCTGTATGGGATCACCGCCTATTACGCGATCCGGGCTCCAAGAATCGCAGGCACGGAAACCAAAGGCCCAATCAAGCTGCACAAAGCCCTTGCCTGGGTCCATGGCCCCGGCATGATCCTGACGCCGATTCTGGGAGCGATGGCGTACAGCCAGAAAAGCAACGGAGAAAAAGTACACGGCATCGCCTCTGCCCATGGCCCCGTCGCCATCGTCACCGCCGCAGCTTTCGGCGCCGCGCTATTGTCGGTGTCACTGAAGTTTTAGAATGCGAGCCCCGAAGGGCGAAAGAACAATGGTCGGTCCTCTATCGGGTGGTCAGATCTCTAACGCGGAACAATTGGGCGAGCGAACTCTATGAACATAAAACTCCTGTCGTTCTTTCTCCTCTTCCCGGTGACCAGCCTCTTCGCCGCCGATCACCAATGGGTCCTCAAGCAGAGCACCCTGACCTACCACGTCTCTCATCCTCTGCATCAGACGGAAGGCGTAAGCCACGCAGCCCGGGGCAAGGGCATTTGCCATGAAGGCCAATGCGACTTCCTCATCGCCGTCCCCGTCAAGACATTCGACTCCGGCGACAGCAACCGCGACCTCCACATGCTCCAGGTCACTCGCGGCGCCGAATTCCCCATGGTCACCGTCCGCACGCGTCTGCCCGAGTCTGCCTCCGCGTCGGCCACGATCAAGGCCGATCTCGAAGTTCAGTTCGCCGGCCAGACCGCCCACTACCAGCAAATCGCCTTCGAAGTGGTGAAGCAAGGAGACGAAACCAGAATCACCGGAACCATTCCCACCACCCTCGCCGACTTTAAGATCGATCCGCCCTCGCTCCTAACTCTGGCCGTGAAGAACGAAATTCCAGTGCGCGTCGAGATGACTTGGGGCCTGCAGTGACTTGGGCGATGCGCGAATAGCCCGCCTCGAAGGGGAACCGAACCAGGCTCAATCGAAGGCTACGACATCGGAGGCAAGCGTAGTCGGCCATCGCAACGGATCAGCGTCCCGCTGCCGGATCGCCCGTAGGCGGTGGCGCATGATCCACAGTCGCAGGAGGGCCCAGCAATTCCGTGAAGATCGGTCTCAGCGCATCAGCCCAGACCTGATACGTCCTCCCGGATGGATGCAGTTTGTCGGCGTTCAGCATCCCCTCGAGCAGCCTTCCATTGCTGTCCGCCAGTTTGTCGTTGATATTCAGATACCGAATTTTCTTGCCATCGGCGAGCTCCGACAAGCCACGGTTGATCTTCTCGATAACCGGCATGTACTCCATGTCGTCGTTTCTCGGAAAGATCCCCATCACAATGATCGTTGCCGCAGGCTCCTTCTCTTGAATCACGTGCACAATTGCCTTTAGACCTCGGACGATGTCGCCTGCTCGCGCCTCGTCTCCGCCTTGGCCCGATAGACCGCCAAGGTTATTTGTACCGGCCAGCAGCACGACCACCTTGGGGTTAACTCCATCCAACTCGCCATTCTCTAACCGCCACAGAATATTCTGCGTTCGATCACCGCCCCATCCAAAGTCGCCCGCGTTCCAGCCAAAGAAATTCTGTTTCCAATTGGCCAGCAGCTCTGGATAGTCGAGGGCACCCCACCTTCTCGTGATCGAGTCGCCTTCAAAATAAACGTCAATCCCGCCCTGCTTCGCCTTCGCAAGCAGCTGGGCGTGAGCCACCAGGGAATTTGCATCCGTCCGAAAAACGGGTTGATCGGCCGGAAGGTCCCACGCAGTCGCGTGATAGTCCAAGAACTTGTTCGCCCACGGAATAAAGTACTTCCAGTTCGGTGCGTCGGTGTGTCCCGCATCGTGCTGCCGCCACGCGAGCTGACCATCCAGAAGCCCGGTATTCACCGGCGGCATCTTCGCGCTACGATAATCCTCACTTACTCCAAGGTCCTTCGCTCCCAGGAGCCGAAAGACTGCACCAGCATCCACGGTCGCCATGAAACTGCCCTGATGGTCCAGCCACTTTGCATCCCCCATGTCAGGCACCCCGTAACTGATAAACGTCGGCCGCGGTGCGCACAGCGCAATCAGTTCGTTCGCATCTACCGGCAAGTCGCCGGCGTTCTTGCTCCCGAACGAAGCCTCCGCCGCTCCGTACTTCATAAAATTCCCGGCCATCCAGTGATACTCGCCAGACCCAGTCAGGTTCTCCACCTCTTCTCCGAAATCGCGCCTGTGCGGTTTCGTGCCACCCTCCCCCGACGAGCCCACCAGCACGACAGCGAATCGCCGATCGAACGCCATGGTCACGAGCGCAGCCTTTCCATAGCGAGACACGCCTTCTACACCAACGCGTTTCGCATCCACGCTCTTGTCCGTCTCCAGATAGTCGAGAGCGCGCGAGGCGCCCCAGCCCCACGCCCGCAACGCACCCCAGTCGTCCGGCTTTCGTGGCTGGCCTTTATTTGTCAGGCCAATAATCCCCTTGGTCAGCCCTGCACCGTTGTCCGCTTGTATGCTGCTGGTGTCGAGCAGCGCGTAGCCCCAGCCATTGGCAATGAGTTGCTCTGTCGCGGGCGGATCACTCCCCATCATCTTCTTGAATTCCGGGTGGCTCGCAAGGAACTGTCGCATCGTCGCGCTGCTGAACATGATCATCACGGGCACGGGATTTTTCGCATTCCGTGGCGTGACCAGCGTCATCTCGATATCGACAGTGATCAGCGGGTACCCCGAGTTGTCCACAAGTCCGATCAATTGCTTTTCCACGACCGGGAAAACACCTACCGCCGAGTCGGTCGTAGTCTTCACGCTCCAAGTCACCTTCGGCACGTTCAGCGGAATGCGGCCCACCACCTCACGCTCAAAGTCCTCCACAATCTCGGGACGTCTCTGCTTCCACCACTGTTCCGCCGTCGTGACCTTCTGCCCATTCTTCAATGTGAGCGCGTCGGGCAGATCACCATACGGATTGGCCTTCGCCTCATCGTAGTTGGCGTGATTCGGCTCCTTTTCGTTTCCGCTCGGCCCCGGGCGCAGCGTCTTGATCCCCAGTTGATCCATCATGTTTTGATGGTCCTGTTCGGCGGTCCAATTCGTCGGTAGCGATTGCTGGCCCCGGACCGTCGGACCGGCGAAGAGCGCTAATGCAGCGACCGCAATCCCCCCCAACGCCTGCTTCGACTGCCTCACAAAAATCATTCTTTAGACTCTCCCAGGAGACGCCTGAATTTTCTCACGACTCGAATTTACATACTCGAGCCGAAAATGTGGTACATTCCTCCACGCGCCCGCTCCGCTTCTGTGTGCTTCACAGGGGAGGAAAGATTTGCCTCGAATTCTACTGACCACGCGTTGCCGCGACTCCGGCCTCTACGATTATTTTCGCGAAAATGCGCCGCGTAATTTCCGCTGGCGTTTCGGCATGCCTCGCACCATCTCGTTTGGCCTGCGATTCTTGCGGCAGAATCTTCCTCAGTTGAACATTCTGGAATATCCCACGCGTGCCGAATTTTCCGCTCAACTCAAGCGCGGCTGGGATGCCGTCGGTTTTTCCTTCTACCTCGAAGAGACCAACGACATTCTGGCCATGGCCGCCGAGGCGCGCCAGGCTGGCGTCCGCGAACTATGGGCGGGGAATTACGGCGCCCTGACTCCCTCCATCCGCTCCCACTTCGATCATGTGTTCACGAGTTACAGTGAAGGTGCCTTGGCTCAGAAACTGGGGACTCAACTTGACGCAATCCAGCATCCACCCCTGATCACCCGCTTTCGATTACCCGGCGGCTGGTCGTTTCCGCTCGGCATTTTGTTTTCTTCGCGCGGATGCAGTTTTCGATGCACCTTTTGCCAGACCACTGCCTTTGCCCCGCAGCCAAAAGAAATCTCTCTCGACTCGTTGGATCGAGTGCTGCGTTTCTACGTCCAACACGGCGTCCACTTCGTCCTGCTGCTCGACGAAAATTTTGGCAACCTTCCATCTCATGCCGACGCCGTCATCGAGTTGCTCGCCCGCCACAAGGTCCGCTGGCTTGTACAATCCCGTGTAGACCTGCTCCTGCGCAACTTCAACGATTGGCGGCGTTGTGGTATGGAAGGCGCGCTATTCGGCATCGAGAGCTTCCACCAGGACATCCTGAAGCAGATGCATAAGAATGAGAAAGCACAGTCAGCCTTTGAACTTGCCGAGCGCCTCGATCGCGCCGGCATGTACGCCCAGGGTTATTACATCATCGGCCTGCCACCCGAGACGCCGTCCTCAATCGCTCAAGATCTGAAGACCCTTGCATCTCTAAAGCTCGATGTCACGCAAATCACGATCGTCACCCCGCATCCTCAAACCGAGATGTGGCGCGAACTCGACTCAGGTTACGGCATTTTCGAAAAAGACTGGTCCCGGTTCGATACCAAGCATCTCGTCTGGAACCACCCGCATTGTGCGCCCGGCGTGCTCGAGTCGCTGCTCGAGCAGGGCTTCCGCGCTTGTTACGGAAAAGACTGGCTCATGCGGACGACCAAAAAGTTCCTCTCCGCGAGGCGGGCTCAAAACGATCTCTCCAGCGTCTTACTGGGTCCGATACGTTCGCGGTGGGCCTCCTCGGCCCGCCTCCCTTATCTTGCGACGCAAGCTCCGCCGAGCGATCAGCCTGTGCGCAGCGCCGTTGCCTGACCACATAGCGTGCCCCGCCCTTTTCGCGTCCTTTGCGAGAGGAGCCTGCCCTGAGCGCAGTCGAAGGGTGGGGATTTTGACTTCGTTGGGAATATCCTCACTTCGAGATGATGCGTAGCCGCGGAAGCGTTCGTCCGCTAACATCAGATCGACTCCAGCGGTTCGAAGTGCGCAGATTTCACCCCCAGCATCCTAAGCGCATCATCAAGCGAACGTACCACCTGTAGCAGCGGCCGTTTGTGCTCTCCGGTCATCTGGAACATCCGCGACAAGGCAAACAGATGACTGTCGGGCGCCATGATAAAGCACGGTCGATCAGCAGGCATGGCCGGTTCCTGCTTGGCCACGCGCCGTATGGTTTCGGATGCGACATTCTCTGTCGCGCTCGAGAAGTCCCATATACCTGCCCGGGCATCGGTCGCGGCGCCATACTTCCGAATCGCGCTGTAAAAAGCTGCGGCCGATTCCTCGGTTAGAACACCTTCAAACCTACCCAGCAGGATCTTGTTCGTGGTGTCGTACTCGAAACGGTAGCTCATGCATTCTGGCGGGGTTTACGTCAGGCAAGAACAAGTCTAAACGAAAATTCAGACGCGGCCATTCAGCGCCATGTACACCAGACCGATCACCGAGATGGCAATCAGGACATAAGGCCAAACCCACCGAATCCATTTCATACAGCACCTTTAATTACATCGAGACGGTGGCGGCTTTCGTTGCGAGCATTCTCTCTGAGATCGCGCACTCCTGCGGATTTTTCTCATGTTCGTTACGAAATCCGTAACCGAACCGGCTTCAGACAACTCTCTTTCGCAGCGGGACGACACAAACGTCGCTCGATTCGATCATCCGCAGTTGTCGGGGGGGGCCTACCCTGAGGTATTGCCCTCTGAATCGTGCCCGCCCCGGAAGACTTTGCCTAACACCCCGCAGGAGGGTCGGAAACAATTTAGCCCAGCGCTTCAGCGCTGGGGAAGATCGCCAAGAATCCAACAAGTCCCGGCCGGGACGGCAACAAAACGTCACTTGATGCAATCGTCCGCAGTTGTCGGGGGCAGGGATCTATCCTGGGGACCTACCGGCATTGTTTTCGAAAATCGTGGCTGCCCCAGGAGGGTCGGAAACAATTTAGCCCAGCGCTTCAGCGCTGGGGAAGGTCGCCAAGAATCCAACAAGTCCCGGCCGTGACGGCAACAAAACGTCACTTGATGCAATCGTCCGCAGTTGTCTGGGGCGGGGATCTATCCTGGGGACCTACCGGTATTGTTTCCGAAAATCGTGGCTGCCCCGGAGGGTCGAAAACAATTTAGCCCAGCGCTTCAGCGCTGGGGAAGATCGCCAAGAATCCAACAAGTCCCGGGCGGGCCGGCACAAAACGTCACTTGATGCAATCGTCCGCAGTTGTCTGGGGCGGGGATCTATCCTGGGGACCTACCGGTATTGTTTCCGAAAATCGTGGCTGCCCCGGAGGGTCGAAAACAATTTAGCCCAGCGCTTCAGCGCTGGGGAAGATCGCCAAGAATCCAACAAGTCCCGGGCGGGCCGGCACAAAACGTCACTTGATGCAATCGTCCGCAGTTGTCTGGGGCGGGGATCTATCCTGGGGACCTACCGGTATTGTTTCCGAAAATCGTGGCTGCCCCGGAGGGTCGAAAACAATTTAGCCCAGTGCTTCAGCGCTGGGGAAGATTGCAAAAGGAAGCCAACAGTCCCAGCGGGACGACACAAACGCCCCTTGCGCCGATCCTTTTTCCACAGGAGAAATTCCAATCTATGTGACGAACAACCTTTACTGAGAAAATTGAAAAGCGCAATCTGGATCTATGTGCGCGGATTCCATCTTCCTGCTTGCTTGCTTTAGCATCCGCCATACCTCCTTGTCCCGTAATGATTCTGACGTAAACCATTGCACCTCAATATTTTACCCATCCCTAATCCAGTCGCCAATCCGTAAGCCATGCCGAATCAATATCTTGACGGAAGAGGAAAAGAATAAACGGCTCGTTACGATAGCTAACTCCTTATTCTGGAATATTTTAGCTATAAGTCCTTGCGGCTCAGGATTTTGCGCGGACTCCGACCAACCCAACTGCAGCAAGTCTTTCGAAATCAGGATTTTAGAGAACGGAGTAAAAAAAATCAGAGGGGCGGGATATCCGAATTCGCACTCTTTGCACATTCAACTCAACAGCTGTTTCGCTACTCTGCAGTACAAATCAATCGACTCCGCCAATTGCTTTTTCTCTATGTACTCACCGTCGGTGTGCGCCACATGAATCGATCCCGGCCCCAGCAGCAGCGGCTCGCCCCACTTGGTGAGTTTGGGAATGTCGGTCGTGAACTTGGCGATCATCGTCGGCAGTCCATCGACGGTGCGCAATCGAAGAAAGGGAAGCTCCAAGGGAAACGCCACTTGCACCGATTCGCCGGCCGTCGCCAGAATCTGCCGCCGCAAATCGTCCGCAGGACCGACGAGCCGGTACAGCAAGTCAGCATGCGCATAATCAGGAATCACGTTGGGTGCAAGCCCGCCCTCGATCAACCCGATGTTCAGCGTGCACGGCCCAATCTCCGGGTCGGATGGCAGCGGCATCGCTCGCAACCGGGTGAGCGCCGGAATCAGCTTGTCTATCGCCGACTCACCCAACTCCGGATACGCCGAGTGCGCCATGCGTCCCGTCGCGGTCACCTCCACGCGCAGCGTTCCCTTCGACGCCAGCGCAATATGATTCTCCGTCGGTTCGCCATTCACCAGAAAACGGCATCCCGAAGCGTGCCCGTTCTCCACGTAATCGTTGGCCACCTTCGCGCCCAGGCTGTCGCGCTCTTCGCCCACCACAAAGAGCAGTCCTACATGAATGTCCTGTTGTCGCAATCGCTCCGCCGCTGCAACCTGCGCCGCAATAATGCCCTTGGCGTCGCACGACCCGCGTCCATAAATTCGTCCCGCATCTTCCGACGACGCAATGAATGGAGGAACTGTATCCATGTGCGTCGAGAACACGACCGCCGGATTCGGATGTCCGTCCCAAGTGGCCAGCACGTTGAAGCGGTCGCCCTCCACCGGCATCTTCTTCGTCTGATAGCCGAGCCGGCAAAGTTCCCCGTACAAGTAGTTCCCAACGGCAGACTCATTGCCGGAGATCGATTCGATGTCCACCAGTTGTCGCGTCAGTGTCACAGCATCCATGGAGGAGAGAATACCAGAGGCAGCTTTGGTACTCTGGAACCGTGATCGCCCCGAACGCATCCATCCGTTCGCTCTTTCTCGACGGTCCTGCAGGGCGTCTGGAAGCCCTGCTCAATGCTGGTGCGGAGAGCGCCACGCACACTGCAGTGGTCTGCCATCCGCACCCACTCTTCGGTGGGACGCTCCACAACAAAGTCGTCTTCCACACCATGAAGGCGCTGAACAGCTTTGGTTTTCCCGTGCTGCGCTTCAACTTCCGTGGAACTGGATTGAGCCAGGGTGAACATGACCACGGCAACGGCGAAGTCGACGACGTCCGAGCAGCACTCGACTGGCTCGACGCCGAGTTTCACTTGCCGCTGGTGTTCGCAGGCTTCTCCTTCGGCGCCGCCGTTGGATTGCGAGCCGCATGTGCGGACACTCGAGTCCGTGCGGTCATGGGCGTCGGCACGCCCATCGGTCCCGTGGCCGCCGACAGCGAAGTACCGCGCACTTACACCTTCGACTTCCTGCAGGAGTGCATGAAGCCGAAGCTGTTTGTGAGTGGAGCGCGCGACCAGTTCGGTCCTCGCGGCAAGCTGGAGGCGTTGGTCGCCTCCATCCCGGAACCCAGGAAGTTAGTCATGATCGAAGGCGCCGACCATTTCTTCGAAGGCCGCCTGCGCGAACTCCGCGAAGCGATCGAGACCTGGATTCGCGAGCGAGTGATTGCGTGACGGACATGCGGCAGGCTGCGCGCGACATCTTCCAGCACGCGCTCGCTGAGGCGTCAATCGCCAGGGGCTTTGCCCGCCATGTGCACTGCGAGCGCGGAATCCTCCGCATCTGCGAGGATCTCTATGATCTGCACTCCTTCTCGCGCGTGCTCGTCGTGTCGCTGGGCAAGGCCGCACACACTATGGTCGAGTCCCTCTCCGCCCAAGTCGGAGCCTCTCTCGAAGGCATTGTGGCCAGTTCTGTCCAGCCCTCGACTCAGGTTCACGGCTTTCGCTACTTTCGCGGCGGGCACCCCACGCCGAACGCTGAATCCATCCAGGCGGCGAGTGCCATCCTGCGGATGCTGGATGCCCAGCCCGCATCGGCGCTCGTGATCTTCCTGCTCAGTGGCGGAGGCTCGTCGATCGTCGAGAAGCCCATCGACGACGAGATATCCCTCGACGATCTCATCGCGACCTATCGCGCATTAGTCCACTCCGGTGCCCCCATCGCCGAGATCAACGCCGTGCGCAAGCATCTTTCCGCCGTGAAAGGTGGCCGACTCGCGCAAGCGGCGTATCCAGCTCAGCAGGTCTCGCTGCTCGTATCAGACGTTCCCGATGACACGCCCGACGCGCTCGCTTCCGGTCCCACAATGCCCGACTCCACGAGCGTCGACGACTGTTACCGCATCGCCGGGAAGTACGAACTCCTGAGTCAGTTTCCGCAGTCGACCCGGGAACTGTTTGAACGCCACGCTTTCGACGAGACTCCAAAGTCCGACGACCCTGCCTTCATTCGTGCCCGCTGGTGGCCCGTGCTCTCCAATCAGAGTGCCATCGAAGAGGCCAGCGCAGCGGCCGAGCGCGCCGGCTTTATCGTCCACATCGACAACTCCTGCGACGACTGGGACTATGCGAAGGCTGCCGAATACTTGCTGCAACGGGTTCGTGAACTAAGAAGGCAGTTCTCCCCGGTGTGCCTGATCTCTGGAGGGGAAGTTACGGTGAAGGTCACCAACGGCGGAGTGGGCGGACGCAATCAGCAGTTCGCCCTTGCTTGCGCCGAGAAGATTGCCGGGGAGAACATCACAGTTCTCAGTACCGGCACCGACGGAGTGGACGGCAACAGTCCTGCGGCCGGAGCGGTTGTCGACGGTACGACAGTCGAGCGCGCGCTGGCTCGCGGTCTTGAAGTTCGGGCTGCGCTCGAGAAGTTCGACGCCTACCCGCTCTTCCATGCAATCGGAGATGCAATCGAGATCGGACCAACGGGAAACAACCTGCGTGACCTGCGGATCGTGCTGGCTTACTAGCCCGTACTCGAGGCCGCGGGCTAAGCCCCGGCGGGACAGCCCCTTCGGCTCCGCTCAGGGCAAGCTACCGCGGCTGTCCCCACATGGGCAGTCCTAGTGCTATGCGGTCTTCTTCTCGGGCGGTTGCATCTTCGCCATGGCCTCGTCCATCGCGAGCTTCATCTCGTCCATCGACAGGTCCTTGGTGTGGGTTGCGATCGACCACTTGTGGCCAAAGGGATCGGTCAGCTTGCCGTAGCGGTCGCCCCAGAACTGGTCAGCTCACCGGCATATCAACCCTGGCGCCCGCTTTCACCGCGCGATCGAACGCCGCATCGACGCCGTCCACGTAGATGTGCAGCCCCATGCCTGCGCCGCCGCTGCTGAGCGGAGACAGCGCGCCGAACTCAGGCCACTCGTCGCTCAGCATGATGATGGAGTCGCCAATCTTCAACTCCGCATGCATGACTTTACCGTCCGGACTTTTGGCGACGCCTCGTTCCTCGGCGCCGAACGCCTGCTTGTAGAATTCGATGGCGCGAACCGCATCACGAACCGTAAGAAATGGTGTGAGAGTGTGATATCCCTCAGGGATAGGTTTAACCGACATAAAGGACCTCCTAGGCAAGAAAATTCGAAGACCCGCAGTGTACATCAAAAGGCGCGGGGCAGTGTTAAGGCAGTATGAGGACACTCATGGCTCGCGCCTTCGACGCGACGGAGGAGAACCAATGAGACAAACATTTGTCTGGTGTGTGATCGCAATGGCATTTGCGTCTCTCGCGGCCGGACAGTCAAGCGTCACGCGGTTGGATGGCAGCACAATCTCCGTGGCAGAGATCGATGCGACGATGGCGCGGTTGATGAAAGCGGCCGCGGTGACGGGCGCGGGAGTTGCGGTCTTTCACAACGGCAAGCTCGAGCTCCTGAAGGCGTACGGATTCCGCGACAAAGAGAAGAACTTGCCGCTGACCGTCGACTCGGTGATGTCGGCGGCATCGATCTCCAAGGTGGCGTTCGCATACCTGGCAATGGAACTGGTCGACGATGGCAAGTTGGATCTCGACAAGCCGATCTACCAGTATCTGCCGAAGCCGCTGCCGGAATATCCGAAGTACTCAGACCTGGCGGATGATCCACGGTACAAACGCATTACGGCGCGCATGCTGTTGAGCCACACCAGCGGATTTGCAAATTGGCGCTGGATGGAGGAAGACCGCAAGCTAAAGATCCATTTCGAGCCGGGATCGCGGTTTGCTTACTCGGGCGAGGGCATCGACTTACTGCAATTGGTGGTTGAGGCCATCACGAAAAAGCCGCTGGATGAACTGATGCAGCAGCAAGTATTCGAGCCGCTGGGCATGACGAGAACGAGCATGGTCTGGCAGGACCGCTTCGAGAGCGACTACGCAAATGGCTACGACGAATACGGACGATCCGTAGGGGCTCATCGATGGCAGCACGCGGACGCCGCCGGTTCGATGCAAACCACAATTCGCGATCAGGCCCGATTCCTGCAGGCCGTGATGGACGGCGGAAGTCTCAAAGCCAAAACGCGCGAGCATATGCTCAGTCCGCAAGTTGCAATCGTGTCGAAGCACGAGTTCCCAACGCTTAGCAGCGAAACCACCGACGAGAACAAGAGCATCCGGCTCAGTTACGGATTGGCGTGGGGGCTTTACTGGACGTCTTACGGCAAGGTCTTTTTCAAGGAAGGACACGATGATGGCTGGAGAAACTATGCGGTCTGTTTCGATAAGCAGAAGTCCGGCCTAGTGATCATGACCAATAGCAGCAACGGCGAAGGCATCTTCAAGGAAGTGCTGGAAACGGTGCTGAAAGACACGTTCACGCCGATCGAGTGGGAAGGGTACACGCCGTATGACAAACTCCCGTCGCGGCCCGTGCTCAAGCAGCACAAGCAAGTTGCCGTCGATGGCAAAGTGTTAGACCGTTATGTCGGGAGATACGGAGTGTCGCCGGACAAGATTCTGACCATCCGCCGTGAAGGCGATCATCTATCGGTGCAGGAGAACGATGAGCCGAAGCAGGAGCTGATGCCGGAGAGCGAGACCGACTTCTACTCGACTTCGTCCGATGATTCGATGACGTTTCAAACCGACCGCCAGGGAAAGATGACTGCGATGATTCTGCATGTGGATGGGAAGGACATTCCGATCAAGAGAATCGAATAGACCGGTTAGAAGAATCGGGTTACGCCCTCTTCCATCACCACGACGCGATCTGTTGTTCCGGCGGCTACGGCTTCTTGCTCTAGGAGCTGCAACGGTTCATCGACGGGCTCGTGCGAGAGGCGGAAGGTGCCGTAGTGCATGGGGACCATCCAGCGGGACTTGAGATCGAGGAAGGCGCGCATGGCATCAGCCGGATCAGCGTGGACATTGCGGAACTGAGCCGGATTGTATGCACCAATGGGAAGCAAGGCGAGTTCGGGAGCGAGGCGGCGTCCGATCTCACTGAATCCGGCGAAGTAAGCGGTGTCTCCGGCGTGATAAACGGAGTGCTTGCCCGTCTTCAGTACAAAACCACCGTATCCACGGTGCGAGTCCTTCAAAATGCGAGCGCCCCAGTGGCGCGAAGGCACGTGCGTGATCGACAGGTTACCCCGGCGAGACGTCTTCCACCAGTCGAGTTCAATAATCTCGGAGAAGCCGAGGTCGGAGACGAGATCGGAAACATGAGTAGGAATAATAATCGACGGAGCAATGCCGCGCGTGCGCAGGTTGTTCTGCACGAGCGCGCGCAGCGACGGGCGATGAAGATGATCGAAGTGCGCATGAGTGACCAGCACCGCGTCGATAGCCGGAAGATCGGCGATACGCAAGCCGGGGCGGCGCAGGCGTTTGAGCACGAACAGCCAGCGCGCGAAATTGGGATCGATGACCACGCTCTGTCCGCCAATCTGCACGAAGAAGCTGGCGTGACCGATGAAGGTGACACCGAGTTCGCCGTTGGCAGCGAGGCGAGGCTTGTAGGTTTCGCCGTAGCGCGGAGTTACCGCCGAGCGGCGCACCAATCGTCCGAACTGGGTGGCGCGTTTACGAAGGGCCGGATTGCGGAGCGTTTGTTTAATCATCCTGCTACAGAGCCCGGGGGGTTGGACCGGAAGCAGCCTCAGTTCCAGAATACTAGCCCGAATCGCGGCGAAGAGCCGATTAATTAGGGCGATGCGTCGACTGAATTTACCGAAACTGTAATGTTAGATGATTGTTGAGGATGGTGGGCTGCTTTTTACTTTCCGCACCAGTAACGGTGGTAATGTGACGCAGCGCAAGGTTGCCAATAAAAACGCCGCCAGCGAGTTGCCGGCGGCGTTGAAGGGTGACGAAGCCTGCGGCCTTACGGAGCCGGTTCGGTACTCGTGATCCAGCGCGAGCGTGGAATTTCGCGATGGCCGCCGTCGTCGTAGAAGAACTTCATCTCGTGATCGGACTTGGCGTTGGGCACGGGATGATCGTCGACTGAACTGAAGCGCGGAGCGTCGTAGGAAACCGGCAACGGAGCTTTGGTTGTAAACATAGACTCGTTATAGGTTGTGCCCTTCAGGGCTTGCGCCACGGCGAAGACTCCGAACGGACTGCCGTTCGAGTAAGACACTCCGATGTAGTCGGCGACCATTGGTCCGTTGTCAGAGACGGGCAGCCAGCCCACGTTCATCGGTCCGGCAATTTTCACTCCTGCGGTCCAGGTCGCACCGCCGTCGGTTGAAGTGGTGAAGCCCACATCCAACTTGCAAGTGCTGGTCGTGCACTTGGCGGTCGGATAGTAGTAGTAAACGATCGTCAGGTGCGCGTTGGCACCAGACGTGGTGGGATCGACGCCGATGCCGGGGAGGAAGTGATCCACCGTACTGGTGGTCGCGTCGATCGGGATGCGCGCGACTGCGCTCCATGTTTTGCCGTCGGTCGATGAACTCATGACAATGTCGTTGGAAGCGCAGCCGGAACGGAAGCGGCAATCGGACCAGACGACGAAGACCTTACCGGCGCCGTCTATGCTTGCCGCAGGCAAATTGGGATTACGCAGACCAGCTGCGACGAAGTGGCTGTTGACGCTGGCGATGGCCTGGCTCTTGCCCCAACTTGCACCGCCGTTGGTGGAACTGAATACGTCGATGCCGCCGCCTGCAAAGGGAACGATGACGGTGCCGTTAGGCTGAACCAGGGGCTCGCCGCCGAGACCGCCCGCGCGATCGGAAGAGGCGAGGCCGGGGCCCCAGGTTTTTCCGCCATCGCTCGAAACGCTCATCAGAACGTCGCCGGTGCCGTAGGCCTGATCCCATTCGGTGTAACAGTTACCGTAGTAGGGGCTGGTCGTCGTGTTGTCGCAGACAGTCCAATTTTTGTCGTCGAGGTGTGTCTTGTCGATGATGATGGGATTTCCCCAGTTCAGTCCGGTAGTGGAGCGGCTGACGGCCACGTCTCCGATGAGGCCGGAGTTGCCATTGAGGCCGGCAAGCGGAAGCGTCGAGATCAGCCATTCGCCATGCTTGGCGTCGTAGGCTACCGAAGGATCCGCGGCTGCGCCGTAGGTGCCTCCTTTGAAGTTGACGGTGAGGCCCGGGAGATCGCCGTAGTGCCACGTCTTGCCGCCGTCGATGGAGGTGGAGAAACCAACATCGCCACTGCCCCACCCGATGCTGCCCGGCCGGCGGGCGACGTGGAATGCGGTCACGATGGTATTGCCCCAGGCAAACATGTCGGGCTCGACTTCCGTCTTGTGATCGCTGTCGGAGTTGGCGAGATTGTCGACACTGATTCGTGCCAGCGAAGTTTGGGCGGAAGCGCGAAGCGGGAGGGCCAACAAGGCGAGAAGGGCCGACAGGGCGAAGACGTTGCGTGCACAAAAGGCGGCGGGGAGGAACGATTTCATCAGAAGTATCCTTGCGTGCGGAGATTCCAAGAGTCGCAGGGGTCGACGGATTGTCGTCGAGCGAGGACGAAATCCATCCCGCGCACTATATCCGATAGTAGAGGTAGTGTCGATGTGAAGGATTTTTCACACCCGGCCGCAGGATTGACTCACCGTCGAGCTTCGCTCGAGGACAGCCGATGGCGGCTGTCCCCACATGAATCTTTAAACTCGAGCTCCCACGCGTCCTTGCTTGACCTTGATCGCGCTGGTCATATCTAATCCGAAAGCGTTCTTTTTTCTTCAGGACGAAGGAGAAGCCTGCATGCGAGTTGCTTTTGTGGGGTTGGGAATCATGGGTCACGCGATGGCCTCGAATCTGGTCAAAGCGGGACATGAAGTGACGGTGTGGAATCGTACCCCCGGCAAACTCGTGGAGGGAGCGGGAGTGGCGCCAACGCCCGGAGCAGCGGCGCAGGGGGCGGAAGTAGTATGGCTGTGCGTGTCGGATACGGATGCGGTGGAGAGTGTAATCTTCGGAGCGGATGGCGTAGAAGGATCACTCACCGAAGGCATGATCATTGCGGATTCGAGCACGATCTCACCGTCAGCTACGCTGAAGTTCGCAGAGCGGGTAGGGCAAAAAGGCGTGAGCTGGGTGGATGCGCCGATGACAGGGTCGAAGATCGGAGCTCGGGACGGGACGTTAGTGTTCATCGTGGGCGGCAGCGAAGAGCCGGTGGAGAGGTTGAACCCGTTGTTCGCGGCGATGGGGAAGAAGATCTTCCGCATGGGGGAGACCGGCAAAGGTCAGGCCACAAAGCTTGCGATGAATCTGCAGATTGCGCTGATCTATGAAGGTTTCGCCGAGGCGCTGACATTGGCCACAAAGCTGGGTGTGGATCCGCAACAACTGCTGACGCTGATTGAGGCCACCATGGTGCGCTCGGGAGTGGTGGACTACAAGGGCCCGTTTGTGATGCAGCGCGACTTCACTCCGAACTTTCCGCTGCGGCTGATGCACAAAGACATTCGCCTGACTCTCGAGGCGGCGAAGGAGGCGCGGGTGAAGCTGCCGGCTCTGGAAACCGTGGAAGAGATTTACGAGATGGCGTCGGAAGATGGGAATAAGGATCTAGACTATGCGGCGACGTTGACGCTGCTGGAGAAGTGGGCGGGTGTGCAGGTGAAGGGGAAGGCCGCGTAGGCATCGCCTGCTGGCCAAAGAGATCTGCGAAGACCACCCTGCTGGACGCCGAAGGCGTCGAGGCCATGCCCTGCGGTAACGCTTGAGAGTACTCGTTCGTTACCGCCGTAATCCCTGGAAAACCGCTATTACACAAGTATTACAGTCACCCTGCCGGTCCCCTTGGTAGGTTAGTTACGGGGCTGATCGAACTCAAACGACCACGAAATGGGGACCTTCCTTGGAGATGGAACTGCAAGATTTGGAAAAACGACAAGCCGAAAAAGGTGAAGTGAACTGGATCACCGCGGCGTTCATGGCGGCGTTTCATGTAGGAGCCATCGCTGCACTTTTCTTTTTCACCTGGAAGGCATTGTTTGTCGCGATGTTTTTATGGTGGGTTTCCGGCAGCCTCGGCATTGGGATGAGTTATCACCGGTTGCTGACGCACCGAGGATACAAGACTCCGAAGTGGGTGGAGTATTTCCTGACCGTGTGCGCGACGCTCGCTCTGGAAGGCGGGCCGATTTTCTGGGTGGCGACGCATCGCATTCATCATCAGTATTCGGATCAGGAAGGCGATCCGCATTCTCCGATTGACGGCAAGTGGTGGGCGCACATGGGATGGATTCTCATGGGCAAGTCGATGCACCACGACACGACCACGCTTTCGCGCTATGTTCCCGACCTCGCCAAGGATAAGTTTCACGTCTGGATTACGAAATATCACTACGTTCCGCAAGTGATTTTGGGGATTGCGCTGTACGCCATCGGCGGACTGCCGTTCCTGCTGTGGGGAACGTTCCTGCGCGTTGTGGTTGGATTGCACGCGACCTGGCTGGTGAATTCGGCGACGCACTCGTGGGGCACACGGCGCTTCGCAACTCGCGACCTTTCCACCAACAGCTGGTGGGTGGCTCTGCTGACGTTCGGCGAAGGCTGGCACAATAATCATCATGCGCATCCGACGGCGTCGCAGCATGGATTCCGGTGGTATGAAGTCGACATGAA
Organism: uncultured Acidobacteriaceae bacterium; assembly: GCA_963706645.1. Taxonomy (GTDB): domain Bacteria; phylum Acidobacteriota; class Terriglobia; order Terriglobales; family Acidobacteriaceae; genus Sulfotelmatobacter. The sequence continues at coordinate 361,150 of CAVPNR010000032.1, forward strand.
CTGGTACGGCATCTGGGCGCTGAAGACTTTGGGCCTTGCTTGGGACATCAAGCGGGTGAAGTTGGATGAAGTTGAGCGTGGTCTGGTGCCGACACCCAACGGGCGGCTGATCACAGCGGCGATGCCAGAAGTTTCGGTCGCGGCGGGCGACTAGGTCGCTCGATTCAGTTTCTGGGAAATAAGCCTCGGCTCTTGGCCGGGGCTTTTTCTTTGGTGGGTGAACCGAGGCTCCAACTCGATCAGGTACCTTGGGTGCTAAAGCGCTCAAAGATTAGATCAGCTTGGCCGCAGCGCTGAAAGCGCTGCGCCACCCAAAAGCAACGCCAAAATAAGACTGAAAAACGCCACCAAGAGCAGCACGCAAGAGCTGCGGCCAAAAAGCACCACCCAAAAGCGCCACCCAAAAGCGTTCACCCAAAAGCACCATGGACGATGCCTTCATTACTTACAGGCTGTACACGCTGTTTCTCACACGCGGATGATCATGACTTCGGTGGCCTTGATCAGGGCGGCGGCGGTTTGTCCCTTCTTGAGTTGCATTTCGCGCGCGGAGGTTGCAGTGATAATCGAGGTGATCTGCTGGCCGCCGATCGATATCTTCACCTCCGCCATCAGTCCGCTGATGCGCACAGAATCGATGCGTCCTACCAGTTGATTGCGTCCGCTGACTCGGCGGATGACATCCTGCCTCTCTCGCTCGGATCTTCCTCGGGTACGGAAGAGGAGTTTGTCGACTTCGCTTTGCGGAATCCGGTGGTGGCCTCCGGCCGTGCGGACGCTGCGCAGCTTGTTCTTATAGATCCACTGCTTGATGGTGGGGAAGCTGATTCCCAACTGCAAAGCCGCATCCCGCAGCTGTAGCAAATCATCCACGTTCCGCTGGGACTGCTGTTTCGGGGGCATCGGAATGAAATCCTATCGCTAGTGCGGTGCCCGGTCAATCCTGGCCGTGTACGAAAACAAGGCAGTGGATGAGTAAAGCGAATAGATCTGTATCGTTTTGGACAGGCGAGCTGTCGATCATGTACACTGCACACTTCTTGAATCGATCCTTATCTTTGGGGGTAGGAATGCGACACGTTGGCCTGGTGTTTGCCTGGATGGTGCTGATGTTTCTGTCGACGGTAGCGTGGGGCCAAGGAGCTAGCCTTTCCGGCGTGGTGACGGACCAAACCGGCGCGGCCCTCCGCGATGTCGAGGTGACAATCAAGAACGTCGACACAGGAGCAACGCGCACGCTCACAACCGATGGCGGCGGGCACTTTCAGGCGTCCGGCCTGCCTGCGGGGGGCTTCGAGATTCGAGTGGCGAAGCAAGGGTTCGCCGATGAAACACACGCGCGAATCAGCTTGACGGTCGGCCAGGAGGCCACCGTCGACATTCGGATGCAGCGGAGCACTCCCGATGCCTGCGCGAGCGGCCACGAGTTCGCCACGACCGATTGCACGCTGACCTGGCACGGCATCACGCTGTACGGTGCGTATGACGTCGGGTTCGGCTGGGTCAGCCACGGTTTACCGGAAAACGGCTACAACTATGAAGGTGAATCTCTGGTGAACCGAAACGGCTATCAACATCGATTCCTCGTCACTCCGAACAACCTGCAGCAGACGGGTCTGGGCATCAGGGGAAAAGAAGAGTTTCTGCCTGGCTGGTCGGTTGTGTTCAACGCTTCCACCGGCATCAATCCGCAGTCCGGCCTGCTCGCCAACGCGTCGGCCACCCAGATCGCTAACAATGGCCTGCCTCGGAACAGCTATTCGTACGCCATCGACGGCGCGCGCGCGGGCCAACCGTTCAACGACGAATTCTATGGCGGCATATCGTCCGCGCATTTCGGAACGCTGACCTTCGGTCGTCAGCGCTCTCTCGGCACCGATGCGATGCTGCTTTACGATCCGGCCGGTGGAGGTTATGCCTTTTCGTACATCGGATATAACGGCACGATGGCGGGCGGCGGCGACACCGAGAACAGCCGTTGGGACGACGCCCTGAAATATCGCCTGGTCTATGGCCCTGTCCATTTTGGCGCGATGTATAAATTCGCCAATGGTTCTGGCGGTTGCTACTCGGCCTCCGCAACTTGGACAGCAGCCGACTGCACACCGGAGGAGGCGCATAACAACGCCTATGGGTTCGATCTTGGCGGAGGCTACGGCAAGTTCTCCGCCGACGTCGTCTACCAACACTACAACCAGGCGATCAGCGTATTGAACCCCTTGCTGGGGCCTCAGAGTCTCACGCAGCCCTATCAGTCGACCACCAACAGCATCAATACAAACCCCATCATCGGCGTCAATCTGGTCGATCCGAACAATACCGTATATGGCATCGTGACCGACAACAACGCAATTATGGCCGCTGCCAAGTACACATGGGACTCGTTCAAGTTTTTTGCCGGCTACGAATACATCTGGCAGAATAACCCGTCAAACCCGTTGGGCGTGGGCGCCTCGGACCAGGGCGGCTATAACATGAGCGGGGTCGAAGACAAGAATCTTGATTCCGAAAAGTTGGTGCAGATCTGGTGGACGGGCGTGAAGTACACCTACCGCAGCAAGACTGACGTCACTTTCTCCTGGTATCAGCAGCGGCAGAACGATTTCCGTGTTCCGCCGACCTGCTCGCCCGCAGCTGGTTTTCGCGCTTCCTGCGCCGGCAGCCTCAACGAGGTGTCGCTCTATACGGATCATCACTTCACCAAGCGTATCGACGGTTATGCCGGAATTGCGTATTCCTACGTGAGCGGCGGCCTGGCCATCGCCATTCCTCATGGACCCGGCGTCCCCTATCACTACGACAACAACGTTGCTCCGACAGTCGGTGTTCGTTTCACTTTCTGAACTCCGATTCCGTCGATTCGGTTCCTTTCTGACGCCTCCTCGCGGGCTGCGTTCTGCTGACGCCATAGATACCTCCTGCATTGTGGTCCGATAACCGACAGCCGGGAGCGGTAAAATCGGGGTGAGCTTTCATGCGCATCTCGAGCCGCCGTGGAACGATCGTCTTCTTCCTCTGCCTGGGCATTGGCCTGGTGGCGCTGGCTGTCGCCCTGAATGTTGGGTGGATCATCCTTAACTGGCGCGAGGGCGTGCTGCTGTTTTTTGGCATCATTTTTTTCGCGCTGATCATTGCTGGGATGGTGGTCAATACGATCTTTCTGGTGCGCGAGTTACGACGCAGCGAGCAACACGACAGCTTTATCAATGCCGTTACCCACGAATTGAAGACGCCGGTGGCGTCGATCCGGCTGCATCTGGAGACCTTGCAGCGCCGCGAACTACCGGAGGCGCAGAAGCAGGAGTTTTACCGGCTAATGTTGAGCGACACAGACCGGCTCACCGAAACAGTGGAGCAGGTGCTCCGTGCCGGGCGGGCGGGTGACAAGAAGGCGGGCAAGGACAAGGCCGAGGTCGATTTCGGGCAACTGGTGCGTGATTGTATGGACGCCACCAGAGCGCGGCATCACTTGCTGCCGGAGGCGATCCGATACCAGGAGTCGACGGACAACGGGAGCGGCCTGCGGGTACGGGGCAGTGCGGAAGACTTGCGAACGGCAGTGAGCAATGTGCTCGACAACGCCGTCAAATACTCCGGGGAGACTGTCGACGTGCGGGTGCAACTGGAATCGCCCGACGAAAAGCGCATCGTGCTGAGGGTGCAGGACCAGGGAGTGGGGATTCCTCCTGACGACATGAAGCGCATCTTCAAACGCTTTTATCGGGTCACGCATCGTTCTCTGGCACATGTAAAAGGCACGGGGCTGGGCTTATTTATCGTGAGGGCGATTGCGCAGAAGCATGGCGGGAAGGTGTTCGCTGAGAGCGAGGGCGAAGGGCAGGGAACCACGATCATTCTCGAACTGCCGAGGTGGGAGGCATGAGCCGGGTTCTCGTAGTGGAGGATGAAGCGCATCTGGCGCAGGGGTTGCGCTTCAACCTGGAGGCTGAGGGCTATGCGGCGGAGGTCGTGGGGGACGGCGAGGCGGCGACCGACCGGTTGCTGGAGAAGAAAGAGAATTTTGATGCCGTCGTGCTCGACATCATGTTGCCGGGAAAAGATGGATTCAGCGTGGTGTCGGAGTTGCGGGCGGCGCGCAATTACGTGCCGGTGCTGATGCTGACGGCACGGGGGCGTCCGGAAGATGTGCTGAAAGGCTTCGCTTCGGGTGCAGACGATTATCTGGCGAAGCCGTTTGATCTTTCAATTTTGCTGGCGCGGCTGCAGGGGTTGTTGCGGCGGAGCCAGTGGATTCGCGGGGGGCATCCGCCGAGCGCGAGCGAGCCGAAGGCCGATGCCAGCAGCGTTGGGGATTTCGGAACGTTTTCCTTCGGAGGGAAGACCATTGATTTTGGCGCACTGGAACTGCGGTCGGGCGAGAGCACGATTCATCTGACGCTGATGGAGTCGGAACTGCTGCGGCACCTGGTGCGCAACGACGGCAAGATTGTGTCGAGGAAGCAGATTCTGGAAGAAGTTTGGGGGCTGCACGAGGATACCGACACGCGTGCCATCGATAATTTTGTCGTGCGGCTGCGGCGGTATATCGAGGATGATCCAGGGCATCCTCGGCACTTGCTCACTGTGCGAGGCGTGGGGTACCGTTTTCTCGCGAAGCCGGAAAAAGAATAAGAAACGTTGCTCAAGAGTTCTACGCGCGGCACAGTTCCGCCAGCAGCGTCTCCCGGCGCTGCAGCGCGATGCCATCCATGCGGTTGAGGACGACCACGTAAATCGGGATTGCGATCGCTGCGAACACAAGGAATAGCAGCGTGGCGATCCAGAGGTTGTGGTAGAGCCGCGCGATGACGAATCCCGCAATGCCGAGGCCCACGATCACGATCTGAACGCCGAAGCTGGCGAGGACCGTGGTCTGCGAAACGTTCTGGCGGCCGAAGGTGGAGAAGTCGCGCTTCCGGGGCGAATACATCGAGAGCAGATTCCCGGCTGCGAAGTTCAGAGGCACTGCGAAGAGGAGTCCCGCCAGGGTCGCGATGGAAACAGCGAGGTGTGGCGTGCCATAGAGGTAGGAGACGGCGATCCAGGCGAATGCGGTATTGAAGACGAGAATACTGGCGTGGGTGAGGTTCTTCGCCAATACGATTTGCCGGAACGTGACCGGCGATGCATAGAAAAACTGCATGCCCGCAGCGTCTCCGCCGAAGCTGTTGAAGACCAGGTTCGTGAGGACGAGAATTGCGTAGGCAGCGGCGCCGGGGAATGCCATGTCGGGCGTGCGGCTAAAACCGCCGGATTGGCGCATGGGATTCATCGGTCCCATGCGGAAAATGATCAGCATGAAGACGGGCATGATCAAAGTGAGCAGCATGGGCCCGCTGCGGGAGAGGTAGCGGACCTCTTTTTCGAATACGGCGGCGACCGACTGAGGGACTCTGGGCAGGTTCCATCCCACCTGCAGGCCTTGAACCTGCTCCACCTTGGGGCGTGCAGCGGCTTCGCTGAGATTCTCGCCACGAAACTGGGCGCGCAGACGCAGGTGCAGGAGGAGTCCGATGCCGCCGGTCAGCATTGCGAGCACGATCAGAGACAAGAGGCCGAGCGGGAAGTGTGCGTGGGAGACCTGGGCGATGGCGTTGGCTGCGAGTCCTGGAGGCAGCAGTGTCTGAACCTGGGCCGTAATCTGGGTGGCGCGGCCGAATTCGGGGTGCGGACCCTTGCCGAGATGTTCGATGGCCGGGCCGATTAATTGGAAGCTCAGCATGGCCAGGATGAAAAGCACGCCCATGATTTCGCGGGTGCGGCGCTGAGCCAGCCACCGTTCGAGCCATGCGAAGACTGTTTGCATGAGGACGAGGTTGAAGAGTGCGAAGGTCAGCAGTACGAGAAGTGCCCAGGGAAGCAGCGCAGGGCGCGCGAAGCTGGTGCCGAGGAGAACTCCAAACAGGGCGACGCTTCCGAGCGCGCTGGCCGGGTCGAAATATCCGTAGGCAAGGCGGATCAGAAAATACGAACGGTAGGCGAGAGGGAAACGCAGCAACTCGCCGGAGTCAGGATTATTGGTGAAGGCGGTGGCCATCACGGGAAAGACTTGCCAGAAGAAAAAGATGGGCCACAAGATGAGCGCAAGGTACTCAGCCTTGCCTTGCGAGACGACATACCACGAAGCGCCGGTGGCAACGGCAAAGCCGCCGAAGCCGCCAAAGGCGAAGGCCGCTGTCACAATGCCGCGCGAGAGGAGTTCCATTTTGCCGCGTTTGCTACGCAGGCCATTGACGAACATGCGCCAGCGGAGGTCGGCGACGGCGGTGAGTTGGGTCGAAACCTTGGGAGGAGTCATTTCGAGTGGCCTTCATTCTTGCATATTCGATTCACCTGCGCATCCGTGCAAAGCGCTGAAACGGAGGCGCTTGCGAGACCGAAGAGCGGCAGGCGAAGACTCAGTGTGATTCTAATCACAAGCGGAGGTGGGGCGACTCACGGTGGTGCTGCCGATGCCGATGAGAACCTTAGACCTGTAGAGGAAAATGAAGATCATGGCATCGGAACAGATTCCGCTGTGGGACACCATTACGCATCCTTTCGCGAGCGCGCTGGAGTTTGCCTTTGGCTGTCACCATAGCAAGTTGAGCCGAGTTTTCACCATCGAAGGACACAGTTACAAGGTGTGCTGTGGATGCGGCGCGCACTTCGCGTACTCGTTGCAAACTATGTCGATCACGACTCACCACAAGGCGTTTCGTCCGCTCAGAGGGCTTCGCGCCAGCCGGATCCATCGGCGAAGAAAGTTCCTGCGCCGGGCGGCCCGATCCTGATTCGTAGGTCTTCACTTCCCAATTTCGCTCCCCAATTCTTATCCCAGCCATGACAGTTCCTGCTCCGTGCGACGTTCGCCGCCAACAATGCGCAGGAAGAGTTGCTCCAGAGTCAGCTTCTCGCCAGAGGCCTGTGTGCCATTGCCGGATCCGGCTGGAGTTTGGGCTTCGACGCCGGCGCGCAGTTCCTCGAGCGAGCCTTGGGCAACCAGTCGTCCCTGATGAATAATGGCGACGTGGCTGCACAGGCGCTCGACGATCTCGAGAACATGCGAGGTCAGGAAGATCGTGGCGCCGCGGGCGATCATGCCTTGGAGCATCGATTTCAATGTTCCGGCAGCGATTGCGTCGACGCCTTCGAAGGGCTCATCGAGGAATAGGACCTTCGGGCCGTGAATGACGGCGGCGGCGAGGGCCAGCTTTTTCTGCATGCCGTGGGAATAATCGGTGACGAGCTTTTTCGGCTGGTCGGCGAGTTGCATGAAGTCGAGCAACTCGGCAGCACGCTTGGCCGCGGTGGTGCGGTCGAGGCCGTACATGCGTCCAGCGAAGCTGAGGAACTCGGCGCCGGTGAGGCGGCCGAACAGCGCCATGCCTTCGGGCACGACTCCGATCTGGCGCTTGACTTCGACCGGATGCGCGTTGAGATCAATGCCGAGGATCTCGATACGTCCCGAGCTGGGTGCGAGGAGTCCAGTCAACATCTTGATGGTGGTGGATTTGCCTGCGCCGTTGGGGCCGAGGAAGCCGAAGAACTGTCCGGGGGCGACGCGCAGGTTGACGTTGTCCACGGCCACGAGTTCCCCGAAGCGGCGGGTGAGGCCCTGGGTAGAGATGGTGGGTGCGAGGTCCATCGAGTCTTCGAATCTAGCATACCCGGCGAGAGCGTGCGATGAGGGTCGGAGATTGGCGCGGCTTACCGAAAGCGTGTGGTGCGCCAGAGAGCGATTCCGCACGTGGCCAGCAGGGCGAGCATCGCGACCGTGAGTGTACTCGCCCAGCCTAGCGAGATGTCGATGTGCGGGAGTTTTGCCATGGCCGCGAGAACGGCGAAGAGAGCTGTCGTGCCGAGGATTAGGACCCAATCGAGGATCGTTCGGCCGGTCGGGTTGCTTCCATGAGCGCGTCCTTCCATGCCAGCGCGGACGTATGCGGCTTCGACGTTGTAGCGTTGGCCTTCGCGATCGGCGGCGTCCTGCCAGGAGGAGTGCTCGCGTTCGGTCGCCGAGGAGAGCGCAATCGCAACTGCGCCAAGGGCCATGAGGATCGAACCTCCTGCGACTTGAGCGTAGACGGTCTGGCTTGCGCCGCGTAGTTCATGGAAGGCGAAGATGCCCCACAGCAATCCCCAGAGTTGGTTGGTGTTGGAAAGCGGAATGCCGCGGCTGATGCCGACATATTTTGTGGCGTATTGCTGGAACAAATCTCCAAGCACCCAAACGAAGCCACCCAGCATCAGCCAGAAGAGAACCTCGCGGGCGCCGACGAGTTCGTGCCAGAGCGGGATGGCGCCGCGATAGGTGACGGCCAGCACGGTCATGGTCGCAAGTTCTCCCACGGTAAAAAATGTGATGAATGAGAGCGGATTCATGCCGGTGAGGTAGGCTTTCCGGTAGGGGATGTACATCGTTCCCCAGAGAATGCCGGCGCCGAGTGCAGCGGAAATTCCGAGCGCGGCTTTGCCCGGAGCGGCCTGATGCGACGATGCGATGGCGAGCAGCGTGGCGCCTCCGAACATGCAGACTGCGCCGCCCAGAACGCCGAGCCAGCGTTTCCATGCCGCATAGTGCAGTTCGTTGAAGAGCAGGAATCCCCAGAAGATGCCGAGCAGGCTATTCGTATTCCACAGAGGAAACGCGATGCTCAGGCCGACGTTGCGGATGGCGTAAATGGTAAGCGTGTTGGCGACGGCCCACATGCATCCGGCGAGCACGGCCCAGACGATGAGGTGCGGCGCTTGGCGAACGTCGTTGCTCAGGTGCGATGTGCCGCGGATGAAGGCGGGGACGCTCCAGCGCGCGAGGAAGACTCCGAGCACCATGATGAAGGAGACCGTGATCGGAGAGATGTCGGGATTGACGAGTTTGATGGGAGCTTCGGCGCCGCCCAGCCAGGCTCCAGCGGCGAATCCGCAGAAAATGCCGAGGGCTTGCAGGCTGCGCAGGCGGGTGGAGTGCATGGGACTTTGAGCGGGCGTTGCGGCTTGCACGGTGCCTGAGGGTGAGTTCAACGGAGCTTATCCAGGAGGAAGAGGCCGCCGAGAAGCACGGTGAGGGGAATCCAGAAGTGGAGATCGGTCGCGATCGCGTAGAAGATGTTGCGAGGACCGTCGACTTCGCGAGGGGACATTGCAGCCTCTGAATGGTTCGCTGAATCTGGAGTGCCATCTTAGGGATAGATGGGGCGAGAGTCAATGTTAGCTCCGGGGGGCACGTACTCCCGTCTTGATGAGTGCAATGGGGAATGTTTCACCGTCTGAGACGATACTTATGCGTGATGTTTGTGAGCTGGCCGCGCGGGCTCCACAAGAGCCGACTAAGTGCGGATGGAAGCGTGGCGATCAATTTCACACGGCACATGACGACTCCTGAACGCCTAATCCACAACCACGTAGAAATCGCTAGAAGACTCGCCCTATCATTGCAATAGCGCGCGTGTCTGTAGGAGTGTGTTGTTCAAGTCTTGTTTTTGTTCCAGAACCCGTTTTGCGTTCGGGATCACGTTCGCAAGTTCCTGTGGGGCGCCTTGAACAGCTTGATCTAGCGCAGGCAGTTTGGACTCATCGTTGAGAGCAGCAACATATGACGAAATGATCCGTGTCAGAACTGCCGACGCTTGCGAGTTTCCTGCGTAGTCTCCGCGGAGGGCTTCTAGATCGCGCTTTGCCGCCATAGGCCAGTCAAGTCCTTCCCCTAATCGCCCAACAGCCGTTTGCAATTGTGATCGCTGGCCGGCGGATAGCTGTTCTAAGCGCAGCGCGCCGGCAATGGCCCTAAGGTGACTCGTCAGAAGGTCTTTTGCGATTAGCGTGGCAAAAAATGATCCGCCGTTTCCGACATCGTGCGAAAACCGCAGGCCAGCCGCCAGAGCGCGAACCGCCCCATCTTTATTACCCGTCTTAAGCAGGTGAAAGGCATAAAGCACGTTCAGTCGCCCAAGGACCAATGCCTTTCTGGCATAGTCCACCGGGACGTCGTGCCCGAGCCCGTAATCCAATCCCCAGTCACAGTTCGGAAGTGAGGTCGCGCGGGCCATGATTTCAAGGGCCAATGTGTTTTTCTCAAGCAGATCCTTGTATTTCGAGTCGTCGTATGGCGCTGTACCGTCGAGGATCGCATTGAGTTCTCTTGCTTGCTGGTCCGTGATACCCGAGTCCTGGACCTGAGAGAATGCCGACCAGTAGCGCAAAGCTGCATTCTCCGTGAGGGACGTATTCCGCTGAGCCAATGCCGAACCGGCTGATAGCAGCGCAATCAGAATCATCGAAGGAATCGTGTTGAAGATTTTCATAACCTGATTTTCTCCTTGCTTAGCACAGCGACCGCGCTCTGTTTGCCTTGCGGAAGTGAGCTGGTTTGGGAACGAAATGCTAGGTCGTCAACGGCTGCCTTAAACGATGGCGCCGTCGCGAGCCAAGCATTTGCGCTTCGCATGGTTAGTGGCTCCGACGGTGCATGCCGCTCGGCAATTGCAGCATCGCCAGCCGTATTTGAGACAACAACTCGGTTACTGCGAATATGCAAAATGACCGCCCCGATAACAAGGATGGCTGCGACTGCCGCTAGCCGGGTCCCAAGTGAGAGCGAACGCCGAGATGAAGGGCTGACGCTGACTGTTGGAACAGGCTCAGGGGCGATTGGGTGGAATCGCCTCAAGTAAGCTTCGAATTGTTCATCATCGGGAGTCCGCACAAGAGTTCTCCTTGGTTAACATTGAGCCGCGCAGCTTGGCTAGGGCATACCGGTACCGCGATGCCGCTGTGTTCGAGCCGACGCCTACCAGGTCAGCGATCTCCGAGAAAGTGAGTTCGCCCCATACATGCAGAACTATGACTTCTCGCTGATCATCCGGAAGATCACGTAGCGCACGTCTCAGATTCTGCTCTCCGGCATAGTCCCGGTCTGGAGGGCTAAACCATGCCGAGTCGATGTCGAGGGGCATGATTCGATCCTGAAGCTTGGCCTCGTTAAGAACGGCGTTGCGCACACATGCAAAGAGATAGGCTTTCTTGTTTATCGCTTCGCTTACACTTCCGTTCTCGATCGCCTTCAGGAACACTTGGTGAACCGCATCTTGAGCGCGACCCCGATCGCCCGAGATCGCCGACGCGAACAGCAGCAGCGCCGCCCCATGTTGGCGATACAGGGCATCGATCTCGGCGGTATTTCGGTCTGTCCTGCCCACTTTGCGTTCTCAATGTTAAGACAATCGGCACGGATGGATTTGTCTATGTTCGGGCGAACTTATTTGTCGGGCCCCACTGAATGCAGGTGCCGCAGAGGATGCCAATTTAGTTAACAGGGCCATCGAGTGAATTCGTATCAGCCGTTTGGGCAGAACTGTCGGGTCTAGAAGCAAAACGCCCCGGCTTTGGACCGGGGCGCGGGGCAGAACTGCGTGCAGTTTAGAAGAGATTCCACAGAAACTGGTTGTAGACCTCGTGGTGGAATTGGACCTCCTGCGCCTTGACGAAAGTTCCCAGGGCGCGGGGGCAACGGTCGGCGGAGGCTTCCTTCAGGTCGGCGTAGCGGCCTTTGACGTCTTCCCCGAGAATGGTGGTGATCCACGGAGACTTCTTGAAGTCGTCCAGCGCCTTGTAGATGTTGTCGGGCAGATAGCGCTCGGCCTGCCGCAGGTTCTTGATCTTCGCAGTCTCGCCGTCGAGCCCGCTCTTGAAGATCGAGTACATCACCATGTACGGATTCGCATCGGGCGCGACCGAGCGCACTTCGACGCGCATGCTCTTCTCGTTGCCAATTGGAATGCGGATCATGGAGCCGCGATCGACGGCGGACGCCTTGATCTGGTTGGGCGCTTCGAAGTGGGGATCGAGGCGGCGATAGGCATTCACGCTGGGATTCAGCAGCAGGCAAATGTCGTTGCCGTGGGTCAGGATGCGGTCGACGAAGGCCCAGCCCATCTTGCTGAGCTTCTCTTCGCCTTTGGCGTCCCAGAACAGGTTCTTGCCGTTTTCGCTGATCGAAACGTTGGTGTGCATACCGCTGCCGTTCACGCCGACGACCGGCTTGGGCAGGAAGGACGCGGTCAATCCCATGTGGGTCGCGACCTGGCGGCAGATCAGTTTGTAGAGCTGGATTTGGTCGGCCGCGGCTACGACTTCGCCGTAGCCATAGTTGATTTCAAACTGTGAGGGCGCGACTTCCGGATGGTCCTTCTCGTTCTGGAAGCCCATCGCGCGTTGCACTTCGGCCGTCGTGTCGATGAAGGTGCGGAGCGGGTCGCCGGGCAGGGAGTGATAGTATCCGCCGGTATTGACGTACTCGAACTTGCCGCCGACTTCGTGATAGTGCCGCTCGGCATCGGGGCCCTTGAAGAGGAATCCTTCAATTTCGTTCGCCGCGTTGAGCGTGTAGCCCTTCTTCTTGTGGAGTTCGTCGGCGTATCCCTTGAGCACGCCGCGAATGTCGCCGGAATAGGACGTGCCGCCCTTGTCGATGACTTCGCCGAACACCAGAACCTTGCCGGATCCGAAGACATCTGAGGGAGCCCAGTAGAATGCGCCCCAATCGATGCCCAGACGTAGGTCGCTCTCACGCTGTGCGGTGAAGCCGCGGATGGAGGAGCCGTCGAAAGTAAGGTTGTCATAGCTCTTTAGCAGGAACTTCTTGTCGTAGTCGAGCATGTGCAACCGGCCTTCGAGATCGCTGAAGAGCACAGTCACGGCCTTGATCCGCTTCTCGTCGGTCAAGTACTTGAGGCGATCCTCCTGGACTTTGTGAGATGCGACACGGTTCCTGCGCTGCTCCTTCGCCTTAAGGTTGAGTTCTTCCAGTTCGTCGTATGAGAGTGCCAGGAAATTGCGCAGTTCGGTGGGCATGGATGTCCTTCAGTCTCCTTCGCGTAGAAACTTAGAATTTGAGCAAAACCACATCACGAATACGGGGAGTTGAAATGGCTGGTTTCAACACTTTGACTTGGAACGGAGAAGAATAGCGCGTGGGTCGGGTGCGGGCCAATCGAAAAAGCTGATACACGGCATAAAAGAGATTTATTCGGGAGCCTGCGCGGCGGATTGGTCTGATGTTGATGAAGAAAAGGCGCAAACCACGAAGGACACGAAGGATCACGAAGGTTGCGCAATGCCGAACTCGTAGATTCTGGGTGACAGGAGGTGGAATCGGAAGGAAGCGACGGGTCAAGATCTTGAGGCTGCGAACGAGCCGACCATCCAATCATTCATGGGATTGAGTCGTGCCGCAGTCCATGCACTTTGTCTGGGCGTACTGGGTCGAGCAGTGGGGACACACTCCGTGGGTTTGGAACATGTCGAAGGGTTGGCCGCACTTTCCGCACTGTCCAGTATTCTCCCACTGGCGGAGCCGTCTTGCAGGTCGGGCAGGCGAACCCATCGCGACGCGGCAGTTTGCCAGGCGCAAGAGAGCCCGCGCGTGTTGCAGGCCGCTCCAGCAGTTCATCAGCATAAAGGCGGCGATAGCTCCGTACCAGACGGATTGCGCCCAGATGGCGAGACCGATGAATCCCGCCACTCCGATCAAGCCCAAGATCGTGGCGACCATCAAACTGCGACCGCGTCCGAGCACAAACCAGAGCAAGGAGCGAAGGATCTGGCCGCCATCCAGTGGATAGATGGGAAGAATGTTGAAGATCAGCAGGCCAGCTTGTCAATGAGTTGGACCGACTGGGCAACAAGCGATAGAGATCGGGCGTCGTTTCGGCCCATCCTGCAGACCGGCCGAGCGTGACGATCACGTAGAAGTACGGGAAGAGCACGACGTTGACCAGCGGTCCGGCGGCGATGCTCCAGAGACGTAGCGCCGGGTCTTGGTGGAGGGTCCACATAGGCGACGCCGCCGAGGGGCCACAGCACGATCCGGTCCGCTCTTCCTCCAACCTGGCGACAAGCCAGAGCGTGGCCGAACTCATGAATCAGCACGATCAGAAACAGCGCAAGGTACTCCAGACACATTCCAGGTAACGGAGGAATAACTGCCCTTTCGCGTCTGGATTTCGTACGCCGCCACCAGAAACCAGGACCAATGAAGAAATACGTCAATTCCGGAGAAGCGAAACAGATGGATCGATCCTTGGCGGCCAGTCGGCATGTGGGCAGTCTACTGCATAATTCGAAGAGATGTGCGCGGAGGCGTATTCCGTAGGCCAAGATCCCCACTTCTCGCAAAGAACGCGAGAAATGCGGCACCCATCAGGGATTATTGGCGGTGAGCCGAAGCGCCCGCGGCCAACTCGCGCAGGGTGGTGAGGAAGTCTGTGGCCGTGGTTGGATCGTAGAGTGTGTCGAGCGAGATTGTGGCCGAAAACTGCGGAGACTCGGGGCGAAACCGGACCTGCAACACGTCCTGCTGGCGGACGGTCATCAGCGTATTGAGTTCAGAGCTGGAATCCTGTTTCCAGTGAGCACGTGTGGTCAGCACAACCGGGCCGGGTTCGTAAAGGTCCCACTCGCGTTCGTCACGACGGTGGGCGGTCACTCCGCGGCTGTGGGCCAACCAGCGGTGGCGGACGACTTCCAAATGGAAAGTGGGCGAGCCGCCCAAGTCAGCCTCGAAGGTCAGCGTTTCTTTCTGCTTGTGATACCAAGCCAGCAGCCATTGGACGGGCATGGCGCGCGGCCGGAACTTCATGGTAACGTGGGCGTTTTCAAAACTGCGAGAAGGAAACTGCAGGCGGGCATGCAGGCGGGAAGTGGTGAGCCAGTGCCAGTCGAGGATCCGCCCTTTACCGGCGCAGGCTGATTCCACCCAGCGCAGCGCTTCGGCGCCTTTGCGACGGTTATAGGCTTTAAACAGGAGGTACCACACTCCTAAAGCCACGACCGCGCCAACGACGTCAATGAGTAGAAGGCGTCCCACCACGTCTTCCCACAGTCCTCTGATGCCGATGGTACGTCCGAGGTTGCGGTCGGGGCAAGTGGACATTGGACCCCAACACCGATTTTTTGGGGGCAGGGCGGACCGCGCTGTGGAAAACGAGCGTTTTCCGGGCTGTCGGCTTCGCAACTTCCGCCAACTGGCCCCGCTACAATGGCGGCGTGGCCTTCGTCCTCCGTGACTTCAAGCCGGAAGATTTCGACGTGCTCTGGCGCATGGACCAGGAGTGTTTCCCGCCTGGAATCGCGTATTCGAAGCGAGAACTCAAAGAGTATGTGCGGCACGGAGGAGTGTTCACGCTCGTAGCAACGGACGCTGACACGGGCACGTTGGCGGGGTTCATCGTGGTTCATCAGGCACCTATAGGGCATGTGGTCACGATTGACGTGATGGGGGAGGCGCGCCGCTCGGGAGTGGGGTCGCAGCTGCTGCGGGCGGCAGAAGATCGATTGCTTGCGGGGGGAGCCAGCGCCGTGGGCTTGGAAACAGCGGTCGACAACGTTGCGGCCTTGGCGTTCTACAAGCGGCACGGCTACAGTGTGATCCGGACCTGGCCGCGCTACTATTCGAATGGCGTGGATGCGCTGGTCCTGAAGAAGGAACTAACCGCCTGAGCCGAAAGACGCAATTGCGCGGATGCGGCTTCTGCGGATAACTTGCCTATTCGGGTAAACACGACATGAAAGTTGCCATCCAGGGGGAACTCGGGTCATTCAGTCACGAGGCGGCGGAGCGCATGCTGCCGCGCTGTACGGTGGTGCCGTGCTCGCGATCGGCGGAGGTCTTCGATCGTGTGCAGCGCGAGACTGTGGGTGCGGCTGTTATCCCAATCGAAAACACCTTGGCTGGAACCGTGGCGGAGCACGCCGATCTGATGCTCACGCGCGAAGTATTCATTCAGGCGGAATATCTGCTGCGCATTGTCCACAACGTGATCGCGCTGCCAGGGGTGCGACTGGGGGCGTTACGGAAGGTGATGTCGCATCCGGTGGCGCTCGACCAGTGTCGCGACTTTTTCCGGCGGCATCCGAAAATTGAGGCGGTGCCGTTTTATGACACGGCGGGCAGCGTGAAGCACGTGATTGCTAACCAGTTGAAAGATGCGGCGGGAATCGCTGGCAAGCAGGCTGCGCGCGAATACTCCGCGAAGATACTTCAGTCGAGCATTGAAGATGACAAGCGGAACTTCACGCGCTTCTTTTTGATCCGGAAGGTTGGACGCGGCGCAGGAAAGAAGAAGGGAACCGTCGACTATCACCGACTGATTCCTCGCGGGGCGAACAAGACCTCGATCGTGTTTCAGGTCAAGAACACACCCGGAGCGCTCTTCAAATCGCTCAGCGTGTTTGCGCTACGAGATATCAGCTTGACCAAGATCGAGTCGCGGCCGATGCGGGGGCGGCCATGGGAGTATGTTTTCTACGTTGACTTTCTGAGAGGCGACGACGAACCGGCCAGGAACGCGCTGCGCCATCTGGGAGAGGTGGCTGAGTTCGTGAAAGTGTTGGGGATTTATCCTGCCGTCTGAAGGCAGCGTAACTTATCCGAAAACCTGAGGTTCTACGACACCGAACTTCCCGTTGAGTGTTGAAGACCAAGGGAAGAGCGACGGAGGTGAGAATATCCTCCGCCCCGACGCGATTTTCCTCACGATAGTGCGATCGCCAGTGCGAGGGCAGTTCACACCGAAATGAAACAGCGACAGTCTCGTGTCACACCGTATTGTGACGCGGCGCACATTGCAGTTCGCCGTACCCTCCTAAACTTGTTCCCGGAGTAAACCGTCCCCCTTTTTGGTTTACGACGGAAATCTGCATTTATGGAGAGTGTATGCGTGCATTGAAGGTTGTTTGTGCATTCCTATGCGTGGTGACGCTGGGCTCGATGGCCATGGCCGGATCAAAAAACAGTATGGGAATTCACGATGTGAACAACGTCACGTTCCTTTCGCCGGTCCGTATCGGAACGGTGCTGTTACCGGCGGGAGACTATGTCGTACGCCACGAGATGCAACAGGACGAGCACATTATGGTGTTCAAAAGCGTGCAAGGCAAAGACGAAGTCAAAGTGAAATGCACGCTGGTTCCGTTGGCGAAGAAGGCAGACCACAACGAAGAGATTTACAAAGTCGACGCCAGTAACGAACGAGTCCTCCAGGAGTTAGTGTTTCGCGGCGACACTTCCAAGCACGTTTTCTGAGGCTTGGACACAACACGGATTCGGCTGCGAGCGGATGGGTGAGCGACATCGAGCAAGCCCCGCCGCTCGCAGACTAGGTGTTGATGCTGGTCCTGCGTCCGCCGATGTCCGCTTTTCACGTGCTTGCAATTTATGTCTTGCAAGCGCTTATCCTCCGCGTTAGCCTCTGCACCTTAGGTACATTCTCAGGACAGAATAACGGAATAGAATTCAACATCTTGCAGAAGTCCTTCCGGGACTCTGAAACCTTTCCCGGAGGAGTATCATCTAAACTTGAGCGAGTTACACTCAAGGAGACATATGAGCCAGCAGTCGGCCGTCGAACGCACTCCTAAGAATAAGGAAATAAACGATCAAAAGGCCCTGCCGGTGCTGCCGGTACGGGACACGGTGTTGTTTCCACACGCCGTTTTGCCCCTGACGGTAGGTCGGGAGAGTTCCGTTCAGCTGATTAATTCACTCGGGGAAGACAAGACCATCATTGTGGTGGCACAGCGCGAGGCACGCGTCGACTCGCCGCAGCCCACTGATCTTTATACGGTCGGAACCTCCGCCGTGGTGCACAAGGTCGTCAAGATGCCCAACCAGAGCCTGTTTGTGTTTGCCGAGGGCCTGGAGCGGGTAAAACTGAGCGAGTTCACGCAGTTGACGCCGTTCATGAGCGCGTATTACTCCACGTTGCCCGAGGGAAGTACTCCGGCTGCGACGTCGGAGATCGAAGCGTTGCAGCGCAACGTGCTGACGCTGTTCCAGCAGATTGTCGCGGGATCGCCGACGTTGTCGGATGAACTCTCGACGGTGGCCATGAACATTGACGAGCCAGGCCGCCTGGTGGACTTCATCGCATCGTCGCTACCGTCTTTATCGACGCCAGACAAGCAGGACACGCTCGAGACGCTCGATATCCACGTGAGGCTGGAGAAGATCAACCAGCACCTTGCCAAGGAACTCGAAGTCCAGCAACTGCGCAACAAGATTCAAAGCGAAGTGCAGGACCGCGTGCAGCAGACCCAGCGCGAGTATTACCTGCGCGAGCAGATGAAGGCGATACAGAAGGAACTGGGTGAGCAGGACGAGGGGCAGCGTGACGTCGAAGATCTGAAAAAGAAAATCGAAGAAGCAGGCATGCCCGACGAGGTCAAGAAAGAAGCGCTGAAGGAATTAGGACGGCTCTCGCGCATGTCGCCGATGGCCGCCGATTATTCGCTGACGCGCAACTACATTGAATGGCTCGCCGTGTTGCCGTGGGCGAAGACTTCGGGTCAGGAAATCGAGATTCCGAAGGCGAAAGAGATTCTCGACACGGATCACTACGATCTGGAGAAAGTGAAAGATCGCATCCTGGACTATCTCTCTGTCCGCCGCTTGAAGCCGAACATGAAGGGGCCGATTCTGTGCTTTGTCGGGCCTCCAGGCGTCGGCAAGACTTCGCTGGGCAAGTCGATTGCGCGCGCACTGGGCCGCAAGTTTGTAAGGCTTTCGCTCGGTGGCGTGCACGATGAGGCGGAAATCCGCGGGCACCGTCGCACTTACATCGGGGCGCTGCCGGGGCAGATTATTCAGGGCATCCGGCGGGCGGAGACGAAGGATCCAGTCTTCATGCTCGACGAAATCGACAAGGTGGGGCGCGACTTCCGCGGTGATCCAGCGTCGGCATTGCTGGAAGCCCTGGATCCCGAGCAGAATTCGACGTTCCGTGACAATTACTTGGACGTGACATTCGATTTGTCGAAGGTGCTGTTCATCACCACAGCGAACATGCTCGATCCGATTGCGGAGCCTTTGCGCGATCGCATGGAGATCATCGAACTGCAGGGCTACAGCGAGGAAGAAAAGGTTCACATCGCATTCCGATACCTGATTCCGCGCCAGATCGAAGAGAACGGAATTACGGGCGAGCAGATCGAGTTTCCGGAGGAGTCGGTGCGTTACACCATCCGGCACTACACGCGGGAAGCCGGCGTGCGCAGCCTGGAGCGGACGATCGGCACGATTTGCCGGAAGCAGGCACGGCGCCTGGCCGAAGGTAAGACCGAAAAATTGATCGTGACCAAGGAAGTAGTTCAGGAATTTCTGGGTGGCATCAAGATTCGCAGTGAGGGAGAAATCGCTGAGAGGACAGAGCGGCCCGGTGTGGCTGTGGGCCTCGCGTGGACTCCGTCAGGCGGCGACGTGCTGTTCGTTGAAGCCAATGCGATGAAGGGTAAAGGTGGATTCACCATGACCGGGCAGATTGGCCAAGTCATGCAAGAGTCGATGCAAGCAGCGCTGACGTGGGTGCGGTCGAATGCGGACCGTCTGGGGGTTGCGGAGGATTTCTTCGCCAACCACGATATACACATTCACGTGCCAGCGGGCGCGATTCCGAAGGATGGGCCTTCGGCCGGAGTAACCATGGCCACCGCCCTGGTGTCGCTGCTAACCAAGCGGCGCATCACCCCGCTGATGGCGATGACTGGCGAGATCACGTTGAGCGGGAATGTACTTCCCGTCGGCGGGATCAAAGAGAAAGTGCTCGCGGCAAAACGCGCCGGAGTCACCGACGTAATTCTCCCCGCGGAGAACAAGATGAACGTGGAGGAAGATCTGACGCCGGAGCAACTGGAGAACTTCACGGTTCACTACGTGAAAACGATCGACGAAGCTCTGCGGTTTTCACTGCCTCAGGTCGCAGAAGGTCCGGCGGCGAAGATACTTTCGACGCCCCCGAAGGATCCCAAGCAGGATTACAATCCGACGGCGCCAGTGAAGGAGCCGGAGGCGGTTCATGACAAGGTGTTGACGCAAGCTTAACGGTTTGTGAAACGGTCAGAGGCCAGCCTCTCGGGGGGCTGGCCTTTTCTTGTCTTGTACGCACTCGCGGTACACTGAACGGCGATGCGAGTGCGAGTGCTCTTCTTCGGGATGTTGAAGGATATGGTGGGGAAGCCGGCCGACGAGATTGAATTGCCCGATGGAGCTTCGGTTCGCGATGTCCTGGCGCGCTATGAATCGCAGATTCCAACCCTGAAGCAATCCCTGCCGTCGCTCGCACTGGCGGTGAACCAACAATACGCCCGACCCGATACCCGATTGCAGGCGGACGATGAAGTGGCGCTGCTGCCTCCAGTGAGCGGCGGCGCGCCGGAGCCCGCGGGGCGCCAGCGCTGCGCGATTGTTCGCGCAGCCATCGATACGCCACAAGTCTTAGCCGCCCTCAAGCGCGGGGAAGATGGAGCCGCGCTGGTATTTGAAGGAGTGGTCCGCAACCAGACCCGCGGCCGCAAGACGCTTTATCTTGACTACGAAGCTTACGAAGAGATGGCTCTGCAGCAGATGGAGGCGCTGGCCAGCGAGGCTCTACAGCAGTTTCAGATTCGTGATGTAGCCATTGTTCACCGGCTTGGGCGACTGCAAATTGGTGAGACCAGCGTGCTGATCGCGGTAGCATCCGCTCATCGAGCCGCCGCGTTCGATGCTTGCAGATGGCTTATCGACACCCTCAAACGCACCGTGCCCATCTGGAAGAAGGAGCACTTCGAAGATGGAGCGGTCTGGGCCGATGGAGAGCCGTTCCCGGCGGAAATTCCACGAGCAAATTCCGGGACGTGAGGCAGCCCCGGACCGCAAGCCGCATCTAACTGACCGGCCGGGCCAGCTCCGCTCGCGCTGGCGACGTTATAATTCGACTACTCAATGAGAAAATCCGCCAAGAGTCTGCTCCTGATCGGCATGCTCGTCGTCTCCGCCTGTCTATGGGCGCAGACACCCGTCCAGCAGAATCAGCCTCAACCGAAACCGGCGAACCCGGAACCCCAGTCCGAACCGACGACTACGCTTCGAGTCGACGTGAACCTGGTCAACGTATATGTGACTGTGACGGACGAGCACGGCGCTCCGATCGGTGGGCTAACGAAAGAAAATTTCATCCTCAAAGAGGACGAGCGGGAGCAGAAGATTTCTGTCTTCGACAAGGAGTCTGCGCAGCCGATTTCGATTGCGCTGGCCATTGACACCAGCCTGAGCACCCGTCACGATCTACCGCTCGAACAAGCGTCCGCCAAGCGCTTCGCGCATGCCATTGTCCGCCCCGTCGACGCCATGTCGGTATACAGTTTCAGCGAGGTTGTACGCGAAGCCACTCAGGGATATACCGCGGACCTTAGGCGCATCGACCAAAGTATTGACCACGTTCGGCTGGGCGCGTCCACAGCAGTCTACGACGCGGTTTACGTTGCCTCGCGGTCTCTGGACAAGCGCAAAGGACGCAAAGTTCTGGTCATGGTGACGGACGGGGAAGACGTGGATAGCACGGTAGAATACAAGGAGGCTCTGCGCGCCGCGCAAGAGGCTGAGGCCCTGATCTATTCCATCATCATTGTTCCCATCGAGAACAGCGCGGGTCGCGAAATCGGAGGCGAGCACGCGTTGATCCAGCTCTCAGACGATACGGGCGGAAAGTACTACTATGCGACCTCTGCGGCGCAACTGGACGACGCGTTCCGCAAAATCAGTGACGAACTGCGCACGCAGTATCTGCTGGCTTACTATCCGTCGCAGCGCGCGTCGTTTGCGGAGTTCCGTCGAATCGATGTGAAGGTGAACGGTATTCCCGATGCCGCGGCTTATCGAGTCCGTCATCGAGCAGGATATTATTCAGTGAAGTCCACGCCCTGACCAGGCTTTGGTGCGTAGCCACATCACGTCGCACCCAACAACGGTGCAGGAACAGCCTGGGTACCACTATTTGTAACTATCTGTAAACGCCGGAGTAGGGCGACTTCTGTTTCACAGAACAGGGCTACACTAATTGGAATGTGCTGAGGTGTCTGGCGTTGTTTTCCTCGGCGTTGAGACCGATGAGAACAGTGCAAATCATTGAAATGAATCGATTCAGTAATGAGGTTTGAAGATTGACACACGCTGGCCGCCAAATTGCATTAGTTGAAACAAAGTTGAAGTGGGTTCGTGGGGAACGTCGCAGTTTCGTCAAGATTTGTTAAGCCGCAAGGTATGGCGCGCATGAGAATTGCTGCGCGGCATTCCGTTCCCGCCGAACAGTCAAGTCGCCGTTTAGGTCGCAACACGAATGAAGATTCTGCGAACATTCCGAAAAGGATGGTGGAAGACGATGAACTGCAATGCCCCCAGGCGGTTTGCTCCACGATTTAGTTTGTTGCTAGTTCTACTGACCGCGCCTCTCCTGCTCTCATCTGCGGCGTTCGCCCAGACGACAGTCGCGACCGGCAGTATCGCGGGAACGGTGAATGACGCTACCGGCGCAGTGGTTGCTGGCGCCAAGGTCACGATTGTTGGCTCTACAGGGCAGACGATTAAGCTCACGGCAAATGGCCAGGGAAACTATTCCACCGGATCTCTCATTCCGGGCCCGTATACCGTACGCATCGAGGCCAAGGGCTTCAAGACCGCGCAACTGTCGCTTGACGTAAAGGTCGATAACACAGCAAGCGGGAGTATCAAACTTGAGATCGGTCAGGAAAGCACTGTCATTGATGTGCAGGCCAGCGACATTCAGGTGAATACTGAGCAAGCGACCGTGCAGGGGGTTTTGACCGCCGGGCAGATTGAGACTCTTCCGGTTAACGGCCGCAACTTCCTCGATCTGGCTCAACTTGAACCGGGCGTCCAGATTCAAGACGGTGAGAATTTTGATCCCACCAAGGTGGGCTATTCCTCCATATCGTTCGGTGGCCGGTTTGGCCGCACGGCGCGCATCAGCGTCGACGGAATCGACGTCAGCGACGAAACGGTTGGCACAACGACCGAAGACATCCCAGCCAGCGGCATTCAGGAGTTCGCGTTGGCGCAGTCGACGCTCGATCTTTCCAACGACTTGACTTCATCCGGTGCGGTCAACGTAACCACCAAGTCCGGCACGAACAATTATCACGGAGAAGCTTTTGGATTCTTCCGCGACAGCACGGTCGGCGGAGCCAAACTGCTGGAGCCTTGGGATACGGCCACGAATTCGTTCATTACCACTCCGTACCAGCGGAATCAGGAAGGCGGCAACGTCGGCGGTCCCATTCTCAAGGACAAATTGTTCTTCTTCCTCGATGGCGAGCGCACTCTGCAACATCTGGCCGCTCCAGTTCCAGAGGGCCCTCCGTATGCTCAGTATTCGGGCACGTTCCAGGCCCCGTTTCACGAGGACGAACTGCAAGCGCGCGTGGACTACAGCCTGTCGAAGACGGCGCGTTTGTTTGGACGATTCAACTATTTCAAGAATTCGGTGGACGCCACGTTCTTTCCCTCCAGCTTCCAGGTTTACAACAACCTCGACTACACGCGGAACGACGTGGCCGGCATCGACTTCAATACGGGCAGCATCACCCACTCCGTCCGCTTCTCGTATTTGAAGTTCCAGAACCGCATTCTGGACGCGGTTCGCGGAAGCACTCTGCCTTTCGCTGACTATCCTGTAGCGATCAACATCGGCACTTTTACGGTGGGGCCGAACTTGCTGGCTCCGCAGGCAACGCCGCAAAGCGATCACCAGATCAAGTACGACGGCAGCAAGATCATTGGAAAACACATTCTGCGCTTTGGTTTTGGCTATAACCACATCCAGGGTGGTGGATTCGCCAGCTTCTTCGGGATTGCGCCCCAAGTGTTTACGAGCGCTGGCACTCTTCAAAACGGTTCTCCGGATCCCAATCCATTGAATGCGTCTCTGGCGAACGGGCTGGCTTTCGTGGGAAATGGGCAAGGATACTCGACGACACAAGCCGCACTTGGCTATCCAGCGGGCGGCCTTGGGCCTGACAACCGCTTGTCGTTCTACATAGGCGACACTTGGAAGATTCGGCACAATCTCACAATTTCGCCTGGCTTGCGCTGGGAGCGTGACACAGGCCGCACCGACAGCGACCTTCCGGCGATTCCAGAACTGAACGCTGCGTTTCCGGGCTACGGCAATCGCGTGCGACAACCCAACACGAACTTTGCTCCGCAGTTGGGAATTGCCTGGGATCCGTATAGCAATGGTAAGACTGTCGTCCGGGCGGGAGCAGGTCTTTACTATGAGAACGTGATTTTCAACAATGTGCTTTTCGACCGACCTCTTCGGCTGCAAAATGGCGCATTCTTACAGTCCCCCTTTGCTTGTTTCGGCGGCACAGCGCAGCCGGTTCCGACCAGCACGGCGGGAACTATAACCGTAGACTCAGTTGAAGGACTCGATCCCGCCACGAATCAGAGCTACTGCGCGGAGTCGATTGGTCAGGCTGCGACCGCTCTGGCTTCGTTTCAGAGCACCTATCAGGCGGACACTCCATTCAGTTTGACCAATGCGAATCCTGCGTACATCGGCTCGCAACTTGCCGGCGGGTTCAATCCTGCTCTCGGCCTGTTCGCTCCGAACTACCGGTCGCCGAGGTCGCTGCAGATGAACGTGGGATTCCAACGTGAAATCCGGCACGGCATGATGATCAGCGCCGATTACGTGCGAAACGTCGAGACCCACGGTTTGCTGGGGGTTGACGTCAACCACGCCGGCTCCACGCGCTACTTCAATAGGACCGGCGCGCTGAATGCGATCTCTACGACGAACAACAATTTCAAATGTGGTACCGGTACGGATTCAGCGTCAATCGACTGCGCGATTTCGGGAATGAAGAATATCCAGACCATTAATGGTGTACCCACGCGTGTCGGGGCCACGATCGCCGACTATGCCAGCGACGGGTTAGGCACTCCAAACGACTATCGGTCGGCGTGCCCGAGTCCGGGATGCGCCTTCGGGGGTATCAACCCGATCTACGGGCAGATGCTCTTTCTGGAGCCGATTAGCCGGTCGGTCTACAACGGACTTCAAATGAAGTTTGTGGACAACAAATCGAACCCGATGCGCTATGTGAAGTCCGCGAATTTCCAGATTTCGTACTCGCTCTCACGCTTTGAGAACCCGCTGGCGTTTGCCGGAAACAGTCCTCCTTCGAATCCGGTATCGTCCAACGATCAGGACTTCGTTCTGCAAGCTGCCGACAACGATAACCCGCTGAAGTTTATGGGCCCATCGCTGCTGGATCGCACGCACCAGATCTCGTTTGGTGGAAGCTTCGAGGTTCCCTACGGATTCCGGTTCGGCGTCATCGGGCACTTCTACAGCCCGCTTTCCAGCCCCACCATCGTGGGCAGCACCGGCACTGCTGGGCAGATCTTCCAAACCGATTTCAGCGGCAGCGGATTTATCAGTCAACCCATGCCGGGCACGACGAATGGCTCCTTCCAGCGGGACTTCGGCCTAGCTGGCTTGAACACTGCTATCAGTCGTTACAACTCCACGTATGCGGGACAGCCAACTCCGGCTGGAGCGGTTCTGGTCAGTAACGGGCTGTTCACGGCATCGCAACTCGCACAGGCGGGCGGCGTGGCTCCAACCCTGACCACTGCCCCTTCGGACCAACTCATGTTTCCATGGGTGAGAGCCTTCGACTTCCGTCTGAGTTGGAGCCACACCTTCATCGAGCGCATCAAGATTGAGCCTAGCCTGGGGATCTTCAACATCTTCAACTTCTCCAACTTCAACCTGCCGCCCGGCGCGATGAACGGCTGGTTGGATACTACGGGTAGCTCGATCAACACCATTCACAAGCAAGTTCAACCCGGCGAGACCGGCCCGGAGAGCGACGTTTTTCGCGTAGGCAACGGTACCGGCGTATTCGGACTGGGGTCACCGCGCGCGATGGAGTTTGGTCTGCGGCTAACCTTCTAAAATCGCGCTTCCAAAGCGACAGAGCCACCAACCAACAGTTGGTGGCTCTTTTTCTTGAGGCGGCTCTTTCAGGGATTCAGCTCTGTGCGCAGGCGCTTCGAGAGCTTTTCGATCTGCTTGAGCTTGTCGATCACGTCTTTGGGCAGCATGCCTTTGCGGACGCTGGCAACGTCGGTCGGGATGGTTTGCGCGGTGCGCGCCAGATCGTCGGCGTCCCGTTGCAGTTGCGCGAGATCGATGCGGCGCGAGGGAGCGTCCGATGATTTATCCGTGGGCTGGGGGTCCATAGACTCCGGCGGCGTCGGGAAATGGTGTGCGTTGGTCTGTGGCATCGCCGGGGTCGCCGACAGCGCGAGTATTACAGGCAGTAAAAGCAAAGTAGATTTCTTCACGGTGCGCCTCCTGCCGGAAGAGCGAGGATTTCAGGCATTGTACTCCGGATTTGGGTGCGAGTTCCGTCCCGTGGTGGACCGTGGTGCGCCGCTCATTGTGTACAATGCGTGCATGCCTTTCCGCGCTTCCCAAGGGAATCCCAACGCCGCCAAGCGCAGCCGGACGCCTCCTCCGGAAGATACCTTCGAAGAGGCTGCTTTCCTGAAGGCACTGGGCGAAAAGCAGAAGCCAGTCTCGGTCAAGCTTCTGGATGGCCAGGTTTTTCATGGATGGATCGAGTATTACGACAAGAATATGGTGCGGCTGACGCGTGAGGGCGCGCCCAATCTGTTCATCTTCAAGCACGAGATCATGTATATCGCGGAAGATGGCGGAAAGAGGAAGTGAAACAGTCTTCAGGCTCTCGGCTTTCGGCGTCCGCATGACGCTACTCCGAGGGTGTTGTGATTGAGTCGCGCTTCACATCTGAGACGGCCGTAAGAAGTCCCGAAGCCGGCAGCCGAACGCCGGAAGCCTTTAAATCCATGTCATCGACTGCACCTCATCCCGAAAGCTATCTCCCCGCCATGTCGGCCATCGCTCGCGAGGCCGGAGCGTTGCTGCTACCGTATTTCCATCAAGGATTGAAAATTGAGTACAAGGGTGACGCCGATCTGGTGACGGTGGCGGACCGCGCCTCCGAGGTGCTGATCCGGGAGCGCCTTACTCAGCAGTTTCCTTCCCATGATGTGCTGGGCGAAGAACAGGGACTCAACGATCGGGGCAGCGAGTATCGCTGGTACGTTGATCCGCTGGATGGCACCACAAATTTCGCACATGGATATCCGGTATTCTGCGTGTCGATGGGGCTGGAGCATCGAGTAGAGGGTCGGGGGCGCCGCATCGCCGCGGTCGTCTACGATCCGACGCGCGACGAACTATTCACAGCCGAAGAAGGAAGAGGCGCGCATCTGAACGGCAAGCCGATTCACGTGTCGAAAGCTGCGCATTTGAAGGAATGCCTGGTGGCGACGGGTTTTCCCAGCCATAAGCGGCACAAGAATCCGAATATTCATTTTTATCACCAGATTACGTTGCGCACTCACGGGGTTCGGCGGGCGGGATCGGCGGCTCTCGATTTGTGCAATGTGGCCAGCGGACGCTTTGACGGTTTCTGGGAATTCAATCTCAATCCGTGGGACACGGCGGCGGGCGCTCTCATCGTGCAAGAAGCGGGCGGCAGGGTCAGCCGCTTTGACGGATCTCCGTTTGAAATCGACAGCCGCGAGACACTGGCGTCCAATGGACTGGTACACGAGGCAATGCTGCACGAATTTGCGGAAATCTTTGCAGGACGAGGACTGGCTCCCTTGCCTGAACCCAGCGCATACAAGGGATAGGTTCGCTTGCTGTCAGGGCATCGCTCTGCTTGCCCGAGTTACAATAAATCAGTGGGGGACGCCGGCCCGCTCCGCTCCGGGCGGTGGCGAAATCAAAAACAGCCCAGGTCTACCGTGATCAACTCTCTGCTGGAACGCAAGATCGAAAAGCGGCCGGACAAGGTCCGGCTGCAAGGTCGCATCCTTTTTCTCACTGAAGATCCGGAACTTATCCAACGGCAACTCGCGGGCGCGGACTTGCCGTGGGATACCAAGAATCCAGAGAACAACCCCAAACTGCGCGACGACATTTCGACCGACGAGATTACCCCAGCGCACTATTGCTTCTACTTTGACGAGACGCTGGGCGAGATTCCTTATCTTGGCTTGAAGTGCGGGAGCGTGATGCCGATCGGACGCGGTGATGTGAAGCGTGGCGGGTTCGTCTGTGCGGTCAGCGGGAAGCGGCGCGGCAAAGGATCGAGCCGCGAGCAGTCTCCCTATGCCGAAATGTGCGCGGGGATTCGGGTGGTGATTGCCGAGAACATCGAGCGCATTTACAAGCAGAATTGCCAGAACCTGGGGCTACTGACGTCGACCAACTTTTCGCTGATCGACCGCATCCGGAGTGGGGAAGAGATCGCGCTGAGCGAGTTCACTGCGGGGGAAGATGAGATCACGCGGCAGGTGATCGAATATGGAGGGCTGTTTCCGTTCAATGTGGCGCGCATGCAGGGGAAAGTGTTTTTGCCTGCGATTGAGCGCAATATGAAATTGGAGATGGCGGGGAATGTCCGCCACTACACGGCTCCCCCGATGACTCTGGCCGAAAAAATCTTCGCGCGGCACATGCTAGACGAAAAAGGCGAAGTTGGCGTACGGTCGGTCAAGCCGGGCGATACTGGATTCGCGCGCGCGGATCTGCGCTTCAGCCACGAGTACGTCACGCCAATGGCTGCGATTTTCTTCGAGCGCTATGTCGGCAAGGATGCCAAGGTCAACGATCCGTCGAGCATCTTGTTCTTCCGCGACCACCTGACGTTTCTCGACGAGGTGATTTCCGAAGAGAAGAAGAAACTAGGCCTGCTCGATCTGGCGACGCAACTCAAACTCAAGCAGCAAGATTTCGCTAAGAAGCAGGGCATCCGACTGCACGGGGAATTGACGGACCGCAAGGGATCCGAGGGCATTTGCCACTCGATCGTGCTCGAAAGCTATGCGCTGCCCGGGCAGTTGAACATTGGCTCTGACTCGCACACGCCGCACGTGGGCGCGATCGGTTGCGTGGCCTTCGGTATCGGCACGACCGACGTATTCAATTCCTGGATTACGAAAGACGTTCGCGTGAAGGTGCCCGAGTCGGTGCGAATCGTCGTTCGGGGCAAGAAGCATCCCAACGTGACCGCGAAAGATTTCATACTGAAGATTTTGAGCCTCGACTATGTGCGCAGCGGCAAAGCGCTTGCGAAAGTCATGGAATACGCGGGCGAGGCCATCGAAGAGCTGAGCGTCGATGAGCGCGCCACCATGACGAACATGGCGGCGGAAATTGGTGGTTTCACCGGCATCGTCGCGCCCGATAAGAAGGCCGTGGATTTCCTGGTCGAGCGCCGTGGCATGGACCGGGCGAAAGCCGAGGCCATGATCGAAGGTCTGTTCAGCGATCCCGGAGCGCAGTACGCACACGTGATCGAACTCGATGCAGCTGACATTACGCCGATGGTCGCCACGCCGGGTGATCCCGGCAATGGCAAGTATGTTCGCGAACTGAATACGCCCGTGCCGGTCGAGATCGCCTACGGCGGCACTTGCACCGCGGGGAAGAATGAAGACATGGACATGTACGCCGCCGTGCTCGCCGACGCACTCAAGCACGGTAAGCATGTGGCTGATTCGGTGAAGTTCTACATTCAGTTCGGATCGCAGGAGACCCGCGACTATTGCCTGCGCAAGGGATATCTGGATGTCTTCCAGAAGTCTGGTGCGCAGGTGATCGAGCCAAGTTGCGGCGCGTGCATCAACGCTGGGCCGGGAGTTTCCACGCGTCCTGACCAGGTCGTGATTAGCGCGCAGAACCGCAATTTCCCTGGGCGCAGCGGACCGGGCCAGATGTATCTGGCGTCGCCGCTGACCGTTGCCGCTAGCGCCGTGGCTGGATATATCGTCGAATACGAACCGAGCGAGAAAAAGGAATTGATTTCCGCGTAGTGCCGTGCTCACCGGGACTGCCTTCGGGCGTCTGACCTCTTCAGGAGGACCGTCATGAACACCCGCCTTCTCGTAGTCGCTTCGGTCGCATTCGGTCTTGTTGTTGCTGCTGCCGCATTCCGAACCGGTTCTATTCATGCGTCGACATCGCCCGCGTGGACCGCCGGCACGCTGATTCCTGCTTCGCCGATGCTTGAACCGCGCTCCGGACACACCGCGACACTTCTCCCCGATGGCAAAGTGCTCATCGCCGGCGGCATGCGGCGCAATCAGGATTTTTACAAGTCGGCGGAACTGTTCGACCCGGCGACGGGCAAGTTTCAGTCGACGGGCGAGATGAGCATTGGGCGAGTCGGGCAGGTGGCGGTTCTGCTGCCGAGTGGGAACGTGCTGATTGCCGGAGGATGGGTGGGCATGGGAGGCACAGACTCGGCGGAGTTGTACGATCCGGCCACGGGCAAGTTTACAGTCATCGCGAAGATGACGAGTCCGCGTGGGCGGCCGAGCGCCACGCTGCTGGCTAATGGAGATGTCTTGATCGCGGGTGGGGAACGACGCGATAACGAACCCTTGGCTTCGGCGGAAATCTTCCATGTTAAGACGCTTTCGTTCCAGGCCACGGGGTCGATGCACCACGCGCGCATCTCTCACACGGCCACTCTGCTCCAGGACGGACAGGTTCTCATCGCTGGGGGTTATGCGGAGGCAGTGCAATCCGGCGCAGAGCTTTACGATCCGAAACGCCGTACCTTCACGGAAACCGGCAGCCTGAGGACAGCGCGTTGCAAACATACCGCCGGGCTTCTGAGCGATGGGAGAGTGCTGATCGCCGGTGGCTCCGATTCGCGGGGGTGGAATGGGAATCTGAACAGTGCCGAAGTCTACGATCCACGCACGGCGAAGTTCACGGCTGCTGCGGCAATGAACGACAGCCGCTTCAAGCTGCCGGACGAAGCCGTACAGTTACCTTCCGGGAAGCTGCTGATCGCCGGCGGAAGCAAGCAAGTGGAAGTCTTTGACTCAGCCAGCGGGAAGTTCCTGGTAGCTGCAGGGCAAATGGACGCACCGTGGCATTTCCTGTCGGAAACGAAGCTCCGCGACGGCAGCGTGCTCTTGGCGGGGGGCTATCCGAATAATCCCGAAGCGACCTCCCAGACTTGGATCTACCGGCCCTAGCACGGCCCTGGAGCACCGTGGCCCGTAAGTGGTTGAATTTAGCCAAGATGGCTGAAATCAACCACCCCAATCCCTACAACTTTTCCCTCTCTTCCGAGTTCAAATAGGTAGTGGTTCTGGCTAACGGTCAAGAGACCAGAGCCGGGCCATGAGAAGGTTTCCGGATCTGAAAGGCTCTGGAGCCGAAGGGGGTTTCCTATGCGTTACCTAAAGTATTTGGCGTTGATGGCAGTGCTGATGTTGCCGCTTGCGTACTCGCAAGCGCAGGTCGATGCAGGAGTTGCGGCGGGAAACAATCAGGGCTACGATCAGGGACAAGCCGATCGAGGCTACCCCGACCAAGGCTCAGCCAATCAAGGCTACCCCGACCAGGGCTCTGCTGATCAGACATACGCCGGCCCAGGATATGCGAGCGGTCCGCCGGTATGTCCGTACGGGTACTACTCCTATTATCCCTACGCTTGCGCGCCTTACGGCTTTTACGGCCCGCAATGGTTTGTAGGCGGAGTCTTTATCGGCGTCGGACCCTGGCACCACTGGGGCTGGGGACATGCCGGATACTACGGTCGTCCGGGGTATTGGGGTCGCGCTGGCTGGGGTCGCCCAGGCTGGGGCTATGGACGCGGCTACGTTGGCGCTTACGGACGCGGCTATGCTCGGGGATATGCCCGGGGCGGCGTAGTTCATGGCGGCGGCTTTCATGGAGGAGGCGCAGTCCGCGGTGGTGCAGGCTTCCATGGTGGAGGCGGATTCCACGGCGGTGGCGGTGGACACGGTGGCGGACACCGGTAACAGAAGTCGAATGTCAGAAATGAAGAACGGCTGGCCGCCTGTAGCTGCCAGCCGCTTTTTTTGATCCAGCCAACCGACATCCAACCTGGAGCGCCGGTCTGAAGCAATCTGCGAACGAATGTGATTTTTCTCGGCTGGAATCGATGCTATGACGTCTTTGCTGCACCGGCACGTGCCTTTTGTAGCTCTTTCAAAGACGGGAAGGAACTAGGAGCCACGACCGTACGTTCAGGAGGCTGCGAACCGGCGGTAAGGGCGGAAGCCAGCAGATGGAGGGCATCGCCCACCAGCGGGGGCGAAATCACCGTCGCTGCCAAGCGCTTCTGGCGGACCCATTCCTGGCCGGAGCGGGGAAGACCGTCGCATCCGGTAATGGGGAGTCGGAGCCAGGTATCGCGCTCGGTCAGATTTCCTAGTTCTTCCAGGGCGCGGCGCGCCCCAAGGGCCATGTCATCGTTCTGGCCGGCGATCATGCCGATATGCAACTGCCGCGAGGTGCTAAGCGACAACCACGATTTCATCGCCTGATACCCGCTGTTCTGCGTCCAGTCGCCTTTGAGGGATTTCACGCTGACCTGCGGGGGTTTGGTGGAGAGCATTCCCCGGGTGCGCACCTTGGCCACATCCCGAACCGAAGGGCCCTCAATGTAAAGGACACAACCCTGCTCCCCCAGAAGGGCGCCAATTTGCTGCCCCTGAATCTTGCCGATGGCCTCATGGTCCGATACTACGGAGAACACCGGAACCAGGGCATGTTGCCGCAGTTCCGTGATGTAGTCCACGTCAGTGTTGATGATTGCCCAGGCAATTCCGGCGCCCACTGCCGCCTTGGCGATCTGGGCCATGCCGGTGCCCACCGGCTCGGTCAGAATGGCATCGGGGCGCTTCGATGGGTCCTGGATGAAGGTAAGAATCTGCTGCGTCTGTTGCACCGCATCGTTGCCGGAATAGATGATCTGAACGTTGGCCCCGAGTTGCAGCGCGGCCGCCTGGGCAGAGGCTGCCTGTTCCAGCTGATAGTCGTTGTCGTTGGTAATCAGGGAAACGACAACCTTGAGTTTGTTCATGAATCGCGCCTTCAACGAGGAGGTCGCACCGCACGTATGCCGTCATTAACTCACCCTTGGCGGTGCGCGACCAAATTACTTCGGTCATGGGTGTTCGGACGGTTAATACTGCAAGAATCGGGATGCCGTGGAAGCGATCCGACGTGGGGGAGGAGAGCCCTGTACCAGCCGCATCGATTCTTGCTAGAATGTGCGGTCACAAAAACGCCGCGGTAGTAAAATAAAAGCAGAGACTCTCAGGAGACTGACACCTTTATGGCCTACGTGATTGCTGAGCCGTGCATCGGCACCAAAGACACTGCATGCGTGGATGCGTGTCCGGTGGATTGCATTCATCCCAAGAAAGACGAGCCCGCGTACGCGACCGAGGAGTTGCTGTACATCGATCCGGTAGAGTGTATTGATTGCGGAGCTTGCGTTCCAGTGTGCCCGGTTTCGGCCATCTTCGCGCTCGACGACCTGCCGGAGAAATGGAACGCCTTCACCGAGCGCAACGCCAAGTACTACGGGCGGTAGCCTTTTGGCTCTTAAGCCCGTGGTTTGGATGAGATCATAGGCGCGCGTCCTGATGGACGCGCGCCTTGTTATTTCCGGTAAAGCGGCGGGACTCTAATAGCACTACCGTTTCTTGGCATTTCCCAGAATCTCGGCGTCAATCCCAGTGTGTGCTTTCAGCGCGTCCAGAATTCGCAGGTAGTTGCGGCTGTCCATGAGTAGAACGAAAACCTTTGGCGCACCCTGCTCGTGATAATGAATCTCGAGCCAATACTCCCTGTCGCCCATGAGACCGATCGAATATTCATAAGCGCACCTATCGATCTTGTTATAGGGAATCGTCGTAGGATCGCCTTTGGCGGGATGTACTTCAATTGCCTTGTCTTTGTCGCTGAAGGTCAGCACGGCCTTGATGATTTTGCCCTTCTGGCTGGGCATCTTGACGTGGTTGAACGAGGTCTCGTCGGCGAAGCCAAGAGCCGCCGCCAGCAGGATCCAGAGAAAGGCACAAACAATTCGTTTCACAGTCTTAGAAGTATATCGAAGCTGGAAGCTGCGCAATCAATCCAGCCCCGTCTTTCTTTACCGGCTGACGGCTGGGAGCGGCTTCCACTAGAATCAACCCTTTACTCCCCGAGTTTCCATGGCCCTGAGAGAGTCGGAAGCGATCGTTCTGCGCAGTTATCCGCTGCGGGAGGCGGATCTGCTGGTCACGCTGTTCACGCGCGCGGAGGGCAAAATTCGCGGCGTGGCGCGTTCGGCGAAGAAGTCGAAGCGGCGCTTCGGAGGCGCGCTTGAGCCGCTGACTTACGTGCGGGCGTTTTATGACGTTCGCGAGAGGCAGGAACTCGCGCGATTGGATTCCTGCGAAGTGCTTGAGTCTCCGATGGCCTCGGAGGTTAGTTATGCGCGGGCAGTCGCCCTTGGCCATATTGCTGAATTGCTCGACGAGCTTCTCCCCGACCACGAAGCTAATGATGCCATCTTCCGACTGACGCTCTCCGTGCTGCACGTTCTGACGGGCCCTGAGGTGTGGATGCCGGTCACCTATTTCGAGTTGTGGCTGACGCGCCTGGTCGGCTTTCTACCGGAGTTCACGGAATGCACTGTGTGCGGCCGCGGTTTGAACGGTAGCCGTGCCTATTTTCACGCGCTGGCCGATGGCCTGATGTGCTCCGACGACAAGCGGCTGGCGTCGTCCGAAATCTCAAGTGATTCGCGAGCGCTGGCGGCGCAAATGTTTCGTGCGCCGGTGGACAGCTTCGCGGGTGCGCCGTGGCCCAAGGCGCAGGGCGCCGATCTACGGAAGTTCCTGATTCAAATTCTACAGAGACATATTGAGAAGAAGTTGGTCACTGCAGGCATGCTGGAAAAGGGTGGGTTCTGAATCTGGTCGTGCTCAAAGCTTCAGGTGGTGCAAGGACCAAAGTCCCGATTGAGTTTTTTCACTCGGAAGGAAAGATTACCGGTTTTATCCTTTTTCTTCTTGCCCTGAATCTTGACTCGTTCTCCCGGATTGAGTCTGGGGCCATCAACAAGCTGGTAGGTCAGATTGTCGGCTTCGTTGGTGAGAGTGGTCGTGCCTTCCACAGATCTCAGGCAGCCGGTGACAGTGGTCCTGAGCAGGGCCAGGTATAAAACTACGCCGCTGACCGCGGCCAGTCCGACCGCGGCACCGACGAACTCAGCGTTCGAAGGGCCGATGTGCCCCAGATCAATCTTCTGGGCTGGCGCGGGGATAGCGGTCGCCGAAAGCAAAACTGTGACGAGTGCGGCTTTGCAGTTTAGGTTCACTGAATCTCCCTAGTCATGTTGAAGTGGGCCGGGACACCCGTGTGACTGGGTGTCCCGAGCTCGTGAACTCAGGAATCGCTATTGCAGCGTAACGAGCACTTGAATCACACCCATTCCTGCCGACAGTGGTTCGAGAGCTTTCCCAACAACCGCGCCTAGCATCCTGCTGCGATCAGTTCCTCTCATCGCGTGGCCGGGTGTTGAGGACGTGACCAGAAGATCACCTGGCCGAATGGGTCCGTTCTCAGCGCTGACTTTGCAAGGCACGATGCCAACCACTGCGAGCGGGATCTCATCGTTCGCACTGGGCGCGTCTATTTTGCGCGGGCTTCCGAGCATTCCCGGCTTGGTGGAATAAACTCCAGCGACGAGAGTGGAGTAAGGCTTGTGTGCCAAGGCGAGATGACGCTTCGCGGCCGGATCAATCACCAGCAGATCGCCGGCCGTGTAGCCACCACGTTTGCCTGTTACCGCCATGGACTCCGCGAAGTCAGCTCCATTGGGCTGAAAGCCACCATCAGCGAAAACTCGACCAGTGCCGTCCACGCGGAAGACGCTCTGATCGTCGTTCTGGCCAACGTGTCCGACGATGATGTTTCCGGAAGCGCGATTCAGAAAGTAGCCCGCAGTGCCGTCGGAGCTGTAGGTTTGAGCAAACAGCGCGACCGCGGAGCCGGTCGATGCGACCGCATCTCCTCGGATCGCAAACGAAAAGCCAAAATCGGCGGATGATGTTATCCCTTCCACTCCCCCGCCGCCTCCTCCGGTTACGCCCGTGTTGTTGCCGAACACGGCGATCCCTCCGGGACTGTACGTTGTTCCCAGGACTCCAAACACCGATCCACTATTGGAACTTGCGAGACCCTGAATCGCTACCGTATTGGTGCCATCCACCGATACGGGGTTCTCTACGTAGAGCGCCGTGGGGTATTGCCCGGGTGGGGGCGTGGTGTTCGCGCTGAAGACATGCAACGGGAAGAGTGGTGTAGTCGTGCCAATGCCGACGTTGCCCTCGGCGGATTGGAGAATCGTCGAATCATTAATTTGCGAAGGCCCTGCGAACTTCGACAAGTATCCTCTCTTTCCGCTGCCCGTGATCGCAGATGTGGGGATAGAGTTTTGAGTTGGGCTGGGGGTTGACGTTTGCGCCACCGAGACCGCGCTCAGTGCGCAAATAAGAGCAGCCAGATGTTCGATTTTCATAGAGTTTCTCCTCGTACTTTTCAGTGTTGAGAATTCGTAGCTGCATGGGGCGGTGGTTTCCCTCTGGTGTTCCCGATCTGTCACGACTTTGAGTCCGCGTTTCACGAGTTCTGTTCCTCTGTCGGTGTACTGAGGTCCAGCGATCGCCTTATGACGAAGTCAAACCTTCTCTCGGCTGCTGCGAGCCCGGCATGGTTGAAGGGAGGCTGCACTGAAGCCATGGTGCCGAAGATCCAGTCGAAGAACGCAAAACCGATGCCAAAGTTCTTGTCCATCAGGCCCTGGTCGTTGACCACCCGGTGGTGGATATCGTGCAGATTGCGCGCCCAGCGGAACCACCGCCTCGCAATGGGCACACGGTCCATCCAGAAGCCCTTGATATGCATGCGATCGTGCAAGTAGCTGAACACCCAGAAACTCCAGGCAAGAACGATCCCGAAAAACAGAATCTGGTGTGCCGCACTGATTCCGAGGAACCAGAAGAGACCACCTAAGGTGATCAGTAGAACGCCAGCGGGAATGATCCATTCAAGTCCAATATTGCCGACGGCAATCTCCCCGGTGGTGGCGTCCAGATACTGTTCACTTGGCCGTTGTTTTTGCAGAGGACCGTAGAGGAGCAGGTGGTGCTTCATATGGTTCATGCTCAGGAACGGGATCCATCCGCTGTGCAGCAGACGATGGAGAAGGTAACCGAGCAATTCGGCTGCGACGACTGCCGATACAGCCCAGGAAGCAACTGCAATCGCGTTCGTCATGCGCTGGAAACTAGCTGCATGGTCGAAGGCGCGCAAGCGGCAAAGAACGGCACCGGG
This sequence comes from uncultured Acidobacteriaceae bacterium, assembly GCA_963706645.1. GTDB lineage: Bacteria > Acidobacteriota > Terriglobia > Terriglobales > Acidobacteriaceae > Sulfotelmatobacter. Next base: position 398,229 of record CAVPNR010000032.1, read on the forward strand.
CAATGTCGCACTACGACACCCGCCCGCCACTATCGGAGGCCTAGTTTTACAGGCGCACGGGTTTCATCGAATATCCGTTGTATGTCAGGCTGGGCTTGGGGGGCTCGTCAGTGCTGAGAGGTAAGTCCCAGCTTTTGAAGGAGCTGCGGGAAGCGAGGGTCGCTGCGGAGGGGATCGGCCGCGGGTTCGGTGGATAAGTACACCAGATATTCGCAATCTTCGTCGTAAGCCTGATCGAGCCATTGGAAAGCGCGGTCCCGGTCGCCCAGTCCCGTCCATATAAGGGCGATGTAGAGAGCTGCGACGTACCGCTGGCTGCGCATGGCTTCGAGCTGAGTCTCGATCTTGCGGGCCGACGCCGCGTCGCCGGAAACGGCATACTCATGCGCCATCAAGGACAGCACGCCAGGATCGTCGGGGGCAAAACCGAGCATCTTCTGATAGATAGCGCGCGCTTGCGGGTGCATCCCCGCTTGCTCGTAGGCGCGCGCCAGGTTGATCATGCTAACCGGGTAAGAGGAGTCCAGTTCTAGCGCCTTCTGGGCCATCTGGATCGCCAAATCGAACTGACGGTTTTGATAGTACGCCTCCCCGAGCGCGGTGGTTAGTAAGGGCGAAACAGGGTCCTGCTTGCGCGCGGTTTCACGCTCGGCGATTGCCTGGTTCATTTCCCCCATGGCAGTCAGGTAGTACGCATAGTAATCGTGAGCCGGGGCATATTGAGGACGCAGCTTGATGGCCCGCTCAAACTCGCGTCTCGCCCCGTCATAGTTGCGCTCATAGACCAGGAGCGAGTAGCCCAAGGAGATATGGGCTTCCGCCAGAGACTCGTCCAGTTCGAGTGCCTTCCGGGCCGCAGACTCTGCTTTGGAATAGCTTTCCTTCGGAGGGAGTTGAGTATACGGGGCGGAGCCGAGAAGAGAATAGCAGGCCGCCAGACCGGCATACCCAGGGGCGTATCGCGGATCCGCATGGATGGCCTTTTGAAAGTAATCCAAAGCCTTCAACAAGTCGAGTGTCGTTCGTTTGTTTAGGAAATACGCACCCCATTGATATGCTTCATACGCCTCGGTATTGAGTTGCGCGGTCGGCTGCGCATCCGGAATCTGGCTCAGAACGGCCCTGGCAATCGCGGAAGAGACCTCACTTTGAATGCGTTGAATATCGCGCAGGTCTCCTTCGTATTGATCATTCCACACGGAGGTCATGCCGCGAGCGCCCACCCGGCTGAGCTGGGCGGTAATCGACACCTTCTGACCGACCATCTTCGCCGTCCCGTGCAATACATATGCCGAGTTGAATTCAGCGGCGACTTTTTCTACCGGGAGTTCCGCATATTTCTTGGTCAGCAGTAAGACGCCCATTTTTTCAGGTTGAACTTGCTCCAACCTCGCCTTGGTCTCTGCTGTGAATCCGTCGACCAGAGCTTCCTGATCGAATCCTCCCAGGTTCTTGAAGGGGAGGACCGCGAGTACCACGTTCTGACTCGGTGGCCAGAGCAGATGTGCCCCTACCGCTGCGGATATGGCGACTCCCAAAATAGCCAGAGAGATTTTCAGTCTCGGGGAAAGGAGCCCTTGAATGGGTCCGGGCGGCGGCGGGATAAGTTCTTCTTCGGAATATGCCAGATCCTGCGGTTGGTCTTCTGTCTCAACGCTGTATGCATCAGCGTCGTTGCTAAAGTCATCGTCTTGCAATTGACGACCCTGACTCCACGCATCAATCTCCGACTTGAATGCGTATACCGTGCCTTGTTTCTCGTGAAGATGGCGGTGAACCGGCAGTTTTTCTGTTTTTTCCCAGCGCTGTACTGTGCGGACGTCCCGCTTGAGATAGGAAGCAATCTCCTTCCAAGAATCGAGGCGGTCGACCGCCGCGTACACATCTCCCGGATAGGATTGGGGATTCCCCGACACGGCCCCTCCTTTGAGGGAGGAAGTCTACCTCACGGGCGGCGTATTGCATAGAGACGGCCACCTGTGCGTGTCCGAGGGTATCTAAGAGCCGCATTTGTGGCTGCGCCGGAGTGTTCGCGGAGGAACGTTTCTGCTCTCCCTGCTGACGGCTGCCTCCTGAATCCATTACAATCGTGGATTAACCTGCTGGTCTCCGGCTGCACTGTAGGAGTTCGAGCGATCACTCGAATCCTGGGGTTTCAAGCTAAGAGCCAAAAGCTTAAGAGCCAAAGGCTGAACCTGTGACACTGTCCTCCTCCAATTCGCTCACATTCCAGGAACTCATCTTGCGCCTGCAGGCATTTTGGGCGGAGCGCGGATGCGTCTTGCAGCAGCCCTACGACGTCGAAGTCGGCGCGGGCACCATGGCGCCGGAAACTTTTCTGCGTGTCCTCGGGCCGAAGCCTTATAAGGTCGCTTACGTCCAGCCCTCGCGGCGTCCGGCGGATGGCCGATACGGCGAGAATCCGAACCGGCTGTTCAAGCACCTGCAACTGCAGGTGATCCTGAAACCTCCGCCGGAGAATGTGCAGGAGTTGTATCTCGAATCGCTGGCGGCGATTGGCATTGACCTGCGCCAGCACGACATCAAGTTCGAAGAGGACAACTGGGAAGCTCCCACCCTGAGCGCGTGGGGAGTGGGGTGGCAGGTCATGCTCGACGGGCTTGAGATCACGCAGTTCACGTACTTCCAGCAGTGCGGCGGTGTGGATCTGTTTCCGATTTCGGCAGAACTCACCTACGGGCTCGAGCGCATTGGCGCGTTTCTGCAGGACGTGGATTCGATCTACGACATTGTGTGGGCGCGCGACCCGGATACGGGCAGCGTGGTGAAGTATGGAGACGTGCGGCTGGCGGATGAGCTGCAGTTTTCGGTGTACAACTTCGAATTGGCCGACGTCGAAAAGGCCTGGAAGCATTTCGAATTGTGCGAGGCGGAGTGCAAGGGGCTGCTGGATCAGTATGCGGCGCTCACGAGAGACAAGACCAGTGGCGATAGAATCGGGTGCGAGAAGGCTCGCTTCCCGCTGCTGGGCGCTTACGATCTTTGTTTGAAGTGCTCGCACCTGTTCAACATTCTGGACGCGCGGGGAGCTATTTCGGTGACCGAGCGTGTGGGCGTGATCGCGCGGGTCCGAGCGCTCGCTGTCGGGATCGCAAAAGCGTGGGTCGATCAGCAGAAGACCGAGACGGCGTCGGAGAAATCCGACGAGCCTGCGCCTGCGGTCGAGAAGAAGCCGAAGACGAAAAAAGAGGCGTTATCGCCGGTCGGATAGTGGGAATGACGTTCCGCTTTGGGTTTGCGACAGATTGGTTGTGATTTCCGTCACATTCGACGACGAGGACCTTTGAAACACTGGATGGTTTGAAGGCATGCCAGACTTCTTATTAGAGATCGGGTGCGACGAGATTCCGGCGCGGATGATTGGCGCGGCATCCGAAGAATTGCGCGAACGCGTGAGCGCGCTGCTGGCCCGCGAGCGGTTGTCGTGCGGTGAAGTGACGCACTTCGATACGCCGCGGCGTCTGGCTGTGATGGCGGCTGGAATCGCGGCTTTCCAGGCCGACGTCGTCGAGCAGGTCACCGGGCCTTCGATCAATGTTGCATATAAGGATGGTCAACCGACTCCTGCAGCCCAGGCTTTTGCCAAGAAGGCCGGGGTTGACGTCGCTCAGTTGGAAAGAGTAACCACCCCCAAGGGCGAGTACATCGCCGCGAAGGTCACGAAAAAAGGACGCAGCGCGGGTGAGATTCTCGCCGAGGGCCTGCCCAAAGAACTCTCCACGATTTACTGGCCTAAGAATATGTACTGGCAGAAGCCCAATGAGCGCTTCGTGCGTCCAGTACGCTGGCTGGTGGCGATGCTCGATGAAGAAACGATCCCGCTGGAGTTTGATGGGATTCGGGCGGGGAAGACTTCGCGCGGACACCGCATCCTCAGTGATGGCGCGGTGACGATTCCTCAATCGGGCCCGGTATATTTTGAGCGCTTGCGAGCTGCGAAGGTCTTGGGACGCGGCGAGCGCGAGCACCAGATTCGCAAGGCTTTCGATGCTGCTACGCGCACGATTCCCGGGGCGCGCTGGCGCGAGGATAAAGCTCTGCTTGATACCGTCGTGAACCTCACGGAATATCCCTCGGCTATTCTGGGTAGTTTCGATCCACAGTTTCTTGCGCTGCCGGAGGAAGTTTTAGTCACGGTCATGCGCGATCACCAAAAGTATTTCGCGGTGGAAGACGCTGCCGGCAAACTGGCGCCACATTTTTTGGCCGTGCTGAATACCGATAGTGATCCTCAAGGGCTGATCCGTCACGGCAACGAGCGCGTGCTGCGGGCGCGATTCAATGACGCTCGTTTCTTCTGGCAGACCGATCAGAAGAAGTCTTTGCTCGAGCGACTGGAATCGCTGAAGCATGTGACCTTCCAGAAAGACCTGGGCAGCTACTTCGACAAGACGCAGCGTGTGCAGCGGTTGTGCAGTTGGTTGAGCGAAATCCTGAAGCAAAGCGGCGTGACGGTGCGGCCGGGAGTGATCCACAAGGCGGCGTGCTTGTCGAAGACCGACTTGACCACTGAACTGGTCAAGGAATTCACCGAATTGCAGGGAATCGTCGGCGGTTTATACGCGCGGGCGCAGCAACTGGACGAGAGTCTGCCCGAGGCGACGCGGTTCGCCATCGCCGATGCGATTTACGATCACTACAAGCCCGAATCCACCGACGATGATGTCCCGCGGTCGACGGAGGGTGCGCTCCTTTCGATCGGCGATAAGGCCGACACGATTGCCGGCATGTTTGCGCTCGGACTGGTGCCGAGCGGGTCGAAGGATCCCTTCGCGCTGCGGCGGCAGGCCAATGCAATTGTGAAGGTCATTGCGGAAAAGAAGTTGCCGTTGCGCTTGGGCGACCTGATGCGCGATGCGCGCTCGGGATACCAGCGGTCGGAAGCGGAGAAGAGATTTGCTGACGATGCGAAGTTCAACGAATCAGTGGCAACGTTCTTCCGAGAACGACTAGAGTTTTATCTCAAGGATGTGTGCGGATACGCGTACGATGTAGTGAAGGCGGTTCTAGGAGCAGACGCCGAAGACATTGTCGATGCGCTGCAGCGGGCCGAAGCGGTCAAGCAGGTTCTGCATCTGCCAGAGTTTCAGGCGATTGGGGCGGCCTGCAAGCGCATGCGGAACATTCTGAAGCAGGCCGCGGAGAAGGGAATTGCACCGGCTGCGACATTCGAGGATCTTCCGAATTCCGCGCAAGAAGAGAAAAACCTCGCAGCCTATGTCGAAGTGAATGGTCCGAAGGTCGAGGCGCTTCGTAAGAAGAAAGAGTACGGCGGAGCGTTGACCTTGCTCTCGACCGCTCGCGGGCCCGTGGATGCCTTTTTCGACAAAGTCATGGTGATGGTCGAGGATGCCAAGTTGCGGGCCAACCGGCTGGCGCTGCTGCGGACATTGCTCAAAGAGTTTTCCACGATCGCCGACTTTTCGGAGATTGTGACCGAAGGCAAAGCGTAACAAGTTTTCTGGATGGAATCTGAATCTACACAAAGGACTCATATATGGCGACGATGACTCTCCCCGAAACTGAAGTGCAGGAATCCAAGAAGTCCACCACCAAGTACGTTTACTTTTTCGGCGGCGGCAAGGCCGACGGCAACGGCAAGATGAAAGACGTGCTGGGCGGCAAGGGCGCTGGCCTGGCTGAGATGACGAATCTCGGGCTGCCCGTGCCTCCGGGATTCACGATCCAGACCGATGCTTGCCGCGAGTACATGCGGACGGCGACTACGTCGAAAGAGGTCGAGCGCCAGATGGATGATGCCTTGGCGAAACTCGAAGCGCTGCAGGGACAGAAACTCGGAACGGGCGAGAACCCGCTGCTGGTGAGCGTGCGCTCCGGGGCGAAGTTCTCCATGCCCGGCATGATGGACACGATTCTCAACCTCGGCCTGAACGATAAGAGCGTGGAGGCGCTGGCCAAAGTTAAGAACAATCCGCGCTTCGCTTACGACTCCTATCGCCGCCTGATACAGATGTTCGGCGCCGTGGTGCTAGACATCAAGAAGTCAGTGTTTGAGGAAATCTTCGATGCGAAGAAGAAACACAGGAAAGCCAAGCTCGACACTGGACTCGATGCGAAAGCACTGCAAGAAGTCATCGCGGAGTACAAGAAGGCAGTGAAGAAGCATGCCAAGCGCGACTTTCCACAGGATTCACACGAACAACTGGTGATGGCGCGGGATGCTGTCTTCCGCTCTTGGCAAAACGACCGCGCGAAAACCTATCGGCGAATTAACGACATCGACGACATGCTCGGCACCGCGGTCAACGTGCAGATCATGGTCTACGGCAATTTGGACGATACGAGCGGGACGGGCGTGGGCTTTACGCGCAATCCCGCTACTGGAACGAAGGAGTTTTACGGCGAATTCCTACTGAATGCACAGGGCGAAGATGTGGTGTCGGGCGTGAGAACCCCCGTTAACATAATGGAACTCGAAAAGATCATGCCGGATGTGTACAACCAGCTACATGACATCACCATGCGGATGGAAAGACACTATAAGGACGTACAAGATTTCGAGTTCACAATTGAGAGCGGCAAGCTTTGGATGCTGCAGACGCGCAATGCCAAGCGTACCGGCTTGGCCGCGGTGCGCGTAGCGTTGGAGATGGTCGATGAGGGTTTGATCACGAAGGACACCGCCATTTTCCGGGTCGAGCCGAACCAGTTGTATGACTTCCTGGTACCGCGCCTCGATGAGAAGAGCACGACGGTCGAAGTGCTTGCCACCGGCTTGCCCGCTTCGCCCGGAGCAGCCGTCGGCCAGATTGTGTTCACAGCCGACGCTGCCGTCGAGGCTGTGCACAAGAATGAGAAAGCCTCGGTCATCCTGGTTCGCGCCGAAACCACGCCGGAAGATATTCACGGCATGGAAGTCGCGAAGGGTATTCTCACCTCCCGCGGCGGCATGACCAGCCACGCCGCGGTCGTGACGCGCGGCATGGGCAAGTGCTGCGTGGCCGGCGCAGAGAAGATTACCGTCGACGAGAAGGCCCGCGAGATGCGCGTGGCCGGGCAGGCCTTCAAGGAAGGCGACTGGATCTCGCTCGATGGAACTACGGGCCGCGTGATCAAAGGCAAGTTGGGCACCCTCGATCCGTCTCCAGATGATCCGGAGCTGCAGAAGTTCATGAATTGGGCCGATCCGCATCGCAAGATGAAGGTTCGTGCCAATGCCGACATTCCGCGCGACGCGATTCAGGCGCGAGCGTTCGGAGCGGAAGGCATCGGCCTCTGCCGCACCGAGCACATGTTCTTCGGCGCGGAGAAGATTGGGCACATGCGCACCATGATTCTTGCGGACAACGAGAAAGACCGCCGCGTGGCGCTGAAGAAGCTCCTGCCACTACAGCGCGCTGACTTTGCGGGGGTCTTCAAAGCGATGGACGGCCTGCCGGTCACGATCCGCACGCTGGATCCGCCGCTGCACGAGTTCCTGCCGCGACGCGAAGACCTGATGGTCGACATCGCGCTGCTGTCATCCTACAGCGCGAAGCAGAAGAAGGACCTCGTTGCCAAGTACAAAGACTATGGTGTGAAGGGAGTTGGCGACCTCAAGAAGGCTCTGCCGCCTCTGCTCGCCCGCGTAGAACAGTTGCACGAGTTCAACCCCATGCTCGGACATCGCGGGTGCCGTCTCGGCATTACGTATCCCGAGATCACTGAGATGCAAGCGCGCGCCATTTTCGAAGCGGCCGTCGACTGCACCAAGAAGGGCATCAAGGTATTGCCGGAAGTCATGATTCCTCTGGTTGCGACCTTGAAGGAGATGGCGAATCAGGGCGCGATTGTGCGGCGCGTTGCCGACGAAGTGTTCAAAGAGAAGGGAATGAAAGTCGAATACATGGTCGGCACGATGATCGAGTTGCCGCGGGCCGCGCTGGTCGCGGATGAGATCGCGAAGGAAGCCGAGTTCTTCTCGTTCGGTACCAACGACCTGACGCAGACCACGTTCGGCTTCTCGCGCGACGACATCAACAAGGTGCTGCCGACGTACCTCGCCGAGGGCATTTTGAAGCAGGATCCGTTCGCGGCGCTCGATCAGGAAGGTGTAGGGCAGTTGGTGAAAATGGCGACAGAGCGTGGCCGTAAGACCCGTCCAACGCTCAAAGTCGGAATCTGCGGAGAACATGGCGGCGAGCCGTCGTCGGTGGAATTCTGCTACAAGACCGGCTTGAACTACGTCTCGTGCTCGCCGTTCCGTGTGCTGACTGCACGGTTGGCGGCGGCGCAGGCGGCTGCGGCTGAGACGCTGAAGGTCGAAGGCGGAAGAACCAAGTAAGGACTAGCTCAACGCAGAGGACGCGGAGGGCGCAGAGTGATGGAAATCAACGAAGTGAGCGGAGCAGTTGTAGACGCCGCCATGAAAGTCCACTCTGCGCTTGGCCCCGGCCTGCTGGAAAGTGCATACCAAGCGTGTTTGATCCGCGAATTGCGCAAAAGGGGCTTGCGAGTGGAATCGCAGGTCCCAATTGCGGTGCGATACGAAGGCGATATTCTCGATGTAGGCTACCGCGCAGATCTATTTGTCGAGGGTATCGTGTTGGTGGAGCTCAAGTCGGTTGAGACGCTCTTGCCGATCCACAAAGCTCAGTTGCTCTCATACCTTCGCTTGAGTGGAAAGGAAGTGGGCCTTCTGATACGTTGAGCATCTCAAGAACGGAATCAAGCGAGTGATCAACTCGCGCCCCAAATTCTCTGTGGCCTCAGCGTCCTCTGCGTTGTGAATTGATGTTGGTGCTACTGCACTTTCTGAAGTCGCGCAATTAGTTTCTGCGGCAGGCTCTCCTCCGATTCTGACCACAGTCGCCGCGAAGTAGCCTGCGTATTCGTTTCTGCTTTCTTTGTGAACTCAACCAACTTCGCCACGTTGTCGCGAATCTTTGCCTGAGTCTCTTCGTTCAATTCGACATTCTCCTGCACGAAGAGCGAGTCGAGGCCGAAGTCGATCTCGATGTGTCCTGTTTCGTGGTGAGTTCCCTCGTCGAATTCTTCCCCTTGCACGATGAACTTCACCAGGCTGGGGATGAGCGACCAATTGTGTCCAGTCTCGTCGGGCGTCCAAAGATCCCAATACGCGTCGAAGACGTAAGCGTAGTCGTCATGGATCAGATCGGCGGCGACTACGACCGCTTCTTCGGGGGTGATCCCGGGCGAGAATCGGCGCTCCAGCACGCTCGCTTCGTTCCAGGAAACGGGCTGCACGGAAGCATACGTGACGCCAAGCCGCAGCGCTGAAAATGGGAACTGCTGCAGGACGGCAAACATGTGGGGCAGCATCGCCGGCCCGGAGAAGTCGGGGAACCACAGACTCAGATATAAGGGATCAGCCATAGAAAAGGAGAGGCAGAGGCCTCACGTCACATTGTAAATCGGATGGCCTTCAGTACTCCCGCCTTGCCCCGATCTGTTAATCGGCTGCCGTCGGCCGACGGTTAGTAGCTCCCAATGCGAGGCCGTCATCGGCTTCGAGACACTCCGCGCTGCAGACTGGAATGGTGGCGCGCAACAGGGTGCCATCCAAATTCGATTCGATTTCGAGACCGCCTCCAAGTTCCTTGAGCCTTTCACGAATTCCAGCCAGGCCTACGCCAACATTCCCTGTCCTCCAAAACCGATCAAGCACCTCTCGGGGAACGCCCATCCCATAATCTTTCACGGTTAGAACGACCCGGCTCTCATCGGCGGTGACGCATACTTCGACTGCTCGGCTTCCCGAGTGGCGGTGAACGTTGGTCAGCGCCTCCTGCATAATGCGAAACAGCGCTGTTTCCGTACGGCGAGGAAGTCGGTGCACATGCTCTGGCAGGTGGAGTTCCGTGGCGATGCCACTCCTCTTGCCAAACTCCTCCACGTACCAATTCGCGGCTGAGACAAAACCTGCCTCATCGAGCAGTGGAGGATGCAGCAGGTGCGAGAGGGTTCGTGTATCGGCGATCGACCGGTTCACCAATTGTTGCGCGTCCCGCAGGTGCACCGAATCGCCCGGGTTATCTTGCGCGAGCATGTCGAGTCTGATTTTCGCAGCAGTGAGATCCTGGCCGAGACTGTCGTGCAGTTCGCGCGCAATGCGGCGGCGTTCCTCGTCTTGAACCCGCAGCAACTTGACCGAGAGCCGACCTAATGCGACGGTGCGCTGTTCCACCAGAGCTTCAAGAGCGTCATGAGCACGTTGCAGTGCGTCTTCCGCGGCCTTCCTCTTCTGCAGATGATCGCGAAGTTCGTATTGCCTTCGACGCGCCAGCAGCGCGCTCCGCACGGTGCTGATCAAGGTCACCGGACGCAATGGACGCTCGAGCAAGGTTACGTTGCCCAGAGGCGCGCGCGAGCGCACCGCCGATTCCGATGTCGCAGTACTGAGTCCGCTTCCGGTCAACACGATGATCGGGAAATCAGACCATGGCGGCTGCGCAGAAAGCCTTTGTGCGAGGGCACTGATCGCCCCGTTTTGAAGTACTTCTTCCGTCAGGATTGCCGCACCGGCATGCTCGGAAATCGCGTTCTCTAGCTCTTGAAGAGTGGGGAGTGTACGGATTGTTATGGCAGACTGGGCTAGCACTCTCTCGATGAGCGCAGCGTCCTTGCCGAACGGTGCGAACACCAGCACCCGAAGATCGCTCACAGACGAATCAGTCATTCGGGAAGCCCTTTTTCGAGTGGCGCCGCCAGCGACGTTGGACTGCCCGACAAGATTCCCTGAAAGTTCGAGAGCGGCGCACCCACCCGGATGGTGTCGGGTCCGAGTCGCAATTCGCGGATGGAGCGCTCGTGTCCACCGGTGCGCTTCTTCATCATCGAAATCGCTTGCCGAACCTCGCCGCGCGCCTCGAAATAGCGAAACACTAGAATATTGTCTGCCAGATAGCTCACATCGATGGGAGTCTGCATCGCACTGCCTACCAGACCCATCTGTGCGAGGACCAGCAACGTCAGAACGCCCCGATTATTCAGATAGGTTAGAAGTTCGTGGAGATGAAGGGCGAGAAACTGCTCTCTCGGCATGGCCTGGAGGAAGCCGTTCAGGCTGTCGATGAGCACGGCACGGGCCCCGTCTTCCTCGACACTTTGGCGGACCATGTTGACGAACTCTCCCGGGGAAACCTCTGCGGGATCCAGATGCTCGATTTTCAAGCGGCCCGACGCGAGATGTTTGTCGAGATGCATGCCAAGCCCGGCCGCGCGCGCTAGCAAGGTGCTCACGGTTTCTTCGAAAATGAACGCTACCGCATTTTCGTCGCGTTCCGCCGCAGTTGTCAGCCAGCGCAGGGCGAGCGTGGTTTTACCGCAGCCTGCCGGCCCAATGAGCAAGGTGCTGGTTCCACGCCCCAGACCACCCCCCGCCAGCGCATCCAACTCGGGAATGCCACTCGCGGCAACGCTTTCGTCATTTCGTTCGTTGGCATATTCGGAAGCTACGAGCCGCGGGAAAATAACGACACCTCCGCTGCGAATCAGGTAGTCATGAAAACCTTCGCGAAAGGCGCTACCCCGGAGTTTTGTCACCTCGACTCGTCGCATGGTCTTGCCATATTCGCGGCTCACTCTGCTTATCGAAATGACGCCATGCACTATGCTGTGCAACTCAAGATCTGCGTAGCGACTGGTGCGGTCGTCGAGCAACAACACAGTGCAGTTCTCCGGAGCATATTCTTTCAAGGAGAGAATCTGGCGACGATAACGCAACGGATCCTTGGCGAGCATGCGGACTTCGGATAGGGCGTCAATCACCAGTCGGACCGGTTTCTGCCTGTCGACTTCTGTCATGATGGTTTGCACGCGATCGTTCAACTCGACTTCAGCTGGGTGAAAAACAGTGTATTGGCCCTCCGGCTTAAGATCTTGCTCGCTCGGCCTTACCTCAAGTATGGCTAAGCCATCGAGGCTCAATCCATGCAGGCGAGCCACGGTCGTGAGTTCAGCCCGTGACTCGGAAAGAGTTACATACAGAACTTTTTCTCTCAGTCTTAATCCTTCGGCCACGAACTGCAGAGCCAGAGTAGTCTTGCCGGTGCCCGGCTCGCCCTCGACCAGGTACACGTGACCCACTGGCAGCCCACCACCCAAAACATCATCGAGACCCGTACATCCGGAACTGCAACGTGTAATTTCTGGCGCTAACGTTTCTTGCGGCATACAGTTAGTGTCAGATCCTTTCGTCGTGATTTGGTCGTGCAGTTGCGTCGCACATGCATCCGCTCAATCCTTGGCACAGCAGTGCTACTCGATTGTTCGAGCAACCCATCGCCCGGTAAATACATTTGTTTCTGTAGTTAACGCCACAGAATCCGAAGGGAATTTGCGCGGAAGAGCTAAATCGGAAGCGCACGCAGTCGCTGAATCGCAAGGGGCCGAGTTCGTATGGAGGCGGGAAAATCCCGGAGTACTGATTGCAATGAAGGCTGCATCGCGAGCCCATATGCTGTTTTTGACAGCGTGCAATGCTGCTGCTAACATCAGAGGTTCGTCAGCAATCCAGCCTGAGAGTCGTCCCCGTCGTCTAGCCTGGCCTAGGACATCGCCCTTTCACGGCGGTAACACGGGTTCAAATCCCGTCGGGGACGCCAACCTTATCAATCACTTGCAAATCCCCTCCAGAATTTTGTAGGTCCGTTACAGTCCGATAAGCCTCGGTGCTTGGTTTTTCTTCGTTTTTGTCGAGCAGCAAACTCACAACTCGGCTCTGCGCGTCTCGCTTGGTTTGCGTGATTGCTTGCGCATAGACGTTCAGAGTGACCGAGATGTTTGCGTGCCGCATTAGCTCTTGCACAACCTTCACGTCTTCGCCGTTCCCCTTGAGGAGCGTCGCGTACGTATGCCGGAACGTATGCCAACCGAAATGGCCCACGATTCCGATTTCGTTGGCCGCTGGTTCCAAGTGCGCCTTGTAGAGCGAGCCTGGCCAGTACGGCAGTTTGCCTTTGCTGTGTGGGCTAGCGAATACCCAGTCCTCGTCGATTGGGTATGGACTCTGCAGCCGCCAGTTCCACAGGACCTTCGATAGTCGCAAGTCGAGCGGAACCGGCTTGCGAGAGGCTTCGGTCTTGCAGTCCCCAACATGTTGCATGACGATCGAGCGAATGACATGGATCTCCATCTTCTGAAAATCGATGTCCTTCCACTTGAGGCCCAGCAACTCCCCAACCCGAAGGCCCGTGAACACGGCGAGAAAAACCATCATGCGCGTAGGCTCCTTCAGGATGCGAAGCAGTGCCGCAATCTGATCGATGGAAAGCACAATGGGTATCCTGGTGCGCTTGGCGCTTTGACGCACCATGCGTATGGGATTCACACCGAGCCATTCCCACCTGACAGCGTGATTGAAAACGGCACTCATGATGTTTCGAGCTTTGGCTTTGCTTCCATTCGCATACTTGAGCGACCGAAGCCACTGCTCGACAGCGACTGCCTTGACCTCGGTGACGCGATAGCTTCCCCAACGAGGCAGAATCCACTTGTTGAAATAGCACTCATAGGTGACCTGCGTCTTCCGTGTTTTGCTGCAATTCACTCCCAGTTCCTTCTCCCGGTAGTGTTCGATAAGCGTTTGAACACTGATCGGAGTCAAACTGGTGCGCGGATTCTCAGCGTTTATGTCTGCCCGAAGTGCGGCTACGGCCTTCTGCGCCGACGCCTCGTTCGGATATTGTTCGACCGAACCAACGATCAGACAGCGTCGCTTGCGAGAGCCGTCTGCCTGGAGTTCGTACCACCGATACTCCCATGCATTCCGGCCGCGGGCACGCTTCACAATCTGAAGGCTGCCTTGCTGAAATCTCGTCCGTCTCATCACGATCCTCCGTGGTTAGGGACGGTACGGATAGCTGGCTAACTTTAACCTCAAATGCACCCACGCGTCGAGATCCGATGTGCGAAAGCGCCACAATTTTCCGATCCGCATGGCGCGTATCTCCCCCTTACGGGCGAGTCGTTGAAGTGTTTTCGGGTGGATCTGCAGCAAGGCTGCCGCCTCGCGCGAATCGACTAACCTCTCGAAATGAGGGAACGGCTGGCTGACTGGCGTTACTTCGTGCATCTCGCTCATAAAATCTCCTGCAGCGAGAGTCGAGACCAGGCTGAAATCACCGCGTCGTCTGAAGATCGGCTTTGGCGTCCGACTTCGTTCGACAGATTTCGAGCCCATTCACTACTCGGCTGGCGTTAGTCTTCGCGTCATGGGCGGACGAGAACATTATTCGTATAGAAACCGTACAAGACGCATTTGTTGCTTCCCTTCAAAGAATCTTTTTTCTTTTTGACTTCAAACAAACTTCTCAACAATTGCTTAAAGTGCCTAAAGCGCCTAGAAGTGCTTTTAGGTACGTTTAGGGAATCCACGGGAACATTGCAACGGCCGCACTCAACCGGCGGCTTCTTTAGCGAGGCCGTTTCGTTGATCCGCGCGAGATTTTCCCTTCTATGTATAAAAGGAACCTGCGGGAGGTAAAATGTATCGAAAATATTTCGAACACTTCCTGTGCCCAGTCGCCTTCCGCAAGGTTGTCCAAACAGCCGTCACGCCGGATGTCCCAGTCCAAGCACTTCCGCTTTGCAGCATGGAACGGTAGTGCCGGGCGTATGCCGCCGCGATCGATTATTTTCGGGCTGTTAAAAGATCTTGTTACCATCTAGGTAAGGTCAGATTGTTGGTCAAGGAGCTTACGGTTTGATGCAAGAGGTTTCATGCGGTCATCTGAAAGCACCGTTTGGTATGCCTCTTTGCGTGCATCTGCGCAGTTGTCGCCAACCGTGGCTCAAGTACGTCAAGTGGTTTATTGGATCGGGTCTTGATACGGAGTTCATCTGCGTTTCATGCGCGGAAGCGCGCGAAAAGGGACTCTCTGCCGAGACCGCATTCGTCTGCGAAGAATGCTTCACACATGCCTCGAAGAAAATCGGCCAACTTGTAAAAGTTGAAGGACAACCAGAGATACGGGTGCTGTCAGGGCCTTTCAACGCCGCGATATGCGAGACTGCAATTCCAAACGAGTGCGGCCGGATTCTCGACATTGCCCCGCTTAACCATGAGAGTCGAAGTACCTGGTTGTTGCTGGGGGAGGACTGCCGAATCTGGCGCTGGGACGCGCACAGCGGCGAAGTGGAGATTGTCGGACGCGCGAGCATTCCTTCGGAAACTCCGGGGGATTCATTTGCAGGACACACCCTTACGACACGCCTACACGCATCTCAGAACGGCCAGTTTGCTGCAGTAGTGAACGACTACGGACGGTACGGTCAAGTCGTTGATCTCAGGTCTGGAAAGGCGACTCTAAAGCTGGACGGCGGGGACTATTGTCCCGAGACGGTGCCTTTCTCTTTCGTGTTTGCTAGCAGGCAAGGACAAGTGGTTGTCATCCACCGTACGGCGTGGAACCGGTTGGATGTCTCTGATGCTTCCACCGCACAACTCCTAAGCGAGCGTGGTCCAACGAGCTACCGAGACGGCGAGCAAAGACCGCAGCATTACCTTGATTACTTCCACGGAGCGTTGTATGTGAGTCCGGCGGGGACGCACATACTCGACGATGGCTGGGTTTGGCATCCCGTGGGTATACCGGTCGTTTGGAGTGTGGATCGCTGGCTATCGGAGAACATCTGGGAATCCGAGGATGGTGCGACGAAGAGGGATGTATGCGCTCGGAGCTACTACTGGGACCACGGCATTGCTTGGTTGGATGAAAAAACGGTCGCTGTTGGTGGCATCGGAGATGAGGACAATGAGATAGTCGACGGCGCGCGTGTTTTTGACATTACCTCCACTGGTCCCGCCAGCCCTACGTGGCGTTCTGACTGGTCTTGGGCGCGCGAAATATCAGTGTTCGCCGGGCCAGCAGGCAAATTCTTCAGCGACGGTAAACACCTCTATTCCGCCGGAAAGAACGGCCTGTCGAGGTGGGATCCAAGAGCTGGCGTTCAAACTGGCCACATTGAGAATTTCTTTCCGACCCGTCACCATGTAGGAGCGAGCGAGTTGGTCCAACTGTCTGATCGTGCTCTGTTGCGATGGAGCACAACAGAGTCATTTTGTTAGGCTGCCGCGTGGGCAATCGGATAGACATAATTCTGGCTGTGTGACCAGTAAACCGAGTGAATAAACCCGTACCTAACCTGCAATCAACACGACTTAACGGAACCCTTCCTCCATCCCCACTTGCAACAGCATAGCCGGGGTGCGGCTCATGTCAAGGCTCACGACCGCTTCGCGGCGCACAAGAAGCGGCCTTGACACCAAGCCTTGTCCCCGGCACATTTGTCTCCGCCATGTGGGGAATGTGCAGGTGTGGCCCTAACGCGACATCTCAAAGTCCGAGACCAAGACTGGGGCCACCGAGGTTATGTTCCACGCCGACATGGTTAGTCTTTTCCGGTTCCGGCGTGTGAGTTGGAACGGAAGAATGCTGCTCTCCGATCTGCTGGCCAGCTTGCCGGTTCACCCCAGTCATCAGGTCAACACGGTGGCCCTTTTCCGGATCGTGTGCGGATAGCTGTTTTCGGGCCAGTTCAATCGCAGACTGCCGCATCGTGGATACGCCGACGGATTCACGAAGTTGCTCGCGGTCGCTGGTGACGACAGCAATCTCGCTCCGGCCGCGGCTGGCGGCGACATAGAACAGTTCCTTTTTCATGGCGTCTGCCGAGATGATCACGGTATCTACGGTTTTGCCCTGGCTTCGATGGGCGGTGACCGCATATCCGTGGGTGAATTCGTGATAGTTCGCAGGAAGCGTTCTTCCGTCTTCGAGGCGAATGGCACCACCATCTAGGGACCTCACTTTGACCAGTTCTCCGTTGGTCGCCCGGAGTTCCGGTCCTCGACGGTTTGCTGTCAGCATGAGGCTGTCGCCAGGGGCAACCTCAATGGGCTGACGCTCATAAACGGAAAAAGCCCGCGTTTGTTTCGGCGATAGGCTCACCTCTTCTCCAGTTTCTTTTCGCGCAACGAGAGATTCAGGCCCAACACGCACGACCTCCAGAGACTCATGGCGTTTTGCTAGTTTTGTGTCTCTGTGGAATTGCAGAACCTGCCCCTCTTGGTAGTTGGACAGTTCTTGTTTCTGCGCTGTCGTCCACTGGAGCGAGACGTACCGATCAAAGGAATGGCTGACTCCCAATTCGCCGCGATCTTTCCGATCGTGGCGAATCGCGTCGGTGAGTTGGGAAATCTCAGCATGAGTGCCGGCAACTACAAGCGTATCGCGCCCTTCGGCTCGGAACTCGCGATGCAACTCTGCCACTATCTGACCTCGGTCGAAGACGGGTACCTCGCGAATGGCACCGAGCTTTTCCAGTTGTGCGAACCCTTCCTCCGGTGAATGCCTCATGGTCTTTACGGCCTCGCGATAGACAGAGTTCGTCTGCCGCTGTACTTCAGTAAGGGAAACACTCTTCAGGCCAGACTCCCGTTCCAAGATACGCAAAGCATCCGAGGCCTCTACGCTGGTAATTTGTCGGGTGTCACCGGAAAAGACAATTCTGGCTCCCTGATCCTCGGCGAGGTGCAGCAAGCTTTGCATTTGCCGGCCCGAAACCATTCCTGCTTCATCAACGATCAAGACCCTCCCGCGCAGCGCGCCCTGTGGTTCCTGAGCCTCCAGAAATCGGGAGACAGTCATCGCGTCACGGAATCCAACTTTTTCCAGTTCGTCCACCGCACTTCGGGTGGGAGCCACCGCGAGAACTTCGTGTCCGGCCTCTCTGAGGCCACGGTCAATTTCGCGCAGTGTCGCCGTCTTGCCAGTACCGGCAGCGCCTCGAACATTGACCGCCAGATCGCGGGAGTCGAGTACAGCTTCGACGGCGCGCTTCTGTTCGGGACGGAGGTGGCCCGAAAGCTCAAAGTCACGCCCCTTGCCGAGGTGGTCGTAACGATCCACTCCGCGGTTAACGACTGCGATCATGTCACGCTCACGTTGGAGGCTCGCGTGTGTCGCAATTTCATCCCCGGAGGAGATGAGAGCCCCTTTCGCACGTTCAAGGGAGAGCGAGCCCTGAAGGTCACTGAGTTCGACATTGCCGCGCCCGTGACGAAGAGCTTCGGTTAGAACCTCATGTTCCCTGGCGACTGAGAGACGCTCGAAGATGTGCTCCTGGGAGTATGCAAGCGAAGCCTCATGCACACCGCGATTGACTTGAGGTGAATAGGATTGTGTCTGAGCTTCGTTCAAAACCTCACGAAGTCTTTGTCTCTCATCCACTGACAGTCGGTCTTGCTGAAGGTTACGGACTCGCTCGGTCGACATCTCCTGAAGCTTGTCAGCCCGCGTTTCCCGGACGAGTACCGCAACCTCGTTGTCTGTTGGCGCACGACCACGTGAATTGGTGAACTCCTGAATGGCCGCATCCCGCTGGGCACTGCGTTGGCTGAACTTGTCAAGGAGGTCCTGGGAGAATCCTGCGATTTCGAATCCCTTGTCACGACCGCGAACATCGTGACGATTTTCAATCTCGTAACCAAGAGCGCGTACTTCGCGAGCAAGGGAATTGCGATAGACCTCGGTCAGGTAGCTGCGACGCTCATATAGACCGGAAGCCTGTAGTGCCTTCCAACGTCCTTCGGTCCCATCGTAGGTGAGATTGGCAGCGACGGCATGAGTGTGGAGTTGAGGATCTGTCTTGCCTCAGTTGGAAATGGAGAAGGCGTTCGTCCGTTAAGATAACGGAGCGAACGTATGAGGAAGGAACGGAAGCATTTCACTCCAGAAGAAAAAGTAGCCATCCTGAGGCGGCATCTTGTGGACAAAGTACCCGTCTCGGAGCTGTGTGAAGAACTGGGCCTGCGGCCAACGGTGTTCTACCGCTGGCAGAAGGAACTGTTCGAGAACGGAGCCGCCGCTTTTCAGTCTCAAGAGCGTCCCCACCGCCAAGTGGAGGAGAAGCAGAAGCGGATCGAGTTCTTGGAGAAGAAGGTGCAGACCAAGGACGAGGTCCTAGCTGAGCTGATGGCTGAGCACATCGCGCTAAAAAAAAGTCTTGGGGAACTCTAACCGGTATCTGGGTGCCGCATGATGTGCGGGATCTAGTCGTGGATTTCGTCCGGCGCTGGTCGGAGAAGGCCGAGATCGGCGTCGGACGGTTCATCCCGTGGCTGGGCGTGAGCGCCAGCAAGTTCTATGACTGGCGGCAGCGGTACGGGTGCGTCAACGAGCACAACGGTTGGGTTCCCCGTGATTTCTGGTTGGAACTGTGGGAGAAAGAAGCAATCATCGAGTTCCATCTGAAGAACCCGCTGGAGGGCTATCGGCGGCTGACATTCATGATGCTCGACGCTGACGTTGTAGCGGTTAGTCCGGCAAGTGTTTGGCGAGTGTTGAAGAAAGCTGGATTATTATCGCGGTGGAAGAGCAAACCTTCGCGCAAGGGAACCGGATTCGAACAGCCTCTGCAGCCGCATCAGCACTGGCATATCGACATTTCCTACATCAACCTGAGCGGCACCTTCTATTACTTGTGCAGCGTTCTGGATGGGTTCAGTCGGTTCCTCGTGCATTGGGACCTGCGTGAGTCCATGCGAGAAGCTGATGTCGAAGTGATCCTGCAGCGAGCCAAGGAGAAGTACCCGGAAGCAAAGCCGCGAATCATCTCCGACAATGGTCCGCAGTTCATTGCTCGTGACTTCAAGGAGTTCATTCGCATCTCGGGCATGACGCACGTCCGAACCTCCCCTTATTATCCACAGTCGAACGGCAAGATTGAGCGCTGGCATAAATCGCTGAAAAGCGAGTGCATTCGGCCGGGAACGCCGCTGTCGCTGGAAGACGCACGGCGTCTTGTCGAGGGCTACGTGGAGCATTACAACAACGTCCGCCTGAACAGTGCCACCGGCTACATCACGCCGACGGACGTGCTGGCGGGGCGTCAGCAGGAGATCCACGCAGAACGCGACCGCAGGTTGGAAGCCGCCAGACAGCAGCGCCAGAGTCACCGCCAGCAAGCCGCGTGCTCTACCTCATTCTCGGTAGTCGAGTCGGTAGATAAACCACTCTGGCTCGATGGGCACAACATACAAGCCGGTAGCAACGGCCCCATGTTCCTGAGGAAGTTTCGCGCTATCTAGAGACGTAACGGCGGTTTGCTCCCATCCCGAGGGAGCATCCGTCCTACGAACCTTCGGGACGTAGCGCACGCCCATGTAAGAATCCGAACAGATCGCGCAACCGGAGCCATAGAGCGAGAACTCAACCGAGCCATCTTCCCGGATCGTCACGAACTTGGCTCCAATCTTGCGAATGAGATGCTCGTATTCCGGTACTGGCTGTGAGTGCACTCCATTAATATCAACTCTACCGTCGCCGTCGATAACGCGATAATGTGCGGATGGATCTCTTTGCAGCAGTGTAGCGAATTGGATGTAAGCGGCCCGGTCGTTCTCAAATTGTTTGCGCACACGTTGCTCGGGTGGAAGATGATATTCGTACTTGAGCCATATGCGGAAACTAGCCGGAACCAAAAGGCAGAGGCCCACGAGGAAAAGGCAGCTATACAGCAAGATCTTGGGAAGTCTCTTCAAAACTCTCCTTCAAGTCGCCGCATCGCAAAGAGCCTTCGTCACGCAATATCGTATTCTGCTCGCAGGTTCATGATTAAGATTAGAGCATTTCAGCGCCAAACTTGCGGCTTACGACGGTAACTGTTGTAACCAAGGCAATTACACTCACGATTTGAGTCTGGCGCGGTCTGGGTTTTGGCGGAATAACAGGCCAACTGGATGTTGAGAAACGGCAGGTCGTTGCGGAGCTACAATGATTTTGCCGGGCGAAACGGAAGCGGGCACTGCGGGGACGCAACCATGCCGAGGGATAGCCCGTGGGCTCATCGAGACGATGAACGGGGGCGCGAGGATTCGTTCTTGCGCCGCCCCAACCTCCATCGGATCGAAAGACCCCATGCCTTGAAAATCCCCGCCCGAAGGGCGGAATACTCACTAACGGAGAACGTCGCTTCTCCATTTCAGGCTGAACCAAGACAGATCTAGCTGACGACTCGTGTCGTGAGCGTAGGAAGCTACGATCCAGTTTCCGGTGGCTCGATTTTCGTTCAGGCCGGCGAGGCGAACCCTAGCCTGGATTATTCACGAAGTCTCTAGCTAAAAGGAAAAGGATGCTCTAAAAGGATGATGAACACTGGGTTTCGCCGACCCAGCATTCCCTTTCGGAGCATCCATCGCTTGATACAAAGTGTTTTACCACAGCTGTGCTTCTCCTTCTACCGTCATCAACCCATCCGCGCCGATTTTTCCGGGGGCCAGATCACCAGCGATGCCGGTTTGCTGCCCCTGCGCGCCTTCGATCAGCGCCATCATCTGACCCACGACTGGGCCGCGCAACTCAGCGATCCGCGGCAACCCGACCGCCTGCGCCATGATTCGCTGGCTCTGTTGCGGCAACGCATCTACCAGATCGTGGCCGGATACGAAGACGCCAACGATGCCGATCGTTTGCGCCACGATCCCCTGTTGCAGATCGTCGCCGATCAGAAACTGGGCGACCCTCTCGGTTCCCAGCCCACGCTCAGCCGCTGGGAGAACGCGCCGTCCTCCCGCGACCTGGTGCACGCCAACGACTTGCTGTGCCAGCAGTTCATCCGTCTCTGTGGCGACCCGGTTCGCCAGCGCGGCGAGATCCTGCTCGATCTCGATTCCACCGACGATCCCACGCACGGCCAGCAGCAGCTCAGCTTCTTCAACGGCGCCTACGGCCAGCATATGTATCACCCCATGCTGATCTTTGAACGCCACAGCGGATGCCTGCTGGCAGCGCGGCTACGGCCGGGAAACGCCTCCAGTCATGCCCGCATCGTGCCCATGCTGCTGCGTCTGGTGCCGCGTCTGCAGGCCGCCTTCCCCGGGGTGAAAATCAAACTGCGCGGCGACGCCGGCTTCGCTCTGCCCTTGCTCTACCAGTTCTGCGAGTTCTTCGCTCTCCAGTACACCTTCGGCATCCCCGCCAACTGCGTTTTCAAGCGTCGTGCCGAGCCGCGGCAGAAGCGGTTAAAACGCAGCTATCGCCGTACCCAACTCCCGCAGCGCAGCTTCTCCAGCTTCCGCCACCGCGCCCGCAGCTGGCCGCGCCAGCGCCGCATCTGCTACAAGGCCGAACACTCCGCCGCCGGAACCAACCTGCGCTTCCTCGTTACCAACTGCGCCGGACCTGCCTCCCAAGTCTTCGCTTTCTACAACGATCGCGGCGAGTGCGAGAACCGCATCGAGGAGTTCAAGAACGGCTTCTGCGCCGACCGCTTGAGCTGTCACCGCTTTCTGGCCAATGCCTTCCGCGTGCTCCTGCACGCCGCCGCTTACAACCTGGTCAACTTCTTTCGTCTGCAGTTGCCCCAGCCTTGGCAATCGGCCCAGATCGAAACCTTGCGCGCCCAGCTCTTCAAAATCGGCGCCCGCGTACGCCACACCGCCCGCTGCATCCGCTTTCACCTGGCCAGCGGCTGGCCATTTCAGAACTTGTTCCGTTCCGCTACTCTTGCCGTCAACAGCAGTTGACCCGATTCGTTTGCCTCCTAACTCATCTTCCCCCGCCGTTCGTGCGGAGCCGTGCCCGAAACTACCCTTGACCGCCTCCCACCACGATCCTCGCCGAGAAAGCTCTCCGCTCACACCGCTCCGCCCGTCATCCCTGCCTTGCTCACCTCTCTCGCAAGCAAATCTCACCTTGGTGAATTAAGCAGGCTAGTGGCTGAGTATTTCTCCGCTTCTTCCAATGCCTCGCGCACGGCGGTTCCGTGCGCGGCCACCAGTCTCTCATCACCGCCAACAATGGCCATCACAGAGACGGACTTCGGCGCCGAAAATGTCATGTCATAAAGAGAACGTGCCTTACTTTGCTCCTCACCATTGCTGGCAATGCGATCGGCCCCGTGACGTTGCCGGAGGAATTCTCCCGTTTGTGGATCGAGGCCCTGACGCACTGCCTCGAAACCCTCGGAGGTAACCTCTCCGTTGAGACCCAGCAGTTCAGCGCCGCGTCCGTGCCATCGGCCTTCGACCGTCCGATTCTGGTCGTAGTAGTCGCTCTGTTGGAGATGGCGCTGTGCGTAGCCTTCACCGCCGGTCATGGCACGAATCGTCAGCACGTCCGGACGCTAACTCTGTTCGAGATTTGGGGTCAAGCGACTTGGTGGCGAGGGTGCTAAGTCAGTGACGGATAAAGGAATGGAGGACAGCGAGTAACTTGAGTGACAGAACAGTTTGTTAGTGCTGGATTCCCGCCGAAAGCAATGCTATACTCGATTTCGAAAATGACGATACAGACCAAATCCATTATGAGACGGCGCGTCAATCGCGCTCGGCCCTCGGGATTGGTCTGATTATTCGTTAGATTTCCAAGTTCAGATTCGATTTCCGAGGCTCCGACAAAAGTCGGGGCCTTTTGCTTTTTACGGATGTTTTTTGGCCGGTAGCCAAGCTGGAAAGGCACGTGACTGTTAATCACGCCATGCGCAGGTTCGAATCCTGCCCGGCCAGCCAATTTTCGAGGGAAGACACGGCTCGCTAGTTCAGTAGGAAGAACGCGGCTCTCATAAAGCCGTCGCGGATGGTTCGAATCCATCGCGAGCCACCAGTGGAGGGGCCTCCGGGAGGAGCAGTGGCTTATACCCACTTCGGCGCCAGATTAGCGCGGCTAGACAGGTTCGACTCCTGTACCCTCTACCAATTTTTCGCGCCGGTAGTTCAACGGACCAGAATAGTTGGCCTACACCCAACAGATGCGGGTTCAACTCCCGAACGGCGCACCATGCAGGATTAGCTCGAAGGTCGAGCCCGCGGTCGATAACCGCGAGGCGTTGGTTCGATTCCAACATCCTGCACCATTTTGATGTTGAACATGGGTGACTGGCAGAGATGGCAGATGCACTCGCCTCTTAAGCGAGACCAGGCTGGTTCGATTCCAGCGTCACCCACCAGAGTTTGCGGGATTGGCAGATAGGGATATGCACTCGCCTTTTAAGCGAGACGAAGTGGGTTCGATTCCCACATCCCGCACCAAGAGCAACAACGAGGCGGCATAGCATAACGGATCAATGCTCCGAGCTTCTACCTCGGACGATGAGAGTTCAAATCTCTCTGCCGCTTCCAATGTGGGGATGTGGTCCAACGGATGAGGGCGCAAGGCTACGAACCTTGAGATCAGAGTTCAATTCTCTGCATCCCCTCCACATTTAGTTAGGCTCGCGTGGTCTAAAGCATGATGACGCTTCGGTCCTAACGAAGAGATCCGGGTTGGATTCCCGGCGCGAGTTCCAGATGGGTGGGTAGTGTAACCGAACAACACGGCAGCGTCCGAAGCTGCAAATCCGGGTTTGACTCCCGGCCCGCCCACCAAGTGTTCGGCCTACGGCAACCTTGAGAATTTCAATCCACTGCAAACGGATCGTCATCGGATTTCCCACTCTTTCGACGCTCCATTGCCTTCTGAAACGCCTTGACCGCACGCTGATCTTCATCGCTTAAGCTGTCCGCTGAGAGTTCGCTCACCTTTGCATCTAACACGTCCATTGAGATTAGCGTCTCGATGTCTTTTCGTCGCATATAATACCTCTCTGTCCCTACATGGTCTCCCATCCCATGGCGCAAGGATCGAAGCACGAGCGACCTTAAGAGCTGCAGGGTGCCTACTGCCGTCTTGGTCAGCACCTCGACGTAGCTTGTCACATCTTCGCTCTTGCCCCATGTTCGCCAGAGACCGAGCAAAACAGCCAATTTAGGATGCTCTGCCAAGGAACCAGACGCGGCAGCACCTTCAATCTTGCTGACAGCCGTGCTCCTCAACGTCACAAGTTCCGCGTCGGTGAGAAAACCTTTTTCGGTATTACCCTCACGCGGCACGCCCGCTAACGCCACGAAATCCACCGCCATGAATAAACCGCTGCTTTTGGTGATTGCGTTCTTGAGTACCTCGGCGCGAGCGCCATTATTGCCCAACTTCTCAACTGCTTTTTGAACAAGAAATCCGATCCGCCAATGCGCGGGAACTTCAAACATACCCCTCTTCTCATCCGAAAGCAGGTCCGCAACATCGAAAAGACCTGTAACAAACGGTTCAATTTGCTGCGGTTCAATCTGCTCCTGATGTATTCCCAACTCTTCGATCGCTGCATTTAGGAGTCCCCTGGAATGCAGGTTCTCTAATTCCGCTCGCAGATTCTCACGATCCCCTCGGGCCCGCAACAGTCTCTGGACAACCGCCTGGGATAGTTCTTCCTCAGAGACCGTCAAGCGAAAATACCGATCGAACACCTTTGCGGAGCAAACGCGCAGATCGCGATACCACTCGTTCCCAAATTCGGACGCGTATTGCACTCCGCCGAGCGCCCACTCGATGGTAGGAAACAGGTGTTTAATCAGTTCCCTAATCTCGTCCCTGCGACTTTCAGACCCCATTTCCACAATGGAGACCACAGCTTTCGCAGCGACCTCGGACAAAGGCTTTTCTGGTCTGCCAGTGGCCGTAAGAAGGTCCTTGCTGGATTGTATTGCCCTGTAGACTTCCGGCTCGTACAAGCGAATCACTTCGAGCGTGATCAGGTCGATAGGATTTACCTCGAAAGCGCCGTCAGCCGAGAAGGAAGAAAACTGAAATGCCAGAGTCGATATGAATCGATTCACGTCCCTCAACGTCTCGAAATATGGACGGAGCCCCGAGAAGAACACGTTGCCCCAGCGTTTCTGTGAAAACCGCGGTGAGACGGCTTCGGCGGACAACAACGAATCGAGACGTTGAAAGAGCACCCGATGGACGCGCGCGGCATCGATCATTGGCACGTCGAACGCCACTTGCACAATCTTCTCTAAATAGTCTCGACCCGGCACGTTGAGAGCCTTGGCGATATTGCTTTCCACAATCGCTCGCTCACATAGGACTAGCCTGCTTAATTCACCAAGGTGAGATTTGCTTGCGAGAGAGGTGAGCAAGGCAGGGATGACGGGCGGAGCGGTGTGAGCGGAGAGCTTTCTCGGCGAGGATCGTGGTGGGAGGCGGTCAAGGGTAGTTTCGGGCACGGCTCCGCACGAACGGCGGGGGAAGATGAGTTAGGAGGCAAACGAATCGGGTCAACTGCTGTTGACGGCAAGAGTAGCGGAACGGAACAAGTTCTGAAATGGCCAGCCGCTGGCCAGGTGAAAGCGGATGCAGCGGGCGGTGTGGCGTACGCGGGCGCCGATTTTGAAGAGCTGGGCGCGCAAGGTTTCGATCTGGGCCGATTGCCAAGGCTGGGGCAACTGCAGACGAAAGAAGTTGACCAGGTTGTAAGCGGCGGCGTGCAGGAGCACGCGGAAGGCATTGGCCAGAAAGCGGTGACAGCTCAAGCGGTCGGCGCAGAAGCCGTTCTTGAACTCCTCGATGCGGTTCTCGCACTCGCCGCGATCGTTGTAGAAAGCGAAGACTTGGGAGGCAGGTCCGGCGCAGTTGGTAACGAGGAAGCGCAGGTTGGTTCCGGCGGCGGAGTGTTCGGCCTTGTAGCAGATGCGGCGCTGGCGCGGCCAGCTGCGGGCGCGGTGGCGGAAGCTGGAGAAGCTGCGCTGCGGGAGTTGGGTACGGCGATAGCTGCGTTTTAACCGCTTCTGCCGCGGCTCGGCACGACGCTTGAAAACGCAGTTGGCGGGGATGCCGAAGGTGTACTGGAGAGCGAAGAACTCGCAGAACTGGTAGAGCAAGGGCAGAGCGAAGCCGGCGTCGCCGCGCAGTTTGATTTTCACCCCGGGGAAGGCGGCCTGCAGACGCGGCACCAGACGCAGCAGCATGGGCACGATGCGGGCATGACTGGAGGCGTTTCCCGGCCGTAGCCGCGCTGCCAGCAGGCATCCGCTGTGGCGTTCAAAGATCAGCATGGGGTGATACATATGCTGGCCGTAGGCGCCGTTGAAGAAGCTGAGCTGCTGCTGGCCGTGCGTGGGATCGTCGGTGGAATCGAGATCGAGCAGGATCTCGCCGCGCTGGCGAACCGGGTCGCCACAGAGACGGATGAACTGCTGGCACAGCAAGTCGTTGGCGTGCACCAGGTCGCGGGAGGACGGCGCGTTCTCCCAGCGGCTGAGCGTGGGCTGGGAACCGAGAGGGTCGCCCAGTTTCTGATCGGCGACGATCTGCAACAGGGGATCGTGGCGCAAACGATCGGCATCGTTGGCGTCTTCGTATCCGGCCACGATCTGGTAGATGCGTTGCCGCAACAGAGCCAGCGAATCATGGCGCAGGCGGTCGGGTTGCCGCGGATCGCTGAGTTGCGCGGCCCAGTCGTGGGTCAGATGATGGCGCTGATCGAAGGCGCGCAGGGGCAGCAAACCGGCATCGCTGGTGATCTGGCCCCCGGAAAAATCGGCGCGGATGGGTTGATGACGGTAGAAGGAGAAGCACAGCTGTGGTAAAACACTTTGTATCAAGCGATGGATGCTCCGAAAGGGAATGCTGGGTCGGCGAAACCCAGTGTTCATCATCCTTTTAGAGCATCCTTTTCTTTTTAGCTAGAGACTTCGTGAATAATCCAGGCTAGTGGTCAAAACTTTTAAGTCCGTTGTGCTCGGGTGTTATTGTGTGAGCGTCAGACGCGGAGACGCAGAGAATTGGCTAAGAAAACAAACGGTGTGCTTGTTTTTATTGTGGCTCTGTTTCTGATCGTACTCTCGTCTGCGCTTATGGCGCAGCAGCAACCTGAGCCGTGGTCACAGCGTTTTGAATTGACTCCATTCATGGGATACCGCACCAGCATGAGTTTCCCAGTTGAGTTGCATGTTACCGGGACGAACCCTCGGGTTGTCCTCGATGCGAGTCCTAGCTATGGAGTCTCGATTGGGATGCGCCTTCGTGCACAAGAAGACTTGGTCGAAGTACGTTGGGCCAGGCAAGATTCCTATGTCCACGCGGAGGACCTTATTCCCCAACCTCCAACGCAACGTGTGATCCTTGATCAGTTTCATGGGGATTTCAGTCATGAAGCCCTTGTGGAAGACTGGGCTTCCTGGGCCAAGCCGTTCGTCTTAGCGAGCGTTGGTGCTACACATGTTTCCGGTAATTCGAATATTAACTTCACACGTTTCTCGTTTGGAATCGGAGGGGGGATCAGGTTCTATCCGAGTCGCCATTTCGGCTTCAAGATTCAAGCCGAATGGTTGCCAGTGTTTGCGGACCCGCACGTGGCTTTCATTTGCGGATCAGGCTGCATTGTTCACGTCGGCGGTACGCTCAGTTCTCAGGGCGAAGTCTTGGCAGGGCCGATATTGCGATTCTGATTTCCCGACCTCATGTGAACCAGACAGTCCTCCTCGCAGCGGCCGGTCCCGTACCCTTCTCTTATCGGGCTTGCGTACCTCGGGGTCCTTTCGACTGAACCAATGCGCTCGCCCGGCCAACTGCCCTGAATCCTCCTATCACTAGTTACCGCGGGTGCCGCGATGCGTCCGATTCCCGAAGAGGCTTGCCTGCGCTGCAGGGAGTTGAAATGGAAGGACACTTTAGGGATTTCCCTAGTTGCCGCGGGGCAAGTAAACGTCTGAGGATTAGATTCTCGGTGGGGAAGTGCCCCTTCGGAGAGTTTTTGCCGGGAGCATCCGCGGCAAATTATCTAGGAGTGAATCTATGCGTTTCGTACGACTCTCGCTAGCGATGGCGGTTATTCTTTGTGCGTTGGGAACGTCCCGGGCGCAAGACGAAGAGTACAGCAAGTATCTTTTCAACATTGGCGGCGGTATCTCGTTTCCTCAAGGAGATCTGGGCAGTTTCGTCAATGATGGCGGAAATTTTGTGATCGGCGGTGGCTACAATTTCTCAAGACTGATTGGCGTGGATAGCGAATTTATGTGGCAGGATTTGCCCGTGAACTCCGCCACTAAGCAGTCGCTTAATACGCCTGGCGCCAGCGCTCGCCAATATGCCTGGACGTTCAATCCCATCATCCACTTCCCGCTTGGGCACAGAGCCGGCGCCTACGTGATTGGCGGCGGTGGCTGGTACCACCGCTCGGGAGAAACCACAACGCCGGGCACCGCCGTCATCTGCGATCCGTATTGGTCCTGGTGGTACGGATGCACAATCGGAGGCGTGCAAATCGTGACGGGGTCGCGGAGTGCGAACGCATTCGGTGGCAACATTGGTGGAGGCTTTACCTATCGACTCGGCGAGAGCCATGCGAAGCTTTATGCGGAGGTCCGGTATCACTATGCTTCCTACAACAAAGTCTCCACCGAAATACTTCCGCTTACGTTTGGCATCCGTTGGTAAATGCCAAGGATCGCCCTGCGGGATTCAGTAGGAATACCGCCGGAGGCAATATTTCATGTCAGCTGGATCTTGGCCGCTACGTATAATTACGGTAATGCTGTCTACCTGTTTGTTCGCGCAGGAAAAAGCCTTGATTGCGAGCAACCATCAATCTGAAGGGGATCGGACCTTCATGTCTGCGCAGGGCGGGAATGCGGATGCCGATCCTCAGGCCTCGCCATCGCCGCCCAATTCTGCAGCAGAAGATCGCTGGAAAGACCCCTCCGCATGGCAGATTAGTATCTACCCGGTTTTCGCGTGGGCGCCGATATTCGGCATCAGCACCCAGGAACGCCCCAGTTCGCCGGGGGGAGGGGGGGGCGGCGGTGGCAACCTTCTGCCTCCAAGCGACACCTCTAGTTCTTTGAACGGGGCGGCGTTCGCGGGGTTCAGAGTCGAGAAGAGCAAGTGGTCCACCGACGGCACGTTTTTGTGGGCAGGCCTGTCTAGCGAGCGCAACAATCCATTTGCGCGGATCAGCGTAGACGCTATCTTCGGCCAGCTGATGGCAGGCCGCGAGATCGTTCCCGACCTTTTTCTCGAAGGTGGATTCCGGCGTATAGCGCTGAATTTGTCTCTGAGACTGGGGGATTTTCCAACGGTCAGCGGAAAGCCTGGGGTCTGGGATCCTCTTGTGGGGCTCACGTATCGACGTCAACTCACCAAGAAATGGAAGGTTTTAGGGCACGTCGATGGTGGTGGCTTCGGCGTCGGCTCAGATGTGGATATAGCCGCTACGGCCCGCGCCGAGTGGCAGTTCGCGCGGCACTTCGGCATAGCCATGGGCTACGGTTTGTTGCACTTGGACATTACCCGCACCATCGCTCAGCGAAATCTGGAAATAAAGCAAACGCTGAATGGGCCGATCTTTGGTTTCGGAATTTATTTCTGATCTCCAGAATAGAAGGTCAGAAGCCCGCGTCGCGTGCATACGCAATCTGCGGGGACGATATTGGGCAGGTCACTGTAGCAAATACCGGAGGCTCGCGGTGAAACTGTGACGCACTGTCTATTCCCTGCTCGCGTCATAACACCGTTCGCAGCCAGAAGCGCGGCCTAAAACGCTTCGCCGATTCCCATGCTGAATGTGTGCCCATCCTTACCCTGCGCGAGATCTGCGCGAAAGTTGAGATTGTACTTTTTGCTCACTTTGAATCTCAGGCCGCCGCCGCCGGCCGGAAGAATATTGTCCGCTCCGAAGTCCTCTACGCTTGGCGCGACTTCGCCGAGGCCCCCAAAAAGTACGATTCCGAATCGCCAGCGCATGGCTAGCCGGTACTCCACTTGAGTGGCGATCATATCCCGATCGATATATCTCCCTGCCACGTAGCCTCGCAACTCGCTGTTGGTTCCGTAGATGCACTCGCCATAGAAGGGTGGATCACCGGCAGTCGCGCATGTGTAGAGGTTGTAGGCCAGAACCTGCTTCTTGCCGAGACTGTGGTAGTAGTTGAACATGAAGCGATATGACTCGAACGAATACTTGCTACCCAGCGCATCGGAAAAGAACTTGGACGTAAAATCAAAGAGTGTGCCGCCGGTTGGGTAGAACCGGTTGGGGCGCGTATCGCGATTGATGCGGAATCCCAGTGCCGTCAGCCTGGTTTCAAGTGCGATATCCGGTGGCGGGGGCTGGTCGTTGTCGCCAGAGGATCTCAGCGTGATGGTTGAATTCCCCGCCAGCAGCCGGGGCCCGACGGAGAACTTCCATCCCAGCCGGTAGAGGAAGTCTGCCAAGAAGACCTCTCCGGCCTGCTTCAGCGGCAACTTGCGGCCCGCGTCGCCGGAAGCGATTCCGATGCCATAGAAGTTGTAGTTAATATTACCGCTGAAGTAGATTGTCGTGATGTGATAGGTATCCTGCTTAAAATAGAAGTCTCCTCCCAAGCCCCATCCCCGGCTCCCGTTATCGGTGATTAGAACGGCCGTACCGATGGTGGAAGGTTGCGACACCTTGTCCGACTTCTGAAGGGGAAAGATATATCCGCCTGCGAGTACGACTCCGGAACCGATCGCGGGACTGGAAATGGGGATGGGAGCGGCGACAATGGAACCTCGCCTTTCTCTTTTGGTTTTCTTACCTTGCTGCTGAGCCTCTGAGGAATCGTCTTTCTGTTGTGACTGTCCGACCTTGGCATCCTGAGCGTCGACCGGCGGCGAAACCGATGACGGGTTAGTGGGCCCCCAGTGGCCCTCTTGCATCACGCCCCGCGCGGAAGGAGGTACTTTTTCGAGAAAAGAATCCTGTCTACCCGAGGACCGTTCGACCTGTGTTATCGGCGAAGATGATGCAATCTGGAGTACACCCGCAGATAACAGGAAGCCAAAGGGAAGTAGGGAAGCAAGGGCTCGGGACCACATTCGCTTGATATGCGACGTGGGTACTTTGCTTCCGGAAAGCAACAACACTGCCAGTTCCGGTCTTGCACGTTTTATTTCGAAGGGAACATCACATCCGTGCACGCCCGGCATCTCGTAGTCGAGGGCCACGGCGTCAAATTGATCTCCTGCCAACATCAGGCTCCTTGGACTCACTTACTCCTTCCTGACTGCAGGAACGATGTGGCGCAACCGAACAACTCATGAGAGATGGAAGGTCTGCGCCACCCGAAAGGGACCCAGTTATTGATAGGGCAACGCGCAGCTTCTCGCCACTAGGAAAATCCCTAGGAGCGAAGTGTCCACAGCTTGCTGGTCAAGATTCACGGAGAGCATGAAGCGGCGGGAACCCGCGTGGGTGTTGAAAAGTCATTGACATAAGGACGTGGAATTCAGCAGAAGCATGTTTGAGAGAAGTGATTTCGCCCATGCTCCGTCGGATTCTTGTCGTCAGGGGCCCGTTGATCATAGGGCAACACGACCGCTCCGAAGCGCTGTTTTATAATTTCCGTCTAGAAAAATATGTTCCCGAGACTCACTGCTGCGGCTGATCGAAAGGCATATATCAGCTTTTTCAGTGCGGGAGAAGCCGAAGGGAATTAGAGCGATACCGGCCGTCCTTCCATTGATCCCGGACTTCTATTGTGCATCGCGTTGATCGGCTACTTGTATGGCATCACCAGTGAGCGGAACTTGGTGGAGGAACTGCGCATGCACCCGGCATGCTGGTTCACCGGCCTGGTCATTCTGCCTTCACTGGCCCTGGGACACTGGGTCAGTTCCTATTTGGTATCTCTTCGCGGCATTCGTCGGATTGAATCTTTTCCAGTCTGGCGTCACCAATTGACGCCCGGCAATGTCCTTGCTGAAGAAGATGGGACTGCGGTCAGCCTGAAAGACTTTTCCGCCGAGGCTGATTTGTTGGTGGCCCCTGTTATGGATGGGTAGAGCTAAGCATCTGCGCCTGAATCGGTTCAGTGCTTGCCGTCCCGGCATCGCTCATCGAGAAGAGAGGTCGCCCTGGTTGCGGTACTCTGGGAAGTCCTTAGTCAACCTGGTGAAGGCCAGCCTCTAACCGCAATAGCCGGCGTTGCAAGCGCCGCCCTAACATCCCGTGGCGATGCCTCTAGGGCCTTTCCCCGATTCCCGGAACTCAGGTCCATCTTTGGGCTGCTGTTTTTCCCGGACTCGGCTGCTCTGATCGATCTAAATTTTAGCCTTTTTCAGAGTATCGATGCCAGTTTCGCAATGCAGTTTCGTGCACGGGCCCGGCCTTAACCATCCAAGTTCTGCGACCTGAAACCCGGAAGCAAATTTGACCCTTGAGGACGAAGAGCCATGAACAATCTCAATTCCGCTCAATGCAGCAACCAGTTCAACGCCCAGTCCGCCTGCACGCATTGCGAGGGCATTTTCGAGCATGCGCCGTGGTGCGCCTCTCGAGATGCGCAAACGGCGTACGCCTACCAGATTGTTGGGGATGCTTCGAAGATAACAGCCGGAGATGCATTGATCCTACATTCGCTTGGCGTCGCCTGGGTGTAGGCAACTTGAAGAGACTTGCGCGGAACGCTCCGCATCAATAAGATAACTGCGCCTGCTCCAGGCCCATGGAATGATCGGTCAGACCATTTCCCACTACCGGATTCTCGAGAAGCTCGGCGGCGGCGGAATGGGCGTTGTATTTAAGGCCGAGGACACGAAGCTGAAACGCTTTGTAGCCCTGAAGTTCCTTCCGGATGATGTAGCGAAAGATCCGCAGGCGCTCACGCGCTTTCAACGCGAGGCGCAAGCGGCGTCGGCGCTGAATCATCCCAACATTTGCACAATTTATGAGATCGACGAGCATGAGGGGCATCCCTTCATCGCGATGGAGTTTCTCGACGGGCAGACGTTGAAGCATCGCATCGCCGGACGGCCGTTGGATTTGGAGACGATGCTGGGGATCAGCATCGAGATTGCAGACGCGCTGGACGCGGCGCACACTCGGGGGATTGTCCACCGCGACATCAAGCCGGCCAATATTTTTGTGACCAAGCGCGGGCAGAGCAAACTGCTCGACTTCGGACTGGCCAAGCTGGCGCAGAGTACGGAACACACGCTGACCACGCCCGAGGGACCAATGACGAGTCCGGGGTCGACGATTGGGACGGTGGCGTACATGTCGCCGGAGCAGGTACGGGCCGAGGAGTTGGACCCGCGCACCGATCTCTTTGCTTTCGGGTCGGTGATGTACGAGATGGCGACCGGAGACATGGCGTTTTCTGGAAGCAGTAATGGTGTGGTCTTCGAGGCGATCCTGAACCGGATGCCGCCACCGGTGTCGGATGTGAATCCGGCAATCCCCGAGAAGCTGAACGATTTGATTTCGAAGTCGCTGGAGAAAGAGCGCGACATGCGCTACCAGACGGCGGCAGAGTTACGCGGCGATCTGAAGAGGATCAAGCGCGGGTTGGATAGTTCGCGGATCAGGGCAGGGAGCGGGTCGGGAATTTCTGCAGTGTCAGCAGCGAAAGTTGCAAGCACGCCGGTGAGGACAGGGGAGGCTGCGCAGGGACGTGCGTGGACAGCGGCCGCCCTGGTGGGCGTGCTGGCTCTGCTGGTGGGATTGGGAGCGGGCGCGCTGCTGCTCAAGGGCTCAGGGAAGACCGAGTTCGCAGCGTACCATCCGCTGACGTTCCGGCGCGGAATCGTGCACTCTGCGCGTTTTGCGCCGGATGGAAAGACGGTGATTTACAGCGCGGCGTGGGAAGGGAAGCCGCTGGATCTTTACACGACGCGTCCGGAGAGCCCGCAGTCGCAGTTCCTGGAACCGAAGGGTGCCGACGTGCTGGCGGTATCGGCCTCGGGAGAGATGTTGCTGGCACTACACAGCAAGCCGAGGGATTCGGCGTTTCTTTATGCCGGTACATTGGCCCGGGTGCCCTTGGTGGGTGGAGCGCCGCGCGAGATTCTAAATGACGTCGAGTGGGCAGACTGGTCGCCCGATGGAAGCAACGTGGTCGTCATCCATGAAGTTGGAGGACGGAAGCGGATGGAATTTCCGCTGGGCAATGTCCTCTACGAGGCGGATGGTTGGATAGGAAATCCGCGGGTGAGGCCCGACGGAAAAACCATCGCATTCGTGGATCATCCTCAAGCAGGGGACGACGGCGGGGCAGTTGCCGTCATTGACCTGGCAGGCAAAAAGACCATCCTTTCCGATGGATGGGACAGCCTTCAGGGACTGGCGTGGTCTCCGGACAGCAGCGAAATCTGGTTTACAGCAACGCGTACCGGAGGCGACCGCTCGCTGTACGCCACCGACCTGTCGGGCAAAGTGAGACTGCTGGCGCGCGTGCCGGGCGAGTTGACGATCCTGGACGTGGGCAAAGAGGGGAACGTGCTTCTGACCCGCGGCAATGACCGCGCCGGAATGATCGGATTGGCTCCGGGGGAATCCAAAGAAAAAGATCTCTCGTGGTTGGACTGGTCGGCGCCGGGAAGCTTGTCGGCCGATGGGAAGATGATTCTATTTTTCGAGTCGGGCGAAGGGGGCGGACCGCATTACGCAGTCTATTTGCGAGGCACGGACGGATCGCCCGCGATCCGATTGGGAGAAGGAAGCGGCGTCGCCCTCTCGCCGGACGGTCAGTGGGCGCTGTCGCGGTTGAACGTAGTGCCCTCGCCGCTAGTGCTTTATCCGACCGGCGTAGGCGAGATGAGACAGCTGAAAAGCGATAGCCTGAATCACATGAATGCCGCAGCATTCCTGCCGGACGGAAAGCGATTTGTCTTCCTGGGGTCAGAGCCGGGGCATGGAGCGCGGTTGTACCTGGAGTCGCTAGACGACGCCACACCGCATGCGTTCAGCATGGAGGGAGTCGCAACTCTGGTGTTGTCTCCGGATGGGGGTACGGCGGCGGCGCGCGGTCCAGATCAGAAGATCTATTTGTTCCCAGTGACAGGAGGAGATCCGAAATTGGTGCCGGGAGTCCAACCCGGCGAATTTCCGACCGGTTGGTCTTCAGATGGACACTCGCTGTTTCTAATGACGCGAGGTCAGATACCGGCGCAGGTGTTTCGTGTCGACGTGAGCACTGGGCAGAGAACCTTCTGGAGATCGTTCGAGCCGGCGGATTCGGCGGGGATCGATACGATTCGCGGCGTGCTGGTTTCGTCTGACAATAAGTCTTACGTTTACGGGTACAGCCGGACGTTGTCGGATTTGTATCTGGTGCAGGGGCTGAAGTAGGCGAGGCTGCCGGGCTATCTGAGTTTCGAATCGGCAACTTGTCTCAGTTCATTCAGCTAAATTCTCAGCATAATCGGCACATATATATGAGATCGCTTCTCGTCTTTTTCTTTTCTCTGGCGTGCGTAGCGAATCTGGCGCAAGCGGAATCCTATAAGTATTTTCGACTCGGCCATAAGGAAGACGTTCGGACCAAACCGGTCGCAGGTATTGCCATGATGGGCGGTGGAAGCGATCTGGATGATGCGTTCCGGTGGCTGTGCAATAAGGGTAACGGCGGAGACTTCTTGATTCTGCGCGCGCGTGGCGATGACGATTACAACTCTTACGTCAACGGTCTGTGCAAAGCCAACTCAGTTGCAACGCTGATTATTCCGGATCGCGAGGCGGCCCAGGATCCCGCGGTGGTGGAGATTATTCGCAATGCGGAGGTCGTGTTCATCGCGGGAGGGGATCAGGCGAACTACACTCGTGGGTGGAAGGGAACGCCGGTCGAAAGCGCGATCAACGAGGATATTGCAGCGGGCAAGCCGATTGGCGGGACTAGCGCCGGGCTGGCGGTTGAGGGTGAGTTTGTGTATACCGCGGCTGGCGACAAGCCGGACGACAAGGACCTGTCGTCGGCGGATGTTCTGGCGAATCCCTATTTTGAGCGCGTGATACTGGAGCGACAGTTCTTGAAGGTTCCTCATCTGGAGAATTTGATTACGGATTCGCATTTTGCGAAGCGCGATCGCATGGGGAGGTCTCTGGGATTTTTGGCCCGAATCATGAAGGATGGATGGAGTTTATCCCCTCGGGAAGTGGCGATCGACGAGAAGTCGGCGGTGCTGGTGGAGGCGGATGGGAAGGCGAGGGTGGTTGGCACGGGGAAAGGGGCGTATTTCTTGCGTCCGACGCAGGCGCCGGAGGTTTGCGACAAGGGCGTGCCGCTTATGTTTCGCGGCATCAGTGTTTACCGCGTTCCGGCAGGCGGGCATTTTGATCTGCCTTCGTGGGCCGGCGAGAAAGGGACGACGTACTCGCTTTCTGTGGAGCACGGGAAGATTGAGAGCACGCAAGTAGGGAAGGGAATTTACTGAAGATGCGATTCCGCAGCAACGCTGGATCAAGAGAAATCGAACGACAGAAGATCATTTTGGACTCAGAGACATGCCTCGCATGACGACATATCACACGGGTAGAGAAGACCGTTGGATATAATGCGAAAAGGGTAGAACGTCCTCTATTTCATCGTGTTGCCACACCCTTTCAGGCGCGTTTGTTTTCTCCTCGCATTGATCCTTGCTCTCACCTTTGCATCACCCGGCCAGACGGCTTCGACTTCTCCTTCTGCGAAATCTCCGGCTCGCCTGGCGTTGCTGCGCGGCCAAGAGGCGCTTAAGGACGGCAACATCGCGCGAGCACGCTCGGAGTTTGAGAAGGCCGTGCAGTTGGCCCCGAATGATGCCGAAGCCCAATCAGCTTTGGGCTGGGTCCTGGCCGAGCAGGGCGAAACGGATTCGGCGGTGGCGCATCTTCGGGCCGCTATCAAGGCGAGGCCTGGATTTATATCCGCACGACTGAATCTGGTAAGCGTGCTGCTGCAACAAGGTAAGGTTAAGGAAGCGGAACAGGAAGCTCGTGCCGCGGTGAAAATTGCGCCGCGGAATGCCGAGGCTCATCGCATATTGGCCCGGATCCTCAGCCAGCGGCCGGGCGACGAGGCGCTATCAGAGATGCGGCGGGCCGTAGAACTTGCTCCCCAGCGCGCCGACCTGCAGGATGACCTCGGCAATCTGCTGGCGCAGCGGAATCAATTTGCCGAAGCGGAAGCGGCGTTCAAAGAAGCATTGCGGTTACAACCGGACCTGGAGCAGGCGCACTTTCATCTCGGAGTCGTGCGTTTGGAGGGAAAGCAACTGGACGACGCAGCCAGCGAATTGGGAACGGCGCTCAAGTTGGCTCCGCAGGATGCCGTGGCTCATTATTATATGGCGAAGACCCTGACGGCACAGTCGAAGAGCGCCGATGCGTTGCAGGAGTTGCGGAAGGCTGCCGCTTTACAGCCCAATTGGTTTGAACTGCAGATCGATCTAGGTATCGCGTGCCAGCACGCTGCGGACGTCGACTGCGCGGTTGCGGCGTTCGGCGAGGCCGTGAAACTACGGCCCCAGGATGCGGAGGCGTACAACGATCTCGGTCTAGCGCTGGTGCAGAAGGGCGACGCAGGAGAAGCAATTCCGAAGTTCAAGACTGCGACACAACTGCGTCCGGAAGATGGCACTTTGCGCGGGAATCTGGCCATCGGGTACATGCAACGAGCAGATTTTGACGCGGCGATCACGGAATTGGAGGCCGCGATTAAGCTGGCGCCCGGCAATGCTTCTCTGCACTACAACCTTGGGCTGGCTTATAAATTGAAGGATCAACTCGACAAGGCGGTGCCTGAATTCCAGAACGCGATCCGATTGCAGCCCGACCTGGCGGATGCTCACTACACGCTCGGAGTTTTGTTCTGGCAACGAGGGGACTTCGATAAGGCGACTGACGAACTGCAGAGAGCGATTCAGGACCAGCCTAACTACGCAGAAGCCCATTACACGCTGGGCACGGTTTTCAAGCAGCAGGGGAAACTGCCAGAGGCGGCGGCATCGCTGCGGGAGGCGATTCGATTGCAGCCTGATTTTGCGGGAGCGCATACCACGCTCGCAGCCGTGCTGCGGCAGATGGGCGACTCTCAAGGTGCAGCCGAGGAAGCAAAGGCGGGAGCGAGCATCGCTGCGTCGAGCAGTAATCTGCAGTCGGCCACGTTTGCAACCAATTCAGGGAAGCGGCTATTAGGGGCTGGAGACGTGGAAGGAGCAATTGCGCAGTTCCGGTCGGCCATTCATTCAGAGCCGAAATATGCGGCGGCCCACTATCAACTCGGGCTGGCATTGCGGCAGCAGGGTCAGAAGGACGAGGCGAAGAAAGAGTTTCAAAGGGCTGTTGAGTTAGATCCGCATTTGACCGAGCCGCGGTAGGGAACCTCTCAGTTGCCGCGATTGCGAACCGATACCAGGTCAGTCATCACCGGCACGCCGTGTGCGATCTTCACGTGAAGCAGCGCTTCGAACGGCTTCAGTTCGGACGGTTTCGTAACCTTCAAGCGCTGCAGCAATTCCTTGACCGAGTCTTCGCGGCAGACATACTCGACGGCTGCCTGCGTTCCGAAGGTCGAGTTGCCCGCAAGGATCAGAATTGAACGTGACGGATCCAGGCCTGGAAGCAAACTGACGACGGCATAGTCTTCTGTAGTCGGCTGATTCGCGGGGGTGGCAAGGAATACCGCCGGCTCCCCGGGAAGGGGATGCACGTTGAGGACAGCGAGGTCTCCCTTGCGCGGTCCGGAATCGAGGCGGCGGAAGACGAATTCCTGGGTGCCGGGAATATCGAGCAGGCTGAGATTTTCCGAAGGAGAGCCGACGAAAATCAGGTCGTTATTCTTGGCGTCATCCAGCGAGAATAGCGCGCCGCGCTTGACGCGAATCGGGCGATTAAGAAGCGCGAAAACATGATCCAGTTCGTGGATGGCGAGAACCTCGCCCACGCCGGTGTAGTGATCGAGAATGAACGCGCGCGTGTCGGATGAGGGATTGAAATAGCGCATCCCAGTCTCCGGTCGTCCCACGAAGCTCCCGTTGCTGAAGATGACCCACGGTTGCTGCGCTCCGACGAGGAAACGATTCCAGAAAATCTGATACGCGGCAGGAGCAGGCTGAACCGTGAAAGTCTGAGTACGCGCCCGCTGCGAGAGCAGAATAGCAGTCGTCGACAACGACGCTGCGAGCACGACTGAAAAAGCGGCCACCGCGATCACCCACCCACGCGTGAAGCGAGCAGCCTCCTGTTGCCTCGGAGGTTCAAGAATGAGAGTCGTGAGAGGTTGTGTCCCGGGCCTTGGAGTTCGCAGGTGGAAGGTGAGTGCGTACGAGCCCTTGGGGACCTCGACGACGATCGGATCGTCCGGGCCCTCATGCGCATAGTACTCGGCCAGTTTGACGCGCAACCGTCCTGCCTGAACGCGCACGGTGGAGTCACTCTGGGGATCGAATCCTATCGGTCGTCCCAGGACCTCGGTGGCAATCTGATACTCCTTGAGGGAGATTCCAGGGTGATCGAGCGAATGTTCAGCGAGGTACCGCAGGAGTTTGCATAGGGATTCCGAAGTGTGAAGGCTATGACTTTTAATAAGTTTATCTATTTGCTGGAAGCATTGCTCCCGACCGATAGCGAAGGTGTGCGTGACAGCCATATCACAGGGAGGTAACGGGCCCGCGTATCTTACTGCAGTTTTAACACTTTACACCTGTAACGGTATCAAACCTAGTGAAACCTTCTGTAGATAGTAGTTTTGTACTACGACTGCACGGTGCGTAGTCAAGTCTCCCTCTGCATTTCCGGGGCACATCTGGTTGGGGCAACGTTTCAGGAGGAAGTTCATGAAAAGGTCAGCATGGGTTGCGGTAGCGACACTAAGTCTACTGTGCAGTCTGTGGGTGCCTAGCGCATTCGGTCAAGCCGTGTACGGAAGTATCTTGGGTACCGTCACGGATCCTTCCGGAGCAGCCGTGACGGGAGCGAAGGTCACGGTCACGAGCCAGACGAAAAACGTATCGACGGTAGCTACCACGAACGAAAGCGGCAACTACTCTGTGACGCACTTGATCCCAGACGTCTATGCAGTGCGGATCGAAGGGACTGGGTTTAAGAGCTTGGACTACAAAGGTGTGCAAGTGTCCGCCGACACGAGCACGAAGATCGACGGCCAGTTCCAGGTGGGATCGACCAGTGAACAGGTCGAAGTGACCGCCGAAGCGCCCCAACTGAAAACGGACCGCGAGGATGTGGCGGTCGAATTTAATTCGAAGCAACTGGAAGAGCTGCCGATTTTCAATCGCAACTTCCAAAGTCTTGAGCTCCTCACGCCCGGAACCCAAGTCATCGGGTGGAGTCACGCGGCCACTGAGAACCCTCAAGGCAGCAAGCAGATCTACGTGAACGGCCAACACTTCAGCGGTACTGGATATGAATTGGATGGCACGGATAATCAAGACGCGATTCTTGGAATCATCATCGTCAACCCGAGTCTCGACTCGGTAACTGAGACGAAGATGACGACCCAGAACTACGATGCCGAATTCGGCAAGGCGATCGCCGGAATCCTGACCGCTCAGACCAAGTCGGGCAGCAATGACTTCCATGGTAGCGGTTATTTCTACGACCTCGACCCAGTCAGTCCAGCGGTGAATCCATTCACCGGGAAGCCCCAGCCAAACAACTGGAAGCAATACGGCGGGGCGGTGGGCGGGCCCATCATCAAGAACAAGCTGTTCTTCTTTGCCAACTATGAGGGAACGCGGCGTACGCAAGGCAGCAGTTTCCTGGTGACGGTTCCGACCAATCTGGTTCGCCAAACTTGCCTGACGGCTCCGGTCACGACGTGCGACCTTTCCGAATACCTCACTGCCGGTCTTAGCGGTGGCGCTGGCCAAGTGTACAACCCGTACGAGCCACAGGGATCCCGCACTTTGTACCCGCAGAACATGATTCCTCAGTCCGCGATGATAGCTGTGGATCCCACGTGCGCGTCGGGATGCTCCCTTACGACGGCGGAAAAAATTCTCGCATTGTTACCGGCACCCAACTCCTCCGGTGCCGCGGGCAGCAACGGCACGGTGGACAACTACTCCGCCAATGGGAGTGGCAGCTACAACGACTATCAGTACACGGGACGAATTGACTACGCCGTAACCTCGAAGCTGAATGTTTTTGGCCGTTACTCGCACGCGCACTTTACACTGACCGGCGCGCCAGTCTTTGGTGACGCGATCGGCGGCCCAGGTTTGGGCCCCATCGGGCTGGCCGGCAACTCGACGATCAATAACTACAGTCTGGCGACGGGCTTCGATTACACCCTGAGCACCAGCCTGCTAACGGACTTCCGATTCGGATGGTTCCGTTACAATCCCCACTCGACGAAGTTTGACGCGACCGCGCAAGCGGCCACCGCTCTCGGACTCCCCGGCTTGAATACATCCGACCCGACTACCGGCGGCCTGCCCGCCATGATCTTCGACCAGACGATCGGGCAAAACACGCTGGGCAACAACGGCATCGGCGAAGGACTAGGCATCGGCCGCTGCAACTGTCCGCTTGTCGAGAAAGAGCAGGGCATTCAGTTCGTAAACAACTGGACCAAGATGTTGGGGAACCATCAATTCAAGTTTGGCGTTGACCTGCGCCATGCCAACAATCTTCGCGTTCCCTCGGACCAGAACCGGACCGGCGTCCTGAATTTTAACCACGCTGGGACGTCCGATAACAACACGGGTGGCCTGGACCTGGCGACGTTCCTCTTCGCGGAAGTCACTTCCTTCAATCGCTACGTAGGTTCGCAAAGTGAGACTTCGGCCATGGAAGCGCAGAACCGGTACTTCTTCTATGGGCAAGACACCTGGCGCGTAACCCCGAAATTGACGGTCAACTACGGGCTGCGCTGGGAGTTCTACACTCCAGAGAGCGTCAACGGCAAGGGCAACGGTGGTTTCGCCGTGCAGCCCGAAGGAGTGATCCGGGTTGCGGGTTACGGCGGCATCAGCATGAACGGAAACACCGCCGACAATTGGAAGCAATTCGCGCCGCGGCTAGGAGTCGCGTATCAGATCAATCCCAAGACCGTGGTTCGAATGGGATATGGGCGAAGCTATGACATCGGCGTCTTCGGGTCGCTGTTCGGTCATACCGTCACGCAGAACCTGCCGGTTCTGGCGAACGAAGAAATTAATTCTCCCACCAACGACAGCAAGACCGCTGCGTTCAATTTTACGGGAGAGTGCCTGCCGGCTTCAGGAGGGTATAACCCAGCGATCTGCGGTCCGATTCCGAACAGATTTCCCACAGTTCCTTCCAACGGAATCCTTCCATTCTTCGGGCCGTGTCCCACTGCTTCGGCTGTACCCTGCCAGGGAATCGTAGTGCCACGCAGCCGGCCAGACCATCTAGTCGCGCCAACGCTCGACGCGTGGAACGCCACTGTCCAGCGGCAGTTGACCAACAAACTTAGTTTGGAAATCGGC
This sequence comes from uncultured Acidobacteriaceae bacterium, assembly GCA_963706645.1. Taxonomy (GTDB): domain Bacteria; phylum Acidobacteriota; class Terriglobia; order Terriglobales; family Acidobacteriaceae; genus Sulfotelmatobacter. The sequence continues at coordinate 441,218 of CAVPNR010000032.1, forward strand.
TACGTCGCAAACCACGGAACGCACGTCTTTAAGGGAAACAGTAATACGTACAACAGCAATCAGCCGACCGTGGTTGGCTTTCAGCCACCCAATTCGACAACGCCGGGCCTGAGCTACAACGCTCGAGCCCCATACAACAATGCGTTCACGACGGTATATACCGATTCGGTGGTGGGCACGCAGACGGTGGTTTGCTGTTCGGGTACGGGATTTAACTACAACGGCAACGACGGCGTTAACTCCTATAAAGCGCTGCAGATTAAGTTGAACCAAAGAGCCGCTAACGGTTTGACGCTGACGGCTTTCTGGACGTATTCCAGAGCGTACGACAACGACGGCACCTACCAGCCGAATCTGAGCGAGGGCAATGGACGCGGAGACTTCAACCGCGACAGCGTGTTCGTTGCTACGGCACTCTACGAACTGCCCATCGGCCGGGGCAAACACTTCATGGGCAACGTCAGCCGTGGAATGGACATGCTCGTGGGCGGATGGCAGTGGAATGCCACATTCACCCTGGGAAGCGGTCTGCCGTTCTCACCTAGCTATGCAAATTGCGGTCTGGACCGGGACACGGGACCGTGCCGTCCCAGTATGCAAGGCTCGTTCCACACCGGTTCTGGCGGCTTTAACAACCAGACACGATCGGTAGTCTACTTCACTCCAGAGAGCACGGCGCTTTGCGACAGCCCCTATGTGAATCCGACGACTCTGGTTCCAGATTGTCCGAACTTCGTCACGCAAACCGGACCGTTCACCGCCCCGGGGATCGCCCAGTTCGGAAACGTCCGGCGCAATCAGTTCACCGGACCGGGCGAGTTGATGTCCGACATGTCACTCTTCAAGAACTTCACCATCACGGAACGGGTGAGAGCCCAGTTCCAGGCGGAGTTCTTCAATATCTTCAACCACCCCGTCTATGCGAATCCCGGCAACACTTGTATTGACTGCTCGGGCGCCGGAATCATTACCGGCTTGTATGGCGACAGCCAGATGCGGCAGATGCAATTGGGCTTTAGGGTAACCTTCTAACCGAGGCAGTTAGCCACGAACCAAACATGGGGGAGCCAGTTGGCTCCCCCAGATTTTCTGATACGCATGCGCTATTCTTTCCTCCGTCGTTTCCGGGGGCAGCGGAAGAGGCCTTCAGAACGAATACCGCCGGGAATGGATCGATGAAAAAGAAAGTGGTAGGGCTCGGGGAAGTGTTGTGGGATATTTTGCCGGAGCGCACCTGTCTGGGCGGAGCACCGGCGAACTTTGCCTACATCACAACGCTGATGGGCGATCACGGGATTGTGGCCAGCCGCGTGGGAGAAGACTCGCGCGGTTTGGAAGCGCTGCGCCGCATGGAGGAACTGGGCGTCGATATCGATCACGTCCAGACGGACCGCCATCGTGGGACTGGGACGGTGAACGTTGAACTCGACGACAAGGGAATGCCCCGATTTGAGATTGCGGAGCCGGTAGCTTGGGATTCCTTAGACTGGACGCTGGATTGGGAGCGTCTTGCCGAGAACGCGGATGCGGTGTGCTTCGGATCTCTGGCTCAGCGCTCGGAGGAAAGCCGAAAGACGATTCGACAGTTCCTTCGCGCCACGTCCCCGCGGACCGTGAAAGTCTTCGACGTCAACCTGCGGCAGTCCTACTATTCCCAGGAGGTTCTCGCGGATTCGATGAGGCTGGCGGACATCGTCAAACTGAATGACGACGAACTGCCAAAGATCATGAGCCTCGCGAAGTTTCTTCACAAAGACGAGTTGTCCTCGGCACGGCTCTTGCTCAGCGCGTACGACCTGACACTGGTGTGCGTCACAAGGGGTGACCGGGGTAGCCTGCTTGTGCGTGACGGAGATTCCAGCGAACATCGCGGATTTCGAGTGAAAGTTGCCGATACAGTTGGTTCGGGAGACGCGTTTGCCGCCGGGTTGCTTCATGAGTATCTGCACGGTGCGTCGCTCGATCTGATGAACGAAGTAGCAAACCTGGTGGGTGCTTGGGTGGCGAGCGAAGTGGGCGCCATGCCCACGCCGAAGCGCGGGGCACTGGAGCATTCGCTGGCCGAGATTCGATGACAATGCGCGGAAGATCACTGGCTGTTGTATAGTTACGAAAGATTTTGTTTGCTTTCGTATACGACGGAACCAGTGAGGGGAATCATGAAGCGCATTCGGTCCAGCAAGCGGGGCAGCCTTTCTCAGCGGTATTCCTTCATTCTTGCCATGATCTTCGCCGGACTTGCAGGGTGGATGCTCAGTTGCAGCAAGCCTCCGGCAGCGCCAAAACCGGCGCCGTCCCGGCCTTCCGACATCAAGGTTGAGGTGCGGAACGGAGGACCGGTTTTGCTGACGACGCGCACAGCGGAGTTCCAGATTCTTCCTTCGGGCTTTCTGCAGGCGACACTGCTGACAAATGGAAAACGGCTGACGCTCGATGAACCTGGCGTGGGATCGACGGGTGGTAGCGACTCGATCGTGCACGAAGGAAAAGAACTGGATTTCGTGCCGGACTTTTCGCAGGCCAAAGTTCTGGACAGCATCGGCAAGCTCGGTCGTGGAAAACGAGTGGAGATCCCGGCCCGTCCGCTGGCGCCGGCGGGAGTGGATATCGAGCGCCGGCTAGTTGTGGAAGTGTACGACGATTTTCCTAACATTGCTGTGGTCAGCGCGGCTTATAAGAACGTCGGGACGGCTGACTTTCAGTTGGATCAGGTGTTCATGCAGCAACATCGCTTCAATGCGAACGAGCAGGATGCGAAGGGGCGGCCGCATCCTTACGACATGTGGTCGTTTCAGGGATCGAGTTACGACTGGGGCAAGGATGATGTGCAGAGGCTGACGCGAACTTCTTCTCAGCCGAACGTGATGGGCGAGGCGGTGAAAGGCGGCTATGGTGGCGGAATTCCGGTGGTCGCGTTCTGGACCGCGTCGGTGGGCGAGGCCATCGGGCATATAGAAACGCTACCCTGGACGCTGTCTATGCCGGTGAAAGTCGAAAGTGACGGGCGCGTGGCAGTGCAGATCACGATTCCCGTGAATGCGGCGCTGAAGCCGGGAGACAGTTATTCCTCGCCACGCAGTTTCGTGGCGGTATACAGCGGAGATTTCTACGAGCCGCTCCGCATGTGGTCGAGCGTGCTGCAAAAAGAAGGATGGGAGATTCCGAAGCCATCGAACGAAGCCTATAACGTGAGTTGGTGCGGATGGGGCTACGAGTTCAACGTGACGCCAGCACAGATGCTGGGCACCGTACCCAAGCTGAAAGAACTCGGCATCAAGTGGGCGACGCTGGATGATCGCTGGTTCGATACGTACGGCGATTGGAATCCGCGGAAGGAGACGTTTCCCGGCGATTCGATTAAACAGATGGTGGACGATTTCCATAAACAAGGAATCCTGGTGCAATTGTGGTGGCTGCCGCTGGGCGCGGAAGACGGGCAGGGCAGATGGGAGTCGCATAAATATGTCGTTTCGAAAGTGGCACAGGAGCATCCTGACTGGTTCATTCTCGACAAGAATGGCAAGCATGCGCGGATGACTCGGGATCTTGCGACTCTGTGTCCGGCTGTGCCTGCGGTGCAGAGCTATTACAAGCAGCTCACGGAGAAATTCATTCGCGACTGGGGATTCGACGGGTCGAAGCTCGACAATATTTACAGCGTGCCCGCATGTTACAACCCGGCGCATCATCACAAGTCGCCGCAGGATTCTGTCGACGCGATGGGCGACGTCTACAAGACGATCTTTCAGACAACCCGCGCCATTAAGCCGGAAAGCGTGACCCAGGCGTGTCCGTGCGGAACACCTCCGTCGCTGGCCTGGCTGCCGTTCATCGATCAGGCGGTCACGGCCGATCCGGTCGGCGCCGTGCAGGTGCGCCGGCGCATCAAGATGTACAAAGCTCTGTTGGGGCCGGAGGCGGCCGTGTACGGAGATCACGTCGAACTTTCGGCGATGACGCCAATTGGCCAAGGTAACTGGAGCGAGCATGGCAGCGATTTTGCGTCCACCGTGGGAACCGGAGGAGTGCCGGGAACGAAGTTCGTATGGCCGGACCCGGGGCCGAAATTCAAGCCGGTGGCGCTGACCAGCGAGAAGGAATCACAATGGAAGAAATGGATCGGGCTGTACAACGAGAAGATGTTGTCGAAGGGCGAGTTCAAGGATTTGTATGTCTATGGGTACGACGTGCCTGAGGCCTACGCCATCGCAAAAGACGGGAAGATGTACTATGCATTTTTCGCGGAGAAGGAAAATGGCACATTCTCCGGCGAGGTGGAGTTGCGCGGGTTGAAGCCCGGGAGCTATCACGTGGTGGATTACGTAGACGGAAAAGACTTGGGCACGGTGCAGGCGGAAGCGGGGAAGTCTCCCAGGCTGAAGACCGAGTTCAAAGAACATTTATTGCTGGAAGTGAGCACGCAGTAGCAGAATCTCATGTAGGGGAAGCTCATGTGGAGACGGCCGCCTCGGCCGTCTCGCCAGGGCCAAGCCCGGCGGCTGTAGCCACATTTGGCCTTGTTAAGCTCGCGGAAGAAGTTGTCGGAAGGCTTCGGTCCCTCCCGGACGCGTCGTCGAGAATGCGCCAGTTCTGTTTCCGCTGGCCAGACACGTAGGCAAGTCTGATCCTTTGACATACTCGTGCAGGAAGCCGGCGTCAAAGCTGTCGCCGGCACCGACCGTATCCACCGCGACAACTTCTTGCGAAGGACTCGTGAAGCGCTCACTGCCGCGCTGGGCTGCCGCTCCCTTGCGCCCGAGCTTCACGACAACGAGCGGCACCACCTCAGAAAGCTTGTGGATTGCCTCTTCCAGATCCTCGGTCCCTGCCACTTTGCAGGCTTCGCGCTCGTTGGGCAGGAAGACGTCTACATACCGTAAAGCTTCGCGCAGGCCGCCTTCCCAGCGGTCGTCGGGATCATCGTTGGTGTCGAGAGAAATGGTGAGGCCCTTCGATTTCAGGCGCTGAAATAATTCTCCCACGCGCGGTCGCAGGGCTCGCTGCAGGTAATACGACGAGAAGTGAAAGTGTCGCGAATCGGCGAGATAGTCGAGGTCGAGATCGTCCCAGCACGTTTCTGCAATCGTTCCCATGTAGGTAAGGATGTTGCGCCACGGCTCGTGGTGCAGGATTACGGTGAGTCCGGTGGTGGTTGAGGCGGGGATGCGACGGACGAGGGATACATCGACTCCGCTTTGCTGAAGGCGATCGAGCGCGATTTGGCCGAGGGGGTCGTCGCCGATGCGGGATTGAAATCCGACGCGGCTGCCGAGCGCGGACAGGTTGTGGGCGACGATGGCGGAGGAGGACCCGAGGGTGAGCATCATGCGGTCGGCGAGCAGTTCTCGCTCCGGCGGAAGTTGTTCCGGCAGACCATAGAGGATCAGGTCGAGGTTCAGTTCGCCGGCAATGGTGACGTCAAAACGAGGCATGGGATTGAGTAGCGTATTTCTCAGACGAGCGTGACTTCGATTCCAGCCTGCTTCAGTGCGCGCAGATCGGACTTGGGAACGCCTCGGTCGGTAATGACTTCCTGCAGTGCCGATGGCGGAGCGATCAGTGACAGGCTGCGGCGCCCGAACTTGCTGGAGTCGCATACCGCTACAGTCTTCTTGGCCACTTCAACCATCACGCGGTTGACTTTCGCTTCCAGCAAATTGGGCGTGCTCAATCCGAAGTGGGTGTCGAAGCCATCGACGCCGAGAAACAGAAGATCGGCACTGAGGCGGCGCAACGTTTCTTCGGCGATGGGCCCCACCAGCGAAAACGAATTCTTGCGTAGCGTGCCGCCGGTGAGGATTACCTCCACCGATGTCCCCGACAGTTCCGCCGCAATGTTGACCGCGTTCGTGATGATCGTAAGGTTCTGGAAGCTACGCAGCGCGCGCGCGATTGCCGTAGTGGTGGTGCCAGAATCGAGGATCAGCACCTGGCCTTCCTTCACTTTAGCCACGGCATTTTCTGCGATCCGCAGTTTTTCGTGGTGGTGAAGCTTTTCTTTCTCGCGCAGCGTCGGATCTTCCAATGCGCCGTCGCGCGAAGGGAGTGCGCCACCGTGCGTCCGATGCACGAGGCCGTGCGCGTGCAGGATTTCGAGATCCTTGCGAATCGTAACTTGTGAGGTTTCGAATTGGCGGGCGAGTTCGGTAACGAGAACTCTACCGTGGTGGGTTAGCTGATCGAGAATGGCGCGGCGACGTTCTTCGTTGAGCACGGGAATAGCTCGCGGCGAATCCGCCGAGCAGCCGACGGTTCGTGGTGCTGTATTTCTTTTTATAGCGTTTGGTTTCGTTTGTCTACTGCAAAGGTTCGGGCGTAGGTCTGCCGAAGTTGTCCTCGAAGTTCTCGGGTCAGCGTCCGGAGAGATTGTAGAACCGGACCGGAGGCGACCCCGTAACCCTTCTTTTTGTAAACAGTTGGGAACCATTCCGGGTGATAACCAACCCAATACCCGCCCCTAATGTCCGATTGCTCGCGGGGGGTGTCTTTGCCGTAATCTCGGATTGGGACGAAACTGCGTGGCTTTCGAAGAGGCTCGTTGCTAAGAAAAGCGGAACCGGAGGATGCACCGTGGCAACCGTACTGAGAGACGAAAGGTTGGTCCGATCGCAGGCCGTCGTCGCGCGCGTGGTTGCGGGCGAAACGCTGATCGTTCCCATCCGCGCCAAGGTGGGCGACCTGGCGTCGATTTATAGCTTCAACGGCACGGGTTCGCTGATCTGGAGATTGCTGGCGTCGCCGTGCACGGTGGCGGAGCTGGCGACGACCGTCGCGGAGACCTACGACGTCGATTCGGCACAGGCCGAGCAGGACGTCACGAATTTTGTGAGTGAGATGAAGTCGGTTGGTCTGGTCGAGATTCCCGCGGCATCATTCGTCGCGACGCCGGGGACTGAAGCATAGCGACCAGTGGGGCGGGAAGGACTGGCAGCAGCGGGCGCGCGGACGGAAACTGTAAAGAGCGCATCCGCTGCTTCCAGACTCTGTTTTCGGAGCATGGAGGGGGTTTGGAGCAGTTAAGTTACGGCGCGTTTAGCGCGGATCTGCACCAGCGCCAGGCTGGCGAGCGTGTGCCGCTGCAGGTTTCGATTGAAGTGACGCGGCGCTGTCCTCTGGAGTGTCTGCACTGCTACAACAACCTGCCCATGGGCGACATGGAAGCCAAGCGGCGGGAGTTGACCAAGGAAGAACACTTCCGCGTGCTCGATGAACTGGTCGAGATGGGCTGCTTCTGGCTGCTCTACACCGGAGGCGAAATCTTCGCCCGCAAAGACTTCCTTGAGATTTACACCTACGCCAAGAAAAAAGGATTCCTGATCACGCTGTTCACCAACGGCACGATCATCAACGAGCAGATCGCAGATTACCTGGCGGAGTGGCCTCCGTTTGCCATTGAGATCACGCTCTACGGGCGCACGCGGGAGACGTATGAGGCGCTGACGGCGGTTCCGGGATCGTATGACCGCTGCCTGCGCGGGATCAAACTGCTGAAGGAGAGAGGGCTGCCGCTGAAGTTGAAAACGGTAGCGACCAGCATCAACAAGCATGAAGTGTTCGCGATGAAGCAGTTTGCTGAGGAAGAACTCGGCGTTGACTTCAAGTTCGACGCCCAGATTAATCCCCGAATCGACTGCTCGCAGAGTCCGCTAGCGGTGCGACTCATGCCGGAAGAGGTTGTGGCCCTTGATTTGCACGCCCCGGAGCGGGCGACAGAGTACCGAAAGCTGGCTGAGCGCGACCTGCAGAGCCCGCCCAACTTAGCGCAAAGCGAAACGATGTATTCGTGCGGTGGTGGCATGAATTCCTTTGCCGTGAACGCACACGGCGAAATCGGGATTTGCGTAATCTCGCAACAGGAAACCTTTAGCACTCGGGGCACCAATGTGCGGAAGGTTTGGGAAGATTCTCTGCGTCAGTTGCGTGAGCGGAAAAGGACCCGGCTTACAAAATGCATGCAGTGTCGCATCCAGTCCCTGTGCGGGATGTGTCCCGCGAACGGTGAAATGGAGAATGGGGATCGCGAGAGTCCGGTGGATTTTCTTTGTCATGTCGCGCATCTAAGGGCGGCGGTGGTCGGTGTCGACGTTCCAGCGCATGGGGAGTGCGAGTTTTGCACTGGTGGAGCGGAGCACGCAGATATCTTAGAGTCAACTCGTCGAATTGTGAACAAAGAGGTAGATGTCGAGAGCTGGGTCGGACCTCGACAGCTCCTGCCGATTCTGGGTAACCCCAGCGTGGCGGGAGGATGTGGCAGCTGTGGCCATCACTGATTGGCGATAGGAGTCGAGACTGAATGAATCAAAACTTGAGTCAAATCGGGGCCAAGGGATCGTATGAGCCGCCCACGCTGACGAAAATCAGTCTCCGCCCAGAAGAGGCAGTTTTGGGGGCTTGCAAGATTTCTGGAGGATCTGGCCCCGCAGGGAATGGATTGTCAGGGCCATGCGCAATCTTGTTGGGAGGGTGCCAGCCTTTGGGGTCATGAGCGTGCCATCGGCCAATGCGAAGGCTAGCGGCATGAGCAATGGGCTTGCCTCTTTGTACTCGGGTCGCGCGGGTCTTAGTTCGGTGTTCTCGAGTGGGTTCCGTATAGCCGAAGTATTGGTTGCCCTCACGGGAGCTCGCGGTGCGGACGTGGCGTTGACCGCGCCGTTGGAGATGTTTCGAGTTGAGGAGGGAGAGTCTGACATCAGCATTCAGGTGGAATGGGTTGCGACTCTTTCTTCAAGTCCGGGGCGAAAAGTCTTCGATTCTGGATCCATCTGGCGGTTATACGAGGATCACTCCGAGTTCTGCTTTGATTTCAGGGCGCCGTGTTTTGGAGCGCGACCATACAAGAGGCTGCTCGTGGACTCGAAGTTCCGCAGCGCCGTACTCCAGATAAATGAAGAGTGTTTTCTGGATACAGGCGCCGAGGCGGATCCACTTGAGTATCCACTCGATGAATTGCTGATTGTGCATCGGATCACGCTAGAACGTGCGATTGAGCTGCATAGCTGCGGGATTGTCAAGGCGGATGGGTCTGGGAATTTGTTTGTCGGGCATTCCGGGGCGGGGAAGAGCACGACAACGCGGCTGTGGACGGCGCGCGAGGATGTTGAGGTTTTGAGTGACGACCGGATCATTGTGCGGCAGGATGAGCCTGCCGTGGAAACTCCTCGCCACGCAACCAGCGCCGCCAACAATCACGAGGTCCTTCGACTGCGTGACCGCTCGGCTTTGCCGACCGATCGCTTCGCTCAGGATGACAAACCTCAGAAAAGCTCGGGCATGCGGATGTATGGGACGCCGTGGCATGGCGAGGCGACGTATGCGTCTCCGGGAAGCGCGCCGCTGTCTCGGATTTTTATTCTTGAGCACGGGCACGGGAACGTGCTGAGGCGGCTTTCTCCGAGCCAGGCTGTGGCCGAATTGTTTGCGCGTAGTTTTGTGCCGTTTCACCGGCATGAGTATGTCGACTCCGCGCTGGAGTTCTTGCACGAACTAGTCGGGGCGGTTCCCGTTTACCACTATGCGTTCGAACCCAACGAAGCCGCGGTCGAGAGGATCCTGGAATTCCGTGACTGAGGGAACTCTCAACGAATTTCTCGTGGGCGGAAGCGGAAGCGGGATCGGGGCGGGAGCTTCTCTTGAGTCGGGCGCATCGGAGCAGGAGATCCTTCGACTGCGTGACTGCTCCGCTTCGCGGAACAGTCACTTCGCTCAGGATGACAAATGTCGTCAGGATCATGAGTTTGCTCAGGATGACAAACTCGGAGCGGCGTTTTCTCAGGACCGTCCACAGTCTCGGCTGTTCGAAGCTATCACCCGGGAGCTCTTAAGAAGCGGGAACGATTTCCGCTTTCAGGCGCGCGGGGCCAGCATGTCTCCGGCAATTCACGATGGCGAGATTGTGGAAGTGAAGTACGCGGTGCCGTCTGATTTGCGCAAGGGAGACATTGTCCTGGTGAAGGGCGAGTTGGGATTCCGCTTGCACCGTCTTGTGGTCGCCGACGCGGAACAGGATGTCTTCATCACGCGCGGCGATTGCGGCCAGCAAGACGATCCGGCAGTCAGTCGAGAAGAAATCGTTGGGATCGCAATGGCCAAAGAGGTGCGGGTGGGCCGAAAGATGGTGCGCGCGAAGTTGAACGGCATGGGCGGGCGTCTGCTGTGCGGCGCGGCGCGCGGCCAGCGAATTGTGGAGAAGCTTTTCAGGAGCGCAACATCGCGGTGGCAAACGGGTCCGGTGTGTCCGGCGCAAAAAGCGTCGCCCACTCTTCTGGGAGTGTTGAGTCTGCTCGTCTTGCTGGCGGCCGCGTCTTCCAGTGCGCAAGTCGTGGTCGATGCCACGACCAGTTCCAGCGCCGAACTCACCGGTTCAGGCACGCGGGCGGTTCCCACCTTCACACATCGAACTGTCACTGGCGGAGCGAACCGCCTGATGATTGTCGGCGTGTCGATGAACATCGCCAACTCCCCAACCGCCGGAGTTGTAAGCGTGACCTATAACGGCGCGACCCTCAGTTTCGTCGGAGGGCACAACGACGCGGGGGGCACTCGCAGAGTTGAAATGTGGTACATGGTCGCGCCGGCAACGGGCAACCGCAACGTTATCGTCAATGTAAATATCCCGGCGGCAGCAACGGTTGGCGTTGCGGTTGGCGTTACAACATTTACCGGAGCGGACCAAAATGTTCCCTTGGGGACATTCGTCTCGGGAGACGGGGCTGCTGGCGGCTTCGCGCAGTTAGATATCCCCGGCGTGGTCAACGGGATGGTCATCGATACCTTGGCCACGGGCGGCGACCAGACTGTGAGCGTCGGGCTCGGCACGCAGGCCCAGCAATGGAACCTCAACAGCGGGAACACCGCTAACCCAGACGTGACGGGATGGGGCAGCACTCGATCCGGTGCTCCGAGCGTGCCTGTGTCGGAGACGTTCAGCGGCACATCCAACTGGTCGCTCGGAGGCGTGGGGATCAATCCGAGCACGGCGGACATCGGGGTCACAACCAGCGTCAGTGCAGTACCGCTCGGCACGAATTCGATCTACAACATCACCGTGTTCAACAATGGTCCGTCGCCGGCGACCGGCGTTACGTTGACCGACACGTACGCCGCAACCG
>CAVPNR010000033.1:0-126690 GCA_963706645.1 uncultured Acidobacteriaceae bacterium
CTCGCCGAGCAGATCAAGAGCGCTGGCACCAAGGAACTGAACATCATCCTGAAGGGCGATGTGCAGGGCTCGGTGGAAGTACTCAGCGATCTGCTTTCACGGCTTTCGAACGAGAAAGTCCGGCTGCGCTTGCTGCGTTCGGGCGTGGGTGCCATCACTGAGACCGACGTGCTGCTGGCCTCGGCGTCGAATGCCATCATCATCGGCTTCAACGTGCGGCCGGAGCGCAAGGCGCAGGAACTGGCCGAGCAGGAAGAAGTCGACATCCGGTTGCACTCGATCATTTATGAACTGCAAGACGAGATCAAGCGCGCCATGACCGGCCTGCTCGAGCCGACGATCAAAGAGACCTACCAGGGACGCGCCGAGGTGCTCGAAACCTTCCGCATCCCAAAAGTCGGAACAATTGCCGGTTGCCGCGTGACCGATGGCGTGATCAAGAACAACTCCGAAGTGCGCTTGCTGCGCGACAACGTGGTCGTGTTCAAGGGCAAAGTCGGATCGCTGCGCCGCTTCAAGGATGATGCCAAGGAAGTCACCAACGGCATGGAATGCGGCATCTCAATCGCGAACTATGGCGACATCAAAGCGCGCGATGTGATCGAGGCATTCGCTACGGAGCGGATTGCCGCCGAAGCCATGGTGTAGAGAACCGTCGTTAGTCGTTCGTCGTTGGCCGTTCGCCAAGACTGTGAGATTAGCGGTTTTTGCCAACGACTAATGTCCAGCGACTAACGACCGGTATGATTGCTTTCCTCACCCTCGAACTCCACATTGAAGCGGCGCAGTCGATCAAAGACCGGCGCCAGGTCGTGCGCAGCATGAAGGATCGGCTTCGCACCAGTTTCAATATTTCCGTCGCCGAACTCGATTCCGCTGAACTGTGGAACCGCGCCACCATCGGCATAGTCAGTATTTCCAATTCGCGCGACTATCTTGATGGCCTGATGAGGAACGTGGAACGTGCGGCCACGCGCATCGCTAACAATCACGGCGCGGAAATCGCGGACTCGTTCGTGGAATACTTCTAGGTGCTTGGTTTCTGCGAGCTTCTATGTACTCCACAGTACCGATGGAGCGTGAACAGTTCCCAACTTGTGGCTGTGCGTCGCCATGAACACTCCCTAACACATTGTTACCTCCGTACTTAACTCCCTGTCGCGGAATCGGTCCACAATAGCGCCAGCGATTCCACACTTGGGGCCAGTTTTCTGATATTCTCATGCGTTTTACCTGAGGTGCTGGAATCGTGGAGAAGCGCGGGCTCAAATATCATCGCGGGCGGGTTGGCGAAGCTCTGCGCGAGGAGATTGAAACGCTCGTTGAAGGCGAACTGGCCGATCCGCGCATTGGGTTGGTGAGCGTGACTGCGGTTCACATCGCAGATGATGGCCGGTCGGCGCAGGTCTGGGTCAACGTCGAGGGTAGCGACGAGGATGCGGACCAGAGTCTGGAAGGATTGGAAGCTGCGAAGGAATATATCCGGCATGAGTTGGTGGAGCGGCTGCATTTGAGACGTGCTCCGGAGTTGTATTTCCGGCTGGATCGCGCGGAACAGGAGAAGGCGCGAGTCGAGGAATTGCTGGCGCGGGCGAAGAAGAGGAGTAAGACAGGCAAGGCATCCGGTGGAAAAAAGGCATAGCGGCGTCGAAGACGTTCTCCGGCAGATCGGACAGCACGAGCGATTCGTGCTGACCTCGCACGCGCGTCCGGACGGCGACGCAATCGGATCCGCGTTGGCCTGCTGCCAGGTGTTGCGTGCCATGGGCAAGCATGCCGATGTGGTGCTGCACGATGGCGTCCCGCGCATCTATCGGTCTCTTCCGTTCGCCGACCAGGTACTGCAGTCCAGTCGCATTGCCGGCAACTACGAGGCGGCGATCATTCTGGAGTGTGACAGCATTCATCGGACTCGGCTTGAGGGACTGGAGGATCGAGTCCTGATCAGCATTGACCACCATGTCAGCGGGCGTCCGTTCGCGCACGTCAACTGGATTGATCCCCATGCGGTAGCAACTGCGGAAATGGTTTTCCGGCTGGCTCGCGAAGCGGGCGTGAAATTCTCTCCCGAGATTGCGACCTGTCTTTACACAGCGCTGATGACCGACACTGGCTCGTTTATGTTTCAGGGAACGAATGAGAATACGTTCGCTTTGGCACGCGAACTGGTGCTGGCGGGAGCCGATCCGGCGCATTGCGCCCGCGGAATTTATTTTGCGCACTCGGTCGGCAAGATCCGGCTGCTCGGCGAGGCTCTGCGCAGTCTCAGCGTCGAAGGGCACATCGGCTACGCGTGGGTGACCCAGAAGCAAATGGAACGCAGCGGCGCGATTGAGGAAGACTGCGAAGGATTAGTCAATTACGTTCTCTCTATCGGCGGCGTCGAGGTGGCGGCGTTTTTCCGCGAGATGCCCGAGGGACGATATCGCGTGAGCCTGCGCAGCAAAGGAAAGCTGGACGTCGCGCACGTGGCCGAAAGTTTCGGCGGCGGAGGCCACGAGTGCGCCAGCGGATGCTCGGTCGACGGGCCTCTGGCCGAGGCCGTGCGCCAGGTTCTGTTCCAACTTCGCCGCGGACCTTCCGTACAATAGGAATCCATTGCAGATTTTAGATTTGTGGTCGCAGATTGCAGACAACGCGTGCGACGCCTTTCAATCTTCAATCTGAGATCTCCAATCTGAAATCATTTTTCCATGACCACCCGCACTCGCACAGACGTGCTCTTGATTGCCGGCTTCTGCGCGTTTTTGTTTTTCTACGGTATGGGGCAGTTCGGGCTGATCGGCGCCGACGAGCCGCGATACGCGCAGGTGGCGCGCGAGATGCTCGAACGTCACGACTGGATCACGCCGGTTCTCGGCGGACACGCCTGGCTGGAGAAGCCGCCTCTTTACTACTGGCAGGCGATGCTGGCGTATTCGATGTTCGGTGTGAGCGATGTTGCGGCGCGGATCCCGGGAGCGATTGACGCAACGCTGCTCGTCGTTGCTGTTTATCTTCTCTTCCGGCGATTCCGGCGCGGGGTCGAAGTCGATGCGGCGCTGATCACGGCTTCCTGTGCAGGCGTGATCGGGTACGCGCACGCCGCTTCGATGGACATGGCATTAACCGCGACTTTCGGCGTTGGAATGCTCGCGTGGTGGGCCTGGCGCGAGAGCGGGCGGCGAATTTATCTTGCGCTGTTCTATGGCTGCACGGCTCTTGGGATGCTTGCCAAAGGGCCAGTTGCACCGTTTCTGGCGGCAGCTGTCATTGTAGTGTTTGCTCAGGCCGCACGCGAAGTCCGGCTGGTTCTGAGAACTCTGTGGTTACCGGGCATTTTCCTGTTCTGCGCGATCGCACTGCCCTGGTACGTCGCGGTGCAGATGCGGAATCCGGAATTCTTTCGCGAATTTATTTTGCAGCACAACCTGGCCCGCTTCTCCAGCGATCTTTATCATCACCGCCAGCCGTTCTGGTATTACCTTCCCGTAACAGCGTTAGCGTTCGTGCCGTGGACCATATTTGTGATTGCCGCGTTCGCGGAGTCGCTACGGATCTGGTGGGCGGAGCGAAAGTCCGTTTCCGCTGAGCCCGATTTTGAATTTCAGTTCAGAGTGTTCACGTGTTCCTGGCTTGTCGTGCCAATCGTATTCTTCTCGCTTTCGCAATCGAAACTTCCCGGCTACATCCTTCCTGCGATTCCAGCCGGAGCCGTGCTCCTGGCGGATTATCTGCGGCGGCATCTTGCGCGGGAAGAAGAGCCCGTTTCCAAGGGGCTGGTGATACTGCACGCTCTCGTCGCGGCATCGCCCATCGTTCCTTCTGTGCTGATCGCTTATGTCATCACGCAGCACCGGTTGCCTGCGGGGCGGCCCATGCTTGTCGCACTTGGAATTACGTTTGCGTTCTGTGCTGCTATCGCGATGACATTAGCGAGTCGCTCGCATTTGCGCATGCTCCGTTTTGTGACGCTGATTCCTGTCGTGCTATCGGTGGCGGCGGTATTGAAGCTCGGGTCGGTTTCGGTTGATCAGACCCTTTCGGCGCGGCCGTTGGCGTTCGAGCTGGCAACTGTAGAGACGCATCAGCTTCCGCTCGCGGTGTATGGCGTTCCCCGCGAGTTGGAGTACGGGCTCACGTTCTATCGCAATCAGACAACTGCGCGCTACGAAGCCGGAAGCGTTCCAGCCGAAGAGCATCTGCTGGTCGCTCCGGCGGCGTGGAAGGTGAATGTCGCAGTACAAACGGCAGGAAGACGGGTGCTGTTCCTCGGAAATTACGCGCCACAGAACGTGGATTATTACTGGGTGTCTGCTGCGGGAGCTGCTCAGGAAAGATAAATCCTAGTCGTCCTGAGGCACGCGTTCTTGGCGAGCCGAAGGATCTATGGACTCCTAGACACTAGAGCGACGACGGGGAATGCAGCGATCTTTCGCCTTGCTCAGAACGACAAATCAGCGGGACCTCGTGGCAGGATGCTATTCGCTCGAATACGCCAGTTCTTCCAGCCCCTGTCTGGGCGGCGCCGCAGCCAGTTCTTTGTTGCCATACTCGAATCCTTTTTCGAAGGCCTGCAGATTGAGCTCGCGAAAGCTCAGCGGCACTGAGTCGGCCACTGCCTTGCGCACGGCATCCGGAGTCAGAAGCTTTGTGACTGCCGTAAAGAATCCGACCATCACCGAGTTCAACACCATGCGTTTGCCGAGTTCTTCGGCAATGCGGGTTGCCGGAATACTGTAGACCTTCTTGTCGGAGTTGATATTGGAGACCCGCACCAGATCCTCTTCAATGATTAGGATGCCCTCCGGCTTCAGCTCTGGCGCGAAGCGGTTGTAGGCTTCCTGTGACATGACGACCATGATGTCTGGCCGGGTCACATAGGGGTACAGCACTGGTTCGTCGGAGAGAACGAGCTGGGCGCTGCACGCGCCGCCACGAGCTTCCGGACCGAAGTTCTGCGTCATGGTGGCGAACCCGTTTTCGTAAATCGACGCCGCCTTGCCCAATAGAATGGCTGAGAGAATGACTCCCTGACCTCCGAAGCCTGCCACGCGAATCTCGGTTAACCGCATACGCACTCCGTTTCTGGCTCTTGGATGTAGCGCTCGCCCAGCGTGTCGACGTACTGCGCGCGCATCATGGTTTGGTAGTCGGGACGGTCGCGGTCCACGAACTTGCCGACGGCGATCTCTCCGTTGAGCGTGAGACCGACTTCGCTGGTCGGCGCGCCGTGCTTCACTTTGCTCTTTTCTTTGTAGAACTTCATCGTGTCGAGGCCGTCGCCCATTTTGTTGCGACGCTGGTAGAGAGTGGGGCAGGGCGAGATGACTTCAATGAACGAGAAGCCCTTCTTCTGGAAGGCTTCGCTGATCGATCGCGCCAGTTGACGCACGTGGAAGGTGGTCCAGCGCGCGACATACACGGCGCCGGCGGCTTCCACCAGATGCGGCAAGTTAAATGCCGGCTCGAACGTCCCGTAGGGATTTGTCGAAGTAGTTGCGTGACCCGGCGTAGTTGGCGCAGTCTGTCCGCCCGTCATCGCATAGATCAGATTGTTCACGCAGATGACCTTGAGGTCGATATTCCGCCGCGCGGCGTGGATCAGGTGATTGCCGCCGATTGCCGACAGATCGCCGTCACCGGAGTAGACCACGACATTCAGTTTAGGGTTCGCCAGCTTCAGGCCGGTGGCAAACGGGATCGCGCGCCCGTGGGTAGTGTGAAAGGAATCGAGTTTCACGTAACCCGCTACGCGCCCGGTGCAGCCGATGCCGGAGACCAGGGCCAGCGTCTGGAGATCGATCTTCGATTCGATCAGAGCATGAGCGAACGAATTCACCGTGGTTCCGATGCCGCAGCCCGGGCACCAGATATGCGGCATGCGGTCGCTGCGCAGGAATTGTTCCACGGGATTGACCGTGTCGTCGGGCGTGTTGTCGAGCCTGTTGTCGAGAATGTTCAGCATCGGCTTGCCTCCACGATGGTGTTCAGGATTTCGTCGGGATTGTGCACTCCGCCGCCAGCATGCGATACGGCGTAGGTCTTGGCTTTCCCGTCGGCCGCGCGCTGCACCTCGCGCACCATCTGCCCCAGATTGAGTTCGGGTACGACGAACGCTTTGATGTGCGCGGCCAGGTCCGCAATCTTCTTTTCGGGGAAAGGCCAGGCCGTGATGAGGCGCAGCTTGCCGACTTTCAATCCGTTGTCGCGAGCTGCGTCGATCGCGCGTTGCGACACGCGTGACGTGATGCCGTACGAAACCACCACCACATCGGCGTCATCGAGTTGGTCTTCCTCAAACAAACAGATCCGGTCGGCCGCCGAGCGAATCTTGTTTTGCAGGCGACGCACGAGTTGGTCCTGGACCTGTGGCGTCATATTCGGATAACCGCGTTCGTCGTGGGTCAGGCCCGTGACGTGGAACTTGTAGCCATCGCCGGCATGCGCCATCTCTGGAACCATGTCGCCGTTGGTGCCGTAGGGCAGGTAGTCTTCGACGGACTTCTTGGTGTGCTTGCGTGGCGTGACTTCGATCTGATCGGCGGGAGGAATGACGACCTTTTCCGTCATGTGTCCCACCACCTCGTCCATCATGAACATCACCGGGACGCGAAATTCCTCTGCGAAGTTAAATGCCTTGATGGTCAGGTCGAAGCACTCCTGCGGCGAATTCGGGCAGAGCGCGATGATCTCGTAATCTCCGTGCGATCCCCAGCGCGCCTGCATCATGTCGGCTTGGGCGGGAAGCGTGGGAAGTCCGGTCGAAGGTCCGCCGCGTTGCACATCGACGAATACGCAGGGCGTTTCCGTCATGGCGGCGTAGCCGATATGTTCCATCATCAACGAGAAACCGGGGCCGGAAGTTACGGTGAACGCTTTGGCTCCGCCCCAGACTCCGCCCTGCAGCGCGATCGAGGCGGCGAGTTCGTCTTCCATCTGGATAAAGGTTCCACCTACCGTAGGCACTCGGGCCGCGAAGCGCTCGACCACTTCGGTCGAGGGCGTGATCGGATAGCCTGCCGCGAATCTTGCTCCCGCAGCCAACGCGCCTTCACAGCAGGCGTGGTCGCCGTCGAGAAAGTGCGTTCCGGTTAGAACACCGTGGGGATCCGCTTTCATTTCTCACCTCCGCTCGCCTGCTTGGCTTTTTCCTGGATCTTGGTTCCGTTGATGGCGAAGTCGGGGCAGTACATGCCGCAGAGGTCGCAGCCGCTGCACTTTTCGGGATGAACCACGTGCGGTGGATGGTAGCCCTTCGAATTGAATGCGGAAGAGAGCGCGAGCACGTGCGTGGGACAAAACTCCACGCAGAAGCCACAGGCCTTGCAGCGCTCCACGACGATCGAAACACGTCCTTTTGCCACGAGATCCCCCAGCCAAAAGAGTGACAATCACTCCGGGAATTCAATAAAGCAGGATGTGATTATGCGATGAGCGCAGTGTTATGCGGTGTGATCAGCATCACAGAGGGCGGTGAGGTCAGGCACGAGCGGCTTTTGGAGCGAAAAGTCGCGCAACACGCTGTAGGCGCATGGTTTGCGACCTCCCGGAGGTCGCGGGGATGGTGCCAATTTCTGAACCATATGCTTGGGTGACCTTCATCACTGGCTACCGTGACGCTGAACACAGAGATACAACCCCAACGACCCGGGGTCCCACTTTGCCGCATCTGGCGCAGGAGTCCGCGTGCGCCAGTCTTTGAGTGCCGCGGATGCTGTGGCGTTGGCTTCGATTGACCAGACACGCCTGGCGATGGCCGCTCGCAGTTTGCGCGAAAGCGCGAGATGATCGCACATCCGCACTAAAGACCGACGACCACAACCTGGTGTTGCCACCCTGTGTTCGCCTGGTTTGCCTCTGCCGGGCGAACCAACTACACTCGAAATTTTGCCGCGAGATTTGCCGCTGACCCCGGGCGGAATGCCGCGGCGGGAGCCCTTTGGAGATTCTCGACCTCAGGCATTTTTCTTCCGTAGACCTTCGTCCTCTGCTCGAGGATGAGACGCAAGTCTGGTCACGCCTGCTCTCGTGGGATTACTCCGGCTCGGCGGAAATGATTCTTCGCTACGTCGACGCGAAGATCCTGCCAGGATATGCCGCCGTCGATCGCGGCCGCGTCTTTGGCTACTCCTTTTTTGTATACGAAGGCAGCAAGGGAGTGATTGGCGACCTCTACGTCATCAATGGCACGCGGCTTCCCAATGCCCGCGAGGTTGAATTGAAGCTGCTCACCCATGTGATCGAGACACTGCAGCAGTCCCCGGGGATTCATCGCGTGGAGGCACAGCTTCTGGCTCACGAAGCCAACGCAGTGTCGCGCCCGTTTCTCGAGACAGGGTTCCAGCGGCATCCGCGCCTTTTCATGACTCTGACGTTGGGGAAAGCTATGGCCGAGAAGGTAGCGACGCATCCCGATGTTGAGATCCGCCCCTGGACCGAGGGTGATTACCAGCCCACTGCTGCCGTGATCACCGCGGCGTATCGCGGCCACGTTGACGCTCAAATCAACGATCAATACCACACGCTCAGCGGATCGCTGCGCTTCCTCAACAACATCGTGCGCTTCCCGGGGTGCGGAGTGTTCGACGCCGAGTCGTCGTTCGTGGCCCTGGATCGCAAGGCGAAGAGTCTGATCGGCGTGATCCTATGCTCGCGCGTGCGAAACAATGTCGGGCACGTCACGCAGGTGTGCGTGTTGCCGGAGTATCGCTCGCGGGGAATCGGTGAGTCCCTGCTGGCGGCCACGGAGGGCAGCCTCCGCAGGCGAAACTTCGTCCTGCTCTCGCTGACGGTGACGGAGGCGAACGCAGGGGCCGTTGCGCTTTACCGGCGCCTGAATTTTGAATCGAAGAGGATCTTTGACGCGTTTGTGTGGGAAGGCTAGCTGAGAGTTAAGAACTACGAGTAGAATCGGGCTTGCTCGCAGCTCATCGCTCGCAACTCGGGGACTATCTTCGCAACACCCACATCGCCCAGCCGGCCACCAGCACGCCACCCAGAAACATTGCGAAGCAATAGAGCCCATACTTCACCATTTCACGCGTGGTCTCGCGGTGGGTAATGCCGAAAACGATCGAGGCGAACAAGGCGAAGACCGCCGCCGCACTGAAATGATGGAGGGTGATGGTCACTGCGCCGAACTCCGAGTCCGAGTTTTGACTGACAAATGAGAGCTGATAGCGGATAGCTGCATTATTGTTTCTTCCCGATGGCGATGTGATAGGCGTCGGCGACGGCGATAAAGTTCAGTAGTCCCGCGACGATCATGAATTTCGTCCCATAGTCCGCCGTGGCGAATGCGATCGCGCCCTGGCCCCAGTCGGCAGCCATCGTCACGATGTAGAGCGCGCCCGCGCCCACGTCGCCAATGAATCCAAGGATGTCGAGAATGTCGCCGCCGTTCGCTTTGTAAATGCGGCCCTGCATCGCGAGTCCGAGCACGAACAATGTCACGATCGACACGAACAGCAGCAAGCCGCGAATCCAGCGTTTCTGGATCATGTGTCCGGCCCCGGGAATCAGCCAGCCCACGGCCAGCGCAAGCACCGACATCATGTTCACCTGTTCCTGCTGAGTCGGCCTGGTTTTGTCTGTAGTGGAATTTGCCATCAGATATTCACAATCTCGCGTTGAATTTTCCCGGTCACTTCGGCCGACTTTGCCCGCACCAGCACGTTCACTTCGCTGCGCACGCCGAACTCGGGCAAGTAGATTCCCGGTTCGACGGAGAAGCAGGAGTTGGGCAAAATCTGTCGCTCGTCGTGAATCTCCAGATCGTCCATGTTGGCCCCATTGGAATGGACGTCGGTGCCGATGGAATGTCCGGTGCGATGAATAAAATAATCGCCGTAGCCGGCTTTCTTGATGTGTCCGCGGGTGGCGCGGTCCACTTCCCATCCGGCGATGCGGCGTCCACCGTTGATGGCGTCGAGGACGGTCTTCACTCCGGCGTCGCGCGCGTCGCGCACGATCTCGAAAACTTCCTGCATTTTTCCCGAGGGTGCACTGCCCACGAATCCCATCCATGTGATGTCGTAGTAAACCGCATTGGGCGTGCTCTTCTTACCCCAGACATCAAGCAGAAGCAAATCGCCCTCGCGAATCGGCATGGGATGACTGGCGTTCGGCTCGTAGTGCGGGTTGCCGGCGTTGGCGTTGACCGCCACGATCGGTGGATCGTCGGTGAGCAGATTCTCGCGGGCAAAGGCTTCCATGAACCACTGCTGAATTTCGTGTTCCTTCGTGCCACCGTTGCGCACTCGATTGCCGACTTCTTTGAAGGCCGCCGTCACAATGGAATCGATGCTGTCGCGTGCGGCGAAGTGCGACTGGATCTGCTCTTCGCTCCACGTGGATTCAAACTGCGCCACCAGATCCGCGGAGCTGACCACGTTCTTTCCCAATCCGCGCAGCAGATCGATCGTGCCGCCATCGACCAGCGAAATCGTGAACACGCTGTTGTTTGGCGAGTACTGCATGGCCAGGTCGCGGTGCTTCGCGAGAATCGATTTGAGCTGGTCGAACAGTTCCTGCCAGCCCGAATATTGATGTTTCTTGCCGGGCAGGGAATCGAGGTGTCCGGCTTCAATTTTGTGGACCAGTTTGACGGGTTCGCCCTCGGCGGGAATCAGGTAAAACCAGCGCCGGGTTACCATCAGGCTCGCGGGCAGGCCAAGCACCCGGTAAGCGATGGGATCGCGATGGTGGTGGTCGTAGAAAAGCCACGCGTCAATGTTGCGTTCGTGCAGCGCAGACTGGATGGCAGCGAGGTCCATGGGCAAACCCCTATTGTAAACAAGAGAAAGGATTTGGGCGAATCGCGGGACCCGGTTTTGATAAACTCCGCCAGATGGCTGCGATCGCCGAATCCGTTCCCATCAAGCCGGCACAGCGCGTCCGCATTGAGTCGATCGATGTGGTGCGCGGGGTCATCATGATTCTGATGGCTCTGGACCATACACGGGACTTCTTCGGCAACTCGGGCTTGAATCCCACGGATCCGGCCACCACGACCATTCCGCTGTTCTTTACGCGCTGGATCACGCATTTCTGCGCGCCCGTTTTCTTCCTGCTGACCGGCACCGGAGCCTATCTCTCACTGCGCAAGAAATCGAAAGGCGAGCTATCGCGATTCCTGTTCACGCGCGGACTGTGGTTGATCTTTCTGGAGTTGGTCGTCTCCCGCTGCCTGGGATGGCAGTTTAACTTCGACTATCACGTGGTCTTCATTATCGTGTTGTGGGCCCTGGGCTGGGCGATGATCGTCCTATCGGCACTGGTGTTTCTGCCGACGCCAGTTGTTGCGGCGTTCGGAATCTTGATGATCGCAACTCACAACCTGTTCGACTCCGTACAGTCTTCCAATTGGCTTTGGACCATTCTGCACTCGCCGAATTTTCTGGTGAACACTCCGACGCATTCGGTGTTCGTAGGGTATCCGCTCATTCCCTGGATTGGCGTGACGGCGGCAGGCTACGGACTTGGCCAGGTCTATCGTTGGCCCACGGAACGGCGCAGTCCATTTTTGTTGCGGCTAGGGCTGGGGCTAAGTACAGGATTTATCATCTTGCGCGCGATCAACGTCTATGGCGACCCGCTGCGCTGGTCAACGCAGAGATCCGCGGCATTTACGGTACTCTCATTTCTGAACACGACGAAGTATCCGCCGTCGCTGCTGTACCTGCTGATGACGCTTGGCCCGGCGATGCTTTTCCTCTGGGCGGTCGACACCGGCACGCCGCGCTGGCTGCGGCCCGCGTTGATCATCGGCAAGGTGCCAATGTTCTACTACCTGCTGCACATCCCGCTCATCCATCTGATCGCCATCGCGGTATGCTACGCGCGCTACGGGCAGGTCCACTGGCTGTTCGAATCCCCGACCATGGGCCAGTTCCCCGTCACTCAGCCGCCGGGCTGGGGATACTCGCTGCCGATTGTCTACCTGATATGGGCTGTTGTGGTGTTGACGCTGTACCCGCTGTGCCGATGGTTTGCGGGATTGAAGCAGCGCTGCAGCGGTGCGTGGCTGAGTTATTTCTGAGGTAGGCGCACAAGTTACGGTACAAATCCAGCCGCGGAGCGGCGACACAAATTAGCCCAGCGCTTCAGCGCTGGGTTACCGCAACAAAATTAGAAACTAAGTCCCGGAGGGACGGCACAAAAGAAGCATGGCTACGCTCCCAGGATTCGTGCTCGTACATTCTTCGGCAGCGTTTCGCACGCTGTTCGCAGCACCAGTCGCGGAGCGCGCCCGCGAATCTTCATCAAGTACGGGACCGTGCGCTTCGGATCGTATTTCGCCGTCTCTCGAAGGAGCCAGCCGAGTCCCTTCTGCACCATGTCGTCCTCGTCTGCGAGCAGAAAATCGGAAAGCTTAACAACCTGAGGGAAGACCATTTTCGCCCGCGTCCCGCGAATCAGCGCCACGCAAGCCGCTCGCCGGTGCCAGCGTTTCGGTGACTTCGCCCAGCGGAAAACATCCTTGAAGCGTGCAGGCTTCGCCGCCACCATGGGTGCAATCAAATTGTGAACCAGCCCGTCGTGATCGGCCCAACTGCTGATACGGTCCAGCCACGACTCGAACAAGCGAAACTCACCATCGCTGAAATGTGCATCCAGGGTTTCGAGAAGAAACACGGCAGCAACTTTTTCTTCCAGCACCCGGCCGGAGAATAGTTTGTCCGCCACTCTCACTAAGAAATCGAAGTCGTGCTCGCGCAGAATCTCACGGCGGCATTGTCGGATGGCCCTTCGCAGCGCAGCCGTGTACCACCCGTGCGATTGGATCTCATCTTTGAAGAACCACTGCACTCCGGCGGCGTGCTCGGCCGAGCCTCCGCCTTTCAGCGCACGACGAATCTGCGCTACCACTCGGGACGGACTGTCCTTTGCCTTCGGCATGAGCGGTTATTCCGAGTCACGATTGCGCTGCAGGCTCCGCCGCCCCTCCGGCGGTTCTCACAAACTTGTCATACACCCACAGCGCCGCTGCGGTTGCCAGTCCGATGCCCGTGATCCAGAACCAGATCATCGCCGGCTGGTGCTGGACTTCGCCGAAATGATGCAGCAGGAATCCGCCAAACGGCCCGCCGATCAGCGATCCGATGCCGATGGGCACGAAGGCAAATCCCATGTACGTGCCTTGCTGCTCCGGCGGCGCAAGCCGCGAGATGTATTCGTAGTAGCGCGGGGCCTGTATGATTTCGCCGATCGCGAGGAAGAACAGCGAGAAGATCGCGCCCCAGATGGTCGGCCGGAAGGCGAGGATCAGCCACGATAGGGACGTGATTACCGTGCCCAGAATGACAGCGGCGAAGGCGGGAATCTTGCGCGTCAGGAAATTGACTGCGAGGGTCAGGCAGATGACGGTCAGTCCATCGACGACCAGAATCATCTCAACGTCCGCATGCGCATTGATGTACCCGTGAATGAAGCCGGGCAGACTGATGTATTGCTGCCAGAAGACGATCCAGTAGCCGGTGAAGATGACGAGGAACCACATGAAGCGGCTGATGCCCGCCAGCATCACCACGAGAAAGGCGATCCAGATCCACCATGGGACGGACCACTCAGGCTTCGTCCAAAGCACGATCCGCAGCACGAGCGCCACGGCAAGAACCGGCAATACCAGCCGGTAATTTCCCAGCACAACGCAGAAGTTCCGCGCGACCGTTGCGATAGAAGGTGGGGGCGCATCGCCCGCCTTGCGGGGCTCGCGGAAAAACAACAAAACCACAAAAAACATGGCAAAGACGCCGAGCGCCACGACCCGATAAACGTTTTCGACTCCCAGATGCCGATGAGCCCAGGATGCAAAGAAAGGTCCGGCGGCGCCACCAATGTTGACCATGGTGTAGTAAATCGAGTAGCCGATGGAACGGACATTTTCTTTTGAAGCGCGCGCCGTGGTGCCGACGACGCAGGGCTTGACAAGCGACACGCCGAGTGCGGGGAGAATCAGAATGATGCCAACAAACAGCCCCAGCGGCACCACGTTGCGCACCGGCGCCAGCCATGAAGCGCCAATCGAACCGATCAGAAAATACGAAGCGCCGAGAATGAGGTACGCCACCGACAGAGCGCGGCGGAATCCCAGTCGATCGGCAGCGGCTCCGCCGAAAATCGCGAGGAACCACACCATGCCGCCGAAGATTCCGGTCAACGTGCCGGTCTGCTCGGTCGAGAAATTCAGCTTCTCCTGCAGGTATAAGGCCAGCGAGGCGAACGCTCCGTAGTAGGCGAGGCGCTCGAAAATCTCGGTGATGTTGGCGATCCAGAAGGGGCGTTCGAACCCGGTGCGGATTTCTTCGAAGCGTTGCGAGAAGGACAAAGTGGCTCCTGGTTATGTGGCGTCCGCGCTGGCGCTACTCTCCAATTCGATTGCGCAATTCGGCGGCGGAAATGCCTGCCACGCGAATCACTTTATTCCGGCTGCTCTGGCCGGAGGCAATGGTAACGGAAGAGCGCGGCACCTTCAAAAGTTTCGCGAAAAATTCAATGCAAGCCTCGTTCG
The DNA here is from genome assembly GCA_963706645.1 of uncultured Acidobacteriaceae bacterium. Classification (GTDB taxonomy): domain Bacteria; phylum Acidobacteriota; class Terriglobia; order Terriglobales; family Acidobacteriaceae; genus Sulfotelmatobacter. The sequence continues at coordinate 14,495 of CAVPNR010000033.1, forward strand.
CCCGGCCGTCAACCGGAGGCGTCGTCAGGGAGAGTTTCAAGGCGTCGCCCAGTTCGCCGGTGATGGCGCTCTTCTTCGCGCGGGGATGAACCTTGACCGCGAATGTGACTCCGTCGTCGGATTCGCAAATGAGCAGCATGACTTCATCGGGGAGAAACGAAAAGAGGAATTCTACTCAGGCCTTGTCATTCTGAGCGAAGCGAAGAACCTATGCACTCTGCCGGCCCCACAATGCAGAGATCCTTCCCGGCCAAGAACGCCGCTCAGGATAACAAACTCCAGGAGTTGATTAAGCTTTGGCACGTTCCCCGAAGATGGCCGTCCCCACGCGCACGCAAGTCGAGCCCTCTTCGATCGCCACTTGGAAATCATGCGACATGCCCATGGAAAGCACGTGAATCCCGACCGCTGGCAGCTTGCGCGCCGCGATCGAATCACGTAATTCCCGCAGCGTTCGGAAATAGGGCCGCGCGCCTTCAGGATCGTCGGTAAACGGAGGCACAGTCATCAGTCCGCGAAACTCGAGCGACTTGAATCGCGGAGCAGCCAACAGCAAATCTTCCAGCTCACGCGAATCCGGAGCGGTTCCACTCTTCGCTGCTTCGCCGCCGACATTGATCTCGATCAGCACCGCCAGCTTCTTGCCCAGACTTCGCGCGGCTGCATCCAGTTTCTCCGCGAGCTTCACAGAATCGACCGAGTCGATTGCGCCGAACAGTTCCGCTGCCTTGCTGGCTTTGTTGGTCTGCAGATGCCCGATCATGTGCCACGCGGCTCCGGCAAGATCAGCGAGCGCTGCCGCTTTCCCGGCAAACTCCTGCACGCGGTTTTCTCCAAACAAGCGCATTCCGGCGACATAGGCTTCGCGAATGCGCTCGGGAGGATGAGTCTTGCTCACCGCCATCAGCGCAATCTCTTCGGTACGGCGGCCTCCGCGGCGCGCGGCTTCTGCCACCCTCTCGTGCACGGCCGCAATGTTTGCAGAAATCGACATAAGACCCTAAACTGCGAAGGACACGAAGCACCACGAAGGAGGAAGCCTCGAATGTTTTTCGGGCGACGGAGCTTGCCCTGAGCGAAGCCGAAGGGTGCCCTTCGTGGTTCACGCATTTACATAATCGCGGTCGGTGGAGCTGGATCTTCCGGACGGCCGCAATTCGCCAGTGGCAGGCGGATCATGACAATCGCCAGCACGGCGAGAGCCCCCAGCGCGAGCAGGAATGGTGGCGTCCACTTGAACAGAGTGACGTCGTGGCCCGATCCCACTAGTCCGGCAATGACCAACCCGCAAAGCGCTTCACCGGCAATCATGCCGGAGGCGGTCAGCACACCCGCATTATCCACACGCGCCTTTTGAGCATCGTTGAAGCCGCGGCGGTCACGCAGCGTATCAGTAATCCAGCGGATGATTCCGCCTACGAAGATCGCGAACGTCGTTCCGAGCGGCAGGTACATCCCGACGGCGAACAGCATTACGCTTTTCACCTCGATCATGATCATCCCCAGGCCAAGCAGGATGCCGACGATCACCAGCGGCCAAGCCATGTCGCCGCCGACAATTCCCTTCGAGAGCATGGCCATCAACCCAGCCTGCGGAGCCGGAAGAGCTGAACTGCCGAAGTGGTAAGCCTTGGCGAGAATGGCGATCGGGAAGAAGAGAACAAGAGACGCCACTACAATGCCGAACAGATCCCCGATCTGCATCTTTGAAGGCGTGCCGCCCAGGATGTATCCAACTTTCAAGTCTTGCAGCATCTCGCCCGCTACCGCGGACGAGACGCAGACCACCGCTGCGACACCGAGCACCGCTGCCACGCCACCGGTTCCTTTCACGCCCATCGCGACCATAAGCAACGCAGCAATCACCAGCGTGCAAAGTGTGAGTCCCGAGACAGGATTATTCGAGGATCCGATCATGCCGACCAGGTTGCCGGAGACGGCGGCAAAAAAGAATCCTACGATAATCATGACACCTGCTGCTACGAGCGAACCAGACAACACCTGCGAACTCGACAGCGTTCCCGCGCCACTAATGAAGTAGTGATAGAGCAGAATCATGGCGATGAACACGACGCCCACGCCCGCGAAGATTGCCTTGGAGGGCAGATCGCGCTCCGTGCGGTTGGTCGCGGCCTGCACCGTCGCAGATTTTTTCAGATCGGAGACAGCGCGGCTCATGCCGAGCGCGAGTTGCTTGCGCATCTTGAACAGCGTGTAGGAAGCGCCGACCAGCATGCCTCCGACCGCGATAGGACGCACGATGGAGAAATAGATTGCTCCCGCAAGCAAGGTCCATGAAATCGGTTGATCCGCCGGCTGCGTCGCTTGGATGTATGGACCGATCGTGAAGGTTAGAAGCGGAACCAGCAGTCCCCAGGCGAGCACGCCACCAGCAAAGTTCAGCGCGGCGAGCCGTGGTCCGATGATGTAACCCACGCCCAGATACGCCGGGCTGACGTCGGGAGCGGTAAAAAGAGTTGTGCCGCCGGTGATGGTTGTGGCCACGTTCGGATTCGTGCTGGTGCGCAGCAACAGCTTCTTGCCGAGATTGCCGATGGTTACTGGGAATGTGTTGCTGGGATTGAATATGTTAATCGCGCCCAGCAGATACATGAAGCCGCCGAATCCCATGTTGGCGAACAGAATCTTCGCAGCCGTGGATCCCTGCTGGCCTGCCTTGTGAATTTCCGATGCGGCCACCGACTCAGGGTAGGGAAGATCGGGGTCCTCGACCATTACGCGGCGCAACAGCGTCACGAACAGGATGCCCAGCGTGCCGCCGATCATCATCAGCGCAACCGATTTCCAATATTCCGGAGAGCTGAAGCTAGGTGTGAGTGCGGGCCATAAATCGGCCATCACAAACGCAGGGATCGTGAAGATGGCGCCGGCCGCCACCGACTCGCCGATCGATCCCACGGTTCTCGCGATGTTTTCTTCCAGCAGCGACCCTTTCATCAGCCGCAGCAGCGCCATTCCGATCACCGCTGCGGGATAGGTTGCCGCGATCGTCATCCCGGCTTTGAGCCCGAGGTAGGCGTTTGCGGATCCTAGCAATGCTGTCAGGAACAATCCGATCAGCACCGCCCGGAAGGTGAACTCCTTCATCTCCATGGTTTCGGGCACATACGGCGTGTGTTTCTTCTTGGCGGGGAGTTCAGTCACTGCACTGCTCATAGGTGGAATCCTCTTAAGCCGTGATCTGGAAGCAGAGTCTCCTGCGTTGCCCTTTTGATGGACTCAAATCACTGGAACCGCGCACGTTAGCACGCGGCAAGGCCGCGTGACAAGTGTACTCGTCGTGCCGGGCCCTGTCGTATGAAACACCACATGGGTGGAGCACACCCGGGAAGCGCGAAATGTCACGGCCGTCCGCCACGCTCTGCGATCAACTTCATAGCGGGTTTGCTTACCCAGGTGTGGCCGGGGTAGCCCGGGCCATCGAAGCGCTCTCCCCAAGACAGAGGCGTAACGTCGCGATACTCGTGCATCGACTCGTCCGGAACGAAGCGCAAACGCTTTCGAAGCGACGCACGCACGTTCGGGTTAGCACCGTGATCCAGCAGCAAGCGGGCGAAGGCCGCGTCCTGCTGCAGGCGACAGAGATATGCCTGCGACACCACACAGCCAAACAATGGAGTGTGGCCGCCGAATCCGTCCGCATCAACTTCCGCGCGCGCGTTCACGTCGGCGCCTTGTTCGATCAGCCAGCGTGCGATCTCGATTTCGTCGAAATCCACACACATATGCAGCAGCGTGGTCCCCGCCAGCGGCGTGCCGTGCAGCGCAACGGAATGGTCGGCGTGGCATCCCAACTCGGAGGGATAGATCTCCTCGTGTGAGAAAGTGCGGCGCAACAACTGAGGGTCGCGGCGCAGATGCGCTGCGAGCAGGTCGGTGCGTCCGCGATGCATCGCCATGGTCGGCGTGTCGGGCAGAGCGACGCCTCGCTGCGCCACGAGCTCGAGACAGCGATGTTTGTTTTCCGGGCCGCGGCAATACGTTTGCAGAAGCAATGCAATCGGCGCGAGGTGGTCGCCGTCTCTATCGGCGAGGTCCGCTCCTAGTTCGAATAGCAGTGCGAGGCCGTCGGGATTCAGGGTTTCGCACGGTCCCATCACCATGCCTGGCAGGACGCGCGCCCCCATCGCATGCAAACGCCGCGCGGTTTGAATCTGGCCTTGCAGACAGGCACGGTCGAAGGCGTGTTGCAAATCTTCCGCACCCTTCTCCCGCAGCATCGCGATGATTGCGTCCTGCCCAACGTTCGCCGCGTACGACATCGGGGGACCCCAGTTGCAGTCGGGCACGCCCCTCGCGGTCTCGTGCAGCAGCCGCGGATCTTTCAGCACCAGCGCGCGGACGGTTTCGACATCGCCGCGCCAGATCGCGTCAGTCATGCAGCAGGCCATGACCAGCCGCGGCCAATTTGGCAGTCCGTAGCTTCGCGCCAGCGCCGCTTGAACGTCGGCGAGTTTGGCCGCGGCTGGATCGATTGGTTCGGTGCTTTGCTTGGGATGATGTTTCAGCAACTCTGCCACTGCGGCCGGATCATTCTGCTTAACGGCGCGCAACAAATCTTTAGCCTGATGTTTGAGTTGATCGAGGTTGGGACGTACAGGAAAGTGACGATCGCGAAACTGCTTGGCCATAACGGACCTCCTTCATGGTCATGCCCGGGGTCCGCTGCGGCGGGCGAAAGGAGGTTCGTAAGAACCTTGGATTTCGAAATTCGCTCAGGTGGACTCGGTCCTGTCCGCGGACGGGCGGCGTCCTGTACGCCAGGAAAAAGTATACAGCTTCTTGCGCGACACGACTTTATTATCCTGAATCTTCGCTCCGCTCTCGATGACTCGATGTCACTCCGCAACTGTTTTTCCGACCACCCGGCCTTATGGTATAGTCCTCGCTGCTCTCCCCGAGCATCGGCTCTGACCCCGGTTCGAAATCTCTCACCGTCATCTGAAAAGGGAGTACCGCGCATGAACCCTCGTCGCTCTTTTGTCAGGCTCTCAACCCTGGCGCTGACGTGCGCCGCCACTATGGCCTTTGCCTCCGGTGCGCGTCTGAAGGTTATCAATACAGCCACGTTCACCAGTCCAGCAGGCGCCTTCGCCAAATACGCAGTCGACAAGAATGGAGATCTATACGCGGTCGCAGGCGGTGGCACCGGCCTATGCCAGGATCTGGGAGGTGGTACTGTGCCCTGCGGCACCGTCTATCGTGTTTCTCCGCCCACCTCCATTGGCGCAACCTGGAGTGCGACCAATCTGCACAACTTTCAAGGCGCTCCGAGCGATGGCGAAAACAGCCTGGCCCCCGTTGCGCTCGACGACCGCGGGAACATTTTCGGCAGCACCAACCTCGGGGGAAATGGTTCCGGCAGCGGGAACAATCTCTGCGGTTCGTTTGCCCTGATCCAGGGATGCGGCACGATCTTTGAGCTCTCGCTTCAATCCGATGCCTCGTGGACCGAGTCTGTGCTGCATAAGTTCCAAGGCACGGGAGACGGCCAGCAGCCTGTCGGACGCCTCGTACAGGATCCCGCGGGCAATCTCTATGGGGTTACTGAACTTGACGGAGTGAGCGGCGCCGGACTGGTTTTCGAACTCAGCCCTCCGACACAGAGTGTCAGTGAATGGACCGAGACTGTCCTCTATCAGTTCGGCCAGAGCAGCGGAGACGGCCTGAGTCCGGCGGGCGGCCTCCTGCGGGACGCCAAGGGCAATCTCTACGGCACAACCTACCTGGGTGGTGGCACTTGCAGCTGTGGCACGGTGTACCGTCTGTCTCCTCCGTCCAATAAAGGAGGTGCCTGGACCGAGACCATCCTCCACAGTTTCACGGGCGGCAGCGACGGCACGAGCCCGAATTCTGATCTCTCAATCGACCCCGCCGGGAATCTGTACGGAATCACTACAACGGGATTTCTCGGCAACAATGGAACGGTCTATCAGCTAGCTCCGCCGCCCAGCGGTCAAACCTGGACTCTCACGACTCTCCATGCGTTCCAGGGTAAAGGTGATGGATCAGTCCCGGCAGGCGGCGTCACCCTCGACAAGAATGGCAACCTCTATGGAGTGACCCGTTTTGGCGGAGATGCTTCTTCCACGACCGGCTGCTCATATGAGTCGATGGGTTGCGGCACGATCTATGAGATTTCGCGAAGCAGTGGCGGGTGGACCAAGCACACCCTCCATATGTTCCACTCGAACGATACTGTCGGGACCAATCCCTACGTCGGGCTCGTTTTTGGACGCGGCGGCGCTTTGTACGGAAGCCTTGGCGTCAATGCTTACCAACTCACACTATCTGGCAAATAACCCGCTTGTCTCAGCAGTAGGATCAAGTGGGAGACAAATACGTTCGGTCCCAGTTCACCTGCGCACGGCTCGACACTAAACGCGGACATTTCGCTCAGCCCGGGTCCCTGGATCGCCTGCAAACGAATCTGCTATCATCACCGTTCTGTGAGGTGGTCATGCCGCAATTTGTGATCGAGAGGGAAATCCCGGGTGCGGGATCTTTATCGGATGCGGAGATTCAGGCCGTCGCTAAGAAGTCGGTTGGCGTGCTCAGAGACATGGGCCCGGAAATCAAGTGGCTCCACTCCTACGTTACGGGCGACAAGATCTATTGCGTGTACCTGGCGCCCGACGAGGAAACCGTTCGCGAGCACGCGCGCCGCGGAGGTTTCCCGGCGAACCGCGTCTCGGCAGTGCGCCGCCTGATCGATCCCGGAACAGCCGGTTGAGTTGATCAAAGTTCTACGCGGAAATCGAAGGGGCCTCGCCGTTGTCGAGCGCTTCCTGAACGGCCTGTTCCACGGGCATCGACCACCCTTCCATCCACGCCGTTGTCCCTGCGGCGTTGCCCAAGGTTCGGCGTGCAAACTCGAGAGCCTTTTCCAATCGGAGGGCTTCGGCGGGCGCGAGTGGCACTCCTAATCGCTGGCGAAGGGCCGCGGCAGTTCCCGCCAGGTGCAGCGACTGCTCGGCATTCGATTGCGCCGCCGCATTGGCAGCGAGATATTCCAGAACCCTTGCGATGCCGCGTTTGTGGCCCAACTCCTGAAACATCTTGATGCTCTCGCCGTACAGGCGGCGCGATTCCGCATTGTTCCCCTGGTCGCAGCTCAGGCACGCAAGATCGCAGAGCGTGCTGGCGATGCCCCAGCCGTCATTCAGCTTGCGAAAGGCCGCCAGACTTTGTGAACAAAATGAGTGCGCGGCAGGAAAGTCCGCCCGCTCGCGGGCGACGTCGCCTTGATAGTTCAGTGTCCACGCCACTCCTGCTTCGTCTCCAGCCTCACGGAACATCGCCAGGCACTCTTCATACAAAGAATATGCGCGCGCGTAGTCTCCCTCCAACTTCATCATGCCGGCCAGGTTGCTGAGGGCGCGGGCAAGATCCGCGGAATCGCCGAGATCCTTCCAGATTGCGACACACCGCTCGAACAGCAAGGCTGCAGCCGGGAAGTCCCCACGATCGCGAGCGTTCACTGCCAGGGCGTTCACTGCGACCGCAACGCCGTGGGTATCTTTCAGTTCGACGCAGGTGTCGAGACTTTCTTCGAACAGTTGCCGGGCACAGTTGTAGTCGCCCTGCTCACCAGACAGGACCGCGGCTGCAAACAGCAGACGAGCGCGGAGTTTCGGTCGCGTCCCCGCGCCTTCCATCGCAAGAAGCCGCGCGAGGGCATCGAGGCCCTCGGTAAGATATTCCCGCGTCTCCCAGAAACGAAAGAGCGCGGCGCCGAGACGGAGTCCCCACTCCGCGTCGCCGGTCTTGATCAAATAATCCAGCGCCAACCGGAAGTTATCGTGCTCGACTTCAAAGCGGTCAAGCCACGCCGGATGGGAGACAACGTCTTGCGCGCCTTCTTCGGCGAGCACGAGGTAATACGCGGCGTGGGCGCGCCGGGTTGCCGATTCATCCTGGCTCTCAGCAAGGCGTTCGAGCGCGTACTCGCGGATCGTGGAAAGCATACGGAAACGCATTTCTGTGTCGGCCTGCTCCGTATGTTGCGCGAGGCTCTTGTCGACCATGGAAGCCATGCCGTCGAGCACGTCGAGACCAAGGTCGCCCCTGGTGTCGCACACGGCCTCTACACCCTCCAGCGTGCAGCCGCCAGTAAACACCGACAGCCTCCGGAACAGCGTTTGCTCTGCGGGATTCAGAAGGCCGTAGCTCCAGTCCACTGTTCCGCGAAGTGTCTGCTGCCGGCTGGGCAGATCTCGGGCGCCTCCGGTCAAGAGGTTCAGACGGCTTTCCAGGCGCGCCAGCATGGCCGGCGGCGAAAGCAGCTTGATCCGCGCCGCCGCCAGTTCGATGGCGAGCGGCAGGCCATCGAGGCGCGCACAAATCGCCCCAACTGTGGACGCGTTTTCTTTCGTCAGTGCGAACTCGGGCTTTACCGCTTTTGCCCGCTCGACAAAGAGCGCAACCGCCGGTAGCTGTGAGAGAACTTCCAGCGGCGGCATGGATTTGGGGTCGGGCAGTGCGAGCGGCGGCACTGGAAATTCATGTTCGCCGTAGACATGAAGCGGCGCTTGGCTCGTCACCACGATCTTGAGTTGCGGACCGATCGTGAGCAATTGCGCAATGATCGGTGCCGCCCCGATGAGATGCTCAAAATTATCGAGCAGCAGCATCACGGGCTGGTTCACTGCGCTCAGATATTCTTTCAAGCTTTCCTGCGGAGACTGATTCGCGAGCTCGCGTGCTCCCAACGCCTGCGCGATCGTGGAAGCGATCAAACCATGTTCCCCAACGGCCGACAAAGGTACAAAGCAAACGCCACCGCGAAATTCGCCGGCGATCTCCGCCGCGACCTGCAGGGCGAGACGCGTCTTTCCGATGCCGCCCGGGCCAGTAAGAGTCACCAGCCTCACGTCTGCGCGGCCCAGGAGTTCGCGCAGCGCAGCCTCTTCGCGGTCGCGTCCTATGAACGCAGTGCGCTGCATGGGCAGGTTGTTGGGTCGAGGCTCCGAAAGGCGCGCTGGCGAATCAGCCAGCCGGTCGCGCACCGCGGCAAGGTCGCGAGCCAGGTCGCTGGTGGAGGCATAGCGATTCTTCGGATCCTTAGCCAGACACCGCTCTACGATCCAAACGAAGGGCGTCGGAGCTTGCAACATTCTGGGACCCAGGCGCTCGGGCTCATCCCGCAGGATCGCCGCCAACGTCTCAGCATGGCTCGGTTTTCGGAACGCGGCAAATCCCGTAACCATTTCGAACAGCACGGACCCGAACGCAAACTGGTCGGAACGAAAATCAACTTCACCGCCGGTTGCCTGCTCGGGCGACATGTAGCCGACGGTGCCCATCACCGTGCCTTCTTGGGTGATGGCGGTGGTGGAGGCATCCGAAACCTCGCCCCGGCTCACGGTACCAAGTTTCGCCAGTCCGAAGTCGAGTACCTTGGCGGTGCCTCCGCTGGTCACCATCAGGTTCTCCGGCTTCAAGTCACGATGCACGATCCCAATCTCGTGCGCCTTGGCAAGAGCCTCCGCAATCTGCACAGCGATCGTCACCGCTTTGCGAAATGGAATCGCGCCGGAGGCAAGCAACTGTCGCACCGTCTCGCCATCCACCAGTTCCATGGCAATGTAGTGCGTGCCGTTCATCTGCCCAAGTTCATAAATTGTGACAATGTTCGGGTGATTGAGCGCGCAAGCGGAACGGGCTTCCTTCTCAAAGCGCGTGAGAGCTTCCGGTTGCGACAGGCGATCCGTGGAAAGCGTTTTGATGGCTACTTCGCGGTTGAGGCGAGTGTCCTTGGCGCGGTATACCTCGCCCATACCGCCGGCGCCCAGCCGCTGAAGGATCTCGTAGCTCCCGAAGCGTGTTCCTGGCGAAAGCGTGGAGGGCACGGAATCTGGCGTGAGCGGCAGGGTCATCAACTTTGCTGGCGCGGGGACCGGCACCAAAAACGATTGGCCGACGCTGCGCGAATATTGAATTCTTAGATCTGTGCCGCGATCGGCTCGGCGGCAAGCCCTGGGGTGCGTTTATAATACCCCAGATTTCGGAGGCGATTCGTGGATATTCGATCGGTGCAACGTCCCTTGAAAGATCAATACCGGCAGGACCCGGCGACTTCCAGAATCACTCTGACGGCGCACGGCAAGCAGACCGACGCGCCGATTTCCTGCTCCATCGACCTGGGACGCGCCATTTATAACGCACAAGCGCACAAAGGGGTTGGCGGAGCCGGTACTGGCGCCTGTTCCGGCGACCTGCTCTTGGGCGCACTCGCTGCCTGCGCCCAGATCACTTGCCAGATGGTCGCCGCGGCCATGGGAATCCCGACCGAAGCCATCGATGTCACCGTCGAGGGCGATCTGGATCTGCAGGGAACCCTCGGCCTATCAAAAGAAGTGCCCGTCGGATTCCAGAGCATTCGAGTGATCTTCGACGTCCGCGCGCCCCAGGCAACCAAGGAGCAGTTAAGCGCGTTGCAGGCTAAGACGGAGCAATACTGCGTGGTCATGCAAACCTTGCAGCATCCACCGAAGATTGAACACTCGTGGCCCGCGCAGTGACGACGAGTGCTCAGGTGTAACCTGGCCCAAAATCTAGGTGCCTTATTGGCCTTTTTCGCGCCAGGCCCGTGAAATCCGCATCAAAGTTGGCATCCCGAAAGAATTGAGCGCTCGACCCCCCTGGGTGTAAAATCGGGTCAATCTGTAGTTTTGCCCCTTCGTCGTCCGTCATTCAGAGGTGCCGTATGAACGACTCCCCCGCTAATCCCTTGATTCCGCCGTACCGTTGCCGCGACTGCGGGAGCGACGTGGGTTTCCAATCGCGCCGTCGTACGTTTTCCGAACGCTATGTGCTGCCGCTATTTCTTCTGAAGCCCGTGCGCTGCGGAGAATGTTTCCGCCGGGATTACTGGATCATTTTCACCAAAGTGCGCGAGCGGCTGTCGGACACGCCCAGGATCATGCCGGCAAAGCATCCGGCTACGTCCAACCGCAACGTTGCCTAGCGGCGGCTTCGCCGCTATACTGCTGGTGTTGTACGAACGTGCGTAAGAACGATGGTCCGCGGCGGTTTTCTGCTCGCGGGCTTTAAGGAGGCCGTCTTCAGCAGTAGTGAGGACAGAATCCGGGCTAGCCAGGCCAGTTCCGTAGTGTCAGGGCCTCCTATTGCGTTGCCAAAGACTTCCTCCGGTCTGGGACGAGTCAGGGCTGAACGACCATGGGCGGACCCAGTTTGGATTAGACAAGCCGCCGAAAGTCTCTTCTCCGTTCTGTTCCCTTCTGATTGCCGCCTTTGTGGCGAACCCCTGCTGAATATTTCTCGGCTTCCAGTGTGTCCCGATTGCCTCGCGAATGTCCTGCCGATTCGCGGCAAGATGTGCACCATTTGCGGCGAGCGCGTACTTTCCTCCTATGCGGAGACCGATCCCGAAAGCCTGCGGCGATGTCCCGTTTGCCGCCGCATCGACCGTCCTTTCGATCGGGCCGTGGCCTACGGCAGTTATGAAGGCGGTCTGCGCGAGCTGATTCATTTACTCAAGTACAACGGGGTGCGACCCGCCGCCCAGGTGCTGGGACGCATGCTATCCGACGCCTTGACCGCGCTCGAGCCTGACTTTGAGCAGGCCCGGTTGGATCGTGGCATGTATGACCAGCAGCCGATTCTGATGGTCCCTGTGCCTCTGTATCAGTCGAAGCGCCGGCAGCGCGAATTCAATCAGTCGGAACTGATCGCACGGGCTGCCCTGAAGTCTTACCCCGCGCCCGAACGTCTCCAGCTTGCTCTGGATCTTCTGCTGCGCACCCGCGAAACACATTCGCAGATCGGATTGACCAGCCACCAGCGCCGAGAAAACCTGCGCGGAGCCTTTGCAGTGTCGCGTGCCGCAGAAGTCACTGGCCGCGACGTCCTTCTCGTGGATGATGTCTACACCACGGGCACTACGGCAACTGAGTGCGCGCGGGTGCTGCGCCGCGCCGGAGCCCGCCAGGTATGGGTCGCGACGGTGGCGCGCACGCTGAAATTGGCATCTAAGTGTTTTGATGATGAGCAGGTTGAAGCCGCAGAAGTAGGTTTCAAAGTTTCAGAGTTTCAAGGTTTCAAAGCTGGAGCCTGAGCTCTATGTTTTGAAACCTTGAAACTCTGAAGCCTTGAAACATCGACTCGGAATGAGCATATGTCATTGAGAGCGGAGCATCACGACACAGGATCCCGGCACGCCGCCGGCCTGTTCGCGCCGGCGGCCATGCACCGGCCCGGCGACGGCCATGCCCTGCTCGCCCCCGTCCTCGTGCTGAACGCGTCCTACGAGCCCATCAATGTTTGCGCCGCGCGCCGTGCCCTGGTCCTCGTGCTCAAGGGCGTGGCCATGACCGAGGAAGAGAATGGACACTTCCTGCACTCGGCTCGTGTCGCCATGCGGCTGCCTTCGGTGATCCGCCTCCTCGAGTACCGCCGCATTCCGCACCAGAGCCGCGCACTCTCACGCAAGAACATCCTGCTGCGCGACCGCAACACCTGCCAGTATTGCGCGACTGTGCTGCCCTCGGGAGAATTGACGCTCGACCACGTAATCCCGCGCTCCCGCGGAGGCTCGTCCACCTGGGAAAATCTCGTCGCCTGCTGCCACGGCTGCAACCGCCGCAAGGGCAACCAGACGCCCATCGAAGCCCACATGAAGCTGATGCGCGAACCCCGCGCCTTCAACCTCCACACCAGCCGTCACATCATGCGCTTGATGGGCCGCAGCGATGACAAGTGGCGGAAGTATCTCTTCTATTGAGGTTTCAAAGACACGGGAAATCTGTGTCATTCCAACCAGCCGTGTCATCCTGACCAAAGCGAAGGACCCCTGTAGTTCGCGCCAGTTGCATGGATCCTTCGCGGCCAAAAGTCGCCGCTCAGGATGACAACTCTTCCTGAGCGCGTAGGTGATTAATCGCGTAGAGAGAGCCTTTGAAACCTTGAAACCTGTCTACTGCGGCTTCTTCTGGTCCGGCGGCTGCTGTTGTGGCGTCTGATCCGGCTTCTGATCGCTCTTCGGAATTTGCTTGCCTTCGAACAGAATCGTGGACTTCGCGCCAAACCGCTTGTAGTCCTCGTACTTGATGATCTCGCGGATGTGGATGTCCTGCAGCTTGAAGTGCAATTCATCGTCGGCGCGCGTGAAGACCGGGAACCAGTATTGGCCATCGATCTGCTGTCGCCACGTCGTGAACTTCGGATAAAGATTCTCTTCGTCGCCGTGCTTCTTGCGGACGTCGGGCACGCTCTTGCCGTATGTCTTCACGATCTGGAAGTCGTGGTCATCGACCCAGATGCGTCCTTGAAAATACCGCTTCTTCCCGACAATCTGCTTCGGCGCAATGTCAAAAACATAACAATGGATCTCGTCTTCCTGCTGCTGGCCCACATATAGAATGTTGTATTCCGGCAGGTCGGTTTCGGTCAGCACAAATGGCATGCGGTGCCGGATATCGTCGAAGTCCCCCTGGTCCATGGACAGTCCGCCATTTTCGAGCGAGGATTGCGGCGCAAACACCACGTTCTCAATCCGCTTGCCCTGGTCGTTGAACATCACGTCGTAAACTTCGTGATACTCCCCAGTGACGGTGCTGCCGTCCAGCGTCTCCACCTTCACGTCCTGGCGGTACGTGTACTGGTCGCGCGCCTTGGCAAATTCCGTCTCCTTGGCCGCGAAGCGCTTGATGATCTCCTCCGGCGTGGTGCCCGCTGGCTGCGAGTTGTCGAGGGGACCTTCCTGCGCGCGGGCTGGGAGCTCCGCGAGTCCGCAAGCCAGCACAATGAGGCATAGCAGAAAACGAACAGATACCGATTTCATATGTCTAGTTTAACGGATTGCGAGAGGCTTCGGCTTCGTAGAGACGTCGCTGGCAACGTTGGCCGCCCGGCCGGGTGGGCCAGGCAGCTACTAAAACGCAGCGAGCAGAGAAGAGACGTAGGAAGCTACGGCTCTACAGAAGCACACCGCGGCAACCCCACCCTCCAACCCCTCTCCGCTCAGTGAGGCCGGAGGGAAGGGTGCTGCAGTTCTGCCACTCACTTGGATGCCGAACCCGGAAAGAGGTTGCCGGATGTTGTCTCTACTTCCTATCCCTCCCATCCCAACGGGAACTGTCATCCTGAGGCGGGCGCCTTTTGCCTGCCGAAGGACCTGTGCAACTTGCAGGCAGCGCCGAGAATGGCGGGGAGTGCACAGATCCTTCGCCGCCAAATCCCACGGCTCAGGATGACAATTTCGTGGGAGCGCTTGTCAGAGCCGCGTCCGGCTGAAGCGCATGCCGCTCATACCACTCCAGACTCAACTCCCTCCAAGCCGGATTGACCGACACAATCAGCGCAATCTTCTTGATCCTCAGCCAGCCCTTGATCTCTTTCTCGCGCTCAATCACATTATGCACATCTTCAAACCGTTCGAAGTAGACCAGCCGGTCGAGCTTGTATTTCGCGGCGAAGACTGACCCGATCCCAAGCTTGTGCTCGCGTACGCGGCGCATGAGGCTGTTCGTCACGCCGGTGTATAGCGTCTTCGACCGGTTCGACATGATGTAAAGAAATAAGTCTTAGGCTCGCGCATTTACGGTCTCCCTCCGAAAGAATGGCAGGGTTGCGATGACGGTGTCAGTGACGCATGAACATTGTTGCTGTGCAAAATTTCACCTCCTTGTCATCCTGAGGAGGGCGGTTTTTGCCCGACGAAGGACCTATGCAACTGGCCGGCGAGTGCACAGATCCTTCGCCCTGCAAAACCCGCAGGCCTCAGGATGACAAGGCGTAAGGCGTAGCTAGAAGCTAGAAGCTAGAAGCTCACAGCTAGAACCTGCCCGCTCCCCCCTGCTACACTCATCCGTTTGCCGCAGGAGGCCTTCATGCGCCGTCTTCTTCTCTCCCTTCTCGTTCTTGCCTTTACCTTCCCCGCTCTGGCTCAGGCCAAGCATCCCTTCACCTTCGAAGACATGATGAAGCTGAAGCGCGTCGGCGATCCGCAGGTCTCGCCCGACGGCAAATGGGTCATCTTCAGCGTGGTCGATGTCGATCTCGAAGCCAACACGAAGACGCCGCACATCTGGATCGTGCCCTTAGATGCTCATCAAGATGCTCATGTGGGGATAGGGGCCCATGTGGGGACGGCCGCCCCCGGCCGTCCGGCCGAGCAAGGCTCGGCAGGCTCTTCATCTGCAGAACGAATCCTTATTGCCGACCAGGACGCCGACCGCCCGCGCTGGGCGCCGGATGGCAAGCGCTTCGCGTTCATCTCGAACAAAGAAGGCGGGTCGCAGGTTTGGATCGGGGATTTTGATGGCACGACGGGAGCTGTAGGTGGCGTCCACAAGCTGACATCAATCGCAACTGAGGCTAGCGGAGAACTCTGGTCGCCCGATGGCAAGAACATTCTCTTCACGTCGGATGTTTACCCAGAATGCGACGGAGCCCCGGCCCAAGAGGATACCTGCAACGCCAAACGTTTGAAAGATGCGGAGCAGTCGAAGGTCAAGGCGCAGATCTTCACGCATCTGCTCTATCGGCACTGGAATACTTACAAAGAAGGCAAGCGCAGCCACATCTTCGTCGTTGACATAGCTGCTTGTGTGGGGACAGCCGCCCCCGGCTGTCCCGCGGGCGCAGCCCGCGATTTGACTCTCGGCGACTACGACGCGCCGGTGTTCTCGCTCGGCGGGCAGGATGACTATGCCTTCTCGCCCGACGGGCAGGAGATTTGCTACGCCTCGAACCACGACAAGAACCCGGCGGCTTCGACCAACAACGATCTGTGGATCGTCCCGGTCAGTGTGGGAGCGGGCGACTCGCCCGCTCAGGTTTTGGCCAAAACCAAGAACATCACCGCCGACAATCCCG
The DNA here is from genome assembly GCA_963706645.1 of uncultured Acidobacteriaceae bacterium. Classification (GTDB taxonomy): domain Bacteria; phylum Acidobacteriota; class Terriglobia; order Terriglobales; family Acidobacteriaceae; genus Sulfotelmatobacter. The sequence continues at coordinate 30,356 of CAVPNR010000033.1, forward strand.
CCAGCGACACCTCGCCGCTCTATTCGCCCGACGGCCGCTACATCGCCTACCGCGCCCAGCAGCGTCCGGGATACGAGAGCGACCGCTTCCGCCTCATGCTCTACGACCGCAAGACCGGCGAGAAGAAGAATCTGACGGAGAATTTTGATCGCTGGGTTGGCACATTCACATGGTCGCCGAATTCGTCTCGCATCTATTTCAACACTGAGAATGAGGGCAAGGCCCCGATTTTCTCTCTCCTAATTGCGACGGGGAAACGTGTCGAGGTTCCGACCTTGATCATGGCGACGCAGGACGACATGGCCATCTCACCGAACGGCGAAGACGTTTACTTCACAAACAACTCGCTTCAAAGCCCGAACGACATCTATGTGTTTATGCTTTGTCCAAACGGGTGCGGCGATCCTCCCCCACCGCCCGCCAAACAACTCACCCACTTCAACGACGCCGTCCTCTCCCAAGTCTCCATGTCACCGCTAGAGCCCTTTTGGTTCACCGGCGCTCACAACGACAAGGTCCAAGGCTTCCTAGTCAAGCCGCCGAACTTCGATGCCTCAAAGAAATATCCCGTGAAGTTCCTCATTCACGGCGGGCCGCAGGGGGCATGGGGAGACGACTGGAGCTATCGCTGGAATCCTGAACTGTTCGCGGCACCAAGCTCTGGCAACCAGGGATACGTCGTCATCATGATCAACTTCCACGGCTCGACCGGATACGGGCAGAAGTTCATTGACGCCATCAACGGCGACTGGGGCGGCGCTCCGTTTGAAGACCTCATGAAGGGCCTCGACTACGCCGAGAAGACGTATCCGTTCATCGACAAGAACCGGGAATGCGCGCTGGGCGCCAGCTACGGCGGATACGCCATCAATTGGATCCTCGGCCACACCGACCGTTTCAAGTGCCTGGTGTCGCATGACGGCATGTTTAACGCGGAGTCGGCTTGGGGCACGACCGAAGAACTCTGGTTCAATAACTGGGAGTTCAAAGGCACTCCCTACGACAACCGCACGAGTTACGAAAAGTGGTCGCCGCACCAGTACGCCAAGAATTTCAAGACGCCGACGCTGGTCATCCACGGACAGCGCGACTACCGCCTCGATGTGAGCGAGGGCTTCCAGCTTTTCACCACGTTGCAGATGGAAGGCGTCCCGTCAAAGATGCTGTATTTCCCCGACGAGGGCCACTGGGTCCAGAAGCCGCAGAACGCACAGCTCTGGTACAAGACGGTGAACGGTTGGGTAGACCAGTGGACGAAATAGGCCGGGCTTCCGGCTTCCGCTGTCCGGCTTCAGCAGGGTTATGTGGGGACAGCCGCCATCGGCTGTCCGCCGAGCGAAGCTCGGCCTCTATTCGAGAGCACCCCCACTCTTCCGATGAAGTCTTTGCAGTTTCGTCAGGATGCATGAGCTTTGCGTGCTCATCGAATGCACGCTGCAAAATCTCCGCATACGAATCGGAGCGGGGCTGATGGGCCGCGCCAAAAGGCAGACGCTTGTCATGCTTGATTTTGAACTGCGCATCGGCACAGGCGGTGCATTCCGCCTCGAGTGGTATTCGCGGTCCGGGCCTTGGCACCCTTTGCAGCCATTTGGTGATGCGGAGGGTCGGCTTTCCAGTGCGCACGCCTTCAGCCTAACATCTCTCGCTCCAGGAGCGACGGGTTTCATCGCGTCAACGCAGCGTGCTTGTCATCCTGAGCGCGCCCTTTGCGCGAAGGATCTATGCAACTGGCCGGCACTGCATAGATCCCTTCGACAGGCTCAGGGCAGGCTCTTCGGTCTGCAAAAAACGCAGACCTCAGGATGACAATAGGAAGTCAGATCTTAGTTCAGCTCCAGCCGCCGGATCTCCGTCTCGCCCGCTTTTCTTCACACGTCGCGCGATCGGGCGCGGCGGTCCTTTGCGCGGAATGGTTGCCCGGCACGCACAACTCATCGCCGCCCGACGGCACAGTGGGCTCCTTCGCGGTGCCGGGACGAAATTTGGATCTTTGAAAAACGATGCGGCCGTGCGTCAGCGCTCCTCAATTTCAATAGGCCGGGCAATGCGAACGGGAAGCCTTCGGAACGAAGGAGGGTCGGCTCCTCCAGCGTCGTTCCCACTAGTCAGGGCTGGGAACACCTGCAGCGGATAGTCGAGCCAACCGTTAGCGCCCGCCGTGACTCCGACATCCACTTCCAAGGGAGCACTGAACGCTCCGGCTGAAGGCACAATGCTTGCGAGCCCGTTGATATCCGTGGTGGCGGACTTCTGATTCACCGCCAGGATTACCGGCATCGCCGGGTTGCCAGGGTTGGTCTCGCCGCCTCCTCCGGTGGAAAGTGTTCCGCCCGGCCGCAGCACGGTGGTTTGAAAGCTGACACCGGCGCCGAGCACCGCATTGGGTGGCGAAGAAAAATCCGTGACTCGTACCGTGACTGGTTGAAACGCCTGTCCAGTTGAAATCTGCCCGCTTCCTGATACAGGCTGCAGGTTCTGTTGGGCCAGCGGCACCGGGTTTGCATAAAACGTCTGGCACGGGGCGTTCCCCGGACCCACGCACGCAGTTACCTGTATCAGGGCCGTAATTTGCGTAACGGTCAAAGTGACGGACGCGTAGCCCGTCGAACTTGTTTTCGCGCTGGCGGCGCTGAGCGTTCCGTTCCCGCTGACCACCGTATAGTCTACGGCCGCGTTGTTCTGAGGCACACCGTTACTCAGAACGCGCGCCGTGAGCGGGATTCCCACTGTAGCTCCTTGGGCAATCCATAGATACGGCGAGAGCACTCCAATATCGGAGGCCGACTCGGTGGCATTCAGGCTGACGCTGACCGACGGCGAAGAGCTATACACTCCCGGCGCAAGCGTTGCGGTAATCGTCGCAACGCCGACGGCCGCCGGTGTCAGCAAAGTAGCCGCGACTCCGTTCTGATCGCTGCTAGCCAAGCATGAGGGCGCGCCTCCGCAGGCGGACAGTTGTAAGCCGCCGCTCGCGCCCCAGCCAATCGTTGCACCGCTCACCGGAGTCACTCCGTCGGCAGCCAGCACCCGCACCGTCATCGGATTCGCGGCCTGCGTACCGACTGGTGTTGGTCGATTAATACCGCTGATCAGAACGATGTTGTCGGTGGCTGCGGCGCCATAAGTCAGCACGTTGGTCATGACTGAAGACGCCCCGCTGACTGGATCGCTGATCGCAATACTCTGTGGTCCATCCGCGTGGGCGGGCGCGGCAAGGATCATCTGTCCGGCGCCAACGGCGAGCGGAGTTCCCGCTGTGCTCCCCACCGCAGCGCTAAGTTGAGGAGCGAAACCCACACCCTGCACCGTGACCGGCCCGCCATTCACACTGACCCGCGAGGGAGAAACCGAATCCGCGTAAAGCACATGCGCGTGATAGAGGTAGTCGGGGCGGCCATCGCCCCGCACATCGGAAATCCCGATCAGGAAGTTGGTGGAACTTGCGACCTGCACGTCCAGTCGCGTCAACGCATATTCGAGCTGATTAAACGGCGACGGCGTGAAGGCTGGCGGCGCGGTGCCTGGCGGATCCGAAGCCGCCCACATCCCAATGACCGGTTGAGCTTTGCTCAGGCTCGTGTTGCCATAATCGTCGAGCGTGGTCACCGCAACTGACAACGTGCGATTCACTTGCGCAGGGAGCAAAAAGTACGCCACGCTCCCATAGCCACTTAAAGAGCCTTCCAAATCTCCGTCGAGCGGCAATGCCGCCGGTGTGCTCCAACTCGACGCGGGCAGAGGCAACGGTTGAGAGTTGCCGCTCATGAGAACATCCTGCTGCACACTACTACCCGCGGTGACGCTTACAACCATCGGCTGGGCAGTCCCCGAAGGCGCAACTGGCCCCGGAGAATATGGGCCAACGTTGGCAGACCATTTTGGATCGATCGCCTCCACACTCAGTTGGTACTGCGCAGTGCCGCCGTTGGGTAGTTGCAGCCCGGAAAGATCGAAGAAGCCTTCCAGCGCCTGACTATCCGATCCCCATTCAGCAAGAGGATCCCCCGTGGCGTCGTCGAAGCCGGTAATGGGATTGCCGTCGTTGCCCGTGAACAGAAACCCCGACACCGCCGCCGCCGCATACTTGCGCGAGGGCAAGCCGGTTTTCGGATCGATCCAGCGCGCCACCACGTTCACTCCTTGCATGGCCTGCGTACGATTCCCGTGAGTGTCGGTGAACCACACGGAACCGTAGAGGCGCGCTGTTGTCGTAGAAAATACCTGCTTGCCGGGAAAACTGGACTGATTCTCCAGCGTGACCGGATACAGACGCGAAATGGCCGCAACGTCGTCCATCGCCAGCTCATACGGGTTCGGGTAGCACAACGTGATCGGAGTGCAATTCAAAGGATCCGTGGAGTGCATCAGGGGAAATCCAGCGAAATCATCGGATGTGGGCGGCGGCGTTCGAGTTTGCACATTGGGATTGACTTGCGACCACCCGAGCCCGAGTACGCCGCCCATCACCCGCAACAGGCGGTATTCCACGTCGGTGAATTGCGAAGCCTGCTGTACGCACTGGCCATTGATCACAATGAGTGCATGCTGGTAGGTCGCGAAGGACCCATAATTGTCGTTACCTCCGAAGACCGCATTGCTATAGCACTGGCTGGAGCCTCCCGCGCCCGTTCCCAACAACGCGTCGGTGACGGAACCGTCGCTGTCGTAGACAATGCCGACCGGCGTCCCGGTCGCCGTTGGCTGAATATCGGTCGGCATCGAGATCGAGCCGTCCGAATTCAGGGTGACATTCGTGCCATTCACATCTTCAGCCAGCGAGCCTCCGCTCGTGATATTCAGAGCCGCCGTCTGAACCGCGGTCCACTGCCCGAACACTCCCGCGACAAAGCTGTTGGCCGACGCATTGGGCAGAATCCGACTCAGATCTCCCTGATCCGTGTAGTAGGTGACCGTTCCCTGCGGCCAGACCAACGGCTGGCCTGTGGTGGTCCCGTCAAAATAGCTCGTCCCCGCTACACACTTCGGCCCACCGGCGCGGGAGCCCACGACGAACATGAAAACCAGCGCCGTCGTCAGGGCCAGCCTGAGGAAGAATGAGCGCGCTGCAATTGCCATGCGAGTTGTCATGGTCACCTCTTCTGATCGCACTCACTCCTCCTCACTGGCCCGCCGCACCGCCAAGGCGAAGTCGCCGATACGTACCCGCGACTTCCCACCCAGGACGGAATTTGTTCGAAAGGCTGAAAGATGTTGTGCCGAAAGCAAAACGCGCCCCCAGGGATCGATCGTGAAACGTCCCAGATCACCCGCGACGCAGCTCGTAAGCCCGAGCTTGCTGGGCGGATATAAGAAGAGAAGCACTCGCTCACCGACCCGGTAGCGCTGGCCGCCCGACCACAGGCCGATCCACTGGGAGATGGTCAGGTTTTCGCCAGGCGTGGCTCCGCGAATCGCATTTTCAATATGGAAAGTAATGGCAACCGTTTCGACCGCCTGGCCGTGGGGAGCAGCGCGTCGCACGATGGAAGTAACTGTGCCCGAAAATATCGTGCTCGCCGCACGGGCGATCAGGGGGAAGCCGATCGTTCCTCGCGTTATGGGCAGATGGCGCCGGAGCTCGTTCGAAGCCGGCGGCTGGCCGACTTCCGGCGGTCGATGGACCGCGAACTCAGGCGCAGAATCAACGCGTCCAGTCTGGCCCCTCAGAAATGCCGGCGCCAGAACCAGAACCAAAACCGCGAGCAGACCAGTGCAACTTCTCCCAAACATGGGGAGACCTCAAGATGTGACATCTGCTCGGAGGGATACCGGGGAAACGAATCAGCCTAGTCCAACCGCGGCGACCAAGTCTGTGACAGATGTCACAACCGCCCTGTGCATATCGGCGCTTTATTCTTTGATTGTCCAACCCGATCCATGTGGGGACAGCCGCCTTCGGCTGTCCGTCGAGCACAGCTCGAGGAGTTTTGCCTGGCCCGAAATAACCCTTGACATGAAAACTACATATGTAGTAGTAATGCATACGTCGGTAGGAGATGAAATGCCCGGACCGAAACTAGCCAAGCTCGAACTGCAGATCATGGAAACCCTTTGGAGCCGCCGCGAGGCCTCCATCCGCGAGATTCAGGAAGCCTTCCCCGAAAAGGGCAGGCCCGCATACACGACCGTGCAGACCACGGTCTATCGCCTGGAGGCCAAGAAAGCCGTTCGCCGCCTCAAGAAGGTCGGTAATTTCCACATCTTCGAAGCCGCGGTCTCTCGCGATTCCGCGCAACGCAAATTGATCGATGATCTTCTGGCGCTGTTCGGCGGCCGCACCCAACCGGTCATGGCGCATCTGATCGAATCGGGCCAACTCACCCTCGAGGACGTAAAGGAAGCCGAGAGGACCCTCCGCAAGCTGGAGAGAAAGGACAAAGCGAAATGATTCCCGCACACTTGTCCGCGCTCAGCACATCTGGAATGTGGAGCAGCCTCACCCCTGCCCTGGGCAATCACCTGTGGCAGTCCACGCTGTTCGCCGCTGCCGCCGGATCGTTGACCTTGACTCTGCGAACAAATCACGCCCGCGCACGCTACTGGCTCTGGCTGGCGGCATCGCTGAAATTTCTGATTCCGTTTTCGCTGCTGGTCAGCATCGGCACTTCTCTCGCATCGCCCCAGGCTTCGCCGGCACCGAAGGGCGGGTTGTACGTTGCCGTGGAAGCAATCAGCCAGCCCTTCTCGGAACCCGCAATAGCGATTCCGGCGATGGCTCAAGCTGCGCCCCCAGCGTCCGCACCGAGTCTGTTCCACTGGCTTCCGATCCTGCTGCTCACCGCGTGGTTCTGCGGATCCGTCATTGTTCTCTGCGCGTGGTGCGTGCGTTGGCGACGGATTTCCGCCGCCCTGCGCGAGTCAGCTCCATTGCGCGAGGGACGCGAAGCGGAAGTATTGCGCCGCTTGCAGCGCATTGCGGGCACGCGTAAGCCCATTGACATCAAGTTGTCGCACACGTCTCTGGAGCCTGGAATCTTCGGGATCTTCCGTCCAGTACTGATCTGGCCCGAAGGCATCTCGAAGCATCTGGAGGATGCGCATCTCGAAGCGGTTCTCGCGCACGAGGTATGGCACGTGCGTCGCCGCGACAATCTCGCCGCCGCTCTCCACATGGTGGTCGAAGCCCTCTTCTGGTTCCATCCGCTGGTCTGGTGGTTGGGATCGCGCATGGTCGAAGAACGCGAGCGCGCCTGCGACGAAGAAGTCGTGGAACTCGGCAGCGAGCGCCAGGTTTATGCCGAGAGCATCTTGAAGGTCTGTGAATTCTGCGTGGGATCTCCGCTCGCCTGCGTCTCTGGCGTCACGGGGTCCGATCTTAAAAAGAGGATGGTGTACATCATGACGGAACGAATTGCGCGAAAACTGGATTTCGGAAAAAAGCTACTGCTCAGCACGGCAGGAATACTCGCTCTTGCCCTTCCGCTCGTGTTCGGTCTGGTGAATGCGCCGAAAATGCGGGCGCAGGATCAAGACCAGGCCGCGACTCCGGGTGCGAGTACGTCCAACGTCGAACTCATCGTCAAATCGAACCCCGGCGGCGAGGCCCATCGAGTGGGAATGATGTACTCGCCCACCGGATTCCAAGCGATGCACGCGACCTTGCAGGCGCTCCTTCAAGAGGCCTATGGCGTCCCAGCCAACCAGATCATCGGAGGTCCGGATTGGATCAAGACCGCACCATTCGATCTCGAAATCGGTACGAAGGATGACAAATCGCCCGGTATCATGAGTATCGAAGATGACAAGTCGCCCAGTAGCAAGAGTATCGAACAGAGCCTGGAGCAAAGCAGGATCCGAAACCAGCGTCTGCTGCAGGCGGCTTTGGCAGAGCGCTTCAAGGTGTCGCTGCATCCCGAAACCAGAGAGCTGTCGACCTATGCTCTCGTTGTGGGCGACGATGGGCCGAAGCTTCAGCCCACAAAACCCGCAAGCAGTTATGCTGATCCGGTCATAGGCCCGGATGGGATCTCGATGAATAGATCATTCCGGATCAAGCTGAACGGCAGTCAGGCCGGGTTGGATGCCCGCGGCATGTCTACCGCGGACATGGCATCGCATTTCTCGCGCCAACTGGGCACGCTCGTAGTAGATAAGACCGGCCTCACCGGCAACTACGACTTCAGCTTGAATTGGACGACAGATGCGAGCGGCGGTGGCACATTCAATGCCCCTGTATCAGCTGCTTCCGCGTCGTCGCTCTTAACCGCCATTCAGGAGCAACTGGGCCTGAAGCTGGAACCGCAAAAAGGTCTCATGCAAGTTCTCGTCATCGATCATGCCGAGAAGCCAGCGGATCCCGCGCAAAACTAACGGCATATCATCTTTCAACGTAACTTCCGGCGGGCCTTCGGATTCTCACTCACCAGAGTTCCGACGTCCTGCCGGAACTTTTCTTCGCCGCTCCCGAGCCGTAGGCTTCCTGTGACACTCCATCGTTGCTTCTTCCGCCCGCAAGCCACGCACGTCGAACCGGTCTTCCTTCGTGAACCTTAGTGTCCTTGGTGGTAAAAGGTTTTGAAGTAACCCTCCTCCTCAGCACCCCGCGCAATGGCAACTACTCGAGCGATAGCAGCTACAATACCCCGCGGAGGATTCATGCCGAAATCCCGCAGGCACTTTCTGACGGTCACATCGATGGGAGTCTTGGGAGCGGCGGCCGCCCTGCGCAGCACGGGACAGAATCCAGCAACCCCAAATCCACCGAGTCCCAATCAAGAAGACCTCCCTCCCGGCGCGCCGCCGGCCTTCGGAGCAGGCCCGGCCGTCGGTCCCGAAGTGTCCGCGACAACCTTCGCCGAAGCCGAGAAACTGGTGCAATTCGAAATGACCCCCACCGAGCGCGCCGTCGCCGCCGACAGCTGGCGCAAAACCATGGCGTACCTCTACGAGCGGCGCACCGGACCGCGCAAACTCGCGTTGCCCACAACGATCGCTCCTGCGACGCGCTGGGATCCGATCCTCCCCGGCCAGAAATCCGGTCCAGATCATGACCGCTTCGTGCGCAGCGCGATCGATCCCGGCCCACTGCCCGCACGCGACGAAGACGTCGCCTTCGCCACACTCACGCAACTCTCGCGCTGGATCGAAACTCGCAAGCTTACCTCCGAGCGCCTCACAAACATTTATCTGAAACGCCTGCAGCAGTTCGATCCCAAGCTGCACTGCGTAATCACCCTGACTCACGATTTGGCGCTGAAGCAGGCGAAGCAAGCCGACGAAGAAATCGCCGCCGGCAAATATCGCGGACCGCTGCACGGTATTCCGTGGGGCGGCAAAGATCTCCTCGACACCGCAGGCATTCCCACAACATACGGCGCAGAGCCATTCCGCAACCGCGTCCCCGCCGAAGACGCCGTAGTAGTGAAGCGTCTGCACGAAGCCGGCGCGGTGCTAGTCGCCAAGCTGAGCCTCGGAGCCCTCGCGCTCAACGACATCTGGTTCGGCGGCCAAACCATGAATCCCTGGCTGCTCGAGGAAGGTTCCTCCGGGTCGAGCGCCGGCCCGGGCGCAGCCACCGCCGCGGGATTGGTCGGATTCAGCATCGGCAGCGAGACCGGCGGCAGCATCATTAGTCCATCCATGCGCTGCGGCATTACCGGGCTGCGCCCAACTTACGGACGCGTTGCGCGCAGCGGTGCCATGACTCTCTGCTGGTCCCTCGACAAACTTGGGCCCATGACCCGCAGCGTCGAAGACGCCATGCTCGTGCTGCAGGCGATCACCGGACCCGACCCCGGTGATGTCGACAGCGTGCCCAGCCATCTCGATTTTGACGCGGCCGCGAGCGTCGCAGGCCTTCGCGTCGGATACTTCCCCAAGTGGATGCAGGAGAATCCCGCCACCGCCGTCGACCGCGCCGCAGTAGACGTCGTGAAAAAAGTGGGCATGGTTCCCGTCGCGGTGTCAATTCCCGACTGGCCCTACGACTCGCTTAACCTTATTCTGTTCGCGGAAGGCGCAGCCGCGTTCGAGGAGCTAACGCTTAGCGGAGGACTGCGCGAACTCAAAGCCCAGGTCCCCGACGCCTGGCCCAACATCTTCCGTCAGGCGAGATTTCTCTCCGCCGTCGACTTCGTGCAAGCCGATCGCCTGCGCCGCAAAGTCGCCGAAGAAATGGCGCAACTGTTTTCGCAAGTCGATCTGCTGCTGGTTCCCTCAGTCCGCGACGAAATGCTGACCATCACCAACTTCACTGGCCATCCCGCGTTAGTGCTGCGTGCAGGATTCATCGAAGTAGCGAAAGCCCGCAGCGACTGGGCGCCCGACCCGACTCATCCGCTGCCCACGTTCAACCCGCCCCGCCGCGTCCCCCACGGCGTGACCCTGATCGGACGTCACTTCGAAGAAGGCACAATGGTGAATGCGGGACTGGCACTGGAGCGGGCCTTCTGCGTGGTCGGAGAGCGTCCGCCAGGCTTCTAACTGGCCCTAAGTCGATGCGCGAACAATATTAATGAAGTCTTCATAAATCGCCGCAACTTAGTAACTGCCTCCGGGTTCAGGTGGCACAAGATGTTTCCGGCGATCCAGTGGCGAAGCCTCCCGGCCTAGCCACTCGATCGCTCGGAAGACGGAAAATGCGTGGCATAACTTGGCATTGACCCACGGCCGATTCAATGCTAACTTGCGGCGTATCGACCTTCCCCGCTGTGATCCTCTCCCCCCCGGTGGGATCAAGATTGGCATTCACGAGAAAGACTGCATAATCCACGACTCGATGGACGTCAGGTCCCGAACGGTTCACTCCCCGAAGGAGGTTCCCCATGCGCCGCCATCGCCCCCAAGGAATGAATATCCGCGTCCGTAGCGGCTGCGGTCTGTTTATCGCAATTCTCTCCATCGTGTTCCTTTTCGCTGGCGCTGCCCAACCGCGGCATATAGCCGAGTTCTCCACTGAGTCTTCCGAGGTGCCCGTGCCGATTCAGGCCAGTCTCTCCACGCCAGTGGTGCAACCGTCGGGAGCAGGCAAGGCTCAGCGTCATCCAGCCACGCCGCGGGATGGGAAAGCTGCTACTAATGCTACCGGACCGAAACCAGGAGGGTCCCTCTTTCTGCCGCCAGTCATGTATGACGCGGGTGGCAGCTACGATCCCGTCTCCGTTGCAGTTGCCGACGTGAATGGAGATGGGAAACCGGACCTGATCGTGGCGAGTCAGACCAGCGACCGTACCGTAGCATTTGCCGCCAGTACGGTGAGCGTGTTATTGGGAAACGGCGATGGCACCTTCCAAACGGGGGTGACCTATGCATCCGGCGGATCGTACCTCAATTTCGTAGCAGTAGCCGACGTTAATCATGATGGCAAACTCGACATCCTGGCGGCGAACGGATGTTCATTGATCGGTCAAGGCATCTGTTCGGTCCAGGGTGCGATCGGGGTCCTTCTCGGCAACGGTGACGGCACCTTCCAGCCAGCTGTTAACTACAGCTCAGGAGGCTTTGGAATTTACAACCTCAAAGTCGCAGTCGTGGACGTGAACGGCGACGGAAACCCTGACCTGGTGACCCTTAACGGTTGCTCCAGTCCGTGCGACCCGATTGGGCCTCCCGAAGGTTCGGTCGGGGTCCTGCTAGGCAATGGAGACGGGACGTTTCGAGCGCCTGTTCCCTACCTAACCGGCGGTTATTTTGCCGGCTCGTTAGCCGCCGCAGACTTGAACGGCAATGGGACGGTGGATTTAGTCGTGACCAATTATTGTGGCGACAACAATATCGGCGACTGCACTACTCCCGGACCTGTCGACGTATTGCTGGGGAATGGAGATGGAACCTTCAAGGCGGCGGTGGCCTACGCTTCCGGCGGACAGGGTACCGCCTCGGTCGCTATCAAGGATGTGAATGGGGATGGCAAGCCCGACTTGGTCGTAGCCAACTGCGGTTCCGGAGGCTGCGGGAGTTTCTGGCCTCCGCCGGCGGGCGGTGTCGTCAGCGTCCTTTTAGGTAACGGGGACGGGAGTTTTAATCCTGCGATGACCTATGGCTCTGGCAGTTATTACGTCGTCGCCGTCGGAGATGTGGATGGCAATGGTGAGGCGGACATCGTGGTGGCAAACTGGGCCTGCTCAAGTTCATTCGTGGGCTGCGTGAGCGTATTTCTGGGCAATGGTGATGGAGCATTCCAGGCCGGCTTGTCTTATGCTCTAGGCACCGATTTTTCGGCAATTGCTCTTGCAGATGTTAACGGGGATGGAAAAGTCGATCTGCTAGCGACGCCTGCGGGCAATTTCGGTACAAACACTCCTCCGAGCGCAGTAGGCGTGTTGCTGAATGGCGGTGGTTCCACCCAGAGTCCGACAACCACGACCCTTTCTTCTTCGCTAAATCCTTCCGTCTACGGACAGACCGTTACCTGGACGGCGACGGTCACCACGACAGGCTCCGTCCCGCCGACTGGAAAAGTGAACTTCACTTGGAGTATCTACACCATCGGTTCGGCCACATTGAACGCCAGTGGTGTGGCCACGCTGACCAAATCCAACCTCAACGCCGATACCTATCCCCTCACCGCTGTATATGTAGGAGACCCGAGCAATCTCCGCAGCACCTCCTCAGTGGTGAGCCAAGTGGTCACGCAAGCCACCAGCTCCGCCAAGCTCAGTTCTTCGCCGAATCCATCGGAGCCTGGTCAGGCAGTGACATTCACCGCCACGATCACGTCACCCACGGCTAAGCCAACCGGCCCCGTAACTTTCACAGTCGGTAAGACGGTCCTCGGAACGGCTCAACTCATCGGCGGGAAAGCGAAGTTCACCACCACCACGCTCGCGGCAGGCTCCACCACGGTCACCGCAACATTTGACGGAGACTCCGATATCACCGCGAGTTCCGCCTCGGTCACGCAGATCGTGGGCCAAAGCACGATCCCACCCGTCTTTGTGATGCCTTTCAACGGCAGGCTGTACCTTCTCCAGGAAGGCGGTTCGGCCAGTGCAAGTACGGACTTCGGCCTCGGAACCTCCCCAACAAATTTCGCGCAGTATTACGGTGGCCTCCCGAACAATCCCAATCCTGTGGGCGAAGTGATGGTCGGCTACTTCACGGCCGGCACGGTCATCAACTTCGGAATGTTTACTGTGTTCGGCAATCAAAGCGGCTGGGCCTTTTCTACCGGTACGGACGAAGCTTCGATTGTTGCCTTCACCGACATAGACGACAGCCTCGGCATGGGTGGAAGCATCACTCAGCAGACCAGTTCCACGACCTGGCTGTTGCACTTGGATGATGCCTTGTCCTATCTCTACGATGATGACGACAACGACGTGCTGATGCAGATCCGCGTTGCCCCCGGCACTCCCCAGCACCCCACCGTGTCTCCTCGGTCTTCCAACGTTCCCCGAAGGTGACATGGTATGGCTGACGAGTTAAGTTCGGGGGGAGATTTTGTTCCCTCATTTCGCCCTTAGCGTTTGTGCGGCGACCCTCGTGTTTCAGTGCCGCAGACAGGACGCGACTGGAAAGCACCGCCCCTGGTTTATAATCGCGCCCACGCATGCCTCTGACCTCTGGCACGAAACTCGGCCCTTATGAAATTCAATCGCCAATCGGCGCCGGTGGGATGGGCGAAGTCTACCGCGCTCGCGACGGTCGCCTGCACCGCGATGTCGCCATCAAGATTCTCCCAGCATCTTTTTCCGCCGATGCCGAGCGCCTGCAGCGTTTCGCGCAGGAATCCCGCGCGGCGGCAGCGCTGAACCATCCCAACATTCTTTCCATCTTCGACATTGGCGAAGACCGCGGCGCCCCCTACGTCGTCTCGGAACTGCTGGAAGGCGAGACGCTGCGGGACCGCCTGCGCACCGGCGCTCTCTCTTCCCGCAAGGCCATCGACTACGCTCAGCAGATTGCCAGTGGTCTGGCCGCCGCGCACGAAAAGGGCATCGTCCATCGCGACCTGAAGCCGGAAAACATTTTCATTACCAGTGACGGGCGGATAAAGATCCTCGACTTTGGTCTCGCCAAGCTCACGCGTCCGGAAGCCGATCTCTCCGGCGACGCCCCTACACAGCAAGTCGGCACCGAAGCTGGAACCGTGATGGGTACGGCCGGGTACATGTCTCCCGAGCAGGTTCGCGGCAAGCCCACCGACTCACGTTCCGACATTTTTTCCTTCGGCGCCGTTCTATACGAGATGCTGTCGGGTAAGCGTGCCTTCCACGGCGACTCCTCGGTCGACACCATGAGCGCCATCCTCAAGGAGGATCCGCCCGACCTTGGAGAAACCAACCGCAACGTCTCGCCCGCGCTCGAACGCATCGTCCGCCACTGCCTGGAGAAAAATCCCGCCGAGCGTTTTCAGTCGGCGCGCGATGTCGCCTTCAATCTCGAAGCGCTCACCGATATTTCCAGTTCGACCCGCGGTGGCGTACGCCCTCTACCGGAAGAGAAAACCTCGCGGCGCTGGCTGCTCCCCCTCGTCGGCGCATTGTTGCTGCTGGCTTCCTGGGCCGCTATCTATCGCTATGCTCGACGTGGGCCCGTTTCATCCAATCCCACCTTCCACGAGGTCACATTCCGCAACGGCATTATCTGGGACGCCCGCTTTGCTCCCGATGGACAGACCATCATTTACGGCGCTGCCTGGGACGGCGCCCCCCAGGAAATCTTCTCCACTCGATTCGACAGTTCCGACTCCAGATCCGTCGGCCTTCCGCCTGCCCAGATTCTGGCGATCTCCTCCAAAGGCGAGATGGCCATCTCTCTCCATCCGATTAATGCGACTCCGTTTACGCAAGCGGGCACTCTGGCGCGCGTTCCTCTCGCAGGCGGCGCCCCGCGCGAAGTGATTGAAAACGTTCTTTGGGCCGACTGGACACCCGACGGCCAGTCTCTGGCCGTCATCCGTCCCACTTCTTCCGGCACCGCACATCTGGAATCCCCCCCAGGCACTGTGCTCTATCAACCCAAGGGATGGGTCAGTCATGTTCGCTTTTCTCCCAATGGCAATTACATCGCCATCGGTGACCACGTCCCCGGCGGCGACGATGGCCGCGTCATCGTCCTTGACTCTCACGGCAATCGCAAGGTCAGCTCCTCCTTCTATTCGAGCGTTGAGGGGGTGGCCTGGGCTCCGTCGGGCGACGAAGTGTGGTTCTCCGCCGTGCCCGCCGGTTCGGCGCGTTCCATCTATGCGTTGGATCTCTCCGGCAAAGAGCGACTCATCTACCGCTCGCCCGGCGGGCTCACCATCCACGACATCAGCCGTACCGGCCTCGTTCTTTTGACAGCAGACAAGGCTCGCCTCGGCATTTCCGCTCTTCCGCCTGGCTCGACCCGCGAGCGCAGCCTCTCCTGGTTTGACTGGTCTCTGCTCGCCGATATGTCGCCTGATGGCAAGACCATCATCTTCTCTGAGACCGGAGAGGCCGCTGCCGGCAACTACAGCATGTTTCTGCGCAAGACGGACGGATCAGCCGCTGTGCGTCTCGGCGAGGGCGGCTTCGGCGCTCTTTCCCCCAACGGACAATGGGTTGTCGCCACCGTTGGTGCGCCCGGTAAATTGGTTCTGCTTCCCACCGGAGTCGGCGAACCCCGCCCGCTCACCGACGACAAAATCAACCACTACAACTGCGCCTGGATGCCCGACAGCAAATCGATCATCTATAGCGCTGCCGAACCCGGCCACGCCCCGCGCACTTACCTTCTTGATCTGCAAGGCAGCCCGCCGCGCGGGCTCACCCCCGAAAACACCTTCGGAAGTCTGATCTCGCCGGATGGCAAATTCCTCCTCGCCATGGATGCCGACCGGCAACGCTGGCTCTACCCTATCTCTGGCGGAGACCCTCAAAAACTCGCCATTGTCTTCAGCCCTAACGAACGCACCATGGGATTTTCCGCCGACGGCAAGAGTATTCTTCTTCGTTCCGTGACGATTCCGGTGCAGATTACCCGAGTTGATCTCGCAACCGGCAAACGCGAGCCTTGGAAAGAAATTGTTCCGGCGGATCTTGCTGGCGTCCAAAGCATCCCTAGCATCCGACTCAGCGCCGACGGCAAATCCTACGCTTACTCCGTCGGCCGCATCCTCTCCGATCTTTATGTGGTGGATGGATTGAAGTAAGGCAGCTCTCAATGACGCCGCGCCGGCCCTCAGCCGTCGCCTCCATCAGCACGGCGCTTCGGGAGTCGGCGAGCCCGGGGTTTCCTTCGTCAACCTTAGTGTCCTTCGTGGTTGACACCTTTCAATGCTCCCAGAAGCACCCTGCTAATATGGTCGCCCGAGGCAGAACCGTGCATACAAAAATTGTCCATGGTTGGATTCTGATGGCGATCGTATTCGGTGCTATTGCGCAAGCACCCGCGCAGCAACGGCCAACCGCGAGAGAAGTGGTTGCAGAGATACAGAAGCATGTCGGCGTGGAATGGAAACAGGAAACCGTCGATACGTTCAAGGCGGGGAACCCCGACACCCCAGTGACGGGAATTGCCGTGACCATGATGGCGACGATGGACGTTCTCGAACGTGCGTCGGCGAAAGGATTAAATTTCGTCATCACCCATGAGCCGACCTTCTACGCGCACCTCGACAAGCCTGAAGGCATGCCCGAAAATGATCCCGTCTGGGCGGAGAAGCGCTCGTTCATTGAGAAGCATGGAATGGTCGTCTGGCGCTTTCACGATCACTGGCACATGCGCCAACCGGACGGAATCGAAGCAGGAATCGTGCATGCCCTCGGCTGGGAGAAATTCCAGACTCCTGCAAACCAGTATCTGTTCGTTATGCCCGAGACCACCGTCAAGAAATTAGCCGAGGAGCTGGCGAGCAAACTGAACTCCCCCGTGGTCCGCGTGGTCGGCGAACCAGACATGAAAGTGACGAAGGTAGGGTTTAGTCCTGGAGCCGCGGGGTTCCAGACGGAGACGCATGCGCTGGAGCGCGATGACGTCCAGGTGCTGCTCGTGGGAGAAACGCGCGAATGGGAGACCGTCGAATATGCGGCCGACGCGGTGACTCAAGGGCGCAATAAAGCGCTCATCGTGATTGGACATGTTCCGAGCGAGCAGTCTGGCATGGAGGAATGCACGCGTTGGTTGAACGGATTCGTGAAGAACGTGCCGGTAGAATTCGTAGCGACCAAGTCCCCGTTTTGGACCGTGAGCGAGAAAAGATGAAGCGTTGAGGCAAGGAACGAACTGCGTCGCTTTTTGATCTCGCCTGCACCGGCAACAACGAACGTGCTCGTCTTTCGTGCACTCGTTCGTCTTTCAAGCCGGGTTTCTGTCCGAGGGTTTTCCTTAGCCTCGCCTGCAGTTTTTCTCCAGAATTGCCGCCAGCAGAATGACGAGAGCCAGGCGAATGAGATAAATCCAGGGGCTGGCGAGTTGAACTCGGGATAGAATTTTTGAGCAACCCGTCCTCGAAAGTGTGCATCGTGGAACATAGGCGGTGTTTTTATGGCTGAGATACAAGCCGCGACGTTGTCCGTGCCGCGATGCGCGAAGAGCGTGTTCGTCCTTTGTGCAGTTTGCCTGCTCAGTCTTCTTTCGGTCTTTCTCTTCCCCATTAATGTAGGCTCGTACACCGCATCTCACGGTCCTGCGACGGCCCTCAAGGCGATCCGCAGCGTGCAGTTGATCCTACTGTCAATTGCATTCGCAGGAATTCACCGCGGTCACGGACCAGCACCGCCAAATCAGATCGGTTACGTTTCTTATATTCCGGGTAAAGGCTCCTCAACACTACGTCCTTCATCATGTTCTCCTCTTCTCTGTTGAAACCCTCGCTGTGCAGCCTCTCCCTATTCGCATATTAGGTACCTGCGGAGAATTAGACTCCGCAGGCTGCCAGCGCATTGGCTTTTGAATTTCGTGATGTCCGTTCTCCCTTGAATCTGCTTTCCTAATTCTTTTTCAGGTGGTGCTTGATGACAGACCCAACACCCAGAGATATACGCGGGATTCTCTCCCCTCTGCCACAGTTTCGAGTGATCGAGCGCTATACGATTGCCATCGCAATGGCTGTCGTTGCAATCCTCATGCGAGAACTCCTGGATCCCGTCCTGGGGCACGTTGCCTTCTACGTTACTGTGTACATTGCAGTCGCATTCTCCGCGATCGTTTGCGGTTTTGCCCCCGCTGTTTTGAGCGCCCTGCTGGGCTTCCTGGGAGTTTTTTACTGGTTTGTCGACCCGCGCCACTCCTTCGCCGTAGTCCGAACGGCAGAGATCCATGGCATCGTCGGGTTTTCGCTCGTGTGCGGCGTCCTTATCATGCTCGGCGATGCAAACGGAAGGAAGCAGACGAGACTGAATCAATCGATCGCTCAACTGAAAATTGAAGCGGCTCATCGGATGGAGGCCGAAGCGCGACTCAAGGAGGCTCACGAGCAGTTAGAGCGGCACGTAGCGCAGCGTACAGTGGAACTTACGCAAGCCCTCGCGAGGCTGCAATCCGAAATGGAAATTCGAAGCGAGGCCGAAGCCCAGTTGCGGCACCTTTCCGTTCGGCTGATGACTTTGCAGGATGAAGAGCGTCGTCGTATCGCTCGCGAACTTCACGACAGCACCGGTCAAACCCTGTCGGCTCTGAAGATGGCAGTGGCGTCTCTCCAGCGCTCAGCCCACGGCATTCCCAGAATCTCAGGGCCCATCGACGACTTGAATGCGCTTGCGGACGAAGCCCTTCAAGAAATACGTACAACGTCATACCTGTTACATCCCCCATTGCTCGACGAAGCTGGGTTTGCGTCGGCTGCCCGATGGTTTGTGGAGGGTTTCTCGAAGCGCAGCAATATCGAGGTCGAGTGCGATATTCCGCACCCCAGTGAACGGCTTTCGAAAGAATGTGAACTGGTGCTGTTCAGAGTCTTGCAGGAGACCCTCACGAACGTTCATCGCCATTCCGGAGCGTCATCCGCTAGCGTCCGACTGACAATGGATCAGGGCCAACTCGAGCTCCAGATCAGCGACAATGGAAGCGGCATCGAACAGACAAAACTGGCGCAAGCGGAAGAGCCCGGAAGACAGCTGGGAGTCGGCATCGCCGGCATGCGAGAACGAATACGCAAATTGGGTGGTCGCCTCGATCTTCAGTCCGGCAAAGCTGGTACCAAGGTCAGCGTCTCTCTGGCCATCGCGTCCGTGATTGCTCCCCACATCGCTGCACCTGCGGGTATTACCGAATGAGGCGAGCCCTTTGTTGTACACACCAACCGCGTGGCGGCGGCATAATTTAGCCCAAGCCTGCCCTGAGTACCCGTGGGCCCGACGCCCACCAAAGGACACGAAAATCGTGGGGGATTTTCGCCAAGCCGAAAGAGAAGTCCTGGGTAAGTCAGGCAAAAGGGAGCCAAGTTCCCACGATGCGACAGACTATAACAAAGCCGTATGCAGCGCCGTGGAAGAGCAGCGCTTCAGCGCCGCGTCACAGGCCATCGAAAAAGGAACTAAGTCCCGGAGAGCCTGCCCTGAGCGAAGTCGAAGGGGACGACAGAAAAAGCCGATTGAACCCTCGTCCCCAGTGCCCAAGCTCCGGATACCCGCGAGTCGATGGAACCCCGAGGGTGCCCCATTCTAAACGTCGCGGGGTTTGGCGACGTTTAGAGTGGGGATTTTGACGTTTGGGTGGAGGGTGGGGTTTTTGACGTTTGGCACACCCGACTTCGTCACCGCTCCAGAAAACTCAACCCTCCGCCACCTCGCTCCCCGCAACGGAGGCCGCCCCCTCCAGTCCTCCACCGATTCCACTCAGCCCACCCTCACCTTTGTGGCATAGTCCTGCCGAGCCGCAGAGCGGCGACATAATTTAGCCCCGGACGTAAGTCCGGGGTAAGTCAGAAAAGAAGGGAACCAAGTCCCGGAGAGCCTGCCCTGAGCGAAGTCGCAGGGGACGATAGACAAATAACCCGGCGTTTCCAACGGAGGCACCGTGCCCCTCAACCCTTTGTCATCCTGAGCGAAGCGCGCCGGAGAGCAAAGCGATCCGGCATGCGCAGTCGAAGGATCCCTACCTTGGAGGCGAACCCCGGCTGCCCCCAGCCCCGATGCAGCGCCGTGGAAGAGCTTCAGCGCCGCGTCACAGGCCATAGAAAAAGGAACCAAGACCCGGGGAGCAAACCGAGCGAAGACAGAAGGGGACGACACAACAATTGATTGAACCATCATCCCGGAAAACCGCGGGAAAACCGGGGACAGACGGAGAAAACCGGGGACAGACGGAAAACCGGGGACAGACGGGACGTACCCCAATTGTTTGGCCCAACATGGGAAAGCCGCAGACTGGCGGGACGCTCCTGCTGCGGCATCTCAAATCATGTCTTTTTCCACAGCCCTCCACAACAGAAATCTCAATTCTTGTGACGGACAACCTTGACTGAGAATTCCAGACAGCGCAAGCTCACTACATGCGCGAGGGCTCTCCCAACCAGTTCGCCACGACCGATCTCCGGAGCGGCCCTCAGTCCGCAGCTAAGTCCTTATTCCAGAATATTTTAGCTATAAGTCCTTGCGGCTCAATATTTTGCGCGGACTCGACCCGATCCCCACCCCGCAAGTTCTTAAGAATGAGGATTTTAGAGAAAGCGCCGAAAAAAATGTGGGGGTCCATCACGCCGGGTTTCTCCAAGAACGCAACTCGATCGCCGCAGCGTTCCGTGCACCTTGCCCACCTCTCGTCCCGCGCCCACAGGTTGTGCGCCTTCCGTGATGGCAACTTGCGCACCCCGGTTTGCCCATCTCTCTCGCTGGATGGGACAATACATCTATATGCAAAAACCGCTCACCATCGTGTTCCAACTATTGGCTGCCGGGATGATGCTTCTGGGCAATGCCCCGGCGCAGCAGACTCCGGCCGCTTCGACTCCTCAATCCGCCGCCCCCGCCAAGACGCCGTCCAGCACCACGACGAAGAAGGCACCCGTGACCTCGAGACCCGCAACCACCGTGACGCTGAAGACCCAGAAAGATAAAGCCAGCTACGCCCTGGGCATGAAAATCGGCGGAGACCTGAAACGCCAAGGTGTAGGCGCATCCCTGGACGCGGCCCTTACCGCTCGCGGCTTGAAGGACGCTCTCGCCGGCACCAAGGCCCTTATGACCGAGGATGAAGAGAAGGCCGCCCTCACCCAGCTCCAGACCCAGGTCCGCACCCAGATGGAAGCCAAGTCGCACGAAGCCGGAGCCGCCGCCCGCCAGGAAGGCGAAGCCTTCCTCGCCGCTAACAAGAGCAAAGAAGGAGTCGTCACCCTGCCGAGCGGATTGCAATACAAGATCCTGACGGCCGGCACTGGACCAAAGCCGACCCCCACTGACACAGTCACTTGCAACTACCGCGGCACGCTCATCAACGGCAAGGAATTCGACAGCTCCTACAAAAACGGGAAGCCCGTCTCGTTTCCCGTGAACGGTGTGATCAAGGGCTGGACCGAAGCGCTGCAGTTGATGCCTGTGGGATCGAAGTGGCAACTATTCATCCCCGCCGACCTGGCCTATGGCGACCGTGGCGCAGGCCCCGATATCGGTCCCGGCGCAACTCTGATCTTCGAAGTCGAGTTGCTCAAGATCGAACCCCAGGAGAAGAAATAACACCCGAAGAAGTAGAACAACGTGAGCCTTTCGCTGTCAGAGTCCGTGGCCGTCTGCCAACGCAGACGGCCTTTTTTCGCTTCCCCAACGCACCCTCAAGCGGGCTGCGGCCGCTGCCGATATACCTGGAAGACGAGGAAGGCCAACGTGAAGATTCTCTTAGTGGAGGACAGCAAACCCATCCGACGGGAGAATGAATCGGTTCTGTACAGAGCAGGATATGAAGTGATCTGCGCTGAGGACGGGGAAACCGCGCTGCACATGTCGCGAGAGCAGAAGCCCGATCTCATTTTGCTCGACATGATCTTGCCCAAGATGAGCGGCCCAGAAGTGTTGCGGCGCCTCAAGAGTGATCCGATCACTGCAGAGATTCCCGTGGTCGTGTTGAGCAGTCTGTCGGAGAAGAACCGCCAGCGCTTGCTGGATGCCGGCGCCGAAGAATACCTCGAGAAGAATGCCCTGATGCCCGGCAAGGGAATCAACTTGCTCGCGAAAGCTTTGGAGAACGTAATCTGCCGCATCAACCGCAAGCGCGGTGTCGCCTTTTCGACGATCCCCCTGCAGCCCTAGCGTTGCTACAGAGAGTGCTGCAGATGTTCTTCCGCCGAAAGATTGGCACCTGCCAGCAGCAGCAGCCCCGACAGGAACGCCCAGAACATCATGCTTACCGAGAGCGCAAACGGCCCGTACACTTCCTGAAAGTTCAACCACGGCAGCGCCAGGATATACGCATACTTCAGCGCCTCGGAGAGCAATCCCATGATGATGGCCGAGGGCAGCACCGCCCGCGCCGGAACCTTGCCGTTCGGCAGCAGCCAGTAGATCAGAAAGAAGATCGCGATGCTGGCGGCAATGGCGAACAGCTTCATCATCAGAAATCCCACGACGCGTACGAAGCCGCTGCCATAGCCCCGCAGCAGGAACTCCATGAACGCTACTGGACCGGCAGTCAGCGCGATCGACAGGAGTGCCAGTACGCCACAGGCAAATGCCAGACCGAGCGAGATCACTTGATTGCCAAGATATGAGCGGTTGTTTTCGAAGCGCCAGATGCGGTTCAGCGCCACTTCGAGCGGCAGAAACACGCCCGACGAAGTGATCAGCAGAATCACGAGTGAGACCGCCTGTACCCTCTGGCGTGAATTCACCATGGAGTTCAAGTTGCGGATGACGAAGTCCTGACCAGCAGGCAGGTAGTCGCGGAGTAGTTCCAGCACGACGTCGTACATGACGCGCGAATGAAAGACCCGGCGGATCAACGTCATCAGTAGAACGACAAACGGGAAGAACGACAGAATCGAATTGGCCGCTACCGAGAATGCGAAGGTATGTACATCGGTTCGCATCAGATACTTCACCGTGGCCAGCACGAGTCCCGGAGAACGTCGCGGAACAGGGTGAACATTGCGCTGGCGCACTGTTTCCGGCTCGGCGACGGTCGGAATGGGAGCGTTGGGCATCGCGACGATCCATCGTACCAGAGGGCTCCGATTGCATCGGAGAAGGGGATAAACCGAAGTGCTGGAGGTGGTTACCCGAGTATTTCTTTATCCCTGTTAAAGTTATCCGGAAAGAACGAAATTGACCCGCAGTCATATTACGATTTCTTTCTAATTCTTCTTGCGAATCGTTTTAATAGTGCTTATTATCTGTTGCTCGACACTGGAGATTGGTCCAGTGGTGAGACCAGCAGTGGTTGACGTTTGTTGGGTGTAGTGGAAAACGCGCCAAATTGTCGGGCTCCGGAAGTTCTCGCAGCGGATCGAACACCGCGACGAGGGCTAAAGGAGTCTTTTCCTTTTTTGGAGTACTTCTTCTGCACGTCGTAAACGCAACCTAAAAGTTCTACTGGCTTCTTTGAGGGGGACTTCAAACGACCGGGGCGACGATCGAGAAAGCCGGAGAATAATTTTAGCGATTGGTGAAAGGAGTTTTTTCCGTGAGAGAGAAAGGTACAGTGAAGTGGTTCAACGGGGCGAAAGGGTATGGATTCATCCAGCGCTCCACGGGGGAAGATGTCTTCGTGCACTTCTCCGCCATCCAGGAGAACGGTTACCGCACGCTCAACGAGGGTGAGACCGTGGAGTTTGACCTGCTGAAAGGCCCCAAAGGCTTCCAGGCGGCAAACGTCGTCCGCGCATAAATCCTGCGAACACTTCGAAACCCTCC
The DNA here is from genome assembly GCA_963706645.1 of uncultured Acidobacteriaceae bacterium. Taxonomy (GTDB): domain Bacteria; phylum Acidobacteriota; class Terriglobia; order Terriglobales; family Acidobacteriaceae; genus Sulfotelmatobacter. Next base: position 54,046 of record CAVPNR010000033.1, read on the forward strand.
CGCCCCCAACGGGAGGGTTTTTTATTTGGCCACAAGATTAACTTCGGATTCTGTAACGAACTTCTTCACCGCGACCTGTTTCTCCACAGTCTGCTGAATTCGGCTCGCGAATCGTCGGCCCGCCCTGTACTCAATGCGTTGCAACAGATTCGGCTCTCTCCAAAATGACAACGCTGTTCGAATAGAAAACATGGGGACAGACGGGACGTTCACCGGTTTATTCCAAAATCTAAGCAACCGAGATGAGGGTGGCTTGCCTGCAATCGGTGGTGGGTTTCTTGGGACGCCCTCCCTTTCGCGGAGCGAGCGGACGCGATGTTAATTCCTCAAGACCTGCCACGAAATCCGGACTCCCCAGCGGCCGCCCGGTGTGCGTCGAGTGCCGCAATCGGTTTACGTCGGCTGCCGATTCCGCGTCAGCGATGAACCCCCGCCACTCCGCAGCCGTCCAGCGCTTCCGCCAACGTTCCATTTCCAGCAGCGGGTCTGGGTTCGCCAGGCCGCAGTGGGTTGCAGCGCTCGACCATCTCCACCGTTCCGGCGTCGCCACGATGCCCGCGCGCACTGGATTCAACTCCACATAGCGCAGCGTTGCCCACAGATGCGACTCATCCAAAGGACAGGAATAGAATCGTCCCTGCCATACGTGGCCGGTCGACGATCGCTGGGCATTCCAGTACGCCGCGTAGCGTCCATGAGCCTGTTTGAGAGATTGCGAGAGAGCCTGTAAAGTTTGCGGAATTGCGATCAGGTGCACGTGATTCGACATGAGGCAGTAGCCCAGCAGGGAGAGAGCGTAGAGTTGCGAATACTCCCGCAGTAGCTCAAGGTAAGTGACGCGATCCGCATCGCTGGCGAGAATGACTTGTCGCGCATTCCCGCGCTGCGTAACATGATGGGGAACGTCGACGATCACGACACGCGGCAACCGAGCCATAGGAAGAAACTAACAGGCCTGACGCAGCCCGCACACAGCGATGGCATGAGTTGGCTCTTGTGATTCCCAGATCGGGAAGAGATAATCGGGGTACGTCCCGTCTGTCCCCACGTTTTTGTCCCCACGTTTTCCGTCTGTCCCCACGTTTTCCAAGAAACGAGTGAAGGTGGACATCTTCGAAGACTCTGCCGATCCCAATAACTGGCACGTCGAGCGGCAAACGTGCGGAGGGACTTGGACGAGCAAGAATGGTCAGTCATTCCTTTACAACGACATCGCTAACCCCGATGTTTTCTACAACCAGTCTTATCACCCGAGCGGAACCGTTAACAAAACGTGCTGGTCTTGCCCCGCCAAACCGCAGAAACCCAATGATCCGAGGATAACCATCGCGCCATGAAAATAATCCGGTTTCTTCTTATCCTTGCTGGTACGGCTTGCCTCTGCGCTGCACAAGCAGACAAGGGAAGCCCGCATACGATGTCGGCGTCGGCCCAAGCGACTAAGGAAGGCAGTGGCAACTTGATCTGCACCATTTCCGTTCAAAAGCTTGAGTGGCACCAGCCGCAGCGCGTTGAGGTCGCTGTGGTGGTTGAAAACCCGTCAGAGACCGAGCTGAGTGTGCCAGTGGTGCCCTCTTTCATACTGAAGCCACTCGCCCCAACGGAGGAACAGCAAAAGAACGAACTGAGCTATCTGGCTCTTTGGGACCTGGAAAAAGGGACGACGCTTCCTCTTTCATCCACGGTCTCTTTGCAGTTGAAACCCGGCGATTCGAAGAAACTCACGTCGGATATCTCGGATCTCCTGTGGTCACGGATCAACTGGTCTGTCCTTCCGCACTCGAAGCTGTTTAAGGTCGTACCCGCAGGCAGGTACTTATTACGCCTAGAGTTGACCGGAAACGACGGCAAGACACTGTGCTCCTCCAACGCGTTGGACATTTTCATAAAGTGAGGGCGCATCGCTGACCAGTTCTACCGCCGATCCGCGCTCGCATGGCAGCCTGGGATATCGAACGCGGAAAGAATTTGAGGCGGTGCAGGCCGGAGGCCTCTACACAGCTGAGCGAGAGGCAAGGGACTCAACTGCCGTCCCTTTTCCCCTGGCGCTCCCCCATCCCGTCTGAAACCCGAGAGGGGCAGCAGAAACTTGTCGTATTCTTAGGTGAGCGAAAGCGGGGGCGGTCACAAAGAAACGGCCGCATAAACTTTAATACACAGTCTTGATGCTCACAGTGCACCCATGAGCCACTAGACGCCGAACCTGACGGGGAGGAATAACGCTATAATCAGGTCATGGCTGACCGTGTGATCCACATCTCGGAAGCGGAAGCTGCCAGCGACTTCGCAGGCGTGCTGGCGCAGGTGCGTGAGGGGGCAGAAGTCGTGATTGAGAGCGGCAAACTGCCTGTGGCGGTCGTTCGTCCCGCCGAACCGCATGTCCGATTGCTTTCTGAATCTCTTCGTCTCGCCAAAGAACATGCTTCTACGGCGACGCTTGACGAGGACTTCGCCCGCGATGTTGAAGCGGCGATCAACAGCCACCGTGAACCGCTGAACCCGCCTGCATGGGACTGATCCTCGACTCCAGCGTGGTGATCGCTGCTGAGCGGCGCGGTGACAGGGTCGAGCAGCTCATCGAGAAGATCGTGAAGGCAACCGGCGATCAAGAAGCGGCACTCTCCGCCATCGGCCTGACCGAACTCATCCACGGCATCTATCGCGCTAAGACACCGGAGATACGCCTCCGCCGCGAATCGTTCCTAAACGAACTGCTGGCCGACTTGACCGTCTATCCGTACACGAAAGAAACCGCTCTGCTGGCCGGCAAAATCGACGGAGAGCAGCAGAGCCGAGGCGTGGTGATTCCGTTCGGAGACTTACTGATCGGAGCCACGGCGCTGTCACTCGGCTACAAGGTGCTCACCGGTAATCTGCGCGACTTCCAACGTATCCCTGGCCTGTCTGTGATGCAGTTCTAGGACCTGTCCCAAAGCGTCCCCAAAGTCACTTCTTTGCGCGCATCTCGTTGACTACAATTTAAGAGTGATTCTTCGCTCGCACAGCCAGAACTCGGATCTGGTCTTGTTGCTACGAGAGTTCGTTCCTTAGCTGCTAAGGCGAGGTTTACGGAGAACTCGCGTCAAGGACCTGAGAGAAACAAATCCGGCAGGCGCATCCAGAAATCCGGCCCGCTCGGAACCACCAACTACCTCTTATAGTGGTGCCGCGTCAGTCAACCCATTGGAGGCACTGCGCGCGGAATAGGGGAGAGTTGTTGTCCAACTGCTCAGCGATCGTTTCAGCACGGTAGAGCCCTTGCTCTGGCCAGCCTGATCGGAGAGCAGTCGTGGATCTAACGTCGAGTGCCGTGACGTCCGTCACTGCGATATTCGGCGAAAACTCGTAACGTATTTTCCGACGAGACTCTGCGATGTTCCACACCATCCGTGCAATTCCTCTGTTCCTCGTTCTGATGGGTTCAATCCTGCTGAGCGGTTGCGGCGGTGGCAGCGGACTGCCTGCTTCCAACCAGGTGACCTTGCTGGTCACGCCCTCTCAAACAAGTGTTACTGTTGGCGGAACGGTGGCTTTGAAAGGCAGCGCCACCGGATTTACTCAGACACCGATCGTGCAGTGGTGGATTCAGGAAGCAAAAGATGCTGGCGGCAGTGACGACTGCGGATACCTCACGCCGCCACCAATGTCGCCCTGTCCGTTCGGGTACGTGATGTTCGGTTCGGTTTCCCAGTTTCCGAGTTCGGCGACCTACTACGCACCTCTCGCGCCGGGAACGTACCACGTCACGTTTGAGGCAAGTCAGTTCAGCACATTTGATCACCTGACGAAGACTGCGACCGCGACCATCAATGTGACACCATAGCTACGGCGAATCTGATTCTGAGTAGAATGGTCTGTTCTCATCAGCCACAGTGGGCGAGGATGTTCACTTGACACCTTGCGGGACGGGCTCTCCTGTTAGCTTCTGCCATCGCCGGGCTCTTCCTGATTCCCACAAGTCGGGCTACGTGGCGATGTGTTGTTTGTGTTTCTTGCTCGTCTTCGGAGCTACTTCCCCGGTTCTGACCCAGAACAATAGTGCGCTGCCGGGCCAGGGATCGACCGGTGCGGGAGCAAGCGCAGCGGAGGCGTCGACCCAGTTCGTCGTCGTGGATGTGATAGCGACCGACGTTCAAGGCCATCCCGTTACAGGCCTGACGGAGGACGGCTTCCAGATCGTTGAGAAGGTCGGATGGGCCACGCAGGTTCCGCAGAAGATTGAATCGTTTCGAGTAGTGGATGCGACCCGCCCAGAGACCATGAAGGAAACGCAGCAAACCCTGCGGGCTCCTCGTGAGATGCACGGAGACGCGGCGGCCAGCGAAGCGGCGGAACCCCTTACGATCCTGCTGCTCGACAATCTCAACTCCGATCTCTTTGCTCCTTCCGTCAGGGGGCAAGTCGCCGGCATGGCGAACCTGGACTGCGACGAGGCAGCGGGCGGGTCTCAGGCGGCGCCCGTGGATCCGACCTGCAGGGCCGTGCCGGTTGCGGTGTTGCTACTCGGCACACAACTTGAAATGTTGCAGGACTTCGACTCGGACCGCAACGTGCTGCGAGCCACGCTGAGTCGAGCCTTCCAGTCACCCGCGCCAGCGCCGAACTTGGGTGCAACTTTGGCTGCAGCTCAGCAGAATTCCGCACCAGAGAATCAACCGGCTTCCGTGCCGTGGATTCGAACCTGGGATCGTATGCCCAAAAACGGCAATACCAGGGCGTCCCGGATACAGATGACCATGGATGCGATCCGCACAATTGCGCGGCACCTGGCAGGTTATCCCGGACGAAAGCGCCTGATCTGGGTATCGTCGTCCTTCCCCTTCAGCATTGCGCCCGACCCGGGTGCCAACCGTGCAGACAGTCCGGTGAGCTATCGCAGCCAGGCAGCGACCGTGATGAATGCCTTGGCGAACGCGCGCGTAGCGGTATATCCAGCGCGGCCGGGCCTGCGAAGCTCGATGTCGGCACCCGTGCAGGCGAATGGGGATTACTTCGGAGCCACGGTCCCCATGGAAGTATTCGCAGGACAGACCGGCGGTCAAGCTTGCATCGACGATGTGGAACTGGCCGAGTGTTTCAAGCGGATCGTGCGCGACGGATTGTTCCACTACGAAATCACGTACTCATTGTCACCGGAGTCGCGGAGAGAGGGCTTTCATCGAATCGAAGTCACGACGCCCATTCACGGCGCGCATCTTTCGTACCGCCGTTACTATTCGGTGCGTAGCGTGAAGCCGGCCGGCGTGGACATGGAACTGAAACAGGCAGCTTGCGACGACTGGATGACCGCGACCGCGCTCAAACTGATGGCGGAGATTCAAACTGTCCCTGCCGAGACCAACAAGTATGAACTGGCGGTGGAGGGGAAACGCCTGATGGCAGATCCCATGGGAGGCAACCGTTCACGCCTCCGCTTGCACCTTGACTTCGCGGTATGCACGTTCGACGCGCAGGGGAAACCACTGCAGCATGTTCAATATCCCACGCAGCATGGCGTTAGCTTGGAAGAGTTCGAGTCGGTCAGGCGCGACGGGCTGCGGCGACTGGTGGACTTTGAGCCTGCCGCGGGGACCAAGAGTGTGCGCTGGGTCGTGCGTGACTCGTTGACGGGCGACTTAGGATCGGTCGACCTGCCGTACCAGGCGCCGTCAGCGGATGTCACGGAGGGCGGGAGAACTCAGGAAGCCAAATCAGCAGAGGCGTCCGGTTCACCGTCCGCACAACCGAGGGCCGCACAAACATCATCGCCGGCTGTGTCAGCTAGCGTAGCCCCTGACGTGCCACTATTGGAGCCTGATGATGAGATTAAGCCGTACTGCATTGCAATCGCAAACGGAGTGGAGTATTCCGCAGCGCTGGCCGAGCTTTGCCGGTTCACACTGTCGCTGCCTCGGAAGATGCCCAACGTGATCTGCGATTTGGAAACCAAACGGTTCTGGCGTGCGTACAACCATGCGAATCGGGACGTCGTGACCGCGACCGTCGCCTACGAAAATGGTCAGGAGCACTACAGCGGAATCAAAATTAATGGTGCCGCCGCGCAGACTCAGGCCTTGAACAGCAGTTGGTCGATGGGCGAGTTTGCCTCGAATCTGCAGATGGTTTTCTCGCCCTTGAGCGGCGCGGAGTTTCACTTCAGTAAAGAAGTGAAGCTGAACTCGCTCCCTGCCCTGGTTTTCGAATTTCATGTCGACCAACCGAACAACGAACTGTATTACTTGCACGCTTTCTACCCGGGCGGGTGGGGCGTAACTTTATTTCCGGCTTATCACGGCCGGGTGTGGCTGAATAAGTCGACGTTTGAGCTAATGCGCATGGAGAAAGAGACGGCTGAGATTCCCCACTCGTTTCCCATTTCCCGTGCGAGCACCGTGATCGACTATTCCGACGTGCCATTGGGCGATGGGAGTTACTTTGTGCTGCCAGGTAAGTCCGAAATTGAAACCTGCGAAAGCGGGGAAGCGTTCGAGTGCGCACACAACGTGGTGCGATTTGCGAATTGGCATAAGTTCGGGACAAAGAGCCGCATCTTGTCGATCGAAGCCACCTCGCTGACCGTTCAGTTCATTTGGGGTATCTCGCCGATCCGACGGAGAACTTTCAGCGCACTTCCAGCGAGACGACGTCGCCGTTCGTCGGTCCGCCCGGCTTGTAGTTCACCGTAACCTGGCGGTCGTGCCAGTCGCAGGAGAAATCGTCGGCGCCGATCAGCACCAGCGATTTGAAGTCGGGTGCACGCAACTTCATCACGGAACCGTTGGCGGTGACCGTCAGAATTGCGGCAGGGGCCTGGGTGCAGTCCACCGAGTCGAGGCGGCCTTTAACGAATTTCGCGGGACGATGGTCCCCGGGCGCGGCGGCGGAATTTTCGGCGGCGGCTCGCTTGGCAGCGTCTTCCTCAAGCACATCGAATGGCGATTTCTGGGGCGCGAGTTTGGATTGCGCAGTGCCTCCGAGCGGGATGCCGTACTTGCGCTCGCCGCTGGCCCGCTCGGTGAGCTCGTGTGCCAGAGTCACGATCTGCGGATTGCTGCTGGCGTTCAGGCGGTTGAGCAGCACCTGCGCGGCGTCCCACTTTTTGCTGGCTACATAAATCTGCGCCAGATGATAGGTATAAAGCTCATTGCGCGGACTTAGATTGATGGCGGCGTGCTCGGCCTGCATGGCGGCGGGCGTGCTGCCGCCCTCGTTGCGGGCGACCCCCAGCAGATCGTAAGCGTCGGCCATTTCCGGATACCACTCAAGCACGGCACGAAGTTCCAGCATCATGTTGGGCAAGCCTTGAATGTCGGCGTGCTTCGCCTGCGCAACCCGGTATTTCAGCACCGACATGTAATAGCGCAGCCACATGTCGCGCTGATCAAGGGCGATGCCGTCGGCGAGTTCGGTGGTGGCTTCGTCGAATTCGCCGTGCTGTATGTAGTCCCATGCCAGTATCCGGTGGGCGAGCGGGCTGCCCATGGCGTTAGTGGGGAGAAGGTCCGGGTCCTCGCCGGGCCTCCTCTCTTCTTTCTTCGATTCGAATTTCTTGTCGGATGCGGTGGGCGCCGAAGCCAGAGCGTGCAAAGCTTGCAGGCCAACATCGCGACGTTCAGGAATCCGGACTTCGACTTCGGCATAGAGGGCGCGCTCATCTGCTTCAGGCAAGGCTTTGGTCGTGATGACTGAGTCGTCCGGCCCCACGGGAGCAGGGAAGCGGTACAGTTGGTCGGGGCTGGCCGCAGTAGAAGGGCTGCGATTGGCCTGCCGGGCGCTGTCGAGCGCGGTGAGTAGCGCGGTCTGCGCGTGGAAGTAATCCTTCACCGCCTGTTCCAGTTGAGCGGAACTCATGCCGAAGGCTTGTTGAATGGCGTCTTCCACGGGCACGTGCTGGTTCAGGACGAGGTTAAAGTAGGCTCCAATTTCGGACAGCTTTTTCTCGTGAAGCAGGTAATGCATCACGATCCAGGATTCAGCGTAGTAGAGCGTGTGATGCGTGCCCTGGTTGCGAGTCGAAGTGTCATGCTTCATCGCGAACAGGTCCGGCAGGGGCAGCCAGACCTGGGCGCCGAGTAATTCGGTGAGTGACTTGGTGGGATTCGTTTCGCGCTGGTTGCCGAGCAAGTCTTCGTTGAGAGAGGGAAGAAGTTCAGGATCACCGCCGATTTCGACCGTCTTGTTGTCGACGTGAATCGAACTGAAATATTCGGCGAGGCCTTCGTCGAACCATCCCTGGGCAGGCGGATAGTTGAAATTCAGCAGCATGCCGGCGAAATCGTGGGCGACCGCGCGCCACGGTTCCTCTTCTGAGAGGTTGAGAACGATGAAGTCCTGGTCGTCGCCGGGAAGAAAGAATCCGGGGACGCCGATGGGCTGGCCCTGACGAAGAGGAGCGAGTTGGTAGTAAGACTTGTCGTTCTTGAAAGCGAGGATGGTTAGCGGGACCGATTGATTCAGACGTTCTTTGCCCAGCGTCAGAGCGAAGACCGCGCGCATCTGCTCAAAGCGGAGCGCGACCTCGCGACCTTTTTTTTCGCCGGCGTCGGTGATCACGGTGAAGTGGGTGGAGTGGACCTCGAGCCACGGAGGCTCGGCAGAAAACAAGATGGGGCACAGCAGCAGGCTCAAGACAGCCGCGCAAAGGGACAAAGCGAGCCTGTGAGAAGGGCGAGTCATCGGTGTTGTGGAGCGTACCCTGAGCGTCACCTAGCAAAAGTTTAGCACCGGAGGCTCGGCTGATTGCGCGTACCGTTATAATTCCTCGGTTCATGTCAAACTCCCCTAGAAGTGGGTTCCGGGCTCTGTTTTTGTCGGCAATTTTGTTGGCCTCTCTTACCGTCAGTGCTGCTTCCGGAGCATCGTGGAACGGCGTCTTGCTCGATTCGTCGGGGAAGCCCGTGGCCAAGGCAGTCGTTAAACTTCATCCCACTGCCGGAGGGCTCGACTACACCGCAACGTCTGAGGCAACCGGCAAGTTCGCATTTGGCGAAATTGCCGTGGGTACTTACGAGCTTTCGGCCACAACCTCAGGAAAAGAGTGGAAGGCGACGCTTCCGCTGCTCTTCACAGACGGGGCCGTCCTGACCATGGCGCTGCAGATGTCTGTGGTGGGGCAGGAACTCCAAACCGTTTCCGCTGGCGCCGGGACCGCTGCGCAGGCCGGCGGCGGCGAGCATCTTTCCAGCGCAGAAGTTTCGAGTCTGCCGCTGAACGCGCGCGACTTCAGCAAATTGTTGCTGCTGGCGGCAGGCACCATGACTGACGCCAACGGAGCCGCCAATTTCACCCAACAATTTGCGGTCAACGGGCAGCGTGGGGTGACAACCGTCTTCGCGACAGACGGGTTCGACACAACGGATCCGGAGATGGGCGGGGCGACGTTTTCCAACTTCAATGTCGATGCGATTCAGGAAGTGCAGTCGAACTCTGGCGTAATGCCCGCGGAAATCGGGCACGGGGCTGCGAGTGACACCAATGTGGTGACCAAGTCGGGCACGAATCAGATCCACGGGAGCCTTTTCGAGTTTGTGCGGAATGCCGCGTTCGACGCACGCAATTATTTCGATCCGTCACCGGCGATCAGCGGCCGGAGAATTCCTGCGTTTGCGCGCAACGAATTTGGATTTACCAACGGGGGGCCGATTGTGTTGCCCGGGTATGACGGGCGCAATCGCACCTTCTATTTTGGCGAGTATCAGGGATTTCGGCAGGTGCTGGGCACCACGCAAGTGCTCCCGGTGCCCAGCCTGGCGGAGCGGCAGGGAATCGATATCACGACCTTTCCCGGTGACACGCTGACGGTGCCGGTGAGCAGCGCCATCGTGCCGGTGCTGACCGGATATCCCATGCCCAATGAGCCGGCGGGAGCATTTGGCGATCGAACCTATGCGGCCTCTTCGAAGGTGGTCACGCACACGGACCAGTTTTCGATTCGGGTTGATCACAAGCTTTCGGAAAAGGCGTCGCTGGCGACGCGATTTAGCTTGAATCAGGTGACGGGCCCGCTGACCAATCCGGACCAGACCGCGATCAATCCTGGCTTTGGGGTTCGGTTTTTCGATCACCAACGCAACTTCGGAGTGCACTACACACGCGCGATTTCCGCGCATCTTATCTCGGACACTTCACTCAGCTACATTCGCAGCACGCCATTTTTCCCCACAGACAATCACACGCAGCCCGGGATCACGTTTGCTGACGGGCTGTTTCAGCCCTACTTTCAGCCCGCCGGATCGATTTTCGGCTCGTACAGCAATCTCTATCAACTCAAGCAGGACTTTGCCTGGGTGCGCGGAACGCACACGTTCAAGTGGGGGACGGAGATTCGGGCCAATCGAGACTCGACCATCTTTGGTGTGAATCCGAATGGTTTGTACGAGTTTGGCGGAGGCACCGCGTACTCGCCGGTGAATATTCCTTCGGCGAGCGGCACACACGATATTAAGGTGGGCGATCCGCTGCCGGACTCGTTGACTGGTCTGCTGACCGCGACCCCATATTCCTACAATATTATGGCCGCCGCGAGCATTACTCCCGTCGGCGACAAGTTCAATGAAGCCGGGGTCAGGCGAGAGGCCTACAACTTTTATTTTGAGGATGCCTGGAAGGCGACACAGCAGCTCACGGTGAGCTACGGTCTGCGTTACGAAGTGAACAGCCGCATCCATGAAGCCACCAAGCGGACATCGCTCCCAATCTTTCTTGGACCCGATGGCAAGACTGTGCCCTACGGCGATACGGCAGCCACGCAGAAGATCCTGATCAATCCGCAGCCGCCTTACGATCAGGACTGGAATGGATGGGGACCGCGGCTGGCGCTGGATTACGCTGTGAGCCCACATACCGTGCTGCATGTTGGCGGGGCGATTACGACGCTCATTCCGAACTTGTGGCAGGACAATGCCCTGACTGCGTCGATTCCGTACGTTTTTGCTCCTTCGATCTACGCGCAGCCGAAGGAGCCGATTTCCTTCCAGAATACGTTCGTCCCGCTGAACCTTCCCACCGCGTACAACATTCAGGGGCAACCGATCTTTGCGACCGGGCGCTCGCAGGATGTTCCTGCCAATACTGTATTCGACTACGTGCGGTTTCAGAACGATCTGGAGGCGCTCACGCCGGGGAATGTGCAATTGCTCAACATCAGCGGCATCGCGAAGAATTTTGCCAATGGCTACATGGGAAGCTGGACCGCGGGCGTCGATCATGATTTCGGCGACTTCAAATTCAACGCGTCATATGTAGCCACGGCGGGAATTCACCTGGCGAGGTTCTACAACACCAACGGATATGGCGGGGCCTGCCAAGGATTTGCGCCGTTCACGCAATTCAGTTCGCCGTGCCATGCCACCGGCGGGTTTGGGCCGGAGACCATCATGAGCAGCGGTTCACACTCGAGCTATCACTCGCTGCAGACGAGTCTGACCAAGAATTCTGCTCGCTTAGGGCTTGGCCTGCAAGCCAGCTACACGTACTCGAAGGCGCTCGACGATACAAGCTCTGTGCTGGGCGGGCTGCTCGGGGCCTCGGGCACGATTCTGCAAGCGGCGCCGCAAGATCCGTGGGACCCCTCGGCAGAAAAAGGGCCGTCGACGTTCGATGTGACGCATGTATTTGCGGCGAGTGTGATTCAGTTGTTGCCGCTCGATCGAGTGGGATTTCTGCGGCCACTGGGCAAGACTCTGACGAAGGGCTGGCAGTTTCTGAACATCACGACCCTGACGACCGGATCGCCGTTTACCGTATATTCGGGAGTGCAACAGACGGGCGCAGGTGTAGGCGGAGGCGATCGTCCGGATCTGGTTGCGATGCCGCATACTTCAACCAGCCGCCCGGTGCGCGACGATTATTTCGGTCTCGGTGCTGTCGGTAACCGGTCGTTCTTCAGCATTCCGATCAACATTCCCGGTGGGACTGGCCCCAACAGCGGCCGCTTCGGCACGCTGGGGCGGGATACGTTTCGCGGGCCGGGATATCACGACTTCGATTTCGCGCTCATCAAGGACACTCCGTTCGGCCATCGCGGAGGCGCGGAATTGGGGACGTTGGAATTCCGGGCGGAGTTCTTCAACATCTTCAACATCGTAAACTTCGGCTTGCCGTCGAATATCGTCAGTGGCAGCGGATTCGGCATCATCAGCAAGACCGCGGGGACATCGCGGCAGATCCAGTTCTCGCTGAAGATGATTTACTGAGGAAGGAGTATGGGATGGAGCGAAGTGGCTGCTGCGAAATCGCCAATGTCCGATTTTTCTCCCTGGTGGTTTTGAGTGCAACGGCCTGGGTACGATAATCGTCAGCTAACCGAAGGCGTCTTTACTAGGTCTGGGGGATAATCGGGATCAGGGATAGCCATCGCGCCACCAGAGCGCAGATGCGGCTTGGGCTTCAACGGAGCGTAGACAGGCGCACTGGGATGGGTGGGCGGCGCTTGATGAAGTCGTTCCTCTGACTGCGGGTTGTTCTGCAGTTCCGCAATCTGATCAATAGTTCGCGGCGATGAAGGAACGCCATGATCAGCGCGAAGCCAACCATGACGTAAAGATAAATGCGCAGGCCGCCGAAATAAAGAATGATCCATGGCAGCGCCACACACACCGGTCCGAGCAATGCGACGACTCGCTGTGCCGTTCCCAGTGTCATTTTCGGGCTCGAACTCGACTATTCCGACCACCGTTCTCCGTGCTAGTTGGCCCGCCCTCTCGTAAAGTCACGGCCGCTGGCGTTCGAAGGAGGATCTTCAAGTCAAGAAAGATCGACGCGTGCTGGATGTAGCTAAGATCCAGTCTGACCATGTCATCGAACTTCACCAGGCTGCGTCCGCTGACCTGCCAAAGGCCGGTGATACCGGGCTTACACGAGAAGCGCAGTTTGTGCCAATCTTCATAAGCTTCCACTTCAAAAGGGATCGGGGGGCGAGGCCCCACCAGGCTCATCTGTCCCTTAAGGCGTTGAGGAACTGGGGAAGTTCATCGAGGCTGGTCTTGCGCAAGAAGGCGCCGACCCGAGTAATACGTGCATCTTTCGTCAGCTTGTAGCGGCCCTCCTCGTTCACATTCGGTGGATGCTTGTCCGCTTTTGCAGTAATCAGTCGCTGAACGTACCGTTTGTGGACTTGGGCATCATTATTCACGAACATCGAGCGGAATTTCAGAAACATAAACGGTTCTCCGCGGTAGCCCAGCCTTCTTTGTCGGAAAAACACTGGGCCTTTGCTACTTGCCTTAATCGCGACAGCGATGATTAGAAACAGAGGCCAAAAGAGAGTCAGAGCGATCAGCGAACCAGTGATGTCGAGAAACCTCTTACTCACGCGGTAATGGAGACTCGGTTCCGGAAGCCACCTTTCCCAGGTTCGTGCTCTCACTTCTGTCGGCAATTGTAAGCTGGCCACACGACGGAGCTCCATCCCGATCTCTCCGTATTCCTTCAGGCGCTCTTGGCACGACTTGCAGGCTCGAACGTGCTCCGCCAACGCAGGGGGAACGCTTTCCAGGTCGTGCAGCGCAGAGACGAACTCCGCAGCTTCTTCGCACCTCGTGCTTTGCCCGGTTCTCCTTGACATATACCCTCCTTCGGGCTTACCACGTGTTCAGCCAGATCCTTCGAAGCGCTTCTCGCGCTGCAAACAATCGTGACCTCACTGTTCCGACAGGTATCTCTAGGATCGCGGCGAGTTCCGCGTAGGAATACCCCTCTACTTCTCGTAACCAGAGCAACATTCGTTGCTCCTCTCCGAGCCTCCGGAATGCGTCGCCTACTAACGAAACGATTTCGGTCTGGCAACCGCTCGCTTCGTCCCCACTCACCCGGTCCAAGAGACTTTGCTTTCGCCACCAATCAGCAGCGCGCTTCCGCGCAATCCCGTAGACATAGGCGCGAAGCGTTCCCTGCCCAGGCAGAAAGCCGTTCGGTCTAGTCCATATCTGAGCAAACGTTTCCTGCACAACGTCCTCGGCCGCCTGAGGATTGCCAATGACCTGCCTCAGAAATACCTGTAGCCGAGGCGCATTCTCCCGATAAAATGCGTCGAACGAATCGGCGTCTCCCTCCGAAATCCTCTCCCAGATCTCTCGGTCGTCAGCCAATCGGCGTCTCCATACTGTAATTCGGGTTTCCAGGTCAAAAGGTTCATCCCTCTGTCAGAAAATTTTGACGACCGCCATAGCAGCTACGGTTCAATCCTTGCCGTATGGAGGTCACCGTCCTCTATTCTCGCAGTACGGAGCTGAGAAACTCGTGAGAGGCGTCCACCCTCTGAACGGCTCGGTCGGCGACAAGTCGAATGACTGCGCCTGGCGCTTGGCGAGTGCCCAAGCACGCTTTTGCGAGACATCGCCCTCTTGCAGATGAGCGACTAGTTCGTATACAGCTTCTACGGCGCCACTCCCAGTTGCCAGAACAGAAAGCTCAGCTGATCCACTGAGTCGCCAATGTCCTGGGTCAGCGATCGTCCGCCGGAGTGTCCCGCCTTCAATTCGTAGCGCAGCAGGATCGGCCTGCCTGATCCGGTGTCCGCTTGCAGAAGGGCCGCCATCTTGCGCGCGTGCAGCGGGGCGACGCGTGTGTCGCCGTCTCCCGACATAAACAGCACTGCCGGATATTTCACTCCCTTCTTCACGTGCTGGTAGGGCGAATAGGCGTACAGCCACTTGAATTGCTCGGGATCCTTGGCCGCTCCGTATTCTGCGACCCAGAACTGCGCCTCCATGAACTGGTCATAGCGCAGCATATCGAGCAAGGGATGCCAGCAAATCACTGCCTGGTACAGGTCCGGACGCTGCGTCAGAGCGGCTCCAACCAGCAGCCCGCCGTTGCTGCCGCCGAGAATGGCCAGCTTCGACGGACTTGTGTAGTGGCTCTGGATCAGCCATTCGGATGCACCAATAAAATCGTCGAAGACGTTCTGCTTTTTGTCGAGCATGCCCGCCTTGTGCCACGCTTCTCCAAATTCGCCGCCACCTCGAATGTTGGCCAGCGCGTAGACGCCGCCTCGTTCCGCCCACACGATCGCATCGGCGTTGAAGAACGGAGTGTTGTTGACGGCGAATCCGCCGTATCCCTCTAGCAACGCTGGATTCGAGCCGTCCAGCTTGACTCCCTTGGCGTAGAGCAGAAACATCGGCACTTTGGTCCCGTCTTTCGATGCGTACCAAATCTGCTTGACCTCAAACTTCGAGCCATCGACCGGAACCTTTACCTGCGCCCATACCGACTGCTTGCCAGTGGCCATGTCCGCGCGATAAACCGTTGCTGGAATCGCGTACGACGCATAAGTGAAATAGGCAGCTGAGTTTTCCCACCGTCCCTGCACGTCGTAAATCGCTCCCAGGGCCGGCAGGCTGGGCTCGAAGGCCAGCTTGCCATCTGGCTGAAACACTTTCACCATCGAAGCCGCATTCTTCACGTAGGTGACCCAAATCTTGCCCCCGGCGAGCGTGACATTGTCGATCGCGTCCTCGGCTTCCGGAACTACTTCCCGCCAGTTCTCGGGTGAGGGCTTCGTCATGTCGAGCATCATGACCTTGCCTTTCGGCGCCTTGTAGTTGGTCTGCAAGAACATTTCGTCGCCGACTGCGGAGCCGAAGGACCGCGCGTCCAGATCTTTGATGAGCGGCTGGATCGGTCCATTTGTTTTCAAATCCTGAGCCCAGATCTCAACCTTGTCTCCCGCCGCGCCGTGAAACACATGAATGACCAGGTGTCGGCCATCCTCCGAGGTATCGCCGATCACGATGGCTTCTTTGGCATACCCCTTTCCGAAGATGTCCATGTCCGCTTCCGGTTTGGTTCCCAGCTTGTGGAGCCGAAGCCGCGGGCCGTCGTCGAGCATGGTCGCGTAATAGAACCCGCTTTTGTCCGCCAAGAACGAAAGATCGAAGTAAACCCTCGCCGGCAGCACATCGGGCAAGTCGTGCTTGGCGGCGACGTCGAGCACGTGTACCTCGGTTTCATCTTTGCCGCCGATGCGCACCACATAGGCCAGCAGGGCGCCGTCCGTGGAGACATCCATGATGTCGACGTTGGTCGAGTGGTCCGCGCTCATCGGATTGGGGTCGATTAAGACTTCTTCCGGCCCCGCGTTGCCCAGTCGGGTGTAGATGACGTACTGCTCCTGGTCGGCGGCCCGCTTGCGGTAGAACAGCCGCCCGTTGCGCTCGATGGGCGAGCCGATGCGTTCCACCTTCTTCAGCTCGCCCAGGCGCTTCTCCAGTCGCTCACGCCCTGGCCAACCGTCGAGGAGTTTGTGCGTGTAGTCATTCTGCTGGGTGATCCATGCGCGGGTCTCTGGGGAATCTTGATCCTCCAACCAGCGGTAGGGATCGGCCACGGTTATGCCATGCAGAGTTTCTTGAACATCTCCCTGGCGAGTGGCAGGTGGCGCGGCAATCGCTGTGCCGGCAGTTTGGGCCGCGGAGAACGCACTACACATAACAGCCCAAGACAGAATGCCGAAAATTTTATGTTTCATGATCTCCCCCGCCGGAATTCTGCGGTCCAGATCACACGATGTCAAGAAGGTTTACGGATCGCGGCGAGAGGAACTTTCCGCACCTGGGTTCCGTAGTGATAGAAGTGGAGGTGTGCCTATGCTGATCCTGCGGTCGGTCGGACTCTTGTTGATGGCCGCGATTTCGTTCGCGCAGAGTGCGCCGCCAGAGCAGGCGACGGAACCCGAGCAGGCCATCACCCAACTCTCGGCCGACGAGATCATGGCGCGCGTGGCCGCCAACCAGGATCGCAGCGAAGCACTCCGCAAGCAGTACGTCTACCTGCAGCACACGCACATTCTCACGCGCAAGCCCAATGGCCGGCTGCTGCGCGAAGAGACCGCGGACTATAACGTCGTGCCGACCGCCGATGGAACCCAGAAAGAACTCAAAACGATCACGGGCCGCTATTGGAATAAGGGCAAGTACGAGGTCTTCGAAGGCGAACCCGTTCCCGAGTCCGACAGTCTCGATGGCGGGCTGATCCAGAACTTCCGCGAGGATCTGTCGAACGAGAAATCCAAAGACGGGTTGGCGAAAAACCTGTTTCCGCTGACCACCGAGGGACAGAAAGATTACGAGTTTAAGCTGCTAGGGCAGGAAGTGCAGGCCGGGCGCAACATATACCACATCGAGTTCCACCCGAAGGACAGGAACGACATCAGCTGGGCGGGCGAAGCCTACATCGATGCGGCGGAGTTTCAGCCGGTGCGCGTGTTTACCAAACTATCGCGCCGGATTCCCTTTGCGGTGCGCACCTTCCTTGGAACCGATCTGCCGGGCATTGGCTTCAACGTGGTGTACAAGCGGCAAGAGGATGGAGTTTGGTTCCCCTCTACTTTTGGCACAGAGTTCCGGATTCACGTGCTGTTCTTCATCAACCGCGAGATGACTGTGTCGCTGGAGAATAAGGGCTTTCAGCGCACGCACGTGGAAAGCAAGATGAAGGTGATCGGGCCAGTGGAGTGACTTCGTAGCGCGAATGTGCGAGATCACTCGGCGCGTAGCGCCTGCATCGGGTCGATGCTGGCAGCGCGACGTGCGGGAATGAATCCTGCAATCAGGGCGGATAGCACGAGCGCCAGTGTAGCGATGGCAAAGACGGCCAAGTTGAAAGCACGAACGCCGAAGAATTGACTTGCCAGAATACGGCCGGCTCCGAGCGTCAGCGGAATCCCAATTAAAAATCCCGCGGCGGATTGCAGTGCGACCGTGCGCATCACCATGCCGACAACTGTGACGCGGTCGGCGCCGAGGGCAATGCGAATGCCGATCTCGTTTGTGCGCCGTACTATTCCATAAGAAGTCACCCCATAGAGCCCCACGGTTGCCAGAGTAAGTGCGAGCAGGCCAAAAATGGTCATCAGTTGCGCGATCGTCTGCTGCTGGTCAAGATGCTGCTGAACCTGCTGTGCGAAGGGGAAGATGTCCGTAACGGGAAGATCAGGATTGATCTGGCCAAGGACGCGGTGCACTTGCTTCTCTAAATCCGGGATCGAGCTGGAAGTGCGCAGAATGATGTTTCCCAGGTACATGGAGCGGTCGTGGACGAGTGCTCCATCCGGAGTGTCGTATTTGATCTCCTGCGGCGCGGCAACAAAGAACATGGGATGAATCGTTGAGTCGGGTGACCAATAGTTTGTATTTTCAGTTACTCCGACGATCTCCAGCGTATGCGCGTACTTCTTACCTCCTTGGCCGATATGGTGGCCGAGGGGATTCTTGCCTTCGAAATATCGCTGCACGAATTCTTCGTTCACCACCGCGACCGGCTGAGCGGTAGCGGTGTCCTGCTCGGTGATAGGACGCCCTTGCAGGATGTTGGTCCCGATCGCCTGGAAGTAGTTCGGTCCAACCCTCACATAAGAGGAACCGACGCTTTCTGCCCGTCCTTCGACGTCAACTTGGCCTCCCCAGTTGCGGCCGCCCATCGGCGTGTATTGCGCCAGTGCAACGGATGTGATTCCGGGAATCTGTTGCAAGTCGTCGCGGATCTGATGATAGAGGCCGTTAAGCTGTTCGGGCTTATAGCCCGCCATCTGCGGATCGAATTCAACGATGTAGCGTCCTTGGGTTTGAAAGCCAAAATGCTGCCTGCGCAGGTCGCGCAGGCTCTGCACAACCAATCCCGCAGCACAGATGAGAACCAGCGACAGCGCGGCCTGCAGAATAACCAGAGACGGCTGGAACCAATAGCCATGCTTCTCGGTAGCGCGGCTGGCGGCGCGCAGAGCTTCGACCGGCTGGGTATTCGACGTTAGCCACACCGGCACCATGCCGAAAAGAAATCCAGTGATTACCGAGAGAGCGAAAGCAAATCCCAGCACTGGCCACGATGGAGTTGCATCGATCGGAACGTAGCGGTGCGGGAAGGCGAGATGCAAAATAAGCCGCGTCCCGTACACGGCGACGACGACCCCGGCCGTGCCTCCGCACAGCGACAGAAGTAGCGTTTCAGAGAATGCCTGCCGAACCAGTCGGGCGCGGGAGGCGCCGATGGCCGCACGGATGGAGATCTCCTGACGGCGCGCTGTCGCACGCGCGAGCAGCAGGTTGGCGAGATTGGCACATGCGATGAGCAGCACAAACCCCGTAACCCAGAGGAGCAGTCTCAGACTGTCGGCATAGTCGTCGCGCATGCCTTGCACTCCGGCACCGCCGGGCACGAGGCGTATGACCTGTTGTAGGATCTGTTTGCGATCCTCCTCGCTCGGAGTCACCTCCGGCCGCAGCAACCACTGGCGGAGTTCAGTCGTTAACTGAGCTTCGACTTGCCCGGGCTGAGTGCTCGGAGAAAGACGTCCGGTTGCGTTGAGCCACTGATCATCCTGATTGAGGATGGAATTCGAACCATGGACTTGCGGTTCAAACGACAGCGGAATCCAGATTTCCGGCGGGTTGCTGCGCAGGCCGTCGCCAAAGAATCCCGGAGGCGCAACCCCCAGCAGAGTGAATGGCTGGCCATTGATGGCGACCGGCTCCCCGATCATCGAGAGATCGGCGTCATACTTTTCTTGCCATGCACGATAGCTCATCACGGCAACCGGAGAGCCAGCAGAACGGTCGTCTTCGGCAGTGAACGTTCGTCCGACGTAGGCTCCAATCCCAAGCATCTGGAAATAATTGCCGGAGACAAACTCGCTGCTGCGCGCCTCCGCGGCACTGTTACCGTTGATGCGCCGCAGGCCCACCGTCTCCCGCCCGGCCTGGAACGCTGCTAGTTGCTCGAACGCCGGAGTGTTGTCACGCACCTGCTTGTAAAAGTCATACGAAAACAGCGACCAACTGCCTTCCAGTCCGCCATTCACACAGCACTGCTCGTTATCGCCGACGCGGAAGAGTTCTTCCGGCTTCGTGACGGGAAGGGATTTGAGTAAGACCGCATGCACAAGAGTAAAGACCGAGGTGTTTGCGCCGATGCCGAGCGCAAGGATGAAAATGACAGTCAGCGAAAAAGCCGGCGCCTTGCGGATCTGACGTAAGGCAGAGCGAAGATCGTGCATTAGGGAGTCCATGCCAAGAACCTCCCGGACGAGGGTTCAGACGACGGTCAGCGGCTGCTACCTAAGAGTATGAACCGTGCGGAACCAAAAGTGAGCGCAATTGTTCTTCCGTTGTGCTGGCTGTTAACCGACTGACTACAAGAGGGAAACTCCAGCCGGTGCGTTCGGGAGTGTCCACCGACGGATTAGCGTGTCCGCATTCGAACAGCGCGGAAATAGGTTAACAAGTTGTCGAACGGAGGTCCGGGCGCCCGGAACTGTGTGGGTGCGACGACTTAGTCGCCGCTGGCGTTGTGCTGCGAGGGGACCAGGACCAGGCGCGGGCGGCTCGTTTCCGGCTGCGCGTTGCGGCCGAACGCGTTCAGGATACAAATGACCGCGACGTACGCGGCGAGAACGCCGAGGCTGACGGATGCGATGACGGTGACGAAGAGGAGCGCGGGCATTATGAACGAGATCACGGTCGACCAACCTTAGAAATTCAGAGTCTGTTGCGCCTCTCCCACCTTCTTATTGCCTGAGCGCGAATCTTCAATCTACCCTGCGTTGACGCTCCGCGCTGTTGACGACTAAGATACGGAGTAGAGCTGTGCAATTCCACTTTCCATCAATTCTGATTACCTGTCGACGTTACGGAAGGGGCATGAACCCCGGCGAATAATGGCGATTACCAAGATTTCCGTCCGTGGCGCCCGGCAGCACAATCTCAAGAACATCGACGTTGAGATTCCACGGAACACCCTCACGGTGGTAACCGGGCTGAGCGGGTCGGGGAAGTCCTCGCTCGCATTCGACACGATTTACGCTGAGGGCCAACGCCGCTACGTGGAGACTCTGTCGGCCTACGCGCGGCAGTTTCTGGACCAGATGGAGCGTCCGGATGTCGATGCAATTGATGGACTTAGCCCGTCCATCTCAATCGAGCAGAAGACCACCAGCCGCAGCCCGCGCTCGACTGTCGGCACCATCACCGAGATCTACGATTATCTTCGCTTATTATTCGCTTCGATCGGGGTGCCACATTGTCCCAAGTGCGGGCGAGCGATCAGCCGCCAGTCGGCGGATCAGATTGTCCAGCGCGTGATGGCGCTCAGCCCAGAGGATCGCGTCATGGTCATGGCGCCGATCGTCCGCGGGCGCAAGGGCGAATTCAAGAAAGAGATGGAGACGCTCGTCAAACACGGTTACACGCGGGCACGGATCGATGGGGAGCTGGTCAGCCTCGATGACGAGGCCTTGATCAATCTCGACAAGCGGAAGAATCACACCATCGAAGTGGTCATCGACCGCTTGCTGGTGAAGCCGGGGATCGAGCACCGATTGGAAATGTCGGTGGGGCTGGCGATGAAGCTGGCTGGCGGGCTGGCGCAGGTCGCCGTGGTGGGCGGCGAAGAGCAGCTTTATTCCGAAAAGCTGGCGTGCCCGGATTGCGGCATCAGCGTGCCGCAGCTCGAGCCGCGGTCGTTCTCGTTCAACAGCCTATATGGTGCTTGTCCGGAGTGCCATGGCCTGGGTAGCAAGTACGATTTCGATCCGGCGAAGGTGATCAGTGATTGGTCGAAGCCGCTGCTCGATGGCGGGTTGGGCCCGGGATCGGCATCGCAGAATTTGATTCATCAGCTGCAGATTGTTGCAGCCGCGTATGGCATCGACTTGAATACGCCGTTCGAGAAACTGCCCGAGAAGACGCAGGAATTTCTTTTGAACGGCGAACCCGGGCGCGGCGGGCGAACAGGGTTTCACGGGATCTTCGGATATCTGAAACAGAATCTCGACGAGTCGACCTCGGAGGGTTATCGCGACTGGTTGATGGATCACATGTCGGCGACGGAGTGTCCGGCGTGCCACGGCAAGCGGCTGCGGCCGGAGAGCCTGGCGGTCAAGGTCAACGGGATGTCGATTGCTGATTTCACCGCTATGCCAGTGGCGCGCTCGCTGGCGGTGGCGCAGGGCATTAAGCTTGCCGGACGCGAGGCCGCGATTGCCGGGCGCGTCATGCACGAAGTTGTAGAGCGACTGCAATTCCTGGATGCGGTGGGGCTGGGATACATCTCGCTCGATCGCTCGGCGGCGACGTTGTCGGGCGGCGAGGGACAGCGTATTCGGCTGGCGACGCAGATTGGCTCGAAGCTGCGCGGCGTGCTGTATGTGCTGGACGAGCCATCGATCGGACTCCACCACCGGGATAACGACCGGTTACTGACTGCGCTGGAGAATTTGCGCGACCTCGGCAACACGGTACTGGTCGTCGAGCACGATGAGGAGACGATCCGCCGCGCAGACTATGTTGTCGACCTCGGGCCGGGCGCGGGGCGGCACGGCGGAAATTTGGTTGCGCACGGCACTCCGGCGGAGATCATGAACGACCCCGACTCGCTGACTGGGGCCTACATCTCGGGGCGTACGTCAATTGCGATGCGGCCGGAGCGGCGGCACGCGAACGGCGCCGCGCTGACAATTCTGGGCGCGAAAGAAAATAATCTCAAGAATCTGGATGTGACCTTTCCACTCGGCGTGATGACTGTGGTGACAGGAGTCTCGGGGTCGGGCAAGTCGACGCTGGTGAACGACATTTTGTACCGGGCGCTGGCGCGCCAGCTTTACCGGTCGCGCGAGAAATCGGGTGAGCACAAGGCGATTTCGGGCGCGGAGAATATAGATAAAGTCATCCGCATCGACCAGTCGCCGATCGGGCGGACGCCGCGGTCCAATCCTGCGACGTACACGGGAGTGTTCACGCAGATCCGCGATTTTTACGCGATGCTGCCGGAGTCGCGCGAGCGCGGCTACAAGGCGGGACGGTTCTCGTTCAACGTTTCCGGCGGACGCTGCGAGGCCTGCCAGGGCGAGGGGCAGCGGCGCATCGAGATGAATTTTCTGCCGGATGTATACGTACTGTGCGAGGTCTGCGGCGGACGGCGCTACAACCACGAGACGCTGGCGGTGAAGTACAACGGCTATTCGATTGCCGATTTGCTGGAAATGCCGGTGTCCGACGCGCTGCCGATTCTGGAGAACATTCCGCAGGTGAAACAGAAGTTGCAGACCTTGGTCGACGTCGGCTTGGGATACATTCATCTGGGGCAGTCGGCGGTGACGCTCTCCGGCGGCGAGGCCCAGCGCATCAAGCTGGCACGGGAGTTGAGCAAGCGGCAAACGGGCAAAACTCTGTACCTGCTCGATGAACCGACAACCGGCCTGCACTTCGACGACGTGAAGAAGTTGCTCGACGTGCTGCACCGGTTGACCGATCTGGGGAACTCGATCATTATCATCGAGCACAATCTGGACGTGATCCGCAACGCCGACTGGATCATCGATTTGGGACCCGAAGGCGGCGAAGACGGCGGGCGCATCGTGGCGCAGGGCACGCCCGAGCAGGTTGCTAAAGTAAAGAAGTCGTACACGGGGCAGGCGCTGGCTGGGTACTTTTCGAACGGGAAGAAAGTAGCCAGTGGTTAGTGTGTGGTTGGTAGACTCGAGGACTCGGCTGCAGCGGTTTTGAAGGGACGGTCCGTGTCAGGGCATCGCTTCAGCGATGCCGAAAAATCACTAGACCTGAACGGCTTTAGCCGCTGTGGGGATCTCGGTAGTCGCAGGGGCTAAAGCCCGGCAAACGCCAGCAGATTCGAGCGCCATGCCTGAAGGCATGGCCTGATACGAATCTCTGTCTTGAAACTGCGCTAGCCAGATCGATTCACGAACGGGAAAGATTCCTTGTCATCCTCTGACAATCCGCAGTTCGATCCGCAGCCGGCGGTGAGCACCGAGCCTCAGCCGTTGCCGCCGGGCCCGCCGGATCCTTTCGCTCTCAATCCTGATGTGACCCTCACTCCAATTCCACTGGGACCACCGCCGATCGAGAATCCCATCTGGACCGGCTGGGACGTCCTGCTGATCGCCGCGTTGACGCTGGTCGCCATGCTCGTCTTGCAGCTTCTGGTGATTTTTGGGGCGGTCTGGTTTGTCTATCCGCACTCGAATCTGGCGGAAGTGGCGCAGAAGCCCATTCTGCTGCTGGTGTCGCAGTTTCTCATCTACGCCGCCGTGGCTGCCTGCATGGTCATGCTCGTCGAAGGCAAATACCACGTGCCCTTCTGGCGGGCGATCGGCTGGAATTGGCCGCAATCCGTATGGAAGCTGCTGGCCCTGGGCGCGGCGATGCTGTTCATCCTCGGGCTGCTGCAAAGCCTGTTGCCCATGCCCAAGGACACGCCCTTCGAACACCTCTTCGACCGCCCGCGCGATGCCTACCTGCTGGGAATTATCGCCGTAAGCATCGGCCCCCTGATGGAGGAGCTGTTCTTCCGCGGATTTATGTATCCCGTGCTGGCGCGCCGCATGGGCGCGGCCTGGGCGATCGTCCTCACCGCTTTGCCATTCGGCCTGATCCATCTGCCGCAGTACGGCTGGGCGTGGGGAGCGGCGCTTGTCATTGTGATGGTCGGCATAGTGTGTGGCGTAGTTCGCGCCGTCACTCGTTCCGTCGGCGCAAGCTTTCTTGTGCATGTGGGATACAACGGGACCCAGATGATCCTCGCGCTGGTGTACACCCATGGCTTCCGGCACATGGAGAAGGCTCTCCTTGGCGGGTGGTGAAACCCGCTTCGCACATGACGCGACCGCGTGGGGCGCCGGCTCTATTCCCAATTCGGGAATTCTTTTCTCGTGTCACGGCACCGCCGGGATTGACGTATAGTATTCAGACCCTGAATGGGATGACGCATGAGTGACCCCGTCTTGCCAAACCAGAACCATGAATCTGGGCCAAAGAGTGTGGCCGAAACTCTTTTGTCGCCCAGCATTCTGGAAGCCGTTCCCGACGCAGTCGTTGCTGTCAACCGGCAGGGCGTGATCATTCAGGCCAATTCTCAAACGGAAGCCCTGTTTGCTTACACCCGCGAAGAACTCATCGGTCAGAAGATCGAGATGCTGGTGCCGGAGCGGCAGCGTCCCGAGCACGACCGTCATCGCGAGCAGTTTCACTCCAAGCCAAAGATCAGGCGCATGGGATCGGGACTCGATCTCTACGGCAGGCGTCGCGACGGCTCCGAGTTTCCCGTCGAGATCAGCCTGAGTCCAGTCTCCACCCCCGACGGGATGATGGTGCTGAGCGTCATCCGCGACATCAGCGACCGTAAGCATATCGAGGAAGAACTCCGCCGTGTCAACGAGGAACTCGACCGGCGCAAGACCCGCGAGCTGCGCGATTCTCAAAACCGCCTTGCGTTGATCGTCGACTCCTCGCAGGACGCCATCATCGGCAAGAACCTCGACGGCATCGTCACCCACTGGAATAAAGGCGCCGAACAGATCTACGGCTACACCGCGCAGGAGATGATTGGCCGGTCGATCACGGTACTGGCTTCCAAGGAACGAGAGGACGAGATTCCCAAAATCCTCGAGAAGATTCGCAACGGACACCGGGTCGAGTACTTTGAGTCGCTGCGCGTCACCAAAGACAAGCGGACCTTGAACGTCTCGATCTCGGTATCTCCCATCTACGATTCCGAGGGCAAGGTGGTGGGGGCGTCGACCATTGCCCGCGATATTACCGCGCAAAAAAAGGTCGAAGATCAGCTGCGACAGTCGCAGAAAATGGAGGCGGTCGGCCGGTTAGCCGGTGGCGTCGCGCACGACTTCAATAACCTGCTGGGAATTGTCACCGCCTGTTCGGAACTATTGCGCAGCCGCGTCGACCAGGAGAGCTTGGAATACATCGACAACATTCGTGAAGCGTCGAAGCGCGGCGCGTCCCTGACCCGCCAGTTGCTTGCCTTCAGCCGCCGGCAACCGCTGCAGACCCAGCTGTTCGATGTGAACGACCGGCTCAAGGATGTGATGAAGCTGTTGCGCCCCCTGATGGGCGATGACGTTGAGATCATCCTTCTACCACGGGCGGCAACGGCCGTGGTGGAAGCCGATCCCGGCCAACTGGATCAGATTGTCATGAATCTCGCGGTGAACGCCCGCGACGCCATGCCGCATGGTGGAAAGCTGGTGATTGAAACCGCCGTCTTCGATTTCGATGACTCGTTCGTGCGGGAGCATCCTTCGATCGTTGTGGGACGTTACGTCATGCTGGCCGTCAGCGATAACGGCACCGGCATGGATGAGGCGACGCGAACCCGCATCTTTGAGCCCTTTTTCACCACAAAAGAAATTGGCAAGGGAAGCGGACTGGGGCTCGCGACTGTGTACGGCATCGTCAAGCAATGCGGAGGACATGTCTGGGTCTACAGCGAACCGGGCCAGGGAACCACGTTCAAAATCTATCTGCCCAGCGCAGAACACAAGATAGGGATCGCGTCTGCGGCGCAGGTGGAGGCATTGCCTCCGCGGCGGGACGGCGTCACGCTTCTTCTGGCTGAAGATGATCCCATCATGCGCCGGCTCACCCGCAAGATGCTGGAGGCGCACGGGTATCAGGTGCTGGAAGCCGAGGACGGCAAGTCCGCGCTGCAGGTGATCAGCTCTCACTCCGGATCGATTGATCTGGTTCTCACCGATGTGGTGATGAAGGGCATGAACGGTCCGGAACTCGTATTGCGGCTGATGGATTCGCACCCGGCAATGAAAGTTGTGTACATGTCGGGATACACCGGAGAACTCGTGGCGAACCACGGGCTGGACGCTGGCATCCCTTTGCTGGAAAAGCCGTTCACGCGATCCGATCTGCTGAAGACCCTCGATCAGGCGCTCGTGTAGTTGCTGCGGCGCGTCGTAAGGAGTTCTCTACCGCGTGTCCCAAAAAGGGCCGCGTGTCATAATCCGCTTTACCCGTCAGTCGACTTGCTCCCAGGTGTCGTCGGGATCGTACTCCGTCATCGCTGCTGCCACGTCCGATGTCTGCGGGCCTAAGTCCTTCTGATACACAACTCCACTCTGATTGACGATGAAGGTTCATGACCCCTGAATTGTGATATTCGGCGAGGTAGGCGACAAAAGCGAAGCCGCGGGTGAGCTTGCCATCGCTCACATAGTCGCGCGCGCCGCCCTTTGCAGCAGCTCCTTGCTTCGTCAGCATCCGGTAATAGTAGCCGTGGAAGGGCGCTCGCTGTCCCTGTTGGATCTGGTAGCCTTCGCTGGCCGCCGATACCAACAGAGGACCGATCGGACTCGCAGCGTCATTGCCGCTCGTTTGCCAATAGAGTCCGTTGTGCTTGCCTTCATCGCTCATGAACTTCGATGCGTAGTGTTTCGTCGTCTCGCCATCGCGCGGCTCCGAGGCATAATCCTTTTGGGCCTGAATCAGGGTGTGCAGGATTTCGCGTATCGTTCTCATTCGTGCCAATACGTCGTTGAAGAATTTCTTGCTTGCCGTTATCCGTATCGAAATACCAGCCGCCACTCCCGTTCTTTACCAGGGGAATGGGAAGCGGCCAATTTTCTGCCCCGATATAGAGAGTCGCGGTTCCATCCGGTTCAATGACGACGCGGCGCATCTCGTCATAGCGGCGGATGAAATTGTCCGCAATTCTGGAAGCCCCTTGGAGTCTTTTGAATTGGGGTCTTTCTTCTCCTCTCTCCTCCACGAAAGTGCCATGTGCGGTATTAAAACCCAACGATAGAATCTCAAACATCCCCCTCAAACTTTCACTCGAAATCTGATTCGGAATTGAGGACAGCATGAGGATTTACCTCGTCATCCTGCTTGCAGGAGTGTCTTTGTTTTCTGTAGGTTGCGGCGGCGGCAGCACGCCGAAGACGGCGCAGACGCCTCCCCCGGCCACCTACACGATCGGCGGCTCGGTGTCCGGGCTAGCCGGTACCGGCCTGGTGTTGCAAGACAATAGTGGCGACAACCTGCCGGTCAGCGCGAGCGCGACCAAATTCACCTTCCCGACGCCCGTCAGCAGTGGAAGCAGCTACAAGGTCTCAGTCATGACCCAACCCTCCAGTCCCATCCAGGATTGCGTAGTGTCGAGCGCGAGCGGAACCGCGAACGCGAACATCACGACTGTGAGCGTTGCCTGCACCACGGTTACCTATACCGTCGGCGGAACGATCTCGGGCCTGGTAGGAACGGGCCTCGTCCTGCAGAATAACAACGGGGATAACTTGCCCGTCACAGCGAATGCGACCGGCTTCACCTTCGCAACCCCGGTCAACAGTGGCACCAGTTATAAAGTTGCGGTTCTCACCCAGCCTTCCAACCCCATGCAGAATTGTGCGGTCACGAATGCCAGCGGAACGGCAAACGGCAATGTCGCCGCAGTGAACATCGCCTGTTCCACGATCACCTACAGCGTGGGCGGCACCGTCTCCGGTCTGATTGGAACCGGACTCGTCCTGCAGAACAATAGCGGCGACAATCTGCCCGTCACCGCGAACGCGACCGGATTCACTTTCCCAACCAAGATCGATGGCGGCGTCGGCTATCAGGTATCAGTTCTGTCTCAGCCTTCGAACCCGACGCAGAGCTGCGGTGTGACTGCCGGAAACGGAACCTCCACTGTGAATGTCACCAGCGTTCTTGTCACCTGCACCAACATTAACGAATGGACTTGGGTGAACGGACCTCAGGCCGACGACCAGTCCGGGATCTACGGGACTCAAGGAGTTGCCGATACCGCGAACCTGCCCGGCGCTCGATACTGGGGCTCCAGTTGGACCGATGCCAACGGGAACTTCTGGCTCTTTGGTGGATACGGTTACGATTCCCTCGGAACTGTTGCTGACACGAATGATCTCTGGAAGGGAAGCCTTGACTCCTCCGGCCAATGGACCTGGACGTGGGTCGGCGGAGCGAATGTCGCGGGCGTCGGAGGCACCTATGGCACGGCAGGTACCGCTGACCCCAACAACATGCCAGGAGCGCGAGACTCGGCTGCCAGTTGGACTGACTCCTCCGGAAACTTCTGGCTCTTCGGCGGCCATGGTTACGATTCCGCCAGGAAGGCCGACGACCTGAACGACCTGTGGAAGTACAGCGCCGGCGTATGGACGTGGGTCAGCGGCTCCAACGTGGTCGATCAGAACGGAACCTATGGAACCCTCGGCACCGCGGATCCCGCTAATGTACCGGGCGCACGCTATTCGGCCGTGAGCTGGACCGATAAGCAAGGCAATCTCTGGCTCTTCGGCGGCTTGGGTCACGACTCGGCAGGAATCATCGGCTCCCTCAACGACCTGTGGGAGGGAAGTGCTGACTCCACGGGCCAATGGACGTGGACGTGGGTGAGCGGGTCCAATGTCGTCGGCGCATCGGGAACCTACTCTGGGACTTCCGCGGTCCCTGGAGCGCGGTACTTGTCCGCCACTTGGACCGACCCGCAGGGCAATCTCTGGATGTTCGGCGGGTACGGCACCGACTCGGTCGGCAACACCGCGAACCTCAGCGACCTGTGGGAGTTCAATGTCACTTCGCGCCAGTGGACGTTTGCCGGCGGCCTGCAAACTGCCGGTGCCAGCGGAACCTACGGAACTCCCGGCGTCGCCGACCTCGCGAATCTTCCCGGATCGCGAAAAGGCGCCGTCAGCTGGACCGACTCTACCGGGAATTTCTGGCTCTTCGGTGGCGTCGGCTTCGACTCCGCGGGCGTGGCTGGTGAGCTCAACGATCTCTGGGTATACAACCCCGGCACCGGCGCCTGGACCTGGCTCACGGGCTCGAACCTTGTCGGCCAAGTCGGTAGCTACGGAACCTTAGGGATCGCCGATCCCAGCAACGTCCCCGGCGCTCGCGGAGGCTCGCCCAACTGGATCGATTCCTCCGGCAACCTCTGGCTCTTCGGCGGGAACGGTCCCATCAGCGGAGTCAATGGTTCCTTCAACGACCTGTGGAAGTTCGTCCCGTAATCCCCCAACGAAAAACGCGGCCCGCAAGGGCCGCGCCTGTTTCTACTATCGCTTGAAGATTAGTGACGCTTCTCCTCGTGACTTCCTCCGGAATGAGTCTCGTGCTGAGGCGCGCTCGGCTGAGGATGCGCGCTCTGCGGATGATAGGCGCTGGGTTGCGTGCCGTGAACATTTTCCGGCTTGCGAATTTCGCTCACGGGTTGCGCCCCTCGGCTTCCATGCGTTTCCTGATGCGCTGCCGGGCTCGCCATCACATGGGAAGGATTCTGCGGATGCGACACTGGATGATTGTCGCCATGACGATCGTGCGCCTCGCTCGAATGCGCGGCGACCACGTCATGTCCGTGAAATTCTCCCGGCCGCGCAGTGGCGGCGATTGCCGGCCGCCCATGGTTCTCGGAAGCCAGGAACGCCCGATTGCTGCCCGCCTCGTGCTCATGCCGCATTTGCACGCCGGTAGGTTCGAAGTGGCGTTCATGGTTCCATCTCTCTTCTTCATGAGTCGGACGAACGCCGATTCCGCCATGGCCTCCGTTATAGCTGACACGATTCACCGTGACGTTATTGATCACAGTTCGGTTGTAGATATGAACGTTCGAGATCCGGACGTTGTTGACGCTGCGGTTGTAGAAGAAGTGCGAACCTCTCCAGTATCCGCCCGCATAGCCAGTGCCCACGTAGCCGAATCCGTAGTTGACCCCGCCGTAGAAACCGACGTGCGGTCCCCAATACCCCGCATTCCAGCGATAGACGCCTTCGTGCCAGCCCCAATAGCCAGGCGTCCAGAGCAGGCCGGCCGTAGGCGGCGTCGCCCATGTTCCGGGCACCCAGTAGTAGCCTTCCTGACCGTAAGCCCAGTAGCCTGGCGTCCAGATATAGCCGTCGCCGGGACAAGGCGGCTGCTCATAAACGGGCAGCACCGGTGGGGCGATCGTGACCGAGAATGAAACTCCCGCGAAAGATGGGGCCGCTAGAGCCAGCATCAGCAGGACAAAAGAGAAGCAAACAGCTGAACGCAGAATTCGCATTGTGTCTCCTACCGCTTCTCCGATGATCGTCGGCAGGCACGATAACCCGCTAGATTACGCAAGTCCCAAGCCTCCAGTTTGGCCCAAGTGGTGTCAGGGGCTTTACTTGTTTGGGTGCCCCACCCTTCGCGGGTGGCCCACCCTTCGCATTTTGAAGGGTGGGGGAGTTTCTTTTCTTGCGCCCCTGCGGAGCTTCGATCTTTGAGCTTCTCGGAGCTTCCTTTCTTGCGTGCGCTGGGGCTTGTGTCTTTGCGCTCGTTAGGGCTTCTTTCACACTGGCTGATGGCTTGCGCGCCGTGACTTCGGCTGGGGTGGTGGGAGTCGGCTTCGGTGGCGGGGCGCTGCGGCCCGGTAGTTCTGGGCCACCTGGACAGCCGGGGGCGGCTGTCCCTACATTCGCAGGGGCCACACGTGGGGCGGCCAGGTAGGCGGCGCGCTCGGCTTCGGCGCGCTTGGTGGCGCGGGCGAATGCGACGGCGGCTTCCTCGTCGATTTGTTCGAGGGGCGGAGTGGGGTAGTCGGGGATCTCGCGGACCATTTCGTCGGAGTGAAGTCCGAATTTGACGCGGCGAATGTTGCGGACGGCGGTGTTGAGGGCGCGGAGGATGAGTTCGGCGCGCTTGAGTTCGATGGTGCCGCGCAGAAGGGAGTTGACGACTTCCATCAGCGAGGCCTGAATGGACTCCTCGTCTTCGAGGAGGGCGTGGTGATGGATGCGGGAGGCGGGATCCTTGACGGTGCGGAGCATGCGCTGGTGGAAGTAGCAGAACTGCTCTCCGCGGAGAGGGGGAGAGCCGCAGCGGACACCGGAGACTTTGATATGAGTGCAGGATTTCAGGTTCGACATGAGCTTGGTCCTTTCGGTATAGGCAACAATTTTTTCGTAGCTCTGAGCTAAGATCTTGGCTTCAAAGGAGTTGGGGCGATAGGCGATGATGACGTCCGCGTATAATCTTGGAAACATTGGACTTGCGAGTAAAATCTTGCGAACAAAGGACTTAATGTCCTGGGCGGTGGAGGGTTTTCCCGTTTTGGGAAAAGAGATGGGTGCGGTGGTGAAGGGACGAATGCGTCCGTCGGCTGGGGAGTTGGGGGAGTCGTTGGGAGTGCGTTCGGGCATGCTCCCAATTTGGACTGTTGAGATTTCTCAGTAAAGGTTGGATGTCACAAGAATGAAGTATATTTTCTGTGGAAAACTTTGGGGAGGTCCCGAAAATGGGGTACGTCCCGTCTGTCCCCGGGTTTTTCCGAATGGGGTACTCCCGTCTGTCCCGGGTTTTCGTCGTCCGGGTTTTCTAAATCTTGCGAACAAAGGACTTAATGTCCTGGGCGGAGGAGGGTTTTCCCGTTTTGGGAAATGAGATGGGTGGGGTGGTGAAGGGACGAATGCGTCCGTCGGCTGGGGAGTTGGGGGAGTCGTTGGGAGTGCGTTCGGGCATGCTCCCAATTTGGACTGTTGAGATTTCTCAGTAAAGGTTGGATGTCACAAGAATGAAATATATTTTCTGTGGAAAACTTTGGGGGTGGCTGATTGTTTGGGAAATCGGGAACGAACGTCCCGTCTGTTCTACTTTCATACCGATTTCGTCCATTTCTTTCCTTCACAGTGGCAGCGGCCGGTAGAACCTGGCCCTGCTTTCGGCGAGCTGGTCCTCATAGGCTCGGATGAGTAGGGCGATGATCGGTTGTGCTGATGGGTCGGCTGTTAGCTTGGCAGCCTTAAAATGCCGCACTTCCCTTAATAGCCGCCTAAATTTAGTGGCGTACTCGCGCCGCTGGTTTCTCATTCTAATGAGCTGTGGCCTGTTCAGTCTTACAGAGTCGACCGAGTAGACGCCGCACGGTGATAGTGCCGTGAGTTCTCCTGAGCCGTGGTCCGTGAAGTGCGAGTTGGATCGGTCGCTGCATGGATCGAAGAACCTTCTTCCAGCGGCGTCATCTAGAGGACTCGGCCACTTATCTCCCTTATAGCCGTTGCAGACGTCACAGGCGTAGTAAAGGTTAGAGTAGGTGGTTATGAGCGCGAGGAACTTGCTTTTTGGGCGAAAATGCTCGACGGCGAAATGCCGTTCCGTTCCCCAGTTTGACTCGTGAACTGTGCAATAGCAGCAACGGTGCTTGAAGTCAATTCGCAGAAATGGCTTGTAGCTCCGATAGTCAATGTAGTGCGGTGGGGTTTCGCGCCTCTTAATTACAGCCATTGCTTTTTCACAGCAAGCTCTTCAGACGTTCGCCCAACTTGATGAGCTCATCCATTCTCTCGATGTCGCGGGTGTAGCTTCTTAGGGCCCCTATCGTTTCTGCGTGCTCAGCATCGAGGAGGTCCAGTTTTGCCTCCACGGATCTCAACCTCAGGCGGTCGATTTGGGAAATCTCTCCGCGGAACCTTAGATCAATAAGCCTTTGATACTCTGCGACGAGTTCTTCGCGGGTTTCTGGTTCGAAGAGTCTGGTGTAGGCGCGGCGCACATAGCGCGCGTCCGACTTCGTGCCTCGGAGGGCTTTGCTCAGGGGGCTCCACTTTCCCAGTTCCGCAACCTTCGACTCTTTGGGGGCTCGGAATTGGGATGCGTAGCTCTTGTGTTCTAGCTGGTGTCGCTGAGCGCGAAATGAGCAGCCCTGGGTCTCATTGACGTGAGTGGTGTAAAGCACACCGTGGGGAGTCTTTTTCTGCCCTTCCCCCGAGTAGGGTTTCGTCGGAGGCCTAGGCGGCGACTTCGGAGTTGCGCGAGCGGTCTTTTTCCCTACAGGTTCACACTCAATGTATGCGCGACTTGCCATCACTCTCCTAAAGAATGGCTTTCTTTTTTATTATCTCGAGCTGCTTCTTAGCCTTGTGTAAGGTCTCCAGAAGGCGGTCGAAGTCATCTTCGCTTAGTTGGTATGTGACAGACTCCTGCTTCCTGTCTTCTCGCGACGCTAGGATCTCAAGGAGAAACAGATAGGTGCTGCCAACCAGTTCCTCGTAAGCTGAGCCTTGTGGCTCGGGATCGTATGCAAACTCTGCGAACATGGGTCTGATGTCCCACACAACGTTTATATCGTCAACCGTCGGAAGCGCCGTGACTTCGTAACTGCTTTTCACGGCGGCTTTGTAAACGAACTCCTTAATTGACTCCAGGCTTTCCAAGAGGCCAGCGATCTTGCTGAGTTCTGGAGGCGGGTAGCCCACAGAACTCAAACCGTTTTTTACATCTTCCATCGTTAGGGCGTATGCGCGCCAGTTAGTCAGGAGGTACCGGAGTAACGTAAGGATCCTGTTCGCAGCCTTCGGGTCAAGCGAGGTGCCATTCACTAGGTCCTCGATCTCAGACCATGTGAATGGAATCGGCTTGCGTGAAGCCAACAGCCAACGGCCAAGGAAATCTACGTCCTGCTGGGGTAGCTCGGCAAGTGCATCAAGGTCCCTCTTGATGTCAGGGTCGATACCAGATGTACCAAAGAGCTTGGTCTTCACGGGATTCTCCGGAACGCTGCCAGCAAAGGATAGCAGTTACTTTTTTGGCGCACAAATTGGTGCGGAGCCGAATCGGTCATCTCTCCCGAAAAGGGGCATGGCGAAGCATCGCCATGCCCCCGTCATAGTCGCGTCCTTTTTACACTGGTTGGCGGGGGAATGCAAAGGGCACGATGGTGGAGGGGGCGGGCACGGGAGGGCCAGTTCGCAGTACTCAGTACTCGGTACTCAGTACTCAGTTCGGACTTCGGGCCTCGGACCTCAGATAGATCAAGGCGACGTCAAAACCTGGCGGCCCGGTACTGCTGGGGCCGCCGGACGGGCGAAGGCGCCCGTCTCCACATGCTCGTTCCTACGTGTTCGTCCCTGCATGGGTTGAAGTCCTTGAGGCGTTCGTGGTGCGGTTGGGGGGTGCAGAGGTCCTTCGCTTCGCTCAGGATGACAGGGGCAAACTTCTGAACCCGAGCGAACGGGCACTCGGAAAGTCAAAGGCCCCACTCTAAAATCGCAAACACCGCGATTTTAGAATGGGGCACCCGATCTTACTGATGGCTGAAGGCTGAGAGCTGACGGCTGCTTACGTTCCTTCGCTCCAGCCCGCCAGATACTCTTCCTGCTCCGGGGTCAGCTTGTCGATCTTGATGCTCATCGACTCCAGCTTCAGTTTGGCGACGCGCTTGTCGAGTTCGTCGGGAACTTTGTAGACCGTCTTCTCGAGCTTCTTCGCGTTCTTCACCATGTACTCGACCGAGAGGGCCTGGTCGGCGAAGGACATATCCATGACGGAGGCCGGATGACCTTCGGCGGCGGCGAGGTTGATCAGGCGGCCTTCGCCCAGCAGGTTGATCTTGCGGCCGTCTTTCAGCGAATACTCTTCGACGAAGGTGCGCGTGGTGCGCTTCGAGGATGACATGTTTTCCAGCGCGGGGATGTCGATTTCGACGTTGAAGTGCCCCGAATTGGAAATGATCGCGCCGTCTTTCATCAGCGCGAAATGATCTTTGGTCAGCACGCTCTTGTTGCCGGTCACGGTGCAGAACACGTCGCCGAGTTTCGCGGCTTCGGTCATGCTCATGACGCGGAAGCCGTCCATCACGGCCTCGAGCGCTTTCGTGGGATCGACTTCGGTGATGATAACTTCCGCTCCGGCGCCACGCGCGCGGCTCGCCAGCCCGCGTCCGCACCAGCCGTAGCCGGCGACCACGAACTTCGATCCGGCCAGCAGGAAATTGGTGGCGCGGATGATGCCGTCGAGGGTGGACTGTCCGGTGCCGTAACGGTTATCAAAAAGATGTTTGGTGTCGGCGTCGTTGACGGCGACGATGGGGAACTTCAGCACGCCTTCCTTCGCCATCGCGCGCAGGCGGATGACGCCGGTGGTGGTCTCTTCGGTTCCGCCGATCACGTCGGTCAGGGCGTCGGTGCGCTTGGTGTGCAGGATCGAGACCAGGTCGGCGCCGTCGTCCATGGTGATGTGCGGCTTGTGGTCGATGGCGGCGAGGATGTGGTTGTAGTAGGTGTCGTTGTCCTCGCCCTTGATGGCGTAGACGGGAATGTTGTTGTCGCGGACGAGGCTGGCGGCAACGTCATCCTGGGTCGACAGCGGGTTCGAGGCGCAGAGCACGACGTCGGCTCCGCCATCGCGCAGGCAGATTGCCAGGTTCGCCGTCTCGGCCGTGACGTGCAGGCAGGCCGACACGCGGATGCCCTTCAACGGCTGGTTCTTGATGAACTCCTTGCGGATAATCTGCAGCACCTTCATGGACTGGTTCGCCCACTCAATGCGCTTCTTCCCCAAGTCGGCCAGTTCTACGTTCTTAATGTCGCAATTCACAGCTGCTGTTGACATGCTTCTCCTATGTGGCGCGCCCGAAAGCGCAGAAACCAGGTTGATAGCTAATGATAATGGATGACGACGGATTCGAGCCCCGCATCTTTTCCGCAAGCATACATGAAAATTTCAGAACAAAATCACTAACCACGAAGGACACTAAGGTTCACGAAGGAAAGAAACCTAGTGTTTCCTTAGTGTTCCTTCGTGTCCTTCGTGGTTGAAGGTTTTCGCTTCTACTTGCGGGCGGCCACGGGCTCCCGCAAACCGGCATCGCTGGCCAGCTTCGCCGCTTTGTCGGTCGCTTCCCAAGTGAAGTCGGAGTCGCTGCGCCCGAAGTGTCCGTAAGCCGCGGTCTTGCGATAAATCGGCCGCCGCAGGTTGAGCGAGTCGATGATCCCGCGCGGCGTCAGTTTGAAGTGCGCGCGAATCAAGTCCGGGATAATCTCCGGATCGACCTTCGCCGTTCCAAACGTCTCCACCAGCACGCTAACCGGATCGGCCACGCCGATGGCATATGCCAGTTGCACTTCGCAGCGTCCGGCGAGACCACCCTTGACCACGTTTTTCGCGATGTGCCGCGCCATGTACGCCGCCGAGCGATCCACCTTCGTCGGATCTTTTCCGCTGAAAGCGCCGCCGCCGTGACGTCCCATGCCGCCGTAGGTGTCGACGATGATCTTGCGTCCGGTGAGCCCGGTGTCGCCCATCGGCCCACCGATGACGAAGCGTCCCGTGGGATTGATGTGATACTTCGTGTCTTCATCCAGCAGATTCGCCGGAATCACGGCCTGAATCACGTGCTTCAGAATGCCAGCGCGCAGTTCGTCGTTGCCGACATTCTCCGAGTGCTGCGTGGAAATGACGACCGCATCGACACGAAGCACCTTGCCGTTCGCGTCATATTCAACTGTGACTTGAGATTTTCCATCCGGACGAAGGAAGGGAAGCGTTCCATTCTTGCGAACCTGCGAGAGCCGCATGGTCAGCTTATGTGCGAGTGAGATGGGAGTCGGCATCAACTCCTCATTCTCATCACAAGCATACCCAAACATCATTCCCTGGTCGCCGGCGCCGCCGGTGTCTACGCCCATGGCGATGTCGCCGGATTGTTTGTTGATGCTCGAGATGACGGCGCAGGTGTTGGCGTCGAAGCCGTAGAGGGCGTTGTCGTAGCCGATGGAGGCGACGGTGCCGCGGACCACGGTCTGGAAATCGACGTAGGCTTTAGTGGTGATTTCACCGGCGATGACGACGAGGCCGGTGGCGGTGAGAGTTTCGCAGGCGACGCGGCTGGTGGTGTCTTCGGTGAGGCAGGCGTCGAGGATAGCGTCGGAAATCTGGTCGGCGATCTTATCAGGATGGCCTTCAGTCACGGATTCAGAAGTGAATAAATAACGGTTCTTTGATGCCAAGTTATGTGTCTCCTTCGTTGCGCGTATCGAGTTCAGTTGAGCGCGCTGATTGCGCGGCTGGTACTTACAGAAACCCTGGGACTTTGAATCGAGCAGGACCTGCGACGAATGCACGCGGCGCGGACGAGAGATCCACGCGACAGCCGGCAATCCTTCGATGTCGCTCAGGACAAGGATGCCGGCGCTACGTCATAGGGAAAGTCCTCAAAAAAGGCTAACAGACCCACTTCGGGTGTGCAACGGTTTTGGCGCTAAATGCCCGAGGATGAATTCAATAGCGGAAATGGGGAGGTGGATGGGAGGAATGAATGGTTCAGCGGAGCCGCGCTCAGCCGGGCCAACAACCTCGATTTCGTAACTAGACAATTACTGTACCGGCGACGTGCGCGGCGGGGGCGGCCGCGCCACATCTTGAGTTCCCTACTCGGTCCGGAGGGCAGTCATGGGATCAACGTTGACGGCGCGGCGCGCCGGGGCGGCGCAGGCGAGGGCGGCGACCAGGGTCAGCAGGAGTGTGACAGCGAGCAGGATGAAGGGGTCTCCGGCACTGCCTTCTGCCCAGTGCGCCAGGACTTTGTTGAGTGCCAAGGCCAGCAGGGCGCCGGCGAGGATTCCGCTGCCCACGCTGACGCCGGTGGAAGAGAAGACGTTCTGCAAGACGTGCATGCGTCCAGCGCCCAGAGCGATGCGGATGCCGAATTCGTTGGTGCGTTGCGCGACCGAATACGAAACGACGCTGTAGAGTCCGATGGCGGCGAGAGCAAGGGCGAGCAGAGCGAAGGCGCCGAAGAGCCACGCGACGAGTTGCTCTTGCTCGAATTCCTGCTGGCCGGTGATCCAGTGTTCGAGATCTTCGACCTGTCCATTGACCTGCTGGTCGGGGTCGACGGAGTTCACCTGGGTTCCAATGGCGTGGAGCAGGGAGAGCGGGGGAACGTCAGAGCGGATCAGGATCTGGGTCCAGACTCGCATGGACAAGGTGTAAGGCACGAAGATCTCGGGGAGGATTGGATTGCGCAAGCCATCGTCGCGTTTGTCGGCGATGACGCCGACGATGCGGAGCCAGGTGTTGGCGTCCTGCGCGGTCGTGGTATAGGGCGGCTCGTCGACCATCTCGGGGACTTTGACGGAATGGCCCAGGGCGTCGCCGTTGGGGAAATAGAGACGGGCCATGGTCTGGTTGATGACGGCGACGTGGGCGGCGTTATGGTTTTGGGCTTGGTCCCAAATCTCGCCTTGAGCGATAGGAATGTGGAGGAGGGGGAAATAATTGGGGCTAACGAAGTTGACGCGGACTTTTTGTTCGTCGCGAGGAGGCTGGCCGAGGATCTCGACACGCGTTTGCCAGCCGTTGGAAGGCGGAGTGGCATTGCTCGAGATGGCTGCCATAGTTACGCCGGGGACGGTCGACGCTTTGTTGAGCAGCTGTTCGAAATAAGCCTGGCGCGCCGGCCAAGTCGGATAGGCACCGTCATGCACGGGAATTCCGACGGACATGACGTTGTGGGGGTCATAGCCGAGCGGGGTGTGGAGCAGGTGCAGAAAGGCTTTCATGGCGGCCCCAGCTCCGGCGAGCATGACAAGGGTGAGCGCGACCTGGGCGCCGATCAGGACATTGTGAGTGGTGCGTCCACGGACCATGCCGACAATCTTGCGCGAACTGGATTGCATGACCTGGCTGACTTCGGGACGAGAAAGCTGAAGGGCGGGCCACAGACCGAAGAGAATTCCGGTGAAAAGCGCGACTGCCACGCTGAAGCCAAGGACAGGAAGATTGATCTGGATAGCGGCTTCGTGAGGAAACGAAAATTTAGGAAGCAATGAAACGATGACGGCCAGCGCGCGATAGGCGAGGAGCACACCAAGAAGAGTGCCGGTGAGCGAAAGCAGGATGGCTTCGGAGAGCAACTGGAGGACGATGCGGCCGCGGCTTGCGCCCACCGCGGTTCGAACGGCGAGCTCATGCTGGCGGGAGGTACCGCGCGCCAACAGCAGGATGGAGACATTTCCGCAGCCGATGATGAGCAGGAGGGCGACCGCAGTGCAGAGCAGAGATAAAGTTCCGCCGAGTTGATGCACAAAATTTTCATTGAGGCCGACGACGTAGAATTTTTTCCAGGAAACGGGAAAATGCTTTGGAGTTTCTTTGGCGAACTGTTCGATCAAAGGCTGCAACGCGGCATTCGCTGCTTCGTGAGTGACCCCCGGCTTGAGACGAAGGCCGACATAGTAAGCCTTCACGGGGTCCTGGGTAACTTTCAGCGGGAGATAGACGTCGCCGTCGTCCCAAGTGAAGCGCGGTGCCGCGACGCCGACGATGGTGTAGTTTTTGCGAACGAGTTGGATGGTCTGTCCCAGGACGGCGCGATCGGAATTGAAGTGGCGTTGCCAGAATTTGTAGCTGAGCACGGCGACGGGTTGGGGGTCCTGTCCGTCGATGGAATCGGAAGGAATCAGGCCGCGGCCGAGGGCGGGAGGAACGCCCATAAAGTTGAAACTGTTGGAGGTCATGTAGGTGCCCTGGACGTCCTCGGGAAGGTCGTGGCCGGTCACGGTGAGACTCCAGTCATCGGAGATGAAGGCATCTTCGACGGTGGGGGCTTTGCGGATGCGCTGCCACTGGGAGGCGGTCAAGCCGAATCCCATGTCGCGCTGGGATTTGTCGCTGACGCGCATATGGACCATGCGGTCAGGCGAAGCATAAGGATAAGGATCCATGAGGATGGCATAGATGACGCTGAAGACAGCAGTGGTGGCGCCGATGCCGAGTGCCAGGGAGAGAATGGCGGTCACCGTGAAGCCGGGATTCTTGCGGAGTTGACGGAAGGTAAAGCGGAGGTTCGGAAACATGGGCGAAGTTCTCCGGACGAGAATGATGGCACGCGGGACGCCAATCGCGGGGAGTGGCAACCTGTTCAATTCGCAAGGGGAAACAATTTGTAGGGTGGAGTTCGTGCTGTCCGGTTTCGTGGAGGAGTGTCCGGCAATGAACAGGAAGGAAGTGGTCGCGGGGATTGATTACAAATAATACGCCAAGGTTCACGGATCGGCACGAACGGATCAATCAGATAAAAGGGCGACTATGTTCGCGGCAATTTCAGCACGAAGTCAATCGAATCTGCATTCTCACTGCCAAAGCGCGGAGTGATGGGCCAATTCCACAGGCTGTTAGGGAAGCATCTTCATCGCGACCTTGCGGAGTTTGAATACAGGTTCAACCGCGCACGGATGCGGATGTATTCATAGCGAAGTGCAACGGCTCTGCGGATTCAAGCCACCGCGTTTCGCGGCGCTGGCCGAAAAATTGAAGGCGGAATCAAACAGATCGCTTGCAATTTTCGGATGTTGGGATATGCTGTTCGGTCCACATGACTTTCGTAAGATGCACCCCGATGACCACATCGGGCATCCTTAACGTATATATGAACTCAGGGCGCAAACAGCCGCACGGCACTGGGAGCCAAGACTTGAGATTTACCATCGAAACGGAACTCGAAACGGACGGGCGTTGGATCGCGGAGATACCTC
Organism: uncultured Acidobacteriaceae bacterium; assembly: GCA_963706645.1. Lineage (GTDB taxonomy): Bacteria > Acidobacteriota > Terriglobia > Terriglobales > Acidobacteriaceae > Sulfotelmatobacter. The sequence continues at coordinate 95,078 of CAVPNR010000033.1, forward strand.
AGGTTCCGGGCGCATTGGCTTATGGGGCGACCAAGGAAGAAGCAGTGAACAAGGCATATGCGGTAGCCCTCAGGTCAGTCGCGGACGACGTTGAACATTCGGACGAAGCTCCGCCGAATTCAATAAGCTGGGAGCGCCATATCGCGTGAGCCAGTGGTCGAGCACTAAAGCTCGAATCGTCTACAAAGCACTGCTCAAAATTGGCTGGACGTTTCTCCGTTAGGTTGGCTCCCACAAGAAGTTGTCACACCCCAATTTCCCGAATTACACCTGGTCGTTCTCCGATAGCGATGAACTCGGTCCAGCGATGCTGGCACGCGTTGCCAAGAAGACTCGGCTGAAACCATCCGATATTTAGCGAGAAGTCTTAGAGCCGGTTGCGTGTGCGGCGATTGGGCGCGACTCAACAGCGGACCACAGGGGCTGCCGCCCTTACCGTTACGCACCTATACGCGGCCCCGACTCCGCTCAAGGCAGGCTCTAAGGGGGTGCTCTTCCACGTTGGTGCACGCGTTGGTAGTCCTTCCGCAAGATGTGCAGTCGTGATCGCCCGCGAGATCTTGCGCAACGTGTGAAGTCGTGATCTCCGATGAGATCTTTCCCTCCCGGAAAAAACTGCTCCATCAGGATGACGCTGCCGAGACAAAGACCTTACTGATTTTGAGGGGCGAGTTGCGTGGAGGGGACAGTGTGCATGCCGGTGGAATCGAAGACGAAGGTTTTGACTTCGGCTTCGGCGCCGTCGGCGGGAATTTCCTTTCCGTTCCAGAGGAAGGTGACACCGGCGGCGTTGCCGACACGGGCAACGATTTCGCGACTGGCGCGGATCGAGGCGTGGGCGGGGGCGATGAGCGTTTCCTGGCTCACGATCTGGCCGTCGGCGAGGACGGAGATCCATGAAGTTTCGCTGGCGCGGATGACCAGATTCAGCGAGGGCGCGGATTTTGCGGGCGTCTTGGCATTGGGCTTGGAGAGGGATCGGACGGTTACGTCGTTCTTGTCTGAGATTTCTCCGGTGGAGGAGGCGGTTGAGGGTGCGTCGGGTGGATGAGATGGCGCGGGCGGCGGAGTGCTTTGAGGCGGTTGTGAATTCGGCGTTGGAGAATGCGCGGGCGTCGCGGCTGGAGGTGCCGTTTGCGGCGGCTTACTGGCGGGCGCTGCGACGGCTGGAGCGGGTTGGGGCGGCGTTGCCGGAGGCGTCATCGCCTGAACTGTCGTGGGTGCGGTGATCGCCGGCGGCGTACCCGTAGCTGCAGTGGTGGCGCGGTGCGACCGGCGGCTCCAGAGGATGACTGCGAGGACGACGACTAGAGCGGCGACGGCCAGAATTCTCCACGGAATTTCGGGCGTGGATCTTTCACCGAAATCTTTTCGCCCTGGACGAACGTCTTCGGCGCGGGGAAGTTGGAGCTCGGGAAGTTCTTCGATCGGCGGCGGGGCTTGCGGCTTCAAGGGCGGAAGTTTGGGCTCACCGGCGCGATTTTTTTCGAGAGCGGGAGGACGCGGTGGCGGAGCGGGCAGTTTTGGCTCCCACACCTCGTGAGCGTCGACCTGCGCCTGGCGCAGGCAGGTGAGGTAGTCGGTGACGGCATCTTCGTCATTGAGTCCGAGATGTTTGGCGTAGGCGCGGATGAATCCCTTATTGAAGACGCCTCCGGGCAGTTGGTCGAAGTGTTCTTCCTCGATGGCCTGGAGCATGCGCGAGCCGATCTTGGTGACGTTGGAAACGTCGTCGTACGAGAGTTCTTTCTTCTCGCGCGCCTTGCGGAATTTATCGCCGAATTCGCCCACGTTGGTTTACAGAGGATGACGGAAACATCATAGGATAAGCGGCGCGGGGTTGCCACTGCCAAGAGGTCTAGAGGTGGGTAACCAGGGTGGGCGCGAGATCCCTCCCTTCGCCTGAAGGACGGCTTCGGTCGGGATGGCGCCTTCCAAACCTCAGGGTTTTTTTCTCAGGACGACGGTGAATTGGGATTTGCAGGTGGTAGCGGGATCGACGAAGGCGTTGCCGGTGCGGTCGGCATCGGAGGCTTCGAAGAAGAGTCCGCGCTTGGTGCGCTCAGGGAGTCCGGTGAAGCGGGCTTTGCCGTCGATGTTGGTGCCAACCTCGAGGTCGAGCTTGCGGGCGTACATGAATCCGTAGGCGATGTGGACCTTGATTTTGGCGGCGTAGACAGGGGCGTTGGCGGGGTCGGTGACGGTGAAGTCGTAAGAGCAGGTGCCGATGCCGCCGTCGATGACGGGGACGGATTTGGGGTCGGCTGCCGGAGTTTGTGCGCTGGCTGCGAGCGATAGAACGAGAGCAAAGAGAATTGACGACAGGGCGCGGGTTGTTCGGTTGTTCATTGCATAGTTAGATTACGCCAGTGTGCGCAAAGATGTGTGTTCTCAGATGGAGCGACGGGGCGCGATTGTGTCATCCCCTTCGACTTCGCTCAGGGCAGGCTCTCCGGGACTGGTTTCCAATATTTCAACGCAGCCCCCCAGCGCTGAAGCGCTGGGCTAAATTGTTTCGCCGCGGTGCGGCTGGATTTTTCGTCGCGGAAACATAGATTCGGGGGAATCGGGATCAAAGTCAAAAGCCGCGGGCTTGGCCACGCCAGGCAGATCAAGAGCTTGCGATTAAAAGCGGCTGGCGGGAGTGTTCATCCCACACGGACATTGCTGTGCACCAGTTTGCACCAGCATAAGCTGGATGAGCGCGAAATCGTTCATCCCGTTGGCTTTAGGGGTTCCTGTTACCAACGTTCATTGCCCGCGTACGAAAGTGACGCTTATAATTTTTCGAACGCCACCCTTCTAGTGAGGAACAACGGTATTCTCTGCATGCCTGAGGCCGGCACCCAATTGACGCGCCAGAACCAGGAACTGACGATCTTTCACGATGTGGCGAAGGCGCTGACGTCGTCGCTGGATCTCGATTCCATTCTGCAAACGATCATGGAGAAGATGGCGGAATATTTCCGTCCAGACACGTGGTCGCTGCTGATGGTGGACGAGGCGCGTGAGGAACTTTATTTTGCGATCGCAGTGGGAGATAAGGCCGAGGCGCTGAAGAACGTCCGGCTGAAAATGGGCGAAGGAATCGCCGGGTGGGTTGCGAAACATGGCGAGGCGCGTGTGGTGCCGGATGTGGGGTCGGATCCATTTTTTGCGAGCCGTGTGGATGATGCCACAAAGTGGGAGACGCGGTCAGTGATCTGTGTGCCGCTGCGGTCGAAGCTGCGCGTGCTGGGCGTCATCCAGTTGGTGAACGTGGATATGGAGCGGTTCAAGGAGCCCGAACTGTTCTTCTTGCAGTCGCTGTGCGACTACGCGGCGATTGCGATTGAGAACGCGCGGTGGGTCGAGAAGATTCAGGAACTGACGATTACCGATGACTGCACGGGGCTGTACAACGCGCGACATCTTTATAAGACGCTGGAGACCGAGGTGTACCGGTCGTCGCGATTTGGATACGAGTTCAGCGTGTTGTTTATCGATCTCGATCACTTCAAGTCGGTGAATGACACGCATGGGCATTTGATTGGAAGCAAGCTGCTGGCGGAGATTGGGTATCTGGTGAAGGCGCAGCTGCGGTTGATTGATTTTGCGTTTCGGTATGGCGGCGATGAGTTTGTGGTGCTGCTGCCGCAGACCAGCAAAGACCAGGCTCTGGTGGTGGCGAAACGATTGCGCGACGGATTGCGGGCGAGTTGCTTCTGCCGCGAAGAAGGATTGAATCTGAATGTGCGGGCGTCGATTGGGCTGGCGACGTATCCGCATGACGCGCGCACGGCGCATGATGTGATCCGACAGGCGGATGGGATGATGTATGTGGTGAAGAATTCGTCGCGGGATAATATTGGGATTGCGCAGAGAGGGATGTTGAAGGAGTAATTCTCCGGCTTCCGGCTTCAGACCTCTGGTTGCGGAAGTAGAATCTTCTGGTTTCAAGGTTTCATCCACTTCGTGTTGTAATCCTTCCATTGTCCGCTCGGGGAAAGGGGTGTAGTCTGGTCGCACTTTGCTGACCTTCTGCGCGCGGAGTGCCCCACGGAACGGATTCTTGATCTTGGATGTGGTACGGGCGAGTCGTGGCTTGGTCTCGGATTGCAGGTGGAGAACTGTCAGATCATCGGGATTGATCTCCAGCAAAATCGAGTCCACGCCGCGCGACTGAAGTACAGTGCCCGCGGATGGCATTACTTGTGCGCGCGAGGTGAGGAGATTCCGCTCGCCGATGGCAGTGTGGACGGAGTGTTCTGCAACGTCGCGTTGCCATATATGCACATCCCGCGGACGTTGGCGGAAGTGCACCGGGTGCTGGTTCCGGGGGGATGGTTGAAGGCAAGCCTGCACACCCTCAGTTTCACGTGGAATGAACTGCGAAAGGCCCTTCCCCAACCCAAGGCTAGCCTGTTCCGCGCATTCGTGCTTTTGAATGGAATATTTCTGCATTTTTCAGGGGAGGTGATCTCTTTGGGGAGAGCCGTCGAGTGTTGCCAGACGGATGCGGGGATGCGGATGGTCTTACACCGGTGTGGGTTTACGGCGGAGAGTTTTTGCCGCGAGGGCAGCGATTTCTTATGGATGCGCGGCGGGATGATGGAGTTGAGCGGAGGGCGACGGTGGCGGCTTGAGACGAGCGCGCCGTTCATCGGTGCGAGTACAAGGTGCAGTGAGATCAAGATTTTGGCGTCGTAATCTTCTTTTGTCCCGTCCGGGACTCGGTTCTATTTTTTCTGCGGACTAGCCCAGCGCTGAAGCGCTGGGCTAAGTTGTTTCGCCGCCTCGCCGCATGTGTGCGGTGCGAGACTTCGTATATCGTGCAGCGAGACTGGGTCGGTCGTGCTCTGAGAGTTCTCCCGTCGCGGTCGTAGTGCCGTCTTACGATTCAATTTGGATTTGCGTCGGAGCCGGATTTCGATGGTGGTTTCGGCTCTGGGGCGATTGGCTTCCAGGGATTGGCGTTCGCGGGGGCTTTGGGGTTGATGCCGAAATCCCAGACGTAGAGATTCATGCTTCGGCCGCCGTTTGTTCCTTCAGTTCCCGTCATTTCAACCATGGCATATTCTCCCGGGGCAAGATTGTCGGTGGGGGTGAGTTTGAGCCAACCTCCGCTGACGCGGGTGATGGTGGTCTTGATGACGTGTTGCTCCTGGCTGACTTTGCCGGTGACCTGGCGTTTGACGTCGCCGACGATACGCTTGCCCCCTTTCACTTCGATGTGGACGATACGGAAGCGATCGAAGGGAACGGTTGGTCCCTCGGGTTGCTGAGGCTGCTGGGATCCCTGGGCTGAGCTGGGAGAATGTTTCGGAGAGGACTGATCGGGATGGGTGGGGTCATCATCGATCTTGATGTAGAGTGCTGGGACTTCGACGTGAGACTGCACAGCGGCGTGGGCGCCTTCGAGAGTGATGGACTGTTTCATGCCGGCGACGGGATTGATGGCGCCGCGAAGGATGTTGGCTTTGGTGTTGCGGATGACGTCGCCAACTGTCTGTTGCACTTCCACGATCTGAGACTCGCCCTGGTAGCTGTCGAGGAGAAAGACGCCTGAATCTTCGGGCAGGCGGAGTCCGGGAGCGACCTCGGGGAGATGGGACTCCTCGACTTCGCGCTGCTGCTCGAGTTCCTTGTCGAGTTGGGCGGCCTCGGGGACGGCGGACCCGGCGGCGCGATCCTTTTCGTATTTCTCGGTGGCGGGCCAGTCGACGAGCGAGGTGGGAAGCTCTTCCCAGTCGTCGCGCTCAGAGCTGAAGTAGCGGACGCGGTCGCCTTTGACTTCATACTTGGTGATGGATTGGTAAGAGCCGTCTTTGAGGATCAGGCGGCGGGCGAGATCCTGGGCGGGGGTGGGGTAGGGGAGGAAGAGAAGTGTCGTGAGGATCAGAATGAGGGCGTGAAATTTATCGCGGAAAAATGGGTGAGGGCAGCGGGGCATAGGATCATCTCATTATCGTCTGTTGGAGTTGGGTTCGCCAATTGGGGTTGCACCGACCTGTTGTTGCACCGACCGCCGCGCGAGATCCCTTCGACCCCGCTCAGGGCAGGCTCTTCCTCCGCCTGAAGAACGGCTCCGTCAGGATGAGGCCCTCATAGAGAGTTTGAAGAGCGAGAAGCGGCCGGATGCGGTTGTCGGGGATTCACCCGATGAGCGGTGCGACGGCTGATATAGTATGCTGTGGCTCGCGAGCGCCATCGCCCCAAACAATGAATCGGACTTCTCTCTTGCCGGTGTTCCTATCTTCTTTATTGTGCATGACTTTATTGTGCGTGACGGCAGCGCTGGGCCAATCGGGGCCGGCGCCGAGCGCGCCTGCGACGAACGGGCAAAGCAGCGAGCCGGTTTCGTACGCTTCGGTGACGCAGGTGAACGGGCTGCTGGCGCAGTTGGAGGCGAGTTCGAAGAATACGCAAGCCGACCTGGGGAAGCTGCGCATTGAGCACTGGAAAACCAGCAGCGCAGGGAAGAAAGATGCGCTGGCGGCGGTGGATTCGATTCAGCGGAACCTGCAAGGCACTCTGCCGGATGTGATTTCGCAGCTGCGGGCGGCGCCCGAGGATCTCCCCTCAACGTTCAGACTGTACCGCAATCTCGACGCTCTTTGTGATGTGCTCGGGTCTGTGGCGGAGGGTACGCAGCAACTGGGATCGAAGGACGAGCAGCAGGCGCTGGCGAACGATCTGAGCGGATTTGAGAGCGCACGCAAGCAGGTTGCGCAGCGGATGGAGGCGCTATCGACCTCGAAGGAAGCGGAGATTGTCCGGCTGCGCACGGATTTGAAGACGGCGCAGGCCGCGATTCCGGTGCCCCCGCCGAAGAAGATTGTGGTGGATGACAATGAGCCACCGAAGAAGCCGGCAGCGAAAAAGAAGCCGGCCGCGAAGACCGCACCCAAGCCGGCTGCGGGGCAGGCTCCCCCAGCGACGCCGCCTGCGACCAAACCGCAGTAATCGAGCTCGGCATCCCACCCTAATCTCGCCAAAGAGCGGCGAGATTAGGATGGGCCACCCGGCCAAAATCCCCACTTCTCGCGCAAAGGGCGCGCGAGAAATGGGGCACCCGTTTGAGCCTTATCTGTTCCCCCAGGTGGCACACGAATCTGATAGTCTTTCCGCCGCATCTACATCGCAATGTTTCGGGCATCGATATTTCTCGTGAACTCGCATGGCAGCGTGGTTGCGGCCGTGTTTGGCGTCATCATCATCTGGGTGGTGTTGCTAGATGCGTTCGAGACCGTGGTGTTGCCGCGGCGGGTGACGCGGCATTTCAAGTTGACAGCGTGGTTTTACCGGCGGACGTGGATTCCGTGGCGGAAGCTTGCGGGCCGCATCAAGAAGGTTTCGCGGCAACAGAATTTTCTGGGATATTTCGGGCCACTGTCGCTGATTCTGCTGCTAGGGTTCTGGGCGGCGGGGCTGATCCTGGGATTTGCGCTGATCCAGCACGGCATTGGCGGACACGAGCAACTGAGCGGGGAGAAGCTCACGTTCGGCAAGATTTTGTATCACAGCGGTGAGACCTTTTTCACGCTGGGGTATGGCGACATTGTGCCTACGACGGGCCCGGCACGGGCGCTCTCGGTGTTCGAAGCGGGGATGGGATTTGCATTTCTGGGCGTGGTGATTGGGTATATCCCAGTGGTGTATTCGTCATTTTCGCGGAGGGAGATCCAGATTTCGATGCTGGATGCGCGGGCGGGATCGCCTCCGTCGGCGGCGGAGTTGCTTGTCCGGCTGGCGGGACGGTCGGAAGATCCGGGTGTGGAGCAGAAGGTGCTGGATGAGGTGCTGCGCGAGTGGGAACGGTGGGCGGGGGAGTTGCTGGAGAGCCAGATTTCATATCCGGTGCTGACGTTTTTCCGGTCGCAGCATAGTAACCAGTCGTGGGTGGGCGCGCTTACGACGATGCTGGATGTGACCTCGCTGGTGCTGACGGGAATAGAAGGGGTGCATCCGGGGCAGGCGAAGTTGACGTTCGCCATGGCGCGGCACGCGGCAGTGGATCTGGCTCAGGTGGTGAATGCGAGATACGACTCGGAGGCTCCGGATCGGCTGCCGGAGGCGGAGTGGACGGAGTTGCGGGATGTGCTGGGGGCCGCGGGACTGCGGCTGCGGAGCGATGAATATGCGCGGGACAAGCTCGCGAAGTTGCGCTCGATGTATGAACCTTACGTGCATTCGACGGCAAGGAATTTGATGTTGACGCTGCCTCCGTGGCGGTTCGCGCAGAAGAGCCGCGACAACTGGCAGGCGGGGCCGTGGGATCGATTGATCCAGGCACGGGGGTTGGCGGTGTTGGGACAGAAGACCGTGACGCCGCCAGGGGAGGATCACTTCTGAGGAGAACCCACAGGGGCTAAAGCCCGATCGTGAGAAAGGGCTTTCGCGGCCCCTTCGACAGGCTCAGGGCAGGCTCTGAAGGGCCGCTCTTCCACCCTCTCTCTTCCACCCTCTTGGTGCGTGCTAACATCCTTCTTTCTGGAATCCCAAAGCCAGAACTCCAAACATGAAAAAGACTGGTGAGAATGTGGTGCGCATTGAGGCGGAAGCTTTGCGTGCGCTGGCGGACCGGATTGGCGGTCCGATGGCGGAGGCGTTTCAGCGGGCGGTGGATTTGCTCTATGGGTGCGCGGGGCGCGTGGTGGTGACGGGAATGGGGAAGAGCGGGCTGATTGCGCGGAAGATTGCGGCGACGTTGAGTTCGACGGGTACGCCGGCGCTGTATCTGCATCCGGTGGAGGCGCTGCACGGGGATTTGGGGATGGTGGTGCGGGGGGATGTGGTGCTGGCGTTGTCGGCGTCGGGGGAGACGGAGGAGATTCTGGCACTGCTGGCGACGATCAAGAGATTGCGGGTGCCGCTGATTGCGATGACGGGGGATGAGATTTGTGGTGGCTCCCACTTTTCGCAAGGCGTGAAGGGTGGGGCAGCCTCTTCCGTAAGATCGGGTAATGAAAATCCCCACTTCTCGCGCAAAGGACGCGCGAGAAATGGGGCACCCGGAGGGATTCCGTCGCCTGCGGCTCCGGACGCGGGCGGGGGGGCCCGCGCCACATATACCAACTCCAAGCAAGCGATTTCGACCTTGGCTTTGGCCGCGGATGTGGCACTGGATTGTTCGATCGCGCAAGAGGCTTGCGCGCTGGGGCTGGCACCGACGGCTTCGACTACGACCATGCTGGCGTTGGGGGATGCGCTGGCGGTGACTTTGAGCGAGCGGCGCGGATTTCAGGAAGAGGACTTTGCCAACCTGCATCCGGGGGGAAAGTTGGGGAAGCGGCTGGCGCGGGTGGAGACGTTGATGCACACGGGGGATGCGTTGCCGCGGGTGAAGCCGTCGACGAAGATGCCGGATGTGATTTATGAGATGTCGCGGAAGAAGCTGGGCGTGACGGCCGTTGTCGAGGGCGAGAAGTTGGTGGGGATCGTCAGCGATGGGGATTTGCGGCGGTTGCTGGAGAAGCGCGGGAAAGATGTGATGGATCTGACGGCGGGAGAGGCGATGACGCGGGATCCGAAGACGATTTCTGGCGGGGAGTTTGCGGCGACGGCGCTGGCGTTGATGGAAGAGAAGAAGATTACGTCGCTGATGGTTGTGGATGGGGCCGGGAAGTTGCGAGGGATTGTGCACTTGCACGATCTGTGGAGTACGGAATTGGTTTGAATTGAGTCATTGGATGATCGGGTGATTGTGTGATTGGAAAAGGAAGAGTCTGCCTTCGCTTTTGGATCACACAATGGCCCGATCTCCCAATCACTCAATGAGGTTTATATGTATCACTATGATCCGAAGACCGCGCTGGAAGAGTTGAATGAGGACGCCACGTTGCCGAACCCGGTGCATGTGCGGGACATGATGCTGCGCAAGCATCTGTCGGCGGACAAGTCGCTGGAGTTGAACCGGCTGTTTCTCGAGTACCAGAAGTTTTTTGGCGAGGCGCAGAAGCTGGGGAAAGAGATTCTGCGGCAGCTGGCGGGGTAGTCCTGTAAACCAAAATCCGCTCTTCTCGCGCGCCTGTCCAACGAAAATCCCCGCCCTTTAGGCAAACTCAGGGCGGCTTTCTCGCGCTTCTCCAAAATCCCCACTTCTCGCGCAAAGAGCGCGCGAGAAATGGGGCACCCGGCCGCAGCACTGATCATCGCGTGCTCGCCCGGCTGTAGTGGATGATTTCGTAAATGGCGGGTCCTACGGCGTTGGGGCCGCGAACAAAGCGGAACTGCAGGTAGTCCATTCCGAACATGGCGGCAACCGCCGGCACCTCGGATCCCCAAGTTGCGCCGGAGTTTTTTGAGCGGCAGGCCACGATCATGGCGATCGCCCCGCCAACGTGTGCCGCGAGAAATATTTTCGAATGGAAAACCTGTTTATTTGTTCGCAGGGGTGGATCTTGCGAGCCTCGGTATGTCCAGAAGTGAACGGAGGAAGGGTTTCGTTCGGGCAGCGGGGTTGCCGATTCTGGCAAGGGGGGATACTGCCCAATCAGTTTGTGTGCCCACGCTGGGCACGGTTTGCCATTCTTTTCCATGCAGGTGGTCTCGTTTGTCAGGGAGGGGGCATTCGGCAGGCCAGCGGTGGTTGATGCCGCGGAACGAGGCAGAGTCTCCTGACAGCGGCTCGGTGTCGTGCCAACTAGAAAGGCGAGAAGCGTTAAAAGCGAGACGAGAAAAATTCCGTGTTTCACGATTGCTCCGGTGCCGCGGCGTGCCGACGCTTCTTGGGCGGCGCCACATTGGTAGGGCAACCTGGTAGCCTTGTGTGATTAGAACTCTCTAAACAAGTTCCTTTGGACAATCACCGAGCTTCGCTCGGTGGACAGCCGAGGGCGGCTGTCCCCACATAATCTCGTCGCATCATCATTTACAATCGAAAATTCTACTTTCTATCGGGAAGCTCACTATGCATCGATGGTCTGAAAGCTTTATTCCTACATTGCGGGAGGCGCCGGCGGATGCCGAGGTGGCTTCGCATAAATTTCTGGTGCGGGCGGGTTATATCCGGCAGCTTGCGGCGGGTATTTATTCGTACCTTTTCCTGGGGAACCGGTCGTTTAACAAGATTGTGCGCATTGTGCGCGAGGAGATGGACAAGATCGGACAGGAGTTTTATTTACCGGCGCTGCATCCGCGGGAGCTATGGGAAGCGAGCGGACGCGCGGCGTTGATGGGCGAGAACCTCTTTCGGCTCAAAGATCGCAAGGGCACGGAGATGGTGTTGGGCATGACGGAAGAAGAGGTCATGACTTCGATCGCGTTGAAAGATCTGCGAAGTTACAAGCAGCTGCCGCAGATCTGGTATCAGATTGCGCCGAAGTTTCGCGATGAACCGCGGCCGAGGTCGGGACTGCTCCGGGTGCGGCAGTTCATGATGAAGGACTCGTACTCGTTCGACATTGATGCAGCGGCGCTCGACGTTTCTTACAAGAAGCACTATGAGGCGTATTGCCGCATCTTTGACCGGTGCGGGTTGAAGTACATGGTGGTTGAGGCGGACTCGGGGGCGATGGGCGGGAAGGAGTCGCACGAATTCATGGTGCGGACTCCGGCGGGAGAAGATCAGATTGTGAGCTGCGACGGATGCAATTACGCGGCGAACATGGAGAAGGCGACTTCGAAGCTGGAAGCGTGGGGAGATCTTGCGCCGGAAGGAGACGGCAAGCCGCTCGAAGTGCACACGCCGGGGCAGAAGACGATTGAAGATGTGGCGCGGTTTCTGGGAGTGTCGCCGAAGAACAAGATCAAGACTCTGGCCTATATGGCGGAAGAGAAAGATGAGAAGACGGGCAAGGTGAAGCTGCGCGGCATCGTGGTGCTGATGCGCGGGGATCATCAGCTGAATGAGGCCAAGCTGAATGGCGCGGTGGGTGCGGCGACGCGTCCGATGGACGAGGGTGAGATCAAGGCGCTGTTCAAGTCTCCGGCGGGATATCTGGGGCCGGTGGGGATTGAGTGGGCGCGGGATCGCAAGAAGGACGCCGATAAGGCGGTGCTGTTTGTCGACAAGGCGCTCGAAGGGCGCGTCAATCTGATCGGCGGCGCCAATAAAGAGGACTATCACCTGAAGAACATCACGCCGGGGAAAGATTTTCATGCGACGGCGTATGTGGATTTGCGCGCGGTGACAGCGGGAGAGGGATGTCCGAACTGCGAGAAGGCGCTGCGGATTGATACGGCCGTGGAGATTGGGCACATCTTCAAGCTGGGGTACCGGTACTCGGAGTCGATGGGGGCGCGGGTGCTCGACAAGAACGGCAAGGAAGTGATGCCGATTATGGGGTGTTACGGGATCGGGATTGAGCGGATTCTGACGGCGGCGGTGGAGCAGAGCAATGATGAGAACGGGTTTTGGCTGCCGGCATCGATTGCGCCGTTTGAGGTGGTGGTGGCGCCGGTGAACGTGAAGGATGAGGCGGTGCGGGTGGCAGCGGAGGACATTGCGAAGCAACTGGAGGCGGCAGGATTCGACGTGATCCTGGATGACCGGAACGAACGGCCGGGAGTGAAGTTCAAGGATGCGGATCTGGTCGGTATCCCCTTTAGAATCACGGTGGGGAACAAGGTTACCGAAGGTACTGTGGAGGTCGTTTTACGTTCGACTCGGGAAGTGCGCGATGTTAGGATCGGCGCAGTTGTGGAATCTTTTCGGGAGTTGCTTGGCCGGACTGTGTGAAATTTCCATTTCTTGCAATTACGCGAGAAATGGGGCACCCAGGTCCTGCTGGGCGGATTGTGGGACATGGGAACAGTAAAAGCACTTCTCGGATTTCTGGTCATTATCGCCTGCGTGTATGCGGGATTTCAGATTGTTCCTCCGGAACTGACGAATTATTCGTTCCAGGACGATCTGAAGAATGTGGCGATGATGGGCGGGTCGAACGCACATACGACGGACCAGCAGTTGATCGACGCCGTGATCAAGAAGGCGCAGGAACATCAGATTCCGCTGGCCCCGGAGAATGTGACGGTGCAGCGGATCGGATCACCGGGCGCGCTGGCAGTGTATCTGGCGGCGGACTATAGCGTGCCGGTGAGCTTGCCGGGATATTCGTTCACGTTGCATTTCACACCGACGAGCGGAAATAAGGGCTTCTAATCGGCTGTTTTGCCGCTGCGGAATTCTCTTCGCAAGTCAGAAGTTACAAGTTAAAAATCGGAAGTCGGAAGTCAAAATCCTAAAAATTTAGAGTCAAAATCCCCATTTCTCGCGCAAAGGGCGCGCGAGAAATGGGGCACCCGTTCGTCTTGAGCCTTCAAGGTCTCTCGACTCTCACGTCGTCGGACACCTTGCGTCACCGGACAATGACGATCGTAACCTTGTCACGTGATTACGTCCGGACCTAACATCGGCCTAGGAAAGAGCGGTTTTTCACGCCATTGGCGAGGTTGGATTCCAGAAAACCCCTTGGAGAAGTCATGAGCATGAAGGTTCGAGCGCTCCTAAGTTTTGTTGTCGTGCTGGTCGCGATGTGGTTGAGCAGCTGCGGGCACTATGTTTGTCACACCACGTTCGGGAGTGCGACGTGCACACCCTCGGGCAGCGGCTTCACGACCGGCGGCGGTGGAACTACTCTCAGCCAGACGGCGTTCGTCTATTTGATGGACGACAGCGTTCCGCAGATGGCGGTGGAAGGGTTGAATGTAGCGAACTCGCAGACGTTCGCTCCGGTTTCCAGTTTTGTGTCGCCGTTTTTCCCGACTGGCCTAGGCGCCGATGGTGGAATGGCAATTGTGAACAAGCAGTATCTCTACATGCCGTTTCAGAACGGGTACTTGTACGGGTGGTCGATCGATCCGACAACCGGCGATCTGACGGCGGTTCCGAATTCGAGTTACGTACTGGGTAGCAGCCTCACGACGGTGGTCGCGGATCCCAACGGAGCCGTGTTGTTCGTCGGAGGATCGGCAGGAATCTCGACTTTCACGATTAATTCGAATGACGGCTCTCTGAATCTGATCGGAACGACTGCGACGGGGGGCATCGTCCCGACGCAACTGGAAACCGATGGAAAAGGACTGTACGTTTACGCTCTGACGGGAAGTACGATCACGGCCTTCACGTACACCTCGGGTGGAGTACTCGGCCGGGTAACTGGCAGCCCATTCAACTTTTCTCCTACGTACCCCTCGATGGCGAAAATTGCGAGCGAAGCAACGGGCAAGTTCCTGTTGGGAATCACAGCAGAGACGGGCACCGGCGGCGGAGCGATCGACAGTCACATCTACGTACTCTCGATTGCTTCGGGAGGCGGCCTTACGACGTTCGGCTCGCCAGTGCCAACCCAGTACTCGCCGGCAAATCTTGTGGTGAGTCCTGACGGGAAGTTTGTATACACCTTCAACCAGACCTCCGATGGTGTGACCACCGTAGACGATCCGATGGAGGGCTTCTCGTTTTCGACCGGAACTTTGGCAGAGTTGAGCGGGGTCTCGCCTTTTACGGGTCTGGACGCACAAATCGGCGAGATCGATCAAAGCGGCCAGTATATCTTTGCGGTTGCCGACGTGCCGAACTCAACCTCCTTGGGTATGTTCGCCTATGGGGTGGATACGACCACAGGAGCCTTGACCAGCAACCTGGCGCATGCGGGAGCTCCAACAAACACCTTTGCGGTCACGGACGAGCCGTAGGTTGGGATGAAGTGTTAACAGCTTAGAGACCCGCATGTACTGCGGGTCTCTTTTCGTTTCCGAGGGCGGCGGTACAATGGGAGATACCACAATTGCCGGTTCGAGCTTAGGTTTCTCGTTAAAGGGGCGCAGCCGCGAAGCGTTGAGTTTTGAGGCGAGCGGGCGGAAACATCCCCATTTCTCGCGCAAAAGACGCGCGAGAAATGGGGCACCCTTCAAACCTTTTGGCTCGTCCAGTCGTCTGAGTAGAGGCGAGGCGTAGAGTCGAGACTGTGACCATCAAGATCCGAATTCCGAAGGGGAGTGGGGGAGAAGCGGGTAAACCGATCCGCGGGCTGCCGCGTGATCCGGTGCTGCGTGCGGCATTCGTGCTGTTTCTGATCCTGGCCGTCTCGTTTACGGTTGCATTTTCGTATTTTTACATCAAGTACGACCGGATCATCGAGAAGCGGTTCCGGACGCCGGTGTTCGCCAACTCGGCAAAGATTTATGCGCTGCCGGAGACGGTGCGCAGCGGAGAGCAGATTCAGGCGAAGGAGATTGCGGCTGAGCTGCGGCGGGCGGGGTACTCGGATCAGGAGGGGCAATCGACGCTGGGTACGTTCCACGTGTCGAAGGACGGGATTGAGATTACGCCTGGGCCGGAGTCGTACCACAGTCCGGAGCCGGCGCGGATCAGCATTCTGAACGGGCAGGTCGACAAGATCAGCAGCAACGGGAACGATCTTTCGGCGTATGAGTTGGAGCCACAGCTGGTGACGGCGCTGTTTGACGCGGAGCAGCGGTCGAAACGCCAGCTGGTGAAGTACGACGACATTCCTCCGGTGATGGTGCAGGCGGTGCTGGCGATTGAGGACCGGCGGTTCTTTGAGCATAGCGGGGTGAATTTCGTGCGAACCGCTGAGGCGGTTTGGGAAGATGTGTTGCGCCAGAGGCGGGCGCAAGGCGGTTCGACGCTGACCCAGCAACTGGCGCGCGGGTTCTTTCTGACGCCTGAAAAATCCATCAAGCGCAAGCTGACGGAGATGCTGATTGCCGAGGAGCTGGAACAGAAGTTTTCGAAAAAGCAAATCTTTGAGTTCTATGCGAACTGGGTGGATCTGGGGCAGCGGGGATCGTTCGCAATCAGCGGGTTCGCGGAGGCATCGAAGGCGTACTTCAATAAGGATTTGAAGGACATCACCCTGCCCGAGGCGGCGTTACTGGCGGGGCTGATTCAGCGACCGAGTTATTTGTCGCCGTACCGGCATCCGGAGCGCGCGCTCGACCGGCGCAATCTGGTGCTGGAATCGATGGTGGAGACGCACGCCATTATGCGCGAGCAGGCGGACAAGGCCAAGGCTGTGCCGTTGAAGCTGGCACCGCCGAACGTGGAGGCCAGCGACGCTCCGTATTTTGTGGACATGGTGCGCGACCAGCTGATCAGCAAGTTTAACGAGAGCGAGTTGAACGACCAGTCGTACCGGATCTATACGACGCTCGATCCGGACCTGCAGAAGGCGGCGGCGCAGTCGGTAGAGATGGGCATCAAGCTGGTCGATGAGCAGGTGAAGAAGCTGCGGACGAAGAAGGTGAAGGTCGGGAAGAAGGTTGAGACGACGGTGGCGTCGGGTCCGCAGGCGCAGGTCGCGATGGTGGTGCTCGATCCGCACACGGGAGCGGTACTGGCGCTGGTGGGAGGGCGCGATTACGGCTGGAGCCAGTTGAATCACGCGGTGGCGAAGCGGCCGACAGGATCGATTTTCAAGCCGTTCGTATATGCGGCGGCGATGAACACGGCGCTGGATGGATCGCAGACGGTGCTGACTCCGGCGTCGGTAGTGACGGATGCGCCGTCGAGCTTCGCGTATGGCGATCAGATTTATGAGCCGCGCAATTACAAAGAAGAATACAAGGGCGACGTGTCGCTGCGGTACGCGCTGGCGATGTCGCTGAACAATGCGACGGTAAAAGTGGCGGAGCAGGTGGGCTACGACAAGGTGGCGGATCTGGCGAGGTCGGCGGGAATTGCGTCAGTAAAGGCGACTCCGGCGATGGCGCTGGGATCGTATGATGCGTCGCCGCTGGACATGACGGGGGCGTACACGTCGTTTGCGAATAATGGAATCCGGCTGTCGCCGATTTTGCTGCGCTCGGTGCGCAACGGCAAAGGCGATGTGATTGCGAACTATACGACGGATCAGCGGCAGGTGCTGGATCCGCGGATTGCCTACGTCATGACCAACATGATGGAAGGGGTGATCAATAACGGGCTGGGGTATACGGCAGTGAGGTTGCGCGGGTTTACTCTGCCGGCGGCGGGGAAAACGGGAAGTTCGCACGACGGGTGGTTCGCGGGGTATACGTCGAATCTGCTGTGTATTGTTTGGGTGGGCTACGACGACTACAGCGACTTGCGGCTGAGCGGCGCGATGACGGCGGCGCCGATCTGGACGGAGTTCATGAAGAAAGCTTCGGCCCTGCCGCGGTACGCGGATATGCGGGAGTTCCAGCAACCGACGGGCGTGGTCGATGTGCAATTGGATAAAGCGACGAACCGGCTGGCGACGCCCACCTGTCCCGATGACTATACATCCGCGTTCGTGGCGGGGACGGAACCGCGCGACACCTGCGATGCGCAAGAGGGGATGAAGGGATTCTTCTCGCACATGTTTGGCGGGGACAAGCCGGTGCAACCGCAGCAGGCTCAGGCTGATCCGGCGAACGGGCAGGACCCGAACAATCCGCAGGACCCCAAGAAAAAGAAGGGGTTCCTGGGCAAGATTGCGGGAATATTCAAGGATGACAAAACGTCGGCTCCGGTGTCTAAACCAGCAGACAGTGGGCAGACTGCGCCGCATTGAGGGTGCCGGGCCCGGTGTCGGGACATAGGCCAGGAGCCGGGATTCCGTCACAAAATCCTCGCCGACAGCCCGAAACTGTGCCAGAATGTGTCCACTAGCTGGGGGTGGCCAATGTCGTCCCGCTCGAGGCTTTTGCTGGTTCCCGTCTCGCTTCTCACCATTTGCGTCTGTGCCCTGTCGAGTATGTCGTGGGGGCAGGCTTCGCACACCGAACAAGTTCAGATCAAACCGCCGCTGCTGCGGATGGTGGATCCCCCGGCACCGGATGCGACGGCTGCCGATCTGGAGGCGCGGGCGGACCAGTTGCGCGCGGTGAAGCTTTATCTGGACGCGCTGGATTACTATCGCGCGGCCATCGCCAGGCAGACGAGCTCCGCGAGTCTGCTGAATAAGGTGGGAATCACCGAGTTGATGATGCAGCGCTACCGCGAGGCGAAGAAGACGTTCGATCAGGCGGTGAAACTCGACCGCAAGTTTGCGGATGCCTACAACAACCGGGGCGTAGTTTTCTACGAGGAGCAGAAATTCGGAGCGGCGGTGAAGGATTACCGAAGAGCGATCGCAATTGACGGTTCGTCGGCGTCGTTCTACAGCAATCTGGGAGCGGCGCTGTTTGCGAAGAAGGAGTTCGATCCGGCGGTGATGGCCTACAATCACGCGCTGGTGCTCGATCCCGATGTGTTTGAGCGGACTTCGCGCGGTGGGGTACAGGCGCAGTTGCCGAGCCCGGGAGACCGGGCGCGCTACGATTTTACCGTAGCAAAACTTTACGCCAAAATGGGCTACTCCGACCGGTCGCTGGAATATTTGAGGAAGGCGATGGAAGAGGGCTACAAGGACCTCAACAACGTGTATAAGGAACCGGAATTCGCCGAGTTGCGGAAGGATAAGCGGTTCACGGAGTTGATGGCGTCGAAGCCTCCGGTGTTGTAGGAACTCGCATCGCCCGCCGAAGTCGGAACGTCCGTCAGGTGATTTGCGAAAGCCGATCTTCGCCCCAGCGGTGCTTGCCTTAATCTTACTTTCGCCCCACGGCCTACTCTGTGGTCTGCATTCTTGAGCCGCCTCGCGGCTGACCGCGCATCGAGATTTCTCAGCAGTCCTCTCACCTAAACTAACCAGCGGCGTCTAATTGGCGAGGACTCCACTTACTATGCCTATTCAAAGGGTACGGGCCTTGTGCTTTGGTCTGTTGCTTTTTGTCGTCGGGTGCCTGCCATTGCTGGGGGAAGATCCGTGGATGTTTCGCGGGAACCCGGCACATAGCGGGGTCTACGAGGGGGCGGGGCTGGCGCACTTCGGCGGGCTCAAATGGAAGTTTCATACTGGCGGGATGGTGATTGGGTCGGCTGCGCTGTCCGATGGGAGAGTTTATTTCGGCAGCGCGGATGGAAATCTTTATGCGGTGAATGCTGACTCGGGCGTGTTGCAGTGGAAGTTTGATGCCAAGAGCAGGATTCCGTCGACTCCGGCGGTCGAGGGAAAGGTCGTCTACTTCGGCGCATACGATGGGAATTTTTATGCGTTGGATGCTTCCACAGGGGCGCTGAAGTGGAAGTTTCAGACGGGTGGAGAGAGACGGTTCGCGGCCAGGCATCTGCATGGGGTGCAGCCGGTGAGCGAGACCATGCCGGATCCTTTTGACTGCTATCTTTCATCGCCGGTGGTGTGGAAGGGAGCAGTTTATTTTGGCAGCGGCGATGGCAATATCTATTCGCTGAACGTGGTGTCGGGCGTGTTGAACTGGAAATTCAAGACCGGAGATGTAGTGCACGCGTCTCCAGCGATTGCCGATGGCACGCTGTTTCTTGGGAGTTGGGACAGTTATTTCTATGCGCTGGATGCGGCGACCGGGCAGGAGAAATGGCGGTTCAAGACAGGGGAGGATCCGGATACGCACAATCAGGTGGGGATTCAGTCGTCGGCGGCGGTGGCGGATGGCATGGTCTATTTCGGATGCCGGGATTCGCATCTTTATGCTCTGGATGCCAAGACCGGCGAGAAGAAATGGGCATTTTCAGGCGAGGGGTCGTGGGTGGTATCGTCGCCGGCGGTGAGAGACGGCAAAGTTTATTTCGTAACGTCCGACACGAGTTTGTTGTATGCGCTGGATGCCAAGTCGGGCGCGGTGGCGCACTCGGTGGGATTTAATCATTGGTATCTGTACTCGTCTCCTGCGCTGGCAGGCGGGACGTTGTACGTCGGGTTAACGCAGGGAAAGCTGGTTGCGGTCGACCTTGCGGGGTTCAAGCCGGCTTGGACGTTTGACACCGATGGAATGAAGGAACACGGGGCCGCATACACGAAAGCAGATGGGACGCCAAACAGCGAAGTCATTTACCGCTCCGATTTCTATGACGATATGGTGGCTGGAGTTGACCGGGTCATGAGTATGGGAGCGATTCTGTCGTCTCCGGTCGTGGCGAACGGCGTGGTGTATGTGGGCAGTGCGGATGGAAATCTGTATGCGCTGCGGTAGCGGCAGCAGGGATGAGGTGGCGAATCCTCTTTTTATGTGTGCGGCGAGTTATCGGTGCTTCGAGATTTTACAAAGCTTTACAAAAATAGACGGAACTTATCCGGGTTCGGGTGTTTAATTTTTCTACATACTCCTGAAAACAACAGGGTGAGTAAGGAGAAACGGTAGCCCATCGGATGCTGACCCGAGCACGCCCCAAGCAAGCATCCGGTGGGTTTTTTTGGGAGCTCTTAGCTTTTGGCCTTTAGCTCTTAGCTCAAAAACAAGAAACGACCGACCTTCAGGTCAGGACTTCATTTAACAATGGGGTTCTTCGAGTCGACGTTCCGGCGCGGCGATTTAGGTTCTAGCTAAAGGCTAAGAGCTAATGGCTAAGGCTTCGTGTCGGGCTGCGCTCACCAAGATAGGCTTCCAGGATTTTTTTCCATTTGCCTTGAGCTTTGAGGATGAACTCTACGGCGTCGCGGATGGCGCCATCGCCTCCGGCGTGAGGCGTGATGTAGTGGGACTCGCGCTTTACTTCGGCGCGGGCATTTTTGACGGCGATGGCCAGTCCCGCAGCGCGCATGGCGGGGAGGTCGATTGCGTCGTCACCGACGAAGGCGGCTTCTTCTGACGCGATTCCTGCTTCTTTCACGACTTCTTCAAAACATGTGCGTTTGTCGTGGATGCCCTGGCGCACGTATTCGAGCTTCAGGTCGCGGGCGCGGAGGGCGACGGTTTCGGAGATGCGTTTGGTGATGAGTCCAGTCTTGATGCCGCCGAGGCGGGCGAGGGAGATCGAAGTGCCATCGTGGGCGTGAAAACCTTTGGCTTCGATCAGAGACTGGCTCTGGAATCCGAAACCCGCCTGGCCGGCATGTTGGGCGGATTGCTGCTGTGTGCGCTGGTCGAGCGCGCTCTGCTGGATGCCGGCGGGAGCGGGAAAGATGAAGAGCTTGCCGTCGGTGAGGACGCCGTCAACGTCGAAGAGGAGGAGTTTGATTTTGCGGGCACGGGCAGCGGGTGAGAGTTTGGGCATCGGGGAGAATTTTAGCAGCGCCCGCAGTTGGTAGGAGTCTAGGCACTGTAGTTCGCAACAACTCTTATTATTTTCGCGGTCTCTGACAATTCCATGAACTCTGCGGTGCGAGTCCCTTTCTGGTTGGTGTAGTAGAGCACCACACTGTTTAGACCCCAGAGCACGTTTTCAAGGCGAAATTGGAGTTCCGGGTAGGCTTCCAGTCCTCGTTGAAAGTAGGCTTTCAACTTTGCCGTTCCCGCCACCTTGCCGTCCGATGTGTGTAATAGCTGAGCGGCAACTGGCGAAGTTAACTCGACCGCATCGTCATAGTGGGTCATGATGCGATCCAGGTCATGGGCGTTCCAGGCTGCGATCCAATCCTTGGCCAGGCTCCACGCGTCGTCTTTGGTCACTGCGGTTTCTCCATTGCATGATTCGCCCTCAGGACTTCTAGTGCCCGAATCACTACAGATCGATTCACGACTGCACCCTCCACGCCGCACAGTGCGGACGTTAATCATAAGTCAAACGAGTCAGCCCTTGACGTAGGCGAGCTTGGCGGCTACCTTGCCGTTGCGGACGGTGAAGATGTCGACGCCGCGGATGTGCCAGGGTTGGCCGTTGCGCATTTTGCGATAGACCCAGAGGACCACGGCGCGGTTGCCGGTGATGATAATTTCTTCCGCGTCGAAGTGGGCGTCGGAGTTGCGAGCGAACCATCCGCGCCAGAAGTCGATGACGGCGGCCTTGCCGTCGATGCGGCGGCCGTCGGGGGCGGGGGATGTGTCTTCGAAGACGGAGTCGTCGGTCAGGAATTCGGCGAGGGCGTCGGCGTCGTGGCGGTTGAAAGCCTCGTTAAAATTGTTGATCGCGGTGCGCGTGTTTTGTTCGGCGGACGGGCCGTTTTGCGGGCTCATGGACTCCTCGCGGGACTTGGCGGTTGAGGGAAAAGCTCCCAACAGCACTGCGGCACACAATATCACCACGATATGGCGATAGGCAGAGCGCATTATTCGACCTCCTGCGATAGAAAGCCTTTTACCACTAAGGACACGAAGGTCCACGAAGGAAAGGCAAGAATACGCTTTTGGGATGCTTTCGTGATCAAGGGCCGCTTTGTGGCGAACATTTGGCGAAAGCGACGATTCGGGCTAGAATATCCGGATGCAGTCCCTTCCTGAGTCGCTAGCCTGGGCACACCCTCTGGTGGCGGAGTGGTTTGTGGGGAAGTTTGGTACTCCGACTGAACCGCAGGAGCAGGGGTGGCCCCACATTCTCGCCGGACGGACGACGCTGATTTCCGCGCCGACGGGATCGGGGAAAACTCTCGCCGCATTTCTGGCTTGCATCGACCGGCTGGTGCGCAAGGCGCTGGCAGGGAATCTTTCTGACCGAACGGAAGTGCTTTACGTCTCTCCGCTCAAGGCGCTGGGCAACGATATCCAGAAAAATCTGGAAGGGCCTCTGAGCGAGATTCTGGCGCTGGCGGGTGAACGCGGGCTGCTCATGCCGGAGATTCGTACGGCGGTGCGCACCGGGGACACGCTGCAGCCGGAGCGGCGAGCGATGCTGAAGAGGCCTCCGCATATTCTGGTGACGACGCCGGAGTCGCTCTACATTCTGCTCACTGCGGATAAGAGCCGGGCGATTTTGCGCGATGTCGAGACCGTGATTGTTGACGAGATTCATGCGGTGGCGGATGACAAGCGGGGGGCGCATTTGGCGCTGTCGCTGGAGCGGTTGGAAGCGTTGTGTCATCGTCCGCCAGTGAGAATTGGTTTATCGGCGACGCAGAAGCCGATTGAGGAAGTGGCGCATTTTTTGACCGGGAATCGGAGTGGAGGGAGCGAAAGCGGAACCTCAGCGGCTGAAGCCGGCGATCATTCGTCCACTCTTACGGCACGACTGAAGTCGTGCCCTTTCCAAGATGAGGTGG
The DNA here is from genome assembly GCA_963706645.1 of uncultured Acidobacteriaceae bacterium. Classification (GTDB taxonomy): domain Bacteria; phylum Acidobacteriota; class Terriglobia; order Terriglobales; family Acidobacteriaceae; genus Sulfotelmatobacter. Next base: position 117,958 of record CAVPNR010000033.1, read on the forward strand.
AGGGTGGAGATGGGACGGCGTCTGATTCCCCGACTTCGAAAATCCCCACCCTAATCTTGCCAAAGGACGGCGAGATTAGGATGGGGCACCCACAATCTTCCGCGGCGAAAATCCCCACATCTCGCGCAAAGAGCGCGCGAGAAATGGGGTACCCGACGGATCCGGTCGTTGTCGATATTGGGCATAAGCGGAAGTTGGATTTGGGGATTGAGGTGCCGCCGATGCCGCTGGGGCCGGTGGCGTCGAATGAGTTGTGGGATGCGATTTACGACCGGCTGGTGGAGTTGGTGGGGCAGCATCGGTCGACGCTGGTGTTTGTGAATACGCGGCGGATGGCGGAACGGTTGTGTCATGAGTTGGGCACGCGCATCGGAGAAGAGAATGTGGCGGCGCATCACGGGTCGCTGTCGCGCAAGTTGAGGCTGGCGGCGGAGAAGAAGCTGAAAGAGGGGCAGGTGCGGGTGCTGGTGGCGACGGCGTCACTGGAGTTGGGAATTGATGTGGGGACGGTGGATCTGGCGGTGCAGATTAATTCTCCGCGGGCGATTGCGGTGGCGCTGCAACGCGTGGGGCGGTCGGGTCACTGGCGGGGCGCGGTTCCGAAGGGGAGATTTTTCTGTACGACGCGCGATGATTTGATGGAATGCGCGGCGCTGGTGCGGGCGATCAAGCAGGGGGATCTGGACCGGCTGATGATTCCGGAGGCTCCGCTGGATGTGCTGGCGCAGCAGATTGTGGCGGCGTGTGCGGCCGAGGAGTGGGATGAGGATGCGATGTTTGCGCTGGCGCGGAGAGCTTATCCGTACCGAGGGCTCACGCGCGAGACATTTGATTCGATTCTCGAGATGCTGTCCGAGGGAATTGTGGCGAAGCGCGGGCGGTATGGGGCGTATGTGCACCGCGATCGGGTGAACGGGAAGTTGCGGGCGCGGCGAGGGGCGCGGCTCGCGGCAATCACGAGCGGCGGAGCGATTCCGGACAATTCGCTGTATACGGTGGTCGCTGAGCCGGACGGCGTTGTGGTGGGGACCGTGGATGAAGATTTTGCGGTGGAGAGCAATCGCGGCGACATCATGCTGCTGGGGAATACGTCTTGGATGATTCATCGCATTGAGACCAACGCGGGGCGGATGCTGGTGCAGGATGCGCACGGAGCGCCGCCAAGCGTGCCGTTCTGGCGGGGAGAGGCTCCGGCGCGAACGCAGGAACTGTCGGCGCATGTGGGCGAACTGCGAAAAGAAATCAGTGAGCGGCTGCCGAACACTTCTCCGGTGGGATTTTCGGCGACACAGCCGGATGTGGCCGCGACGGTTTCGTGGCTGAAAGAAGAATGCGGGCTGGATGATTCCGGCGCGGAGCAGGCGATTGAGTATGTGCTGCAGGGGCGGGCGGTGCTAGGTGCAGTGCCGACGCAAACGACCGTGATCGCTGAGCGGTTCTTTGACGAGGGTGGCGGGATGCAGTTAGTGATCCATGCGCCGTTTGGCGGGCGGATCAACAAGGCTTGGGGATTGTCGCTTCGGAAGCGGTTTTGCGTGGGTTTCAATTTTGAGTTACAGGCGGCGGCGACCGATAACGGGTTGAACATCGCCCTGGCCGAGCAGCACAGTTTTCCGCTGGGCGATGTGTTTCATTTCTTGCAGGCCGATACGGTGCAGCCGATTCTGGAGCAGGCGGCGCTGGATTCTCCGATATTTGCGACGCGCTGGCGGTGGGATGCGAACCGGGCGCTGGCGCTGCTGCGATTTCAGAATGGCAAGAAAGTTCCTCCGCAGATTCAGCGCATGCGGTCGGATGATCTGCTGGCGTCGGTGTTTCCGGACGCGGCGGCTTGTTTTGAAAACATCGAGGGAGAGCGGAAGATTCCGGATCATCCGCTGGTGGGCGAGGTGATGAAAGATGTGCTCACCGAGGCGATGGATGTGGAGGGATTGAAATCACTGCTGCGGGGGATGGCGTCGGGAGAGATACGCGTGATTGCGGTAGATACTCCAGTGCCGTCGCAGTTCTCGCACGAGATTCTGAATGCGAATCCGTATGCGTATCTGGATGACGCGCCGCTGGAGGAGCGGCGGGCGCGGGCCGTGAATATGCGGCGGGTGCTGCCGGAGTCGGTGCTGGAGGAAGTGGGAGGGCTGGACGCGGGGGCGATCGCGCAGGTGCGGGAAGAGGCGTGGCCCGATGTTCGGGATGCGGATGAACTGCATGACGTGCTGCATACGCTGGTGGCGCTGCCGGAGGGTCGAGCTGCGCTCGACTGGACGGCCGAAGGCGGCCGTCCCCACATAGGCAATGCCGGGTGGCGCGGGCATTTCGAAAGACTCGTGGAACAGGGACGGGCCGGAGTCGCGGTTGAGGCGGAGGGCGGGACGCCCTCCGGACAGCCGGCGGGACGCCGGCGGTACTGGGTGGCGGCGGAGCGAGCTCGCAGCTTTGCCGCTTTGTTTCCCTCCGCGGTCTTTGAGCAGCGGCTAGCCGAGGTGGAAGCAGGGGAGATTTCTCGTGACGATGCTTTGCTGACGCTGGTGACGGGGTGGATGTCGCATGCAGGGCCGACGACGGCTTCGCAGCTGGGGTTTGAGTTGGGACTGGCGGCTGCTGACATTGAGAAAGCTTTGTTGCGGATGGAGGCCAGCGGGACCGTGCTGCGGGGCAGGTTCACGGGCGCTGCCGGCACGGGGGTGCCTGCGGCACCCGGACAGCCGGGGGCGGCTGTCCCCACACAATCTCTTCTCGATGCAAACGAGGTCGAGTGGTGCGAACGAAGGTTGTTGGCGCGGATTCACCGGCTGACGGTAGGGATGCTGCGGAAGCAGATTGAACCGGTGACTGCAGCGGCGTTTATGCGGTGGTTGATGCGGTGGCAGCATGTGGCTGCGGGAACGCAGGTGGCGGGCGAGCGGGGGACGCTGGAAGTGCTGCGGCAGATGCAGGGATTTGAGATTCCAGCGAATGCGTGGGAGCGGCAGGTATTGGCGCGGCGGATTGTGGATTACGATCCGGCATGGCTGGATCAGCTTTGCCTGACTGGCGCTGTCGGCTGGGGAAGGTTGTCGCCGCACCCGGCGACGGTTGACGCGGCTGCGACAGGCGGGAACGGAGATGCGCCGGCGGGGCGGCAGCGGAGGGTGATTCCGACCAGTGTGGCTCCGATTACTTTCTTTGTGCGAGAGGAAGCGGACTGGATGAGTATCAGCAAGAACCCCCACTTCACCCAACAGATGGGAGAAGTGGGGCACCCGGGCAACGGGTTGAGTCATGGAGCGCAACTTGTTCTGGAATTTTTGCGGCAGCGAGGGGCTTCATTCTTTGCCGACATTGTACGCGGGACGGGCAAGCTCAAGGCCGAAATTGAAACTGGATTGTGGGAACTGGTGGCTGCTGGATTAGTGACTGCCGATGGGTTCGACAATCTGCGGGCGTTGATTGATCCCAAGCGGCGGGCGGGACAGGGAAGCGGGAAGGCGACTCGTCCGCGGCATAGTTCCGGGCGGTGGGCACTGTTGCATGCGGATGCGGCAGTGGAGAGACCGCGTGCAGTCGAGGCCGCTTGCTGGATGCTGTTGCGGCGCTATGGAATTGTGATCCGCGATTTGCTGGCGCGGGAATCGAATTTGCCTCCGTGGCGCGAGTTGCTGATGGGATACCGTCGGCTGGAGGATCGGGGGGAGATTCGTGGAGGGCGGTTTGTCGATGGGTTCCTGGGCGAGCAGTTCGCGCTGCCGGTTGCGGTGGAGTCGGTGCGCGGAATGCGAGGCTTGCCGTTGAGCGGGGAGACGATGACGCTGTCGGCGGCGGATCCGCTGAATCTGGTGGGGATTCTGGTGCCGGGAGAGAGAGTGCCGGCGATTTCTGGGCGGACGGTGAGCTATCGGGATGGGATTGCGGTGCTGGCGGAACAGCCCGAGGCTAGCCGTGCGGGGTAAAAGAGATTTCGTTTTCCTTTTGGATCAGTGCCCAGGTAGGGATGCTTCGACTGCGGTTGAGCTTCGCAAAGTGAAGCTCAATCCTCGCTCAGCATGACAATATTGTTTGGGCTTCTGCCGGGGAAAAGAAAAAGGTCAGAAGCTCGATGAGGGGGTCCCCCGAGCCTCTGACCGGCGACCTCGGCGAGTGCTGCTGAAAGCGCTTCCCCCGTCGCTTTTTGCCGAGAATTCGCGCTTTTCCTGTTGCATGCGGAGTTCCAATTTCTGCGGCGCCCCCTTTCCGATGCCGCTGGCGCGGCATAACCATTGTGTTTATAGTTGGTTAATTCAATTCCCGGCTGACGGGTAGCACTGTGATACGACGCCATGGATTCGGGAAAACCCTATCCGATCGGATAGGGTTGCTAACCGTTCGGATATTGGAACGCCAGCACGCCAGGCATGCATTTCGGGCCACACTGTGGTAAGAAGTTCTGCGCGGAATGGGAGACCCTGATTGCGTCCTAGACTCTTGGTGATAGCCGGCCCTCAAAAAGACTCGACCATTCCGTTACCTGATGGGGAAGCCACTCTCGGCCGCGATCCGACGAACGCGGTGGCGATGGCCGATACGTCGGTGTCGCGCAAGCATTGCCTGCTACGGCGAGAAGAAGATGGGCGTTTTCAGATCAGGGACCTCGACAGCCGCAATGGCACGCTGGTGAACGGTCTGGCAGTGAAGGAACAGTGGCTGCGGCACGGGGACGAGATTGCGACCGGAGACTCGGTGTTCTTGTTTCTGGTGGAAGATGAAGACCAGGCTGTTCCGAGCAGCCGGGTTGAGTTCGACGACAGCCATCCCACGGCTGAAACCAGGTTTATTCATCCCAAAGAAGTGATGTACCTGCATCCGGACCGGCTGTTGAAGGAGTTGCCGGCCACGTCGCAGGTAGCACGCAATCTGAATGCGTTGCTGAAGATCAGCCGGGTTGTGCACGCGATTCGCGGGTTGGAGGAGTTGCAGGCGCAGTTGCTGGATCTGATTTTTGACGTGGTGCCGGCGGGGCGGGGGGCGATTCTGCTGGCGGAGGGCCCGGGACTCGAGTTCAACTGCCTGTACGCGCGCACGCGGCAGGCGGGGCAGCCGCAACTGGTACGCGTGAGCCGGACCATTGCGCGCCAGGTGATGACGGAGAACGTCGCGATTCTGGGAGTGGACGTGGCGGCGAGTGGGCCGCTGCGCGATGTCGAGAGCCTGGTGGCGTCGGACGTGCGATCGCTGGTGTGCGTCCCACTGACGGTGTTTCAGAGGGTGATCGGGTGCATATACCTCGACAACACCGGCACGGCGAACCGGTTTCAGGAAGATCATCTGCAATTGATGGCGGCGATCGCAGGGATCTCCGCGGTTGCGCTGGACAATGCCCGGCGCTTGCAGTGGCTGGAGCAGGAGAATCAGCGGCTCACGACAGAGGTTCGGCAGGAACAGAGTCTGGTGGGCGAAAGCGTGCGGATGAGGGAGATCTTCCAGTTTCTGGCGCGAGTCGCTCCCGCGGAATCGACGGTTCTGATCGAAGGCGAGAGCGGCACGGGTAAGGAGTTGGCGGCCCGCGCGCTGCATCGCAACAGCCACAGGGCAGACAAGCCTTTTGTCGCGATTAACTGCGCGGCCATTCCCGAGACGCTGCTGGAAAGCGATTTGTTCGGGCACGAGCGCGGCGCCTTCACGGGTGCGGCGTTGCTGAAGAAGGGAAGGCTGGAGTCCGCCGATGGGGGTGTTGTGTTTCTGGATGAGATCGGGGAGTTGGCTCCGGCGCTGCAGGTGAAACTGTTGCGGGTGCTGCAGGAACGGGAGTTTGAGCGGGTAGGCGGGACCCACACCATCAAGGTTGACGTCCGGTTGATTGCTGCCACGAATCGCGATTTGGATGAATCGGTGCGGAAGGGAGGGTTCCGGCAGGATTTGTATTACCGGCTGGCGGTAGTGAGGCTGATGATGCCTTCGCTGCGCGAGCACAGGGACGATATTCCGATGTTGACCCGGCATTTTGTGCAGAAGTATGCGAAGCGGAGCAAGGTGAAGCCGAAACCGGTGTCGCGCGAGGCGATGGCTGCCCTGGTGAATTATGAGTGGCCGGGGAACGTGCGCGAGTTGGAGAACGCCATTGAGCGCGCGCTGGTGATGGGATCGTCGGACTCAGTACTGCTCGAAGACTTGCCGGAATCGTTGCTGGAGCAGGAATCGCCGGCGGAAATGCATGAGGGGAAGTATCACGCGAGCGTGAAGGAATTGAAGAAGCAGTTGATTGTGGACGCCGTGGAGCAGACGCGGGGAAATTATGTGGAGGCGGCAGGGATTCTGGGAGTGCATCCGAATTACCTGCACCGGTTGATCCGGAACTTGGGATTGAAAGAGACGTTGCAGGATGTGTTGCGGGGCAGAAGTAAGTTTTCGGCGTAGGATCGGTGGCCGTGGGGCCGCTCCGCGGCCTGACCGGGTCAGAGACCCGGTCCCACACAGGCACAGTACTGACTACATCAGGGCAGGGGTAGTTGCATCAGGCGGGCGGGGTCGAGGTAGGTGCCTTGCCAGCGGACGGCGACGTGGAGGTGAGGGCCGGTGGCGCGTCCGGTGCCTCCGCTGAGGCCGACGATCTGTCCGCGCTTCACCTGGTCTCCTTCCTTCACTTTGAATTCGGAGAGGTGGAAGTACAGAGTGAGCAGGCCCTGGCCGTGATCGATGACGACGCAGTTGCCTTCGAAGTACAGGAAACGAGCGAGAAGCACAGTGCCTGAATTCATGGCGGCAACCGGGGTTCCGGTGGGGACGCGGAAATCGAGTCCCTGATGCTCGCGTTGAGCTTTACCATTGAAGATGCGTTGTGAACCGAAGACGTCGGAGATGGCGGCGTCGGCGGGGGCGGCGAAGTTGCCGTCCCATTCGCGGTCTGAGGTCACGCGACTTAGATATTCCTGCTTGATCTTTACGCTCTCGGCGATTTGCTCTTGCTGCTCAGGACTGGGCTCGGTGAATTTCTTTTCGACAGTGAGTTCCACTTTAATCTGCGGGTACTGGAAGTGGGCGACGGCGAAAGGGCGAGTGAAGGTCAGCGGAGTTTTTCCGGATGAGGGCTGAGCCGTTAGTGCGAGCGGGTATTTCCCCGGAGTGGTATCGAAGCCCACGCCTGCCAAGGCGAACCAGGTCTTTGTGGACTCGTCGTAAGTGAAGGTGAGTGGGTGCGTGAGCCAAGTGCCAGCCAGGGATTCGAGTTTGGTGGGAGGCTTCACTTGAAACAGGATTGGAGCGCCGTTGACCATGCGCGTGGGTTGGGCATTGATGGTCCAGGTGGCGGCGGAAGCGGGGAGGTTCGCGGCTACGAAGACGAATACGCAAACCGCCGCGAATTGGGCAGAGCATGAGTGCCTCCGCCGCGCTTCGCGCTCGCGGGACGGCCGAGGCGGCTGTCTCCACATGAGTTGTTTGATGATTGGGAACTTCACTTCTCCAGCGTAGCACTCTGCGGAATTGCGCCGCTATTATCCCCAGGGCATCCGGGTTCGCCGGACGGCCGAGGCGACCGTCCCCACATGAGTCGTTTTAGCGACTCAGCGCCGCGACGACCTACTTCTTCTGTGCGGGTTTGATGCCGAAGATCTTCAGTTGCGCGTGGCTGGCTACGAAGACTTCACCATTGGCGACGACAGGAACCAGGTTGGAGTTGCCTCCGGTGTTGGGCCAACTGCCGGCCCGAGCCCGGAAAAGTCCCTTCATATTGCCTTTGTTCAGCACTTTGGGATTAAACGCGTAGAGAAAGATGGGGTTGCCAGTTGCTCCGGTTGGGTGTGACAGCGTCCAGATGATGGGGTTGGCCGTTCCGTTGGACGAGATGCTGGTGAAAAAGCCTGGGAACTGTATGCCGCCGGAAAGAGCAATAGACGACGCGACCTTGATCAAAGCGGGGCTGGGCGAGGTCTGGACTTTGTAGACCTGAATGGACTGTCCGCCGCTGGCGACGACGCGGCCGGCGCCGTCGGAGGGATCGACGAAGTAGGACTGGCCGCACCAGCATCCACCGATGCCATAGGTTCCGAGGACGTTGTTTTTGGTGGTGGAGTATCCGCCGAGGCTGTCTTCATCCATCAGGAAAAGGCTGCCGGCTTTGCCAGCGGCGACCGCCATATGCGGCGTGGAACCAGGCTGATCGGGGAGAACCATTACTCCGCCGGAACCGAAGTCACTGTCGGACTGATCGAGGCTGGCTTGATTCATGGGGGTGAAGAGGTCGAGGACGGTGGACAGATTCGACGACACTTTCACAACGCTTTCCTGAATGTTGCTGACGCCGTCGTAGGTAGTGCCGGAGTAATCGGAGTTTCCGGTGACGAAGAGGACGTTGCCGGAGTCGTCAGTGGCGAGGCCGTAGCCGGACATCCAGATAGAAGAAAGGAAGAAGTTGTCTCTCGAAGTGGCTTGCGTGTCGAACACCTGATTGGAGGGGAGCGGAGTCAGCGAACCGGTGGACCAACCGAGCAGCCAGCCGCGGGAAACGTTGGCGGCAAAGTCGCAGAAGCTGCCGAATCCGGCGTAGACGGTGCTGTTGGCAAGAAGCAGTCCAGGGCGCTGGCGCTGGTAAGTGGCGTTGAAGTTGAAGGTGGTGCCGTCGGTTAAGGTGTGCGACGCCACGACCAGCTGTGGAGTGACCTTGTCGGTCAGGCTGCCAAGGTCGAGAGCGTGAATGCGGTAGGCGGGGCCTGTGGAATCCTGCGTGTAGATCACGACATAAAGGGTGTTGCTTGTCAGGTCGATGACAGGAGTCGAGTTGATGCC